>NZ_AQHN01000061.1 GCF_000359745.1 Rhizobium freirei PRF 81
CGAAGCCGGCCACTCCATTCGAGTGGCCGATTCGATGACAATAATATGATGCAAGCGGCAGTAGCCGCTTGCTTATGACATGGAAATGTTGCAAATGGCGCGCGAGCGCGATTTGCACTCTGCTTCGGCTAACGAAGCAGCCAATGAAATTAACAATAAGGTGGGCCCAAAGGCCTAAAGAGTGGATGGGGATGCCGCAGCCGGCGTCCCTCTCGATCTTTGAAACCGGTGGTCCGCCTTAGGAAAAAGAACAATCCGTGCCCTTTTTGAGCGGCACGCGAGATAACAAAACACAAGGATAACGTCGAATGAACGGCCAAAATATCCGCATTCGCCTGAAGGCGTTCGATCACCGGATTCTCGATGCTTCCACGCGCGAGATCGTGTCGACGGCGAAGCGCACCGGTGCTAGCGTCCGGGGCCCCGTTCCGCTTCCGACCCGTATCGAGAAGTTCACGGTAAACCGGTCCCCGCACATCGACAAGAAGAGCCGCGAGCAGTTCGAGATGCGCACGCATAAGCGCCTCCTCGACATCGTTGACCCGACCCCGCAGACGGTAGACGCGCTGATGAAGCTCGATCTCGCCGCCGGTGTCGATGTTGAGATCAAGCTCTGAGACCTAGGTTCTCGAGCTGAGTGAGAAGGATTGAACCGATGCGTTCAGGTGTGATTGCACAGAAGGTGGGAATGACCCGCGTCTATAACGACGCCGGCGAGCATGTCCCGGTAACCGTATTGCGTTTGGATGGCTGCCAGGTCGTAGCCCAGCGCACAGTTGAAAAGAATGGCTACACCGCAGTTCAGCTGGGTGCCGGCCAGGCTAAAGTTAAGAACACGACGAAGGCCCTGCGCGGTCATTTCGCTGTCGCAAGCGTTGAGCCGAAGGCCAAGCTCGTTGAATTCCGTGTTACGGACGACAACCTGCTTGAAGTCGGCACCGAGCTTAAGGCTGCTCACTTCACGGCGGGCCAGCTCGTCGACGTGACGGGCACGACGATCGGTAAGGGCTTTGCCGGCGCTATGAAGCGTCACGGCTTCGGCGGTCTGCGCGCCACGCACGGTGTGTCGGTTTCGCACCGCTCGCACGGTTCGACCGGCTCGCGCCAGGATCCGGGCAAGGTGT
The DNA here is from genome assembly GCF_000359745.1 of Rhizobium freirei PRF 81. Lineage (GTDB taxonomy): Bacteria > Pseudomonadota > Alphaproteobacteria > Rhizobiales > Rhizobiaceae > Rhizobium > Rhizobium freirei. The sequence goes on from NZ_AQHN01000061.1 coordinate 1,125, forward strand.
TCAAGAACAAGAAGATGGCTGGTCACATGGGCCAGACGCGCGTGACGACGCAGAACCTCGAAGTGGTATCGACCGATGAAGATCGCGGTCTGATCCTCGTCAAGGGCGCGGTTCCCGGCTCCAAGGGTGCCTGGATCATCGTGCGCGATGCCGTCAAGTCGGCAGCGAAGTAAGGGAGCCAAACCAATGGAATTGAACGTCAAGACCCTTGAGGGCAAAGACGCTGGGAAGGTTTCCCTTTCTGACGCGATTTTCGGCCTGGAGCCGCGTGAAGACATTCTCGCCCGCGTCATTCGCTGGCAGCTTGCCAAGAAGCAGCAGGGCACGCATCAGGCAAAGGGCCGCGCCGACGTTTGGCGCACCGGTGCCAAGATGTACAAGCAGAAGGGTACGGGCCGCGCTCGTCACCATTCGGCTCGCGCTCCGCAGTTCCGCGGCGGTGGTAAGGCTCACGGCCCGGTTGCCCGCAGCCACGAGCATGATCTGCCGAAGAAGGTTCGCGCCCTCGGCCTGCGTCACGCTCTGTCTGCCAAGCTGAAGTCCGAAGACGTTATCGTCATCGACAGCCTGATTGCAGCCGACGCTAAGACCAAGGCTCTGGCCAGCACTTTCGAGACGCTCGGCCTGACCAACGCGTTGTTCATCGGCGGTGCCGAACTCGACAACAACTTCAAGCTCGCAGCCCAGAACATCCCGAACATCGATGTTCTGCCGGTTCAGGGCATCAACGTTTACGACATCCTGCGCCGTGGCAAGCTCGTCCTGTCCAAGGCCGCAGTTGAAGCTCTAGAGGAGCGATTCAAGTGACGGATCTTCGCCATTACGATGTGATCGTTTCTCCTGCGATCACCGAAAAGTCCACTCTGCTTTCGGACAACAACCAGGTTGTTTTCAACGTTGCCAAGACCGCGACGAAGCCTGAAATCAAGGCTGCCGTCGAAGCGCTGTTCGGCGTCAAGGTTACGGCCGTCAACACCCTGCTGCGCCTGGGCAAGACCAAGCGGTTCAAAGGTCTCGTCGGCAAGCAGAAGGACGTGAAGAAGGCTATCGTGACGCTCGCCGAAGGCCAGTCGATCGACGTCTCCACCGGTCTCTGAGGAATAAGAAAATGGCATTGAAAACATTCAATCCGACGACCCCGAGCCAGCGTCAGCTGGTCATCGTCGATCGCTCCTCGCTCTACAAGGGCAAGCCGGTCAAGACGCTGACGGAAGGCCTGACCTCCAAGGGCGGCCGCAACAACACCGGCCGCATCACCGTGCGTTTCCAGGGTGGCGGTCACAAGCGCAGCTACCGTCTGGTAGACTTCAAGCGTCGCAAGTTCGACGTCGAAGCATCGGTCGAGCGCATCGAATACGATCCGAACCGTACCGCTTACATCGCTCTGGTGAAGTACACGGACGGCGAGCTGGCCTACATCCTCGCTCCGCAGCGCCTCGCTGCCGGCGACAAGGTCATCGCTTCGGAAAAGGCCGTGGACGTGAAGCCGGGCAACACCATGCCACTTCAGTTCATCCCGGTCGGCTCGATCATCCACAACGTGGAAATGAAGCCGGGCAAGGGCGGTCAGATCGCTCGTTCGGCTGGCTCCTACGCCCAGCTCGTCGGTCGTGACCAGGGCATGGCGATCCTTCGCCTGAACTCCGGCGAACAGCGCCTCGTGCATGGCAGTTGCCTCGCAACGATCGGTGCGGTTTCCAACCCGGATCATGCCAACATCAACGACGGTAAGGCTGGTCGTTCGCGTTGGCGTGGCAAGAAGCCGCATAACCGCGGCGTCGTCATGAACCCGGTCGACCATCCGCACGGCGGTGGTGAAGGCCGCACCTCCGGTGGTCGCCATCCGGTGACCCCATGGGGCAAGCCGACCAAGGGCAAGCGTACGCGGTCGAACAAGTCGACCGACAAGATGATCATGCGCTCGCGCCATCAGCGCAAGAAGTAAGAGAGGAAGTCTCAAGTGGCTCGTTCAGTATGGAAAGGTCCGTTTGTTGACGGCTATCTTCTCAAGAAAGCTGAGAAGGTGCGCGAAGGCGGACGTAGCGAAGTAATCAAGATGTGGAGCCGTCGCTCCACCATCATGCCGCAGTTCGTTGGTCTCACCTTTGGTGTTTACAACGGCAGCAAGCATATTCCGGTCAGCGTCAATGAAGACATGGTCGGACACAAGTTCGGCGAGTTCGCCCCGACCCGTACCTATTATGGTCACGGTGCGGACAAGAAGGCGAAGAGGAAGTAACAATGGGCAAGGCAAAAACCGAACGCCGGCTGAAGGACAATGAAGCGCAGGCAGTTGCGCGCACGCTCCGTGTCAGCCCGCAGAAGCTCAACCTGGTCGCGGCTTCGATCCGCGGCAAGAAGGTTGATCGCGCGCTCGCAGAGCTGGAATTCTCGCGCAAGCGCATCGCTGGCGCCGTGAAGAAGACGCTCGAATCCGCGATCGCCAACGCAGAAAACAACCACGATCTCGACGTTGACTCGCTGGTCGTCGCTGAAGCTTACGTCGGCAAGTCGATCGTCATGAAGCGTTTCCACGCTCGTGGCCGCGGTCGTGCGTCTCGCATCGAGCGTCCGTTCGCGCATCTGACGATCGTCGTTCGTGAAGTTGAAGCTCAAGGGGAGGCCGCATAATGGGTCAGAAAATCAATCCAATCGGTTTTCGTCTTGGCATCAACCGTACCTGGGATAGCCGCTGGTTTGCGGACAATGCCGAGTATGGTCAGCTTCTTCACGAAGACCTGAAGATGCGCAAGTTCGTCATGAACGAACTGAAGCAGGCTGGTATCTCCAAGGTGGTCATCGAGCGTCCGCACAAGAAGTGCCGCGTCACGATCCACTCGGCTCGTCCGGGCCTGATCATCGGCAAGAAGGGCGCTGACATCGACAAGCTCCGCAAGAAGCTGTCGGACATGACGAATTCCGAAACGCACCTCAACATCGTTGAAGTTCGCAAGCCGGAAATCGACGCGACGCTGGTTGCCCAGTCGATCGCTCAGCAGCTCGAGCGCCGTGTCGCTTTCCGCCGCGCCATGAAGCGCGCCGTTCAGTCCGCGATGCGTCTTGGCGCCGAAGGCATCAAGATCACCTGCGCCGGCCGTCTCGGCGGCGCGGAAATCGCTCGTACGGAATGGTACCGCGAAGGTCGCGTGCCGCTGCATACGCTGCGCGCCGACATCGACTACGGTACAGCTGAAGCAGAAACCGCTTTCGGCATCTGCGGCATCAAGGTTTGGATCTTCAAGGGCGAAATCCTTGAGCACGATCCGATGGCCTCCGAACGCCGTGCGCTTGAGGGTGACGCCCAGGGTCCGGCTAGCCGCGATCGCGATAGAGACCGTCGCCGCGACAACGCTTGATAGCGTACGTGGCAGATAAGTTCGGAGAATAAGAAAATGTTGCAGCCAAAGCGTACGAAGTACCGCAAGCAATTCAAGGGCCGCATCAAGGGCGTTGCCAAGGGTGGTTCTGATCTGGCGTTCGGCGAATTCGGCCTGAAGTCGCAGGAGCCTAACCGCGTTAACGCTCGTGAGATCGAAGCGGCTCGCCGCGCGATCACGCGTTATATGAAGCGCGCCGGCCGTGTATGGATCCGCGTGTTCCCGGATGTTCCGGTAACCGCAAAGCCGACCGAAGTCCGCATGGGTAAAGGTAAGGGCTCCGTCGAATACTGGGCATGCAAGGTCAAGCCCGGCCGCATGATGTTCGAGATCGATGGTGTGAGCGAAGAAATCGCTCGTGAGGCTCTGCGCCTCGGCGCTGCCAAGCTCTCGGTCAAGACGCGCTTCGTACAGCGCATTGCAGAGTAAGGAAGAAGCTCATGAAAGCCGCAGATGTTCGCGCCCTGAGCGCCGACCAACTCAAGGACGAGCTTGCCAAGCTGAAGAAGGAGCAGTTCAACCTGCGCTTTCAGAAGGCGACCGGCCAGCTTGAAAAGTCCTCGCGCATCAACGAAGTCCGCAAGGACATCGCTCGCATAAAAACCATTGCCCGCCAGAAGGCGGCAGAAGCAAAGGCCTAAAGGAAAAATAACATGCCGAAGCGCATTCTGCAGGGCGTCGTGGTCAGCGACAAGAACGAGAAGACTGTAGTAGTTCGCGTAGAGCGTCGATTCGCTCACCCGCTGCTCCAGAAGACTGTTCGTCGTTCCAAGAAGTACAAGGCTCACGACGAGAACAATCAGTACAAGGTCGGCGACGTCGTTTCCATCGAGGAATGCGCGCCGATTTCCAAGGACAAGACCTGGACGGTCGTTTCCGCCCAGTCCAAGTAGCAGAATTTCGCTCAGGCCCTTGCGCTTGGGCGAAATATCTGTATGAAGCACGAGCTTGGAAGCAGGACGCTCGAGTACGGGCGTTCTTTTGCTTTATTGATGACTGGCAATGGCGATCCCGAGGGATCCCCGGATGCCGCGAAATCAGACAAGAGACTAGTTCATAAGCCGGGGTAGGGGGTCGGCTGACCCAACCATTCCGGTAACAACAAGAAGGCGACCTGACATGATTCAGATGCAAACAAACCTCGACGTGGCGGATAATTCCGGCGCACGTCGTGTCATGTGCATCAAGGTGCTGGGCGGCTCGAAGCGCAAGTATGCCTCGATCGGCGACGTTATCGTCGTCTCGATCAAGGAAGCTATTCCGCGCGGCCGTGTGAAGAAGGGTGACGTGATGAAGGCGGTTGTCGTTCGTACCGCCAAGGACATCCGTCGTCCGGATGGCAGCGTCATCCGCTTCGATACCAACGCAGCAGTCCTCATCGACAACAAGAAAGAGCCGATCGGCACCCGTATCTTCGGACCGGTTCCGCGCGAACTTCGCGCCAAGAACCACATGAAGATCATCTCGCTGGCTCCAGAAGTACTGTAAGGAGCGGAGCGATGCAGAAGATCCGTAAAGGCGACAAGGTCGTCGTATTGACCGGTAAGGACAAGGGCCGCACCGGAGAAGTTGTTCAAGTGCTGCCGAAGGAAGACCGTGCGGTCGTTCGTGGCGTCAACGTCGTAAAGCGCCATCAGCGCCAGACGCAGAGCCAGGAAGCCGGCATCATCAGCAAGGAAGCCCCGCTTCACCTGTCCAACATTGCGATCGTCGACAAGGACGGCAAGCCGACCCGCGTCGGTTTCAAGGTTGTGGATGGCAAGAAGGTCCGTGTGGCCAAGACCTCTGGAGAAGTGATCGATGGCTGAGGCAAAGTACGAGCCGCGGCTCAAGAAGGAATACGTCGCTCGCATCCGCGCGGCCATGCAGGAGAAGTTCTCCTACGCTAACGAGATGCAGATCCCGAAGCTGGACAAGATCGTGATCAACATGGGCGTCGGCGAAGCAACGGCTGATTCGAAGAAGCCGACTGTTGCTGCTGCCGATCTCGCAGCGATCGCCGGCCAGAAGCCGGTCATCACGCGCGCACGCAACTCCATCGCTGGCTTCAAGGTCCGCGAAAACATGCCGATCGGCGCAAAGGTCACCCTGCGCGGCGCCCGCATGTACGAGTTCCTGGATCGCCTGGTCAACATCGCGCTTCCGCGCGTTCGCGACTTCCGCGGCCTGAACCCGAAGAGCTTTGACGGTCGTGGCAATTTTGCCATGGGCATCAAGGAGCACATTGTGTTCCCTGAGATCAACTACGACAAGGTTGATCAGATGTGGGGCATGGACATCATCGTTTGCACGACGGCCACGACCGACGACGAAGCACGGGCTCTTCTGAAAGAGTTCAACTTCCCGTTCCGTCAATAACCGTAACGACGAGCGTAGAAAAGGAACCCTGATATGGCGAAGACAAGCGCAGTTGAAAAGAACAAGCGCCGCCGCAATACGGTTGCCAACCAGGCCGCGAAGCGGGCTGCTCTCAAGGCAATCATCATGAACCAGTCTCTCTCGATCGAAGACCGGTTCAAGGCCACTCTGAAGCTGGCATCGCTCCCGCGCGATGGATCGAAGACCCGTATTCGCAACCGTTGCGAAGTGTCTGGCCGTCCGCGCGCGTACTACCGCAAACTGCGTATGTCGCGTATCGCGCTGCGCGAACTCGGCAACCTCGGCAAGGTGCCGGGCATCGTCAAGTCGAGCTGGTAAGGAGCAGATTAGATGTCTATGACTGATCCTTTGGGCGATATGCTCACCCGCATCCGCAATGGCGCTTCGCGCCGCAAGTCGTCGGTTTCGACGCCTGCGTCCAAGCTCCGTGCACGCGTTCTCGATGTGCTCCAGGCTGAAGGCTACATCCGTGGCTATTCCGTCGTCGATTTCGGCAACGGCAAGTCTGAGCTCAACATCGAGCTGAAGTACTACGAAGGCTCGTCGGTGATCCGTGAGATCGGCCGCGTGTCCAAGCCGGGCCGCCGGGTTTATGTCTCGGTCAAGTCCATTCCGCAGGTCGCGAACGGTCTCGGCATCACCATCCTTTCGACTCCGAAGGGCGTGATGGCTGATCACCAGGCTCGTGAACAGAATGTTGGTGGCGAGGTTCTCTGCTCGGTCTTCTAAGATCGAACAGGGATCTCCTTCGAAACAGACAGGTTTGAAAAATGTCTCGTATCGGTAAGAAGCCCGTTCAGGTACCTGCAGGGATCACGGCCACGGTTGATGGCCAAAAAGTGACTGCCAAGGGCCCCAAGGGCGAGCTGTTTTTCGTCGCTAACGACGAAATCGGTCTCAAGCTGGAAAACAATGCAATCGTCGTAACGCCGCTTAACGACACCAAGGGCGCTCGCGCAAAGTGGGGCATGTCCCGCACGATGATCGAGAACATCCTGAAGGGTGTTAAGGACGGCTACGAGCGCAAGCTCGAAATCAACGGCGTCGGCTATCGTGCGTCCATGCAGGGCAAGAACCTGCAGCTGGCGCTCGGCTTCAGCCACGACGTGGTTTATGAGCCGCCGCAGGGCATCACGATCGCTGTGCCGAAGCCGACGGAAATCGTCGTCACCGGCATCAACAAGCAGCAGGTCGGCCAGGTTGCAGCTGAAATCCGCGAATACCGCGGTCCTGAGCCCTACAAGGGCAAGGGTGTTAAGTATGCCGAAGAGCGGATCATCCGCAAAGAAGGCAAGAAGAAGTAAGGATCACGCGAAATGGCTAGCAGGAAAGAAGCACTTGCGCGTCGCGCCAACCGCGTGCGCCGTCAAATCAAGTCGGTGGCCAATGGCCGTCCGCGCCTGTCGGTTCATCGCTCGTCGAAGAACATCTACGCCCAGGTCATCGATGACGTGGCTGGCAAGACCCTCGCGGCTGCCTCCACTCTCGACAAGGATCTGCGCGGTTCTCTGAAGACCGGTGCCGATACCGCCGCTGCAGCTCTGGTTGGCAAGCTCGTTGCTGAGCGCGCCTCCAAGGCAGGCGTGAAGGAAGTCGTGTTTGATCGCGGCGCCTTCATCTATCACGGCCGCATCAAGGCTCTCGCCGAAGCGGCTCGCGAAGGCGGCCTGACCTTCTGATCAAGTTTCCGGCCGGTAGCCGATACGCGCCGGCCGGATTTCACCGGACCGCAAATCTCCCTTCGGAGGTTGATGCGGTCTTCGTTTTGTTTGCCCGTTGCACCCGGAAAAGAAAAAGGAAGAGGACAATGGCACAGGAAAAGAGGGCTCCGCGGGAAGACCGCCAGAGCCGTGAAGAGCGCGATAGCGAATTCGTCGACAAGCTGGTCGCGATCAACCGCGTCGCCAAGGTTGTGAAGGGTGGCCGCCGTTTCGGTTTCGCCGCTCTCGTCGTCGTTGGCGACCAGAAGGGCCGCGTTGGCTTCGGTCACGGCAAGGCACGCGAAGTGCCGGAAGCGATCCGCAAGGCAACCGAAAGCGCCAAGCGCGACATGATCTTCGTACCGCTGCGCGACGGCCGTACGCTGCATCACGACGTCCATGGCCGCCATGGCGCCGGCAAGGTTCTGCTGCGCTCCGCTAAGGTCGGTACCGGTATCATCGCCGGCGGCCCGATGCGCGCCGTTTTCGAAACGCTCGGCGTTCATGACGTCGTCGCCAAGTCGACCGGTTCGTCGAACCCGTACAACATGGTTCGCGCCACGTTCGACGCCCTGAAGCACCAGGTTCACCCGAAGGACATCGCAGCTCAGCGTGGCATCAAGTATGCTACCCTGCAGGCTCGTCGCGCCGCTTCGGGCAACGCCTCCGAAGAATAAGGGAGTTTGACCTATGGCCAAGACGACCAAGAAGGCTGAAGCTAAGGCGACCGTTACGGTCGAGCAGGTTGGCAGCCCGATCCGCCGTCCGGATGTTCAGCAGAAGACGCTGATCGGTCTCGGACTGAACAAGATGCACCGTCGCCGCACGCTGGAAGATACTCCGGCTGTTCGTGGCATGATCCGTGCTGTCCAGCATCTCGTTCGCATCGTCGACGAGAAGTGAGCCGGAGGTAATTCGCTATGAAACTGAATGAGATCAAGGATAACGAAGGCTCGACCCACAGCCGCAAGCGCCTCGGCCGCGGCATCGGCTCCGGCTCCGGTAAGACCGGTGGCCGTGGTGTGAAGGGTCAGAAGTCCCGTTCGGGTGTTGCGATCAACGGCTTCGAAGGTGGTCAGATGCCCATCTATCGTCGCCTGCCGAAGCGCGGCTTCACCAACATCTTCGCGGCTGACTACGTTGTCGTATCGCTGGAGCGCATCCAGGCTGCCGTCGATGCCGGCAAGCTCGATGCCAAGAACACGATCGATGCTGCTGCCCTCAAGGCTGCGGGCGTGATTCGCCGCGTCAAGGACGGCGTTCGCGTTCTTTCCGACGGCGAACTGAAGGCAAAGGTTGCGCTTGAAGTTGCAGGCGCATCCAAGTCGGCTGTTGAAAAGATCGAAAAGGCCGGCGGCTCCGTCAAGCTGCTCGCTTCTGTCGCAGAATAATATGATCAATAATCGCCCGAGGTGCTTCACTTCGGGCGATTTTGCTCCCATATGTGAGCCTCACGAACCTGGAAGATGCGGCAGTGTCCTTCCGGTTGATAACGGGAACCAAGGGTGAGGCGTCCGATTGCACCGCAATCCGTCCGAAGCCCGGCTTTTGAACAATTTATTTACTGATTCCGGACCCGGCCGATTATGCCGGAATTGGTAATGCGGAGATTTGCATGGCTTCTGCAGCGGAACAATTGGCGTCCAATCTCAATTTTTCGACCTTTGCCAAGGCCGAGGATCTCAAGAAGCGCCTGTGGTTTACGCTCGGCGCTCTCCTCGTTTACCGGCTCGGCACCCACATTCCGCTTCCAGGTCTGAATCCTGCCGCTTACGCCCAGGCTTTCCACAACCAGTCGGGCGGCATTCTCGGCCTCTTCAACATGTTCTCGGGCGGCGCTGTACAGCGCATGGCGATCTTCGCGCTCGGTATCATGCCTTATATTTCGGCCTCGATTATCGTTCAGCTGATGACGTCGGTCGTGCCGTCGCTCGAAAACCTGAAGAAGGAAGGCGAGCAGGGCCGTAAGATCATCAACCAGTACACCCGCTACGGCACGGTGCTGCTCGGCGCATTGCAGGCCTATGGTATCGCGATCGGCCTTGAGCATGGCAATGGCGTCGTCGTCGATCCGGGCTGGTTCTTCCGCATCTCTACCGTCATAACGCTGCTCGGCGGCACGATGTTCCTGATGTGGCTCGGCGAGCAGGTGACCTCGCGCGGTATCGGCAACGGTATTTCGCTGATCATCTTCGCCGGTATTGCCGCCGGTCTCCCGACCGCTCTTGCCGGCACGCTCGAACTCGGCCGAACCGGCGCGCTTTCGACGGGCCTCATTCTCGCCGTTCTCGTCGTCGCCGTTCTGGTCATCGCGCTGATCGTTTTCGTGGAGCGCGCGCAGCGTCGTCTGCTGATCCAGTATCCGAAGCGCCAGGTTGGCACGCGCATGTTCCAGGGCGACACCTCGCACCTGCCGCTGAAGCTCAACACTTCTGGCGTCATTCCGGCAATCTTTGCATCCTCGCTGCTCCTGCTGCCGGCAACCGCCGCCGGCCTCGGCAACAACACGGCGCTTCCGACCTGGGTCACGTCGATCGTTGCCGCACTCGGCCACGGACAGCCCATCTACATGGTGCTTTACGGCGCCCTGATCGCCTTCTTCGCCTTCTTCTACACGGCGCTGGTCTTCAACCCGAAGGACACGGCCGACAATCTGAAGAAGCATGGCGGCTTCATTCCGGGCATCCGTCCGGGTGAGCGCACCGCCGAATATATCGATTATGTGCTGACCCGCATTACGGTCATCGGCGCGATCTATCTTGTCTTCGTCTGCATCCTGCCCGAAATTCTCGTGTCCCAGACCGGTATTCCCTTGTCTCTGGGTGGTACTTCGCTTCTGATCGTGGTTAGCGTAACGCTGGATACGGTGGCGCAGATTCAGGGTCACCTGATCGCACAGCAATATGAAGGCCTGATCAAGAAATCGAAGTTGCGTGGAGGAAAGAGGGGGCGATGAGACTCATACTTTTAGGGCCACCGGGTGCAGGTAAGGGGACCCAGGCCCAGCGTATCGTGGACAAGTACGGCATTCCGCAGCTTTCCACAGGCGATATGCTGCGAGCCGCGGTAAGCGCGGGGACGGAAGTCGGCAAGCGCGCCAAGGCCGTCATGGATGCAGGCAAGCTCGTCTCCGACGAGATCGTCAATGCCATCGTCTCGGAGCGTATCGATCAGCCGGATTGTGCCAGCGGGTTCATCCTCGACGGCTTCCCGCGTACCTTGGTACAGGCAGATGCCACCGAGCAGATGCTCAAGGCGAAGGGGCTGGAGCTTTCCGTCGTCATCGAGCTGAAGGTCGACGATGCGGAACTGATTCGCCGCGTGTCCGGCCGTTATTCCTGCTCGAACTGCGGCAGCGTCTATCACGACACTGACAAGGTTCCGGCAACGGCGGGTGTCTGCGACAAATGCGGCTCGACGCACTTTAAGCGCCGGCCGGATGACAATGCCGAGACGATGGCGACGCGCCTCCAGGTCTACTACAAGGAGACCTCGCCGCTGATCGGTTACTACTACGCCAAGGGCAAGTTGCAGAGCATCGACGGCATGGCCGATATCGAGCATGTGACCGATAGCATCGAGGCTATCCTGGCTAAGCTTTAAGTGGCTTAAAATAAACTGGCTGGAGCGGTTGCTTTTTTGCACTGATTCCGCTAAACACCGCGCCAACTCGCGACATGCCATGCGATCGGCGCGGATTTCCAACGGGAAGTCCGAGCACGGTCGTTTTGACATGTGGCGGATACACATCGAACAAGCAGCTCCCGGGCTGCATAACAAGACCCTTTGCCAAGGCAAAAGGAATGCAAGGAGAACAGGCGTGGCTCGTATCGCTGGCGTCAACATCCCGACTGCAAAGCGCGTAGTTATTGCGCTTCGTTACATTCACGGGATCGGACCGAAGTTTGCACAGGAAATCTGCGAGAAGGTCGGTATCCCGGCCGAGCGTCGCGTCAACCAGTTGACGGATGCTGAAGTTCTGCAGATCCGCGAAACCATCGACCGTGACTATCAGGTCGAAGGTGATCTGCGTCGCGAAACCGCGATGAACATCAAGCGTCTGATGGACCTGGGTTCCTACCGCGGCCTGCGTCATCGTCGCGGCCTGCCGGTTCGTGGCCAGCGTACGCATACCAATGCTCGTACCCGCAAGGGCCCGGCAAAGGCGATCGCTGGTAAGAAGAAGTAATTTCCGGGAAACCGGAGGTGGGAGGCTGGCGGTCCGCCGGCCTCTTTTGAGTTTGAAGCGGTGCTCAATGAGTGTCGCTTCGGTGTAGCCGCTGGCATTACGGCGGTGCAGAGATCCAAGAAAGGACTAACATGGCCAAGGAAGCCGTACGCGTTCGTCGTCGCGAGCGTAAAAATATCACGTCGGGCGTCGCACACGTCAACTCGACCTTCAACAACACGATGATCACCATCACCGACGCACAGGGCAACGCCATTGCCTGGTCGTCCGCTGGTGCCAAGGGCTTCAAGGGTTCGCGCAAGTCGACGCCGTTCGCTGCCCAGATCGCTGCCGAAGACTGCGCCAAGAAGGCTCAGGAACACGGCATGAAGTCGCTGGAAGTTGAAGTTTGCGGTCCGGGCTCCGGTCGTGAATCCGCTCTGCGCGCGCTCCAGGCTGCTGGTTTCATGATCACGTCGATCCGCGACGTGACCCCGATCCCGCACAATGGTTGCCGCCCGCGCAAGAAGCGTCGCGTCTGATCATCGCCACTCACGACACCGGCCGGGGTAGATGCGCCCGGCTTGGTGTTACTCAAGCTCGGTTGTCACGATTGGATGGTGGCAACGAACGGAAGGCAAAAATATGATTCAGAAAAACTGGCAGGAACTGATCAAGCCCAACAAGGTCGAGTTCACCTCGAGCGGCCGTACCAAGGCAACGCTCGTGGCCGAACCGCTGGAGCGTGGCTTCGGTCTTACCCTCGGCAACGCGCTGCGCCGCGTTCTGCTGTCTTCTCTGCGCGGCGCCGCTGTAACGGCCGTGCAGATCGACGGCGTGCTGCATGAGTTCTCCTCTATCCCGGGCGTCCGGGAAGACGTGACGGACATCGTGCTGAACATCAAGGAAATCGCCATCAAGATGGACGGCGATGACAGCAAGCGCATGGTCGTGCGCAAGCAGGGCCCAGGCGTTGTAACGGCTGGCGACATTCAGACGGTCGGCGATATCGAAATCCTCAACCCCGAGCATGTCATCTGCACGCTCGACGAGGGTGCCGAAATCCGCATGGAATTCACCGTCAACAACGGCAAGGGCTATGTCCCGGCCGAGCGTAATCGTGCGGAAGATGCTCCGATCGGTCTTATCCCGGTCGACAGCCTCTATTCGCCGGTCAAGAAGGTGTCCTACAAGGTAGAAAATACCCGTGAAGGACAGGTTCTCGACTACGACAAGCTGAGCATGTCGATCGAAACCGACGGTTCGATCAGCGGTGAAGATGCAGTCGCTTTCGCGGCCCGCATTCTTCAGGATCAGCTTGGCGTGTTCGTCAACTTCGACGAGCCGCAGAAGGAAACCGAAGAGGAAGCAGTTACCGAACTCGCTTTCAACCCGGCGCTCCTCAAGAAGGTGGACGAGCTCGAACTGTCCGTTCGTTCGGCAAACTGCCTGAAGAACGACAACATCGTCTACATCGGCGACCTCATTCAGAAGACCGAAGCAGAAATGCTCCGCACGCCGAATTTTGGTCGCAAGTCGCTGAACGAAATCAAGGAAGTTCTCGCTTCCATGGGCCTGCACCTCGGCATGGAAGTGCCGGCATGGCCGCCCGAGAACATCGAAGATCTCGCCAAGCGCTACGAAGACCAATACTAACCAACAAACTGCAGGCGACGGATGCCTGCAAGTGAAGGAGAATAGCCATGCGCCACGGTAAAGCCGGCCGCAAGCTGAATAGAACCGCTAGCCACCGTAAGGCGATGTTCGCCAACATGGCGGCTTCGCTCATTACCCATGAGCAGATCGTAACCACGCTCCCGAAGGCGAAGGAAATTCGTCCGATCGTCGAGAAGCTGGTGACCCTCGGCAAGCGCGGCGACCTGCACGCTCGTCGTCAGGCCATCTCGCAGATCCGCGATGCAGCCGTCGTTTCGAAGCTGTTCGACGCGATCGCAACGCGCTACGCCACCCGCAACGGCGGCTACCTGCGCATCATGAAGGCCGGCTTCCGCCAGGGCGACAATGCCGCTCTCGCAGTCGTCGAATTCGTTGATCGCGATGTATCTGCCAAGGGCGCAGCCGACAAGGCTCGCGTCGCCGCTGAAGAGGAAGCTGCAGCCGCTTAAGGCCAGCTTCCGATCAGAAATTGAAGGCCGGATGAGCGATCATCCGGCCTTTTGTCATTTACGGCCGGTAGACTCGTTGTTTTGTTCCAGCAGCTTATTCCGGGACGTGAATATATCGTTTGATATGCTTCAGGTTAGCGACGATCGTGAACGTCATGATGACCAGAAGGCACCAGGAACTCCATTTGCCGATATGAACCATCGACCAGGCGCCGAGTTGGTTGGGATACTTCCAGACCCCGAGAAAGGTGCTGATGTTCTCGGCCAGCCAGATGAAGAAGCCGATCAGGACAAACGATAGAAGCAACGGCATGCGCCGATCGCGGTCGTAGGGCCGGAAGACGACCGTCGAGCGGGCATAGAGGCCCAAGAGGCAAGCTGCGATATACCAGCGATAGTCGCCTATATAGTGGTGCGCGAAAAAGTTTGCGTAGATTACGATCGCCAAAGCAGCCGCCATCCAATAGGGCGGGTGATGTTTGATGCGAAGATCAAAGAGGCGCCAAGCCTGGATGATATAGCTGCCGACGGCGGCATACATGAAGCCGGAAAACAACGGCACACCGAACAGTTTCGTGTAGGCAGGGTCAGGATATGCCCAGGATTGAATGCTGCCCGACGTCTTGAAGACTTCGAGCGCAAAGCCGATGACGTGAAAAAGGCAGACGGCCTTTAGCTCGTCGAAGCTTTCCAGCTTTGCCCAGATCATCCAGATCTGGATGCCCAGGGCGATGATCAGCAGCACATCATAGCGCGGAATGTGAAGAAGCCCGGCGCGCGGTACAGCGAAGACCGCGAGAAAGAACAATCCTGCAAAGAGACAGGCACGAGCCTCCTTCAAACCGAAAAAGGTGAACTCGATTGCGAATCGGCGAAAGCCGGCGAGGTCGGAATGACGCGGATCCGGGCCGAAATAGCTGTCCAGGAGCGGCTGGCCTTCCTCCACTGAAACGACTTTGGCCATGCAATGCTTCCCCCCGCGACATTGGCGATTTCCAATTCAAGTGATGATACGAGGAGCATGGCAAAATTGCAGCTTAGCCTTGCATTGTCCGGGATGTTTGCTTGTTCGAATCGCGCGAACGATATTGCTTGTCGTGTGCGCTGGCAGGACATGACGAATTGGAAGCTCTAGATCGATATCCAAAGAGAAGGCTTCGTCTGTTTTCGGCCTTCCTGCTGACTGTAGCCTGCGGGCTTGCGCTGCGGCGATTTGGATATGCGGCCGATCTTCCCTTCGCGGTGGTCAAATATGGCGGTTCGATACTATGGAGCGCGATGGTCTACTGGCTTTTCGCCGCCATATTCATCGGCATTCGAGACCTGCGGATCGCTTCCCTTACGTGTACCGTCGCTGTGGCCGTCGAGCTTTTCAGGCTGTGGCACACGCCGGCGCTGGACACGTTTCGGCTGACGACCGCCGGAGCATTGTTGTTGGGGAGGGTGTTCTCACTCTGGAACATCGTAGCCTATGCCATAGGGATAGCGGCCGCTCTGCTGCTCGATCGCGTCCTCTTGGCGACGAAGTTCTCACGCTGATATTTCCGTTTCGTTCAGGCGGTACGGGCCGATCATCGAAGATGATGGTCATTTTACGCATGGCTGCATTTCCCATTTCAGATATCACTTTGTATCATAATAATTTGAATACTAATTAGTTTGGTGCTAATGGAATTATATGAACTCGCTAAACGCCCTGCAACGCACATTCACCGCCAATCTGCTCACGACAGGCCGCCAGTGGCGCCGGGTTGTCGATCTCGCACTGAGCTCCTATGGCATATCGGAAGCCGCGGCTGCGCCGCTGCTTTGGATCGGCCGGTTGGGAGGCGGCGTGCGGCAGGTGGTTCTCGCCACCTATGTCGGCATCGAAGGGCCGTCTCTGGTCCGGCTGCTTGATCAGCTCGAAAACATGGATCTGGTCATCCGCAAGGATGACCCGACGGATCGGCGTGCGAAGGGCCTGTGGCTGACGCCGGAGGGCGAGGCGCTGGCCGCCCGCATGGAAGATGCCCTCGACGAGCTGCGCGGAAACATCCTCGCCAATGTGGCCCCGGCCGATCTCGAAGCTGCCGTCCGCGTCCTGAAGGCCTTCGAGGAATTCGAGACCTGGAAGGCGGTCGCTGCGGAGCAGGAGCCGGAGAAGGTCCTATGAGCTTTCCCTCCTGGCGCGACTGGCTGTTTTCGGTCAAAGCCTTCCTTGCCGCGATTATGGCGCTGTTTATCGCGCTGTCGCTGGACCTGCCGCGTCCTTATTGGGCGATGGCTGCCGTCTACGTGGTTGCGAATCCGCTTGCCGGGGCGACCAGCTCCAAGGGGCTCTATCGCGCGCTCGGCACGCTTATCGGCGCCACCGCATCGGTGATCCTCGTGCCGCTCTTCGTCAATGCGCCGGAATTGCTCTCTGTGGTCGTCGCGCTCTGGACCGGCACCTTGCTGTTCATCTCGATGCTCGACCGCACCTCGCGCAGCTATGTCTTCATGCTCGCCGGCTATTCACTGCCGCTGATCGCGTTGCCGACCGTCGGTGCGCCGGAAACCGTATTCGATGTCGCGCTTTCCCGTTCCGAAGAGATCATAATCGGTATTGTCTGCGCGAGCATTGTCAGCGCCATCGTCTTTCCGAGCAGCGTCGGCACCACGCTCGGCCAGCGCATCGGTTCCTGGCTCGACGATGCCGGCACCTGGGCCGATGAAATCCTGCGCGGCGAGGGCGCTTCCCCGGCCACTCCCTTGAAACGGCAGAAGCTGGCTTCCGACGTGACGGGTCTCGACCTCGTCATCAGCCAGCTCAAATATGATGCCGGCAGCCGTGATATCGTCAGGCATTCCCGCGAGCTGCGCGGCCGTCTCTTAATGCTGCTGCCGCTCTTCTCGTCTCTCGCCGATCGTCTGCATGCGCTGAAGGCCGGTGAAAAGCCGTTGCCGCAGGAACTGGCCGCAGTCCTGAACGATGTTGCCGATTGGTTGGGGCAGGGCGGTCGCGGCAAGGCTGACGATACCGCCAATACCCTGTCGAAAAAGATCGAGGAATTGCAGCAGAACGACATCGATCTCGGTTGGGACGATCTTGTCCGGTCGAGTGCGTTGGATCGCCTGAAAGAGATCGTCGATCTCTGGCAGGATTGCCTGACGCTGCGCGACCAGATCGTCTCCGGCCAGCAAGTCGGCACATGGCGCCCCGCTTTCCGTCACCGCAATGTCGTTGGTCATATCAGGCATTATGACTATGCGCTGTTGGCCTTCTCGGCCAGCGCAGTTGTCGTCGGCATCGCCGTTGCCTGCTTCTTCTGGATCTATTCCGGATGGCAGGATGGCGCCGGCTTCGTCACCATGGCCGCCGTCGCCTGCTCGTTTTTCGCAGCACTTGATCGGCCCGCACCCTTCATCACCTCGATGTTCGTCTGGTGCGCAGTGAGCCTCGTTATCGCCAGCGTCTATATCTTCGGCATATTGCCGTCGATCTCCGGCTTCGAGATGCTGGTGCTGGTCTTCGCACCGCCCTTCCTCGTCATGGGCCTGTTGATCCCGCGACCGCAGACCAATATGCTCGCCATGCTGCTGGCGGTGAACGGTGCGACCTTCATCGCGCTGCAGGATCGTTATACCGCTGATTTCGGCGCTTTCGCCAATAGTGCGGTCGCAGCACTGGCCGGCGTCGGCTTCGCTCTGGTCTGGACCCTGCTGACGCGTCCGTTCGGCGCCGAACTTGCCGCCTGGCGGCTGGTGCGGGCCGGCTGGACCGATCTTGCCGACACCGCCGCCGGTATTCGCCGCGCCGATCATGAGCGCCTGTCCGGCCGCATCCTCGATCGCCTGGGCCAGCTCGTGCCGCGCCTCGCAAGCATCGAGGACCGCGAGCTGAAGAAAGTCGACGGCTATGCCGACGTCCGCCTCGGCTTCAACGTTCTGATGCTGCAGAAGGAGCGTGGCCAGTTGAAATCAGCGGCTGCAGCGTCGGTAAGCGAAGTCCTGATCGGCGTGTCGTATTTCTATCGCTCTCGGCTGAAGGCCAAGAGCGCCATCGACCCGTCCGACGAACTACGTGTCTCGATCGACCGCAGCCTGGAGGCGGTGGCGCAGGAAAAGCGGCATGCAGGCCGGGCAAGCCTCGATGCTCTCGTTGGCCTTCGCCGCGCGCTTTTCCCTCATGCCGAGCCGCCGGCGAGCTGGCGACCGCCCGTATCGGATACCACTCAACCACTTCCCATTGCCGCCGAGTAATATCATGCCCGCAGAATTCGATCTTTATGGCGTCTACATTCCACGCCTTCTCGTCCTCATGCTCGTGGCGCTGTTTGCCGTCATCATCGTTCGGCGCCTGCTCGCATGGATCGGAGCCTACACTCTTGTCTGGCATCGCGGTCTTTTCGATCTCGCGCTTTATGTCCTGCTGCTCGGCGCCGTCTCCTCTGTCTCTCGTTGGTACTTTACATGAACGCGTTTAAACTCGTCGGCCGTGTCGCCGTCACTCTCATCTTCGTCGTTGCTGCCATCTATGTCGGCCGCCAGCTATGGGGCCACTATATGGATGAGCCCTGGACGCGCGATGCGCGCTTGAGGGCCGATGTCGTCGGCATCGCGCCCGATGTTTCCGGCCTCGTCAGCGACGTGCTCGTCAAGGACAACCAGACCCTCAAGAAAGGCGATGTCCTCTTCCGTGTCGATCGTGATCGCTTCGCCATCGCGCTCGAGCAGGCGGATGCGGCACTTGCAAGCAGCAAGGCGGCTCTCGAGCAGGCCCGTCGCGAAAACGACCGGCAAGGCCGTCTCGGCGATGCTGCCTCCATGCAGAAGAAGGAACAGGCGCAGACGGCCGAGGAGCAGGCGGACGCCTCTCTTCGCCAGGCGACCGCCAATCGCGAACTTGCCCAGCTGAACCTCGATCGCTCTGAGGTCCGCGCCACCGTCAACGGCACGATCTCGAACCTCAGCCTGCGTCCGGGCGATTACGTCGCCGCCGGCACCGCCAAGGTGGCGCTGATCGACACCGACTCCCTGCGCGTCGAGGGCTATTTCGAGGAAACCAAGCTGCCGCGCATCCATGTCGGCGATGAGGTTGCCATTCACCTCATGGGCCAGGCCGAGAAGCTGACCGGTCATGTCGAAAGTATCGCTTACGGCATCGAGGATCGCGAGCGGACCTCCGGCAGCCTGCTTGCCAACATCACGCCGACATTCAGCTGGGTGCGCCTCGCGCAGCGCGTACCGGTGCGCATCGCGCTCGACAAGGTGCCTGACGGCACGAAGCTGATTGCCGGCCTGACGGTAACAGCCGAGGTGCAGGAGAAGGGCCAGCCGAAAATCGCCAGCGCGGCTGACTGACCCGAAAGTTTGCAAAGATCGGGGCGGCCGCCGTCAGGCCGCTCTGGAGTTGGAAGCCATAGCCGGCCTGCGCGCCGCCCGCCGTCTCTCCATCATGATCGGCCTGTAGGATCGGTAGAGGATCATGGCGATCAGCAGGCCGATATAGATGAACTGCTCAAGCGACAGCACCTTGGTCGAGAGGGCAAAGTGCAGGGCGCCGCAGGCGGCGATGATATAGACCAGGCGATGCAGCCAGATCCATTTCTTGCCGAGGCGCTTGATTGAGAAATTGTTCGAGGTCACGGCAAGCGCCAGCAGCATGACGAGCCCGGCCATGCCGAACATGATGAAGGGCCGCTTCAGCACGTCGTCGACTACGGCCCGCACGTCCAGCGCCTGGTCGAGAACCATGTAGACGGTCAGATGCATCAGCACGTAGTAGAAGCAGAGCAGACCGAGCGCACGGCGATAACGCAGATAGTTCCAGCCGAAGAGATCGCGAAGCGGTGTGACCGCAAGCGTCAGCAGCAGGAAGCGGATCGCCCATAATCCAAGAAAAAGCTCGAAGGTCTTGACCGCATCGGCGCCGAGCTGATCCG
Source organism: Rhizobium freirei PRF 81 (assembly GCF_000359745.1). Classification (GTDB taxonomy): domain Bacteria; phylum Pseudomonadota; class Alphaproteobacteria; order Rhizobiales; family Rhizobiaceae; genus Rhizobium; species Rhizobium freirei. The sequence continues at coordinate 20,781 of NZ_AQHN01000061.1, forward strand.
TCGCGCCGAGATAGAATTCCCAGGCCGCCGGTAAAAGTCCGACGGCGTAAAGCGCCCAGACGGAGGTGGATTGCCAGCGCTTGGGGAGAGCGAAGGAAAGAGCCATCAGAAATTCACCCTGAGGTCCATGCCGCTATAGAGGCTGGCGACCTGATCGGCATAGCCGTTGAAGGGGAGCGTCGGGTGACGGTTGGAGCCGAAGAAGCCGCCTTCGCCGATGCGCCGCTCGGTTGCCTGGCTCCAGCGCGGATGATCGACGGCCGGATTGACGTTGGCATAGAAGCCGTATTCCTGGCTGTTCGTTGCCTGCCAGGTATTGATCGGCTGCTTGTCGGTGAGCGTGATCCGCACGATCGACTTGATTCCCTTGAAACCATATTTCCAGGGTACGACGAGGCGGATCGGCGCACCGTTCTGGTTTGGCAGGGTCTCGCCATAGAGGCCGACGGCAAGTAGCGTCAGCGGGTTGCGTGCCTCATCCAGACGCAGGCCTTCGACATAAGGCCAGTCGAGCGATTGCAGCAGGCCGGATTGCCCCGGCATTTCCTCCGGCCGCACCACAGTCTCGAAAGCCACGAATTTGGCGCTGCCCTGCGGCTCTACCTTGTCGAGCAGGGCCGACAGCTGGAAGCCGTCCCAGGGAATGACCATCGACCAGGCTTCGACGCAGCGCATGCGATAGACGCGCTCTTCCGGCGGAAATTCCTTGATCAGCGCATCGATGTCGAAGGTGCCGGGCTTGTTGACCATGCCGTCGACCTTGATGGTCCAGGGCCGCGGCTTGAACTTGCCGGAGAGATTGGCCGGATCGGCCTTGTCGAGGCCGAATTCGTAGAAGTTGTTGTAGGTGGTGACGTCCTTGATCGGCGTCAGCTTCTCGTTGACAGTATAATTGCTCTTGGTCGCCGTCAGCGCCTCGGCCAGCGCGGCCTTGCCTGCGAGGCTCGCCATGCCGACACCGGCGGCTGCAGCCGTCAGGAATTGGCGGCGCTTGAGATAGATCGAGCGGGGCGTGATCTCGGAAGATGCGATTTTAGGCGGTCGGTAGGAGGCCATGGAAAAATTCCTCTATGCGGTAGCAGCTTCGATATCAGCGATACGCAACGGACACTGGTTTTGTTACACTTTTAGGCAGGCATTTCTTTGGAAGTGAAAGCAACTTTTTGTGTGTGCTTGTGATCCGGCCGTCGCACTCCCAATTCCGGCCTTATAGCACGATTGCCAGGCTACACCGCTTGCCCCGCAGCGTACCGGATTCGCTTGAGTTGATAGTGACAGTATTGCACGATTGGATTAGGACAATTCCAAAAAGCGGAGTTGCCGGCGTCCCCTTCGGCCCGAAACCTTTGGCCCCTGCCGACGCCGTACAAATTCCAGGATGACGAGGAAGACACCATGCCAGCTTATCGTTCCAGAACCACGACCCACGGCCGCAACATGGCCGGCGCACGCGGCCTTTGGCGTGCGACGGGTATGAAGGACAGCGATTTCGGCAAGCCCATTATTGCGGTGGTCAATTCTTTCACCCAGTTCGTGCCGGGTCACGTTCACCTCAAGGATCTCGGCCAGCTCGTTGCCCGCGAAATCGAGGCTGCCGGCGGCGTCGCCAAGGAGTTCAACACCATCGCCGTCGACGACGGTATCGCCATGGGCCATGACGGCATGCTCTATTCGCTGCCGTCGCGCGAACTGATCGCCGATAGCGTCGAATACATGGTCAATGCCCATTGCGCCGACGCCATGGTCTGCATCTCCAACTGCGACAAGATCACCCCCGGCATGCTGATGGCGTCGCTGCGCCTGAACATCCCGACGATCTTCGTATCCGGCGGACCGATGGAAGCAGGCAAGGTCGTGCTGCATGGCAAGAAGGTTGCCCTCGACCTTGTCGACGCCATGGTTGCCGCTGCCGACGACAAGATCAGCGATGAAGACGTTCAGGTCATCGAGCGCTCCGCCTGTCCGACCTGCGGTTCCTGCTCGGGCATGTTCACGGCCAATTCGATGAACTGCCTGACCGAGGCGCTCGGCCTGTCGCTACCGGGCAATGGCTCGACGCTTGCAACCCATTCGGACCGCAAGGAACTCTTCCTTGAAGCGGGTCGCCGGGTCGTCGCTTTGGCAAAGCGCTATTATGAGCAGGACGATGTGACGGCTCTGCCGCGAACGATCGCCAGCAAGGGTGCGTTCGAGAATGCCATGGCGCTCGATATCGCCATGGGCGGCTCGACCAATACCGTGCTGCATATTCTCGCGGCAGCGCATGAGGGTGAAGTCGATTTCACCATGGATGACATCGATCGCCTGTCTCGGCGCGTTCCCTGCCTTTCCAAAGTGGCGCCGGCCAAGGCCGACGTTCACATGGAGGACGTGCATCGCGCCGGCGGCATCATGGCGATCCTCGGTGAGCTGAACCGTGCCGGACTATTGAATGCCGATCTGCCGACCGTGCACGCCCCGACGCTGGGCGAAGCGCTGGCGCAATGGGATATTGCCGTTACCGACAACAAGGCGGCTCTTGAACTCTTCAGCGCCGCCCCCGGCGGTGTTCCGACACAGATTGCCTTCAGCCAGAGCGCACGGTGGGAAGAGCTTGATCTTGATCGTGAAAAGGGCGTTATCCGCGATGCCCAGCATCCCTTCTCCAAGGATGGCGGTCTTGCCGTCTTGAAGGGTAATCTGGCGCTCGACGGCTGCATCGTGAAGACGGCCGGCGTCGATGAATCGATCCTGAAGTTCTCCGGCCCGGCCAAGGTCTTCGAAAGCCAGGACGCCGCCGTCAAGGGCATCCTCAGCAACGAGGTCAAGGCCGGCGACGTCGTCGTCATCCGCTACGAAGGCCCGAAGGGCGGCCCCGGCATGCAGGAAATGCTCTATCCGACGAGCTATCTGAAGTCGAAGGGCCTCGGCAAGGCTTGCGCGCTCATCACCGACGGCCGCTTCTCCGGCGGCACTTCGGGCCTGTCGATCGGCCACGCGTCGCCCGAGGCTGCTAATGGTGGCACGATCGGTCTGGTGCGCGAAGGCGACATGATCGACATCGACATTCCGAACCGCACCATCAGCCTGCGCGTCGATGAGGCGGAACTTGCCGCCCGTCGCGAAGCCCAGAACGCCAAGGGCTGGCATCCGGCCGAACCGCGCAAGCGCAACGTCACCACCGCGTTGAAGGCCTATGCCGCTTTCGCGACGAGTGCTGATCGCGGCGCCGTTCGTGATCTCGGCGGAAAATAACTAAGCCCCTTCGCCCCGCGAAGCGGGGAGAAGGTGGACCTGAGCGGCTGAGCGCAGCTCGGCCGTGAGAGGACGGATGAGGGGCTTTTTCGAGCTTTATCGCAACGGCAGAGCTTGCCTGTTCCTGCGGTAGCCCCTCACCCTAACCCTCTCCCCGCCTGCGGGGAGAGGGGATATCTCCGGTGAAGTCTCCAAGCCATCGCAGGAGACACGATCCTAAAGCGGCCGATTGATCTGCTTATAGGCCTCGTTGAGCTCCTTCAGGCGCTCCTGATACGAAGATGTAAGGCAAGTGACATCCGCTCCACACGCCTGGCGCTTCTTCAGCCATTCGGTCTGATGATCCTGCATCTCGCCGCGCGCGCCCATGGCAAGAAGGCCGGAGAGCAGGTCGAAGGTCGTCACCATCTTCACGTCGGCATCGTTGAGCGCCCTGACGTCGCATATCGTCTTTTCGTCCGGCTTCAGGTTCTGCGCCTCGCAATCGAAGCTGGCCGCGTGGGAGGCGCCGGCCATGCCGAAGAGGGTGAAGAAGACGGCGGTGGCAAGATGGTTCAATCGCATATCTGGCTCCCTTTTGACGATTCCCAACGCGAAATGCATGACAGCATGTTTTTGTTCATCGAGCCTGTTTTTTATCACCGCAAACGTCCATTTATGCTTCATGCTTCCGCCCTCTTTTCTTTCTAGCGTCGGGCGCTACAACGTTGTTTCAAGAGCATTAAAGAAGGAAGTTTTCATGCAAGTCCTCCTGAAGCGCACTGCCGTTTCGATGATTGCCCTCATCATGGCGATGCCGCTTTCCGCCGAGGCGCAGACGGCGAAGTCGGTGCCGCAGAGCCAGGTGCAGATGCAGCTTTCCTTTGCGCCGCTGGTCAAGCAGACCGCCGGCGCGGTGGTGAACGTCTATGCCGAGCGCATGGTGCAGCGTCAGTCTCCCTTTGCTGGCGACCCCTTCTTCGAGCAGTTCTTCGGCCAGCGCATGCCGAATCGCACCGAGAAGCAATCGTCTTTGGGCTCCGGCGTCATCGTGGAGGCGAACGGCACCGTCATTACCAACAACCACGTCATCGACGGTGCTGACGACATCAAGATCGCCCTTTCGGACGGCCGCGAATTTCCCTGCAAAGTCATCTTGAAGGACGATCGCGTCGATCTGGCTGTTTTGAAGATCCAGTCAAAGAACGAGAGCTTCCCGATCCTGCCGATCGCAAATTCCGATGCCGTCGAGGTCGGTGATCTTGTGCTGGCGATCGGCAATCCGTTCGGCGTCGGACAGACTGTCACGAGCGGTATCGTCTCGGCGCTTGCCCGCAACCAGGTGAAGAACGAAGTCGGTTTCTTCATCCAGACAGATGCATCGATCAACCCCGGCAATTCCGGCGGCGCGCTGGTGAATATGAATGGCGAGCTGATTGCGCTCAACACGGCCATCTTCTCGCAGGGCGGCGGCTCCAACGGTATCGGCTTTGCCATTCCCGCCAATCTCGTCAAGGTCTTCCTTGCTGCTGCCGATCGCGGCGACAAGTCCTTCGAGCGTCCCTATATCGGCGCCTCCTTCGAACCGGTGACCTCGGATGTTGCCGAAGCGCTTGGTCTGGACAAGGTGCGCGGCGCGCTGGTCACCAAGGTGGTCGATGGCGGTCCGGCGGCCAAGGCCGGCCTCAAGCCGGGCGAGGTGATCACCGCTCTCAACAATATTCCGGTCGAGCATCCCGATGCGCTCGGCTATCGCCTGACCACGGCCGGCCTCGGTGCAACTGTATCTTTGACGGTACTGGACAGCGGCAAGGAACATCAGACCACGATGACGCTTGCCGCGGCGCCTGAATCCACGCCGCGCGACGAACGGGCGATCGAGGGCAACAATCCCTTCTCCGGCGCGACGGTGGCTAATCTCTCGCCGCGCGTTGCCGACGATCTGCATATGCCGCCCGACGCGACCGGCGTCGTCATTGAACGTCTGAAGTCCAACTCGCCGGCCGACCGTTTGGGATTTGCGGTGCGGGACATCGTCATTTCCATCAATGGCGTGGCGATCAACACCACGGAGATCCTTCAGAAGACCGTTACCTCCAACCCGAGCTTCTGGCGCGTGGAGATCGAGCGCGACGGCCAGCGTATCCGGCAGTTCTTCCGATGAACGATGACCTGTTTGCACCGCGGATACCGGAGGAGGTCGCCAACAAGCGGCCTCTGGCGGATCGGTTGCGGCCGCAAACACTGGCTGATGTCACCGGCCAATCGCATTTGACCGGCGAGGACGGGGTGCTGCGCCGGATGATCGAGGCGGGCTCGCTCGGATCGATGATTTTTTGGGGGCCGCCCGGCACCGGCAAGACGACGGTTGCGCGATTGCTCTCGGGCGAGGCGGGGCTCGCTTTCGAGCAGATTTCGGCGATCTTCTCCGGCGTCGCTGACTTGAAGAAGGTGTTCGAGGCAGCGCGGCTGCGCCGCATGGATGGCCGCCAGACCCTGCTCTTCGTCGACGAGATCCATCGTTTCAATCGCGCTCAGCAGGATAGCTTTCTGCCTGTGATGGAAGACGGCACCGTCATTCTCGTGGGAGCAACGACGGAGAACCCGTCTTTCGAGCTCAACGCCGCTCTTCTGTCCCGCGCCCGTGTCCTGACATTCCGCTCGCATGACGAGGAAAGCCTGGAGGAACTGCTGCGTCGGGCTGAAGCGGTGGAAGGCAAGCCGCTGCCGCTGACGGAGGATGCCCGCGCCAGCCTGATCCGCATGGCGGATGGCGATGGTCGCTCGGTGCTGACGCTGGCCGAAGAGGTCTGGCGTGCCGCCCGCAAGGATGAGCTCTTCGATCCTGATATGCTGGTCAAGATCGTCCAGCGCCGCGCGCCGGTCTATGACAAGGCGCAGGATGGGCACTACAATCTGATATCGGCGCTGCACAAATCGGTTCGCGGCTCCGACCCGGACGCCGCGCTCTACTATCTCGCCCGCATGTTCGATGCCGGCGAGGATCCGCTCTATCTCGGCCGCCGGCTGGTGCGCATGGCGGTCGAGGATATCGGCCTTGCCGATCCACAGGCCCTGGTGATCTGCAACGCCGCCAAGGATGCCTATGATTATCTGGGGTCGCCGGAGGGGGAGTTGGCGTTGGCCCAGGCCTGTGTCTATCTCGCCACCGCGCCCAAATCGAATGCAGTCTATACGGCTTTCAAGGCGGCGACGCAGGCGGCCAAGCAGAACGGCTCTCTGCTGCCGCCCAAACATATCCTCAATGCGCCGACGAAGCTGATGCGCACCGAGGGATATGGCGACGGCTATCGCTATGACCACGACGAGCCGGATGCTTTTTCGGGCCAGAACTATTTTCCGGAAAAGATGGGCCGCCAGACCTTCTACGATCCGCCGGAACGCGGCTTCGAGCGCGATATCCGCAAGCGGCTGGACTGGTGGGCCAAGCTGCGCAAGGAGCGCGGCGAGCGTTAGCCCTTATTCACTTGCCGGTGACGTCTTGCGGCGCTTTCTGCATGCGCGGCGCAGCTGCATTGTCGACGATCTTCACGCTCGATTCCGCCAGACCGTTGTGGCCCTCCATGTCGACGACGACATGCCAGTGACCGGATTCCGGGATCGCGAGCCGGATCGGCGATTTCTTGGCGACGCCGCCCAGGAATTGATGCTTGAGGGTCTCCGTGAACCGCTCGAAATTCGAGCCGTTCATCAGCCTGACATTGGCAATGGCCGAGAGGGTGATTTCGATCACCGTGCCGGCGCGTTGTTCCTTGAGATCGTAATGGCTGTAGCGGAAGGCAGGCTTCGACATGGTGGTTCTGTTTTCTGGGACATCCGGTACGAAAACCTACCCGAATCCGGGTTAAGGAAGCGTTCGGCCGGGGGAGGGCTGTCGAAGCCTGCGCCGGCAGGGTCTAGTGCAGATTGGACGAGGAGGATGCGAAGCCGTCCAGATCGAGAACGGAGCCCTCCGGTGCATGGCAGATATCGGCAGGGTTGTGGTTGCATTCTTCTGCCGCAAAGTGCAGGGCAGCGGCCTCGCTGCGGAAGAGGCCGCCCACTAGCCCCTCGCGGTCCTGGACGATCCAGCTGCCGCAACGGTCACGGCCGACAATGAAGCGGGCCGGGGCGGCTGGCAGGTGATTGCGGGCCGAGCGGCGTTGAATTTGCAGTGCGTTTGCCATCTTGTTTTTTCCTCTTGGATCTCTTCAGCTGCGCTCAATGTCCGGCCAGATGCATTGCCAGCTGCAATGCGCCGGCAATGAGGAGGACAAGCCCGAGACGGGGAGCGATGGAGCGGAGGCCATGCAGCACGACGTCTGAAGAGAAAGGCCGCTCGCTCCTGGCAATAGCCGCGGCGCGAGGACGTTGAAGGGGATCGGCGGATGAGCCGGCATGCGAATAGCGTGACATCATAGTTCCTTTCCAGCGTCACCCGCACCGCGGGCCCAATGGACCCATTCCGGTGCTACGCTGTTGAATCTATGGGTGAGCTGCTAGGATTTCCATTTGCCAGAATTGGGAAAAATATAAAAATCTCATAGGGATAGGTCGGATTTACAAGCCAAGTCTGAAAGCTTGGCGAGATGCCGGGCGGCCGCTGCCGTCGAACTGGAACGGCGCAATGGCGGACTCGATCTCCGCCGCGGTTTCGGCTGTAACGCCGACCAGCGGCAGACGCACCTCTGGTCCCATATGCCTCATCAGTGCCAGGGCGTGCTTGACTGTGGCGGGCTCGCTTTCACGGGCGAGCGCTTTGAACAGAGGTCGCAAACGCTCGTCGATCGAAAGGGAGGCGCTAAGGTGACCGCAGGCGGCCGAGTGTTGCATCGAATGGAAAAGCCGGGGAACGACATTGGCTGCACCGGAAAAACAGCCATGGCCGCCGGCCGCGGTGAAGGCGAGGGCGCTTGCATCGCTTGAGGTATAAAGACCGAACCATTCCGGCAGCAGCGCACGCCAGAGATCGATCCGCAAGAGATCGCCGCTGCCGTCGACGATCCCGACAATGCCGGGAATGTCAGCCAGCCGTGCGATCGTCGCCGGCGCGAGATCGATGGCGGTATGCGAAGGCTGGTTATGGATGATGAGCGGCGTGCCGGTCCGTGCCGCAATCTGCTCGAAGTGGTGAACAACGCCCTTCTGTGTCGGCTTCGAATAGTAGGGAACTGTCACAAGCGCGGCATCCGCGCCCAGCCGCTGCGCCTGCAGCGTTTCCTCGATTGTCGTCGCTGTGTCGTTCGTACCTGTCGCAACGATGACCGGCGTTTGGCCTTCGGAAAGTTCGACGCAGATTTCGATGATGCGCGTTCGTTCGGCCTCGGTCAGCGTCGGCCCTTCGCCGGTCAGCGAACAGGTCAGCAGCCCATCGATACCATGAAGCAACTGTCGCTCCACATGCACCATCAGATCGACGGAATCGAGTGCGCCGTCGCGGAATGGCGTGACAAGAGCAGTGATTGCACCGCCGATGCGCCTCTTCAAGCTCGGTTTGCCCATGGTGGTGACGGCTCAGAGATAATGCAGCACGATGAACAGCTCCAGGCCGCCGAGCAGCAGCCCGAAAGCGAGCATCGACCAGAATGTGCGTTTCTCGCGAAACCGGCGATTGCGGGACTGGCGCTTTGGCTCGGTCTTCGTCGCTGGAGCCGATGCGATTGTGCGCTGGTGCCGCTCGTCGCTGTTGTGAACGAGGACCCTGATGGATTCCGTCAGATTGGGTGCGCGCGTGTCGAGCATGGCATCTACCTCCATATTTCTATGGAAGCGTAATCCCTGGTGGCATAGGAAATCCATTCGCGGCGGAATGCGAAGAAGTAAGTGCGATATAAAGGGCCAGGCGACAGCGCGAATGGGGCGCGCTGAGCGCCGCCGCGATCGACGAAGGCGGCGGGCGCGGCCGAGTGGCGAGCCGTTATCCAGCTGCCTCCAGGTTCTTCCTGTCGAGCTGCGTCACCAATGCGAGGATCGTCGCGGAGACCGGCGTCGCGACACCCGTCAGCCTGCCAAGCGAAACGACGACGCCGACGAGCGGTGTGATCTCAAGCGATTTGCCGGCTAGCAGGTCCTGCAGCATCGAGGTGCGCACAGGCCCGATCTGACGCGAGCGCTCGAGGCGTTCCTCCACGGAGAGGGCCAAGCGCGACCCCAAAGCCTCGGCAACCGCCTTCACCTCGCTCATGACCTGACCGACCATCGCCGAAAGAGCGGGATCGTTCATGATATCGGACATCAGTGCCCGCGTGAGCGCGCTGATCGGGTTGAAGGCAGCATTGCCCATCAGCTTGCTCCAGATCTCGTCGCGGATGCGCTCCGAGATGGAGATCTTGACGCCGGCCCTTTGCAGCACCGCTGCAATGGCTTCGATATCCGCGGTCGTTTCGCCGGACGGCTCGCCGAGAATGAAGTGGCCGTTGTTGCTGAGCCTGACTTCGCCTGGGCCGACGACTTCCGCCCCCTGATAGGCGACGCAGCCAATAACGCGTTCGGGGCCGATCAGCCGCCAGAGATCGCCATTCGGGTCCAGTTCCTCCATCCGATGTTCCGCGTGGCCGCTCTGCCGGTCGCGATGGAAGTACCACCACGGCACGCCGTTGAGGATCATCACGACGCGGGTGCCGGCATGCAGGAGCCCGGCGATGCCGGGCACCGCCGCAGCCAGCTGATGACCTTTAAGCCCCGTGATGACGAGATCCTGCTGCGGCAGCTCGCCCGCATCGTCCGTTGCTGTCATCCGCGCCACGACAGGCCGGTCTGCCTCAGCTTCCCAAAGACGTATGCCGCCCGAGCGAATGGCCGCCAAATGCGCCCCGCGCGCGACGACGGAAATCTGCGCCTGCTCGCTCGAGGAGGCCAGCTTTGCAGCAATGGCGCCGCCAAGCGCGCCGGCGCCGTAAACGCAAATGTTCTTGAAGGGGGAGGACGTCATCGCGTGGTGCTCCGATTGAGATCGCATGCTGCAAACTATGTCACGCCGGTGATCTGGCGAGAGGTTTCTTGGGCCGGCCGCAATCGGATTTGAAAGCCGTCGGACCTTCCCGCACACTACAACCATATGGAAATTTCACCATGCTCGTCATCGCCGCCTCGTTCATTCAAGCGCATGTTTTCCAATCGCCGCATGCTCGGGCTACTCTTTACCACAATCGCGTCCTAACCTCGATCACATCGCTCTGGACCAGGGACAACCAGTGCGGTATCGGTTTGTCGTTCGTCCTTTCTAAGTTGATGAATTCATCGGGGAAGATCATTGCGTTTTGAAGCCCTCAACCGTCTCTGGGACAGCGTTCGGGAGACCAGCCATGATTTCCGCGCCTCGACGGACGTGTTTCCGGTCGTTGATATCGAGAAACTCGGCTCTACCCTTGATCTGAAGGAAAAGGGCGCCGCAGCGGGGCGGCAGAACCGGCCGGCATCGGACGCGCAATCCTTCGACGAAACGGAACAGCGCATCGTCGCCTGGGTCGAGGCGGAAAAGAAGAGCTCCTACCAGATCCTCGAAGACCAGTTTCAGACCTTCGACAGCCGGTTGGGCAACCTCGATTTCGAAGGGCAGTTCGGTCTTATCCGCCAGGCGAATGCCTCCAGCGTCTCCGACTTTAAAGCGGAGGTGGCAAGCGGCGTCGATGAGCTTCACGGCCTGCGACGCAAGCTGAAAACCGCCGAGGACGAGATGGTGGGCTTCAAGGCTACGCACAAGCTGCAGCGCGCCGCCAAGGTTTCCAGCAAAGCGGCCTGGGGCTTCAAGGTCTCGCTCATCGTCTTCCTCGTGCTCATCGAAATGGTGATGAATGGCAGTTTCCTCGCCAAGGGCAGCGAACAGGGCCTCGTCGGCGGCGTGACGGAGGCGGCTGCCTTCGCCTTTCTGAATATCGGCACGGCGCTGATATTTTCCTTCTTCTGCGTTCGTTTCCTGGTGCATCGGTCCTACGCGCTGAAGCTGCTCGGCCTTCTCGGGCTCGTCGCCTATGTCGCCGTCGCCCTGGGCATCAACATCGCGCTCGCGCACTATCGCGAGGTCTCGGCGACGATTTTGAGCGGGGCCGGTGCCGAAGTGATCCAGCGCCTGAAGGCCGCACCGCTCGGGTTGACGGAGCTGAATTCATGGATGCTCTTTGCCATCGGCCTGATGTTCTCGCTCGTCGCCTTCATCGACGGCTGCTATCTCACCGATCCCTATCCGGGCTTCGCCGGCGTGCAAAAGCGTCTCGATGCGGCGAGAGACAACTATATCGACCGCAAGCTGGACCTGATCGAAGACCTTCGCGAGATCCGCGACGAGCATAACAGCAAGATCGAGGAGATCATCCGCGACCTCTCGCTACGCCGGCAGGAGACATCGGCCATCATCGCCCATCGCGCGAGGACCGCGGGCCTCTTTGCCGAGCATCAAAACCATCTCGAGCGCGCCGCCAATGTGCTGCTCACCTCCTACCGCGACGCCGATCGGGCCGCACGCACCGAGCCCGAACCATCCTATTTCAATTCGGCCTACAAGATGGAGCGTCTGACACCAGTCATTCGCACCGAAGAGGAGTGGGACGACAAGGTCTTGGGCTCGCGCATCCAGGGTGCCCAAACGGAGCTGTCGGAGCAGATCAAGCGGATCGGCGACGAGTTCGAGCGCGCCATCGAGAAATACCATCAGCTCGACAATCTTTTCCCGGAGAGCATCCTTGGCGCGACGCAAGCGGCGTAGCCGGCGTGGCGGTTCCGCCGGTCTCATCATCGCAACGGTTTGCCTCGCCGTCCTGTCTCTCGGGATCGTCGGCGCCTATGGCTGGCTGCGCTACAGGGCGAGCGGCAATGTCGCCGTCGACCAGGCATCGCTTTGCCCAGTGGGCGGCCCGAAGGCTGAGACCGCTATTCTGCTCGATGTCACCGATCCGATCGCCGATACAACGGCGCTCGACCTGCGCAACCAGTTCCAGAAGATCGTCGCGGACGTGCCGATCGGTGGCGCCATCGATATCTATGCGCTGACCGAGAAAGAAGGCGAGTTGATCCAGACCTTCCACGGCTGCAATCCGGGAAGCGGCGCGAGCGTCGATGAATGGACCAGCAACCCGCGTCTGGCGCAGGCCCGCTGGGAGAAGGGGTTCCAGAAGCCGCTCGCTGATATCGCCGGCAAGCTGACCGAAGGCGAATCCGGCCGGCTATCGCCGATCATGGCGGCCATCCAGAAGATCAATCTGGAGGTCTTCGCCAGCACGCCCCATGGCTTGCCGAAGCGGCTCTTCATTGCCTCCGACATGATCGAGCACACCGCGGCCTTCTCGAATTACCGCGACGGCGCATCCTATCAAAAGTACCAGCATAGCCCGGCAAACGACCGTTTTCGCACGTCACTGGATGGTGTCACGGTCAGGATCCTTGCCTTTCAAAGGCCGAACATGAAGTTCAGCATGGAGGATCTCGCAAACTTCTGGGCGCAGTGGATCAAGAACAACAACGGCCATTTCGACGGCTTCGTGCGCCTGGAGGGGATACGCTGATGGCCGACACCGATGCAAGATACCTCATCCGCGATTACGGGCCGATGGTGCTCTTCGCCTCCATCACCATCGGCGGCATGGTCTTCATCTGGTCGTCGAAGCTCATGGAGTGGTCGCTACCGATCGTGACGGGCATACCGCTCGTGCTGATGGCGATCTACTTCATCGTGTCGCTCGCCTTTGCCGGTTTCCGGCTGCACAACGAGCAGGCGGGCGACAACCTCTATTACATGGGCTTTCTCTTCACCCTGTCGAGCCTCGGTGTCTCGCTCTATCTCTTCGCCGGCGAAACATCGATCGAGACCATCGTCCGCAATTTCGGCATCGCCGTCACCTCGACCATCGCCGGCGTGACGCTGCGCATTCTCTTCAACCAGATGCGGCGCGACCCGATCGACATCGAGCGCAGCGTGCGCCACGAGCTTGCGGAGATGACGCGGCGCGTGCGCACGGAACTCGATTCCTCCTCGCGCGAATTCTCCCATTACCGGCGCGTCAGCAACCAGATGCTGTCGGAAGGGTTCGAGGAGATCGCGCGCCAGGCCGAGCGTAACGGTCAGGAGATCAACAAGATCCTGGAAATGCTGGCGAAGCAGGCAGTGACCCCGATCAACGACGCCGCCGCACAGCTTACGACGACGACATCGCAGCTTTCGGAGATCATCGGCACCTTCGGCGCCGCCGTCGAGAATGTCGGCAAGAAGCTGGAGGAAATCCGTTCGCCGGAGGATGTCGTGCGGGCCGAACTGGCCCCGGCGATTGCGGCGATCAAGGAGATGTCGGAAGCACAGCTGCAGCCGTTGCGCAATATCGAGATGGCGCTGGGTCGCGTGGCCGAAGCGATGAGGCAGACGCCGCTGCCGAGATCCGCCGCTGACGGTGATGCCGCACCGGATATTGAAACGGTGCCGCGAAAACGCTGGTGGCACCTATGGTAGCAGGTGGCTCGGACACTCAGCCGAAACTGGAGCACAAGGGCTACAATCGTGGCCTGATCCTTGGCCTGACGATGGCCGAATCCATGCTGCTTCTGGTTTTCTGCCTGCTGCTCGTAGCCGCCGCCTTGATTTCGGCGGAGAGAAACAAGCGCTACGAGGTCGAGCGCAAACTTGAGAAAGCCGAACAGCAGGTTGCCGTGCTGGAGAAGAAGCGGGCAGAACAGGCGGCTGAGCTCGTCTTGCTGCAGTCCAAGGTCGTCTCCGGTGATCTCTCCGCCGCTGATAAGGCAACGGTAGACAAGCAGTGGCGCGAGCTGGTGCTGGCGAAAGAGACGCTCGACAGCATGGCAGAGCAGGGCGCGACGCCGGACGATCTGCAGTCGCTTGCCAAGGTTGCTGCCGTGCTGAAGGAGCATGGCGTCACCCCGGCGTCAGCGCCCGACGAAGTCAACAGGCTTCTGGCTGGCCATGGCAGCGGGAACGGCATGCATGACTGGCCGCCCATCATCAATCTCGATGACGCCAAGAAGAATTATTTCCAGTCCGGAAGCGCCGAGCTCACCGGCACCTTCGCGCAACTGCTCGACGGCACCATTACGGATGAAATTGCGAGTAATCTGAGCCTCTATGGCGCTAATATCGTCGAAGTGATAGGCCATACCGACGAGCAGCCGGTATCGCGTGAAAAATCCAATCTCGACGATACGCTGATCAGCGCGATATCAGGCAAGCTGCCGGTATCGGCGCTGCAGCCGGCCGACAATGCAGGGCTTGGGCTTGCCCGCGCCATTGCGGTCGCCAACGTGCTCAAGGCCAATCCCAAGCTGAAGGATGCCATGATCTTGCCGATGTCTGCCGCCCAGCTGATCCTGCCGGGCGACACCATCACGTCGGGCCAGCGCGGCGCCGTCGAGTCACGACGCCGCATCGAAATCCGTGTGCGTGGCAGAACGGCGCCCGTTGCTGTGATCAATGCGGGCGCCACATCCTCAACGAATACGCAATAGCGTCCGTCGGCGAAGCTATCAGCTTCTAAGACCAGGCGCCTCGTAGCCTGTCCGCTCGACATACTCCGTATAGCCGCCGGTATATTGGTGGATACCCTCGGGCGTCAGCTCCAGAACGCGATTGGAGAGCGCCGCCAGGAAATGCCGGTCGTGCGAGACGAAGAGCATTGTGCCCTCGTATTGCGACAGCGCTTGAATGAGCATTTCCTTGGTGTCGAGATCGAGGTGGTTGGTCGGCTCGTCCAGCACCAGCAGGTTCGGCGGATCGAAGAGCATGATCGCCATGACAAGCCGCGCTTTCTCGCCGCCCGACAGCACGCGGCATTTCTTTTCCACGTCGTCGCCGGAAAAGCCGAAGCAGCCGGCGAGCGCACGTAGAGGGCCTTGGCCCGCCTGCGGAAAATCGTGTTCGAGCTGCTGAAACACGGTACGCTCTCCGTCGAGCAGATCCATGGCGTGCTGGGCGAAATATCCCAGTTTCACGCTGGCGCCGAGTGCGACGCTGCCTTCATCTGGCTCTGCCGTGCCGGCCACCAGCTTGAGCAGGGTGGATTTGCCCGCGCCGTTGATGCCCATGATGCACCAGCGCTCCCGGCGTCGCACCATGAAATCAAGCCCTTCATAGATGCTGCGGCTGCCATACTTCTTGTAAACGTTCTTCAGAACCGCCACGTCTTCGCCGGAGCGCGGCGCCGGCTGAAACTCGAACGCAACCGTCTGGCGGCGCTTCGGTGGTTCGACGCGATCGATCTTTTCGAGCTTCTTCACGCGGCTCTGCACCTGCGAAGCATGGGAAGCACGTGCCTTGAAACGCTCGATGAACTTGATTTCCTTGGCAAGCATGGCCTGCTGGCGCTCGAACTGCGCCTGCTGCTGCTTTTCGTTCTGGGCGCGCTGCTGCTCGTAGAATTCGTAGTCGCCCGAATAGCTGGTCAGGTTGCCGCCGTCGATTTCGATGATCTTGGTGACGATGCGGTTCATGAACTCGCGGTCGTGCGAGGTCATCAGAAGCGCGCCCTCATAGCTTTTGAGGAAGGCTTCCAGCCAGATCAGGCTTTCGAGGTCGAGGTGGTTGCTCGGCTCGTCGAGTAGCATCACATCAGGGCGCATCAGCAGGATGCGGGCCAGCGCCACGCGCATCTTCCAGCCGCCCGAGAGCGCGCCGACATCACCATCCATCATCTCCTGGCTGAAGCTCAAGCCCGCCAGGACTTCGCGGGCGCGGCCTTCCAGAGCGTAGCCGTCCAGCTCTTCGTAGCGCGCCTGCACTTCGCCGTAACGCTCGATGATTTCATCCATTCTGTCGGCCTGATCCGGATCGATCATCGCGGCTTCCAGCTCGCGCAGTTCGGCAGCAACAGCGCTCACGGGACCGGCGCCCTCCATCACTTCGGCAACGGCGCTGCGGCCTTCCATCTCGCCGACATCCTGATTGAAGTAACCGATGGTGACGCCCTTATCGACGGAAACCTGGCCCTCGTCGGGCTGCTCCCGTCCGGTGATCATACGGAAAAGCGTCGTCTTGCCGGCGCCGTTCGGGCCGACGAGCCCGACGCTCTCGCCCCTGTTGAGCGCAGCGGATGCCTCGATGAAGAGGATGCGGTGGCTGTTCTGCTTGCTGATATTTTCGATGCGAATCATGGTTACGCGCGGCCTAGGTGAAAATTGTTGGGGGCCTTATGCCACGGGTCGGGCGCGCTGTCGCAGCTTTTCCGGTGAAAGAATGAGGTCAGCCGTGGACTGGTGTTCGGAGGGGGGCGATTTTCGAGATGTCTGCGGTCTGGGGCGACTCATTCGCCCATCAAGATTGTACATCAGCGACGATAGGCGGGTTGCGGGCGTGTTGGCTGCATTTTTCGAAGTATCGGGCGCTCTATGTACAGATGGCAGACGATCGTAAAGGCGAGAGAACCCAATACGATCAACGCGGGCTGTACCGCGTGCGGCACTCCGACGCGCAATAGCAGCGCCGTGACCAGAATGCCGGTCAGCACATGCCAGACATAAATGGAATAGGATGCATCCCCCAGGAAATGCAGGAAGGCCAGTTTGGGAGCCGCTCGTTCCCGCTCCGCGAACACGGCGCCCGACAATAGCAGCACTGCCGGTATACCCCAGCAGATTACCCGGTCGACATGGGTGAGGAGGTCGCTCGCCAGCAGCAGCACGAACCCCAAGATCATCAAGCCGATGGCGGTATGAAACGGCAGACGAAAACCCTGTTTCCACAGGCGCCCGATGATGATCCCGGCCGCAAATTCCAGAATGACCGGCTGTGTGAAAACGCGGACATAGCCGAAGGGCAGGAGGTAATGCGCGATGACGGCAGTCGCCAGAGCCGTCATGAGGAACCATAACCGCCTGAACTCCGGCAGGGTCAATGAGATGGAGAAGATGAGATAAAAGAACATCTCGTAAGATAGGGTCCATCCCTGCTCGACGACGGGATGTAGCTCTTCATTCCTGATGATGGGTACGAAAAACAGCGAGCCGATCAAATTTCCGATGCTCGAATTCGTGTTGAAGAAAAACTGCGGCTTCAACACGGCCACGGCAAACGTCGCTGCCGTCGCGATCCAGTAGAGCGGCATAATTCTGATGAGCCGACGCACCATGAATTCTCGCGGGCCGATTGGCTTTCCATCGGTCGTGATCCACATGATGAAGCCGCTGATGACGAAGAATATATCGACGCCTGCCGCTCCGACCTTGAATTCCAGGCCGTATGTCTCGCTCACATGGAAGCAGAGAACGGAGATCGCAGCGAGGGCCCGCAGATATTGAACGCTCGTGATGTTGCTGCCGATTTTCAATACGGTGCCTCACACGCCTGGAATGCCATCGCCGACGCTTGGCCGGCCGGGTTTAGCGATAGAATGCGTCGAAAGGCCGAAACCCATGCAGAAAGGCTTGGAGGGCACGGCGGACCGAATGTCACGGCGGCAACAATTCCACTGAAAGTGGATGATTTCCCGCCCGTTTCATGACCGAAATCGGGCATTTCGCATGTGCTGCTGCCGAGCCGATAATTCAAGGCTCTCCTTCATGTGCAGGGAGCCTACTTATCTGCCGATTGACAATAACAAGCTTCGATGTGCCTTTGCCTATTTCGGCGCAGACGGGAACTTCCCACCCAAGGCGGCGGGTCTTGGCTTGGGCGGTGTCCATCTCGGAGCTGTCGAGCGGGCTGCTGCCTTACCTTGTCCTGGGCCGGGAACACGTCGCCACCCGCTCATGGTCATGCATTGTTGGATGAACTGATCCTCCCGAATGGCATTGCCAAGCGCGTTTCCGATCGCCGCGCCGGCCACATAGCTCGTGCTTCCGTAGGCGAAGTATCCCTGGTCGACACTGCTTGCCATCATCTGACATCGGGCCTGCGTCATTTCGATGTTTGGCGGGTTGGGGATGATAGGTTCGTAGGCGTAATTTGTCGTGCACGATGACAATCCGGCGGCCATGGCGGCAGCCAGCATATATTTGAAGTTCATTAGTTTTTCCCCTCGGTGCCCGCAAAATTCTATGCGCGCATAGAGATAGTCGTCAATATAAAATTCGCGCAATAATTTTATTTGTCGGCTTGGGGATAAAGCTGGCGCATAGGATTGCTCCGCCGTGCCCATGGGACCGGTGGCAAACCGTCGGCGTCCGCAGACCATCCGTCGGCAGCGCAAAGCGCATGCAGGCATATCTATACTTAAGCCATTCTGGATTGTAAACTTAGATACACTCAATCAGTGAATTTGTTTCACTGTTTGTTCCAAAAGGTATTTTCCAGGCGCCGAAACGCCTGGAAAGAGAGTTTTAGTTGAAACGGCCGATGGCCGATTTTAGCGCTGTTCGGTCAATACCTTAGTCCGATCAGCTGCAGCCGCTCGTGGCGCCGCACGTGTCGCACTTCTCGCAGGTGCCGTTGCGCACCATCGTGAAGTTCTGGCACTCGGTGCACATGTTGCCGGTGTAGCCCTGCATGATCGAGCGGGCGCGGCGTTCGGATTCCAGCTTCTTTGCTTCCGTCTTGGCAGTTGCTGCGTCGCTTGCGGCCTTGTCGGTGAAGAGGCCGGTGGCGGTTTCATCCGCCAGTTCCTCGGCGATCTCTTCGGCCAGTTCCTTGGCGCGCTCTTCATAGTCGCGCTTGAAGGCGACGACTTCGGAGGTCGAGACGGCACCCGTCGGCTCCAGCTTGCGCACCGTGTTGCCGGCAAAGGCGGTGACGGTTGCAAGCGAAGCGGCGCGTGCCGGCGCGGCCGTTGCCGAACCCTTGACGTCTGCTGCCGGACGATCGCCCGAGGTCGGAACCAGCGTTGGCTTGTAGCCGCGCGTCAGGCCCTTGGAGACGACATCGGCCTTGCCTTCGGAAACGCCGCGGCCGAGCGCCGTGTTGTTGAAGTCCGAGGTGTCGACGTGGGCGAGGTCATGGCGACCGAGATAGGAGATGGCGAGCTCACGGAACACGTAGTCGAGGATCGACGTGGCATTCTTGATGGCGTCATTGCCCGTGACGATGCCGGCCGGCTCGAACTTGGTGAAGGTGAAGGCGTCGACATATTCCTCGAGCGGCACGCCGTACTGCAGGCCGAGCGAAACGGAGATCGCGAAGTTGTTGATGAAGGCGCGCAGTGCCGAGCCTTCCTTGTTCATATCAAGGAAGATTTCGCCGAGACGGCCATCGTCATATTCGCCGGTGCGCAGGAAGATCGTGTGTCCACCGATCTTGGCCTTCTGGGTGTACCCCTTGCGGCGGCTCGGCAGCTTTTCCTGCGTGCGAATGACCTTCTCGATCACGCGCTCGACGATCTTTTCCGTGATGGTGACGGCCTGTGCGGCTGCCGGAGCCTGCAGGAATTCCTCCAGCGCGTCCTCGTCGCTGTCGTCCTCGATCAGCGAGGCATTCAGCGGCTGGCTAAGCTTGGAGCCGTCGCGGTAGAGCGCGTTGGCCTTGAGGCCGAGCTTCCACGAGAGCATGTAGGCGTTCTTGCAGTCCTCGACGGTTGCTTCGTTCGCCATGTTGATCGTCTTGGAGATGGCGCCCGAAATGAAGGGCTGGGCTGCCGCCATCATGCGGATGTGGCTCTCGACCGAGAGGTAACGCTTGCCGATCTTGCCGCAGGGGTTGGCGCAATCGAAGACGGCGAGATGTTCTTGTTTCAGGAAGGGGGCGCCTTCCAGCGTCATCGCACCGCAGACATGGATGTTGGCGGCTTCGATGTCCTTCTTGGAGAAGCCGAGATGGTCGAGCAGGTTGAAGCTCATATCGGCCATCTGCTCGTCGGACACCTTCAGCGTGCCCTTCAGGAAGTCGGCACCGAGCGTCCACTGGTTGAAGACGAACTTGATGTCGAAGGCGCTCTTCAGAGCGGCGTTGACAGCATCGACCTTCTCGGCAGTGAAGCCCTTGGCCTTCAGCGTCGATGGGTTGATGGCCGGAGCCTGGTTCAGGTTGCCATGGCCGACAGCGTAAGCCTCGATCTCGGCAATCTGGCTTTCGGAATAGCCGAGCGTGCGCAGCGCTTCCGGAACGGCGCGATTGATGATCTTGAAGTAGCCGCCGCCGGCGAGCTTCTTGAACTTTACGAGAGCGAAGTCCGGTTCGATGCCGGTCGTGTCGCAATCCATGACGAGGCCGATCGTGCCGGTCGGCGCGATGACGGTTGCCTGTGCATTGCGGTAGCCATGCTTTTCGCCGAGTTCCAGCGCCCGGTCCCAGGCAGCCTTGGCATGGGCAACGAGATCCTGGTCCGGATTGTCGGAGTGGATCAGCGCCACAGGACTGACCGACAGGCTCTCATAGCCCGAGGTTTCGCCGTAAGCCGCGCGGCGATGGTTGCGGATGACGCGCAGCATGTTTTCGCGGTTCGGCTTGAACATCGGGAAAGTTCCGAGTTCGGATGCCATCTCGGCCGAAGTCGCATAGGCGATGCCGGTCATGATCGCAGTCAGCGAGCCGGCGATGGCGCGGGCTTCGTCGCTGTCATAGGGAATGCCCGACGACATCAAGAGGCCGCCGATATTGGCGTAGCCGAGGCCGAGCGTGCGGTATTCGTAGGAAAGCTCGGCGATGCGGCGCGAGGGGAACTGCGCCATCATCACGGAGACTTCGAGAACGACGGTCCAGAGGCGGACGGCGTGCTCGTAATCGGCAATGTTGATGCGCTTCATCGCTGCATCCTTGAAGGTCATCAGGTTCAGCGAAGCGAGGTTGCAGGCCGTGTCGTCGAGGAACATGTATTCCGAGCACGGGTTGGAGGCGCGGATCGGGCCGGCAGCAGGGCTTGTGTGCCAGTCGTTCATCGTCGTGTTGAAGTGCAGGCCCGGATCGGCCGATGCCCAGGCGGCGTAGGAGATGGATTCCCACAGGTCGCGGGCCTTCAGCGTCTTGATGACCTTGCCGTCTTTGCGGGCGGTCAGGTTCCAGTCACCGTCATTCTCGACCGCGCGCAGGAAGTCGTCCTTGATGGAAACGGAATTGTTCGAGTTCTGGCCCGATACGGTGAGATAGGCTTCCGAATCCCAGTCCGTGTCGTAGGTCTTGAATTCGAGATCCTTGTAGCCCTGGCGGGCGAACTGGATGACGCGCTGAACGTAGTTTTCCGGAACCTGGTCCTTCTTGGCAGCGCGGATTTCGCGCTTCAGGGCAGGGTTCTTGGCTGGGTCGAAGCAATCGTCATTGTCGCCTTCGCAATTGACCGTCGCTTTCATAATCGCCTTCAGATGCTTGGCGACGATCTTCGAGCCGGTAACGAGGGCTGCAACCTTCTGCTCTTCCTTGACCTTCCAGTTGATGTATTCCTCGATATCCGGATGATCGATGTCGACAACGACCATCTTGGCGGCGCGGCGCGTCGTGCCGCCCGACTTGATGGCGCCGGCAGCGCGGTCACCGATCTTCAGGAAGCTCATCAGGCCAGAGGAACGGCCGCCGCCGGAAAGCTTTTCGCCTTCGCCGCGCAGCATCGAGAAGTTCGAGCCGGTGCCGGAGCCATATTTGAACAGGCGAGCTTCGCGAACCCAGAGGTCCATGATGCCGCCTTCATTGACGAGGTCGTCCTCGACCGACTGGATGAAGCAGGCATGCGGCTGCGGATGCTCATAGGCCGACTTGGACTTGGTGAGCTTGCCGGTGAAGGGATCGACATAGAAATGGCCCTGGCCGGGGCCGTCGATGCCGTAAGCCCAATGCATGCCGGTGTTGAACCACTGCGGCGAGTTCGGAGCGACGCGCTGGGTGGCGAGCATATAGGCAAGCTCGTCGCAGAAAGCGGAAGCATCTTCTTCCGACGAGAAGTAGCCGCCCTTCCAGCCCCAATAGGTCCAGGTGCCTGCAAGGCGATCGAAGACCTGACGTGCATCGGTTTCGGAGCCGCTTTGCTGATCCTTGGGCAGGTCCTTCATGGCAGCGTCGTCGGGCACGGAGCGCCACAGGAAGGAAGGAACGTCGTTTTCCTCAACCTTCTTGAGCTTGGCGGGCACGCCTGCCTTGCGGAAATACTTCTGCGCCAGAATGTCGGCGGCAACCTGGGAAAACTGCGCGGGAACGTCGATATTTTCGAGGCGGAACACAATCGAACCGTCGGGGTTCTTGATCTCGCTGGTCGCCTTGCGGAATTCGATCTCCGCATAGGGTGACTGACCGGCCTTCGTAAAACGACGTTCGATGCGCATGGTCCCAATCCTCATTCGTTGGTGCGCGCCCGCATGAAAGCAAGACGCAAAAATTCTCATTCCGGCAGGGCGATGTCAACGCGCAGCCAGCTTTCAATCCGTTCTCTGACAGGAGGTGTCATCCGGAGATGGCCATCCTGTATCTTGTGGTGATGGTGGCTGCAAACACTAAATATAGTATTAACAGCTTATTGCCGCCAGTCCCCGCATCTGTTTTTTCGGCAGCATCGACATCGGCACAAAAAACCTCACGGCGGTCACCGGCTAGGGTGAAACGCCTTGAATCCAAACCCGATTTCGAATTGAGAACCAGCCCTTGTAAACCCGCCTGGTTCAGTCGCCGCCGCAACGTCGTCCATTAACTTTGAAAGACCCGATTCCGTCAAGGGGTGGTTTGTAACGGATTGCTAACCACAATATCTTGTGGGCTTGCCTGTGGAAACTGGGGAAACGCCAGGAGGGTAAGAGATTCAAGAACTTGGGGGAGGGTGCTCGCCCGTCGTGCGATCACGAACGAGGCATGTGATTTCACCGCCGGTGTCAAAAACGACAAAATTGTGACCGTGACCTCATTGCCATTGGCAGCGCGGCAAAATCATGCTGTCGCACATGATGATTCGCGCGGAAACCCTTGAATCCCGTGCATTCCAGCGGCCGTGAGGCCTACTAAATGTAGTGGGCGCCGCAGCGCCCACATCTATTAACGTCATCGAACCGTGGTTCGACAATGCGCACGGAATCACAACTGATTCGCGCAATCGGCCCTTAGGATCAGCCGCGATGACCCTTGGCGATCGGCTCCTGATAGGTGAAGCCCATGTCCCAGGGGAAGTAGATCCAGGTATCCTGGCTCACTTCTGTAATGAAGGTGTCGATGGTCGGCACCCCTGTCGGCTTGGCATAGACGCAGGCGAAATGCGCCTTCGGCAGCATGGCGCGGACTTCGAGAGCCGTTTTGCCGGTATCGGTGAGGTCGTCGACCACGAGCACGCCTTCGCCGCCATTGGCAGACAATTCCGGGGCGATGCCCTTGAGCAGGTTCATTTCGCCCTGGCTGGAATAGTCGTGGTAGGAGGCGATGCAGACGGTATCGATCAGGCGGATATTGAGCTCGCGCGAAATGATGGCGGCCGGCACGAGCCCACCGCGGGTGATGCAGACGATCGCCTTGAACTCGCGGTTGAGGCCGGCAAGCCGCCAGGCAAGCGCGCGGGCGTCTCGATGGAACTGATCCCAGGATACGGGAAAGGCTTTATCGGGCAGGGACATGGCAGAAGGCTCCGGGGCATGGAATAATGACGCACCGGCAGCACCGGCGACCCTGAGCAGACCCCGCGACGGGCGCGGACCTTGATCCAAGTCCGGAACGCGATCGCCGACGGTCTACTTGAACAGGATCTCATCCGGGAAAAGCGATAGGCCTTTCGGGATCATGCTCCTTCGACCGCGTGATCGGTTCCCTGGCGGGAGTTCTGTCATCGGTCGCTGCTTTCTGCTGGATTTACTGGCAAAAGGCAATAGCTGCAGTACGGCGAACCGGTCCACAGCCGCACCGGCGGCCGCCCATTTCGATTTCCGAACCGATCAGCGCGCCAGCAGCGTCATTGCGGTCATAGACTGCAGCAATGTGCGCGTCGTGCCGCCGAAGATCATCTGCCATAGCCAGGAGTGGGTGTAAGCACCCATGACCAGCAGGTCGATACTGTCATCCGCAAGGCGGTTTTCGATGACTTGCGATGGTGTCGACCTGCCGCTGCAAGCTGCCATCTCGAACCTCGCGCGAACACCATGACGCGTCAGCGCGGCCGCAATCTGGGTGCCGGTTTCCTTGGACGGATGCGGGTCCTTTTCATGCGTGCTGACCGATAGAATTTCGACGGAATCGGCCGATTTGAGGAAGGGCATCGCATCGAAGGTGGCGCGCGCGGCTTCCTTGGAGCCGTTCCATGCGATCAGGACGCGGCGGATAGGCTTCGGTTGCTTCAGGATATAGGGGATCAGCAGCACCGGCCGGCCGCTGTCGAACAGGAAGGTTTCGACGTCGACCTGGGAGTCGGCATATTTCGACGGATCGGGCTGCACGGCGATCAGCAGATCTGCGCTGCGGGCGGTCTCGACCAGCGGTTCGGTGCCGTAGCCGATGGTGCTGGCAAAACTATACCAGTCGTAGCCGAGACCGGCACTCTCCATTTTGCTGCGGAACAGGCGCTCGATTTCGACCGCCTGATTGTGCGCGACATCCTGCAATGCCTGAACCGCAACGGGATCGGGAATCTCCATCGGTGCCACGAGCGGAACGGTCGAGACGATTTCCGCATGGAGGCCGACGACATGGGCGCCATGCTCCTTGGCGAGCGCCGCCGAAAACTCGGCAGCGACCCGCGTATTGTTGGGATTATCGAGAACGGTCACTATCGTTTTGTAGGACATGAAGAGATCTCCCACGCGGAAGGGTTGGATCGGATCATGATATCAGCATTCCGCTACAAGATAATGCCCAGAATAGGTTCCCGGTTCCCACCAACATGCACGCCTTCGTTGAATGTCACGCTTCAGCCGACTGATTTTCCTTGGCTTTCGACTGCCTTATAGTTTCGATCATCGCGCGCACTTCCGCAGCAACATTTTCAACCAGCTCGGCCGAGCGGCCCCTGACGACGATTTCTGTCGAGAAGAATTGACCGACATAACGCGGATAGGAGCCGATGCTGGTATCGGGATGTGCCTTCTGGATGAGGCCGAGCGGCGTGCCGATCTCGCCCTCGCCATAGGGGCAGGAAATGGCGGTCGATAGCACACGCGCGCCAGTCCTAAGCGTCGGGATGACATTGTCGAGCATCGCCTGGAAAACCTGCGGCACGCCGGCCATGACATAGACGTTGCCGATGTTGAAGCCGGGGGCGGTCGAGACGGGATTGGCGACATGCTTCGATCCGACGGGCATGCGCGCCATGCGCTGGCGAGCCTCGGTGAACTCCATCTCGCGCCGGGCATACATCTCGCCCATCAGCCGCATGGCTTCGGCATCGTGCTCGCAGGCCACGCCGAAAGCCTTGGCGATGGCATCGGCGGTAATGTCGTCATGGGTCGGGCCGATGCCGCCAGACGTGAAGACATAGTCGTATTGGCCGCGCAAGGCGTTCAGAGCCGACACGATGGCATCTTCTTCGTCGGCAACGATGCGGACTTCCTTCAGGTCGATGCCGGCAAGCAGCAGCACATCGGCGAGATGGCCGATATTCTTGTCCTTGGTGCGGCCGGAAAGCAGTTCGTCGCCGATGGCCAGCATGGCGGCTGTGACAATGATTTCGTTTGACATGAAGACATCCAGGAAAATGCGCATCGGCGCGTTCGCAAAAGGTGCAAAATAGGTAGCGCTGTTTACGGCGAATGCAAACGCCAGTTTTCAGATCGCCATCGCCCGTCGCAAGATGTTGCAAATGAATTTTCGTCTACGCAGGATGAACAGTGCGTTCTGGGCATGGGGGCTGCTCCGCTGTCGCATCACTGATAAAACCGAGTGCAACACTTAACGCGTCCAGCAAACAGGAGACGTTCTTATGGCTAAGGTTCTGGTTCTCTACTATTCCGCTTACGGTCACATCGAGAAGATGGCCTATGCCGTCGCAGAAGGTGCGAAGTCCGCTGGTGCTGAAGTCACCGTCAAGCGCGTGCCGGAACTCGTGCCGGAAGAAGTTGCGAAAGCCTCTTACTTCAAGCTCGATCAGGAAGCTCCGATTGCAACGCCGGACGAGCTGGCCGAATACGATGCGATCATCGTCGGCTCCGGCACCCGTTTCGGCACCGTCGCCTCGCAGATGCGCAATTTCTGGGATCAGACGGGTGGCCTCTGGTTCGCTGGCAAGCTCGTCGGCAAGGTCGGCTCGGTCTTCACATCGTCCGCGACCCAGCACGGTGGTCAGGAATCGACCATCCTCGGCTTCATCCCAACCTTTTTGCATCAGGGCATGGCCGTCGTCGGCCTTCCCTATGCTTTCCAGGGCCAGATGGGCACGGAAGAAGTCAAGGGCGGCTCGCCCTACGGCGCTTCCACCATCACCAACGGCGACGGCTCGCGCCAGCCGTCCGAAATCGAGCTGGAAGCAGCAAAGTATCAGGGCGCCCACGTCGCCAAGATCGCAGCCAAGCTCACGGCTTGATCAGATCTAACGGATATTCGGCGGAAAGGGCGCGGCGAAAGCTGCGCCTTTTTCGTTTGGGTGGTGGAGGCTAGTTGTTAGCGAATGCCCGCCTCAACCTTCCCGTGCTCGTCCGCAAGTCGATGAAGCGGAAGACACATATCTCAGAAACCTGCTCGGCCACTCAAAAAACGACTACGCGACGCTTTCCAAATCACCCGACGCAAGATATTGAAATCGCCCAGCGCGGACGTGGCGAAACTGGTAGACGCAAGGGACTTAAAATCCCTCGGCCTTTGGCTGTACGGGTTCGACCCCCGTCGTCCGCACCATCAGCTTATCAGGAAACGGGTGGCTGCCGCTTTGGCCGATGACTAGTCTGATCCAATCAACCGGATCGGAGTATGCCATGTCCATCTTCCTTCATCTGCATGAGATCGCGGCAAAGCGTGGCGACGGTTTGCGCCCGGAATTGATCAGGGCCTTGCAAGGCGCATATCCGCAAAACGAGGTCATCACGCTGGCTGCACAACGGTTAAAGGCTGACTTCGAGAC
Source organism: Rhizobium freirei PRF 81 (assembly GCF_000359745.1). GTDB lineage: Bacteria > Pseudomonadota > Alphaproteobacteria > Rhizobiales > Rhizobiaceae > Rhizobium > Rhizobium freirei. The sequence continues at coordinate 47,792 of NZ_AQHN01000061.1, forward strand.
GGCGGACTCACCGGAAATGGAGCAATCAGGCGATTGGAAGCACCGCACGCATGCGAAGTGACCCAGGCGAAGCCCGCCGGCGCCGACGGATCGGTATTGGGCGGGCCTCTAACCATCGTCATGATGGCTGTGTCATATTGGACGCAGGGGGAGCTTTGCTGTCAACTCGCAGATTTTGGGAATTCCTCTGTCAGAGGCATAAATGGTTAACTGCGCGTTTGCGGCAATGATATCGCGACGGCAGGTCTGAAAGCACGATAAACAGGCTTTCTTTGCTCATCTTTCCTGTGTCATAGCAGGGATGGATTGAAGAAGGACGGATAAGCCTTGGACAAACAGACTGTTCTCGACGCAACGGAGGCCATGCGCGGCCTTTTCCCCGCAACTCCGCTGCAGCTGAACGAGCATCTTTCCGCCCGTTACGGCGCCGATATCTGGCTGAAGCGCGAGGATCTGACGCCCGTTCGTTCCTACAAGATCCGCGGCGCCTTCAATTTCTTCCGCAAGGTGATTGCCGAAGGCGGCACGGAAAAAACCTTCGTCTGCGCATCCGCCGGCAATCATGCCCAGGGATTTGCCTTCGTCTGCCGGCATTTCGGCGTGCCCGGTGTGGTCTACATGCCCATGACGACCCCGCAGCAGAAGATCGACAAGACGCGCATCTTCGGCGGCGAATTCATCACCATCAAGCTGTTCGGCGATTTCTTCGACCAATGCTATCAGGCGGCGCGCGACCATGTTGAGCGCATCGACGGCGTCATGGTGCCGCCGTTCGATCACGCCGACATCATCGAGGGGCAGGCGACCGTGGCGGCCGAGATCGCGGAACAGCTGCCGGAGGGTATTATACCCGACCACGTCCTTCTTCCCGTCGGCGGCGGCGGACTTGCAGCCGGGATCACCGGCTATTTCGCCGACACGCTTTCCCGTGATGCCTTCACCTTTGCCGAGCCTGCAGGGGCGCCGAGCCTGCGCCGCAGCATCGAGGCGGGGAAGGTAATTACGCTGGCCAAGGTCGATAATTTCGTCGATGGCGCTGCCGTCGGTCGTATCGGCGAGCTGAATTTCGCAGCCTTGAAGGACTTTGCGGCCGAACAGGTCAAGCTGATCGAGGAAAACGCCATCTGCGTCACCATCACCGATATGCTGAATGTCGAGGGCGTGGTGCTGGAGCCGGCCGGCGCGCTGGCGATCACGGCGCTCGAAAAGCTCGATCGCGACAGCATCCGCGGCAAGACCATCGTCGCCGTGGTCTCCGGCGGCAATTTCGACTTCGAGCGCCTGCCTGACGTCAAGGAGCGCGCCATGCGCTATGCCGGGCTGAAGAAATATTTCATCCTGCGCCTGGCCCAGCGCCCCGGCGCGCTTCGGGATTTCCTCAATCTGCTCGGGCCGGAAGACGATATCGCCCGCTTCGAATATCTGAAGAAGAGCGCCCGCAATTTCGGCTCCATCCTGATCGGCATCGAGACGAAGAATCCGGATAATTTCAAGCAGCTTATCGCCAATTTTGAAAGCTCCGGCATGGGTTACGAAGACATCACCGAAAACGAGATCCTGGCAAACCTGATCATTTGACTTTGCGGCCCCGCAACCTTCATGCTAAAGGCGATCCATGGCTTCGTTCTTTTCAAATATCATTTCGATCTTCACCGGCGGCGCAGCGCAGCCGGGCAATGAAAAATCTGCCGCTCCGGCCGTCAGCGCAGAACCGCAGATGCACGCCGGCTGCACGATCTATGCGACGCCGCAGCGCGAGGGCAATCAGTTCCGCCTCATGGGCCGGATCGAGAAGGATGTGAACGGCGAGATGCTGGTGCGCACGTTCATTCGCGCCGATGTTTTCACCTCGTCGGACGATGCCGTGGAATCGACCTTCCGCAAGGCGCAGCAGATCATCGATCAGAACGGTGCAGGCCTCTTCGGCGACGGCGAAAAGACGCGCCAAGTCTGATCGTCGGAGGGTTTCTTTCATAACCGTCTGATCGCAGGGCCGCCTCCCGCATTGGCTTTGAGCGGCCCATGACACTCATTCAAATCGATGGCTGATTGGATTTTCGCTCGGCTCAAGCCGTGCGGAACAGCTTTGCGCCGGACGGAGCATTGACGGCGCCGCCGTCGACGGTGATTTCGATGGCCGTGACATTGGCGGAATCGTCGGAGGCGAAGTAGAGCGCGGCCTTGGCGATTTCGTCGGCTTCGCTCATGCGGCCGAGCGGGCTAAGGCTGCCAAAGCGGGCTTCCAGCGCATCCATGGCTTCCGGCGTGGCGGCACGCGGTCCCCAGATAGGTGTCTTGGTGGCGCCCGGCGTCACCTGGTTGACGCGGATGCCGCGGGGCGCGAGTTCAGAGGCAAGATTGCGCGTCATGGCGCGAACGGCGCTTTTCGTGCCCGCATAGGCGGAATAGCCGGGAATGCCGAGGACAGCATGCACGGAGCCGTTGAGGATCACCGAACCGCCGTCGTTCAGATGCGGCAGCGCAGCCTGCACGGTGAAGAAGACGCCGGTGAAATTGATGCGCACGATGGTTTCGAATTGCTCGAGCGTGGTCTTTCCGAGCGCTGTTTCGCCAGCAATTCCGGCATTGGCGAAGACGATATCGAATTTCCCAAGCTTCTCCGCAGCCTCGGCAAACGCATTCTCCATGGCCGGGATGTCTGTCGTGTCGGCCTGCAATGCCAGCACGTCGCCGCCGAGCGCTTCGGCTGCCGCGGCGAGCGTCTTGGCATTGCGGCCTGTTATGGCGACCTTGGCGCCTTCGGCGAGGAAGAGGCGGGCGGTGGCGAAGCCGATACCGCTGTTTCCGCCGGTGATGAGGGCAACCTTGTTCTTGAGACGCATGTTCGTAGCTCCTGTTGGCTTTTGTCACGATCTGGATTATGATCGTTATCTATAAGGATTATGATCGTAATCCATTTTGTCAAGCCGGACATGAAAGGATTTTCGATGGGCCGTTCACAACTCGAAAAGCAGAAGACGCACGAACGCATCGTGACGCTTGCCGCCAAACGTCTGCGCGAGGAGGGATTGGAAGGGATCGGCGTCGCCGATCTGATGAAGGAGGCGGGTCTGACCGTCGGCGGCTTCTACAAGCATTTCGCCTCCCGCGACGAACTCGTGGCGGAAGCCATGGAATCGGCAATCGGATCATGGCGACGGCAACAGGAGGAACAGGGGATTGACCCTGCAAGCATCTCGCTGAACGACTATATCGACAATTATCTCAGCGAACGTCACCGCGATCATTGCGGCGAGGGCTGTGCCTATGCGGCATTGACCGCAGATATGGCGCGCAGCAGCGATGCGGTCCGCGCTGTCGCCACGGACGGCCTGAGGAGGAATTTCGAGGCCATGACGGCCCGTATGCCGCAGCCCGAAACCGTCGAAGCCAGGCGGAAAGCAATCATCGCCTCCTGCCTCATGACCGGCGCGCTCGGCCTTGCGCGCGTCGCGAACGACGAGGCTCTTTCGGCTGAAATTCTGGAGACGGTGAAGCAGTTCGTGAAAGCGCTGCCACAGGCAAAATAACAAAGCGGCCGGTTGGAGCCGGCCGCCTGCGGATGTCTTGATGCTGCTGTCGATTAAGCGGCGAGGGCCAGCTCGGAGGCGCGGGCCTGAGCGGCGCCGATAGCCTTCTCGGCAGCTTCCGGACCAAAGGCGACGCCTTCCACATAGACGGTCTCGACATCGGTGATGCCGATGAAGGCGAGAACAGACTTCAGGTAGGGAACGGCGTGGTTCAGCGGAGCGGCCGGGCCTTCGGAATAGACGCCGCCGGAGGCGAGCACGATATAGGCCTTCTTGCCGGTTGCCAGACCCTTCGGGCCGGTTTCGGTGTAAGTGAAGGTGCGGCCGGCGCGAGCGACGTTATCGATCCAGGTCTTCAGCGACGAATAGATGTTGAAGTTGATGAGGCCGGTGCCGATGACAACAGTGTCGGCTGCGAGCAGCTCATCGACGAGCGCGTCGGAGACCTTGACCAGCTCCTGCTGCTCGGGCGTGCGGGCATCGGCCGGCGTGCGGATGGCGACCGTGAAGGGGCCGTCGATATGCGGCAGGTTGTCGGCAGCGAGGTCGCGCTTGACGAGCGTCTTGCCGGGATTGTTGGCCTTGATCTTCTCTGCAAGCTCGACGGCGATCTTGCTGGAGAGCGAGTCCGGACGCGGGCTGGAGGTCAGAAGCAGAATGGAGGACATATCCGTTTTCCTTTTCAATGGGTTGCGAAAATCGGCTGGGAGAGTCCGATCTCGTTCGGTTCAATAGATAAGTCCTCAGTGCTATCGAGAAAAACTGTGATAATATGGATTGTAATTATCGATAGAATGGATGGCAGATGCTTCCCAATCCCACCCTCGACCAATTGCAGGTGTTCCTGACCGTTGCGGAGTCCGGCAGCTTTTCCGCAGCCTCCCGTGCGCTCAATCGTGCGCAATCGGTCATCAGCTATACCATCGCCAATCTGGAGGCTCAGCTGGAGATGCCGCTATTCGAGCGGTCGGGCTCGCGCCAGCCGAAGCTGACGGATGCGGGCAGGGTGATGCTGGAGGATGCGCGCCGCATCCTTTCCGATCTTCAGGTGATGCGCGCGCGCGTGAAAGGCTTGAAGACCGGGCTCGAGGCCGAGGTGGCTGTTGCGATAAGTGTCATGGTGCCGGTGCACGCCACCGTCGACGTGCTGCGCGAATTCCGCGATCGCTTCCCCTTTGTTTCCCTGCGGCTCGACACCGGCGAACTCGGCACGATGATGCAGCTTGTCTCCAGCGGCAAATCGACGATCGGTATTGGCGGCTCCGTGGTGAAACAGGATGATGCGTTGGTCATCGAGCGCATCGGCCATTCCTTCATGATGCCTGTGGCCGCCCCCACCCATCCGCTTGTCAAGCTGGGAAGGCCTTTGGCGCTGTCCGATGTGCGCGACGAGGTTCAACTCGTCGTTACCGACGCCTCGAGCCTGACGAATGGCAGGGATTTCAACGTCCTGTCCTACAAGGTCTGGCACGTCAGCGATATTGCTACCAAGCATCAGCTGATCCGTGGCGGTCTCGGCTGGGGTGGCCTGCCGGCTTCGTTTATCATGGAGGATCTGCAGAAGGAGCGGCTGGTGCCTTTGGCGCTCGATGCCTATGACCAGAGCGAATACCCGCTCTATGCCGTCCGCAAGGTCGACAACCCTCCTGGGCCGGCTGCAGCCTGGATGATCGAGGCTTTCCGCTCGCGCCTGGCGCGATGCCCGAATCAAGCGGATTTCAAATCCGCTATCGAGATGTTCCATCCGGGAGACAAGCGTCTCGCCGCAGAATGACAAGGTCCTCTCCCCGGAACGGGGAGAGGACCATAGCGCTTGTGACTACAGGACGAGCCGGTAGTTGCGGAAGCCGTCCGCGCCGTCGCCGGCATCTTCGATCTTCACGCTCTTCACCTGACCGAGGAAATCCTTGGCCTTCGGCGAGCTTTGGAACAGGACGGCCGTGCCCGGCAGCGGCTTGAAGGTCCAGTTGCCGTCGGCGGTCGGATTGATCGTGCCCTGATCGTGGACATAACGCACGATGACGTCGCGGTTGGTGTCGGGCGCCTGATAGATGACCTTGTCGGCTCCGATTTCCGGGAAGTTGCCGCCGCCGCCTGCGCGGTAGTTGTTGGTGACAACGACGAACTTTTGTGCAGGATCGATCGGCTTGCCGTTGAACTGCAGGTTCTGGATGCGGTTCGAATCGGCGTTCAGGAGCTTGCCATCGTCGCCGAAACGGCGCGGTTGCGAGACGTCGATCTGGTAGGTGACTCCGTCGATGACGTCGAAGTTATAAGACGGGAAACCGCTGTTGATCAGATCCGCATCCTTGGCGCCGGGCTTGACCTGATTGAACATCGCGGCCGACATTTCCAGCCAGTTCTTGACCTGTGCGCCGTTGATGACGACGGCCTGCACGGTATTGGGATAGAGGTAGAGGTCGGCGACGTTCTTGATGGCGATGTTGCCGGCGGGGACATCCGTATAATAGTCGGCGCCGTTGCGGCCGCCGCATTTGAAGGGCGCTGCCGCCGAGAGAACCGGCAGGTCCTTATACTGCGTCTCCTTCAGCATCTGCTTGATGTACCAGATCTGCGCCTGGCTGACGATCTGCACCGACGGATCGTCGGCGACCAGTGCGAAGTAGGAGTAGAGCGGCGCGGAGGTCTTGCCGACAGGCGTGCGGACGTAGGTCAGCGTCGCCTCGTGCTCGGCCTTGGCGGCTTCGACCACTTCCTTCTTGTCGGCGACATCGGCGATGACCTTCTTCTTGTCGTCGCGATGGTAGATCGGACGTGCTTCGGAGGTGAAGTCGACGATCTTCCAGCTCTTGCCGTCCTTCTCCAGCAAGAGGTCGATGAGGCCGAGATGCGAGCCCCAGAAGCCGGCCATGACGACAGGCTTGCCATGCAGCGTGCCCTTGACCGGATCGGCGTCCTTGATGCCGTCCCAGGTCTTCGGGCCGGGGAAGACGAGATGCTGGTGACCGGTGAAGACGGCATCGATGCCGTCGACCGCGGCGACGTAGAGCGAGGCGTTTTCCATCTTCTCGCTCGGGCCGCTGCCGTCGATGCCGGAATGCGAGAGAGCGATGACGATATCGGCGCCCTCGGCCTTCATCACCGGAACCCAGGCCTTGGCGGCCTGGACGATATCGCGGGTTTGCGCCTTGCCTTCGAGATTCTTGATGTCCCAGAGCATGATCTGCGGCGGCACGAAGCCGATGAAGCCGATCTTGACCGGGCTTTCATTGCCGGCGCCGTCCTTGATCTTCTTTTCGAGGATCAGATAGGGCTTGAAGAACAGGTCGTCCTTCGTCGGATCGGAGGCAAGCTGACCCTTGGTCAGGTTGGCGCAGACGAAGGGGAAGTTCGCACCGGCCAGCACCTTGAACATGAAGTCGAGGCCATAGTTGAATTCGTGGTTGCCGAGCGTTCCCACCGAGTAGCCGAGCGTGTTCATCGCTTTGATGACCGGATGGACGTCGCCGTCCTTCATGCCGTGCTGATAGGCCATGTAATCGCCCATCGGGTTGCCCTGCAGCACGTCGCCATTGTCGATGAGGAGCGAGTTGGTGGCTTCGGCGCGGATATTGTCGATGATCGTTGCGGTGCGCGCCAGGCCCATCGTGTCGTTCGGCTTGTCGGCGTAGTAGTCGTAGGGGAAGACGTTGACGTGGATGTCGGTCGTTTCCATGAGGCGCAGATGCGCCTGGTTGCCGGCGGCGCGCGCGGCGAAAGGATGCAACACGATCAGCGCCGCCGTGGCGCTGAGGCCTTGCAGCAGTGAACGGCGCGACATGCTGGGCAAATCCAGAATGGAAGACATGAAACACTCCTTCAACGATAGGGCTATTGTCCGTCGATCATCTCTCGGGTGAGGGGAGACTAGGACTATTTTCGAAGGTGTGCACCAGGAATGTGACAGGCTTATTGTGGTTATATGCCAGTGAGTGCCAACATTTGTTCAGCGTTTCAGAACCGGCTTTATGTCCTTGTGGAAAAAGCGAAAATAGGAAGCGACCTTTGCCGCTGCATTGGATGAGCGATCGAACTCGATGCCGATGCGGCCATTGTGGGCCCATCGCACGAAACCGTCGAGCAGGCCGATATCGTCGCATTCGACGCGAACCTTGCTGCCCGCCGCGGCATAGAGCGGAGCCTGCAGATCGAGCGCGATGCCGCTGGTGGAAACATCGACGACACGACCGGCGACGAGCTTGGTGAAATATCGAACCTGCCCCGTCAGTCGGGCATGATGGCGCGGCGAACCTCGTGTCTTGATTTTCAGGTTGCCTTGGACGAGAGATTTCGAAGAGAACTGCATGATGTTATCCCGGCTCATACATCTTTTTCCCCTCCTGGATAGCAGGCGTGCATTGAGGGATGCTTAGCATAATCGTTAAAATTGTAGATGGCCGTCCCGAATCGGCACCGGACCGAGGTGCATGATCGCGACTGGCGATGTGGCTATTGAGAGGTACAGATCATGCGTATCGTTTCGCTGAATGCCTGGGGCGGCCGGCTGCATGAGCCGCTGATACCCTATCTCGTCGATGTCGATGCGGATGTCCTGTGCCTGCAGGAAGTGGTTCGCACGCAGGGCGCGGGCAACGGATGGCTGGTCTATCGCGATCACGGCGTCGAGCTTCCGCAGCGTGCCAATCTCTTCGAGGAGCTGAAGGCTGCTTTGCCGGCTTACGATGCCGTCTTCCTTCCCGTTGCGCGGGGCGATCTCTTCGATGGCGACCGGCAGCATTTCTCCGAATTCGGATTGGCGACCTTCGTGCGCAGAACCCATCCGGTCATCGCCCAGGCCGCCGCCTTCGTCCATGGCGAATTCTCGAGTGACGGCTACGGGACGCATCCGCGCTCGCGCAACGCCCATTGCGTCCGTCTTTTCGACTATGAGCGCGGCTACCCCGTCACCATTGCACATATGCATGGCCTGCGTGACCTGGAAGGCAAGGGTGACACGCCTGCGCGCCGCCATCAGGCCAATGCTTTTGTCGAACTTATCCGACAGGTGAAACAGGATGGCGACCGGCTGGTCGTTTGCGGCGATTTCAACGTGCTGCCGGATGGCGAGACCTTTGAAATTCTCGGGAGCCTGGGTCTGATCGATCTCGTCACCTCGCGGGGACATGACGACACGCGCACATCCCACTACAAAAAGCAGCCGCGCTTTGCCGACTACATGCTGGTCACTTCGAATGTCGAGGTTGTCAGCTTCGATCCTGTCGCTGAGCCCGAAGTCTCGGATCATCGCGCCTTGCTGCTGGACTTGCGCTGATGCAGATCAGAGGCCGACATTCGGTCGGTCGATGATCTCGCGAAGCGCGAAGCTGGAATTGATCTTCACCACATGGGGCAGGGCCGAGAGCCAGTCTCGATGGATGCGCTCATAGTCCTCTAGGTCCCGCGCGGCGACGCGTAAAATGTAGTCGTACTCGCCCGACATGAGGTGACAGCCGAGCACGTTCGGACAGCGTTTCACCGCCGTTTCAAATTCCGACAGCGTCTTGGCGAACTGGCCGGAGAGAGATATGTGCACGAAGGCGATCATCTTGTAATCCAGCGCCTTGTGCGACAGATGCGCGTGGTAGCCGTCGATGACGCCGTTCTTTTCCAGAATATCGAGCCGGCGGGAGCAGGCTGATGGCGACAGGCCGACCTTCTCGGCGAGTTCCGCATTGGTGATGCGCGCATTCTGCTGCAGCATCCGCAGAATCGAATGATCGATAGCGTCGAGGTCGGACATTCGAAGATCTTTCGAAAAAACACTTGTTCACGCAATAAATCACGAAAAATGACCGCAGCGCAAATCGTCTTTGCAAGGACATTGCGGGGCTGTGGTGGTCTGATTTCAGTCGGAAAAAAATGCAGACGCAAAAGCATTCGAGGAGGAGTGAAATGCGCGTTGGTTGCCCCAAGGAAATCAAGAACCACGAATACCGCGTCGGTCTGACGCCGGCATCCGTTCGTGAGTATGTCGCCCATGGCCATGAGGTCTGGGTCGAAACGAAGGCAGGCGCCGGTATCGGTGCCGATGACCATGCCTATGTTGCTGCCGGCGCCAAGATCGCCGCAAGCGCCAAGGATATTTTCGAGAAGTGCGACATGATCGTGAAGGTCAAGGAGCCGCAGCCTTCGGAATGGGCGCAGCTTCGCGAGGGCCAGCTCCTCTACACCTATCTGCATCTTGCGCCCGATCCGGAACAGACCAAGGGCCTGCTTGCCTCCGGCGTGACCGCCATCGCCTACGAGACCGTGACCGACGAGCGCGGCGGCCTGCCGCTTTTGGCGCCGATGTCCGAAGTCGCCGGCCGCCTGTCGATCCAGGCGGGTGCGACGGCTCTGCAGAAGGCCAATGGCGGCCTCGGCATTCTGCTCGGCGGCGTACCGGGCGTTCTGCCAGCCAAGGTGACGATCATCGGCGGTGGTGTCGTTGGCCTGCATGCGGCCAAAATGGCCGCCGGCCTTGGCGCCGACGTCAGCATCCTCGATCGTTCCCTGCCACGCCTGCGCCAGCTCGACGATATCTTCAACGGCCGTGTCCACACGCGTTACTCCAGCATTCAGGCGCTGGAAGAAGAGGTCTTCTCCGCCGATCTGGTGATCGGCGCCGTCTTGATCCCCGGTGCCGCAGCGCCGAAGCTGGTCACGCGCGAAATGCTATCAGGCATGAAGAAAGGCTCGGTCATCGTCGATGTGGCCATCGACCAGGGTGGCTGTTTCGAGACTTCGCATGCGACGACGCATTCCGATCCGACCTACGTGGTCGAAGACGTCGTGCACTACTGTGTCGCCAACATGCCAGGTGCGGTTCCCGTCACCTCGGCGCATGCTCTGAACAACGCCACGATTTATCATGGCCTTACCCTCGCCGACCGTGGCCTGCGCGCCATCGCGGAAGACAAGCACCTCCGCAATGGCCTCAATGTTCATAAGGGCCGCGTCACTAACCGGCCGGTGGCCGAGGCGCTCGGTTACGAGGCCGTTGCGCCCGAAAGCATTCTGAACGTCGCGTAAAGCCCATCGCGCGTACGGTCAGATGGAGGCGCCGGCATCCACGTATGCCGGCGCTCCTATTTTGTCGATCCGGCATTGATAGCAATTGTTGCGCGCCGAGCGGACGTGGACATAGGCGATGTCGGGGCGTTCGAGCAGTGAGGCCGCATAAGCTGTGATATCGCCCGTCGGAGTGACAGCGCCTGTTCCGTAGACGATGCGATCGTTCTTGCCGTAGCCGCGCACGATGAAATCCCGGCTGCTCGCTAGCACTGGCGGTAGGATTTCTTCCGCGCCGTAGCGCTGGCATGGCGCCTTATGCAGGAAGATCGGGCCGGTCTCCGCATAGGGCTGCAGGTCCGGGAAGGGGCGATAGGCGAAGACGAACAACTCCTCGCCGGCATCGATGTTGCGCAGGCAGTGGCGGCAGGGATGGCCCGGACCATCGGAAATTATGGTCTCCGGCTGGTGACCATAGGCATCCGCGCCGCCACTCCACAGAACTTCGGCGTCGGATGTAGGCATGGCTGCAAAAGCGATGGAGAACATGGCAAAGCTCCTTTCGAGATTTGCCATGTGATGCGCCGAAGCGAGATGGGAAGCCACCCGATTCCCGCCGTTACACCTCATTGACTCTTGCCACCAGATGCCGAGCGTTTACGTGGGTTAAGGCGGCCCTAGCCCTTCTTGGCGAGTTCGAGCAGTTCCTTGTCGCTCAGCGGCCTGACGATACCTTCGCCGGTCGAGATCGGCGAGAAGCCGAACATCTGGTAGAGCTGCAGCGCCCGCGGATGATCGAGATTGTTCGTCGTGGTCACGATCCGCTGCGGATTGAGGGTCCATATCGCGTAAAGCGCCTGCAGCAGGAACCATTTGCCGATGCCAAGGCCGAGAGCGTGCTCCATGAGGCCGAAATGGCTGAGCTCGATCGTTTCTTCATCCTGGCGGAAATACTCGAAGAATCCGGCAGGCGCCCCATTGACGTAGAGCACGCTGATATTGTTGCGCTGGTCGTGAAGCGCGGTCGCCAGGTTTTCGTCGGAGAGGCGAATCCGATCCACCCAATGCCAGCGAGCGCCCACCTGGCGGTAGAGATAGCGATAGAAGGGCAGCGGAATATCAGGCGCACGCATGATCGCCGTCTGAATGTTGACCGGCACCGCCAGGCTGGTCTTGGGCGGCGCGGCCATTTCCAGACGAGTGATATGAACCTTGATGGACGAGGGCGTTTTCACCACGATGCTGCTCAATCTTGACCGGTGACAACGGGTGTATCCGCCCGGCTGCCCCATTCCGACCAGGAGCCGTCATAGAGCCTGTTGCGGCCATGGCCGAGGGATTCGAGCGCCAACGTGATGATAGCGGCGGTAATGCCGGAGCCGCAGGTCGTCACCACGGGCTTGTCGAGATCGATACCGGACTTTTCGATCGTTTCGCGTAGCTCCGGCAGCGACTTGAACTTGCCGTTCGTGGCGAACACGCCGGACGGCAGGCTTCTTGCGCCCGGCATGTGGCCCGAGCGCATGCCTTCGCGCGGCTCGGGCTCAGTCGCCGCAAAGCGCCCGGCGCTGCGGGCATCGGCGATCTGCGAAGAGCTGGAGTCGACAATGCCACGCATCTCATCGAGCGCGACGACGCGACTGCCGTTGAACTTGGGCTTGAAGGTCGCGGCTTCGAAGGCGGGCAGCGCCGTTTCGAGCGGCCGCCCTTCAGCCTTCCAGCCATCCACGCCGCCATCGAGCACGAAGACGTTCGGCGCACCCATGACGATGTGGAACAGCCACCAGACGCGCGGCGACGCAAAGACACCGGGGCCATCATAGATGACGATGCGGTCTGTCTCGCTGATGCCGAGCTTGCCGACTTCCGCGGCAAAGAATTCGGGCGAAGGAACCATATGCGGCAGGTTGGTCGAATGATCCGATATCTTGTCCTGATCGAAGCGGATTGCGCCCGGAATATGGCCGCTGGCATATTCGGCGTCGGCATTGCGCTTCTGTGCCGGCAGATAGAAGGATGCGTCGAGAATGCGCAGGTCCTTGGCGCCCAGCTCGCCTTGCAGCCAGTCGGCGGATACGACGAAACGGCTCTTGTCCGCTGCCATGATGATCTCTCCCTGCTATGATTTCTTGGTCTTGATATCGGGATCCGGGCGCTTGCCCGGTCAATTCTCGTCGGTCGGCGTGCCGAAACGAATGCGGAAGCGGCGGTTTTCCTTGCCCTTCTTCTCGATCTTGGCGATGTGGATTGCTCCGACCTCCTGCGTCTCGGACACATGCGTGCCGCCGCAGGGCTGGCTGTCGACGGCCGAATCCTCGCCGATGCAGACGAGGCTGACGCGGCCGAGGCCTATCGGCGGGCGCACATTCTTGGACTTGACGATACCGGGATTGGCGACCAGTTCCTCATCCGTGATCCAGCGGAGGAATACGGGATGGTTCTCGTTGACGAGCTCCATCATTCTCGCCGTCACTTCGTCCTTGTCGATCGTTTCGCTCATGTCGAAATCGACCCGGCTTTCTTCCTCGCCGACCGCCGCACCCGTGATCGGGTAAGGGCAGACAACCGAGAGCAGATGGCAGGCGGTGTGCATGCGCATCAGCTTGTAGCGGCGCGCCCAGTCGATGTGCAGCACCAGCTTCTCGCCGACGATGGGCCGCGGTTCGCCCTCGACCGGAACGTGGATGATGATGTCCTTGATCGGACCATGCTTCGTCTGGCCGAGCGTGATTCTGGAGCCGTCGCCGCGCTCCAGGAAACCCGTATCGCCCGGCTGACCGCCCGACGTGGCGTAAAAGCAGGTCTGATCGAGTTCGATGCCCCCGTCTTCGTGAATTGCCGTTACCACTGCTTCGGCGGTCGAGAGATAGAAATCATCACGATAGAGGGCACTGACGGTCATATGATCACGCTGTCGCTTCGTATGGAACGCTAATTTCCGCCCGCTTTTCGAGATAGGCCGGCAGCGGCAGGCCCTTCGACTTCAGGAAGTCCGGATTGAAGAGCTTCGACTGATAGCGATTGCCGTAATCGCACAGAATGGTCACGATCGTATGTCCGGGACCGAGATCCTTAGCGAGACGGACCGCGCCGGCGATATTGATGGCCGTCGAGCCGCCGAGGCAGAGGCCCTCGTGCTCAACGAGATCGAAGACGTAGGGCAGCGCTTCGGCATCGGTGATCTGATAGGCGAAGTCGGGCGTGAAGCTTTCCAGGTTTGCCGTGATGCGGCCCTGGCCGATGCCCTCGGTGATCGAGGAGCCGGAGGATTTCAGCTCGCCGTTCTTGTAGAATTCATAAAGGGCGGCACCTTCCGGATCGGCAATACCGATCTTGATGTCCTTGTTGAAGGCATGCAGACCCATGGCGACACCCGCCAGCGTACCGCCGGAGCCGACCGAGCAGATGAAGCCGTCGATCTTGCCATCGGTATCGGCCCAGATTTCCTTGGCAGTCGTCTCGACATGCGCCTGACGATTGGCGACGTTGTCGAACTGGTTCGCCCAGATCGCGCCATTCGGCTCTGTCTTTGCCAGCTGTTCGGCAAGCCGGCCCGAGACCTTCACATAGTTGTTCGGATTTCTGTAGGGGACGGCCGGAACCTCGACCAGTTCAGCGCCGAGCAGCTTCAGCGCGTCCTTCTTTTCCTGGCTCTGCGTTTCCGGGATGACGATGACGGTGCGATAGCCGAGCGCCTTGGCGACGACCGTCAGGCCGATGCCGGTATTGCCGGCGGTTCCCTCGACGATGACGCCGCCGGGCCGCAGCAGTCCCTTTTTCTCCGCATCTCGGATGATGTAGAGCGCGGCTCGGTCCTTGACCGACTGGCCGGGATTCAAAAACTCGGCCTTGCCAAGAATGGTCGAGCCCGTCGCCTCGGAGGCGCCCTTGAGCTTGATCAACGGCGTATTGCCAATTGCTTCTAGGACGGACGGATGGACGGTCATTGGAATCTGCCTTCTGTTCGCAACTACTGTAAGAACGGTCTTTTCCCTTCACAAGGCTACATAGGCAAGAAATTCTGTTCCTCGCTATTTGTTCGTGCCGCAAAATTCGACTTGGCAGCAATCATTTGCCGAAGCCGCTCACGGCGTTGATTGGTCTCCAGTCGGTGACATTGATTTCCGCATCGGGCCGTCAAGCTGGCCGAAAGCGGCCACAATGATACGCTATTTCTAAAATGCCAAGGACGGTCGCGGTTTAAGCGTTGGATGAAGGCGGCCGTCAGCCAAGGAGAAGAGCCATGAGCCCGTTCATCGCACGTCCTGAACACGGTGTCGTCTGGATTACCGGAGCCAGTTCCGGTATCGGCCGCGCGCTCGCGCTGAGGCTGGCGGAGGAAGGGTACAAAGTGGCCGTTACGGCCCGCAGCCACGAGAAGCTTCTGGCACTGCAGGCAGAGGCAAGCGGGCTTGCCGGCAGCATCGTCGTGCTCGACGGCGATGTGACCGATGTAGCGGATATGGAGCACACCGTCGCCGCAATCGAATATCAGCACGGCCCGGTTGCCCTGGCGGTCCTGAACGCCGGCATCTATCTCCCGGCGCGGGGCGAGGATCTCAATCATGAGGTGTTCGAGCGAAGTTTTGCCGTCAATCTGCGCGGCGTCGTCAACTGTCTCGTTCCGGCGGTCCGGCATATGCGAGCTCGGGGATACGGCCAGGTTGCCCTGGTGTCGTCGGTTGCCGGTTATGGCGGGCTTCCCGGCGGTGCTGCTTACGGAGCAAGCAAGGCCGCACTGATCAACATGGCCGAAAGCCTGAATTTCGAGCTCGACCGCATGGGCATTCACATCCAGCTCATCACCCCCGGCTATGTCGATACGCCGCTGACGGCGCAGAACAAATTCGAGATGCCTGACATCGTGTCGGCACAGCAGGCGGCCGATGCGATCGCCGCCGGATTGAAAACGCCAGCCTTCGAGATCAGCTTTCCGAAGGGTTTGGTCTATCGGGCGAAGCTGCTGAAGCTCTTGCCCTACAGCCTCTATTTCCGGGCCCTCAGGTATTTTCTCGGGAGCGGCCGAAAACGCCGGTCGGTCGGGCCTCGCATAACTGCGCATCCGGCAGAATAGCACTATCCATCGTGTTTAAGCGATGCGTGCGCGGCGAGCGCACGCTGCCGCGTCATGGAAGGCATGATTGTCGTCGAGGCGAAGATCCTTGCGGAACCATAGCAGGACAGGAAAGGGTTCTTTCCTGGATGTCGTCATGGTGTTGGCCGATCGCCTGCTCTTGCTTGTTCCTATGCTTTTTCGCCATCGGAACCAGCACACGGTGTGCGTCTTCAAATAGTTCCGCTACCGCGCGTTTCATAAGTGAATTCTACACGCAACTCTCGTGAGGAAATCTGGATGTCGCTTGTGATATAAGGGGTCCTTGTCACTGTTCTGTAATGCAAATTCGTTAGCAGTCCACCCGATTGACATGCCCAGATTTGACAGGCGGGGAAGATTGAAATGGCGGAAATTCGGATCGAACAAGTTCGCAAGGCGTATGGACGCAATCAGGTTGTCCATGGCGTCGACCTGAACTTCCGCTCAGGAGAGTTTGTCGTCATTCTCGGCCCATCGGGCTGCGGCAAGTCCACGCTGCTGCGCATGATCGCCGGCCTTGAGGATATTTCGTCGGGCGAGATCGTCATCGACGGCAAGGTGGTCAACCAGCTCGAGCCGCGCGAGCGTGGCTGCGCCATGGTGTTCCAGAACTACGCGCTTTACCCGCACATGAATGTTGCCGCCAATATGGGCTATGCCTTGAAGGTTGCCGGCGTGCCACGCGAGGAGCGTGACCGACGCATCAGGGAAACCGCCAAGATCGTCGGTCTTGAAGATTTCCTCGCCCGCAAGCCGGCCGAACTTTCCGGCGGCCAGCGCCAGCGCGTCGCCATGGGCCGCGCTATCATCCGCGAACCGAAGGTCTTCCTCTTCGACGAGCCGCTTTCCAACCTCGATGCCAAGCTGCGCGTGCAGATGCGCGTCGAGATCCGTCGCCTGCACAAGCGCCTGTCGGCCACGTCGGTCTTCGTGACCCACGATCAGGTCGAGGCCATGACGCTCGCCGACAAGCTGGTGGTCATGTACAAAGGCAATGTCGAGCAGGTCGGCACTCCTCTGGAAATCTACAATACGCCGCGCACCCGCTTCGTCGGCTCTTTCATCGGCTCACCGGCGATGAACTTCCTCGAAGGAACCTTCTCGGCCAACGGCGAACAGTTCATCTTCGATAGCCTGCCGATCGACATCGATGCCAATATCGGCAAGCGTCATGCCGGCAACCCGGTTGCTCTCGGCATCCGTCCGGAACATGTTCGTCTCGTTCCGGCAGGCACGCCGGACGCTATCCCGGCAACGGTGGATTTCGTCGAGGAACTCGGCGCCGGACGCGTCATCCATTGCGATATCAACGGATCGAGCTTTGCGGTCGCCGTATCGGATCACACCACAGGTCAGACCGGCCAGTCCGTCGGGCTGGAGCTGCCGCAGCAGCACACGCATCTCTTTGCCCAGGATACCGGCCTACGGCTTGATGCCGTTGCCTCCGTCGCGCCGCTCAAGGTGTTGGCACACTAAAGTTTCAAACATCAATTTTCAGTACGTGCGCCCGGAAATCCTCACCGATTTCCGGGTTTTTTGTTTTGCACGTGGGAAGGGGCAGCGCTGAAGGCCCTAAGTTTCTGCGCAGGATGATGAGCGTCGCTCAGACTATCGGCGTCGCGCCGCTCTTGACCGTTATCAGTTTGAAATGAGGTTTTGGCAGGGAGCCGACCGCTTTTTGGGCGGGTGCTTGATCGGCGCGTTTTCTGTGCCGCTATCCCTTGGAGAGGGCACCTGATCCATAATGGATAGTCTGCGCGTGTGGAGGCATCAGCATAAAATGCCTGCCGCCCCTTAGAGAAGAGCGGCAGGCAGCTTGATCACTTTTCGGTAGCGATCAGACCGCGAACGAACCAGCGCTGCATGAGAACGACGACGGCAAGCGGCGGCAGCATGACGATCAGCGTGCCGGCCATGGCGATGTGCCACTCGGGAAGGCCGCCGATGTTCGGGATGAGCTGCTTGAGCTCCGTTACGGCCGTCATATGCGCAGGATCGGTGGTGACAAGCAGCGGCCACAGATACTGGTTCCAGGCCCAGAGGAACATGATGGTGCCGAGTGCCGCCATATTGGTGCGCGACAGCGGCAGCAGGATGTCGATGAAGAAACGCAAGGCTCCGGCGCCGTCCATGCGGGCGGCCTCGGTCAACTCATCCGGTATGGTCAGGAAGAACTGACGATAAAGGAAGGTGCCTGTCGCCGTCGCGACCAGTGGAAGGATCAGGCCGATCGAGGAGTTAAGTAGCCCGAGGTTCAGCGAGACCTCAACCCCTGTAAGCTTTGCGATGAGCCAGGTGATGCCGGTAATGTCGAGAATCCCCTGGAACGGCGACAGGACGTTCGCTGCGACCGCATAGGTCGGCACGATACGCACTTCGAGCGGCAGCATCAGTGTTATGAAGATCAGCCAGAAGATGAAGTGACGACCGGGATAGCGAAAATAGACCAGCGAGAAGGCGGTGATCGCCGAAATGAGCACCTTGCCTATCGCCACGCCGGTGGCGAAGATCAGGCTGTTCAGCAGCTTGGGTCCGAGGTTGGCGGTCGTCCAGGCCGTCTTCATGTTGGCCCAGAATTCCGTGCCGGGAATGAGCGACATCGGGACGTGGTTGACGTCGGTCATATTGTGGGATGCGGCGATGGCGACGATGGCGATCGGTCCCACGGCTACCACGAAGCCGATAAATAGGATCAGATGGGTAAAGAAGTTGAGAATAGGTGTGCGCTCGACCATGTCAGCCTCAACGGTAATGCACGCGCCGCTCGATGAAGCGGAACTGGAAGATGGTGAGCACGACGATCAGCAGCATCAGAATGATGCTCTGCGCCGCCGCACCGGAAAAATCGAGGCCTTTGAAGCCGTCGGAATAGATCTTGTAGACCATGAGGTTGGTCGAGTTGTGCGGGCCACCTGATGTCATGATGTCGACGATGCCGAAAGAATCCTGGAAGCTCTCGGTGATGTTGATGACCAGCAGGAAGAAGATGGTCGGCGTGATCAACGGGAACTGGACGTCCCAGAAGCGACGGAGCACGCTCGAACCGTCCATGGCAGCCGCTTCGATCAACGAGCGAGGAATTGCCTGGAAAGCGGCCAAGAAGAAGATGAAGCTGTAGCCGATATATTTCCACGAGAAGGCGGCGATGACGCAGGCCATCGCGGCGTTTCCGTCGAGGCCCGGGTCCCAGATTCCTGGCCACCACTGATTGACCACGGCAACGAGGCCGGCTTCCGGCGCCAGGATGAAGCGGAAAGCCATCGCCGCCGCGGGAGCTGCGATGCCGTAGGGCCAAATGAGCACGACGCGGTAGATTTTCGAGCCGCGCAGCTGCCGGTCGGTCAAGGCTGCGAGTGCCAGCGCGGCCACCATGGAAATGCCGGTGCTGATCGCCGCGAAACTGATGCTGATGGTGACTGAGTTCCAATAGTCCGTGTTGGCAAGAATGGATTTGAAGTTATCGAGGCCAACCCAGATATTGCCGCCGCCCCAGGGCTGCTGCAGCGTCAGCGACCAGAAAACCGCCTGACCGGCCGGCCAATAGAAAAAGGTGAAGATGAGGAGCAGCTGCGGCACCGCGAACAGAATGCCGACGCTCCATTTATTGAAAGTTATACGCTTTTCCATTGTCTCTTCCGGCTTGGAATCCCGATGGCACTCTTGCGCTCATAACGAACGTCCGCCGGGAAGCCCCGGCGGACGCTGCGCGTCACGAGTTCTGCCGATTACGGCAGCTGCTTGCCCTTGTAGGTGGCTTCGAAACGGTCGAGGACGGCGTCGCCGTTCTTGACGAGGTTGTCGATGCCTTCCTGAACGCTGACCTTGTTGGCGAAGATGGCCTGCATCTGGTTGCCGAATTCAGCGCGGATCTGCGTGAAGTTGCCGAGGCGAACGCCGCGGGTGATCGGGGTCGGCTCGGAAGCGGTCAAGCTGGCGATCGCGACTTCGCGGCCCTTATAGGGAGCCTTGTCGTAGAAACCGCTGGACTTCATGAAGTCGAAGCCGGACTTCTTCACCGGGATGTAGCCGGTGTTGGTCGACCAGAAGAGGGCGGTTTCAGGCTTGCCGATGAAGTCGAGGAATGCTGCAGCACCCTTGTATTCGCCAGCCGACTTGCCGGAGAGAACCCAGAGCGAAGCGCCGCCGACGAGCGAGTTCTTGCGCTCGGTGCCGGCGTAGACCGGAAGTTCGGCCACATCCCAGGTCATGCCAGCCTTCTGGGTCTTGGTGACCGAACCATGGTCGCCGACCGAGGTCATGATCATCTGGCAATCGCCCGATGCAAAGGCCTGAACCATGTCCTGGCCGAGATCCTTGGACTTGATCTTGATGAGGCCCTGGTCGTACCAGCTCTTGAGGTCGGTTACGTACTTGACGAACTTGGTCTTGTTAACCGTCAGGCGGGCGTCGATGCCGTCATAGCCATTGTTCTTCGTGGCAACCGGCTGGTCGTGGATGGCAGAGAACTGCTCCATCAGCTGCCAGCTTTCGTTGCCGGAGATGTTGATCGCCATCGGGCAATCATAGCCGGCGCCCTTCAGCGCCTTCATGGCTTCGGCGGCTTCTTCCCAGGTCTTCGGAGCGGCGGTCTTGCCGATCTTGGAGAACGCGTCCTTGTTCCAGTAGAGCAGGGCGGTCGAAGAGTTGAACGGGAAGGAAAGCAGCTCGCCCTTGGACGTTGCGTAGTAGCGGGCGATGCCGGGGAAGTAGTCGTTCCAATCGACCTTGTAGCCGTTTTCAGACATCAGCTTGCCGACCGGATAGTAGGCGCCCGAAAGCATCATCGTCGCGGTGCCGACGTCATAGACCTGAACGATCGCCGGCTGCTTGCCGGCGCGGAAGGCGGCAATCGTGTTCTGCAGGGCGGCGTCGTAATTGCCCTGGCTGACGCAAGAAACTTCATAATCCTTCTGGGAATCGTTGAAGTTCTTGCAAAGCGTCTGAACGACACGCTCCAGATCGCCCGACAGGCCGAACCAGAAATCGAACTTGGTCGGAGCAGCAGCTGCAGGCAGAGCCAGCGCTACGCTCATGACGCCGGCTGCAGCAGCCGAAATGCAATTTTTAAGTTTAGACATAATCCCTATTTCCTTTTTGAAAGCTCGGAACCGGTGGTCTTGCGCAAGTCCGCGGTAGCGGCGTTATAGACAAGCTGTGTGACAGTTTGTTGAGGGCGGGAATCCCCGCATTGGCGGGCTTTTTCACTCAGGGAAGAGGTTTGCGAATAATCGCTCTTCGCAGGATCGTGCATTTGATATTTTGCTAATCAATGCCGGCAAGGTGCCTTGCCTCGCCCAGAGCCTGTTGGCTGGCGGGAGGCGTGCGATCGTCTTTATTGCTGACGCGTCGAATGCTGTTGCAAGATGACCGTCAGCGAATCCCGAAGGCAGTGGAAGGAATGAGAATATGGGTCTAAGCGAGCGGCAAAAAATGGCGGCGGGAGATTGGTATTGCTGCTTCGATCCCGAACTCGACGCCTTGCGCTGGCGGGCGCGCGAGGCCGTGCATGCACATAATACAATGCCGCCCTCGCAGCGTGGCAATCTCGCTCCGGCTTTATCCGCGCTCCTTGCCGACATCGGCGAGGGCGCTTTTATCGAAGCGCCGTTTCACTGCTCCTACGGCATCAACATTTCGCTCGGCCGCCGGGTCTATATGAATGCCGGCTGCACCATTCTCGATAGCGCCGGCGTGCGCATCGGTGATGGCAGCATGCTGGGGCCGGGCGTCCACGTATATTGTGCTGAGCACCATAAGGATCCGGAGTTGCGAGGAGCGGGGATGGAAATCGCGCGGCCGGTTACGATCGGCGCGAGCGCGTGGATCGGCGGCGGGGCTATCCTTGTCGGCGGCGTGACGATCGGCGACGGCGCGATCGTTGGAGCGGGTGCGGTCGTGACGAAGGATGTCGCTCCAGGCGCAACCGTCGTCGGCAACCCTGCCCGGCCGGTTGGCGCAAGATAAAGGGAGCTAGTTCGCCGGACGGCGCCGCCTTGCCCACCACACGGCGAAGCGACGGCGCCAGCGGCGTACTGCAGGCATATCGTGCGATAGCACGATGAGGCCCAGTGGCAGCATCCAGAAGCCGAGGATCGGCAGAAAGCCAAGCAGGCCACCGAAGACGAGCGCTATCCCCAGGCCGAGGCGTGCAAGGCGCGACCGGGGCAGGGGGATTCTAACCGAGCCAAAAACAAGCTCGCGAGTGGAGGGATCGATGCCGAAACGCCTTGTTTTCCGGGCATTTCGATCGGCATTTGCTGTCGTTCCGCTTTGATCGGTCATCCACAGGAGATGGTGAGGCGACAAAATAATGCAAGAGAAATACATTTTTTTGAAAAAACCGCTTGGCAAATCGGGAAAGCGTTTGTAGAAGCCCACTCACACCGCGCCAAGCGCATTCCCTGGTAGCTCAGCGGTAGAGCATTCGACTGTTAATCGACAGGTCGCCGGTTCGAATCCGGCCCGGGGAGCCACTCTTCTTCATTACATGTTCGGAAAAGTCACCATATCGATATGGTATCTGATCGGCGTAAGCCGACAGCGAACCATATCAGTGGTGTTTTGCAATTTTATTGCACGCGCGACTTCGGCCGGCGTCGTTCCGACGCGATGGGCGCCTTATCCTCGTTGATAGACATAGTGGCGGACGACGGAATGGTTGAGAATGCGAACCCTCGCAAAGGGGCGATGCTCGAACCGGATTTCAGCACCATCATGTTTTGGCATTGGCGGCCGGTGGCAGCTGTCGATCTGCTTGCACCCTCATCGGCCAAGCGGAGGTGGAAGCGACGGGTTCTTCGACAGGCCAGACAAAATGCCGGTTCCGATCATCCTTGTGCGCGCGATCTTCTGCACGAAGCAAGATATTTCAAAGGGGGGCATTCCCCTGTCCGGCCGCGTCCCTTTCACCGGCAGACACGACGGCAGCGGCGCGGTCCCTCTTTGATTGATTTTCGATGATGTAGAGACATGCATTGGTAGAAGCAACGCTTCCGTTTCAGGAGCTTGCCGACAAGAAAAAAGGGGGCCGGCAGGGAAAGCCGGACCCCTTCCTTCTCTGATCGGAGGTCAAATCTGATCAGGTCAGAAGTTGCGTTCGAAGCGCAGGATGCCCGAAACCGTATCGTCGTTGGCATAATCATAGTGAACGTAAGTCAGTTCCGGCTCGATGAGCAGGTTCTTGACCGGGTTCCACTTGATGTTCGTGGTTGCTTCGAAGATCTTGGAGTCGGTGTAAGCGAGCTGGACGTTCCACTTCAGCTTGTCGTTGACCGGAACGCCAACGCCACCCCAAACTGCCCAGTCACCCCAGCCGCACTTGGATGCGTTGACGGTGCCGTTCGGCGCCGTGCAGGCGGAGACGTCCTGGTTGGTGCCGGCATACTTGTTCAGCTTGTCGCCGTCGGTGTTCCAGCCGCCCATCAAGAAGGCCGTGAACGCGCCAAAATCGGCATCGACGCGAGCCTTGATGGCGCCTTCTTCGACGATCGAGTCGTAACCGCCGACAACCTTGAAGCCCCATGCGCCAGACTTGAAGCCGGCACCGGCAACAACGTCAGGAGCGTAATGGTTGGCCTTGTCGTCGGTCCACCAGCTTGCGCCGTAGGAAGCACCGGAGCCGCTGGAGTTGCTGTCTTCAACAGAGACCACGGCCGAGAAGCCGTTGCCGGCGTCATATTCATAGGTGATCTGGTTGAGTTCGTACGGGCCGTCATAGATCACGTCGTCGTTGATGACGTCGCCGGCGTAGCCGATGTAGGAGTTGTACTGCGAGTCTTTCTTACCGACTGTGAAGCCGCCGAGGCTGATGTAGGACCACAGCAGGTTAGTGCTGGTGGAATTGCCGTCGTGCCAGTCCCAACGAACGATAGTTTCGGTCTTGAGCGGGCCGTATTCGGTGTCGGTCGCGGTGCTGACGTTCAGCTCAGCACGGGTGTGCCACAGCGTGCCATTGTGGCTGTTGCGGTTGTAGGCGTCGTACCATTCACCTTCCGTACGAACTTTGCCGCCGATCTTGAGGCAGGTTTCCGTGCCCGGAATGAAGAAGTAGCCAGCACCGTATGCGTCGCAGATGCGAACGTATTCCAGCGGCTCCGGCTGAGCAGCGACGATAGCGTCGGCTGCCTGGGCGCCGGATACTGCTGCCAGCGCAGCAGCGGAGCCGAGAAGAAGGCTCTTGATATTCATGGTAACTCCAATCTCTCTTGATTGGGCGTGAGATATCGCGCCGAAAAACGACGTGCCCAACCCCATCCCGCTCATGTTCCCTATCAGTAGGTGCGAAGTAATAAGCTTCACGAACCAATTCCTGGACCCGCTTCGCTGATTTGGCAAGATGATAAGAGAGGCGAACTATATGTGTGCTATTAGAAAACGGGGTTTGTTGCAAAAATGACGCAAATCATCGGCGGCCGACGATAGGCCGAGATTCGCATTCAACTCAGAGTGCTAAGACAAACATGTACCGTTGCATCTAACGCGGCCTGAGAGTTTTCGACGCCAGAATCTGGAGAGATTCGCAGCGAATAGCGACAAGGAAAGCGGTTCTATTGGCACTGGAGATGATGAAGATAAAGCTTGCTGCGCCCTCTGTCTGTGCCCATGCGGCGAACGGTGGCGGCCTAGGTGCGTCCGACGACACTACTGGGGGCGCAGTCTCGTCGGACGCGGCACTGTCCGGTTCAGGGGTGGCATCTAAACCGGTAGCAAATAACCTAGCATCTACCTTAGGTTTCTATAACCTACCTGAATGGGCTGGCAGCGGCTGATGCCCTGCCACGAATTCGGTACACGGCAATAAGCGGTGGTCGAGAAGGGCTTGAAATGCCGCCGATTCCCGATCTTACCGGTGGGGCATCGTATACGAGACCAAGCGTGCTCGCGGGCGCATGCCGACCTTCGCCGGGCAACTGAATCGATCGGGACGAAGGCTCACTTCGACGTGGATCTCTCCCAATGCAAACGAAGGATCGGGTAGGGGCGGCCCTGGTCGTTCAGCTCCGAACGGCTCGTCACCTTGAATCCCAGCCCCTCGTAAAAGCCGATCGCTTCCGGATTCTGCGCGTTGACATCGACCGTCACGACATTCTTCACCGTTCGAAAGCTCTCAAGGAGGAGGCGAAGGCTCGCCTGCTTGATCTTGCGGATATGGGGCCTTGCGGGCTTTGTCGCGCTTTGTCCACGGAACACAGGCGTGGCCGCTGCGCTTCTCATAGCCCACCCACGCGACTCTCTCTATCAGCCGCCTTCGTGTTCTTCAGCGGAACGGTGGATAAACATCATTTCAGAAATCGCAGAGGACATTTTTCAGAAATTCCCTCTTGCGGTTTTCTTTGGATCATTCTAAATCCGCGCCACCACAACGCAAATTGCTTTCGGATGGCCTCGTGGCGGAGTGGTTACGCAGAGGACTGCAAATCCTTGTATTCCGGTTCGATTCCGGACGAGGCCTCCACCTTTCTCCAAATGCTCATATAACCTGCCGAATTTCGGCGGAAACTTCAGTTCTGGCGAATTGGATTTGAACGTCCCGCAGCCCCAGAAGCCAAGCGCTGCAACCCGTTCTTGCTTTGATCGGGCCTCCGCCAATCCCCCGATGGCGGCGTGCCCGCAAGCGGCGGGAGCCGGAAAGGCGCCTATTCCTCCAGGCAGGGAAAGGCGAATTTGAAGGAGCGGGCAATCAGCGAGCTGGCGGGCCGGTCGAGCTGCCAGGAATGCTCAGACATCCATTTGCAGGCGACCGTAGTCGCTCTTGTGTTGCTGAGATCGGGCGGGAGGCAGAAGGCGCCGACGAATTGCTGAAGATAGCGTTCGTAGCGGGATGAGTTCTTCGGTGTCTGCTTCGTGGCGCGGATCGTCAGATTCTTCGTGCGCTGCGCTTCGTCGAGGATTCCCTGGACATAAACTGAGGCAAGCGCCTGTTCTTCCTCGCACCATTCATCG
Source organism: Rhizobium freirei PRF 81 (assembly GCF_000359745.1). Lineage (GTDB taxonomy): Bacteria > Pseudomonadota > Alphaproteobacteria > Rhizobiales > Rhizobiaceae > Rhizobium > Rhizobium freirei. The sequence continues at coordinate 73,349 of NZ_AQHN01000061.1, forward strand.
AGCTGTTTGCCGGTGACGACATTTCCGATGACCGGTGCTGCTTTTTCCGAGCTTTCTTCGCAGAGCGCGATCTGAGGTATGAGGAGAAGGAACGCTGCGACAGAGAGCGAAAGCCTCATTCGACGACCTACATCATGGAGGAAAGACTGGCAGCCAGAAAAACCACTAGCGGCAGGGAAGTTGCCACGAAAAGCACGAGAGAGACAGGCATCCAGCCACCTTCTATTCAAATTTAATCTTAGCCCGAAGAGCTCGGGCCGGAAGGTCGATCGGTCACCACGTTCAGGCGGTCCAATACCATCAAACGTGGTCCCGGGAAGTTAACATTTTATTAATGGGCGCGCCGCTTTGACGCTCCCTCCAATTTTATGAGCACTGGCGAAGTGCAGCTCGCTCGTTCTTCGAAGGGGTTGCGTTCGCCCGAGAATGCGAGGTGAGGATAGGTGCATCAAGGCGGCGCAGCTCGCATTCGAGCACTTTGGTTGTTGTCCGTCGGCGACGTATCGGCATGAATCTCGGCACCTGCAGCCGCGACGCCTTGAAAGCGTAGCTTGAGGCGATTAAGACACGCGTATAGCACCAAGCAAAGTCGGCCTGATAAAGGCGCAAGAGGATATGATGGATTTCGAAGCAGCACGCGTGAAGATGGTCGAGAACCAGATCCGTACGACGGATGTCACCTCCCATTCCGTGTTGAGTGCATTTTTCACGGTGCCGCGCGAAGATTTCGTGCCGGAGAAGTCGAAGCTCCTGGCCTATATCGATTGCGATATCGAGATTGCCCCGGCAGCCGCAGGCAAGCCCGCCCGCTTCCTGATGGAAGCCTCGCCGCTCGCCAAGCTGCTGCAACTCGGTGTCATCACCAAGGAAGACAAGGTTCTCGACGTCGGTTGCGGCACCGGTTACGTGTCTGCCGTCCTATCGCAGGTCGCCGACAAGGTCATTGCTCTCGAATCCGATGAGGATCTCGCAGCGCAGGCCAAGACCAATCTTGCGGCACACGGCTATGAAAACGTCACGGTCGTCGCCGGCGACCTTGAAAAGGGCCATGCCGGCAGCGCACCCTACGATGTCATCTTCCTGAATGGCTCGATCGAGCAACTGCCGCAGGCGTTGCTGGAGCAGCTCGGCGAGGACGGCCGCCTGATCGCCGTGCTTGGTTATGGCCATGCCGCGCGCGCCACCGTCTTCATGCGTGAGCGTGGCGCTTTCTCGGAAAATGTCTTCTTCAATGCATCGATCAAGCCGCTGCCTGGCTTTGCCAAGGCCAAGGAATTCGTATTCTGATATTTGAAGATCGGGAATGCATCCAGCGGGCGCCTACGGGCGCCTGTTTTTTATTGTGCGCGCATATGGCAGAATCGGCTGTAGCGGTGCGATTCGCCGTCATCGTTACAAAACTGTGCATCACCGGGTTTAGTGCTTTCCAGGTGATTTTTTTCCCGAGGACAGTCATCTAGGGTGGCTCTGATTCGGGCGCCCCTTTGGTGAGTTTCCGGTCGCTGAATATGGGAAAACGGGGATGAATATGGCTCAGCCAAATGTAGTGCGTGAACCGTCCATGGAAGAGATCCTGGCGTCTATCCGCCGGATCATCGAAAGCAACGAGCCCGGCGGCGCCAAGCCGATGCCGACGACACATTTTGCCGCAACCAGCGAGCGTGAAGACGATATTCAGCTGACCGTCGATGAGGAGTTCGCAGCCGCCGATCGAGCCCGTGCCGTGGCCCAGGATCCGCGTTTTGTCGCCGCGAACTCGCAGGTGCCTCTTTCCGAGCCGGAAAATGCTAATCGCGGCCTGTCGCTTGCCGATGTCGCCGCGCGCGTCCGAGCCGCTTCCGAACGCAATGCCGCATTGTTGAGCGCCGGGCGCGAGCTGCCGCAGCAGCGCGAATTGCCGCCGGCCATGGCTGCGCGCCTTGCCGAAGCCCGCGTCGAGCCGGTTATCGACTATCCGTTGCGACACACGATCACCGAAGTTGCGCCGCCTGTGGCCGTGGCGCCGCCTGCAACCGAGTTGGAACCGGAGACGGAAGAGGTCAAGCTGCCGGAGATTGTCGCAGCTCAGCAGGTGGACTCTCTGCCGGTAGAGACGCCGGTCTTCCACGCTCCAGACGTGCCGCGGCCGGCTGCATTGGAAGCCGAAGCCGCTATGACGCCCGCTCAACCTGTGCCGGCATCGTCGCCGCTGATGTCCGAAGACACTGGTGCGCAAGTCGCCCGCTCGTTTGAGGAGCTCGCCGCTATCGTCGATGGCGGCCCGCGCCGCTCTCTCGATGAACTGGCCCAGGAGATGCTGCGTCCCATGCTGCAGGAGTGGCTCGACGACAATCTGCCGACCCTGGTCGAGCGTCTCGTGCGCGAGGAGATCGAACGAGTGGCACGCGGCACGCGCCGCTGATAGCCCAGAGCTTCGGGTAGACGATCCGCCGCTCCAGGCTCCGGGGCGGCTTTTTTATTGACTCGCCCCCAGCCATCCTATTTACAACCCGCATCACCCAGTCCTCTAGATCCGGTCAGAAAATGCTCGACAAAACCTATGATTCCGCCGCCGTCGAACCGAAGGTCGCCCAAAAATGGGATGAGGCCAACGCTTTTCGCGCCGGCGCAAACGCCAAGCCGGGCGCCGAAACCTTCACCATCGTCATTCCGCCGCCGAACGTGACCGGTTCGCTGCACATGGGTCATGCGCTGAACAACACGCTGCAGGACATCATGGTGCGGTTCGAGCGCATGCGCGGCAAGGACGTTCTCTGGCAGCCCGGCATGGACCATGCCGGCATCGCAACGCAGATGGTCGTCGAGCGCCGCCTTGCAGAAAGACAACAGCCGGATCGCCACAAGATCGGCCGCGAGGCTTTCATCGAAAAGGTCTGGGAATGGAAGGAAGAGTCCGGCGGCCTCATCTTCAACCAGCTCAAGCGTCTCGGCGCCTCCTGCGACTGGTCGCGCGAACGCTTCACAATGGACGAAGGCCTGTCGAAGGCCGTTCTCGAAGTCTTCGTCACGCTCTACAAGGAAGGCCTGATCTATCGCGACAAGCGGCTGGTCAACTGGGATCCGAAGATGCTGACCGCGATTTCGGACATCGAGGTCGAGCAGCACGAGGTCAACGGCAATCTCTGGTACCTGCGCTATCCGCTGGAGCCGGGTGTAACTTATCAGCATCCGGTTGCCTTTGATGACGAGGGAAAGCCGACCGAATGGGAAACGCGCGATTATCTTGTCGTTGCTACCACCCGTCCCGAGACCATGCTCGGCGATACGGGCGTTGCGGTCAATCCGGACGACGAACGTTACAAGTCGCTCGTCGGCAAGCATGTCATCCTGCCGATCGTCGGCCGCCGCATCCCGATCGTCGCCGACGAATATCCGGATCCGACGGCTGGAACGGGCGTAGTCAAGATGACGCCAGCGCATGATTTCAACGACTTCGACGTCGGCAAGCGCCGCGGTCTGCGCGTTGTCAACATTCTCACCCCGGAAGCCACCATCACCATCAAGGACAACGAGGATTTCCTCGAAGGTCTCGATCATCCCGCCGCGCTGCACGGCGCTTGGGATGAGCTGGAGGGCAAGGACCGTTTCGAAGCGCGCAAGATCATCGTCCGCATTTTCGAAGAATCCGAACTGCTCGACAAGATCGAGCCGCACAAGCACATGGTTCCGCATGGCGACCGTGGCGGCGTGCCGATCGAGCCGCGCCTGACCGAACAATGGTATGTCGATGCCAAGACGCTCGCCGAACCGGCGATCGCCTCTGTCCGCGAAGGCCGGACCAAGCTCGTTCCGAAGAGTTGGGACAAGACCTATTACGACTGGATGGAAAACATTCAGCCATGGTGCGTTTCCCGTCAGCTCTGGTGGGGCCACCAGATTCCCGCCTGGTATGGGCCGGATGGCCAGGTTTTCGTCGAAAAGACCGAAGAAGAAGCGTTGCAGGCTGCGATCCAGCACTATCTCTCGCATGAAGGGCCGATGAAGGCCTATGTTGAAGACCTGCTGGAGAACTTCAAGCCGGGCGAAATCCTGACGCGCGACGAAGACGTGCTCGACACTTGGTTCTCGTCGGCACTCTGGCCGTTCTCGACGCTTGGCTGGCCGGATGAGACGCCGGAACTGGCGCGCTACTATCCGACGAACGTCCTCGTCACCGGCTTCGACATCATCTTCTTCTGGGTCGCCCGCATGATGATGATGGGCCTCCATTTCATGAAGGATGAGAACGGCGAGCCCGTCGAACCGTTCAGCACCGTCTATGTCCACGCCCTCGTGCGCGACAAGAACGGGCAGAAGATGTCGAAGTCCAAGGGCAACGTCATCGACCCGCTCGAACTGATCGACCAGTACGGCGCCGATTCGCTGCGTTTCACGCTGGCGATCATGGCCGCACAGGGCCGCGACGTGAAGCTCGATCCGGCCCGTATCGCCGGCTATCGCAACTTCGGCACCAAGCTCTGGAATGCGACGCGCTTTGCCGAAATGAACGGCGCCAAGAGCGATCCGCATTTCGTGCCGGAAGCCGCCGAGCTTACCGTCAATCGCTGGATCCTGACGGAGCTGGCGCGTGCAGAACGCGACGTCACCGAGGCGCTGGTAAGTTTCCGCTTCAACGATGCTGCAGGCGCGCTCTATCGCTTCATCTGGAATCAGTTCTGCGACTGGTATCTCGAACTGCTCAAGCCGATCTTCAGCGGCGTGGACGAGAGCGCCAAGGCGGAGGCTCAGTCCTGCGCGGCCTATGTCCTCGAAGAGACCTACAAGCTGCTGCATCCTTTCATGCCGTTCATGACCGAAGAGCTTTGGGCGCACACGGCAGGTGAGGGTAAGGAGCGTGATGGCCTCATTTGCCATGCCGACTGGCCGGCTCCCTCTTATGCCGACGACGTCGCAGCCGACGAGATCAACTGGCTGATCGACCTCGTCTCCGGCATTCGCTCGGTTCGTTCGGAAATGAACGTGCCGCCGGCCGCTACGGCGCCGCTGGTCGTCGTCGATGCGAACGGCCTGACCCGCGAGCGCCTGTTCCGCCATGACGCGGCCATCAAGCGGCTCGCGCGTGTCGAGGCGATTTCGCTGGCCGACACGGCACCGAAGGGTGCCGCCCAGATCGTGATCGGCGAAGCGACCGTCTGCCTGCCGCTCGGCAGCCTCATCGATCTGTCGGCCGAAAAGGCACGTCTCGAAAAGGCGATAGCGAAGAACGAGCAGGAGATCGCCCGCATTGTCGGCAAGCTTTCCAACGAGAAGTTCGTCGCCAACGCGAATCCGGAGGTCGTTGCCGCCGAACGCGAGCGTCTCGGCGAACTCGAAGGGCAGCAGGCCAGCCTCAAGGTGGCGCTGGCCCGGGTCAGCGAGGCTGGCTGAGGACAAAGATCCAATCAATTGAAACAGTTAGAGGGGCGTGCAACGAAGGTTGCGCGCCCCGTTTTTTGTCCAGTCGATTCGGGGCCGGCCTATCGGGAGATGAAATTCCTCACCGCTAGCTTCGCGCAGGCGAAATATATTATCCTTAAAATTAGTGGGCATTTTCGAAAAGCGGAACTGTTGTCAGATTGTAACAGAAATGTTGCAGTGAAGAATGGGAATCTACACGGGGAAAAAAATGATACTAAAAAAGCAAAATCCAACTAATTTTACCGGCTCTGGGATGCGGAGTTCACTTTCTTACGTAAACCAATTGCTAACTCAGGTGCTTATCGCCCTTCCTGGCCGCATTGCCAATTCACTCGATCGTCGCAACAATCAAATAGATGAATGCACCAGTGGGGGAGACACAATGGCATTTTCAATTGCGTTGAGGGGCGCAGTCGCACTCGTCATCGGCTCGTCTTTCGCGAGCGCCGCTTTCGCCGGCGGGCTGGATCGTGGCGGTTACGACATCGACCTGCTCTTCGACAAGGGGCGTTATGTTTTCGAGTCGGGCGTTACCTATGTCATGCCCGATCGCAAACTGAAGAACGCCAAGGACATCAACCCGGCCGACGGCAATCTTAACAATCGCAGCCATTCGACCGACGCGTCGTCCAATTATGCAATACCCTATGCCGCCTTCAAGATCGGCATCACCGAAGACCTCGATTGCATGGCCGACTATTCGCAGCCGTTCGGTGGGCATCTCAGCGAAGGCCTGAACTGGGCTGGCGCCAACAATGAAATCGCGGTCAAGGTCCGCACGAACAATTATGGGGCGACCTGCTCGTACAAGTTCGATGTCGGCCCGGGGCAGCTGCGTGTCATCGGCGGCGGCTTCTATCAGGAAGTCAGCGGCTTCAAGTCACGGCTGGTCTACGCCACTCCGGCGCCGATCTCGGCAGTTTATAATGGCGTTGGCTCGCTTGACATCGACGGTCACGGCTGGGGCTGGCGTGCCGGTCTGGCCTATGAGATTCCGGAATATGCCTTCCGCACCAGCCTCGTTTACAACAGCCGGGTCAGCTACGATAACCTCAAGGGCAGCGTCGATTTGACCCAAGTGCCGCCGCCAGTTGTTCCAGGCGGCTTCGGTGGCAAGGTGACGTCCGTCTTCGGATCGGCCGACGCGCCCGACTCGCTGGAATGGAAGGTTCAGACCGGCATCGCGCCGGACTGGCTCGCGTTCGGCTCGGTCAAGTGGACGAACTGGAGCATTCTGCAGAGCATCGCACTCTGCCCGAGCTCGACTCGCGGCATGGCCTGCAAGGCGAATGGCCGGACCGAGCTGACGTCGCTTGATCTGCTCTACCAGGACGGCTGGACCATAACCGGCGGTATCGGACACAAGTTCAATGATCAGTGGAGCGGTGCGGTCAGCCTGACCTGGGATCGGGGCACGAGCGACGGCTATGGCATGAACAGCGATACGTGGACGCTCGGTGCCGGTGTTGCCTATAAGCCGACGGAGCATGTTCAGTTCAATTTCGGTGGCGCGCTTGGTCTGATGACATCAGGCAAATCCGGACCGGTCACCCGCGGCGGCGTCGTCTATGGCAATGATGCCACCTATAGCTTCGGTAATGACTTGGTGGCCGCTCTTCAGACTTCGATGAAGGTCAGCTTCTGACGATAAACTGTTGGATGGAATAGGTTTATCACCTATCACTTCAAGTCGCTTTCAGCGCTGCGAGCTCGATCGAGCCTCGCGGCGTTTCCTTGCCGGATAATCGTTCGCCAGACCGCGAAAAAGCCTGTGTATACGATTCATGGTTAAGGAAATCTCAGCGTCGGTAAAATTTTTGTGACGAATTAGCAACACTCAATTTCAAGAGACTGCAGGCCCGTGATCAGATCGCAATTTGTCCATTTCCCGCCACAAATGGGGAGCAGCGATTACGTGGGCACAGGGGCAAGCCTTGTAGAAAGTGCGTAAGCGGTCGATGGGTGAACTTCCACTTTGGCATAAGCAACAATCCGGGATCGGAGCAGTCATGCTTCCGATGCGGGGGGAAAGTCTTTGTCTGCCAAGGGAAGTCGTCGACCTGACGATGCTTGATCTCACTCATTGGAATACGAATGAGAACGCCGGTTCGACGATGAGATGCGATAACGGCCGCGCAAATGCTGGTTTGGACATAATTGCAAGCTATGCTCGCAATTGTGGCAAGCGGCCTCGGTTGACTGCCACTGGAACCGTCCTTTCGAAGGATGATCCAGTCTCGTACGCCATGAGGGAAAACATTCGCGAATCTGGCAGCGCGTGTACAAACGCCGTGACAGGTCCGAATGGAGCGAAAGAAATCGACTGTTATGTTTAAGTCCGAGTTCATATCAGCGAGAGTCATGATGCTCAGCCTGTCCCTGGCCACGGCGATGGTGGTGGCAGGCCAAGCCCGGGCATTTGATATCACTGCCGGCGTCACCAAAGAATCAGGTCCGTTCGATCTCTTCAAATTCGGCTTCAAGGCCTACAAGAACGGACAGAAGGAAGAGGCGGTCGAAGCCTATCGTTATGCGGCGGAGAAGGGCCACACGGGATCGCGATGGGCTCTTGCCAACATGTACGCCGATGGCGATGGCGTCACGCAGAACGATTTCGAAGCCTTCAAGATCTATAGCGAGATCGCCCAGCAGGGCGTGGAGCCGGGCTCTGAAGACACAGGTTTCTTCATTAACGCGCTCCTGGCTCTTGCGGGCTATTACAAGAAGGGCATTGCCAACAGCCCGGTCAGGGTTGATCTCGGTCAGGCTCGCCAGCTCTATTTCCAGGTTGCATCAACCTTCGGTGTTCCCGAGGCGCAGTTCCAGCTTGCGCAGATGATGCTGTCCGGCGAGGGCGGTGCCGCCAATGTGCAGCAGGCCAAGAAATGGCTGAACCAGGCGCGCAAGAGCGGCCATCCCGGCGCCATGGCCGTGTTTGGCAATCTTCTCTTCCAGGAAGGACAATCCATTCGCGGACTGGCTTTCATGACGGCCGCACTGGACAAGTGCAAGCCGAAGGACTGCGGCTGGATGGAAGACATACAGGAGCAGGCCTTCTCGGTTGCCAACGAGAATGACCGCCGTGTCGCAGTCTCGATGGCACATCAGCTCGACGTTGCCGGCTCCGACTGATCGGCCGACGCCTCGGGCGCAAACAGCCGCAATCGACCTGGATCGCTCAGATTTGGAGCCTAGTTGCCGAAATCAAGGTGCGCGATCACAGGCACATGATCCGAGGGTTTTTCCCAGGCGCGTACATGCTTCTCAATCGCGGTCGCGGTGAGGCGATCGGCAGCTTCCGGCGACAGCATCAGATGATCGATGCGGATGCCGTTGTTTTTCGGCCATGCGCCGGCCTGATAATCCCAGAATGAGTAAAGCTTGACCGCATCCGTGGTTGCACGCACGGCGTCGGTGAAGCCGAGATGTTCGAGCTCACGGAAGGCTTGGCGCGTCTGCGGCAGAAACAATGCATCGGTTTCCCAGACCTTCGGATCGAAGCAATCATGCGGCTCCGGGATGACGTTGTAGTCGCCGGCAAGAACGAGAGGCTCCTCGAGCGCGAGGCGATCCGAGGCGAACTTGCGCAGGCGCTCCATCCAGGCGAGCTTGTAGGGATATTTTTCCGTGTCGACCGGATTGCCGTTCGGCAGATAGAGGCAGCAGACGCGCAAAGCACCATGCCTCTCGACCGAGAACACCGCCTCGATGAAGCGGGCTTGCTCGTCGCCGTTGTCGCCCGGCAGGCCGCGCGTCACTTCGTCCGGCTTGGTCTTCGAGAGGATAGCAACGCCGTTGAAGCCCTTTTGTCCATGCGTCTCGACATGATAGCCGAGCGCCTCGATCTCCAGCCGTGGAAAGCCTTCGTCGACGGTCTTGATCTCCTGCAGGCAAACGATGTCCGGGCTCGAATCCTTCAGCCACTGACAGAGGTTCTCGATACGCGCTTTGACGCCGTTGATGTTCCAGGTGGCGATTTTCATGGGCGGCTCATTCCGTTGCTTCGCCCCGTTTTATCTGCAGTGGATCGACTTGACTACAGCTCATATGAGAACCGGCCCGGAGCAAGTGCTCCCGGCCGGCGATCAAGCTGTGGAAAAAGGCTAGGGATCAGATCGCGAAACTCGTGCCGCAGCCGCAGCTTGCGACCGCATTCGGATTCTTGATCTGAAAGGATTGACCGAGGAGATTATCGACGAAATCGATCTCGGAACCGGCCATATAGACCAAGGAGAGCTGATCGATCAGAACGGTCGCGTCACCCTTTTCGACGACCACGTCATCGTCTTCCGGGCCGTCGACGAGGTCGAACTTATAGGAAAAGCCGGAACAGCCGCCGCCTTCGACCGCAACGCGAAGCGCGCGTTTTCCGGCCTCCGCGCCGACGATATCAGCGATTCGCTTTGCCGCGGCGTCCGATAGGGTAACACTTGTCTCAGTCATATCTTCCTCCTGCCGGGGTCAAGATCCGGAGAGAGCCATTCGGCCGTCAAACTTTCAAACGGCTGATATCCATAGCCTTTATCATGAAAGTCAGGCCGGTGACAGCAATGGTTTCATGGTTGAGCCCCACGCCTTTTTGCTGTTTTCTTGTCTATAGGTATGAAGGCCGCAAAGCGGCGTCAATGGGCCAGGGTATTCGAAAGCCGGATGGAATGTCCGAATGCCGGGAACCGACAGCAGAGAAACGACGATCGCGCCCATGGCGGTGCGGGAGCCAAATGCCGGAATGGATTGATAATGACAATTGATACGCATGCATTGGGTTTCGGGTACGGGGAAAAGGCAGTCTATGCGACAGATCCCTGGGCGTCGCGAGGAAGGCTCTACGAGGAGGGCGGCAGCCCGACACGCTCCGAGTTCCAGCGCGATCGCGACAGGATCGTCCATACCACCGCTTTCCGCCGGCTGAAGCACAAGACCCAGGTCTTCATTGCCCAGGATGGCGATCACTATCGTACCCGGCTGACGCATACGATCGAGGTGGCGCAGATCGCCCGCGCCCTGGCACGCGCCCTGAAGCTGGATGAGGATCTGGCCGAGGGCGTGGCGCTGGTTCACGATTTCGGCCATACGCCGTTCGGTCATACCGGCGAGGACGCGCTGCATGAGGTGCTGCTGCCCTATGGCGGTTTCGATCATAACGCCCAGTCCCTGCGCATCGTGACGAAGCTCGAGCGCCGCTACGCCGATTTCGATGGTCTCAATCTCACCTGGGAAACGCTCGAAGGCCTGGTCAAGCATAATGGCCCGCTGATGACGCCGGACGGCAAGGGCATCCGAGGCCCCGTGCCGCAGCCGATCCTCGATTATTGCGAGATCCACGATCTCGAAATCGCCTCGTATGCCAGCCTGGAGGCGCAGGTTGCCGCGATTGCCGATGATATCGCTTATAATACCCACGACATCGACGATGGTCTGCGTTCCGGCTATCTGACATTCGAGATGCTGGAGGAGGTGCCGTTCCTCGCCGGACTGATGGCCGAGGTGAGGGCACGCTATCCGCATCTGGAGCCGAGCCGCTTCACGCATGAGATCATGCGCCGCCAGATCACCCGCATGGTCGAGGATGTCATCGCCGTTTCGCAGCAGGCGCTTGCCGAAATCAAGCCGCAGAGCGTTGCCGACATCCGCGCCGCCGGTCGCGTCACCGCGACCTTCTCGCCCGAAATGGCCGAAACCGATAAGCAGATCAAACAGATGCTGTTCAAGCGCATCTACCGCCATCCGGATATCATGCGCATCCGCGCCGGTGCGGCGCAGATCGTCACGGATCTCTTCCGCGCCTATATGGACAATCCGAAGGAAATGCAGAGCCACTATTGGGTCGATCATATCGCCGGGCTCGCCGTCGCCGCCAAGGCAAGGCACGTCGGCGACTATCTGGCCGGCATGACCGACACCTATGCCATCAGCGCCCACAAGCGGCTGTTTGACCAGACTCCCGATTTGCGGTAGGCAGCGGCGGCGTCGGGCCGATAACGGCCCGCCGAAGCTATTGCGTGGACCAGATCATGAACCTTTTCACCGATTTCGAAGTTAGAATTAAGAACGCTCTCGAACAAATTGATATCGTGCGAGAAAAGCGATCCGAACTTGACTTCGGGCGTGTCGGAGTGGAGCCGCCGCGAGATGTCAGCCACGGTGACGTCGCGACCAATGCGGCGATGGTTCTGTCCAAGCCGCTGGGCATGAATCCACGGGCGCTTGCCGAAATTATCGTTGCGAAGTTGAAGGAAGATGCCGACGTCGCCGAGGTTTCGGTGGCCGGCCCCGGCTTCATCAATATCCGCCTTTCCGTCGGCTACTGGCAGCGCCTCCTGTCGACGATGATCTCCGAAGGTGAGAAATTCGGCCGCTCCAGGCTCGGCGAAGGGCAGAAGGTCAACGTCGAGTATGTCTCGGCCAATCCGACTGGGCCGATGCATGTCGGCCATTGCCGCGGCGCCGTTGTCGGCGATGCGCTGGCGAACCTGCTTGCCTTTGCCGGCTATGCCGTCACCAAGGAATACTACATCAACGACGCCGGCTCGCAGATCGACGTTCTCGCACGCTCCGTCTTCATTCGCTACCGCGAAGCGCTCGGCGAGCAGGTCGGCGAAATTCCGGCCGGCCTCTACCCCGGCGATTACCTGGTTCCGGTCGGCGAGGCGCTGGCCAAGGAATTCGGCACCAAGCTGCGCGGCATGCCGGAAGATCAATGGCTGCCCATCGTCAAGGATCGTGCCATCGACGCGATGATGACGATGATCCGCGAGGATCTGCAGGCGCTGAACGTTCATCACGACGTATTCTTTTCCGAGCGCACGCTGCACGCCAATGGCGCGGCTCTGATCCGGACCGCAATCAACGACCTGACCTTCAAGGGCCACGTCTACAAGGGTGCGTTGCCGCCGCCGAAGGGGCAACTGCCGGAAGATTGGGAAGATCGCGAACAGACGCTCTTCCGCTCGACGGAAGTCGGCGACGATATCGATCGCCCGCTGATCAAGTCGGATGGCTCCTATACCTATTTCGCCGCCGACGTTGCTTATTTCAAGAACAAGTTCGACCGCGGCTTCAACGAGATGATCTATATTCTCGGCGCGGACCATGGCGGCTACGTCAAGCGCCTCGAGGCCGTGGCGCGTGGCGTGTCGGAGGGGAAGGCCAAGCTGACCGTCCTTCTCTGCCAGCTCGTCAAGCTGTTCCGCGACGGAGAGCCGGTGAAGATGTCTAAGCGCTCGGGCGATTTCGTCACGCTCCGCGAAGTCGTCGACGAAGTCGGGCGCGATTCGGTCCGCTTCATGATGCTCTATCGGAAAAACTCCGAGCCGTTGGACTTCGATTTTGCCAAGGTGACGGAACAGTCCAAGGACAATCCGGTCTTTTACGTGCAATACGCGCATGCCCGCTGCATGTCGGTGTTCCGCCAGGCCAAGGAGGCCTTCCCGGATCTCGATATCGCCAAGCTCGACCTGTCAAAGGCCGTCATCGACACGATCTCCGATCCCGCCGAGTTGCAGCTGGTCGCCAAGATTGCGGAATTCCCGCGAATCATCGAAGCTGCGGCACAGTCGCAGGAGCCGCATCGCATCGCTTTTTACCTATATGATCTAGCAAGTTCCTTCCATGGACACTGGAATAAAGGTAAAGATTTACCTGAATTACGATTTGTTAACGATAAGAACCGAGAATTGAGCATTGCCAGACTTGGGCTGGTGTACGCTGTCGCGTCGGTTTTGAAGTCGGGTCTTGGTATCACCGGGACCGCAGCGCCGGATGAAATGCGATAAACGTCACCATTTACCCACATTGCGCTGGCATTAACTGTAGTGTTTGCGAGTGGAACGGTGATGGCAGAAAAACAGTTGGCGTATCGCGCAAGCGGAAACGACGGGTTCTTTGCGGAGGATGATCCGCTTGCCGAACTCGCCCGCATCGTAGGTTTCGAGCCGCGCCCTGCTGCTCAGCCGGCTCCCGCCGCGCATCGGCAGGAGCCCGCCTTCAATCTCGAGGACGAGCTTCTTCGCGAATTCGAGCGTTACGATACGCCTCGTATGAGTCCGGCAAATGACGTTTCCGCTCCTGCGGCGCAGGCGCCCGCCGTCGAGCAGGCTCCGCGCCCCGCCGAGCCGGTGCGAGCTGAGCCCGTATTCGAAGCGCCGCCGCAGCCTGTGGCTCCGGCCAAGCCGATCATGGGTGCTCGCGATCTGATCGATGAGCTGGAAATGTCGATTGCTCCGGCTTTGCAGCCGGTTGTTCAGCCTGCTCCGCAGGCCGCTGTGGTGGAGCCGCCGGTCGCACCTCCGGTCGTCAAGACGCCGCAATCGGCTGCAGCCACCGTTCGGCTACCGCTTGCCAATTTTACGCTGGCATCTGCCTCGCGCGAGCAGCCCGCTCCGGCCGTAGTATCGCCCGTTGCTCCTCATGCGCCGAATCCCGCGTCTGTCGAGGCAATGTTCGAAGACATGGCGGTCGATTTCGCACCTGTCGAAGTCGCGAAGCCAGCCTATGAGCCGCAGCCGGTCGCAGCGGCGCAACCAGCTCCAGCGGTCGCCAGGGTGCCCGAGCCGGCGAAATCTCCGAATGTCGATGCGGCTGCTCTTTCTGCAGAGATTGACGCTTTGCTGGCGGATGTGGATCGTTATCCCGTTCCGTCGAGAGGGAATGCCCCGCCAGAGAAGGCCGAGCCCATTTTCGGGGATTTCGGTCCTGCCGTTGCCGAGTATCCGGCTGAACCTGTCGCTGCTCCGCAGCATCAGGAAGAGCCGAATCCGATCACCTTTGGTGCCGAGGATCCGTTCGCGGGCCAGGACTTCGAGTTCGATCTTGCCGATATCGAGATGGAACTTGCCGAACTCGATTTCGCCGAAGCTGAAAAGTCCGCCCCAGTCCGTCAACCGGCTCCTTCTGCTTCGTTTGTAGAGCCGGTCGTTTCCCGCGCGACGCCGGTTGCGTCGGCGCCTGTCGCCCCTGCTCCTGTCGCCGCGGTAGCGCCGCAACCGATACCGGCCGCGCCCGTCGACATGTCTGCCGCCCGCAGCGCTGCCCCGATGTTCGATGCCGATCAGCTGCTGCCCTTCGACCCGACGGAAATCTCCGACACGGAGGAGCGCGTCGAAACCTTCGAAGGGTCGCACGTTCCGCATCTGCCTGTAATCGAGCCAGAGGAACCGATCGCCGTTCCGCAGGAATATGATTTCGACATCGATTCCGAAATGGCGAGCCTCTTGGGTACGCCGGCGAAGGAAGCGGCACCGGAGCCGATCAAGCCGGCAGCCGCTGCCGCGCTGGGTGTTGCTGCCACCGCCGCCGCTTCTTCCTGGTCGAAGAACGCCGCTGCGCAGCCGGCTGCTGCCGCTGCAAAGCAGCCGATCGAAGAGTTCGATGAGTTCGAGCGTGCGCTGGAAGAGGATTTCCGCCGCAGCTATCGCGAGGCATCCAGCCCGATTGAGAACGTTGCCAGGATGACGCTGAACCCGGCAGCGGGTAGCCGTCGTCCCGTTCGCTCCGTGCGCGGCATGGTGACGGCAGCCGCAGTCGTCGCCGTGCTCGGTGCCGGTGCCTATGGTGCCTATAGCTGGGTCCGTCACGGCGCGCCGATCTCCACCTTCTCCGGCGAGCCGCGCGTCATCACCGCCGATGCCGATCCGGTGAAAGTGGCTCCTGAAAATCCGGGCGGCACCGTTGTACCGAATCAGGACAAGGCTGTTTATGACCGCGTGGCTGGCGACAGCACGGCGGCGCCGAAGCAGAAGGAGCTGGTCTCCTCCAACGAACAGCCGGTCGATGTCGTCCAGAAGACGCTGATCCCCGAATCCATCTCTCCGGATGATGGCAGCGGCGATCAGGTGGCCCCGACGGCGGTCGGAGAGACCCAGGACCCGCGCCTGCTGCCGAATCAGAACGGCGGCAACGCGAATGTTGCAGCCAATGGTGACGATCAGGTGCCTGCTGTATCGCCGCGCAAGGTTCGTACGATGATCGTAAAGCCAGACGGTTCGCTGGTCGCGCGGGACGATACGGCTCCGGCGGCTGCCGACAAGCCGCCGGTTGCTGCAGCCAAGCCCGCTGCGAACAATCAGGTCGCTTCGGCGAATGCCCGGCCGGCGCCAGCCAATACCCAGACCGCAGCTCAGCCCGACAATGGCGATGCCGCAAGTGCCGAAAGCACACCGATCCGCGTCGTCAAGACCAATCCGGTCCCGACCACTCGTCCCGAGCCTGCCAAGGCAGCCACTCCGGCTCCGGCGCAGGAGGCTCAGCCCAAGCCGCAGCCGAAGCAGGTGGCCTCGGCAGCTCCTCCGGCTGCCACCTCTGCTGCAAGCGGCGGTGCTTATGGCGTGCAGATCGCATCTCTGCCGACCGAGGCAGACGCGCAGAAGTCGCAGGCGAACCTCAAGGTCAAGTTCGCCAGCATCATCGGCAATCACCCGCTTGAGATCCGCAAGGCCGATATCGCCGGCAAGGGCACCTACTATCGCGTCCGCGTCGTCGCCGGCACGAAGGATGAAGCCGCAGCCATTTGCGAGCGCTATCGCGCCGCCGGCGGCACCTGCCTGATTTCAAAGTAATCAGTCCGGGCTGCCGAGCGTAGCTCGACCTAAGTTGAAACAATCCGCCCGCAGAGACGAACCTGCGGGCGGGTTTGCGTTTAACGGCTTCCCATCCGGGCATTTGACGACCGGATCCGAGCTTCCGAGGCCGTCGTTTCCGTCGATCTGCGCTGTTCTTGTGCATCTCGCCTTGACGTCACTCGCGTTTCGCGACGTCAGTCTCTATGATTCGGATATGACCGAATCGAAATCCATGATCCTTGGCTGTAGCGGCCATACCGTCACCCCCGAAGAGCGCTCCTTCTATCAGGGAGAGCAGCCATGGGGCTTCATCCTGTTTGGCCGCAATATTTCGGAGCCGGCGCAGATTGCCGACCTCGTTGCGTCCCTGCGCGACAGCGTTGGCCGCGACGCACCGGTCTTCATCGATCAGGAAGGCGGCAGGGTGCAGCGCATCCGCCCGCCGATCCTGCAGCATTATCCGTCGGGTCAGGCTTTGGGTGACATCTATCGCCAGGACCGCGAGCGTGGTCTGCGCGCCGCCTGGCTGATGTCGCGACTTCATGCCTTCGATTTGCTGAAGTTCGGCATCAATGTCGATTGCCTGCCCGTTCTGGACGTTCCGGTCGAGGGCTCGAGCAACGTTATCGGCAATCGCGCCTATGGCGCCGATCCGGTGACGGTGACGGAGATGGGGCGCGCAGCGGCAGAGGGCTTGAAGGCCGGCGGCATGCTGCCCGTCATGAAGCACATGCCCGGCCATGGCCGCGGCTTTGCCGATTCGCATCACGAACTGCCTGTCGTCTCCGTGCCGCGGGCAGAACTCGAGGCGCATGATTTCGCCCCGTTCGTGGCGTTGAAGGACGAGCTGATGGCGATGACCTGCCATGTCGTCTTCACCGACATCGATCCGGAGAATCCGGCGACGACCTCGCGCAAGGTGATCGAGGAGATCATCCGCGGTCATATCGGTTTCCAGGGGCTGCTGCTGTCGGACGACACTTCGATGAATGCCTTGAAGGGCACGATTGGCGAGCGTGCGTCGAATATTATTGCCGGCGGATGCGATATCGTGCTGCATTGCAATGGCGTCATGGACGAGATGCAGCAGGTGGTTCGCAATGTTCCCGCCCTGGCGGGTGCGTCGCTGGCAAGAGCCAAGGCGGTCGAAGCGGCATTCGGCAAGAATGATGGTGCCGACGAAGCCTCTATTCGCGCCGAGTTCAATGCGATGTTTGCGGTGGCGTAGAGCAAGGCTCCGAGGAACTGATAGGTGACAAGGTGAGCGGCACGGAAAAGCTTCAGCAGGCGGCAACGCCGATGGACAAGCTCTGGCAGGAGGGCGAGACGCAGCGCGGCTCGCACGAGCCGGCTTTGGTCGTCGATATCGCCGGCTTCGAAGGGCCGCTCGATCTGCTGCTGCATCTCGCCCGAACCCAGAAGGTCGATCTTTCCCGCATTTCCGTGCTGGCGCTTGCTGAGCAATATCTTTCGTTCATCGATCGGGCTCGGCGCATTCGCATCGAACTTGCCGCCGACTATCTCGTTATGGCGGCTTGGCTCGCCTATCTCAAATCGAAATTGCTTATCCCGCAGCAGAGCAAGGAAGACGGTCCGACCGGCGAGGAGATGGCGGCAACGCTCGCCTTCCGCCTGAAGCGCCTTGAAGCAATGCGCGATGCGGCAACGAATCTGGTGAACCGCAATCGTCTCGGCCGCGATATCTTTGCCCGCGGGGCGCCGGAGCATATTCCGGATCGACGTCAATCCGCCTTCGATGCCAGCCTCTACGACCTCCTGACCGCTTATGCCGGCCTGCGCCAGCGCCAGGCCGTCACGCAGGTGACGATCGAGAAACGCCGCGTCTGGTCGCTCGCCGATGCGCGGACTATCCTGGACAGGATGATTGGCGAAATCACCGATTGGACGGCGCTGGAACACTATTTGCTGCGCTATATGACAAGCACCGGCGATCGTGTGACGGCCATTGCCAGCGCCTTTGCCGCGTCGCTTGAACTGGTGCGCGAAGGACAGATGGAAATACGCCAGGACGGCGCGTTCCAGCCGCTTTACATGCGGCGCGGACCGAAGCATTCCTCGCTGGAAGCAGCGGAATAGGGCAGGGTACGAGCGTGACCGAGCCGCACGACGAACAACAGAGCACCGAGCATGAGGCAACTGCGCCAGAAACCGTCGAGCACGGTTCCGGCGAGGCTGAGCGCATTGCCGAGGCGCTGGTTTTCGCTTCTGCCCAACCAGTCTCCGAGCCCTTCATTGCCGAACGCGTTGCGAAAGGCGTCGATGTCGCCGCCGTGATGCGCAAGCTCAAGGCCGATTATGCCTTGCGCGGCGTCAATCTCGTGCAGATAGACGGCGCTTGGGCGTTTCGCACGGCCGCCGATCTCTCATTTGTGATCAGGCGTGACGAGAGCGAGGTGCGCAAGCTCTCCCGCGCCGCACTGGAGGTTCTGGCCATCATTGCCTATCACCAGCCGGTGACGCGTGCCGAGATTGAAGATATCAGGGGCGTGCAGACATCGAAAGGCACGCTCGATGTATTGATGGAATCCGGCTGGGTCCGGTTCCGCGGTCGTCGTCGTACGCCAGGTCGCCCGGTCACGCTCGGCACCACCCGGGATTTCCTCGATCATTTCGGTCTGGAAGAGCTGCGCGATCTGCCCGGTCTCGAAGAATTGAAGGGGGCAGGGCTGCTCTCCGGCCGCATTCCTGCCAATTTCAATATTCCGTCGCCGTTGATGAGCGACGAACTGACGGAAGATGAGGATCCGATCACGCAGATGGATCTGGAGGAGCTGGGCCTGCTGCCGCCCACCGGGGCGCCCTCGGACGACTGAGCCCCCTCGCAGCAACCTTGAAAGAATATTAGCATTTTCTTTCAAAAGCCGGCGGCAGGTCTCGGTTTTGCCATCAGGTGATGCGAACATGAAGGTCATCTTCTCGACCTGAAGACGTTTGGCCGCCGCTACGGGCGTTTGTCATTCCGATATGCGTGGATGCACTCAATTTTGTTGTTTGAAAAACATCCGCAAACGTCTTACATCGGGGGGACATCGAAATCGGGAGTTATCGCAATGGGTTCTCTAAGCATATGGCACTGGCTCATCGTCCTCGCCATCGCGCTGTTGTTGTTCGGCCGTGGAAAGATCCCGGAGCTGATGGGTGACGTCGCCAAGGGTATCAAGAGCTTCAAGAAGGGCATGAGCGACGAGGACGAAGCTTCGGCGCAGACGACGTCGACGTCCCGCACTGTCGAGCACAAGGCTGACGAAACCAAGTAATCATGTCGGGCAGGCGGATGCTTTAAGGCGTGCCGTTGGCCCAGGAGCCTTTGCATGTTCGATATTGGCTGGTCCGAGCTCGTGGTTATTGGCGTCGTGGCCTTGGTGGTTATCGGCCCCAAGGAATTGCCGGCGACCTTGCGGACAATCGGCAAGATGACAGCCAGAGCCAGGAAGGTCGCTGGCGATTTTCGCGCGCAGTTCGATGAGGCCATGCGCGAGGCGGAGCTGGGCGATGTACGCCAGACGATCGCCGATGCCCAGAAGCTCAATCCGGTCAACTCGCTGCGCGAAGCCATGAACCCGCTGCGGGAGATGGGCAACGAGATCAAGGCCGATCTGCAGCGCTCCGCAACGCCGGACAAGGCAACTCCCGCCGCGACCTCATTACCCTCCGAGCCGGTGCCCGGTGTGTCCAGTGGCTTGGAGGAAGCGCTTGCGACTACGCCGGCTCCAATCAGTGCGCCGCCGGTCGCGGCTGCGGCTTCGCAGCCTGCCGCTGTCGTAAGCGAAGCTGTCGATCAGCCGAAGGCCGCTCGCAAACCTCGCGCGAAGCCAGCTGTTGCCGTCAAGAGCGTCGCTGCCGTCAAGACGCCCGCCGCTGCGGAAAAACCAAGGCGTGTCCCGCGCAAGATCGCGGTCGCTGCTGCAGAGAAAGTGCCCGCAGCTCCCAGGGCGCGTTCCACGGCCAGCAAGGCGACGCCTAAGACGCCCAAGAAGAAGGACCAGGCATGACGGGTGATATCGACGATAAGCCGCAGCCACTTATCGAACACCTCATGGAATTGCGTACGCGGCTCATCTGGTCGTTGGTGGCGTTCTTCGTCGCCTTCGTCGGATGTTTCGCCGTGGCCAAGCATCTCTTCAACTATCTGGTCTATCCGTATAAGTGGGCGGTCGAATGGGCTCATCTCGATCTCGCCAAGTCCGAGCTGATCTATACGGCGCCGCAGGAATTCTTCTTTACCCAGGTGAAGGTCGCCATGTTCGGCGCCCTCGTGATCTCTTTTCCGATCATCGCCGCACAGATCTACAAGTTCGTAGCGCCCGGCCTCTATAAGAACGAGCGCAACGCTTTCCTGCCGTTCTTGATCGCATCGCCCATCCTGTTTCTGATGGGTGCTGCGCTCGTCTATTTCTTCTTCACCCCCATGGTAATGTGGTTCTTCCTGAAGATGCAGCAGACACCCGGCGACGGCCAGGTCGGGATCGCGCTGATGCCGAAGGTCTCTGAATATCTAAGCTTGATCATGACGCTGGTCTTTTCGTTTGGCCTCGTCTTCCAGCTGCCTGTGATTACCACGCTGCTGGCGCGTGTCGGTCTGCTGACGTCGACGTGGCTGGCGGAAAAGCGCAAGTTCGCGATCGTTTTCGCCTTCATCGTTGCTGCCGTGCTGACGCCTCCGGATCCGATGTCCCAGATCGGTCTTGCACTGCCGACGATCCTTCTCTACGAGATTTCCATCTACGCGGCGCGACTCGTGGAACGCCAGCGTACCCGGCAAGCGCTTGAAGAGAGTGGCGGGACTTCCGAGGTCGCCAAGACGGATTGACGTCTGGGTGGGTGAGGTCTCCGCCTCGTTTCTCAGGTATTTGCCGTTTCGACCTCCGACCGAAGCCTCGGTCGGAGCTGTACTCATGTCAAACGACCTGGAACGAAGATGCTTGATATCAGATGGATTCGTGAGAATGCCGAGGCTTTCGATGCCGCGCTTGCCAAGCGTGGCGCGGAGCCTCTGTCGCAAAGCCTCATCGCGCTCGACGAAAAGCGCCGCTCCGTCATTCAGTCCGTCCAGGATATGCAGTCCCGCCGCAACGCCGCCTCCAAGGAGATTGGTGCGGCGATGGCGCAGAAGAACAGCGAACTTGCCGAAAAGCTGAAGGCGGAGGTTGCCGATATCAAGGTCTCGCTTCCGGCTGCGGAAGAGGAAGAGCGCACGCTGACGGCCGAGCTTAACGATGCGCTGTCGCGTATTCCCAACATCCCGCTCGAGGATGTGCCCGTCGGCAAGGATGAGCTCGACAACGTCGTCAAGCACGCTTGGGGTTCCAAGCCGACCTGGAACCACCAGCCAAAGGAGCACTTCGAAATCGGCGAAGAGCTCGGCTACATGGACTTCGAGCGCGCGGCGAAACTGTCCGGCTCGCGCTTCACCGTGCTGACCTCACAGCTCGCACGCCTGGAACGGGCGCTTGGCCAGTTCATGCTCGATCTGCACACCAGCGAGCACGGCTATACCGAAGTCAGCTCGCCGCTGATGGTGCGTGACGAGGCGATGTTCGGAACCGGTCAGCTGCCGAAATTTGCTGAGGATCTGTTCAAGACCACGGACGGCCGCTGGCTGATCCCGACGGCGGAAGTGACGCTGACCAACCTCGTTTCCGGCGAGATCCTCGATCACGAGAAGCTGCCGTTGCGATTTACGGCGCTGACGCCGTCCTTCCGTTCGGAAGCCGGCTCCGCTGGCCGCGATACGCGCGGCATGCTGCGCCAGCATCAGTTCTGGAAGTGCGAGCTGGTGTCGATCACCGATGCCGAGAGCTCCGTTGCCGAACATGAGCGGATGACGGCCTGCGCCGAAGAAGTGCTGAAGCGCCTCGGTCTGCATTACCGCGTCATGACGCTTTCGACGGGCGATATGGGCTTCGGCGCGCGCAAGACCTACGACCTCGAAGTCTGGCTGCCGGGACAGGATACCTATCGCGAAATTTCTTCCTGCTCGGTCTGCGGCGATTTCCAGGCCCGGCGCATGAATGCCCGCTATCGCGGCAAGGACGACAAGAACACGAAGTTCGTTCATACGCTGAACGGCTCCGGTACGGCCGTCGGCCGCTGCCTGATCGCGGTCCTTGAGAATTATCTCAATGCTGACGGTTCCGTCACTATCCCAGACGCACTCCTGCCATATATGGGTGGTCTGAAGAAGATCGAGAAAGCAGCATAATCGAACGGTGGGGCGATGCGTATTCTTCTGACCAATGATGACGGCATTCATGCCGAAGGACTGGCTGCGCTGGAGCGTATCGCCCGCACTTTGTCTGACGATGTCTGGGTCGTCGCGCCCGAGACGGATCAGAGCGGCCTTGCACATTCGCTGAGCCTGTCCGAGCCGTTGCGCATGCGCAAGGTCTCGGACAAGCACTATGCATTGCGGGGCACGCCGACCGACTGTGTCATCATGGCGCTTCGGCAGGTTCTGGACAAAAAGCCCGATATCATCCTTTCCGGCGTCAACTCCGGCTCGAACGTCGCCGACGACGTGACCTATTCCGGAACCATCGCCGGCGCGATCGAAGGCACGCTGCAGGGCGTGCGCTCCTTCGCGCTGAGCCAAGCCTATATTTATGAGAATGGCGCCCGCATCGTTCCTTGGGAGGTGGTCGAGACGCATGCGGCGGCCTTGCTCGGCAAGCTGCTGGATGTCGATCTGCCCGACGGCACCTTCCTGAATCTCAACTTCCCGAATTGCCGGCCCGACGAGGTCGCCGGGACGGAGGTGACCGCGCAGGGCAATCTCGCTTTCAACGTTCAGATCGAAGAGCGCGCCGACGGCCGCGGCTTCCCGTATTATTGGCTGCGTTTCGGCGAACGCAGTGGTATCTTCCGTCCGGGAACCGATATTCAGGCGCTGAAGCAAAATCGCATTTCGGTAACGCCTTTGAAACTGGATCTGACGGATTATTCGGCGCAGGACCGCGTGGCGCGGGCGCTTGGTATGGAGTAACGGGTTGACACCTCGTTTGGTGGAAAAGGAAGGCTTTGCGGCCGTTGTTCTGCGGCTGCGGGCAGAGGGCATATTGGACATCGATCTGATGACGGCGGTCGAGCAGACGCCGCGCCTGCCTTTCGTGCCGCCGCAGTTTGCCGATGATGCCTATTCCAGTCGGACCATTCCCATCGAGTGCGGTGCCTTCATGGAAGGCATCGATCTGGTGGTGCGGATTCTTCACAGCCTCAAGGTCAAGCCTGGCCACCGTGTTCTCGAAATCGGAACCGGCAGCGGCTTCACTGCTGCCGTCATGGGGCGAATCGTCGAGCGCGTGCTCACCGTCGATCGCTACAAGATGCTGACGACATCGGCGCAGCAGCGCATGGATACGCTCGGCCTGCGCAATGTCATCATCCGCCAGGCCGACGGCAGCGCCGGACTGCAGGGCGAGGGCACATTTGATCGCATCCTCGTGACTGCGGCCTTTTCGGCCATGCCGCGCTTCTATGCCGAGCAACTGGTTTCGGGCGGATCCATGATCGCGCCCCTGATAATCTCTGATGATGTCTGCCGCCTGGTACGGCTGACGAAGACCGGAAGCCGCTTCGAGCGCGAGGAACTTTTCGACGTTCCTTATCAGCCGATCGTGCCGATGCTCGCCTCTTACCTCTGAGGCCCAATTCAGATTTCTGTCGCTGAAACGGCCGGGCTGACGGCCGTTTCGCTTTTCTATGGTTAGCAATTCCTCAAAAAAACACATGCCTCACCAGTGCTTTAACCGCATGGTAAGATTAACGCGCTTTAATAGACCCATAATCGGTTGCGTCTAAGTGGGTCGAGTCATGGGTTTCAGTCTTTCTTCAAACTTCGGTAAATCGGCAGGGAAAGTCGTGGTGGCAGTTCTCCTGGCGAGCACTGCAACAGCTTGTAGTTCAGACACGACCCGTTTCAGCGGGCTCTTCAGCAAAACGGACAATGTGACGACCGGTTCGATCAACCGGCGCAGTCTTAATGGTCCGAATGGAGATCCGGTGCCGCGCGCCGACGTTGCCCAGGCAGGCGCTTACGGCCAGCAGGATTATTCGCAGCAGAGCGCACCGGTAGCGCAACCCTACCCGAACTCGCCGGCTCGCTATAATCCGTCCTATTCCAGCGCTCGGGCATCCGCGGCACCTGTCGCGATCCAGCGCTCCGAACTTGCGCCCCCCGGCGCATCTGCCCAGGCTGCTCGTCCGCGGGCCGTCTCCAGGGCGGAAAATGAAGCTCTGGCACAGCCGTTCCCCGCATCGCGCAACAATAATGGTTCGCGCAATGCTCCGGCTCTCGCCCCCGATACCTTGTCGACGGGCACGATCAAGGCAGCCGCTGCGACGCCGCAGATGTCTCCGGGCTGGACCACGGTCAATGCTCCGAGCGTGACGCTGCATCAGGGTGAGAACATCGCGTTGCTGTCGCGCCGCTACGGTGTTCCGGAAAAGGAAATCCTCCGCGCCAACGGCCTGCGCAATGGCGCTGGTGCCCAGCCCGGTCAGCAGATCATCATTCCGACCATGAATGGCGCAGGTGCCGCAAGCCCCGCCAAGATGGCCTCGGAAGCGACCGATCTTTCCAAGGGCGGCAAGATGCCCGGGCCGGCAAAGGCGCCGCAGCAGCAGGACACTCTCGCGCTCCCTTCCGGCAATCAGATGCGCGGCAAATCGCAAGCTGGCCTTGCCGATCCGAACAAGCTCGCCGCCGGCAACGGCAAGGGTCCAGGCCCGAAGGGTGCAGGCAGCTATGTCGTCAAGCCAGGCGATTCGCTGGCAAGAATTGCCAAGGAAAGCGGCGTGACGGTTGCCGAGCTTAAGCGGGCGAACGGCATGCAGGCCGGCGACGGCATTCGCATCGGCCAGGCGCTGACCTTGCCGCATGGCGCGGTCGCTGCCGCCGATCCCGTCAAGACGGCTTCCATCGAACCGCAGAAGGTCTCGGTCAAGCCGGGCGTGGCGCCGGTGGCGGAACCCGTTGCAAAGCAAGCGCCGAAAGTTGCTGCTCGTGCGGACACGTCGACCGATGCCGCAAAGCCGAAGGAGGTTGCCTCCGCTTCTCCGAGCCAGTCGATCAACGATGCCGCCAAGTCCGATACGCAGGCGGATGCGCCCGAGGCGACCGGCATCGGCAAATATCGCTGGCCGGTCCGCGGCGCCGTCGTCGCCGGCTATGGCTCCAACGTCAATGGCAGCCGCAACGACGGTATCGACATCTCGGTTCCCGAGGGTACGCCGATCAAGGCTGCCGAGAACGGCGTCGTCATCTATGCCGGCAACGGCCTGAAGGAACTCGGCAACACGGTTCTCGTTCGCCATGACGACGGTACGGTCACGGTCTACGGCCATGCGGATGCTCTCAGCGTCGCCCGGGGGCAGAAGGTCCAGCGCGGCCAGACCCTTGCTACGTCGGGCATGAGCGGCAACGTCAGCCAGCCGCAGCTGCACTTCGAAGTCCGCAAGAATTCGGCTCCGGTCAACCCAATGACGTTCCTTGAATAGGTTGTGCGTCTCAAGGACTCTGCAAAAAGCCCGGTCAAAGCCGGGCTTTTTGTCGTTTGCGGCCCCGATTTGAAGATCAGTCCCGATTGAGCGCGATGCGCAGCCGCCCGGCAAGATCCTGGATATATTGCCAGGCAACGCGGCCGGAACGGGCGCCGCGCGTCGTCGCCCATTCGAGCGCCTCGTGATGCATCTGGGCGCGATCGAGATCGAACTTGAAGTGATCGGCATAGGCGTCGATCATCTGCAGATAGTCCTCCTGGCTGCACTTGTGGAAGCCGAGCCAGAGGCCGAAGCGGTCGGAAAGCGAAACCTTCTCTTCCACGGCTTCGGATGGATTGATCGCAGTCGACTGCTCGTTTTCCATCATATGCCGTGGCAGCAGATGGCGGCGGTTCGACGTGGCATAGAACAGCACATTATCAGGCCGTCCCTCGACGCCGCCGTCCAGCGCTGCCTTCAGCGACTTGTAGGCGGTGTCGTCGTGGTCGAAAGAGAGGTCGTCGCAGAAGATGATGATGCGGTGTGGCGTCGCCTTCAGAATGTCCAGCAGCACCGGCAGGGACGAAATGTCCTCGCGATGCACCTCGATCAGCTTGAGGGAGATGCCCGTCGAGCGGCGCACATCCTCATGCACCGCCTTGACGAGCGAAGACTTGCCCATGCCGCGTGCGCCCCAGAGCAGCACGTTGTTGGCGGCAAAGCCGTCCGCAAAGCGCAATGTGTTCTCGTGGAGAATGTCGCGTACGTGATCGACGCCGCGAATGAGGGTGAGTGCCACGCGGTTCGGCCGCGGCACGGGCTGCAGATGAAGCCGGGCAGGGGTCCAGACGAAGCAGTCGGCGGCGTTCCAGTCATTGACGGCCGGAGCCGGTCCGGCCAGTCGTTCGAGCGCATCGGCGAGACGGCGGACTTCGGCAAGGATCAGGGCGTTTTGGTCTTCAGTCACCGTTTTCCTCCTGAATGTTGAACAAGAAAGTCGTAAAATGCGCGCTGTCTTGCCGGGTATCATGCTCCTTCCGGAGCTGAAAGGCTAAGAGACCGGGAAAACGGTACGGTTGGCGGCTGTTTTTGTTGCAATCGCCATGCGCGTAACTATATTCCGGCCACCTGACGCGGGGCCCGTTCCCGCTAGGAGTTCAAGGGAGTTCTCGATGTTTATCACCAACGCATATGCGCAGAGCGCGACAGATTCGGCCGCGAGCGTTTTTGGCGGGTCCGGCTTTGAAATGATCATCCTGTTTGTGCCGCTGATGGTCGTTTGGTATTTCCTTCTCATCCGTCCGCAGCGCGCGCAGGCGAAGAAGCGTGACGAGATCCTGAAGAATATTCGCCGTGGCGATCAGATCGTCACCAGCGGTATCGTCGGCAAGGTCACTAAGGTCGTCGACGAAAAGGAACTCGAAGTCGAAATCGCCGAAGGCGTCCGCATCCGCGTCGTCCGCAGCGCCATTTCGGAAGTTCGCGTCAAGGGTGAACCCGTCAAGGCCGACGCCGCGTAAGCTTCTCACGCGCAGGCAGCTCGCCTGACAGTGCATGTCCTCGAAAATCGGAATCGACTTTCTTGAGAGACTGTGCACAAATTCAAGGTGTTACTGCGCCCTTCGCAATCCTGAGTGAAGGAAGGGCGCAGTAGAGAAGCACAAATTCGAGAGAGCGATGCTGCACGTCTCCTGGTGGAAGACCACCCTGATCTGGTTCGCCGTTCTCCTGAGCGTGCTCCTTGCCGTTCCCAATCTGCTTGGCGAACGCACCCTTTCCTCTCTTCCTTCCTGGTGGGCGCATAGAAAGATCGAGCTCGGGCTCGATCTACGCGGCGGTTCGCATCTCCTGTTGAAGATCGAACGCGACGACGTCGAGAAGGATCGCCTCGAATCTATCGTCGGCGATATCGCGACGCGGTTACGCACCGTCAACATCGCCTATTCCGGTCTGACCGGAACCGGCCGCAAGATTCAGCTTCGCGTCAACGACCCCGCACAGGTTCAAGCTGCCATGACGGCATTGCAGCCGCTCACTGCCGGGTCCGATAAGCCGGCTGTCAAGCTTTCTCAGGGCGAGAATGGTGCGATGACGCTCGATATTACCGACGTCGATATCGACAGCCATGTGTCCTCGGCAATCGCTCGCTCGATCAAGGTCATTCATGACCGCATCGCGCAGCTGGGCGTAGGCGAGCCCCTGATCCGCCGCCAGGGAAGCGATCGCATTATCGTGCAGGTGCCCGACCTTGCCGATCCGCAGCGGCTGAAGAACCTTCTTGGCCAGCCCGCCAAGCTCAGTTTCCGCTTCGTCGATCAATCGATGTCGGTTCAGGCTGCTATGGATGGCCATCCGCCGGCCGGCGCCGATATCATGTTTTCCGAGGATGACCCGCCGGTTGGCTATCTCGTACAAAGGCAGCCGATCCTCTCGAACGTGGATTTTGCCGACGCTGTTGCCGTGGTGAATGGCCAGAACAGCGGCGGTACGGTTTCCGTCAAGCTGACGCAGGAAGCGGGCCACCGTTTCGCCCAGTCGACGGCCAGCAATCTCGGCAGAATCATCGTCGTGGTGCTCGACGATCAAGTGATCTCGAGTGCTGCGCTGAAAACGGTGATCGCAACGGGCGAGGTCGATATTCCAGGAGACTTCACGGCCAAAGGCGCCCAGGATCTGGCCGTCATGCTGAAGAGCGGGCCGCTGCCTGCAACCTTGACCACGGCTGAGGAGCGAACTATCCAACCTGGTCTTGGCAGCGATGCCGCGCGCTACGGCATCATAGCCTGCATCGCAGCCGCAGGTTTCGTGACCGCGTTGATGATCGGATTCTATCGCCTGCTTGGTGTTGCCGCGACCATATCGCTGATCATCAACATCATCATGGTGATGGCGATCATGGGGGTACTCGGCATAGCGCTGACGTTACCCGGGGTCGCCGCCATTGTTCTGATCATCGGTATCGGGCTGGATGCCCTGGTGCTGATCTACGAGCGCGTGCGTGAGGAGGAAAAAAAGACGCATCTCCTCGTCGATGCGCTGCGCCACGGCTTCAACAGGGCTGCGGCGACCGTGGCCGATGCCAATCTGACGGTCCTTATCGTCGCTGCCATTCTCTTCTATGCGAGCAGCGGCTCGGTGCGTGGCTTCGCTGCGACCCTGATCGTCGGCGTCTTCACCACCTTCTTCACCTCCTGCTTCGTCACGCGTTCGCTCGTGGATATGTGGATATCGCACCGCAAGCCGCGCACGTTGCTGGTTGGCGTTCGCAGCGGCATTTTCGACAATGCCAATATTCGCTTCATGGGCATCCGCCGCTACACCTTCACCGTATCTGCGGCCCTGTCGGTCGCGACGCTTGTTGCCGTCGCGACGATCGGTATGCATCTCGGTATCGATTTTGCCGGCGGCTCCATCATCGAGGTTCGCGCCAGGCAGGGCGTAGCCGATCCGGCAAATATCCAATCGCGGCTTCAGGATATCATTCCAGGCAACGTACAGGTCGATCGGCTCCCCGATCGTCTGGGTGCCGTCATCCGCGTGCACGCACAGGAAGGCGGGGAAAATGCGGAGCAGTCTGCGGTCACCCTCGTTCGCGAAGAGCTGGGCAAGGACTACGACTTTTCCCGCGTCGAGGTGGTCGGACCTGCCGTATCCGGCGAGATCACTAGAACGGCGTCGTTCGCCGTTCTTGCGGCGCTGATTGCGATCCTCGTCTACATATGGCTGCGTTTCGAGTGGCAGTTCGCAGTCGGTGCGATCATCGCGACGCTGCACGACGTCATCCTGACGCTCGGCCTCTTCGTCCTGACCGGGATGGAATTCAACATGACCAGCATCGCCGCGATCCTGACCATCGTCGGCTATTCATTGAACGATACCGTGGTTGTCTACGATCGCATGCGCGAGAATCTCAGGCGCTATTCGAAGATGCCGTTGCCGATCCTGATCGATGCTTCCATCAATCAGACGCTATCGCGTACCATTCTGACGTCGGCGACGACGCTTGTGGCGCTGCTCGCTCTCTACATCTTCGGCGGCCAGGTGATACGTTCGTTCACTTTCGTGCTGCTTTTCGGCGTCGCGGTCGGCACTTTCTCGTCGATTTATATTGCGGCGCCCGTGCTGATCCTGTTCAAGCTGCGTCCGGACAAGTTCCAGACCGGCGGCGAAAGCAACGGGCCCGCTGCCGGCGACATCCAGTCAGGCAAACCAGCGGTGTGATACATTGGCAAAAGGCATAGAAATCCGTAAGGCGCATTTTCCCGGGCGCGCACCGATCGATACTTATGGCAATGGCGGTTTCCGTTTTGCCGACATGTCGCATCGCGGCTCTCTGCTCTGCCTGCCTTCGGGCATCTACGGCTGGGACTTGGTGGAAGGCGATGCGCTGACAACGGAGCACTTCCAGAAGGTGCTCGATGAAGCCGCGCAGATCGAGGTCCTGCTCGTCGGCACGGGTGCGGAGCTGCGTCCGCTGCCGGCAGAGCTGAAGGCGGCTTTGCGCGCCAGACAGATTTCGTCGGACCCGATGAATACGGGGGCGGCCGTGCGCACCTTCAATATCATGCTGTCCGAATCGCGTGCCGTGGCCGCCGCATTGATAGCCGTTTGACGCCGGATCCTCGAGCATGACGACAACAGCCGCGCCCCGGGGCAATCGGGACATCTGCCTCGCCACACTTCGCGATACCGACCGCGATCGCTATCTCGCTTGCCTGCTGGCGCCGGAGGAGAAGCGCCCTGCGCTTGTGGCGCTTTATACCTTCAACGCCGAATTGGCGCGCATCCGCGATCTGGTGCATGAACCACTGCCCGGTGAAGTGCGCATGCATTACTGGCGCGACCTTCTCGAAGGGCAGGCTCATGGCTCGAGCGAAGCCAACCCGATCGCAGCCGAGCTTTTGACCGCCATCGAGCAATATCGTTTGCCGCGTCAGACGCTGATCGACATGATCGATGCGCGCATCTTCGATCTCTATGACGATCCGATGGAGACGCGCGGCAATTTGGAAGGTTATGCGGGCGAGACGGCTTCGGCCCTGATCCAGCTTGCCAGCCTGGTGCTGTCTGCGGATGAAGCCAAGCGTTCTGCCGATGCGGCAGGGCATGCCGGCGTCGCGCAGGCGATTGCCGGGCTGCTGCTGCTGATGCCGCTCCATCGTCATCGCGGTCAGCTTTATCTGCCGCTCGAAATCCTCACCGCGACGGGTCTCGATCGCGATTCCTTCCTCGCCGGCAAGGACAAGGCCCGCATTTCCGTGGCGATCGAGGCATTTGCAGGTCTTGGCCGCGAGCATCTGGCCAGGGCGACGGCGGCAGGCGCCATTCCGCAGGCGGTATTCCCAGCCTTTCTGCCCGCGACCTTGGCAGAGCCCGTTTTGAAGAAGGCACAGAAGCTCGGCGCCGGTCTTTTCGATCAGTCGCCGGCATTGCCGCAATGGCGGCGGCAGATGCGCATGGCGATAGCGTCAATCACAAAGAAAATCTAAAATACGACACGCTCGCACAAGTCTCGCCGTTTATGGAGATGGATGGCACTTGATATGCGTTTCAGGGGGAGCTGCCATGGGTATTATCGTCTGGTGCATACTGTTTGCGATCGTCGTCTTCTTTGCCTATTTCGCGACGCGCATGGCATCGCAGAACAAGGAAGACGGCCTGCACGATACCGGCCTTGCCATTCTGGAATTCGGACGGGCCTTTCCGAAGGAAGCGATCAGGCAGCTGCAGACGACGGCCGATGGGCAGGCGGTCTTCGTGCGACTGCATGACGACAAGGCCGGTTTCATGCGCAATGTGCGCAATCATTTCAGCGTCCACCTGATCGAGCCCGGCCGGGCTCGTGCCAAGATCTCGGCAACCGGCCGTGGCCTGACGGTCGATTTTCTGGATGTGCCGCATCACAACGGCACATTCGAGTTCAAGACACCGGCCGAAGCCGCAGAGGTCTCACTCTGGCTGCTTGGCAATTATGTCGTCGGCGATGACATGAGGCTCGAACATCACGCACCGCCGGCAAAGGCTTAACCCAGATTTCAGGCGCTTTCCGCAAGCGTTGGTGCCGGCACGCCAAGCCACTTGGCGCAATCGGCAAGTGCGCGCTTGGCGATGAGCTGACGCTTCATGATGGTCTTGTCCTTGCCGCGGAAGCGCTTGACGCCCTCCGGCTTGACGATGGAGCCCGGTTCCAGCTCCGGGAAAAGCCCGAAATTGATATTCATCGGCTGGAAGGAACGCTTGCCCGGCTCTTCATCGGAGACGATGTGTCCGCCGGTAATGTGGTTCAGCAGCGAACCGAGCGCCGTCGTATCCGGCGGCAGTAACGGTGCTTCGCCCTTGCGCTCCGCTGCGGCAAAGCGGCCGGCGAGCAGGCCGATGCTGGCGCTTTCGACATAGCCTTCGCAGCCGGTGATCTGGCCGGCAAAGCGCAGGCCCGGCCGCGACTTCAGTACCAGGGAGCGGTCGAGCAGGGTGGGTGAATTGATATAGGTATTGCGGTGCAAGCCGCCGAGGCGCGCAAACTCCGCATTCTCGAGACCCGGAATCAGCCGGAAGATCTCCGCCTGCGCTCCGTACTTCAGCTTCGTCTGGAAGCCGACCATGTTGTAAAGCGTGCCGAGCGCATTGTCCTGGCGCAGCTGCACGACGGCATAGGCCTTGACTGTGGGGTTATGGGCATTGGTCAGGCCCATCGGCTTCATCGGTCCATGACGCAACGTCTCGCGGCCGCGCTCGGCCATGACCTCGATCGGCAGGCAGCCATCGAAATAGGGTGTGCCTTCCCATTCCTTGAAGCCAACGGCATCGCCGGCGATCAGTGCATCGACGAAGGCGTTATATTGAGCTTCGTCCATCGGGCAGTTGATGTAGTCTTTGCCAGTGCCGCCCGGCCCGACCTTGTCGTAGCGCGACTGGTACCAGCAGATATCCATATCGATACTGTCGCGATAGACGATCGGCGCGATGGCATCGAAGAAGGCAAGCGCATCGGCGCCGGTTTCAGCCTGGATGGCGCTGGCAAGCCCCGGCGCGGTCAGCGGGCCGGTAGCGATGATCGCCTGATCCCATTCCGTCGGTGGCAGACCCTGGATTTCCTCACGGACGACCGTAATAAGCGGATGGCTTGCGATCGCCTGCGTCACCGCGGCCGAAAAGCCATCGCGGTCGACCGCAAGAGCGCCGCCGGCAGGCACCTGATGCTTGTCTGCGCATGCCATGATCAGCGAGCCGGCCATGCGCATCTCGGCATGGATGACGCCGACCGCGTTGCTGGTCGCATCGTCGGAACGGAACGAATTGGAACATACAAGCTCAGCGAGGTCGTCGGTCTTATGCGCTTCCGTGCCACGCACGCCGCGCATCTCATGCAGGATAACGGGCACGCCGGCATTGGCGACCTGCCATGCGGCTTCAGAGCCGGCAAGGCCGCCGCCGATGACGTGGATGGGGGAATGAGAACTGGTCTGTGTCATGCGCGCGTCATTATCACGACCGAGGCGGCGATCCAATCGCTTTGCCAGGGCGTATCGCGCAAAAGTGTACCGCGGTTTTGCGGCAACGACCTGCGCAAGATCGGGAGCTTGAGGCGCAGAGAGCGAATCTGAAAGATCGCGACGCACCTTAGTCGCCGGAATCAAAAACGGCGCCAAAAGGCGCCGTCTTGAGGCAGTCTGCAATTCCCGACGATTAACGGAAGGAACGGGCAGCGATGTTGCGGATCTCGTAACGGCTGACGCCGATGTCCGACAGGGTCTGGCTGGAGAGGTTGCCGAGTTCATTCAGAGTGCGGCGGTAGCTGATCCAGTTCTTTGCAATGCGAATCGGGTTCATGATCTTGTCCTCAGTAGCTTGGTTGCGGGCGGAACGATTACCGCCTCAGCGCTTGCATTCTATATAGGCGATGGCGTGCCTTTTGTGCAGTGCAAATAGGAGGCGTCTGCTATGCATTTGTGCAATATGACGCCCAAAAAGCCATCAATGCTTAGAATTTATACGCCTTGCAGCTCAGGAATGGCTCGAGCGCGGATCGTGTCGCATTGCGGCGCACAATGGACAAAAAAGAACGCCCGTCGCGGAGGTCCGCAACGGGCGTTGAGAAGGCTATCGCTATGGGGCGAAGCCTATCCGGCGATTAGCGGCCGGTGGCTTCGCGGGCAACGCGATGAATGTCGGCGCGGTCGATGCCGAGGTCGTGCAGTTCACGAGCGCTCATGCGGCCGAGTTCGTTTACGGTCTGACGATACTTGCGCCAGTTGTTGAAAGAGCGGGTCAGGTTCATTTTCAGTCCCTTTCGAGGATTTGGAGTCTCGCGGCCCCGTGATTGGTTCCGTCGTTGATCCGATGCCTCTTTATATATGCTGCGGTGCAAGAACTAAAAGCGCCAAAGCATCATGTCACCTATGCATCAAGTGCACGTCTTCTGCGCGCTTTGCCTAAGAAGGTGGCTGCTTTGTGTGCATATCGCGGCCGAACGACGAGCGCCATCTCGGCCAAAACGCAGCGTCTCAAGGGCATTCTTGCGCTTGCCTCCATTGAGCCATGTTTTCGTCAGCCTTGCTATTTTGAAGTAGGTCGGGCTCTCAATGGCTGCCGTCATCTTGCCGATTTCCGCTCTGTCAATTCCAGTGCCTAATGTCGGCCAGTGACGAGCTTAAAACGGTTTGAAGGGCAAAAAATAACGCCCACCGCGGGAGGAGGATGCGGTGGGCGTCATTTGTGGTGATTGACGATTGGGAGGAGGAGTATCGTCAATCCATCGGAGCGCACTGGGAGGAGGAGTGTGCGGCTCCGAATTCTATGGTCAGGATATCAATCCTCAGGCTCTTTCGACTTATGCCGGCCCGACGCGCCACCGTCGTATGTTGTTGCATTATCAATAGTATGATTTTTTGATTTTGTGCAGCGCAATAAATTCATGAGAGGTATGTCGTCTGCGCATATCTTTTATCGGTATCGCGATACCGATGCCTATAATACCAATCAATCGATTAATGTCGTATTAACGAAGAGCGTACTCACTTGCAGCGCCTCGATCGGGAATGTGCGCAGGCCTGCGTCGATTGAATGGCGATTTGTGATAACTCTTCTTTACGCGGAGAGTCGCAGCAAAGGGGGCCGGGATGTATAGGGGCAGGCTGGAGCGGGACCTGAAGATCTGGGTCGACAAAGGTTTCGTCGATGCTTCGACGGCAAAGGCCATGCTGCGCGAATATGACGGCCGCGAGACGAGTTTCAGCGCGGGCCGGGTATTGACCATCATAGCGGCGGTGCTTCTCGGTCTGGCCATATTGCTGTTCATTTCTGCGAACTGGGAGGCTCTTCCGCGGATTGTTCGCCTCACCGGACTGGTGGCGATGATATGGGCCTTCTATCTCGCATCCGCATATTTGCTGGCGCAGGGGCGTTCCATCCTCGCGTCCGGGCTGTTGATCCTCGGCACTTTGAGTTTCGGCGGCGCCATGGCGCTGGTCGGCCAGATGTACAATCTGTCCGGTGATGAACTCAGGATGATGCTTGTCTGGTTCGTGGCGGCCTGCATCGTGGCGGCGCTCTTTCGTTCCGCAGCCCAGGTCGGCCTCGCCGGCTTTCTGGCCTGGGGATTCTGCGGCGTCTATCTCTGGGGACATTTCGATCAGTGGTACGGAATCATGCCATGGATGCCGCCGCTGATGGCCGTCGCTCTGATCGTGCTTGTTCGCTATGCCGATGCGCCCATCGCCAGGCATTTGGCTTACCTCATGCTCGTCGGCTGGCTGACCTGGCTTTTTGGCCGACACGAGGGACTGTACACGGCGGTCCTGTTTGCAGCCCTCGGGATGGTGGCTTTTCTGGTCGTCAGCATACCCGCCTCGCCACTCATGCCCCTTGCGCGAACGGCCGGTGCCGCGCCGGCTTTTTATGCGTTTCTGATCGCATCGATCGGTTTCTTTCTGGTCCATGCCGAGATCAGCAACGGCTCCTTTGAGAACAATGTCTGGGTCGAAAACAAGGTGCCGCTTGTCATCGTGGCCGCGGCGACGCTGGCCGGCTCGGTGATCGGCATCGCCCTCAGCGGTCGCGACAACGGCGCGGTGCGCTATCTCGCTTATTTCGTCTTTGCCTGCGAGATTCTTTACCTCGCCAGCGAGACGATCGGCTCGATCATCGGCACGGCCGGTTTCTTCCTCGTCGCCGGCGTGCTCGTTGCCATTGCCGCGTGGCTCGTCATCCAGCTGGAACGGCGATTTTCTAGCAAAAGCGGGCAGGAGACGCAGGCATGAGCGATATAGCCGAGAGGAGATCGATTGTCGGCGCCCGTCGCCTTTGGAGCGCCGCCGTCATCGTCGCAGTCCTGCAAACCGCCGTTCTCGGCTATATGGTTGGCGAACGGGCATGGGGGCTGCGAAGCGGCGTGGAAGTCATCCTGAAGACGGCGCCTGTCGACCCGCGTGACCTCCTGCGCGGCGATTACGTCACTTTGAACTATGATATTTCCCGGGTGCCGGTCTCGACGCTGGTCGGCGGACCGCCGAAGGAAAGTCTCAGCAACAAGATTCTGTCGGTGCGTTTGAAGAAGCAGGACGATGGCTATTGGGGCATCGCCGAATCGTCCCTCGGAACGCTCGATCCCCAGCCTGATACGGTCATTTTAAAAAGCCTCCCGTTCGACTATGTTTTCTATGGCGACCAAGCCGACGCTGCGGCGACCATGTTCGTAAACTACGGTATAGAGCGTTTCTATGTGCCTGAAGGGCAGGGGCGCGATATCGAGAGCGCACGCAACGATAAGCGCGTCTCGATCGCCGCTCGCGTCTCCCCGGATGGCGCCGCCCATATCAAAAGTCTGCTTCTCGACGGCAAATCCGTCTACGAGGAGCCGCTCTACTGACGATATCTGCCCGGAGACGCCCGATATGCTCCAGGCATCGTCGCGGAACCGTCATTTTTCCTTTGCGTGGTTTGAAACGGGTGATATAGAGACGCCGCGCTCCGGAAGGCCCCATGGGCAGGCATCGCCATGCGGTTTTGGGAACGCGGGTATGGTGAAATTGGTAGACACGCCAGATTTAGGTTCTGGTGCCGCAAGGCGTGGGAGTTCAAGTCTCTCTACCCGCACCAACACTGTCTTGTGGACGGGGGGAGGCTCTAGCCTGTCTTCCATATGCCGCAGGGCGCGCCATCTTGCCCAAAGCATCCCGCTTTCGCTGAGGAAGGGGATAAGATGTTTTGGCTCGTGACGGGATAGAGCTGCCTTTTGCGCGTTCATTCGAAGGCGCGGCGCTCTTGCAAGGTGTAAGAGAATTGCATCCAAGCCACGCTCGGGATTTTCCGGCGTCGTGCTCATCGAAACGAACGGCAGGCTGGGCACGGCCGCCATGAATGAAGGTAGGACAATGCAGGTTATCGAAACGCTCGCTGAAGGGCTGAAGCGCGAAATCAAGGTGGTCATCCCGGCCAAGGACATGGAAGTGCGCATGAACGAGCGCCTGGCCGAGGTCAAGGACAAGGTCCGCATCAACGGCTTCCGTCCTGGCAAGGTTCCGGTCTCGCACCTGAAGAAGGTCTACGGCAAGTCGATCATGGCCGATCTCGTCAATGAGATCGTGCGCGACCAGCCGCCGGCGATCCTGACCGAGCGCGGCGAAAAGTCGGCAACCCAGCCGGAAATCGCCATGACCGAAGATCAGGCAGAGGCAGAGAAGATCCTTGCCGCGGAAGCCGATTTCGAATTCACGCTGTCCTACGAAGTGATCCCGGCGATCGAACTGAAGTCCGTCAAGGGCATCAAGGTCACGCGCGAAGTCGCCGAAATCGCCGAAGAAGAAGTCACCGAGCAGATCCTCAAGATCGCTGAAAGCGCTCGTAGCTACGAGACCAAGAAGGGCAAGGCTGCCGACGGCGACCGCGTCACCATCGATTATCTCGGCAAGGTCGACGGCGTTGCCTTCGACGGCGGCAAGGACGAAGACTCGCAGCTCGTTCTCGGCTCCAACCGCTTCATCCCGGGCTTCGAAGAACAGCTCGTCGGCGTTAAGGCTGGCGACGAGAAGGTCATCACCGTAACCTTCCCGGCTGACTATCCGGCCAAGAACCTCGCCGGCAAGGAAGCCACCTTCGACATCAACGTCAAGGAAGTTGCAGCTCCCGGCGAAATCGAAATCAACGACGAACTCGCTTCCAAGCTCGGCCTCGAGTCGGCCGATCGCCTGAAGGAAATCGTTCGCGGCCAGATCGAAAGCCAGTACGGCTCGGTTACCCGTCAGAAGGTCAAGCGCCAGATCCTGGACCAGCTCGACGAAATGTACCAGTTCGACACCCCGCAGAAGCTTGTCGAAGCTGAATTCGCCAGCATCTGGCGTCAGATCGAAGCCGACCTCAGCGAATCGGGCAAGACCTTCGAAGACGAAGACACCACCGAAGAGAAGGCTCGCGAAGAATACCGCAAGCTTGCCGAGCGTCGCGTTCGCCTCGGCCTCGTCCTCTCCGAAATCGGCGAAAAGGCCGGCGTCGAAGTCAGCGAAGACGAACTGCAGCGCGCGCTCTACGCACAGCTCCAGCAGTTCCCTGGCCAGGAAAAGGAAATCCTGGAGTTCTTCCGCAAGACGCCGGGCGCTTCCGCTAACCTGCGTGCCCCGATCTTCGAAGAAAAGGTCATCGATCACCTGCTGACCGAAGTCGACGTCACGGACAAGACCGTTTCCAAGGAAGCGCTGCTGGCTGACGACGAGGAAGAAGAAGGTAAGCCGACTGCCAAGAAGGCTGCTCCGAAGAAGAAGGCTGCTGCCAAGGCTGAAGCAACCGAAGCTGCCGCCGAAGGCGAAGAAGCTGCTGCTCCGAAGAAGAAGGCCGCTCCGAAGAAGAAGGCTGCTGAAGACAGCGCCGAATAATCGATTTTCTTGCGGACTGAAATTAAGCCCTGCCGTTCGCGGCGGGGCTTTTTTGTTGTGTCGCGTTGGCGAACTCCCTCTCCCCGCAAGCGGGGAGAGGGTTGGGGTGAGGGGCTACAGGCGCAACTGAAGATTGTGATTTGTTTCGCGCGACGGCGGAACCGCAGGCAAGGCGCTCCGCCATCTAAAGCAATTCCAGGAAAATGCGGAGCGGTTTTGCGTCCGGAATTGCTTAAAATAAAAAGATAGAGCGGTTTAGAGATTCCGCAAAACTTAACCGCTCCAAGCGAGAGCCGTACACGCTAAGCGGCAACATTTTCTCACGAATAGACGATGTTGGCCGTCGGGGCATCGAAGCCCAAAAGCCCCTCACCCTAACCCTCTCCCCGCAGGCGGGGAGAGGGGATCGGCCCGCAATTGCCGTACCCGAGGAATACTACTCAAAGCTCCGACTTGATATCGCCCATGCGGTTCCAGGCGTCGAGGCCGGCGATCTTGTAGGCTTCGGCGAGCGTCGGATAGTTGAAGGTGTTTTCGACGAAATACTCGACGGTGCCCTTGAGGTTGAGCACGGCTTGGCCGATGTGCACGAGCTCGGTCGCACCTTCGCCGACGATATGGACGCCGAGGAGACGGCGCGTCTTCAGCGAGAAGATCATCTTCAAAAGGCCGGTGTCGAGGCCCATGATGTGGCCGCGCGACGTTTCGCGGAAGCGTGCGATGCCGCACTCGTAAGGAATGTGCCGCTCCTTGACCTCTTCTTCGGTCAGACCGCAGGTGGA
Organism: Rhizobium freirei PRF 81; assembly: GCF_000359745.1. Lineage (GTDB taxonomy): Bacteria > Pseudomonadota > Alphaproteobacteria > Rhizobiales > Rhizobiaceae > Rhizobium > Rhizobium freirei. Next base: position 112,451 of record NZ_AQHN01000061.1, read on the forward strand.
AATCTCCGGCACGGCATAGATGCCGTAGGGGAAGTATTTCGGCGGTTCCTTGGCGATCGCGCCGACGGCGACGCGGGCGGCGATGCGGCCCTGTTCCATCGAGGTGGATGCGAGGCTCGGAAAGCCGACGACATCGCCGGCGGCAAAAATATGTGGAACCGCCGTTGCAAAGGTTTCCGGATTGACGCTGAGGCGGCCGCGCGCATCGGCTTCGAGCCCGGCGGCGGCAAGATTGAGCGTATCCGTTGCGCCCATGCGTCCGGCGGCGAACAGAACCATGTCGGTGACGATGCGGCGGCCATTGTCGAGGGTCAGCTCCACCTTGCCGTTCGGCAGGCGCTCCACCTTATCGGCCTTCTGGCCGAGCAGCAGCTTCATGTTGCGGTCGCGCAGCTGATAGATGAAATCCTCGACGATCTCCTTGTCAATGAAATCGAGCATGGTGGATTTCGGATCGATCAGCGTCACCTGCGTATCGAGCGCGCTGAAGATGGTCGCATATTCGATGCCGATGACGCCCGCGCCGATGACGACCATCGACCGCGGCAATTCCGCGATCTCCAGCAGTTCGTCGCTATCGAGCACCGTCTTGCTGTCGAAGGGGATGTAGTCGGGGCGAAACGGCTTGGTGCCGACCGCCAGGAGAATGCTGGCTGCGGATACGGTGACGACCTCGCCATCATCCTTGACAATCTGCATGGTCCGGGAATCGACGAAGCTCGCCTTGCCGCGAATGTGCTGCACGCGATTGCGCGCAAACTGGTGTTCCAGCACCTCGACTTCATGGTCGAGCGTGATCAGCAGGCGGCGGCGCAGATCCTCGGCGCTGATTTCCTGCTTGACGCGATAGGCGCGTCCATAAAAGCCGCGTTCGCGCCAGCCGGACAGGTTGAGCGCGGTCTCGCGCAACGTCTTTGACGGAATGGTGCCGGTGTGGACCGAGACGCCGCCGACACGCTTGCCCTGCTCGACAACAAGCACCTTCTTGCCGAGTTTGGCGGCCTGGATAGCGCCTCTGCGGCCGGCGGGGCCACTACCCACGACTAGGAGATCGAATTGGTCCATCGGGAAGCCTCGGATGATTGGACAGGGAATCAATGTCGCAACGCAACATGTTGTCCGTCAACCGGTAGCGGCTCAATGTTACAGATTATCTAACGGGAATTGCCGTTCTCAGGACGCCGGGAGCCCAAGCCATGGTTCAAGTTTCTCGAAGGTCCGGTCCATCGCATAGGCACGGGTGAAGGATAGAGGCAGGTGGCCGTAGGCGATCGACATCTGACGCTCCGCAGTTGCCTCGTTCGTCTTGGTGATAGCGGCAAGATAGAGCGCGGAAGCAAGTCCAGTGCGGTCGGCTCCGGCCTGGCAGTGAATGAGGATCGGCTTTGGCGCGTCGCGCATGATCTGAACCAATTGCTCGGCCTGCGCCTGCGTCAGTTCGCGGCCGGAAGACATGCGAAAATCGATATGGTTGATATCGAGCTGCTTGGCCTGGGCGACTTCCCGGTCGTACCAATGATGGCCGCTGTTGTCGCCCCGCAGATTGATGATGGTCTTGATGCCATACTGCTTCTGAAACTCGGCTATCGTCTCTGCGGAGGGCTGGGAGGAGCGATAGAGCTCGCCCGCGATGACCGGATGGAAGTTTGTCGTCCAGACCATATGGGCATAGAAGCCGCCGGCGACTGTCAGGACGACTCCCAAAGCGACAGCTGCGTCGCGCACCGCACGAAGGAGGTAACGAGCAAGCTTTGACGATGTCTTTTGCATGTGATCTCCGGGCCAACCGAACTCTCGGGCGAATAGGCCAAATCAAAACAATAGCTTCTGCCGGCAGTTTTGCCGCTCTGGATGCGGCGATCCTTCTGTCAGATCATCCTGACGCCGAACTGAAAAATGGAAATGGACGCGAGAGGGCCGAACTGAACGATTTCAGGAGGAGATCAGGCATTTGTGAGACGAGAAAGATAAAATATATTAGTATGATATGCACATATTCTAATGTTGTGCTTTATTTCAGATCAGCTGCAAGGCCCGGAAGCTGACGTGTCCGTTTTTGCCAATGATAATATGATCGTGAACGGTAATGCCCAAAGGCTTGGCGGTATCGATGATCGTCTTCGTCATGTCGATATCGGCGCGCGAGGGCGTCGGGTCTCCGGATGGATGGTTGTGGACAAGAATGACTGCCGAGGCGGAAAGCTCAAGCGCGCGTTTGACGACTTCGCGCGGATAGACAGGCGTATGATCGACCGTGCCGAAGCCTTGTACCTCGTCCGCGATCAGAGCGTTGCGCTTGTCGAGAAACAGCAGGCGGAACTGTTCGCGCGCCTCGTGCGCCATGGCCGTGTGACAATAGTCGATGAGCGCTTTCCAGGAAGAGAGCACCGGCTTGCCGGTCAGCTCGCTTTTCAGCATGCGCTGCGCGACGCTGGCGATCAGCTTCAGATCGAGGGCGACGGCATCGCCGACGCCGCTGATCTCCGTCAGCAGGTTGACCGGAGCCCCGAACACGCCGCCAAGCGTGCCGAAGCGGGCAAGGAGCGCCTTGGCGATCGGCTTCGTGTCCCGGCGAGGGATCAGCCGGAAAAGCAGCAGTTCGAGAATTTCGTAATCGGCGAGCGCGGCGTCGCCGCCGTCACGGTAGCGGTTGCGCAGCCGCTCGCGATGGCCGTGATAATGGGCTTCGGTGTTCGTGGGCGCCGCTTTGGCGGCCACCGGTGATTGGGCGAAGAAAAGTCGCTCGTCCAGGAGCGGCGCCTCTTGCCAAGCCTGCGTCTTCCCGCCTCTGTCGGCCGGCATGTCGCCATGTCCGTCGGAAGAAGCGGGACGTTTCGCCATGAATTATCCCTGCAGAGGCGGCAGGCCGGGGCGGTCGATGCCGCCGGGCGACAGGGTAAAGATTTCGCAGCCCGCCGCGGTGACGCCGACCGTATGCTCATACTGTGCCGAGAGCGAACGGTCGCGGGTAACGGCCGTCCAGCCATCGCCCAGCACCTTCACGTGCGGCTTGCCGAGATTGATCATCGGCTCGATGGTGAAGATCATGCCTTCGCGCAGTTCCGGGCCGTCGCCGGCGCGGCCGTAATGCAGGATATTCGGCGAGTCATGGAACAGGCTGCCGACACCATGGCCGCAGAAATCGCGCACGACCGAACAGCGCTCGCCTTCGGCGTAGGTCTGGATGGCTTCGCCGATGGCTCCCGTATGAGCGCCGGGGCGTACGGCGGCGATGCCGCGCATCAGGGACTCATAGGTGACCTCGAGCAGCCGCTCGGCCGAGCGCTTGATTTCGCCGACAGGATACATGCGGCTGGAATCGCCGTGCCAGCCGTCGAGCACATAGGTCACGTCGATATTGACGATATCGCCTTCGCGCAGCGGCTTGTCGTTGGGGATGCCGTGGCAGACGACATGGTTGATCGAGGTGCAGGAGGATTTCATGTAGCCGCGATAATTCAGCGTCGCCGGATAGGCGCCGTGATCCATGCCGAATTCGAAGACGAAGCGGTCGATGACGTCGGTCGGCACGCCCGGCTCGACGATGGCGGCCAGTTCATCGAGGCAACGGGCGGTCAGCTGGCATGCCTTGCGCATCCCGGCAAACGCATCCTGCCCGTAGAGGCGAATAGCGCCCGTGTTTTTCGCCGGCGCCGTTGCCGCTTCGATGTAGTTCACCATGGTTAGCCTTCAGCAGAAATCTTTATATTGTTATCTAAAGCAGCTATGCCGGGTTCGTCTATCGGGATCAACCCGGCAGGCGCTATTTCCGTCGGCGAAACCCTGCATTTCAGCGCGTATACCTCGACGCCGCGCGCCAAAGCGCGATCGTAGGCCCTGGCGTAGACCGGATCGAGATCACCGCAAATGCGGAAGCGATCACAGTCGTGGCGCTGGATCACGAAAAGCATCACGGCCCGATGGCCCGCCTCAACCATATCGCCAAGCTCTTCCAGATGCTTGGCGCCGCGTGCCGTAGCGGTATCGGGAAATTCTGCTAGACCCGGTTGTCGCATGAAATGGACGTTTTTCACCTCGACATAGGTGGTTGTCCGCAAAGGGTCGGTCAAGAGCAGGTCGATGCGGGAATTGCGGCCATAGTTCTGTTCGCGCTTCACAGTCGTATAGTCGCCGAGATCGGAGATTTGCCCGAGGGCGATCGCCTCCGCTGCTATGCGGTTCGGCATCGCGGTGTTGACGCCCACCGTGGTACTGTCGGCTTCGATCAGCTCGAAGACATGACGGTACTTTCGCTTCGCACCCTCATGTTCGGAAAGCCATATGCGTGAGCCGGGCGCGGTCAGACCGAGCATCGATCCGGTATTCGGGCAAGAGCCGGTGATGAACGTACCGTCTTCCAATTCGGCATCGAAGAGGAAGCGCTTGTAGCGCGCGATCAGGCGGGCAGGGACCAGAGGCGAAGGGAAGAGCATGATCTTGCGGTCGTTACGCCCGTTCCATGACGAAGCTGCCGGGCGCCTCCTCGAGCGCGTTGAGAGCCGTTCCGCCGGGTTGGCGCGCTGCCGCCATGCGATGATCTTGCGCGCGAATCCAGGCGTGCCAATGCGGCCACCACGAGCCCGGCGTCTCATTCGCCTCGGCCAGCCAGTTCTCATAGTCGCCCTTGATCGGGCCACCGGTCCAGAACTGATATTTATGTTTGTCCGGCGGATTGACGACACCGGCGATGTGACCGGAGCCCGTCACCACGAATTCCACAGGCCCGCCGAAATATCGGCTGCCGATGAAGACCGACTTGGCCGGCGCGATATGATCCTCGCGCGTTGCCAGATTGTAGACCGGGATGCGAACATCCTTCAGCGACAGCGTCTTACCGTCGAGCACCATCTTGCCCTGGCTCAACGCATTGTTGAGGTAGCAATTACGCAGATAGAAGGAATGGTTGGCGGCCGCCATGCGCGTGGAATCGGCATTCCAGAACAGCAGGTCGAAGGGTAAGGGGTCCTGACCCTTCAGGTAGCTGTTGATGAAATAGGGCCAGATGAGTTCGGAGGCGCGAAGCATGTTGAAGGCCGTCGCCATCTTCGAGCCTTCGAGATAGCCGATCGCATTCATCTGCTGCTCGAGCGACGCGATCTGCTCTTCGTCGACGAAAACCTTGAGGTCGCCGGCAAAGGTGAAATCGACTTGCGTCGTCAGGAAGGTCACGGTGCGGATGCGCTTGTTCTTCTCCTTGGCGTGCAGGGCAAGCGTGGCTGCCAGCAGCGTGCCACCAACGCAATATCCGACAGCATTGACCTCCTGCTCTCCCGTGGCCTTCTCGACCGTTTCCAGGGCGAAATCGATGCCTTCGCGAGCATAGGAGGTCCAGTCTTTCGCCGCATGCCGCCGATCAGGATTCACCCAGGAGATAACGAAGACGGTGTGCCCCTGTTCCACGCACCATTTTATGAATGATTTCTGTGGGTTGAGGTCGAGAATGTAGAATTTGTTGATCCAGGGCGGGCAGATCAGCAGCGGTCGCTTCAGCACCTTGTCCGTCGCCGGCGTGTATTGGATCACCTGGCAGACATCGCTTTGCGCGATCACCTTGCCCGGGGTCAGCGCCATGTCGCGGCCAACGGCGAATTTCGTCATGTCGGTCTGCCGCAGGCGCAGCTCGCCGTGACCGAGACTGATATCTTCAGCCAGCATCTTCATGCCGCGCACGAGATTTTCGGCATTGGAGGCGATGGTTTCGCGATAGAGCTGCGGGTTCGTCGCCACGAAGTTGGTCGGCGAAAAGGCGGCGGTGATCTGTTTTGTGTAGAACACCGCCTTGTGACGTGTATGCTCGTCCATTCCTTCCGCTTCACCAACCAGCTTTTCCGCCCAGCCGGCGGTCAGAAGATAGGTCTGTTTCAGGAAGTCGAAGAAGGGGTTCTTCTGCCAGTCCTCGTCGGCGAAGCGCTTGTCCTTGACCGGTTCGGCCTCGGTTGCGGCGGACGAATCGCCGCTGAGGCGCTGCATGGTTTTCGTCCAAAGGCTGAAATAGCCCGACAGGAGGTGCGTCTGCGCCTCGAGAGTCCGACGGGGATCCGAGAGCCAGTATTCGCCGACCTTGGACAGCGTCTTGACCATGTCGGTGACGGGATCGGCAACCGTATCGATCTTCTCGCCGCGCTCGCGCGGCGCAAGCCAGGCCGAGGCCGCCTTGCCGAGATTTTCCAGCGCGCGGGCAAAGTTGACAGCCATCGCCTCGGGGTCTTTGACGATGTAAGGCTCGACTGACTTTGGATCAAAGCCAGGGAAGCCGCCATTACCTTCACTGTTATCGCGCTTGCTGTCGGTCACGCATCATCCTCCCGGCGGCAGCTATGTCTTGTTTTCCATTTGTACATCTTGCGGGAAAAGGAATACAAGTCGAATGAAACACAAGGCTGCTCTTGCTTTGCCGCTGCGACAAATTTAACAGTCTCAACCCACGGCAAGGAATTGGCAGAAAGACAATTATGGGCAGCGGCATGGTGGCAAGACTGAACCGATATTCCGTACTGTGCGGTGCAATGTGCGGGATTTTCGCATTGACGCTCGCGGGCTGCTCGACGCCCGAGGAAAAGGCTGCTTACGCCAAGCGCAAGCAGCCGCCCGAGGCGGTGATCGTAAAGCCGGCAAAAGGCGCCGCGATCACGGAAACCAGCACGCAGCAGCACTACAAGGACGGCTATCCTTCTTTCAACGCGCCGCCGACGGCTGCAAACGTCCAGATCAACGATCAGCAGGCGGGCGACATGGTCAAGCAGCTGTCGGCTCTCGGATCGCAGCGCAAGGCAGGCGTTATCTCGGAGGCCGAATACCAGAAGCGTGTTGCCGAGATGCGCAAGCTGGCCGCCGAACATGGCCAGGATACGCTCCAGGAAATTCAGAAAGAGAGCAGCGGCCAGCCGGGACAGACGCAGAATTAGCCTTGCGTTTCAGGCGATTTGGACGCAAAGCGTTCGGATAGACCGGGTTTGGATGCGTCTTTATCGGTTAAGTGCACTTTGCATGCGCTGCCGCCCAAGATTCACCTTATCTTTCGAGAATGCATGGTTGCGGCGCCGCGATTCCGGAGTTCGTATTGCGGCTGACCGGTAGATCAACGAACTTCAACGCGGTTTTGAGGGCCGCTGTCCCATGGGGAAAGAAATGGAAGAGTTTCATAAAGTCCGGCGTTTGCCGCCCTACGTTTTCGAACAGGTCAACCGTTTGAAGGCGAGCGCGCGAGCGGGCGGGGCGGACATTATCGATCTCGGCATGGGTAATCCCGATCTTCCGACCCCCAAGGCCATCGTCGACAAGCTGTGCGAAGTCGTACAGGACCCACGCACGCATCGCTACTCTTCGTCCAAGGGCATTCCCGGCCTTCGCCGGGCGCAGGCCGCCTATTACGCGCGCCGTTTCGGCGTGAAGCTCAATCCGGATACGCAGGTGGTCGCCACCCTCGGCTCCAAGGAAGGCTTCGCCAACATGGCTCAGGCGATCACGGCGCCGGGCGACGTCATCCTCTGCCCGAACCCGACCTATCCGATCCATGCCTTCGGCTTCCTGATGGCCGGCGGCGTGATCCGCTCGATGTCGGTCGAGCCGGACGACAGTTTCTTCCCGCCGCTCGAGCGGGCTGTACGTCATTCGATCCCGAAGCCGCTGGCTCTGATCCTGAACTATCCGTCGAACCCGACGGCCTATGTCGCGACGCTCGATTTCTACAAGGAAGTCATCGCCTTCGCCAAGAAGCACGACATCATCGTGCTGTCGGACCTCGCCTATTCGGAAATCTACTTCGACGACGTACCGCCGCCGTCGGTGCTTGAAGTTCCGGGCGCGATGGACGTGACCGTCGAGTTCACCTCGATGTCGAAGACCTTCTCCATGCCTGGCTGGCGCATGGGCTTTGCCGTCGGCAACGAGCGTCTGATCGCGGCTCTGACGCGCGTGAAGTCCTACCTCGATTACGGCGCCTTCACGCCGATCCAGGTTGCGGCGACGCATGCGCTGAACGGCGACGGTTCCGACATCGCGGAAGTGCGCAGCATCTACAAGCGCCGCCGCGACGTTCTGGTCGACAGCTTCGGCAAGGCCGGTTTCGAAGTGCCGCCGCCTGCGGCTACCATGTTCGCCTGGGCGAAGATCCCGGAAAAGTTCCGTCATCTCGGCTCGCTGGAATTTTCCAAGCTGCTGGTCGAGAAGGCCGACATCGCAGTCGCTCCGGGCATCGGCTTCGGCGAGCAGGGCGACGATTATGTCCGCATCGCACTCGTTGAAAATGAACATCGCATCCGTCAGGCAGCGCGCAATCTGAAGCGTTTCCTCTCTGCTGCGGACGAGATGATGCATAATGTGATTTCGCTGAACGCACATCGTTCATAATGTTACGCGGCAGCCGCTCCGGCGGCTGTCGTCCCAAAGATACTGATCAGGAATTTTTCATGGCAGATGCCCTCAAAATCGGCATTGCGGGCTTGGGCACCGTCGGTGCCTCGCTCGTCCGCATCATCCAGAGCCGCGCTAACGAGCTTGCCGTTACCTGCGGTCGTCCCGTCAAGATCGTCGCCGTCACTGCGCGCGATCGCATGCGGGATCGGGGCATCGATCTAACGGGCATCGAGTGGTATGGCGGTCCGGTCGATCTGGCGCAGAAGGCCGATATCGACGTTTTCGTCGAGCTGATCGGCGGCTCCGAGGGCGCGGCCAACGCCGCCGTGCGTGCGGCACTCGCACGCGGCCTGCACGTCGTCACTGCCAACAAGGCGCTGCTTGCCTATCACGGTGTGGAACTCGCGCAGATCGCCGAAGAGAAGGGCGTTCTGCTCAACTTCGAAGCGGCTGTTGCCGGTGGTATTCCGGTCATCAAGGCGCTGCGCGAATCCCTGACCGGCAACACGATCTCGCGCATCTACGGCATCATGAACGGCACCTGCAACTACATCCTGACCCGGATGGAGAAGGAAGGCCTGTCCTTTGCCGATTGCCTGAAGGAAGCCCAGCGCCTCGGCTATGCCGAAGCCGATCCGGCCTTCGACATCGAAGGCAACGATACGGCCCACAAGCTTGCCATCCTGACGACGCTCGCCTTCGGCAACCGCATCGCTGCCGATGACATCTATCTCGAAGGGATCACCAACGTCTCCATCGAGGATATCCGCGCCGCTGCCGATCTCGGCTATCGCATCAAGCTGCTCGGCGTCGCCCAGCGCACGGAGAGCGGCATCGAGCAGCGCGTGCATCCGACCATGGTGCCGCTCGATTCGGTTATCGCTCAGGTCGACGGCGTCACCAACGCGGTGGCGATCGAATCCGATATTCTCGGCGAATTGCTGATGGTCGGCCCGGGCGCCGGCGGCAATGCAACGGCTTCCTCCGTGCTCGGCGATATCGCCGATATCGCCAAGAGCCGACCGGGCGAGCAGCGTGTGCCGGTATTCGGTCATCCAGCCAAGGCGCTCGAGCCTTACCGCAAGGCACAGATGCAGAGCCACGAAGGCGGCTATTTCATCCGCCTGACGGTTCTCGACCGCACGGGCGTCTTTGCCAGCGTCGCCACCCGCATGGCGGAGAATCACATATCGCTCGAATCGATCGTGCAGCGCTCGAAGCAACATCTGTCGCCTTCCGACCATCAGACCATCATTCTCGTCACCCATGCGACGACGGAGGATTCGGTGCGCAAGGCCGTTGCCTCCATCCGGAACGAAGGCTATCTCGTCGGCGAACCGCAGGTCATTCGCATCGAGCGGCCGAAGGAATAGGCTTGATGATGGCGGCACGCCACTAGAGGGCGCGGCCACCTGCCAATTTTGGGAGAGATGGTGGAACAACCGGTCGATCCAGTTCAGCGAGCCTTTCTGGGCGTCGAGCGTTCGGTTTCCGGCAATCGCTGGGTGTCCCGGCTCGACCAGGCCGGTCTGAACAGGGCGCTCGCCATCGCCCAGGTGCACGGCCTGCCGGAGTTGATCTCCCGCGTCCTGGCAGGGCGAGGGGTTGGCATCGACGAGGCCATGGCCTTTCTCGATCCGACGATCCGCACCCTCATGCCGGATCCCTATTTGATGACCGATTGCGAGAAGGCGGCGCAGCGCCTTCTGAGCGCGATCAAGACGGGCGAGACCGTCGCGATCTTCGGCGACTATGATGTCGATGGCGCCGCCTCTTCGGCATTGCTCTATCGCTTCCTGACGCATTTCGGCGTCCCGGCAAGCATTTATATCCCCGATCGCATCTTCGAAGGCTACGGCCCCAATCCCAACGCCATCAATCAGCTCGTCGACAATGGCGCAAAGCTGATCGTGACCGTCGATTGCGGCTCCACCAGCTTCGAAGCTCTGGAGGCGGCGAGGGCGCGCAATATCGATGTCGTCGTCATCGATCACCATCAGGTCGCGCACGAATTGCCGCCGTGTCACGCGCTGGTCAATCCGAATCGCGAGGACGATCTGTCCGGGCAGGGGCATCTTTGCGCTGCCGGTGTGGTTTTCCTCGTTCTGGTCGCGGCATTGAAGCAGCTACGCGAAGCGGGCGATCAGCGGGTGCGCTCGGTCGATCTGCTGGCATGGCTCGATATCGTCGCACTCGCGACCGTCTGCGATGTCGTGCCGCTGAAGGGCCTAAACCGCGCTTACGTCGTCAAGGGCCTGATCGCCGCCCGCCATCAGGGCAATCCCGGCCTTGCCGCGCTGTTCCGCAAAGCGGGGCTCGGCGGCCCTGTGACGCCTTATCATTTCGGCTTCCTGATCGGCCCGCGCATCAATGCTGGCGGCCGTATCGGCGATGCTGCGCTTGGAGCACGCCTGCTGACCTTGGATGAGACGGGTGAGGCCGAGACGATCGCCGCGAAGCTCGATGAGCTCAATCGCGACCGCCAACTTATGGAAGCTGCCATGCTGCAGGAGGCGGAGGCCGAGGCGCTTGCCGAATACGGCAATGGCGACGGCGCCTCGGTCATTATCACGGCACGCGAAAACTGGCACCCGGGTATCGTCGGTCTGATCGCCTCACGGCTGAAGGACAAGTTTCGCCGCCCGGCTTTTGCCGTCGCCTTCGATTCCTCAGGCAAGGGCACCGGCTCCGGCCGTTCGATCAACGGTTTCGATATGGGGCGTATGGTCCGCGCTGCCGTCGATGCCGGCCTGCTGGTCAAGGGCGGTGGCCATGCGATGGCGGCGGGCTTGACGGTGGAGCGAAGCAACCTCGGCAAGCTGCGCGCCTTCTTCACCGAAAAGGCTGAAAAGCAGGTGGCTGGCCTTGTGGCGAACGAAACCCTGAAGATCGACGGTGCGATCGGCGCAAGCGGTGCGACGGTGGAGCTGATAGACCGCCTTGAAACCGCCGGCCCCTACGGCTCCGGTCATCCCCAGCCAATTTTCGCTCTGCCGAGCCACAGGCTGCGCGATTCCCGTCTTGTCGGCCAGTCGCATATCAAGATCACTATGGAGGCGCAGGATGGCGGTAGGGTCGACGGCATCGCCTTTCGCGCCGCAGAGACGCCTCTGGGCGAGTTGCTGATGTCCTCCCGCGGCGCGCAGATCCATGTTGCCGGCACGCTCGGTGCTGACCACTGGCAGGGAAGCCGCCGCGTACAGCTCCGGGTCATGGACGCGGCAAAAGCCGTTTAAGAGCCGAACCAGGCTTTCCTAATTTCGGACGCAAAATTATCAATTTAAGAGAAGAACAGTGGCACGCCCTAGGGGAGTCGAACCCCTCTTTACAGAATGAAAATCTGTCGTCCTAACCGATAGACGAAGGGCGCGTGCTGTGGCGCCCTTATAGTCAGCACCTTCCGATCCCGCAAGCGGAAAATCGAGAAAAATCCCAGAAAAATCCATGACTAGACGAAGATTTTTCGAGGCGATTGTGGATAAGTTTGAGCCATCGCGTTTTGGCACGCCCTAGGGGAGTCGAACCCCTCTTTACAGAATGAGAATCTGTCGTCCTAACCGATAGACGAAGGGCGCATGCTGCACAGGCTAGATAGGAACGAGCTGCTGCGTCTGCAAGCGGTAGCTTATGAATTCATAAAGGGGGGAATAAGAACAACAGTGGCACGCCCTAGGGGAGTCGAACCCCTCTTTACAGAATGAAAATCTGTCGTCCTAACCGATAGACGAAGGGCGCGTGCAGCTGTTGTGTGGCGCGCTTATAGCGGGGTGATTTCAATCCTGCAAGCGGCAATTTTGCTTTTTTGTGGAAAAAATGACAGCTGGATGAAATTGCCGCCGGCACTGAATAAGTGAGACTTAACAGGGTGTTGCCGGCGACATCGAAGATTCCTTGGAAACGCGGGCTCTTTACTGGCCGTTTGTACCTTGTATCGGCTGCACCAGCAGCTTGCCGTTCTGGGGCTGGTTTTTCGCCGCGATGAACTGTGCCAGCGCAGCGGCCTGCTTGCTGTTCAATTCGCGGACATTCGGGTTCGGAGCGGCCATAGCGCCCGGCGATGTTATTTGTGCAATCGGCTGCGGAGAATTGGCCACGGGGGCGGTGGCATTGCGGATGACGGGCGGCGGAAGCACATCGGCCGAGGTGAGGCCGTTCGGCGCAGGTGCCGCACCAAGCGGCTGCTGTGTGGCGAGCTGCTGCATACCGGGCGGCGTGCTGTAGACGCTGCGCATTATCGGCGTGATGGCCTGTGCGCCATCGGGCTGGTTCTTGGCGAGTGTCCCGTCCGGATTGACGGCGATGGGTGGCGGCGCTGAGAAGATGCTGCTTCTGTTCGCGTTCACACCGGTCGGCTGCGTGACCAGGCCGCCTATATTGGCCTGTCCCTCCACCGGCTGCGCCATCGGGGCGGGATAGAGCGCTTGGTTCTGCTGGGCGATGATCTGCTGGCGCGTGCCGTTGACGCTATGCACCATCGGATCGCGATAGGTGCCGTCAGCCTTGCGCCGGCGGGCATCTGCCTTGCTGTTCATGTCGGCGGCGAGTTGCTCGGCCGCCGTCGGCTGCGCGGTGGGCGCGGCTTGCGCAGTTTCCGTGGACTGTTTGCCAGCGGTCGCGCAGCTCGCCAGCATCACAAATGAGGCGAAGACGGCAATAGTGCTTGCTAGCTTCTTCTTGCCGTATAAAATCTGTTGATCGCACATGGGACGTTCCCCGCAAAAAGGTTTGCATCGGAACGGCCTCTTGCGAGGGACGGCGATATCGCACGCGCTGACTGGGAACGATGACCGCGCGATATCCGATGCATGATGCTTCGAGTCGTCCAAGCATGCCGGAGGATGGGCATGGGCGGCAAGCGCGAAACGGATGGCTCCGCGCGTGCCGTAAGCCTCGCGAAAGCTTGCCTTTACCAGGCGCCGGTATTGGCCATGGAGGCCCAGGGTTCGGCGGAGGGAAGATTGGCACCCTTCTGCAGGATCTCGATGGAAATGCCGTCTGGAGAGCGCACGAAAGCCATGTGACCATCGCGCGGCGGACGGTTGATCGTGATGCCGTTGTCCATGAGCTTCTGGCAGGTCGCATAGATATCGTCGACCTCATAGGCGAGGTGGCCGAAGTTGCGTCCGCCGGTATATTCCTCCGGATCCCAGTTGTAGGTCAGTTCCAGGCTGGGGGCGCCGCTGTTACGGGACAAATCGGCGTCTTCGCTGGCTGCAAGGAATACAAGCGTGTAACGACCCTTCTCGTTTTCGTAGCGGCGGGTTTCGACAAGCCCGAACAGTGTGCCATAGAAATGCAACGAGGCGTCGAGATCCGTGACGCGAACCATGGTGTGGAGATAACGCATTCTATTTCCTCTCTTAATATTGAACCGGCCGGATTTTCGTTCGAAGCACCAGCTTCGCGCAAGTCTTGGAGCAATAATCTTAGGGTGGGAATAAACGAAAACTAGGACTTGCGCTTTTCCGTTACCAAGATGTTAATCTTGATATCAGGGAATCAGTTAACCGTAACAGTGTGACGCGTAATCGAGGGCTGGCTAGGATGGGTGACAGAATTTCATCGAAGGGAGTTATGGACTTCGAGGAGATCTCGGGTGATACCGTCGAGCTCATCGAAATCTCCGGCGTCGTCAAGTGGTTCGATGTCGCAAAGGGCTTCGGCTTCATCGTGCCTGATAACGGCATGCAGGACGTGTTGCTGCATGTGACGTGCCTGCGCCGCGATGGTTATCAGACGATTCTCGAAGGAACCCGTATCGTCGCGCTCATCCAGCGCAGGGAACGTGGTTATCAGGCTTTCAAGATCCTCTCCATGGATCAATCGACTGCCGTGCATCCCTCGCAGATGCCGCCGGTGCGCACTCATGTACAGGTCACCGCGACCAGCGGTCTGGAGCGCGCGCTCGTGAAGTGGTTCAACCGCACAAAGGGCTTCGGCTTCCTGACGCGCGGCGAGGGTACGGAGGATATCTTCGTGCACATGGAAACGCTGCGTCGCTTTGGCCTTGCCGAGCTGCGGCCGGGGCAGGTGGTGCTCGTCCGCTTTGGGCCGGGCGAAAAGGGCCTGATGGCGGCTGAAATCCATCCGGATGCACCAAGCCCGGCTACGCGGCCGCACTGATATGAAAAGAGACCGGTTTCGCGGACTTATGAAAAGCGCCATTTTGGCGCTTTTTCTCGTTGGGGCGGTCGCTCCATTCTCCTTTGCCGCGCAGACGGCAGCGCAGCAGTCGATGGCCTTTGATTCGGAGCCGCTTTCGATCGCATCGCCCAAGGGCCGGGCTCATAAATTCACCGTGGAGCTGGCATTGACGCCGCCGCAGCTGGAATTCGGCCTGATGTATCGCGACAAGATGCCGGCCGACCACGGCATGCTGTTCGATTTCGGCACGTCGCGGCCGGTGATGATGTGGATGAAGAACACCAAGCTGTCGCTCGACATGCTGTTTCTGGACCAAAAGGGCGTCGTCACCCATATCCAGGAAAACGCGGTGCCCTTTTCGGAGACGATCATCAGCTCCGGCGGCCCGGTCGCCTATGTCATCGAGCTGAACGGCGGAGTGGTCAAGAAACTCGGCCTTGCGGTGGGCGACAAGGTGACGAGTGCGACCATTTCGGCAAAGCTCAACAAGTAGATTTTCATCGGGGAAGATCTGCCTAGCGTGATTTTACCTGTTGCAGCGAGCAGGTGAACCGTGTATCTCCCCACTCGTTCCGCAGGACTGGCGTTCGGCGGCGCAGAACTTAAGTCATGATGCCGTTTGCTTAAATGCGATGTTCCGGTGATCATGCTTCGGTACGGAGTGTAGCGCAGTCTGGTAGCGCATCTGGTTTGGGACCAGAGGGTCGGGAGTTCGAATCTCTCCACTCCGACCACTTTAAAATCCCTTTTTATATCGATGATTTCGCGCGGATAGTCGTTTCCTTTTTGCTTGAAAGCAGAGGGATTCGCAGCTAATCAGAGGTCATATTTGCTCGACCCATATGGGCCGCAGCAAGACAAGTGAAGCACAAGGCGGGTCGTTCCGCTTTATTCGGAGGCGCAGCAGCGATGCCTGCCAAGATTTATCGTCCCGCGAAGACCGCCATGCAATCCGGCAAGGCCAAGACCCATCTCTGGGTTCTGGAATTCGACCAGGAGATCCCGCGCAAGATCGATCCGATCATGGGCTATACGTCTTCTGCCGATACGCGCCAGCAGCTGAAGCTGACGTTTGATACGCAGGAGCAGGCGGAAGCCTATGCCCAGCGCAATGGCATCGAGTATCGCATTATCGCTCCGAAGGATGCCATCCGCCAGACGGTTTCCTACTCCGACAATTTCCGCTTTACGCGCATCCAGCCCTGGACTCACTGAGGCGGGAACTTATTGAACCCCGCCCATTGAGTTGGACGGCGGTTTCAGGCATGTGTTGGCCGCCGCAAGCAAGGTGCGGCAGGCTTCACGGCCCCTTAGCTCAGCTGGATAGAGCACTTGCCTTCTAAGCATGTGGTCGCAGGTTCGAATCCTGCAGGGGTCGCCATTTCTCCAATGATTTGTTCTTAAGGTGGGTGAGCGCAGCATATATAGCGTGCTCGAATTTTGCTCGCGACGGACTCGAACTCAATTCACCGCTGTCGGCCAGCCGCCGACGTCTGCAGGTCTGGTAGCATCGACCGCCATCTGAATGAGATCATAGCCGAACATTGCCCCAGCCAGTTTGATGACGATGATGGCCGCGCTCAAAAGTGCAAGCCCGCCGATGATCCTGTCGCTTTTCTTCACAGTCCGCTTTCCCTAACGCCTTGTGAATGCCCCATATTTTGTGATTGCCAGGCAGTATATCGCGTTTCGCGCGAAGCGCCATAAGGCTCGCTCACGCCGCCAGTCGTCCCGCGGCAACAAGCAGAAGGCAACCGGCTATGCCTTCGGTCCATCGGCGGCGGTGATCGCTGATTGTCGCGCGCGCGCCGAGTGCCGCAAGGGTGAGGCTGAGAATAGCATAGAATGCCCCGCACAGCCCGATGAATACGGCCGAGAGCAGGGACGCCTGGAACGCTACGCTTCCATGGTGAGCGATGAACTGCGGCAGGATGGCGAAGTAGATCATCATGCCCTTCGGGTTGAGAACGGCCGTCAGGAAGCCGCGCCGAAGCCCGTCTGCCGCTGTTGCCGCCACCGGCGCGAGCTTACCTGTTTTCATCGAGGAACTGATGAGGCGGGATGCCAGGTAGACTAGATAGGCGATCCCGAGCCAGTGCAGAAGCGTGAACAGGGTGGGAGAGGCCGCAATGACAGCTGCGACTCCGAGGGCTGCAAGCGTGGAATGGATGACATAGCCGATGCAGATGCCGGCCGTCGATCGCAGCCCGGCGCCGGCACCTCCGGACATTGTCTGCGACGCCACGAACAGCATGTCCGGCCCCGGCGTGCAGATCAGGGGCAGGACTGTGGCGGCGAAGAGAAGGAGATTGGCGTTTTCCATGACTGGAAGCTTAGATCTTTGCGAACGCAATCGGCTTGCGCAGATGCCAGATTTTGCCGAATAATTGGCATTCGAACTCACCCTAACGTGTTCTGTTGGTAGAGGATGCCAATGAAACTGGACGAGATAGACAGGCGTATTCTCCGTGCGCTGCAACGCGATGGACGAATTCAGAATGTGGAACTGGCAAGGGAAGTCGGTTTGTCGCCATCGCCTTGCCTGCGGCGCGTGAAGCTGCTCGAGGATGCCGGCATCATCGATCGCTATGTGGCGGTGTTGAACCCCGTCAAAGCCGGCCTGCCGCTTTCGCTGTTCGCCCGCGTCTGGCTGACCGCCCAGGATGCCGAAACCATCGATCGCTTCATGGCGGCGATGAGGAAACTGCCTGAGGTGATGGAGTGCTACATCATGCTGGGAGAAAGCGATGCGCTGCTCCGCGTCGCCGTATCCGATCTCGACGACTACAGGCAGTTCCAATCCACCCATCTGACGAAGATCAACGGCATCCAGAACGTCAAGACGGATGTGCCGAGCCAGGTCGTCAAGCAGACTTACGCACTGCCTTTGCGCTAAGGCTGTCGAGCGTCGACAAGCCATAAAAAACCCGCCGGCTGCGATGCGGCGGCGGGTCTTTCTCGTTCGATCCTGGCCGGATCAGTGCAGGATCTGGCTGAGGAAGAGCTTGGTGCGCTCATGCTGCGGATTGTCGAAGAATTCCTTCGGCGAATTCTGCTCGACGATCTGGCCCTGGTCCATGAAGATGACGCGGTTGGCGACCTGGCGGGCAAAGCCCATTTCGTGGGTCACGCACAGCATGGTCATGCCTTCCTCGGCAAGGCCCACCATGGTGTCGAGCACTTCCTTGATCATTTCCGGGTCGAGCGCGGAGGTCGGCTCGTCGAACAGCATGATCTTCGGGTTCATGCAGAGCGAGCGGGCGATCGCCACGCGCTGCTGCTGACCGCCGGAGAGCTGGCCGGGATATTTCTTCGCCTGCTCCGGGATCTTGACGCGCTTGAGGAAGTGCATGGCGATTTCTTCCGCCTGCTTCTTCGGCATCTTGCGCACCCAGATCGGCGCCAGCGTGCAGTTTTCCAGAATGGTCAGGTGAGGGAAGAGATTGAAGTGCTGGAACACCATGCCGACTTCACGGCGCACTTCGTCGATCTTCTTCAGATCGTTGGTGAGCTCGACGCCATCAACGATGATCTGGCCCTTCTGATGCTCTTCCAGGCGGTTAATGCAGCGGATCATCGTCGATTTTCCCGAGCCGGACGGGCCGGCAATGACGATGCGCTCGCCGCGCATGACCTTCAGATTGATATCTCGCAGTACATGGAAATCACCGTACCACTTGTTCATGTTGATCATGTCCACCGCGACTTCCGTCTCGGAGATGGTCAGTTTTTTGGGTTGGGCTTCAGCCATATTTTCATTCCCTCAATTTTATCGCTTGTGGCCGGTGTCGAGATGGCGCTCCACGAAACCTGAATAGCGCGACATTCCAAAACAGAACAGCCAAAAAATGAAGCCGGCGAAGACAAGGCCAGTGATTGGCGTAACGGCGCTTGCCCAATTTGCGTCGGAGAAATTCTGACGGACGATGCCGAGCAGGTCGAACATGCCGATGATGGCAACGAGCGACGTGTCCTTGAACATGCCGATATAGGTGTTGACGATGCCAGGAATGACCAGCTTGATCGCCTGCGGCAAAATGATCAGACGCATCTTTTGCCAGTAGCCGAGACCAAGCGAGTCGGCTCCCTCGAATTGACCCTTCGGTATTGCCTGCAGGCCACCGCGAATGACTTCGGCCATGTAGGCCGAGGTGAAGATCGAAACGCCGACCACGGCGCGCAGCAGCTTATCCACCGTCCAGCCCTGCGGCATGAAGAGCGGCAGCATGTAGCTTGCCATGAACAGCACCGTGATCAAAGGCACGCCGCGGATGATCTCGATGAAGACCACGCACAGCATGCGAAGAACCGGCAGTTTCGACCGGCGTCCCAGCGCAAGCAGGATGCCGAACGGAAAGGAGACCGCGATTGCGACGAAGGAAATCACCAGCGTCACCAGTAGGCCACCCCATCTCTCCGTCTCCACGATATCGAGACCGATGCCGCCACGAAGCAGGAAGAACGAGATAACCGGCAACGCGAAGAATGCGAGGATCGCATTCAATCCTTTCTTTGGAACTGACGGTATCAGCAGCGGTGTGAAGCTGACGACCATCAGAATCGCGACGAGTACCGGCCGCCAGCGCTCCTCCGGCGGATAGAGGCCGAACATGAAGACGACGAATTTCGAGCGAATGAAGGCCCAGCAGGCAGCATTCCAGCCGTCCGGCTGCGTCCCACCTTGAACCGTGGTCGCACAGAATGTGCGGTCGGTTCCACTCCAGACGGCATGTATGAACAGCCAGTTGACGAGATGCGGGATTGCCCAAGCTAGGAACGCGGCGGCGAGGACCGTCAGAAAGACATCCTTTGACGTGGCAAAGAGGTTCTTCTTGGCCCAATGCCACACGCCTTTTTCGCTGGCCGGCGCGGGTTGTGCCGACAAAAGCGCTTTGCTGACGAAGCTTTGATCTACGCTGGACATCTTATCTCTCCACCAGAGCCATCTTGGCGTTGAACCAGTTCATGAACAGCGACGTTATGATGCTCAAGGCGAGATAGATGACCATCCATATAATGACGACTTCGACTGCTCGGCCGGACTGGTTGAGGATCACGCCGCCGACGGCGACGAGATCGGCGTAACCGATGGCGATGGCGAGCGAGGAATTCTTGATCAGATTGAGATACTGGCTCGTCAGCGGCGGGATGATGATGCGCATTGCCTGTGGGATAACGATAAGCCGGTTGATGGCCGACGCCCTAAGTCCGAGCGCGCCGGCCGCCTCCGACTGACCTTTTGCCACGCCACGGATGCCGGCGCGCACGATCTCGGCAATATAAGTTGCCGTATAAAGGGAAAGAGCCAGGAGAAGCGCGATGAACTCCGGACCCACGACCGCCCCGCCGGTCAGGTTGAACTTGCCGGCGATCGGATAGTCGAAGGACAGCGGCATACCCGTTGCCAGGAAGACCAGCAGCGGCAGGCCGACCAAGATAGCGATCGACACCCAGATCGTGTGGAATTGCTGGCCGGTCGCCGCCTGGCGCTTATGCGCCCATCGTGCCACCAAAAATACCGCAGCGATGGCAACCAGCAAAGCAATACCGACAACCCACATGCCTTCGCCGAAGATCGGTTTCGGGAAGGCGAGGCCGCGATTGCTGAGAAAGCTGGAGAATGGCAGATGCACCGCATCGCGCGCCTGCGGCAGCAATACCAGAACACCGCTGTACCAGAAGAAGATAACCAGCAGCGGCGGTATGTTGCGGAAGATTTCGACATAGGTCTGCGAAAGCTTCGCTATCAGCCAGTTGCCGGAAAGCCTGCCTATGCCGATGATGAAACCGACGATCGTCGCGACAACGATGCCCACGACCGATATGAGGAGCGTGTTGAGAAGGCCGACGATCAGGGCATCGATATTGGTGGAATCGCTGGAATAGGGGATGAGAGCCTGTCCCAGATTGAAGCCCGCACGACCTTCGAGAAAGCCAAAGCCGAAGGAGCGGTTCAAGTCGCGGAGATTGCGCGCCGTATTGTAGAAGATGACCGCGCCGACGCTTACAAGAACGATGATAGTGACGGCCTGGTAAAAAACACCCCGGACTTTTGGGTTGTTCAGCGCAGATGCGGATGCGCTCCCGCCCTCAGGCGAATTCGTTGTGATTGCCATACAGAGTTTTTCCCCAATGTGCCTGTTTCAGGCTTGTTTTCTTGAGGGGAGAAAGGCGGCTTGCCGCCTTTCTCCAAAAGTTCGCCGTTTTCCGGCTTAGCGCACCGGAGGCGCGTACTGGATGCCGCCCTTGTTCCAAAGGGCGTTGAGGCCGCGGGCGATCTTCAGCGGGCTGCCTGCGCCGATATTGCGGTCGAAGACTTCGCCGTAGTTACCGACACCTTTGATGACGTTGTAGGCCCAGTTATTGGTCAGGCCGAGGTCAGTGCCGATGGTGGAACCCTGCTCGGCGCCGAGGAAGCGCTTGATATCCGGATTTGGCGAGCTCTTCATCTCATCGACGTTCTTCTGCGTGATGCCGAATTCCTCGGCATTGATCATCGCATAGGCCGTCCAGCTGACGATGTTGAACC
This sequence comes from Rhizobium freirei PRF 81, assembly GCF_000359745.1. GTDB lineage: Bacteria > Pseudomonadota > Alphaproteobacteria > Rhizobiales > Rhizobiaceae > Rhizobium > Rhizobium freirei. The sequence goes on from NZ_AQHN01000061.1 coordinate 133,479, forward strand.
ATTGGTCGTCGCCCTGGCGGACGGCCGGGCCGAGCGGCTCCTTGGAGATGATCTCAGGCAGAACGACGTTGTCGTCCGGGTTCTTCAGCGTCAGGCGCAGAGAGTAGAGGCCGGACTGGTCGGTGGTGTAGACGTCGCAACGGCCGGAATCGTACGCGGCGTTGACTTCCTCGAGCTTGTCGAAGACCACCGGATTGTACTGGAGATTGTTGGTCTTGAAATAGTCGGCGAGGTTGAGTTCGGTCGTCGTGCCGGACTGCACGCAGACGGCTGCGCCGGAAAGTTCGAGCGCCGATTTGACGTTCAGTTCCTTGCGAACCATGAAGCCCTGGCCGTCATAATAGGTGACCGGACGGAACTTGAGGCCGAGCGCGGTGTCGCGATTGATCGTCCAAGTGGTGTTACGGGAAAGCACATCGATTTCGCCGGACTGCAATGCAGTAAAGCGGTCCTTGGCGCTCAGAGGGGTGTATTTCACTTTGGTCGGATCGCCGAATACGGCGGAGGCTACGGCGCGGCAAAAGTCGATGTCGAAACCGGCCCAGTTGCCGGAGGCGTCCGGCTGCGCAAAGCCGAGAAGGCCTGTATTGACGCCGCACTGTACGAAGCCCTTGGCCTTTATATCGCTGAGCGTCGAGGCGGAAGCGCCGGACGTGGTGTAAGCCAATGCTGCGACTCCGAGAATTGCGGAGAGAGCAAACTTTTTCATCTTTCCCAACCTTCTTCTATTGTTTTATGGTTAAAGTGTATCGCCTCTGAAGCTGGTTCATCGGGAACCATGTTTCCTCACTCTCTTGAGGCGAGTGGTCCTATCACAGTCTCAAATGGATTTGTGGTCAAGAGATTGCCTCCATTATTGCCGATTTATTCCGAGATTTCGCCTTGTTAGGTCGGGAATCGGGCGTTTGGCGCCAAAATGAGCACTGTTTTGCCAAAAAACTGCACGGAAATGGGGTTTTAGGCGCCGTTTTCAGTAGTTTAGTCCTATAATAATATGATGCGATCGATAGGATCGGGGTTGACCCAACTGGACTTGCTCGCCACAAATCCAATTTCCTACAGCGCCAAAGGCATATCCGGATATGAATGACAAAGACACCTTCCTGCAGAACGCCGGCATCAACACGCGTTTATCCCACATCGGCAATTCGCCATTCGATTTCCACGGCTTCGTCAATCCGCCTGTAGTCCATGCCTCGACGGTGCTGTTTCCCAATGCCCGCGTGATGGAGACGCACGATCAGAAATACACCTACGGGACGCGGGGCACACCGACGACCGATGCGCTGTGCGAAGCGATGGATGCGCTCGAGGGATCGGCTGGAACGATCATCGTTCCCTCCGGCCTTGCAGCAGTCACCGTGCCGTTTCTTGCCTACCTGTCCGCGGGCGATCACGCCCTGATCGTTGATTCGGTTTATGGTCCCACGCGCTTCTTCTGCGATACCATGCTGAAGCGGCTCGGCATCGAGGTCGATTATTACGACCCGTTGATCGGGGCCGGCATCGAGCAATTGATCAAGCCGAACACCAGGCTGGTCCATACCGAGGCGCCCGGTTCCAACACCTTCGAAATGCAGGATATTCCGGCAATCTCGGCAGCAGCTCACCGCCATGGCTGTGTCGTCACCATGGACAATACCTGGGCGACGCCGCTCTATTTCAAACCGCTCGATCATGGTGTCGACGTCTCGATCCACGCGGTGACGAAATATCCGGCCGGTCATTCGGATATTCTGATGGGGACCGTTTCCGCCAATGAGGCCCACTGGAAGCGGTTGCTGGACGCCCATGGCCAGCTCGGCATCTGCGGCGCACCGGACGACGCCTACCAGGTGCTGCGCGGCTTGCGCACCATGGGTGTACGCCTGGAGCGGCATCAGGAGAGCGCGCTTGCGATTGCCCAGTGGCTCGAGAGCAGGGAAGACGTTGCTCGCGTGCTGCATCCAGCATTGCCGAGCTTCCCAGGCCACGAGCTGTGGAAGCGCGATTTCAAGGGGGCAAGCGGCATTTTCTCCTTCGTACTGGCAGTCGACAGTCCCGAGAAATTCAAGGCCAAGGCGCATGCATTCCTTGATGCGCTGCGGATTTTCGGCCTCGGTTATTCCTGGGGCGGCTTCGAAAGCCTCGCGGTACATGTCAACCTCAATGACCGTCGCGTCACGAAGGCCCCGAAAGAAGGGCCGGTTATCCGCCTGCAGATCGGTCTCGAAGATGTCGCCGACATCAAAGCGGATATCGAAAAGGGCTTTGCTGCAGCCAAGGAAGCTTGATCAGCCGTCGGCGCGATAGCCGTAGATCCAGTCCATGTCCGTCGCAAGGCTTTGCGGCGGGCGAAGCGAGAGGACGAGATCGCGCGCGATGCGGATGGGACCGCGGGCGTGATAGGCAAATTGATTGAAAGCGGCGCGCTGTTTTAGGCGGGCTATACGCGGAACCCGGCGTTTTTCGTAAAGTTCGAAGGCTTCGGCCGGCGGATGCTTTGCCAGCATGCCCGCCAGCTCGAATGCGTCTTCGATCGCCATGGCTGCGCCCTGGGCGGCAAACGGCATCATCGCATGCGCGGCGTCACCGATCAGGACCGTATCGCTGCCATTGTGCCAACGGCCAGTGCCCATGGCATAAAGCGGCCAGAGGCTTGTCTCACTCTGCTCTTCCAGCATGTGCCGAATCGCATTGTTCCAGCCGGAGAAGCCCTGCAGCATATTGTCCCGTTGAGCCGTGTTGCCGGTCGCGTTCCAATCGTGATCGGTATTGCTGCCGGACACGATGGCGACGATGTTGAAGGCGGCATTTTCCCGGATCGGATAGCAGACGAGATGGCTGGCCGGACCAAGAAATGCGGTGACGCTGGTCCTGTTCATGATTGCCGGCGCCGCGGACTCCGCAATCGTGAAACGCCATGCGATGTTACCGGAAAAGGCGGGCGAGGGCGCGCCGGGCACCAGCATGCGCGCCTTGGACCAGACGCCGTCGGCACCGATGATAAGATCCAGATCCCGGCCGGCCATCGCGGCCAGCGCCTGCCGATCCTTAACCTCAATACGCTGGCCGAGACGCAGCGTGCAAAGCGCATTGGCGGTCACGGCATCGAGGAGCACTTTTTGCAACGTTGCCCGATGTACGGCCCCGTAAGGCGCTCCCCATCGCTGTATGGCAAAATTCCCACATGGAACGGAGGTGATGGGCCGCAGCGACGTACCGGAGACCAGCCGGATTTCCTCCGGTTCGAGCCAGACCGACCGAAGTGCGTCGAGCACGCCGAGCGTGTCGAGGATACGGGAGGCATTCGGGGAAATCTGCAAGCCGGCGCCGACTTCGGTCAGCGCTTCGGCCTGTTCGAAAATTTCGCAGCGGATGCCATGTCTCGCCAGCGCCAGCGCCGTCGTCAATCCGGCTATTCCGGCGCCAATGATCGCGGCTGTCTTGATCGGCATTCTTTTCTGTCCGATCGGACTTTACGGCGTCACGCCGCCTTGAAGTGGAAAACGCAGCCGGCAGGGTTGGTCTGATCCGCCTTCAGTGACGGATTGTAGCGGTAGAGCGTCGAGCAATAGGAGCAGACCTTCTCGGTCTCGTCGCCGAGATCGATGAAGATATGCGGATGATCGTAGGGAACCGACGCGCCGGTGCACATGAATTCCTTCACGCCGATTTCGATGGCACGGTGTCCGCCGTCGTTCTGGAAATGGGGAATATTGTGACCGGCCATGATGATCTCCAAATGCGTCTTGCCTTGAGCGGCATGAATTGCGCCAGACTTGATAGCCCCTCTTTATCGTCCTTCGCATCGATTGTGTAGTGCGAAAGTCCGGCTCGCTGCAGAGATTTTCGCAGATGCGGGGTTCACCTGATATCGCCGATAAAATATGGTCCGGCGCCAGGAAGACCCCTGTTTGCAAAGATAGTTCCATGAATTTGAATGCCCCTTCGATGTCCCATTTCGTTAGAGACGGATTGAAGCTCGCCTTTTTCGATGAGGGCGATCCGAACGGCCCGCCGGTGCTGCTGATTCACGGCTTCGCCTCGACGGCGATAGCCAACTGGGTCCATCCGGGTTGGCTCAAGACGCTCGGCGATGCGGGCTATCGTGTGATCGCCATCGACAATCGTGGCCACGGTACGAGCGACAAGCTCTATGACGCGGATGTCTACCATCCCTGGATCATGGCGGAAGACGCGGTTGCCTTGCTCGATCACCTGGGTATCCCGGAGGCGCATGTCATGGGCTATTCCATGGGCGCGCGCGTTTCGACCTTCATGGCGATGGCGCATCCCGATCGCATTCACTCGCTGGTGCTCGGCGGGCTCGGCATTGGCATGGTCGAGGGCGTCGGCGACTGGGATCCGATTGCGGATGCGCTGGTCGCACCGTCGCTCGATGACGTCACGCATGCCCGCGGGCGCATGTTCCGCGCCTTTGCCGAGCAGACGAAAAGCGATCGGCAGGCTCTGGCAGCCTGTATCCAGGGCTCGCGCGATCTGGCGACGAGAGAGGATGTGGCGAGGATCGAAGCGCCGACCTTGATCGCCGTCGGCACCAAGGACGACATCGCCGGTTCGGCGCGGGAGCTTGCCGACCTGATGCCGCATGCCGAAGCCGTCGACATACCGAACCGCGATCATATGCTCGCCGTCGGTGACAAGGTGTTCAAAGCGGCGGTTCTTGAGTTCTACAACCGGCTCGACAAGCGCTAGGCTTCAAGTCACTTGCCGGTGAAATGCGGCTTTCGCCGCTCGGCAAAGGCAGCCCGGCCCTCGGCATAATCGGCACTGTCGAAGGTCTCGGCGCCGATTACTTCCGCCTCGCGCAGCAGGTCGCCATCCTGTTCCAGGACGGCGCGGACCGCCAGTTTGGAGGCATGCAGCGCGATCGGCGCATTGACGGCGATGGCGTGGGCGAGGGCGGATACCTCGCTGTCGAACGAGCCGGCCTCTATTTCCTCCAGCAGAAACCCGGCCGCGGCCATCTTCTCGCTCGACATGGGCGTGCCGGTGAAAAGCGCGACCTTGGCCATCTGCGGTCCAAGCGCGTTGACGATGTCCTGCACGGCGTCGGCGGGATAGGCGATGCCGAGACGGACCGCGGGAACGGAGAAGCGGGCGCCTTGCTCGGCGATCCGCAGATCGCAAGCGGCAGCGAGCCCAAAGCCGCCGCCGTAGCAGATGCCACGGATTGCTGCGATCGTCGGCACGCGGCAATGGCGGATGGCGGTAAAGGCCTGGCTGTTCAGCGCCTCATAGGCAACCGCCGTTTCGGCGTTCTTACGCACGCTGTCGAATTCGTGGATGTCGGCTCCGGCGGAAAAATCCGCGCCGATGCCGCGCAGAATGATCACATGGGCGTGTGCCTCGTCCGTCAGCGCGCGCACGGCCTGGGGAATAGCCCGCCACATGGCTGCCGTTACGGCATTCTTCCGGTCGGGATTGTTGATCGTGATCGTGCCTATGGCTTCGCTGCCGGTTGCACGAAGGAGACCGCCGGCAAAATCACGTTCGAAATTCATGCTCGTTCGATCCATTTGTCTTGTGTGGCATTTGTTCTATATAATGTACCCCTGACAGAAAATCGGGAGACCGCCAATGGTCGCAGCAACGGATATTCGCCAGGTAGAAGGCCTAGGCGCGGTTAAGGTCGTAGATCCCATATGGGATAGCATGCGCGAGGAAGCTCGCACGGCTGCCGAGCGCGACCCGCTTCTGGCCGCCTTTCTCTATTCGACGATCATCAATCACCGTTCGCTGGAAGAATGTGTGATCTATCGCATCTGCGAACGCCTCGACCATCCGGACATGCAGGCCATCCTCCTGCGCCAGACGTTCGAGGAAATGCTGGACGATTGGACGGAATGGGGCGCGATCCTGCGCGTCGATATCCAGGCCGTCTACGATCGCGACCCGGCCTGCCTGCGCTTCCTTGAGCCCGTGCTCTATTTCAAGGGCTTCCACGCCTTGCAGACGCATCGTCTGGCGCACTGGCTCTATAATCGCGGCCGCCGCGATTTTGCCCTTTATCTGCAAAGCCGCTCCTCCAGCGTCTTCCAGACGGACATCAATCCGGCGGCACGCATCGGCAAGGGCATCTTCCTCGACCATGCGACCGGCTTGGTCGTGGGCGAGACGGCTGTGATCGGCGACAACGTCTCGATCCTGCATGGCGTCACGCTCGGGGGTACCGGCAAGGAAGGGAGCGACCGTCACCCGAAGATCGCCCATGGCGTCCTGATCGGCGCCGGCGCCAAGATCCTCGGCAATATCCAGATCGGTCATTGCTCGCGCATAGCCGCCGGTTCCGTGGTGTTGAAGGAAGTGCCCGCGAAGACGACGGTCGCCGGCGTTCCGGCCAAGGTCGTCGGCGAAGCCGGTTGCTCTGAGCCGTCCCGCTCCATGGATCAGCTGCTTGCCGAGCGCGTGGTGGTGGATCAGATCATGGGTGACGGAATCTAGAAAAATCCAGCCGGACATTCGGAAGCTTGCGCTGCCGCTGCGAGGTATGCGCGGTTCCGGTCTTTACACCGCCGCTTTTCCTATGCAAGAAGCGGCCAACCGAGATCCTCACGGAGAAGCATTGTGAAGCCTGAAGAAATCAAGAAACTCGACGCCTATTTCAAGCGCACGTTCAACCCGCAGATCGTGGTGAAGGCTCGCCCGCGCAAGAACGATTCGGCGGAAGTCTATCTTGACGAAGAGTTTCTGGGTGTCGTCTATATCGACGATGAAGATGGCGATCGCTCCTACAATTTCTCGATGGCTATCCTGGACGTCGATCTCTAGTCTGCTTCGGGCAATATCCGATATTGCAACCGAATTCCTGAGCCGTATTTCATTGAAGTACGGCTCTTTTCTTTGATGGTGACCGGAAATGTCATTGCTCGGCGCTCCCGAACGCCGATTAAGCTTGTCACCGGCGTAATCGCGATTTTCCAAAAAACGGCGATATTTTTGCCAAAGCCTGCGGTTGTAGCAGGTAATGATATATATTAGAGAAATCAAAATGATGCAGCGCAAACATTGCCGCTGACATGACATTGTTACCTGAAATGCAATTTTAGGTAGATATTGCGTCGCACAAGACTACTTGACTAATTGTGCGTCGCATTTAAGTTTCCTGCCTGTAAACCGGCCGCCGGCCGGCCAACAACAGGCCAACAAGGGACGGAGAGCATGTTTAATTTCGAAGAAGTGAACAAGAAGGGCAAGGAAGCTATGGACACGGCGCTGAAGAACTATTCCGACGTCAGCAAGGGTTTCCAGGCGATTGCCGCTGAAACCGCAGAATATTCCAAGAAGTCGTTTCAGGACGGCGTTACCCATTTCGAAACGCTCGCCGGCGTCAAGAGCTTCGAAGCGGCTTTCGAACTTCAGAGCAATTATGTGAAGTCCGCCTACGAAAACTTCGTTGCCGAAGCCACCAAGCTCGGCGAAATGTATGCCGATCTCGCCAAGGTTGCCTACAAGCCTTACGAAGCGCCCGTTGCGGCTGTGACCAAGGCTGCCAGCAAGGCTGCGGCGCCGGCAACGGCTGCCTGATCTCTCGCTGAAAATCAAGATTTCCGGAAGGACCGGCTGCGCGACGCGCGGCCGGTCTTTTGCTTTTTGTCATATCGAACGAGAACCGGAAATATGCTGCGACTTTTTTGGTCGCGGCATATTTTGTCAGCGAATTGTGATTGCAGTGTCCCGTAAGGGGCTTAAAATCGCGTCGATATGAACTAAGTTAGAGGTTCGGATATTCGGCCCGACCTAGTGAAGAAACCAACCGAGTTACCAAGTCGGAGCGCGATAGCTTCTGCCGGATGATTTGAGGAAGAATGAAATGATCGCTGAGCCGATCCGGATGCAGAACAACAGCGAAAAGAATGGGGACAACGGAAACCGTGGGACCTCGGTGATCACACGCACCAAACCTAAAACCAAAAAACCCCACCTGTATCGCGTGCTGCTTCTGAACGACGACTATACGCCCATGGATTTCGTGATCCATATCCTGGAGCGTTTCTTTCAAAAGGATCTCGAAAGTGCCACCCGCATCATGCTTCATGTCCACAATCATGGCGTCGGCGAGTGCGGGATATATACATATGAAGTGGCGGAAACGAAGGTGAGCCAGGTGATGGATTTTGCCCGGGAGCACCAACACCCGCTGCAATGTGTTATGGAAAAGAAGTGAGGATCTGAACGTGCCAACATTTTCGCCTAGTCTTGAGAAGGCGCTGCATCAGGCACTGACCTACGCGAACGAGCGGCATCACGAGTATGCCACGCTGGAACATCTGCTTTTGGCGCTGGTAGACGACGCCGATGCCGCAGCTGTCATGGGCGCGTGCAATGTTGATCTCGACGCGCTCCGTAAGACTTTGACTGAATACGTCGATAATGAACTTTCCAACCTGATTACGGGCTATGACGAGGACTCCAAGCCGACCTCCGGTTTCCAGCGCGTCATTCAGCGTGCCGTAATCCATGTGCAGTCGTCCGGTCGCGAGGAAGTGACGGGCGCCAATGTTCTCGTCGCGATTTTCGCCGAACGGGAAAGCCATGCTGCATTCTTCCTGCAGGAGCAGGAAATGACCCGCTACGACGCGGTAAACTATATCTCTCACGGCATCGGCAAGCGCCCGGGTTCCTCCCAGACCCGCACGCCGCGCGGCGCCGAGGAAAGCGAGTCCGAGAGCAAGCCGACCGCCCGCGGCGAGCAGGAGGAAGGCAACGGCAAGAAGCAGCAGGACGCCCTGAAGGCCTATTGCGTCAACCTCAATGAGAAGGCCAAGAACGGCAAGATCGATCCGCTGATCGGCCGCAATTCCGAGGTCAACCGTACCATCCAGGTGCTGTGCCGCCGCTCGAAGAACAACCCGCTCTATGTCGGCGATCCCGGTGTCGGCAAGACGGCGATTGCCGAGGGCCTTGCCAAGCGCATCGTCGAGGGCAAGGTTCCGGAAGCATTGGCCGATGCCACGATCTTCTCGCTCGATATGGGCACTCTGCTTGCCGGCACCCGCTATCGTGGCGATTTCGAAGAACGCCTGAAACAGGTCGTCAAGGAACTCGAAGAGTATCCGGGCGCCGTGCTGTTCATCGACGAGATTCACACCGTTATCGGTGCAGGTGCCACTTCCGGCGGCGCGATGGATGCATCGAACCTGCTGAAGCCGGCTCTTTCCTCGGGCGCGATCCGTTGCATCGGTTCGACCACCTACAAGGAATACCGTCAGTTCTTCGAGAAGGACCGGGCTCTCGTCCGCCGCTTCCAGAAGATCGACGTCAACGAGCCGAGCATCGAGGATGCCATCGAAATCATGAAGGGCCTGAAGCCCTATTTCGAAGAGTATCATCACCTGCGCTACTCGAACGACGCCATCAAGACGGCAGTCGAGCTCTCGGCTCGCTACATTTCCGACCGCAAGCTGCCGGATAAGGCGATCGACGTGATCGACGAGACGGGTGCGGCCCAGATGCTGCTGCCGCCGTCCAAGCGCCGCAAGCTGATCACCGAAAAGGAGATCGAGGCGACGGTTGCGACCATGGCCCGCATCCCGCCGAAGACGGTTTCCAAGGATGACGAGATGGTTCTCGCCAACCTGGAGCAGGAACTGCGTTCGGTCGTCTACGGCCAGGATACGGCGATCGAAGCGCTTTCGACCTCGATCAAGCTCGCTCGTGCGGGCTTGCGCGAACCGAACAAGCCGATCGGCTGCTACGTCTTCTCCGGCCCGACCGGCGTCGGCAAGACGGAGGTCGCCAAGCAGCTTGCTTCGTCGCTCGGCGTCGAATTGCTGCGCTTCGATATGTCGGAATATATGGAGCGTCATACGGTTTCCCGTCTGCTCGGAGCACCTCCCGGCTACGTCGGCTTCGACCAGGGCGGCCTCCTGACCGATGGCGTCGACCAGCACCCGCACAGCGTGGTTCTGCTCGACGAAATCGAGAAGGCGCATCCGGATATCTTCAATATCCTGCTGCAGGTCATGGACCATGGCGCGCTGACCGACCACAACGGCAAGAAGATCGACTTCCGCAACGTCATCCTGATCATGACGACCAATGCAGGCGCATCGGAAATGGCCAAGGCCGCCATCGGCTTTGGTTCGTCCAAGCGTACGGGCGAGGATGAAGAGGCGCTCAACCGCCTGTTCACGCCGGAATTCCGCAACCGCCTGGATGCGGTCATTCCCTTCGCAGCGCTGCCGACGACTGTTATCCACAAGGTCGTGCAGAAGTTCATCATGCAGCTGGAAGCACAGCTTTCCGAACGGAATGTTACCTTCGACCTGCATGAGGATGCTATCGCCTGGCTGTCCGAGAAGGGTTACGACGACAAGATGGGCGCCCGTCCGCTGGCGCGCGTCATCCAGGAAAACATCAAGAAGCCGTTGGCGAACGAAATCCTCTTCGGCAAGTTGAAGAAGGGCGGCGTCGTCACCGTCACGGTCGGCAAGAAGGAAGACGGCAGCACCGGCATCGTGCTCGACGCGACCGCCGATACTGCGCCGATCCGCCCGAAGCCGGAGGCAGAGGTCGGTGAACCGGCTGTCGAGGTGGTAGAGGATGACGGCGATACCGCCGTCAAGACCAGAAGCCGCGTCAGCAAGGCCGGCGCCGCCGCGGACGCGCGCCGCTCCGCCAAGGCTGCGGCAGCCCGCGAAAACGAAGAGCCGGAAGGCAAGTCGCCACGCAAGGGCGGCGGTGCGGTTCCGAAGGTTCCGCGCAAGTAACTGCTGAAACGGGCCAAAAGAAAAGGCTGCATTGGAAACAATGCAGCCTTTTCATTTTGTTAGGCGGAATTCTTGATGTGAAATCTCACAAGGCGCGGCTGCGCCTCATCCGTTCAGCGCGTCGATGATCTTCTTGGCATTCTCGGCCAATACCGCGCCATCTTCCATCTTGCCCGAATGCGGCTTCAGCGCGACGCCTTCGAGGCGCGGGATGACGTGGAAATGCAGATGGAATACGGTCTGGCCGGCGGACGGTTCGTTGAACTGGGCGATATAGACGCCATCCGCATCGAAGGCTTCCTGAACCGCGACCGCGATCTTCTGGACGACGGTGATCGCGTGCTGCAGGGCGGCCGGGTCGGCGTCGAAAATATTGCGCGACGGCGATTTCGGCATAACCAGCGTATGGCCCGGCGACTGTGGCATCACATCCATGAAGGCGATCGTGTGCTCATCCTCGTAGACGCGATAGGAAGGGATCTCGCCCTTCAGGATCTTCGCGAAGATATTGTTGTCGTCATAGGCGGGGCTGGTCATCCAGGGTCTCCTCGTCTTGCTTTGTGATCGTTTTGAGCGGCTACCGCAATTCCAGGAAAGATATATAGCGGTTTTCCGCCCGGAATTGCGTAAAAACAAAAAGATGGTGGGTTTTTGCGACTCGAAGAAAAGCGGCAAGGCTCTAGATATCTTGCCGTTCGCCTTTGCGGAAGGGGCTGTGTTCGGTGAGGATTTCGCTCATCTCCTCCACCTGTTCCCGTTCGTGCTTGAGGTAGTCGGCAACGGCGCGCCGCAGGCCCTGATGGCCGATATAATGCGCCGAATGGGTGATGACCGGAAGATAGCCGCGTGCGAGTTTGTGCTCGCCCTGCGCGCCGGCCTCCACGCGCTTCAATCCCTTGCTGAGCGCAAAATCGATCGCCTGATGATAGCAGACCTCGAAATGCAGGAAGGGGTGATCCTCGATGCAGCCCCAGTGCCGGCCATAGAGCGCTTCGCTCCCGATGAAATTGATGGCGCCGGCGATATAGCGCCCCTCACGTTTCGCCATGACGAGAAGGACGTCGTCCGGCATGCGCTCGCCGATCAGCGAGTAGAACTTTCGGGTCAGATAAGGCCGGCCCCATTTGCGGCTGCCCGTATCCATGTAGAAGGCGAAGAATTGGTCCCAGATGTTTTCGGTGAGATCGCTGCCGGTCAGCCAGTCGATGCTGATGCCATGCTCGACTGCCGTGCGCCGCTCTTTCTTCAATGCCTTGCGCTTGCGCGACGCCAGCGTCTCCAGGAAGGCATCGTGATCGGCATAGCCCTCGTTGATGAAATGGAACTGCTGGTCGGTGCGATGCAGATAGCCATCGCCATCGAAGACGGCGGCTTCGTCTTCGGGCAGGAAGGTGATGTGGGCGGAGGAAACGCCGAGCTGACGGGTGATTTCCTTCAGGCTTTCCGCAAGTGCCGGCTGCAGCACGCTGCGATCCTGTCCTTCGGCGACGAGCAGCCGCGGCCCGGTGGCGGGCGTGAAGGGAATGGAGCATTGAAGCTTCGGATAATAGCGTCCGCCGGCACGCTCGAAAGCGTCGGCCCAGCCATGGTCGAAAACATATTCGCCCTGACTGTGGCTTTTAAGATAGCCCGCGACGGCGCCGATCAATTCCCCGCTGTCGGTTTCCAGCAGCAGATGATTGCCGAGCCAGCCGGTCTTTTCGGTCGCCGAGCCTGACTCCTCAAGTGAAGACAGGAAGGCGTGCGAGACGAAGGGATTGTATGGCAGCACGCTGCCGGTTCTGGACGCCCCGGCCAGCTTGGACCAGCTCTCCGGAGCGATGTTCTTGAAGGATCTTTCGACTCGAATGGATAATTCGTCTGTCATCAAACTCTTGGCGCTAACAAGGACGGACTGGGCTTCGCCGCTGCGCTATGCATCCGGCAGGATGCGCAATGAGCGCAGCGGAAATTCGGGTTTGCGCGCAGCCCCTCCTTCGATCGGTCTCGATTTACGAGGCTATGCGCGGGTCAAAACCTTCGAAGGTCATCTGGTCTGCATTGGCAAATGTATGCTTGCGGGCCGCTTCGTCGCGCACGGTCCAGGTGATGACCGGAATGCCACGCTGGCGCTGCGCCGTGATGAAAGGGTTCGGCAGATGGCCAAAGAAGTATGATATGAAGTCTAGCCCGAGATGCATGGCTTCGTCATGCTGAAAAAATGTCTCAGGCTTGTTTCCTTCAGCCGTGAGGCCGACGGGGTAGGGCGATTCCAGGGCCTTCAGGTCCTTGAGCAGCCAATGGTCGAAGCTCATCAGGGCGACATGTCCCCTGTAGCCTTCGAGCACCTCGAGTACGGACTCGGCAAAGCCGTCGTCATCGCCCTCGCGGCCCTTGAGCTCCAGCACGAGCGGCACCTTGCCGTCGCAGAGTTGCAGCAGGTGCTTCAGCGTCGGGATCTTGTCCTTGGTGCCGCCGATCGAGAGCAGCCCAAGTTCGGCGGAGGTGCGCTCGCGCACTTCGCCGGGCAGATTGCAGACGCGCTGCAGATCGTCGTCATGGAAGACGACCGGAACGCCGTCAGAGGCGTAGTGCAGGTCGCACTCGATGGCAAAGCCTGCCTCGATGGCGCGGCTGAAGGCCGAGAGCGTATTCTCCCAGACCTCTTTGTTCATATCATGATAGCCACGATGAGCGACCGGGCGCTCGGTCAGCCAGGCAAGCTTGCTCATTATGCGATTTCCAGAATGGCATCGATCTCGACAGCGGCATTCAGCGGCAGAGCTGCCATGCCGACGGCGGCGCGGGCATGCTTGCCGGCTTCGCCCAACACATTTGCCAGAAGATTGGAGGCGCCGTTGATCACAAGATGTTGTTCGACGAAATCCGGCGTCGAGGCGACGAAGCCGTTCAGCTTGATCAGCCGCTTGATGCGGCCGAGATCGCCGCCGAGGGCGGCTTTCGCCTGGGCGAGAATGTTGATGGCGCAGAGTTCGGCCGCGCGCTGGCCGCCGGCGACATCGACGTCCTTGCCGAGATGGCCCGTCACGCCGATCTTGCCGTTTTCCATCGGCAGCTGGCCGGACAGATAGAGAAGATTGCCGCTGATGACATAGGGAACATAGTTGGCGGCAGGAGCTGCGGCCTGCGGCAAAGCGATACCAAGTTCCTTCAGACGAGCCTCTATGGCAGCGGACATTTTCATCTCCCGTTTTGTTGTAAAAACTTCAAAAATCCGGCATCAAGACTCAATTCCGACAACTGGAGCCGGCAGCCTCGTTTCAGCCGAAAGCGTTCTTATAACATCGCGTGCGAGTCCAACAGGAGATAATGAATGTTCCGCTCGAGTATTGCTGCCGCCGTCGTTTCGGGGCTGGGCATTCTTTCACTGGCGACACCCGCGGCCTATGCAGCCGGCCCGAGCGGGCTGATTGCTCATCGCGCCGTCTATGATCTCGAGCTGAAGGAAGCTTCCGATCGCTCCGGAATTGCCGGCATGGTCGGTCGCATGGTTTATGAATTCGAAGGCTCCGACTGCGCCGGCTTCACCACCAATTTCCGCTTCGTGACGAAGATCGACACCGGCGATTCGACCCGCGTCAGCGACCAGCAGACGACCACTTTCGAGGATCTCGGCAAACGGATATTTCGTTTTGAGACCAAGTCCTATACGGACAGCCAGCTCGACAAGGACGTGCGCGGCGCTGCCACAGACGACCAGAAGGGCATAAAGGTCGATCTGAGCCAGCCGCAGAGCAAGCAGATCGAACTCATCGAGAGCCGCTTCCCGACCGAGCACATGCTCGACATCATTCACAATGCCAAGCTCGGCAAGAGTTTCTTCGAGGCTCGGGTCTTCGATGGTTCGGACGATGGCGACAAGCCGCTGATCGCCACCACCGTCGTCGGCAAGCAGCAAACGCCCGCCAAGGATGACCCGGACGCTGATAAGGCCGGTCCTTTCGCGCAGACGGCCTTCTGGCCGGTGAGCGTCGCCTATTTCAACGAGAAGTCCAGCGGCGACGCCATGCCGGTCTACCGCATGTCGTTCAAACTCTACGAGAACGGCATAACGCGCGATCTCACCATGGATTACGGCGACTTCGCCCTGACGGGCAAACTCACCAAGCTCGAGGTCCTCGACAGCAAGGCGTGCCAGTAGTTCTCTGCCCTCAAAGCGCGAATTCATTGTCATAAAGCTGTGATCCAAGTTTCACTATTGTGTGACATGATCGGCACGCGTGGGTGAGTCTAGATATCGCTCGTGCCGATCTGGAATTGTAGTGGGGCGCGCTGGGGAATGATCGTCATTAGGGCGATTGGAAATTTGCGGTCGGCTCCGTGTTTGTGCACAGGAAAGCGCGCCTATGAGCAATACCGATATCGCCGCCGGCTCGAGCAATACCCTGCCGGTCGTTGCCGCCGATCCGGCGGAAATCGCCCGCATCGGCGATAGTATCGACCTGACCGATCGTGCCGGCATTTCCGTCTATGGAGATCGTGCCCAGCAAGCCGTTTCCGATTATTCCGACCGCGTCCTGCGCGAGGTCCGCAATCGCGATCTCGGCGAAGTCGGCAAGTTGCTGACCGATATCATCGTCAAATCCAAGAGGCTCGATCCGGCCTCGCTGAAGGATGAGGGCTTCCTGTCGCGGATGTTTTCCTCGTTCCGGGCGCGGCTGGAGCGTTTCAAGGAACAGTTCGAGGATGTGGCCGGCCAGATCGATCGCATCGGGCTGGAGCTCGACCGCCACAAGGATGTCTTGCGCCGCGACATCGCCCTTCTCGATGATCTGCACGAGGAAACCAAGCAGTCCATCGTGCAGCTCGACGCCTATGTACAGGCCGGCAAGGATTTTGCCGAGCGTTTTCGCGCCGCAGAACTGCCGCGGCTGAAGAGTGCCGCCGACGCGGCGTCCGCCAATCCCGGTGGCGGCATGCTGGAGGCGCAGATCTATCAGGATAGCCTGCAGGCCCTCGATCGGCTGGAAAAGCGGGTTTTCTACCTGCAGCAGGCGCGCCAGCTCGGCATCCAGCAATTGCCGCAGATCCGCATCGTCCAGTCCGGCGACGAAACCCTGATCGAAAACCTGCAGGCGACCTCCGCGCTGACCGTGCCGGCCTGGAAGCAGAA
Organism: Rhizobium freirei PRF 81; assembly: GCF_000359745.1. Taxonomy (GTDB): domain Bacteria; phylum Pseudomonadota; class Alphaproteobacteria; order Rhizobiales; family Rhizobiaceae; genus Rhizobium; species Rhizobium freirei. The sequence continues at coordinate 149,307 of NZ_AQHN01000061.1, forward strand.
AATGGTGATCCTGCTCGGCCTCACCCAGCAGAAGTCCGCGCTCGAACTGCAGAAGACGGTTACCGACGCCACCAACGACATGATCCGCGAGGCATCGAAAATGATGAAGGATCAGGCGATTGCCATAGAACAGCAATCGCAGCGCGGTATCGTCGATATCGACACGCTGGCCGCCGCCAATCGCGACCTCATCGACACCATCAGCGGCGTCTTGAAGGTGCAGGAGGACGGCCGCGCCAAACGGGCCGAGGCTGAACAGCGGATGCAGAAAATGACCGTTGAGCTCAAGAAGGCAATGATCGAGGTGCGTTGAAAGCCATGGCGATCCGCACTTTCGTTACCGGGCTGACACTGGCAGGCCTGCTCGCGCTGAGCAGCTGCAATGTCGGCGGGCAAGGCCCGAAATTCTCGATTATCTCCGGCTCGGAAAACACGATCCTGCAGCCGATCGTCGAGGAGTTCTGCAAAGAGAAGAAGGCGAGCTGCAGCTTCTCCTATGAGGGCACGCTGGATATCGGCCTGGCCCTGCAAAGCGAAAAGGGCGTCGAGCAGGATGCCGTCTGGCCGGCATCGAGCGTCTGGGTAGACATGTTCGATGCCAAGCGCCGGGTGAAGTCGCTGGCATCGGTCGCTCAGATGCCGGTCATTCTGGGCGTGCGCAAATCCAAGGCCGAGGCGCTCGGCTGGATCGGCAAGCCGGTCTATATGAAAGACATATTGGCGGCCGTGAAGAGCGGTTCGCTGAAGTTTCTCATGACATCGGCCACGCAATCCAATTCCGGCGCCAGTGCCTATCTCGGCATGCTGTCGAGCGCGCTCGGCAACAAGCCCGTCATCGAGCCGGGCGATCTCGACAAGCCGGATGTCCAGAGTGCGGTCCGCTCGCTCCTTGCCGGCGTCGAGCGGTCCTCCGGTTCGTCGGGCTGGCTTGCGGATCTGTATACGGAGTCGGCGACGAAGGGCGTGCTTTATGACGCCATGTGGAACTACGAGGCGCTGTTGAAGGAAACCAACGACAAACTGGCGGGCATGGGCAAGGAGCCGCTCTATGCCATCTATCCGGCCGATGGCGTTGTCATTGCCGATTCGCCGATCGGCTTCGTCGATCACGGGCGAGGGCAGGAGGTCGAGACCTTCTTCAACCAGCTCGCCGAATACCTGCGGTCAGCACCGGTACAGAAGCGCATCGCCGATACGGGCCGCCGCATTCCGCTCGCCGATGTCTCCGCCAAGCCGGACCCGTCATGGAATTTCGATCCTACCCGTCTGGTGACGGCGATCCGCATGCCTGAACCCGCCGTGATCCGCCAGGCACTCGATCTCTATCAGGTGGCATTGCGAAAGCCGTCACTGACGGCTCTTTGCCTGGATTTTTCCGGGTCCATGGAGGGCAAGGGCGAGGGGCAGCTGCAGGCTGCGATGCAGTTCCTGTTCAATCCGGATGAGACCGGCAAGGTGCTTGCTCAGTGGACGCCGGCCGATCGCATCATGGTCATTCCCTTCGACGCCGATGTGCGCACGACTTTCGAGGGTACTGGAAATCCGGCTCAGCAGAAAATGCTGGTCGACAAGGTTTCACGCCAGCATGCCGGCGGCGGCACGGATATGTATGCCTGCGCGAGCAGGGCGCTTGACTGGATGCAGGCAAGGCGGGATTTGCCGTCTTATCTGCCGGCGATCGTCATCATGACCGACGGAAAATCCGATGATGCCAATCGTGATTTCATGGGTAAATGGGCTTCGGTGAGCCCGCATGTGCCGGTTTTCGGCATCACTTTCGGCGATGCGGACAAGCGGCAGCTCGATGCTCTCGCGAAAGAGACTTCGGCACGCGTCTTCGATGGCCGTGGCGATCTGGTCAGCGCATTCCGGGCAGTGCGCGGCTATAACTAGAGCATTTCTGTTCTAAACGGGGTCGCAGAAATGCTCTATCTCTTTGTTTTCACGCAATTCCGGACGCAAAGCCGCTTCGCATTTTTGCTGGAATTGCTCTAGGACGGTAATGCGCAACTGGTTCGGCAATGACTGGAATTGGATCGTAGCGGGGTTGGCCGCCGCAATCGTCGTGCCTTTGCTCAGCTTCTTTGCCGGTATGCCGATATGGATCGCGGCGATCATCGGCCTCCTGGTCTTCGTCGGCCTCATCTTCGCGCTTGCACCCAAGCGCCTTTTCGAAGGGCTGGACGCCAAGGCGATCGGCAAGGGGCGTCTGGAATTTGCCCGCGACCTGTTGAGCGCGGCGGTGCCCGCTGCGCAAAGGCTGGAAGCGTCGGCGGGCCAGATCGCCAGCAAGGATACGGCAAAGCGGGTGCGACATCTGGCGGAAATCGCCGCCGACGTCTTCGCCAAGGTGGAGGCCAACCCGGAAAGCGCCGGCACGGTCAGGCGGTTCCTGAGCTACTACCTGCCGCGCGCGGCGGAGGTCGCGGAAGGGTTTGCCACAATCGAGGCGAAGCGCCAGCCGGATGCCGCGCGTCTGCAAGAAGTCGCCCTCGTTCTGACTAAGCTGGAAGACGCTTTCGTGCATTATTCCGACAGCCTGATCGAAGACAGGCTCGATACGCTTGATACGGAGTTGCGCCTCATACAGGCCTCGCTCAAAGAGGATATAGGACGCTGATGGCCATTTCCCGCCGCGCTTTTGGAGTAGGGCTTCTTGCCGCCGGTATCGCAGGGACCGGAGGCTATTTCGCCGTCAAGGATCGGCCGGAGCTGCAGGGGCTGCTCGGCAACCGCACGAAGCTGTTCGGCTTCATTGGCGGCGAGAAAGAAGCATTCCTCGCCGATCAGGATGTGATTTCGGCGCTGCACGGCCACGGGCTTGAAATTAACAGCCGCGTCGCGGGCTCGGTCGAGATGGTGCGCGAGCAGGCGCTTCTGTCGCAGAACCCCGCCTTCCTCTGGCCCTCCTCGTCGATCATGGTCGATATTGCCCGGCAAGGCGGCATCAAGATCCGCAATGATCGGGTCATCCTCAATACGCCTGTGGTCGTCTATTCCTGGCAGCCTGTTGTCGACGGGTTGACCAGGGCAGGACTTGTCACCGCCACCGCGGAGGGACATCATCAGCTTGACCTCAAGGCGCTGCTGGATGCCGTGCTCGCCGGGACGAACTGGTCGAAGCTCGGCGTCAATTCGCTCTACGGTCAGGCCAGAATTGTCTCCACGGACCCCAACCGCTCCAACTCCGGCTTCATGTTCTCCGGTCTGGTGCTGAGCCTCCTGAGCGGTAATGTGGCCAGCGCCGCAGGTCTCGCGCAGTTCGGAGATAAGGCGCAGGCCATCTTCCGCAACATGGGCTTCAAATCGTCGTCGTCGGGCAAGCTCTTCGAGCAGTATCTGGCCGGCGGCATCGGCGGCGAGCCGATGATCGTCGGCTATGAGAACCAGCTGGTGGAATGGATCCTTGCCGATCCGAAGCGCTGGCAGAGAATCCAGGCCAGCAACGGTGCCAAGCCCGTAGTGCTCTATCCGCATCCGACCGTCTATTCCGCGCATCCGCTGATCGCCATCGACGAGCAGGTCGATCGCATGATCGAGGCTCTCATCAGCCCGCGATTGCAGCAGCTCGCCTGGACGAAGCATGGTTTCCGCGGGCCGCTCGGAACCGCGACCGGCGATGCCGACAGCGCAATTGCCGGCCTGCTGCCGGCGGAAATCGACGCCGTCTTGCCGATGCCGGACGCCCATGTCATGCTGACGCTGCTCGATAAACTGGCCAGCTGAGGGTTAGGCGCGGTTATTTTTCGATGGGAAAGCCTTGCATTCCAAGCGAATCGAATGTAAGGGCACCCGCATTCCACACGTAAGGCATGGGATTGTCCGGGAGAAATCCGGATCGTTCCGCCCGGTGGCATCCTCGAAGAGGGTGCTGTTCGCCTTGCGGAGGTTCAACCGGTAAAGGAGACAAAGGCATGGCATTGCCTGATTTTTCTATGCGCCAGCTTCTGGAAGCTGGTGTTCACTTCGGTCACCAGACGCACCGCTGGAACCCGAAGATGAAGCCCTACATTTTCGGCGATCGTAACAACATCCACATCATCGACCTCGCCCAGACGGTTCCGATGCTGAGCCGCGCTCTGCAGGTTGTCAGCGACACCGTTGCTCGTGGCGGCCGCGTTCTGTTCGTCGGCACCAAGCGTCAGGCGTCTGAACTGATCGCCGACAGCGCAAAGCGTTCGGCTCAGTACTACGTCAACGCCCGCTGGCTCGGCGGCATGATGACCAACTGGAAGACGATCTCCAACTCGATCCAGCGTCTGCGCAAGCTCGACGAAATCCTCTCCGGCGAAGCCCAGGGCTTCACCAAGAAGGAGCGTCTGAACCTTGAGCGCGAACGCGAAAAGCTCGACAAGGCCCTCGGCGGTATCAAGGACATGGGCGGCACGCCGGACCTGATGTTCATCATCGACACCAACAAGGAAAAGATCGCGATCGACGAAGCTAAGCGCCTCGGCATTCCGGTCGTCGCCATCATCGACTCGAACTGCGATCCGGACCTGATCGACTATCCGATCCCGGGCAACGACGACGCTTCGCGCGCCATCGCTCTTTACTGCGACCTGATCTCGCGCGCTGCCATCGACGGCATCGCTCGCCAGCAGGGTGCATCCGGCCGTGATCTCGGCGCTTCCGAGGAAGCCCCGATCGAGCCGACCCTGGCGGACGGCACCGAAGCCTGATCGCGCATGGAGGCGGGCAGTAGACTGTCCGCCCAAGCGCAATGACATCCGGGATAAGGCCGTTTGCGACTTCAACGAGTTCGAGCGGCCTTATCGCGTTTTTGATAACGCCTCGCCTGGGCGGAAATCCGGGCATGATCCAAACAGAATTCCACAGTATGACGCAGCTTCATAACGCTGTCATACTTACGGGTACATTTCGTCCCTCAAATCGGTGCCGCTTCGGCTCAAAGCTGTATGCCGCACCGTATGAACCGACAAGAGGAAGCTTATGACCGAGATTACGGCTGCACTGGTGAAAGAACTGCGCGAAAAGTCTGGCGCAGGCATGATGGACTGCAAGAAGGCGCTGACGGAAACCAACGGCGATATCGAAGCCGCGATCGACTGGCTGCGCGCCAAGGGCATCTCCAAGGCCGACAAGAAGTCCGGCCGCACCGCCGCTGAAGGCTTGGTCGCCATTGCCGGCGCCGGTCACAAGGCTGTTGTCGTCGAGCTCAACTCCGAAACCGACTTCGTTGCCCGTAACGATGCCTTCCAGGACCTCGCTCGCGGCGTCGCCGAAGTTGCGTTGTCCACCGACGGCACGGTCGAAGCCATTTCGGCTGCGACCTACCCGGCATCCGGCAAGCCGGTCGCCGACACCATCAAGGACGCGATCGCAACCATCGGCGAAAACATGACGCTTCGTCGTGCCGCCAAGCTGGAAGTCGAGCACGGCGTCGTGGCGACCTACATCCACAATGCTGCCGGCGACGGCATCGGCAAGCTCGGCGTTCTGGTTGCCCTGAAGTCGGTCGGCGACAAGGCCGTTCTGACCTCGATCGGCCGCCAGGTTGCCATGCACATTGCTGCCACCAACCCTCTGGCCATCCGCGCCGAGGAAGTCGATGCCGCAGTCGCCGAGCGCGAGCGTAACGTCTTCATCGAGCAGTCCCGCGAATCCGGCAAGCCGGAAGCCATCATCGAAAAGATGGTGGAAGGCCGCATGCGCAAGTTCTTCGAGGAAGTCGCTCTTCTCTCGCAGGCTTTCGTCATCAACCCGGACCTGACGGTCGCTGCTGCCATCAAGGAAGCTGAAAAGACCGCCGGCGCCCCGATCGAAATCACCGGCATGGCCCGTCTGCTCCTCGGCGAAGGCGTCGAGAAGGAAGAAACCGACTTCGCTGCCGAAGTTGCTGCCGTCGCCAAGGGCTGATTGACGAACGGAAGTCATATCCCGATTTGGTGAAACCATATCAGGGAAAACCTCAGGGCATCGCGTGACAACGCGGTGCCCTTCGTGTATCCGGCATTCACAACCATTCCCCCGCGATGACTTCAAGGAGCCCATATGTCCCAGCCGATCTACAAGCGTGTATTGCTCAAGGCCTCCGGCGAAGCGCTTATGGGCAGTCAAGGTTTCGGTATCGACGTTACCGTCGCGGACCGGATTGCCTCTGATATCGCGCAAGCCCGCGCCATGGGCGTCGAAGTCGGCGTCGTGGTCGGCGGCGGCAATATCTTCCGCGGTGTGGCCGTGGCCTCCAAGGGTGGCGACCGCGTGACCGGCGACCACATGGGAATGCTCGGAACCGTCATCAATGCGCTGGCGCTGGCAACCTCGCTGCGCAAGCTCGACATCGAAACCGTCGTGCTCTCGGCCATTTCCATGCCGGAGATCTGCGAGAGCTTCTCGCAGCGCGCCACGCTTTATCATCTCTCGCTCGGTCGCGTAGTGATCTTTGCCGGCGGCACGGGAAACCCGTTCTTCACCACCGATTCGGCCGCCGCGCTGCGCGCCGCGGAAATGGGCGCGCAGGCGATCTTCAAGGGCACGCAGGTCGACGGCATCTATTCCGCCGATCCGAAGAAATTCCCCGATGCGGAGCGCTTCGACCATCTGACGCACAGTCAGGTGCTCGAGAAGGGCCTTGCCGTCATGGACGTAGCCGCCGTGGCGCTTGCGCGGGAAAACGCAATTCCGATCATCGTCTTCTCGATCCACGAGAAGGGCGGATTCGCGGAAATCTTGACCGGCGGCGGCCGCAAGACCATCGTATCAGACAACTGACATTCCTGTGGCGCCGAGCATGGCTGGCGTCGCCCTATTAGACGGGAGTATAAACATGAGTGAAGGCAACGAACTCAAGGAACTGAAGCGCCGTATGGACGGCGCCATCGCGGCATTCAAGAGCGACATCGCCTCGTTGCGCACCGGGCGCGCATCCGCCAATATCCTGGATCCGGTCACGATCGAAGCCTATGGCTCGCGCATGCCGCTGAACCAGGTCGCCAACATCACCGTTCCGGAGCCACGCATGCTGACCGTATCGGTCTGGGACAAATCGATGGTCAGCGCCGTCGAACGCTCCATCCGCGAATCCAACCTCGGCCTCAATCCGATCGTCGATGGCCAGAACCTGCGTATCCCGCTGCCGGAGCTCAACGAAGAGCGCCGCCGCTCGCTGGTGAAGGTCGCCCATGAATATGCGGAGAAGGCCAAGGTTGCGATTCGCCACGTTCGCCGTGACGGGATGGACGGTCTCAAGAAGGCCGAAAAGGACGGCGTGATCGGCCAGGACGAGAGCCGATCCCTCTCCGAGCGTGTGCAGAAAATGACGGATGAGACGATTTCGGATATCGACCGCTTGCTAGCCGACAAAGAAAAGGAAATCATGCACGTCTGATCGTAAGCTGGGGGACTGTCGCTCTTTCGGTTTGGAAACATTGAAAGCGGTGATCGCGCCCTAGATTACGAGGCCAGAACATCTTCTGCCGAACGAAACCGGATACACATGTCAGCTCCCACGTTCTCTGTCGTACCTGAACACGTTGCCATCATCATGGATGGCAATGGGCGTTGGGCCAATGCGCGCGGGCTGCCGCGCACCATGGGCCATCGCAAGGGCGTGGAGGCGGTGCGGGAGACCGTGCGGGCGGCTGGCGATGTCGGCATAAAATATCTGACGCTGTTTGCCTTCTCCTCGGAGAACTGGCGCCGTCCGGAGACCGAGGTGAGCGATCTGCTCGGTCTGCTCAAAGCATTCATCCGGCGGGATCTTGCCGAGCTTCACCGGCAGAATGTGCGGATCCGCGTCATCGGCGACCGCACCAATTTGCGCAGCGATATCCTGCCGTTGCTGCTCGAAGCCGAGGAAACCACCAGGAACAATACCGCTCTTACGCTGGTGATCGCGTTCAACTATGGCTCGCGCGACGAGATTGCGCGTGCCTTCGTCAGCCTGGCAAAGGATGTGGAGGCAGGGCGGTTGCGTCCGCAGGACATCGGGCCTGAGCTGGTCGGCGCGCGTTTGGATACCGCCGGCATTCCCGATCCTGACCTCATTATCCGCACGAGCGGCGAGGAGCGGTTGTCGAACTTCCTGCTTTGGCAGGCCGCTTATTCCGAATTCATGTTCATGCCGGAATACTGGCCTGATTTCAGCCGCGATCTTTTCTTTGCAGCGCTGGAGAAGTATGCCGCGCGCGACCGGCGCTTTGGCGGTCTTTCCGCCAAGCCGGCGGCGGCCGTGGGGTCCTGATGAGCCGCGAACTCAGGCTGCGCATCATCTCCGGCATCATCCTTGCCGTTCTCGTTCTTGCAGCCACCTGGTATGGCGGCCTGAGTTTCCGGCTCCTGGCAGCGGCAATCAGCCTGCTTGTTTATTATGAATGGTCGACCATATCGGATCTGCATGGAAGCGATCCGCAGGGAAATGCGCTCGGCTGGGTCGGCCTCGTCGTGATTGCCGGTGCGACCGTGACGGGCGAATCGGTCTATTCTCTCGAAGTTCTCGCGGCCTTTGTCGTCGTCACGGCGGTCATCGTCGCCATTCGCCAAAAGAGCTGGTGGCTGCCCGGGGGGGTGCTCTATTCCGGATTGACAGCAATTGCGCTTGCCGAGATTCGCGATGACGATCTTCGTGGCTTCGTGCTGATGCTGTTCATCTTCGCCACCGTCTGGGCAACCGATATCCTCGCCTATTTCGTCGGCCGCGCGATCGGCGGTCCTAAGCTTGCGCCGCGCATATCGCCGGGCAAGACCTGGTCGGGGGCCATAGGTGGCGCCGTTGCAGCCGTCATAGCCGGAACCGCGGTCGTCTGGAGCTATTTTTCCGCCGATGACTTGCGGATTCCCCTGCTCGCGCTGGTGCTGTCCGTCTGCAGCCAGATCGGCGATTTGTTCGAGTCCTTCATCAAGCGCCGTTTCGGGGTTAAGGATTCCGGTTATCTGATTCCGGGCCATGGCGGCGTCATGGATCGCGTCGATGGACTAATTTTTGCTTGTTTTGCGGCGTTTTTGTTGGCTATCGTAATATCGCTGACAAAGAGCGGCGAGACCTTGTCACTGGGCGGCGTTCTGCTCGGTGTCTGAAATTCATACGAACAGGATCGTTGCATGGGTAGCGCGGCTGGCTTCATCGGTTTCTTGACAAACAACGTCATCACGTTTGTTTTTGTCCTGTCGCTGCTCGTTTTCGTGCATGAGATGGGCCACTATCTCATCGGTCGCTGGTCCGGTATCCGCATCATGGCCTTTTCGATCGGCTTCGGTCCCGAGATCGCGGGATTTACCGATCGGCACGGCACGCGCTGGAAGCTCTCGCTTGTTCCCCTCGGCGGCTATGTGCGCTTCTTCGGCGACGAGGATGCCTCCAGCAAGACCGACGCTGATCAGCTTGCCGCCATGACGGAAGAGGAGCGTGCCCGGTCCTTTGCCGGTGCCAAGCTGTGGAAAAGAGCGGCGACCGTTGCAGCAGGCCCGATCGCGAATTTTCTCCTCGCCATCGCCATCTTCGCAGCACTTTTCAGCATTTACGGCCGCACGGCAGCTGATCCCGTCGTTGCCATGGTGACGCGCGACGGCGCAGCTGCCGAAGCCGGTATCCAGCCCGGCGACCGGCTGATGGCCATCGACGGCGTCAACGTCACCACCTTCGACGAGGTGCAGCGCTACGTCGGACTGCGCCCGGGCCGCACGATCGTTCTGACGGTCGAGCGTGACGGCCAGAAGCGCGATTTCCGCATTGTTCCGAAGCTGGTCGAGGACACCGATCAATTCGGCAACAAGATGGAGATGGGCCGCATCGGTATTGCGCTCGTCGATCCGCTGGTGACTGTAACCGAGCCGGCCGGCCCCGCCGCCAAGGCCGGCATCCTGGCCGGAGATCGGCTGATCGCCATCGACGGCCATAGTGTCGCAACCTATTACGATATCGGACGCTACGTCAGCGAACGCCCGGGCAAGAACATCGTGCTGACGGTGCAGCGCAGCGGCCAAATGCGCGATTTTCCGATGGTCGCCGGGACCCTGACCGACATCGATGCCTCCGGCAACAAGAAGAATGTCGGCAGCATCGGCATTGGGCCGATCGACCCTCTGGTCGGATCGATCGCCTCCGATAGTCCCGCTGCGGCAGCCGGCCTCGAACTTGGCGACCGCATTCTTTCCGTTGATGGCCACGCAGTCGGCTCCATTGGCGAAGTGCAGCGTTTTGCCGCGTCCCATGCCGACAAGGCCATCAAGCTGTCCGTCGAGCGCAACGGCCAGACGCGCGATGTGGCGGTGACGCCGAAGACCTCGGAAGAAGCCGATGTCTTTGGAGCGCCGACGAAGATCGCCACCATCGGCATCACGGACGGCCAGAAGCCGCTGAAGCTGCGCTACGAGGCCTATGGACCGTTCCGCGCGCTCGGCGAAGGCGTGAAGCAGACCGTCAGCATCGTCTCCGGTACTTTCGAGTATCTCGGCAATGTCATCGGCGGCTACATGAAGGCCGATCAGCTCGGCGGGCCAATTCGGGTTGCACAAATGTCGGGGCAAATGGCAACTCTGGGTTTCGCCGCGGTGCTGCAGTTTGCCGCCATACTTTCTGTTTCAATAGGGTTATTAAATTTGATGCCTGTGCCGGTACTTGATGGCGGGCACTTGATGTTCTATGCGATTGAAGCCGTAAGGGGAAAACCTTTGGGTGCACGGGCGCAGGATATCGCTTTCCGGATTGGATTTGCGATGGTGCTCTCGCTCATGGTGTTTGCGACATGGAATGATATTAGTTCCCGGCTGGGCTAGAGGGGCAAAGCGAGAGGAAAATTACGATTTATTTACGATGTTTCAAAGCTGTAGTGGCGAATGGGTCACGCTTCGAAATGAAGTAAACGGAAATTAACTTGCTCCCTTGCTTGTATGTCAAAAGCGGGTAAAACGACACACGTGGCCGGAATCGGGTTCGCTCGGGGCTGGGGACGACTGAAAAAAAGGTAAGAAGTGAAAATGAAGGCTGGTTCAAGATTATTGAACGCAGTGTCGGCGGTAGCGCTGTCTGCTGGTGTTGTTGCGTCGGGCGCTGGTGTTATCACCCTTGCCTCTGCCTCAGTCGCGGAAGCCGCTGTCATTCAGCGGGTCGATGTCCGGGGCGCAGAACGTGTCGGGGCTACGGCTGTCCGTGACAATATCACGATCAAGCCCGGCAAGAGCTTCTCTCCCAGTGACATCGATTCATCGGTGAAGCAGCTTTATGCCACCGGATATTTCTCCGATGTCCATATTAGCGTTTCGGGCAGCACCCTTGTCATCTCGGTCAAGGAAAACCAGCTCATCAACGCTGTGGTCTTCAACGGCAACCGCAAGATCAAGGACGACAAGCTTCAGGGCCTCGTTCAGACGCACTCTGCCGGCCCGTATAATGAAGCCACTGTTCAGGCAGATATCAAGACCATCAAGGACGCCTACGCCTCCATCGGCCGTAACGATGTGCAGGTGACGACGCAGACCGCGCAGGTCGGGCAGGGCCGCCTTAACGTGGCCTTCGTTATCAATGAAGGCGATCGTACCAAGATCGACAAGATCAATTTCTCGGGCAACCAGGCTTACGGCAGCGGCCGCCTTGCTTCGGTGATCAGCACCAAGAAGAGCAACTTCCTGTCGTTCCTGACCCGTAAGGACGTCTATAGCCCGGATCGCCAGCAGGCCGACCAAGACGCTCTGCGCCAGTTCTACTACAATCACGGTTATGCGGATTTCCGCATCGTGAGCGCGGATGCGACGCTGAACGAGCAGAGCAACGAATACACGCTGAACTTCAATGTCGATGAAGGTCCGCGCTACACCTATGGCGACATCAATGTCGTCTCGACGGTCGACGGCGTCAACGCCGACGAGCTGAAGGGCCTCGTTATCACCCAGAAGGGCTCTGTCTACAGCGCCAAGGACATTCAGACCTCGATCGAGAACATTTCCAAGCGCGTCGCTTCCGCCGGTTATCCGTTTGCCCGCATCACGCCGCGCGGTAACCGCGATCTGACCGGCCACACGATCGGTGTCGAATATCTGGTCGACCAGGGCGAGCGTGCCTACGTCGAGCGTATCGAAATCCGCGGCAACACCCGCACGCGCGATTATGTCATCCGTCGTGAGTTCGACCTCAACGAAGGCGATGCGTTCAACCAGGAAATGATCACGCGCGCCAAGCGTCGCCTTGATGCGCTCGGTTACTTCACGAAGGTCGATATCTCCACGGCACAGGGCAGTTCCCCGGATCGCGTCGTGGTGATTGTCAACGTCGAAGATCAGCCGACCGGCTCGTTCGGTATCGGTGCCGGTTACGCCGTCGGTAACAACGGCGGTCTGCTGCTGGAAGCCTCGGTTGAAGAAAAGAACTTCCTTGGCCGCGGCCAGTACATCCGCGTCGCCGCAGGCGCAGGTACGGAAGGCAATCGTACCTACAATATCTCGTTCACCGAGCCCTATTTCCTCGGTTATCGTCTGGCTGCCGGTTTTGATATCTTCAAGAACCAGACTTCGAGCGACGACTTCTACGACTATTCGGAAGAAGGCTTCTCGCTGCGTGTCACCGCGCCGATCACCGAGAACCTGGCGACGACGCTGCGCTACAACTACAAGCGTCTGACCTATGATGGTACGAATGATTGGCAGAACAATCTTTCGGCTCCGTATCTGAATCTTGTCAATAACGGTCCTTGGACGCAGTCGACGGTTTCGCAGACCTTTACCTACAACACGCTGGACGACCAGAATCTGCCGCGTGAAGGTCTCATCGCCAAGTTTACGCATGAATTTGCAGGCCTCGGCGGCGACTCCAACTTCTACAAGTTGAGTGGTAAGGCTCGTTACTACCAGATGATCAGCGACGAAGCCGATATCATCGGCTCGCTGACGGTCGGTGCGGGTTATGTGATGCCGACGGATGGCAAGCTGAACGTCTTCGATCAGTTCACTCTCGGCGGTCGTGAAATCCGCGGCTTCGAGAATGCTGGTATCGGCCCGCGTTCGTCGCACGGCGATCCGCTCGGCGGCACGACCTACTTCACAGCTTCGGCTGAAGCGAGCATGCCGATGCCGGGTGTCCCGCAGGATATCGGTCTTCGTGTCGCAGCCTTCGCTGATGCAGGTACGCTTTATGGCAACAAGGCGAACCTCTTCGGCGATACGCTGAACAACGACAGTTCGCTTCGGGCGTCGCTCGGTGCAGGTCTGATCTGGTCTTCGCCGTTTGGTGTCATCCGTGTCGACTATGCCGTGCCGGTCGCCAAGGAAAGCTACGACAAAGTTCAGAATTTCCGGTTTGGCATCGCCAATCAGTTCTGATATCGGCAGTCCAGAACTGCGGGCTTGAACACCGTTCTGGAGCTGGTGCTTATGGAACATACTGGTTTTTTCCCACCCCATGGTGGGGTCAGCTTGAAGCAGCTGGCTGAACATCTTGGGGTGGAACTTGCTGATGAGGCCTCTTCGGAGGTCGTCATCAGATCGATCGCTCCCGTCTATCGCGCAGGCGAAGGCGATATTTGCTACATTCTTTCCCGGAAGAATCGCGTCGAGCTGGAGACCTGCAAGGCTTCGGCAATTATCTGCTTGCCGGCGCTGAAGTCCTTCATCCCCGAGCATATTCCGGTGCTTCTGTCCAAAAAGCCGCATACGGATTTTGCGCTTACCGGTGCATTGCTGCATCCGCAGGCGATGCGTCCTGTTACGTTCACGTCCAATCCGGCGACCATATCGCCGGCAGCGGTTGTCGATGCGACGGCGAAGCTGGAAGCCAATGTTGGCGTCGAGCCGGGCGCGATCATCGGCGCGGGCGCCGAGATCGGCGAGGGGACGTATATCGGAGCCAATGCCCTTATCGGGCCGGGCGTGAAGATCGGACGCAATTGCAGCATCGGCGGCGGCGCGAGCGTGCTCTGCGCCTATCTCGGCAACGGTGTCATCATCCATAACGGCGCGCGTATCGGCCAGGATGGTTTCGGCTATGCACCGGGGCCGCGCGGCATGATCAAGATCGTGCAGATCGGCCGGGTCATCATTCAGGACAATGTCGAGATCGGCGCCAATACGACGATTGACCGAGGCACGATGGACGACACGGTGATCGGCGAGGGCACCAAGATCGACAACCAGGTCCAGATCGGACACAACGTCCGCATCGGCCGCCATTGTGCTATCGTCAGTCAGGTCGGCATTGCCGGCAGCACGGTGATCGGCGACGGCGTGCAGATCGGTGGCCAGGCTGGCCTCAACGGGCATATCCACATCGGCGATGGCGCGCAGATCGGCGCCAAGAGTGGTGTTATGAATAATATTCCGGCTGGTGAGCGCTATGCTGGTCTTCCAGCGCGGCCGCTATGGGATTTTCTAAGAGAATCGGCGGAGATCGCCAAGCGGTCAGGAGCCAGGGACAAGAAGGACGGGAGTGCGGAGCATGACTGAGGAAGCCAAGACGTCGTTGTCATCGGCCGATGTTCTGGAAATAATGAAGCTGTTGCCGCATCGCTATCCGTTCCTGATGGTCGACAAGATCATCGAGATCGATAGCGACAACTCCGCGATCGGCATCAAGAACGTGACGGCCAATGAGCCACAGTTCACCGGGCATTTTCCGGAATCGCCGATCATGCCGGGCGTGCTGCTCATCGAAGGCATGGCGCAGACGGCCGGTGCAATCTGCGCTCGGAAGGACGGCATCGGCGGAAACCTCGTCTACTTCATGACGATCGACAATGCTCGTTTCCGCAAGCCCGTCGTTCCGGGCGATCGTGTCGAGTTTCATGTCGTCAAGCTGAAGCAGCGCGGCACCATCTGGAAATTCCATTGCGACGCCAAGGTCGATGGCACCTTGGTCGCCGAAGCGGACATCGGCGCGATGATCGTGCGGAAGGATCAGAACGAGGCATGAGCAGCATCGCAAAAAGCGCGCGCATCCATAAGCTCGCGGTCGTTGAGGATGGTGCCATCATCGGCGAGAACGTCGTGGTCGGACCTTTCTGCCACGTCGGCTCCAAGGTTGTGCTGCATGACGATGTTCAGTTGCTGACGCATGCCGTCGTTACCGGCCGCACGACGATCGGCAAGGGAACGAAGATATTCCCGATGGCCGTCGTCGGCGGCGACCCGCAGAGTGTTCATCACGGCGGCGAAGAGACGACGCTGGATGTCGGTGAAAACTGCACGATCCGCGAAGGCGTGACAATGAACACCGGCACGGCCGATTTCGGCGGCAAAACGATTGTCGGCAACAATAATCTGTTCCTGGCCAATTCGCATGTGGCGCATGATTGCCGCGTCGGCAACAATGTCATCATGTCGAACAACGTCATGCTGGCAGGACATGTTGTCGTTGAAGACCGGGCTATCCTCGGGGGCGGCTGTGCCGTGCATCAGTTTACCCGCATCGGCCGGCAAGCCTTCGTCGGCGGGCTTTCTGCCGCCAGCTACGATGTCATTCCCTATGGCATGCTGAACGGAAATCCCGGCGTACTTTCCGGTCTCAACATTGTCGGCATGACGCGCGCTGGCATAGACCGTGCGGTCATCCATAGAGTTCGCCGCGCGTACAAGAGCATCTTCGAGGGCGAAGGTTCGATTAGGGATAATGCGGCAGCGATCCGTGACGAATATGCCGACTGCAAGGAAGCGATGGAGATCCTTGACTTCATCGCAGCCGATAGCGATCGCGCGCTGTCGTCGCCCAATCGCGGTAAGAGCTGACGTGGTTTCGGCCGGCCAAAGCGGCGGAGGCAGGCTGGCGATCATCGCAGGCAGCGGCTTTTTGCCCGTTTATGTCGCCGAGGCCGCCCGCCAGGCCGGCGAAGACCCGGTCGTCATTGCACTGACGAATGAGGCGGATCGCGATTGGTCCAGCTTTGATCACGCCAATCTCGGTGTCGGCAACTTTGCCGGACTTGAAGCGACGTTTCGCCGTTACGGCGTGGATCGTGTCGTCATGTCCGGCGGCGTGGCACGGCGTCCTGCCTGGCGCGAAGTGCATCCGACCTGGCGCGTCATCAAAGAGTTACCCTCGACCGTACGAACGCTCCTTTCTGGCGGTGACAATGCCGTTCTGCAGATGGTCATTCGTCTGATCGAGGCAGGCGGCGTTCGCGTCGTCGGCGCGCATGAAATTGCTCCTGATCTACTAGCGACCACGGGACCTCTAGGCCGGTTTTCGCCCTCGGATGAGGACCTGCGCGATATCGCGCAGGGTGCCAAGGCGGCCGATGCGCTCGGACTGCTGGATATCGGGCAGGGTGCGGTCAGCGTCGGCGGCCGCGTCGTCGCGCTCGAAGGTGCCGAGGGCACCGACAAGATGATCGAGCGTGTTGCCGAACTGCGCGCCGAGGGGCGGATTTCGAGGCGCCGCCGCGGCGTGCTGGTCAAGCTGTGCAAGCCACAGCAGGATGTTCGCGCCGACCTGCCATCGATCGGTGTTTCGACCGTACTCAACGCCAAGAAGGCAGGGCTTGCCGGCGTCGCGGTCGAGGCCGGCAGAGCATTGGTTCTCGAGCGCGAGGCAGTCATTGCAGCTGCGGACGAAGCGGGCATTTTCGTCTGCGGGATTGACCGGGGATTGAGCGCAGGGAGCTTCTTTTGAGCGGCGCGCCTATGAAACTTGCCGTCATAGCAGGAGAGGTTTCCGGCGACCTGCTGGGTGGCGATCTCGTAGCGGCGCTGAAGCGGCAATATGACGGCTACGTGGAATTGATCGGCGTCGGCGGCGAAGCGCTGGAGGCCCAAGGCCTGCGGTCGTTGTTCGACTACTCCGAGCTGTCGATCATGGGCTTCATCCAGGTGATCAAGCGGCTGCCGAAACTGCTGGCCCGCATCCGGCAGACGGCCGAGGCAATAATTGCTGCAAAGCCGGACGTCCTTCTGATTATCGACAGCCCCGACTTCACTCATCGCGTCGCAAAGCGCGTGCGCAAGGCTCTGCCCGATCTGCCGATCATCAATTATGTCTGTCCCAGTGTCTGGGCGTGGAAGGAATATCGCGCGCAGAAGATGCTCGCCTATGTCGATCATGTGCTGGCGGTGCTGCCGTTCGAGCCGGAAGCCATGCAACGGCTGGGCGGCCCGGCGACGACCTATGTCGGCCATCGGTTGACTGTCGATGCCGATCTGCTCGAGACGCGCCGGCTGCGGGCGCTACGCGATACGAATGCAGCAGGCGATGCGAAAACCGTACTGCTTCTGCCCGGTTCGCGGGCCTCGGAAATCCGCCAGCTTCTGCCGGTTTTTGAGCGGGCTACCGAAGAACTTAGTCGGCGAAACGATAAGGTCCGCTACGTGCTGCCGACCGTACCGAAACAGGAAACCCTGGTTCGTTCTCTGCTCGAAAGCTGGAACGTCAGGCCGGAGATTGTTGTCGGTCAGAAAGCAAAATGGAAAGCTTTTGCGGAGGCCGATGCTGCCATGGCTGCATCCGGCACGGTGATCCTGGAGTTGGGGCTTGCCGGCGTTCCCGTCGTTTCGACCTATAAGACGGAGTGGCTTGCCAAGTTCGTGATGTCGCGCATCAAGGTCTGGACAGCCGCCCTGCCGAACCTCATTGCCGACTACGCCGTCCTGCCCGAGCTCATCAATGATGTCTTGCGGCCCGGCCTGCTTGCCCGATATATGGAGCGCCTTTCGACCGATACTCCCGAGCAAGCGGCAATGCTTGCCGGCTACGATCTGGTCTGGCAGCGCATGCAGACGGAGGAGCCGCCTGGCGACAAGGCGGCGGCAATCGTTCTCCAAGTCCTGTCCAACAAAAAAGCCGGTCATTTCTGACCGGCTTTTTTAATGTTATTTCGAGGCTTAACGCTTGGAAACAGGTACGTATTCACGCAGCGGAGCGCCGGTATAGAGCTGGCGCGGACGGCCGATGCGCTGATGCGGATCCTCGATCATTTCGTTCCACTGAGCGATCCAGCCGACGGTGCGGGCGAGAGCGAACAGAACGGTGAACATGGTCGTGGGGAAGCCCAGAGCCTTCAGCGTGATGCCGGAGTAGAAGTCGACGTTCGGATAGAGCTTCTTTTCGATGAAGTACTCATCGGTCAGTGCGATGCGCTCAAGCTCGATTGCGATGTCGAGCAGCGGATCGTCCTTGATGCCGAGTTCGCCGAGAACTTCGTGCGCCGTCTTCTGCATGATCTTGGCGCGCGGGTCGTAGTTCTTGTAAACGCGGTGACCGAAGCCCATCAGACGGAACGGGTCGTTCTTGTCTTTGGCGCGAGCGATATATTCCGGAATGCGATCGACGGAGCCGATTTCGCTCAGCATGTTGAGCGCTGCTTCGTTGGCGCCGCCATGGGCAGGACCCCAAAGGCAGGCGATGCCTGCTGCGATACAGGCGAACGGATTGGCACCCGACGAGCCGGCCAGGCGAACCGTCGAAGTCGATGCATTCTGCTCGTGATCGGCATGCAGGATGAAGATGCGGTCCATGGCGCGCGCCAGCACCGGATTGACCACGTATTCTTCGCAGGGAACGGCAAAGCACATGCGCAGAAAGTTCGATGCGTAGTCGAGATCGTTCTTCGGATAAACGAAGGGCTGGCCGATATGGTACTTGTAAGCCATGGCGGCGAGCGTCGGCATCTTGGCGATCATGCGCAGGCTTGCGACCATGCGCTGGTGCGGATCGGTGATGTCGGTCGAGTCGTGATAGAAGGCCGACAGAGCGCCGACGCAGCCGCACATGACGGCCATCGGATGCGCGTCGCGGCGGAAACCGGTGAAGAAGCGCGACATCTGCTCATGCACCATGGTGTGGTGCACGACCCGATAGTCGAAGTCCTTCTTCTGGGCTGCCGTCGGCAGTTCGCCGTAGAGGAGCAGGTAGCAGACTTCGAGGAAATCGCCGTGTTCCGCCAGCTGGTCGATCGGATAGCCGCGATGCAGCAGAACGCCTTCGTCGCCATCGATATAGGTGATGCTGGACTCGCACGACGCCGTCGAGGTGAAGCCAGGATCGTAGGTGAAAGTGGAGGTGTTCTTATAAAGGGCACCAATATCAATGACACTTGGGCCGATGGTTCCGGTCTTGACCGGCAATTCCACCGTCTTTTCGCCCCAAGTTAGTTTCGCGCTTTGTTCCGTCATGCTGATCCTCCAAGATTTGGCGGGATTGACGCCATAAAAAGCGCCAAAAGGTTAAGCGACTACCGACTAGCTATATGATCCAGAGCCTAATGCCAAGTTATCCCGATGGCGAATTGTGCGTTGCGGTATCAACTTTTGGGCACTGCACTAAGGGCATGAGCCACTCTGCTTTCTGCAACCAGCTCCATTTGGTTGCGATAACGCCGATTTTGGTTGAATTCACCGACTAGTGACGGCAAAAATCGCGCGAAAGCTGTGGTTTTGCGTGGGACGGACGGGGAATGCCTAATTTGGAGGCACCGGAGCAGCAGCAGGATGGTCGGAATCTTGTTCGGCCATCGCCACATCGCCGTGCCATCGCCACAATCGTCTTTCGTACCAAAGAGGAACAACGGGAGCGAACGCAGGACCAGGCTCCCCTGTCGGGGCGGATATACCTGACGCTCACCTATATTCGAGTCGGCATCGGGCGTCTGATCGAAGAAGAGGCGGCCCACGGCCGCGCCATCCTGTTCGCACCGATCTATATGGGGATAGGTGCGATCTTCTGGTTCAAGCTCGCCAGCGATCCGCCGCCGCAGACCGTCTTGGTCGGGTTTCTGCTGCTGGCGGGTGGCTTTCTTTTCGGGCGGGAGGCCGGCCGGCTGGTTCGGCATCTGCTGTTCGCCGGCATGCTGATCAGTCTCGGCATGGCCTTGGCGCAGCTGGAGAGCTGGCGGGCATCGACCGTCATGCTCGACTCGGCGGTGACGACCACAGTGACCGGTCGGGTCGAAAGACGCGAAACCTACGACAACGGTCGATGGAGATACGTCGTCAAAGTCGAGGCGACGGAGAAGCCGTCCATACATAGGCCACCGGAACGCGTGACGATCTTTGTGCGCAGGCAAGCGCAGCCGTTCAATCTTGGCGATCGCATTCAGGGCAGGGCGCGACTGACGCCGCCGGCAGGTCCCGCGCTGCCGCGCCTCAACGATTTCGCATTCAGCTCCTATTTCAACGGTATCGGTGCGAATGGCTTTGCCTACGGCGCCCTGACATTGCTGTCTCCAGGTGGTGATGCGGCGGAAAACTCCCTGCTCGACAGGGCGGATATCTGGCTTGCCGGACTTCGCAACAGCATAGGCGACAGGATCAGGCGGACCTTGCCCGGCGACACGGGCGCATTTGCAGCAGCACTTGTCACCGACGAGAGACGGGCGATTTCGGACGATACGACGGAAGCTCTACGAATAGCCGGGCTTACCCATATCATCGCCATTTCCGGCCTGAACATGGCACTTTCGGCCGGCATTTTCTATATCGGCCTGCGATATCTGTTCAGCCTTTTCCCAGGTCTGGTGCAGGCGTGGCCAACCAAGAAGATCGCTGCGTTCGGCGCGCTGGTCACGGTAACGGCCTATTACCTCATTTCCGGCTTCGGCGTGTCGGCCGAGCGGGCTTTCATCATGATGGCGATCATGCTGGTTGCGGTCCTGCTCGACCGGCCGTCGATCAGTCTCCGCAATGTGGCGCTCTCTGCGATTGTCATTCTCGTTCTCTCGCCGTCGCAGGTGCTCGGCCCGAGCTTCCAGATGTCCTATGCCGCGACGCTGGCGCTGGTATCCGGTTACACGCTCTGGAAGCGGCGAAAGCACCGTGACAACATGCTTTCACGGTCGAGGTTCCTCAGTCCGCTGCTGTTCGTTTCGCGCTTCTTCGGCGGCATATTGTCGACGTCCTTCATCGGCGGCGCGTCGACGGCCATCTTCTCGATCGAGCATTTTCACCGACTGGCGACATATGGCCTCGCCGCCAATCTTGCGGCCATGCCGGTTGTCTCCTTCGTCGTCATGCCATTCGGCATGGCGGCGATGCTGCTCATGCCTTTCGGCCTCGACGGGCCATTCTGGAAAGTCACCGGTGAGGGACTGGAGCTCGTTATCCTGATTGCCAAGACGGTCGCCAGTTGGGGCGGCGATATTACGTTCGGTCGCCAGCCGGCGTGGCTGATGCCGACGTTCATCGCCGGCTTTCTGATCATGAGCGTGCTGCGGACCAGGTTGCGCCATTTGGGATTCGTCTTGCTGCTTACGACAGTGGGCGCGGCGGTATTCGGCTCCGGCATCCAGAGGCCTGATCTGATGATTTCCGAGGATGGTGCCCTGGTCGCTCTGAGGCAAGACGACATATTGGCGACCAATCGCGAAAGACCGCAGGCCTTCATTTTCGAACAATGGCAGAAATCGCTGGTCGCAGCCGAACATCAGCCTCCAACCATTCTTCCTGTCGATAGCCGACTTCCACAGATCAGCAAGAAGGAGCGCCGACGTCGATTAAGCGCAGAGGAGCAGAAGATGGTACGCAAGGCAATGGAAGAGGCGCTCGATCGGACCATGCAGGGGAGCTTCGCCTGCCAGAAGGGCGCTTGGTGCGTTGCGATGCTTGAGAATGGCGCCATTCTGGTCACAATCGAAAACGCAGCCTATCTGCCACCGGCCTGCGATACGGCCAATATCGTAGTAACAGCGATCCGCCTGCGTCTCGACCGCTGCCGTTCGGGCGCGAAACTCTTTACCGGCGCAACATTGCGGCGGAGCGGATCGGTCGAAATGGACCTTAGCGGCGACGGGCCGATCATCTCCACAGCGTTCGAAAATCCGCAACGCCCTTGGACCCGGCATCGAACATATGATTGGCGCACGGGAACATTCGGTGCGCCGATCGGACTGGTATCACCGGTCAGTGATAGCGACGGATAAGCCCTACGAGCTTGCCTTGCACCTTGACGCGATCCGGTCCGAAGATGCGCGTCTCATAGGCTGGATTGGCCGCTTCGAGCGCGATCGACGCCCCCTTGCGGCGGAAGCGCTTCAATGTCGCTTCTTCGTCGTCTACGAGGGCAACGACGATATCGCCCGGGTTGGCAGTCGTCGAATTGCGGATGATGACCGTATCGCCATCGAAAATGCCGGCATCGATCATCGAATCGCCACGTACTTCCAACGCATAGTGATCGCCTGCGCCAAGCATGTCGGCGGGAACGCTTATGTCATGTGTATTGTTCTGGATAGCCGAGATGGGAACACCAGCGGCGATCCGGCCCATGACCGGCACGGATACAGAACTATTGTGATCGTCATTGGCTATTTTCGGCGGAGCGGGCGGGGCAACGGGCTGGGGCTTGCCAAGGCTGCCTTCGATGACGCTCGGCGAAAAGCCGCGCCGCTGCTGCAAACTTGGATTATAGGCTTCCGGCAGCTTGATGACTTCAAGCGCTCTGGCCCGGTTCGGCAGTCGGCGGATGAAGCCGCGCTCTTCGAGCGCTGTGATCAACCGGTGGATTCCGGACTTCGATGCGAGATCCAGTGCGTCCTTCATCTCGTCGAAAGATGGCGGAACACCGGACTCTTTCATGCGTTCGTGAATGAAGAGAAGCAGTTCCTGCTGCTTGCGCGTCAACATCGTCGTGGAACCCCAGAGTCAAGAAAAGATCGTGAAACAAATCCAGAACGGACACTATATGTTCCATATGTGTTCCGCAAGTGCTTAAATTTCGGTAAAGCCTTGTTCGGGCAATTAAATAATTATCGCTGTCGAATGTATCGACTGAAGACATGTGATGGTTATGCCCGAGTTAACCCGCGGATAACTATGGGAAATACGGTCTGGACCGCCTCTTGGACATTGCGGGGTCGGCGGACGCGTCCGGTGTCTGTGCGAGTACGACACTTCGCCGGATACGCCAGACACGAGAGAATCAGCAATCACGTTTCGGAGATCGCATTTCATCCATCCGTTTATCGTGCATCCGTTGCTCCCATCTTGAATTAGACGATGGATGGGCGCAAATCTGCGCCTGCAGAGAAACAGGAGATACCATGATTTCATCGCCGCACCCGCTGGATCATCTCGTGCTGCCGACCATCAACATCGCTCTGGCGCGCGAACGACTTGGCAAACTTGGCTTCACCGTTGCTCCGGATGCGCGCCATCCTTTCGGCACGGAGAACGCCTGTGTTTTCTTTGCCGACAAGACCTATCTCGAACCTTTGGGCGTGGCCTCGCAAGAGCAATGCGAAACGAGCATCGCCGACGGCAATGTCTTTGTCGCACGCGATCAGGCCTATCGCTTCCGCGTGGGGGAAGACGGCTTCTCCGCTTTGGTCTTCGGCACCGATGATGCGGTTGCAGATGACGAGCGTATCAGGGCTGCTGCGATTTCAGCCGGACAGATGCTGGATTTTTCGCGGCCCGTGAAGATGCCGGATGGAACGGAGACCACGGCCGGTTTTCGTCTCGCTTTCGCGGCCGATCTGCGCGCACCGGATCTTCTGGCCTTCTGCTGTCAGCGCATCAATCCCCTGCCGGCCGACCGTGGTGTGCTCGAACGCCATGAAAACGGTGTCGTCGGCATCGCTCGGGTGGCGATGTCGACAACCCGGCCGGCCGCTTTCCGCAGCTTTTTCGAAGATGTTCTCGCCGGCCCCAGGATATCGGAGCATTCCTTCGGTCTGACCATCAGGGCTGCCAATGCCGATCTGGAGCTTCTGACGCCGGAAGGTCTGGAGGCGTTTTACGATTTGCGGGTCGGCGACCACGATCCGGGTTTGCGGGCGCGCGCAATCCTTTTCAAAACGCGCGATCTTTCCGTGACATCGTCGCATTTCGCTGCTAACGGCGTCACATACACGCGTAAGAACAATCGTATTTTGGCGCGGCTGGCGCCCGGACAGGGCGCATTGTTCGCCTTCGAGGAGATAGCATGAGCACGAATTCCGAAGTGATCGTCGGTGAGGGCGCATCCAAAGTCCTGTTTTCCAACACCGCCAAGCTCTCCCTGATCGCCGGTCCGTGCCAGATGGAAAGCCGCGAGCATGCGTTCATGGTAGCTGGCGTCCTGAAAGAACTCTGCGACAAGCTTGGTATCGGCCTCGTCTATAAGTCTTCCTATGACAAGGCGAACCGCACGTCGCTCTCCGGCAAGCGTGGCATCGGTCTCGAAAAATCCATGGAAGTCTTCGCCGATCTGAAAAAAGAGTACGGCTTTCCTGTTTTGACCGACATTCATACAGAAGAACA
Source organism: Rhizobium freirei PRF 81 (assembly GCF_000359745.1). Lineage (GTDB taxonomy): Bacteria > Pseudomonadota > Alphaproteobacteria > Rhizobiales > Rhizobiaceae > Rhizobium > Rhizobium freirei. The sequence goes on from NZ_AQHN01000061.1 coordinate 173,415, forward strand.
GTGCGCCGTCGTCGCCAAGACAGTCGATATCCTGCAGATTCCGGCCTTTCTCTCGCGCCAGACCGATCTTCTGGTCGCTGCCGCCAAGACCGGCCGTGTCGTCAACGTCAAGAAGGGGCAGTTCCTGGCACCCTGGGACATGAAGAATGTGCTTGCCAAGCTGAACGACAGCGGCAATCCGAACATTCTTCTGTGCGAGCGCGGCGCCTCTTTCGGCTATAACACGCTCGTCTCCGACATGCGCTCGCTGCCGATCATGGCGGCAATGGGCGCACCGGTCATCTTCGATGCGACCCATTCCGTGCAGCAGCCCGGCGGGCAGGGCGGCTCGACCGGCGGCGATCGTCGATTCGTCGAGACGCTGGCGCGTGCGGCCGTCGCCGTCGGCGTCGCCGGCGTCTTCGTCGAAACCCATGAGGATCCGGACAATGCGCCCTCGGATGGCCCGAACATGGTCTATCTGAAGGATATGCCGCGGCTTCTGGAGAAGCTGCTGGCCTTTGACGCCGTCGCCAAGGCTTGAGAAACACAGGCATTCAACAGGCTGACATGAATTTGCGCTACGCGGCCTGTAAGGGTGCCAAATCAAGGTGTGGATCGACATTGTAATTTCCACGCCTTCGATTAAAACGATTTAAATCGATTTATAAACCAGCGAGCAGGAAGCTATCATGACCGCAATTACCGACATTATCGCCCGCGAGATTCTCGACAGCCGTGGCAATCCGACTGTCGAAGTCGATGTCTACCTCGAAGATGGCAGCATGGGCCGCGCAGCGGTTCCGTCGGGCGCGTCGACCGGCGCACATGAAGCCGTCGAGCTTCGCGATGGCGGCAAGCGCTATCATGGCAAGGGTGTCGAAAAGGCTGTTGAAGCCGTCAACTCCGAAATCTTCGACGCCATCGGCGGCATGGATGCTGAAAACCAGATCCAGCTCGACAACATCATGATCGAACTCGACGGCACGCCGAACAAGTCGCGCCTCGGCGCCAATGCCATCCTCGGCGTCTCGCTCGCCGTTGCCAAGGCCGCTGCCCAGAGCGCCAACCTGCCGCTCTACCGCTATGTCGGCGGCGCTCATGCCCGCCTGCTGCCGGTTCCGATGATGAACATCATCAACGGCGGCGCTCACGCCGACAACCCGATCGACTTCCAGGAATTCATGATCCTGCCGATCGGCGCAGACTCGATCCGTGACGCCGTTCGCATGGGCTCGGAAATCTTCCACGTTCTGAAGAAGGAACTGGCGTCGCAGGGCCACAACACCAACGTCGGCGACGAAGGCGGCTTTGCGCCGGGCCTGTCCAGCGCTCCGGCAGCCCTCGACTTCATCATGAAGTCGATCGAAAAGGCCGGCTACAAGCCGGGCGAAGAAATCGCCCTCGGCCTCGATTGCGCCTCGACCGAGTTCTTCAAGGACGGCAAATACGTTCTCGAAGGCGAAGGCCGTACGCTGGAATCCGGCGCGATGGCAGAATACTTGGCCGAACTCGCCGCCAAGTACCCGATCGTTTCGATCGAAGACGGCATGGCTGAAGACGACTGGGAAGGCTGGAAGACGCTGACCGATCTCATCGGCAAGAAGACGCAGCTCGTCGGCGACGACCTGTTCGTCACCAACTCCGCTCGCTTGCGCGACGGCATCCACATGGGCGTTGCCAATTCCATTCTCGTCAAAGTCAACCAGATCGGCTCGCTGACCGAGACGCTCGATGCTGTCGAAACCGCGCACAAGGCCAACTACACGGCCGTCATGTCGCACCGTTCGGGCGAAACGGAAGACTCCACGATCGCCGACCTCGCCGTTGCCACCAACTGCGGCCAGATCAAGACCGGCTCGCTGTCGCGCTCCGACCGTCTTGCCAAGTACAACCAGCTCATCCGCATCGAAGAGGCACTTGGCCCGCAAGCAAAATATGCCGGCCGCTCCATTCTGCGTGGCTGATGCATGATCCGCTGGATCCCTTGGGATCGGCAGTTGGCACCATCCGTTGAAATCGAACCGCGCTCTTGGGCGCGGTTTTTTGTTGGGCCGCGCAGTTAGAGTCAACGGACGGTTAATCTCTGCCGATTAAATTAGCTCTAGGTGTTTGATTTGATGTGATCTTGTTCGGGCCGCAATGCTTGCGGCATTGGTCCTGACAGGATCGCCTAACGGCAAGAGCGTTTCGAGCGAGTAATGTGGACAAAGTATCATAAGAAGAGAAAGTTCGGCCGTTTTATTCTGCCTGCCATTACGATCGCTTTTGTGAGTTACTTCGGCTATCATTGCGTTCACGGCGATTACGGGCTGAAGGCGACGGAAGTTTTCGAGCAGCGCCGCATCGACCGTAGCAAGGAATTGGCGGATCTGGTCGCCAAGCGTGAGCACCTTGAAAAGGAGGTTGCTCTGCTCAGTGACGGCTCCCTGGACAAGGATATGCTCGATCAGCATGCGCGCTACCAATTGACCTACTCCAAGGCGAATGAAATCGTCATTTTCAACAAATAGCCACAATTAACCGAATTTCGGTTAATTGTATTTTTTGTAGTTATATCAATAGCTTGCAAAGAATATGAGCCATGCAATTATAGCATTGCTGTGGCGAACAATCTTGCCTATGTTAGCTTCACCACAAACGAGGCTACTCACACAGGGGAGGGTTGAATGGCGCCGCGAAAAAACGCGACCGTTTCCAGCCGTAAGACAGCATCAAGACCAGCCAAGGAAACCAATGGCGGTCCGATCGCGGATTTCGATCGTGATGCGGAGCTCAAGGCTTATCGTGAGATGCTCTTGATCCGTCGTTTCGAGGAGAAGGCCGGCCAGCTCTACGGCATGGGCTTTATCGGCGGTTTCTGTCACCTTTACATCGGTCAGGAAGCTGTCGTCGTCGGCATGCAGATGGCGCTGAAGGATGGCGACCAGGTCATCACCGGCTATCGCGACCATGGCCATATGCTCGCAACCGGCATGAGCGCGCGTGGAGTCATGGCTGAGCTCACCGGACGCCAAGGCGGCTATTCCCGAGGGAAGGGCGGCTCCATGCACATGTTCTCCAAGGAAAAGAATTTCTACGGCGGCCACGGCATCGTCGGCGCGCAGGTCTCGCTCGGCACCGGTCTCGGCTTTGCCAACTGGTATCGCGGCAATGACAATGTCAGCGTCGCCTATTTCGGCGATGGCGCTGCCAACCAGGGTCAGGTCTACGAAAGCTTCAACATGGCGCAGTTGTGGAAGCTGCCTGTCATTTTCGTGATCGAAAACAACCGCTACGCCATGGGCACCTCGACCGCCCGCGCAACCGCGCAGGCCGATTTCTCCAAGCGCGGCGCCTCCTTCGGCATTCCGGGCATTCAGGTAGACGGCATGGACGTTCGCGCGGTCAGGGCCGCAGCTGACGAAGCCGTTGCGCATTGCCGCTCCGGCAAGGGCCCGATCATCCTCGAAATGATGACCTATCGTTATCGTGGTCACTCCATGTCCGACCCGGCGAAGTATCGTTCCAAGGACGAAGTGCAGAAGATGCGCTCCGAACATGATCCGATCGAGCAGGTTCGTGCTCGCCTGCTCGAAAAGGGCTGGGCAAGCGAAGACGATCTGAAAGATATCGACAAGGATGTCCGCGAGATCGTTGCCGACAGCGCCGATTTTGCCCAGAACGATCCTGAGCCGGATGCATCCGAGCTCTACACCGACATTCTGCTCTAAATCGGGGAGGGACACTATGCCCATCGATATTCTCATGCCCGCCCTTTCTCCGACGATGGAAGAGGGTACCCTTTCGAAATGGCTCAAGAAGGAAGGCGACAAGGTCGTTTCCGGTGACGTCATTGCCGAAATCGAAACCGACAAGGCCACCATGGAAGTGGAAGCCGTCGACGAAGGCACGATCGGCAAGCTGCTGATCGACGCCGGCACTGAAGGCGTCAAGGTCAACACCAAGATCGCCATCCTCTTGCAGGACGGTGAATCTGCCGACGCAATTTCGTCTGCCAAGGCAGCACCTGCCGCGCAGCCGGTAAAGACCGAAGCCGCCGCCGCTCCGGCGCCTGCAGCAGCACCTGTTCCAGCTCAGCCGAAGGTTGCCGCAGCCGCCGATCCGGAAATTCCGGCCGGCACGGAAATGGTGTCCATGACGGTGCGTGAAGCACTGCGCGACGCGATGGCCGAAGAAATGCGCGCCAACCCGGACGTTTTCGTCATGGGTGAGGAAGTGGCCGAGTATCAGGGCGCCTATAAGGTGACCCAGGGACTGCTGCAGGAATTCGGCGCTCGCCGCGTCATCGACACCCCGATCACCGAGCACGGTTTTGCCGGTATCGGCGTTGGTGCCGCTATGGCCGGCCTTCGCCCGATCGTCGAGTTCATGACGTTCAACTTCGCGATGCAGGCAATCGACCAGATCATCAACTCCGCCGCCAAGACGCTCTATATGTCCGGCGGCCAGATGGGCGCTCCGATCGTCTTCCGCGGCCCGAACGGCGCAGCAGCCCGCGTCGGCGCTCAGCACAGCCAGGACTATGCGGCCTGGTACAGCCAAATTCCGGGCCTGAAGGTCGTCATGCCGTACACGGCAGCCGACGCCAAGGGCCTGCTCAAGGCTGCCATCCGCGATCCGAACCCGGTCATCTTCCTCGAGAACGAAATTCTCTACGGTCAGCACTTCGACGTACCGAAGCTGGATAACTTCGTTCTGCCGATCGGCAAGGCCCGCATCCACCGTCCGGGCAAGGACGTAACCGTCGTCTCCTTCGGCATCGGCATGACCTATGCCACGAAGGCCGTCGCCGAGCTGGAGGCTCAGGGCATCGATGCCGAACTCATCGACCTGCGCACCATCCGCCCGATGGATCTTCCGACGGTCATCGAGTCGGTCAAGAAAACCGGCCGCCTCGTCACCGTCGAGGAAGGCTATCCGCAGTCTTCCGTCGGCACGGAAATCGCCACGCGCGTCATGCAGCAGGCCTTCGACTATCTCGATGCGCCGATCCTGACGATCGCCGGCAAGGACGTACCCATGCCATATGCCGCCAACCTCGAAAAGCTGGCGCTCCCGAGCGTCGCTGAAGTGGTCGATGCGGTGAAGGCCGTTTGCTACAAGTAAGGGGAGGGCTCATCGATGCCTATCAACATCACTATGCCTGCCCTCTCGCCGACCATGGAGGAGGGCAACCTCGCCAAGTGGCTGGTCAAGGAAGGCGACAAGATCAAGTCCGGCGATGTCATCGCCGAGATCGAGACTGACAAGGCAACGATGGAAGTCGAGGCTGTCGATGAGGGCACGGTCGCCAAGATCGTCGTTCCCGCCGGCACCGAAGGCGTGAAGGTCAATGCCCTGATCGCCGTGCTCGCCGCCGATGGTGAAGATGTCGCTGCTGCAGCTTCCGGCGCTGCTCCGGCTGCAAAGGAAGCTCCGAAGGCGGAAGCAGCGCCTGCGGCCGCTCCCGCTGCAGCACCTGCTCCGGCAAGCGTTTCAGCTCCTGCCGCACCTGCCCCGGCCCCGGTGGCATCGGCTCCGGCTGCAATCGACGGTCATCGCACTTTCGCGTCTCCGCTCGCCCGCCGCCTTGCCAAGGAAGCCGGCATCGATGTGGCGGCGGTTTCCGGCACAGGTCCGCATGGCCGTGTTATCAAGAAGGACGTGGAAGCTGCTGTATCCGGCGGCACCGCCAAGGCTGCGCCTGCAGCAGCACCGGCTGCTCAGCCGGCCGCCGCTGCTGCTCCGGCCGCACCGAAGGGCATGTCCGACGATGCCGTCCTCAAGCTGTTCGAGCAGGGTTCCTACGAGCTCGTGCCGCATGACGGCATGCGCAAGACGATCGCCAAGCGCCTGCAGGAATCCAAGCAGACGATCCCACACTTCTATGTCTCGGTCGATTGCGAACTCGACGCGCTGCTGGCGCTCCGCACGCAGCTCAACGATTCCGCTCCGAAGTCGAAGGATGGCGTTCCGGCCTACAAGCTCTCGGTCAACGACATGGTCATCAAGGCCCTGGCGCTTGCGCTGCGCGACGTTCCGGATGCCAACGTCTCCTGGACCGACAGCGCCATGGTCAAGCACAAGCATGCCGATGTCGGCGTTGCCGTTTCCATTCCGGGCGGCCTGATCACGCCGATCATCCGCAGCGCCGAGCAGAAGACGCTCTCCACCATCTCCAACGAGATGAAGGACTACGGCAAGCGCGCCAAGGAGCGCAAGCTGAAGCCCGAGGAGTATCAGGGCGGCACCACGGCCGTGTCAAACATGGGCATGATGGGCGTCAAGAACTTCGCCGCCGTCGTCAACCCGCCGCATGCGACCATCCTGGCCGTCGGCGCGGGTGAACAGCGCGTCATCGTCAAGAAAGGCGAAATGGCGATTGCCACCGTGATGACCGTCACGCTATCGACCGACCATCGCGCCGTCGACGGTGCGCTCGGCGCCGAGCTCCTGGCAGCCTTCAAGGGCTACATCGAAAATCCGATGGGGATGCTCGTCTGAGCCTTGGCAATACGGAGGGCATGAATGACCAAGACTGTTCTGTGTTACGGCGACTCGCTGACATGGGGCTACAGTGCCGAGACGGTCGGCCGTCATGCCTATGAAGATCGGTGGCCGAGCGTGCTGCAAAAGGCGCTCGGCAACCAGGTACGCGTGATCCCGGAAGGGTTGAACGGCCGCACCACGGCGTTCGATGATCATCTCGCCGATTGCGACCGCAACGGCGCGAGGATCCTGCCGACGATCCTGCAGTCTCACAATCCGCTCGATCTCGTGGTCATTCTGCTCGGCACCAACGACATGAAGCCGGTCGTCGCCGGCTCGGCCTTCGCTGCTCTGCAGGGCATCAGCCGCTTGGTCCAGCTCGTGCGCAATCACGCCTGGGGGTTCGACTACGAGGTGCCCGATATCCTCATCGTCGCCCCGCCGGCAATCACCGAGACCGCCAACGCCGCATTTGCGGCCAGCTATCTCGGCGCAGTCAAGGAATCGAGCAAGCTGCCGACGCTCTATAGCGATCTGGCCGACGAATTGGGCTGCGGCTTCTTCGATGCCAATACGGTCGCCGTCACCACGCCGCTCGACGGCGTCCATCTCGATGCGGAAAATACCCGGGCGCTCGGTCGCGGCCTTGAGCCGATCGTGCGGATGATGCTCGGTCTCTGACACAGTCAAGGCGCCGGCTTCGATCCGCCGCCACCAATAAGGCAGGAAACACATGGCTGAGAATTACGACGTCATTATCATCGGCTCCGGTCCGGGCGGTTATGTTGCCGCCGTGCGCGCCGCCCAGCTTGGCCTGAAGACGGCGATCGTCGAGCGCGAGCACCTGGGCGGCATCTGCCTCAACTGGGGCTGCATACCCACAAAGGCGCTGCTTCGTTCTGCTGAAATCCTCGATCATTCCAACCATCTGAAGGATTACGGTCTCGTTCTCGAAGGCAAGGTCAGCGCGGATGTGAAGGCGGTCGTTGCCCGCTCGCGCGGCGTTTCCGCCCGTTTGAACACCGGCGTCGGCTTCCTCATGAAGAAGAACAAGGTCGATGTGATCTGGGGCGAGGCCAAGATCACCAAGCCCGGCGAGATCCTCGTCAGCAAGTCGACCAAGCCGGTCGTCGAGCCGCAGCATCCGGTGCCGAAGAACGTCAAGGGCGAGGGCACTTATACCGCCAAACACATCATTGTCGCCACTGGCGCCCGTCCGCGCGCGCTGCCCGGCATCGAGCCGGATGGCAAGCTGATCTGGACCTACTTCGAAGCGCTGAAGCCGGACTTCCTGCCGAAGTCGCTGCTCGTCATGGGCTCGGGCGCGATCGGCATCGAATTCGCAAGCTTCTATCGCTCGATGGGCGTCGATGTCACCGTCGTCGAAGTCATGCCGACGATCATGCCGGTGGAGGATGCCGAAATCTCCGGTATCGCCCGCAAGCAACTGGAAAAGCGCGGTCTGAAGATCTTCACCAAGGCGAAGGTCACGAAGGTCGACAAGGCTGCCAACAGCATCACCGCCCATGTCGAAACCGAAGACGGCAAGGTACAGCAGATCGTCGCCGACCGCATGATCTCGGCCGTCGGCGTGCAGGGCAACATCGAGAACCTCGGCCTCGAGGCGCTTGGCGTCAAGACCGACCGCGGCTGCGTGGTTATCGATGGTTACGGCAAGACCAATGTGCCGGGCATCTACGCGATCGGCGACGTTGCCGGTCCGCCGATGCTGGCGCACAAGGCCGAGCACGAAGGTGTCGTCTGCATCGAGAAGATTGCCGGCCTGCCGAATGTTCACCCGACGGACAAGAGCAAGGTTCCGGGCTGCACCTATTGCCACCCACAGGTTGCCTCTGTCGGCCTGACGGAAGCGAGGGCCAAGGAACTCGGCCGCGATATCCGCGTCGGCCGCTTCTCCTTCGTTGCCAACGGCAAGGCGATCGCGCTCGGCGAGGATCAGGGCCTTTGCAAGGTCATCTTCGACAAGAAGACCGGCGAATTGCTGGGCGCACATATGGTTGGCGCAGAAGTCACCGAACTCATTCAGGGCTTCGTTGTCGCCATGAACCTGGAGACAACGGAAGAAGAGCTGATGCACACGATCTTCCCGCATCCGACCGTTTCGGAAACGATGAAGGAAGCCGTGCTGGACGCCTACGGTCGCGTGCTGAACGCTTGATAATTTCCTGCCATGCCCTTTATCCGAAGGGTGGAAAACAGGAAGGGAAATCAACATGTCTATGGCTGCGCAAGGTTGGGTCGTCTTTCTTCTCATCGGTCTGGTGGCGGGTTTTCTCGCAAGCCTGATCGTCGGTGGTGGCGGCCTTATCAGTTGCCTGGTGAGCGGCGTGATCGGCGCTTTCGTGGGCGGTTTCCTGTTCCACTATTTCGGGATTTCGCTCGGCATTGAAAATGCGCTTGTCGTGGAGATCATCCATGCCACCGTCGGCGCGATCGTCGTGGTGCTGCTGGCGAGATTGATCGTCTAGCGCATTATCGGTAAGAGGCAACGCGGCGTTCCAAGGGATCATCCTGAGGGCGCTTGAAACGAGGGTTTGATGGAAAGCGTGGGTTGGCTGGGTCTGATCATCATCGGCGGTCTTGCGGGCTGGCTCGCAGGCAAGCTGATGGATGCGCGCCATGGCATCATCCTCAACATCGTCCTCGGTATTGCCGGATCGGTCGTCGCAGCAGGGCTTTTGGTGGCGCTACATGTCGGCGTACCTGGCGGCCGGCTCGGCTTTTTCATCACCGGTTTCATCGGTGCATGCATTCTGATATTCCTCGCCAAAGTCGCACGGCGATGAAGGGCCGCATCTGAGCGGCGGAAAGTAGACGTTTCATGGTCACCATTCTCGACACGATCAACCCGGAAGCCAAGCGCGTTCGACACCCGGAGAAGGCGCATCGGCCGGACACCGAAGTCTTGCGCAAGCCGGACTGGATCCGCGTGAAGGCGCCGACGTCGAAGGGCTATGCCGAGACGCGCTCGATCGTGAAGGAGCACAAGCTCGTCACGGTTTGCGAAGAGGCTGGCTGCCCGAACATCGGCGAGTGCTGGGACAAGAAGCACGCCACCTTCATGATCATGGGCGAGATCTGTACGCGTGCTTGCGCCTTCTGCAACGTCGCGACGGGCAAGCCGAACGCGCTCGATATGGCGGAGCCGGAAAATGTCGCCAAGGCCGTCAAGGAGATGGGCCTCAGCCACGTCGTCATCACCTCGGTCGACCGTGATGATCTGGAAGACGGTGGCGCCGAGCACTTTGAGGAGGTGATCTGGGCGATCCGTGCCGCTTCGCCGGCAACCACGATCGAGATCCTGACGCCTGACTTCCTGAAGAAGCCGGGTGCATTGGAGCGCGTCGTCGCCGCCAAGCCCGACGTCTTCAATCACAATATGGAAACCGTGCCGGGCAATTACCTGACGGTTCGTCCCGGTGCGCGCTATTTCCACTCCGTTCGCCTGCTGCAGCGGGTCAAGGAACTGGACCCCACAATGTTCACCAAGTCGGGCATCATGGTGGGCCTCGGCGAAGAACGCAACGAAGTGCTGCAGCTGATGGACGACCTGCGCACAGCCGACGTCGACTTCCTGACCATCGGCCAGTATCTGCAGCCGACGCGCAAGCATCACCAGGTGATGAGCTTCGTCACGCCGGAAGAGTTCAAGTCCTACGAGACCGTGGCTTACACCAAGGGCTTCCTCATGGTGTCTTCGAGCCCGCTGACGCGCTCCTCGCATCATGCCGGCGACGATTTCGAACGCCTGCGGGCTGCTCGCGCCAAGAAGCTGCTGCTGGCAGCAGAGTAAGCCGAAAACCATCCAGCTTTATCTTTTGAAGGAACCGCGGCGATTGTGCCGCGGTTTTTGTTCGCGCCGTCATATGTTCGTCATGTGGGCGGCTTAGGGAACACGCCGCCGTTTGTGACCGGTGTCGGCGCTTTAGGTGAGACTATGGAGCTGGACCGTGGAGCAGATCGTCGCGCCGCAGGCGCTTTCCCATGCCGTTGATATAGATCAGGCCGCACGCATCCTCCAAAGGGCGGAACGTATCCTTGTTATCGGTTGTTCCGGCGGCGGCAAGTCGACCCTGTCGCAGAAGATCGCCGCCCGCTTCGACCTTGCCTATGTCTCGATCGATCGCGATGTCCTCTGGTTGCCGGGCTGGGTTCAGCGCGACAGCGAGGAGCAGCGCGACATCATCGTCGCCAAGGTGCAAGGCGAGCGGTGGATCATGGATGGCACGAACCCTTCGACATTCGATGTGCGCCTGCCGCGCACCGATTTCGTCATCTGGGTGCGGATGTCACGTCTGGTATGCATTTGGGGCGCGGTCTCCCGCTGGATCAAATGGATGGGCCGCACGCGTCCGGAAATGGCACCCGGCTGCATCGAGAAGGTCGATTGGGAATTCCTGCGCTTCATCTGGACGTTCGAGGAGAAATTCACGCCACGCGTTCTTGCCGGACTTGCGCAGCACGGCCCGGATGTCCCTGTTTTGCAGCTGAAATCCCGCGGCGAAATGCGTCAGCTTCTTGATCTTCTCGGCCGTCCTGCTTAATTGCGGCTCATGCCTCACTTCGAAACTCATCGCCCCGTTCCGCATTCACCCGATCAGATGTTTGACCTCGTCGCCGACGTGGAGCGTTATCCGGAGTTCCTGCCGCTCTGCGAAGCGCTCGTTGTCCGTAGCCGCAAGGAGCGCGACGGCAAGATCCTGCTGATTGCCGATATGACTGTCGGCTACAAGGCGATCCGCGAGACTTTCACGACGCAGGTACTGCTGAACAAGGCGGAACGCGCCATCGACGTGAAATATATCGACGGCCCCTTCAAATATCTCGACAATCGCTGGCGCTTCACGTCGTCGGAGAATGGCGGCAGCGTGATTGATTTCTTCATCGACTATGAGTTCAAGAGCCGCATTCTCGGCGCCCTGATGGGTTCGATGTTCGACCGAGCCTTCCGCATGTTCACGGATGCCTTCGAGACGCGCGCGAGCAAGATATATGCCTGATGCCGCGCCCGGTCACTGATCGAACGTAGCAAGCATCTCCAGCGCCGTCTTCAAGGTGGCGAGCCGAACCTGATCGCGGCCGATATCACCATAGCGCATTTCATGATGGATGAGCGCGCCGCTGCGCGCCTTGGCGACGAGATGAACGAGGCCGACAGGCTTTTCCGCCGAGCCGCCGCCGGGACCGGCAACGCCGGTGACGGCAACCGCAAAATCGGCCCTAGAGCGGAAGAGGGCGCCATGTACCATCTGCAGCGCCGTTTCCTTCGAAACCGCGCCGAATTGCGCCAGCGTCTGCTCCTGAACGCCGAGCATCTCCATCTTGGCGGTATTGGTGTAGGTTACAAAACCGCGATCGACGACGGCGGACGAGCCGGGAATTTCCGTCAGTGCGCCGGCGATCAGCCCGCCTGTGCAGGATTCAGCCGTCGCGACCATCCAACCCCTAGCGGTGAAGTCGGTGACGATCTTCTGAGCGAGCTCGATAATCTCATCGGGAAAATGCATTATGCCTTGCCTCCGCGGTAGACGACGGTCGCCGTCGCGATGGCGGCTATACCCTCGCGCCGACCGATGAAGCCGATTTTCTCGTTGGTCGTCGCCTTGACCGAGCAGCGATCGATGCTGATGCCCAGAAACTCGGAAAGCTTGCCCCGCATGACATCGCGGTGCGGACCGACCTTCGGCGCTTCGGCAATCAGCGAGACGTCCGCATTCATGATGGTGCCGCCGCGCTCGCGCACGATCTTTGCCGCATGCTCGATGAAGATGTGGGATGGTGCGCCCTTCCATTGCGGATCAGACGGCGGAAAATGGTCGCCGATATCGCCGGCGCCGCATGTGGCAAGCAGGGCATCCGTGAGGGCATGCAGGGCCACATCGGCGTCCGAATGCCCCTTCAGCCGCTGGTCGTGCGGAATGAAAACGCCGCAGAGCGTTACGCCATCGCCTGGCTCCAGCTGGTGCACGTCATAGCCATTGCCGGTGCGCACGTCCGGCAACAGACCGGCGGTCAGCTTTTCATCGGCCATGGCAATATCCCTCTTGATCGTCAGTTTCACATTATCGGCACTGCCGGTCACCAATGTCACCGGCAGGTTACACCATTCCGCGATCGCTGCATCGTCGGTGAAATCGCTTTTGCCCTCGGCCGCCGCCTTCTCATGCGCAGCAAGAATATCGGCAAAGCGGAAGGATTGCGGCGTCTGCGCGGCGTGAAGCCCGGTGCGGGGAACCGTCTCGACCACCAGCCCGCTTGCGTCGCCGCGCTTCAGCGTGTCGGTGACTGGCATAGCGGGCAGTACGGCCGGCGCGCCCGCCGCAAGGGCTGCAGTAACGCGATCCAGCAGAGCATGGTCGAAGAAGGGGCGTACCGCGTCATGGATCATGACATGCGTTACGCCGCTGTCCTTCAGTTGCCTTAGCCCGGCAAGCACGGATTGCTGGCGGGTCGCGCCGCCGAAGGCGATCTCGACCTCGGGCAAGCCGTCAACCTGCTCCAGCGCCGAGCGAAGCAGCCTTTCATCGTCGCGATGGATGACGACGACGATCTTCGACGTCTGCGGCCATGTCACGAATCTTTCAAGCGTATGCGCAATAACCGCTCTGCCGCCGATCGGGCGATATTGCTTGGGACCTTCCTCGGGAGAGCCCGCCCGTTCGCCGCGCCCGGCGGCAACGATCACGATTCCTACCGACAGCGGTTGCGTTGAATGCATTTGCGTCATAAACCCCCGAAAGATGAAAGGCTCGGTCTCCGGCATGGCTTTGAAAAGCGTAAAGCTTTCCTTTGAACAAGCACATGCTAAATAGATCGCCAAAACGGGATCTTGCTCCTGCAGGGTCTATCGCCTCAATCAAGAACTTTCCAGCATTCGCCCGAAAAATATCGCGGCTCTTCGAAACCCCTTGGCAAACTTTTAAAGCGTGTCTAAAAATAGTGCAGATGTATGGTGTGCCCGAAAGATAATCATTTGCTTTCCTCCGAGCTTGCAGCCCCATTTTCCATCGGTTCCGTGCCTATCCGAAATCGCGTGATTCTGGCGCCGATGTCGGGTGTAACCGATCTGCCCTTCCGGCAGCTCGCTTTGCGTTACGGTGCCGGCCTGGTCGTCACGGAAATGGTGGCAAGCCGCGAACTCGTGCAGGATACGGCCGAATCATGGGCGCGTCTGAAGAGTGCCGGATTGAAGCCGCACATGGTGCAGCTTGCCGGCCGCGAGGCGTATTGGATGGCGGAGGCGGCCAAGATCGCTGCCGACAATGGTGCCGATATCATTGATATCAACATGGGATGCCCGGCCAAGAAGGTGATCGGCGGCTATTCCGGCTCGGCGCTGATGCGCGATCCGGATCACGCGCTAACGTTGATCGAGGCGACGGTCGGTGCAGTGAACATCCCGGTGACACTGAAAATGCGGCTCGGCTGGGATGAGAATTCCATCAACGCGCCACACATAGCTCGCCGCGCCGAGGAGGCCGGTATCCAGCTCGTCACCATTCACGGCCGCACGCGCATGCAGTTCTATGAGGGCAGGGCGGATTGGGATGCGATCCTTGCCGTCCGCGACGTCATCTCCATTCCGCTTGTCGCCAACGGCGATGTCGAGACGGCAGAGGACGCGCAGGAGATTCTGCGCCGCTCCGGCGCCGACGCCGTCATGATCGGCCGCGGCTGCCAGGGCCGTCCCTGGCATGCCGGCGTTCTGGCCGGCCATCGCGAGCCGGAGCGTCAGGAGATCGCCGATATCGCGCTCGAACATTACGGGATGATGCTGGAGTTTTATGGCGAAGCCGTGGGTATTCGCCATGCCCGCAAGCATCTGGCCTGGTATCTCGAACGTTACGCGCCGGCAACGACGGGTGCCGACAAGGCGAAAATCATGACGTCGAAAGAGAGCGGCGAGGTGGCGGCATTGTTCCATGCGGCGCTGCGGACGGGCGCCGATCTCGCCCAATGCATTCAGGAGGCGGCATGACTTCGAAATCCAGCTCCGGGGCCGGTGACAACGCCACCAATTCCGTGGCGATGGCCGTTCTCAACGCGATCCAGAACCCGGTCGTCATGGTCGACGAGGCGGGTCTCATTGCCTTTGCCAACTGGGAGGCCGAAGCCTTCTTCGGCGCCAGTGCCTCGCATTTGTCGCGCTACAAGATTTCGACCTTTATCCCCTTCGGCAGCCCTTTGCTGGCGCTGATCGACCAGGTGCGCGAGCGGCGCGGACCCGTCAACGAGTATCGTGTCGACCTCAGTTCGCCGCGTCTCGGACAGGATAAGCTGGTGGATCTTTACGTAGCGCCGGTTTCCAGCGAGCCCGGCTCCGTAGTGGTGGTGTTCCAGGAGCGCTCGATGGCTGACAAGATCGACCGGCAATTGACGCATCGTGCCGCCGCCCGCTCGGTCACTGGCCTTGCCTCCATGCTGGCGCATGAGATCAAGAACCCGCTGTCGGGCATTCGCGGCGCCGCCCAGCTCCTCGAACAGTCGGTTGAGGATGACGACCGCGCACTGACGCGCCTTATCTGCGACGAGACCGATCGCATCGTTTCACTGGTCGACCGTATGGAAGTCTTTTCGGACGAGCGGCCGGTTGATCGCGTCCCCGTCAATATCCATTCCGTGCTCGATCATGTGAAGGCCGTCGCCAAGGCCGGCTTCGCCCGCAACATCAAGATTTCCGAGAATTACGACCCGTCGCTGCCGGCGGTTTTTGCGAACCGGGATCAGCTCGTTCAGGTCTTCCTCAATCTGGTGAAGAACGCCGCCGAAGCGGTCGGCGACCGTCAGGATGGCGAGATCATGCTGACGACGGCCTATCGCCCCGGCATCCGGCTCTCGGTTGCCGGTACGCGGGAGAAAATCTCCCTGCCGCTAGAATTCTGCGTCATCGATAATGGCCCCGGCGTGCCGGCCGATCTCGTGCCGCATCTTTTCGATCCGTTCATCACCACCAAGACGAATGGAACCGGTCTCGGCCTCGCGCTGGTCGCCAAGATCATCGGCGATCACGGCGGCATCGTCGAATGCGACAGCCAGAACCATCGCACCACATTCCGTGTTTTGATGCCTGCCTCCAAGGGCATCACCCCAGAAGACGCCCCCCTTCCGAACTCTACAGGGACTACTCGATGACAGCCACGATCCTTGTCGCCGATGACGATGCGGCCATCCGTACCGTGCTCAATCAAGCCTTGAGCCGCGCAGGTTACGATGTACGTATCACGTCCAACGCTGCCACGCTCTGGCGTTGGGTCTCCGCCGGCGAAGGCGACCTTGTCGTAACCGACGTCGTCATGCCCGACGAAAATGCCTTCGATCTGCTGCCGCGCATCAAGAAGGCGAGACCGGATCTGCCGGTCTTGGTCATGAGCGCGCAGAACACCTTCATGACGGCGATCAAGGCGTCCGAAAAGGGCGCCTACGACTATCTGCCGAAGCCGTTCGACCTCACGGAACTGATCGCAATCGTCGGTCGCGCCCTGTCCGAGCCGAAGCGCAAGCCGGCGAAGATCGACGATGACATACAGGACGGCATGCCGCTTGTTGGCCGTTCCGCCGCGATGCAGGAAATCTATCGCGTGCTCGCGCGCCTGATGCAGACCGATCTGACGCTGATGATCACCGGTGAATCCGGTACGGGCAAGGAACTCGTGGCGCGCGCCCTGCATGACTATGGCAAGCGCCGCAATGGTCCTTTCGTGGCCATCAACATGGCTGCGATCCCGCGCGACCTGATCGAATCCGAGCTCTTCGGTCATGAAAAGGGCGCCTTCACAGGCGCACAGGCGCGCTCCACTGGTCGTTTCGAGCAGGCCGAGGGTGGCACGCTGTTTCTCGACGAAATCGGCGATATGCCGATGGACGCGCAGACGCGCCTGCTGCGCGTGCTGCAGCAGGGTGAGTACACGACCGTCGGCGGCCGCACGCCGATCCGCACCGACGTTCGTATCGTTGCGGCCACCAACAAGGATCTGAAACAGGCGATCAATCAGGGTCTGTTCCGCGAGGACCTCTATTATCGCCTCAACGTCGTACCGCTGCGCCTGCCGCCGCTGCGCGATCGCGCCGAGGATATCCCCGATCTCGTGCGCCATTTCGTGCAGCAGGCCGAAAAGGAAGGCTTGGGTTCCAAGCGCTTCGACCAGGAAGCGCTCGAATTGATGAAGGCCTATCCGTGGCCCGGCAACGTGCGCGAACTGGAAAACTTGATCCGCCGGCTGATGGCGCTTTATCCGCAGGATGTCATCACCAAGGAGATCATCGATGCGGAACTGCGCGCCGACGTGCCTGACAGCCCCATCGAAAAGGGGCCGGTTCGCACCGGCACCATGACCATCGCCCAGGCGGTGGAAGAGAATATGCGGACCTATTTTGCCGGATTTGGCGACAATCTTCCGCCGCCCGGCCTTTATGATCGCGTTTTGACGGAAATGGAATATCCGCTGATCCTTGCCGCATTGACCGCCACACGCGGCAATCAGATCAAGGCTGCCGATCTTCTCGGGCTGAACCGCAATACGCTGCGCAAAAAGATCAGAGAACTGGGAGTTTCGGTCTACAGAAGCTCCCGCACGGCTTGACAAGGCAATCCGAAGCGTTGCATTTTCGCCACAATGCGTTGCTTAAAGGTCACGCAGCAGATTCGTCGTTTTAGCGATGGCGATTCGTCTGACGTATTTCTATTTTAGATGGAATTCGTCCGATTTTTCAGTCTATTGCAACGATGATTTGAAGTAATTGTTTCGCTTTCGGGTGAGATCGAACGAGAGCTTCCGCCTCCCGTTGTCGTCCGTGCTGGCGCCAAAATCGTGGTTGCGCGGATTGAACGGGGCGCCGACTGTCGTTCGGGCGTGGAGATGATTGAAATGACCAAGGACGCAGTGTCGCCGGCGGCGAGCGACGAGGCGGTTGTCAAGGTGACAGACCGTCGTGCTTCCTTTGCGCTGCCTGGCCTCGTCTTGGCCGGCGGCGCGTTGCTGTGCGCAATCGCCACGCTGCTGATGCTTCTCGGGCTGACGCCCGTCGCCCCCACGTCCTCGGTCGTTTTCACCTCGGTCGTCATCAACGGCTTGTTCGTGCTGGGATTGATCGCGCTGATCGCGCGGGAAGTCGCCCGGCTGATGAAGGCGCGCAGCCGCGGCAGGGCGGCAGCACGTCTGCATATCCGCATCGTCGCCCTCTTTTCGATCGTGGCGATCACGCCGGCAATTCTGGTCGCCATCGTTGCGAGCTTGACGCTGAATGTGGGCCTCGACCGCTGGTTCGGCGTGCGCACGCAGCAGATCATCAGCTCCTCGCAGAATGTCGCGCAGGCCTATCTGATGGAAAATGCGAGCTATCTGCAGGGCCAGACGGTTTCGATGGCGAACGATCTGGAGCGCAATCGTTCGCTTTACAGTCTGGATCGTACCGGCTTTGCCGATTTGATGACCCGCCAGGCCCGGGGGCGCGGCTTGCTCGGCGCTTTCCTCGTGCGCCGCGACGGCAGCGCCATCGTCCAGGCGGAAATCAAGACCGAGCGGCCGCTGCCGGCCATTCCGAAGGACGCACTCGACTCGTCGGCCAATGGTCAGCCGACGCTCATTCCACCCGGTGTGACCAACCTCGTCGGCGCGGTCATCAAGCTGGATGAAATCCCGGGCTCGTTCCTCTACACGGTGCGTGCCGTCGACCCGCGGGTCATGAACGCCATGCGGATGGTCGAGGACAACACCGCCGAATACAAGGCGATGGAAGAGGGGCGCATGTCGCTCCAGATCGCCTTCGCCGTGCTCTACATCGGCTTTGCGCTCATCGTGCTGCTGGCCGCAATCTGGACCGCGATCGCCATTGCCGACCGTATCGTGCGGCCGATCCGCCTCCTTATCAGCGCTGCCGACAATGTGGCCTCGGGCAATATGAATGTACTGGTGCCGGTGCGCTCCGCAGACGGTGACGTCGGCAGCCTCTCGCGCACCTTCAACAAGATGATCTCGGAAATCCGCACCCAGCGCGATGAAATCCTGGAGGCGAAGGACGAGGTCGACGACCGCCGCCGCTTCATCGAGGCGGTGCTGTCGGGCGTGACGGCGGCTGTGATCGGCGTCGAGCACGATCGGCGCATCACCATCGTCAACACGTCGGCCGAAGATCTGCTGGCGCTGAAAAGCGACGAGCTGATCGGCAAGAATCTGGCTGAGATCGCCCCCGAAGTCGAACAGGTGGTGACGGAAGCTACGACACGTCATCGCAATGATTTCCGCAAGCAGATCAGCCTCGTTCGCGGCGGAACCGTGCGCACGCTCAGCGTCCAGGTAACGCGTGAGGAAACGCGCGATAGCAACGAATCCTATGTGATCACCCTCGACGACATCACCGATCTGGTCATCGCGCAGCGCTCGACCGCCTGGGCCGACGTCGCGCGTCGCATCGCCCATGAAATCAAGAACCCGCTGACGCCGATCCAGCTGTCGGCCGAGCGTATCCGCCGCCGTTTCGGCAAGAACATCGCCGAGGCTGACCGTCCAGTTTTCGACCAGTGCACGGACACCATCATCCGGCAGGTGGGCGATATCGGCCGCATGGTCGACGAATTCTCGTCCTTTGCCCGCATGCCGAAGCCGACCATGGAGCCGAGCGATTTGCGCGACATTCTGCGGGATGCCGTGTTCCTGCGCGAGATGGGCAACAATCACGTGAAGTTCCAACGTGAGCTGGGCGATGAACGGCTGGAAGGCATGTTCGATACGCGAATGCTTGGGCAGGCATTCGGCAATCTGATCAAGAACGCCGTCGAAGCGATCGAAGGCGTGCCGAGCGATCAGGCGCGCGAGCAGCCGCAAGTCCTCGTGCGAGCATCTCTGGATCCGGAACGCGATCGTTTCACCGTCGATGTCATCGACAACGGCCGCGGCCTTCCGGTGGAGAACCGGCACAGCATTCTCGAACCCTACATGACGATGCGCGAGAAGGGCACCGGCCTCGGACTCGCCATCGTCAAGAAGATCATTGAAGACCACGGCGGGCAGCTCGAACTTCACGACGCTCCCGCAGAATTCGACCAGGGCAGGGGGGCCATGATCCGCGTGCATTTGCCGCGCCGTGAGCAAGCCGCCGTCGCCCAGCCAGCAAGTGACAAGGAAAGCGTCTATGGCATCTGATATTCTCGTAGTCGACGACGAGGAAGATATTCGCGAAATCGTTTCGGGAATTCTCTCGGATGAGGGGCACGAAACCCGCACGGCGCATGACAGCGACAGTGCGCTCGCCGCAATTTCCGATCGAGCGCCGCGTCTGATCTTCCTCGATATCTGGATGCAGGGCAGCAAGCTCGACGGCCTCGCATTGCTCGACGAAATCAAGGCACGCCATCCCGAGTTGCCCGTGGTCATGATCTCCGGTCACGGCAATATCGAGACGGCGGTTTCCGCCATCAAGCGCGGCGCCTTCGACTTCATCGAAAAGCCGTTCAAGGCCGATCGCCTGATCTTGATTGCCGAGCGCGCGCTGGAGAATTCCAAGCTGAAGCGCGAGGTCTCCGAGCTGAAGCGCCGCACCGGCGATGCCGTGGAGCTGATCGGCACCTCGGTTGCCGTTTCGCAGCTGCGCCAGACGATCGACAAGGTCTCCCCGACCAACAGCCGCGTCATGATCTTCGGTCCTTCCGGTTCCGGCAAGGAACTTGTGGCCCGGATGATGCACAAGAAGTCGACCCGCGCCAACGGTCCGTTCGTGGCGCTGAATGCAGCGACGATTACGCCCGAGCGTATGGAAATCGCGCTGTTCGGCACCGAGGGTTCGCCAGGCCAGGCGCGCAAGATCGGCGCTCTGGAAGAGGCCCATCGCGGCATCCTCTACCTCGACGAGGTCGGCGAAATGCCGCGCGAGACGCAGAACAAAATCCTGCGCGTGCTGGTCGATCAGCAGTTCGAGCGCGTCGGCGGTTCGAAGCGGGTGAAGGTGGACGTGCGCATCATCTCGTCCACGGCCTATAATCTTGAAAGCCACATCGCCGAAGGCCTGTTCCGCGAAGATCTCTATCATCGCCTCGCCGTCGTTCCGGTTCGTGTTCCGGCGCTTGCCGAGCGGCGGGAAGACATTCCTTTCCTCGTCGATCAGCTCATGCGGCAGATTTCCGAACAGGCCGGTATTCGTCCGCGCCGGATCGGCGATGATGCCATGGCGGTGCTGCAGGCGCATGACTGGCCGGGCAACATCCGCCAGCTGCGCAACAATATCGAACGGCTGATGATCCTGGCGCGCTCGGACGGCGCGGATACGCCGATCACGGCCGAAATGCTGCCGACCGATCTTGGTGACATGCTACCGAAGGTCTCCGCCAAGAATGACTATCACATCATGACGTTGCCGCTGCGCGAAGCACGCGAAATGTTCGAGCGTGATTATCTCATCGCCCAGATCAATCGCTTCGGCGGCAATATCTCGCGCACGGCGGAGTTCGTCGGCATGGAGCGTTCGGCGCTGCATCGCAAGCTGAAGTCGCTCGGCGTCTGAGCGGCTACCCGGCAATTCGAAATTACAGAGTTCTGATCAGGGGATTCCATGCCGAGAATAGCTTATGTGAATGGTCGCTACGTGAACCACAGCGATGCCGCCGTGCATATCGAGGATCGCGGCTATCAGTTCGCCGATGGCGTCTATGAGGTTTGCGAGGTTCGTCATGGCGTGATCGTCGACCTGACGCGCCATCTCGATCGCCTCAACCGCTCGCTGAGCGAACTGCGTATCGCCTGGCCGATGACGCGCTCGGCACTGATCCTTGTGATTCGCGAGACGCTGCGACGCAATCATGTCCGCAACGGCTTGTTCTACCTGCAGGTGACGCGCGGCGTCGCCCGGCGCGACCACGTCTTCCCGCCGACCGGTACGCCATCCTCGATCGTCGTTACCGCCAAGAGCACAGACCAATCCGTTATCGCCAAGAAGAATGCCAATGGCATCAAGGCGATCACAGTCCGTGACAACCGCTGGGATCGGGTCGATATCAAGTCAGTCGGCTTGCTTTCAAATGCCATGGCCCGCCAGCAGGCTAAGGAGGCCGGTGCGCAGGAAGCGATCTATATCGACCACAACGGCATGGTGAAGGAAGGGGCGGCCACGAACGTCTGGATCGTCGATCACGACGGAAATCTCGTTACCCGTCCAGCCGAACACGGCATTCTGCGGGGCATCACCCGCACGACCCTGATGGACGTTGCAGCCAAACTCGGTGTGACGATCGTCGAGCGATTCTTCTCGGTCGAGGAGATGATGGAGGCGCGTGAAGTGTTCATTACGGCTGCGACAAGCATATGTTTTCCGGTTGTTTCCATCGATGGCGAAACCATCGCCAACGGCCATCCGGGCGGCATGTCACAGAAAATTCGCGAAGCCTTTTTCGACGTTGCGGAAAAGACTGCGATTTGATACCAACATGCGCTGGGTAGGAGAGAATGAGGGTATCTCCTGTTCGGGACCTCTGTATATTATGATATTTCACCGGCTTAGGTCGGCAAAAAAGAAAGAAGCGGCGCGATGGCGGAACGTTCTCAGAACTTGCAGGACTTGTTTCTCAATACTGTTCGCAAGCAAAAGATTTCATTGACAATTTTCTTGATCAACGGCGTGAAGCTCACAGGTGTCGTGACCTCGTTCGACAATTTCTGCGTTCTGCTCCGCCGCGACGGCCATTCGCAGCTGGTTTACAAGCACGCGATTTCGACGATCATGCCGGGTCAGCCGATGCAGATGTTCGAGAGCGAAGAAGCCGCATCCTAACTGGGACTTGCTACTATCACGACACGCGATACCAAAAACGATTCCCTCATTCCGGAGTCCGTAAAGCACCGGGATGACATGCGCGCTGTCGTAGTCGTCCCTGTTTTGAAGCAGGGGCGCTCGGCGCGTTCCGCCCAAGCGGACAGCGCCATCTCCGTTTCGCGCCCGCCGGAAAGCAGGCTGGAAGAGGCCAAGGGGCTTGCGCTCGCCATCGATCTCGATGTCGTCAACGGTTCTATCGTGCCGATCAACGATCCGCGCCCGGCAACGCTGCTTGGAACCGGCAAAATCGAGGAAATCCTCGCACTGCTCGACGAGTTCAATGCCGGCCTCGTCATCGTCGATCATCCTTTGACGCCGGTGCAGCAGCGCAATCTCGAGAAGGCGTGGAACGCCAAGGTCATCGACCGCACCGGCCTCATCCTTGAAATCTTCGGCCGCCGCGCCTCCACCAAGGAAGGTACGCTGCAGGTCGAGCTTGCGCATCTGAACTATCAGAAGGGCCGCCTGGTTCGCAGCTGGACCCACCTTGAACGCCAGCGCGGCGGTGCAGGCTTCATGGGCGGCCCCGGTGAAACGCAGATCGAAGCCGACCGGCGCATGCTGCAGGAGCGGATCATCCGGCTGGAGCGCGAGCTGGAGCAGGTTGTCCGAACTCGTCAGCTGCATCGCGCCAAGCGCCGCAAGGTGCCGCATCCGATCGTGGCTCTGGTTGGCTATACCAATGCCGGCAAGTCGACGCTGTTCAACCGTATCACCGGCGCCGGCGTTCTCGCTGAAGACATGCTGTTTGCAACGCTCGACCCGACGCTGCGCCGCATGAAGCTGCCGCATGGCCGCACCGTCATTCTCTCCGATACCGTCGGCTTCATTTCCGACCTTCCGACTCACCTTGTGGCGGCGTTTCGTGCGACATTGGAAGAGGTTCTGGAAGCCGACCTCATCCTGCATGTGCGCGATCTCTCGGATGATGACAATCAGGCCCAGAGCGCCGATGTCATGCGCATTCTCGGCGATCTCGGCATCGGCGAAGCCGAAGGCGCTGAGCGCATTCTCGAGGTCTGGAACAAGATCGACCGTCTGGAGCCGGAGGCGCACGACGCCATCGTGCAGAAGGCGTCGACGGCTGAGAACGTCATTGCCGTTTCGGCCATAAGCGGCGAGGGCGTCGATCGCCTGATGGGGGAAATCAGCCGACGCCTTTCCGGCGTGCTGACGGAAACGACGATCACGCTGCCGGTGGAAAAGCTGGCGCTGCTGCCCTGGCTCTACAATCACGCCATCGTCGATAACCGCGAGGACAATGAGGACGGCACGGTTACGCTCGATGTCCGCCTGACGGAGACCGAGGCGAGTGAACTGGAACGGCGTATGGGCAATGGCCCGAAGCCGCAGCGCGAGGACTGGGAATAAATCACTTCCAGGAAAAGTGCGCAGCGGTTTTCCGTCCGGAATGCGAGAAGAAAAGCTCTAAGCGGCTTTACGCCGTCCTGACGCCCGTCAGCTGCCGTTCGATAGCCTTGGCCGACTGCCAGATCTCCTCCATCCGCTCCAGCGAGGCGCCCTCGAGTGTCTCGCCTTCAGCTTCGAGCGTCGTCTCGATGTGATGGAAGCGGCGGCGGAACTTCGTGTTCGTGCCGCGCAGGGCCTGCTCAGGATCGGTATTCACATGACGACCGATATTGACGACGGCAAAGATCAGGTCGCCGAGTTCGTCGCTGACCTTGGCCTTATCGCCGCTTGCAAGCGCTGCCCGCAATTCGCCGATCTCCTCTTCGATCTTGTCGAGGATCGGCTCCGGTGCAGACCAGTCGAAGCCGACTTTGGCGGCCCGCTCTTGAAGCTTCAATGCTTCCGTCAGGGCAGGGAAACTCCGCTGCACCGAGCCCAGGTAGCCGGCCTTGAAATCTTCGACAATGCCGCTCTTGTGCCGGCGTTCGGCCCGCTCGCGCTTCTCTTCGGCCTTGATCCGATCCCATTGCAGCGTCACCGCATCCTCGGTCTTGGCGTCCGAGACCGCAAAGACATGCGGATGACGGCGGATCATCTTGCGGGTGATGGCATGCACGACGTCGCCGAAGGAAAAGGCTCCGGCCTCCTCGGCGATCCGCGCATGGAACACGACCTGAAGCAGGAGATCGCCGAGCTCGTCGCAAAGATCGTCCGTATCCTTGCGCTCGATCGCGTCCGCGACCTCATAGGCCTCTTCGATCGTATAGGGCTTGATGGTTTCGAAGGTCTGGACGATATCCCAGGGGCAGCCGCTCTCGGGGTTTCGCAGCGCCGCCATGATGTCGATCAGGCCGGAAATGTCTCGCGATGCTTCCATCGTTGCCTCGGGTCTTGCTGAACTCAATTCAGGGGGATGTCGTTGTCGCTCTTCGACGCCTGGTAGCTGTCGGACAGTCCGGCATAGGCTGCCTTGATGCGCGCCGTCTGCTCCTTCAGCACGCCTTTGCGCGGCTCCGCTTCCGTCACCACAAGATCGGAGATGGCAAAGCTGTTCCAGAACGCATTCTGCCTCTTGTAGCCGCCCGGCTCCAGGCCGAAAACTTCCTTCAGGATCTTGAGATCGTGCGGAATGGCGAAGGCGTCCCGAGAATCTTCGTGGCTGAAGAAATAGTAGAAATTGTCGAAACCGGCCCAGGTGATGGCCGACATGCACATGGTGCAGGGTTCGTGGGTCGACAGGAAGATCAGATCCTTGGTCGCCGGCTTCTCTCCCAGTTCGTAGAAGCGCTTCAGCGCATGCACTTCCCCGTGCCAGAGCGGATTTTCCAGCTCGTTGTTCGTCTCGGCGATAACGAGCGAAAGGTCGGATTTGCGCAAAATGGCAGCACCGAAAACCTTGTTGCCGGCCGCTACGCCCTTGCGGGTCAGCGGCAGGATGTCGTGCTCCACGACATCGAGAAGGCGGGCTGCGATGGTATTGTCAGACAAGGATTTGCTCCGAAGATTTGGCGCCAGTCTACCGGGATTGCCAATGCGGCGGAATGCGCAAATGACGTATGGACCAAGTTTGTCACAGGCAATAAAATTGCGGCAGCTGTAAGTCAATGATAAAAGTCTATAGATTTCCTGTATTTAACCTAATCTGCTCGTCTGGTGAGTTTTGCTCAAATCCCTGCCATGTCGAGCAAAAGAATACGGACTCATCGAAGCATTAGAATTTCTGTTTCTTCAATCTGTTGACCGCTACGGCGATATTCGGTGCATCTTGAACTGGAATGACGATGCCTCCCAGGACTGAACAGCTTTCGGTATTTCCCGCCTTCTTCCGTATCGACGGAAGGATTGCGGCCGTTTTTGGCGATGGCGACGAAGCCTTCGCCAAAGCGCGATTGCTGATGAACACGCAGGCGAAAATCGTTGCTTACGTACAGGCGCCCGAGGCTGACTATCATGCATTCCTTATCGCCAATCGTATCGAGATGGTGCGGGGTGATTTCTCAGTCGCCCAGGTCCAGGGTGCGACGCTTGTCTTCGCCGCCACCGGCGACGCCGAGACGGATCGGCGGATTGTCGATGCGGCCCGCACGGAGCGAATTCCAGCAAACGCTGTCGATCAGCCCGATTATTGCGATTTCTATACGCCGGCTCTCGTCAATCGCGCCCCTGTGGCCGTTGCCATCGGCACCGAGGGTGCGGGTCCCGTACTGGCGCAGATGATCCGTGCGCAGATCGACCAAATGCTGTCGCCTTCGCTCGGCAAGCTGGCGGATTTGGCGACGCGCTTCCGCAGGCCGGTCGAGCATCTCGTGCCGCGCGGTGTCGCGCGCCGTGTCTTCTGGCGTCGCTTCTTTTCCGGGCCGGTTGCTGACGCCGTCAACGCCGGCTATCTGCCTCAAGCGCAGCAGGCGGCTGATGAGCTGTTGCGATCGGCACGCGAAGTCGAAGGCCGGGTATGGCTTGTGGGCGCCGGTCCGGGCGCTGAAGATTTGCTGACGTTGCGCGCGCACCGTGTGATGATGGAAGCCGATGTCATCGTGTATGACGCCCTGGTGCCGCAGGCGATCGTCGATATGGGGCGGCGCGATGCCGAGCGCCTGTCAGTCGGCAAGCGCAAGGGATGCCATAGCAAGTCGCAGGAAGAGATCAACGATCTGCTGGTTCAGCTCGGCCGTGAAGGCAAGCGTGTCGTACGGCTGAAGTCGGGTGATCCGCTGGTCTATGGGCGCGCGGGCGAGGAAATGGCAGCTCTGCGTGCCGCCGGTATTGGCTATGAGATCGTTCCCGGCATCACATCCGCTTTCGCCGCTGCCGCCGACTTCGAATTGCCGCTGACGCTGCGCGGCGTCGCTTCGTCGCTGGTCTTCACGACGGGGCATGATCTGACCGGCGATGTGCTGCCGGATTGGGCGAGCCTTGCCGTATCCGGTGCGACGATCGCCGTCTATATGGGGCGTACGGTTGCTGCTTCCGTCGCCGGTCGGCTGATGCAAGCCGGCCTGCCGCCCGAGACAACCGTTGCCATCATCGAGAATGCCAGCCGTCGCGACCGTCGCCTGATGCACGGTATATTGCGGGACCTGCCTGACCTCGAGCATCATGATGAATTGAGCGGGCCGGTCATGGTCATCATCGGCGATGCCGTCGCCGGTGCGAATTTCGAACAATCCGAGCCGCTGGTCCGTCGAGAGACCGTTGCTCAAGACTATGCAAGGAGCTGATTGATGGTCGACAAGGTTCTGACCGCAAACCGGCTTACCGATGGCGTCGCCGTTTGGCTGAACGCGAACGGTGAGTGGGCGACATCGCTGCAGGACGCCCTGGTTGCGCGTCATGCCGAAGCCGAGGCTTCGTTGGAAGCGATCGGCAAGCAGGCCTATGCCGACAACAAGGTCGTCGATGTCAACCTGATCGACGTTCGCGAAACCGATGGCAAGCTCTGGCCGTTGCGCCTGCGCGAGCGTATTCGTGCCGAAGGCCCCACGATGGAATATGCACCGGGTTACGCCGCGGCCGATCCCGAATTCATTGCAGTCTGAGAAGTCCCGAGGAAATCATGTATCGTTACGACGAATTCGACCACGCCTTTGTTGCGGAACGTGTCGCACAGTTCCGCGATCAGGTGGAGCGACGCCTCTCGGGTGAGCTTTCGGAAGATGCCTTCAAGCCGCTGCGCCTGATGAACGGCGTTTATCTGCAGCTGCATGCCTATATGCTGCGCATCGCCATTCCCTATGGCACGCTGAGCTCGCGCCAGATGCGCATGCTCGCGCACGTCGCCCGCACCTATGACCGCGGTTATGGCCACTTCACGACGCGCCAGAACCTGCAGTTCAACTGGCCGAAGCTGTCCGAGATGCCTGACGCGCTGGCTGACCTTGCTTCCGTAGAGATGCATGCGATCCAGACCTCGGGCAACTGCATTCGCAACGTGACTGCCGATCACTTCGCCGGCGCTGCGGCCGACGAAGTCGCCGATCCCAGACCCTATGCCGAAATTCTGCGGCAATGGTCATCGGTCCATCCGGAGTTCTCGTTCCTGCCGCGCAAATTCAAGATCGCCGTCACCGGCGCCGAGCGCGACCGCGCCGCGATCCAGGTGCATGACATCGGCCTGCATCTGAAAAAGAACGACAAAGGCGAGATCGGCTTTGCCGTTTACGTCGGGGGCGGGCAGGGCCGTACGCCGCTGGTTGCCAAGCTGATCCGCGATTTCCTGCCGGAAGAAGATCTTCTCTCCTACACGACCGCGATCATGCGCGTTTACAATCTGCATGGCCGCCGGGACAACAAGTACAAGGCGCGTATCAAGATCCTGGTTCATGAAATCGGTGCCGAGGAACTGGCGCGTCAGGTCGAAGTCGAGTTCGACAAGCTCAAGGACACCGAGCTGAAGCTGCCGGAAGCCGACGTTCAGGCGATTTCTGCCTATTTTGCGCCGCCGGCGCTGCCAGAGCGGGCCGAGGGCTGGGAAAGCCTTGCGCGCTGGAAAAAGGCCGATCCGGCCTTCGCGCGCTGGGTGCGGCAGAATGTGCAGCCGCACAAGAACCCCGACTACGGCATGGTCACGATTTCGCTGAAGCCGATCGGCGGCATTCCGGGCGACGCTACCGATGTGCAGATGGATGCCGTGGCCGACATCGCTGAGGAATATGCCTTCGATGAAATCCGCGTGAGCCACGAGCAGAACCTCATCCTGCCGCATGTGGCGCTCGCCGATCTCGAAGCGGTTTATCGCGGCCTAGTTGCCATTGGCCTCGAAACGGCGAACGCCGGCCTGATCACCGATATCATTGCCTGTCCTGGCCTCGATTATTGCGCCCTTGCCAATGCGCGCTCGATTCCGGTTGCGCAGGAGATTTCCACGCGCTTCGGTTCGCCCGAGCGTCAGGCTGAAATCGGCGAGCTGAAGATCAAGATCTCAGGCTGCATCAACGCCTGCGGTCACCACCATGTCGGCCATATTGGTTTGCTGGGCGTGGAGAAGAAGGGCGCCGAGCTCTATCAGATCACGCTCGGCGGTTCAGGCGATGAGCATACCTCGATCGGCGAGATCATCGGCCGCGGTTTCGAGCCTGATAAGGTCACCGATGCCATCGAGACCATCGTCGATACTTACCTCGGCTTGCGTCTGGATCCCTCCGAGATTTTCCTCGATGCCTACCGCCGTGTCGGACCGCAGCCTTTCAAGGAAGCGCTCTATGGCTCGTCTTCGGCAGCAGAAGCGGCGTAAGGGGAAATGAGCATGACGAAGATTTGGCGGGAAATCGGTTTTGTCGAAAACGATCCATGGATGATCGAGACGGATGAGGTGAAGGTGACGGAAACGCAAAAGCCGTTGCTTGGCCTCGATGCCCTGATCGCAAAGGCGGAAGACAGCAACGAGCTTGGCCTTGGTGTCGTCATAAAGCCGGCAGACGATGTTACCAAGCTTCAGCCTTACCTTGATCGCCTTGCGATCGTTGCGGTTGCGTTTCCGGCCTTCAACGACGGCCGTGCCTTCAGCCATGCTTCGCTGCTCCGCCAGCGCCTCGGTTATACGAGCGAGTTGCGGGCCGTCGGGGATGTGCTGATCGATCAGATTCCGTTGATGCTGCGCGTCGGCATCGACAGTTTCGCGGTCACCAATGAAACGGCATTGAAGCGGCTGTCGGAAAATCGGCTACCAGGTATTCCGCACTATTATCAGCCAACCGCGCGGCCTGCCGAAGCCGGGCAGGCCTATAGCTGGCGACGGCTGCCGGCAAAGTCGGCTTGATTTCTGCAGGCTTGGGATTGCGGCGATTTGACAGTGTCGGATTGCCGTATTTGGGCCTCTCGATAAATGTAATGTCGGCGATCTGGAATCTTGACTGAAGTATACGTATTTCAGTCTCATGCCGCCGGATGGAATGGAATGCCTTCCAAAACCGGCTATATTATAATATCAGCATCGCGAAATGAGCCTGCCAGGAAAGACGTGCAAGATTAATACGGGATCCGAGACAGAATGAACGCCCCCGCCAAATCAGATGAATTTGCTTCAGCAGTCCCAGCCGGCGTTTTCGCCGAGAAGGTGCTGAGCGTCACGCATTATACCGACCGGCTCTTTCGCTTCACGATGACGAGGCCGCAAGGCTTCCGGTTCCGCTCCGGCGAGTTTGCCATGATCGGCCTGATGGTCGACGGCAAGCCGCTTTATCGCGCCTATTCGATCGCAAGCCCTGCCTGGGCGGACGAGCTCGAGTTCTTTTCGATCAAGGTGTCGGACGGCCCGCTGACATCGCACCTGCAGAACATCAAGCCGGGCGATGAAGTGCTGATGCGCAAGAAGCCGACGGGCACGCTGGTCCTCGATGCGCTGACGCCGGGCAGGCGTCTCTACATGTTCTCGACCGGCACCGGCATTGCACCTTTTGCGAGCCTGATCCGCGATCCCGAGACCTATGAGAAGTTCGAGGAAGTCATTCTCACCCATACGACGCGCGATGTCGCCGAGCTGAAATACGGTTTTGACCTTGTCGAAGAGATCCGCAACGACGAACTCCTGAGCGAAGTCGTCGGCGACAAGCTGCGTCATTACGCAACCGTCACCCGCGAGGATTTCCCCTTTACCGGCCGCATTACCGATCTCATCGAGAACGGCAAGCTCTTCAGCGATCTTGGCGTACCCGCCCTCGATATCGCCACCGACCGCGGCATGATCTGCGGCTCCTCGGCGATGCTGAAGGACACGAAGGATCTGCTCGAAAAGGCCGGTCTCACCGAAGGTGCGAACAGCAAACCGGCCGAATTCGTCATCGAACGCGCCTTTGTCGGCTAGTCCGATCGGCATCGGTGAAAAAGGCGGTCTCGGCAACGAGGCCGCCTTTTTCATAGCTCGCTCAGGTGGTCGATCAGCGACGCCATGGCAACGCGAGCATTGCTGGCATCGCCCTCACGAATGGCTCCGATAGCCCGAATGTGCATCGCTATCGCGCGATCCATGCGCTCAGCGGCTCCAGTGGAATACCATAGCCGGCGCGCATGCGTTTGCACCGGCCCGAGAGCCGAGGTGATGAAGTTGTTGGGGCAGGCGTCTTCCAGGATCTCGTCGAATGTCTTGTCGGCGGCAAAGAAGCCGGGCAGGTCGCCCGTTACCGCGCAGTCGGCCATTACGCGCGCGCATTGCTGCAACTGGTCCCGTTGCCGCTCGTCGGCATGAACGGCAGCGAGTGCGGCCGCGATGGGTTCCAGCTCTCGTCTCACCTGCATGACATGCCGATGATCGTCGGGGCGAATCTCCGCGATCTGCAGACCTACGCGCGGCCGCACATAGATCAGTCCCTGCCAGGCAAGCTTCTGGATCGCCTCGCGTACGGGAGTTCGCCCTTGGCCGGCCAACTCGATCAGCTGCTTTTCGGTAACGAGCGCGCCAGGCTCAAGGGTAAGCGTCACGATCTGATGCTCAAGCGCCAGATAAGCGAGATGGCTAAGCGAATTCTGCATGCAACATGTCCGACCCGGCTGATTTGGCGCACAGTGTCACCTCGCGTTGTCGAAGGCAACTGCATGTGATATATCACAATAAGCGCTTGCCGCCGAAAATTGCCTCGGCTTAGCGGGCTTGCCCGACCAGACGGGAAGGTGGCCTGCACCCGTCATTTCGCAACTGATGCAGATAGTCTCGCGCTTAGAGCTCGATGCTGGAAGACTGCTGTGGTGGCTTGCGCTTGGCAGCCATCAACAGGTCCAGCTCCGTGGCCGACGGGCCGAATTTATAGAACAGTCGTTTCGCTTCCTCGTCGTCCAGGCGGTATTTTCGCGCAAATTCGGCGATGCTGTAAGGGCGACCGCGAACGACCTTGCGCGTTGGCATCCGATTGGTGTTTTCCGTCATGCTTCCAACCTCCTCTTCGGCTCCCTATCTTTATAGATAGGGTCGCGGATGATGTCGGAAAGGCCTTGGCGCGCGTTGCGGCAACGGAATACAACAAAAAAGGGAAGACATTCCGTCTTCCCTTTCCCTCTTTCCCAATGTGGGCGGCTCCGCCTGGATCGGCCGTTAGCGCCTGATCAAGCGACCGACGAAAATTAGAATGCACGCGCCGACAAAACCAGTGATCAAGTAATTGATCAAGGCGCTGTTGAAAGGCAGCGTGAGGCCGACTTGCCTGAACAGCCAACTTGCCACGATTGCGCCGACAATACCTAGAACAATGTTCATGAAGATGCCGGTATTGCTCTTCATGATCATTTCAGCGAACCAGCCAGCAAGGCCACCAATAATAATTGCTGCAATCCAACCGACTTCCATAAGGTCCTCCTGAGACTCGGCGGGTTGTTCATATGCGCCAATATACACTAAAAACGATTCGCACCCCAAATCATTGCGAGGTGTGCGAGCGAATCCCTTCGTTGCAATCCCGATTATTGAGGGAAATTGTTACGGTTGTTCCGGCCGTATGAAACTGAGTGGGCGCCCGCGCAGCTTTTCTCATGACTAGAATTTCCGGCTAGAGCCCGCTGTCCCGGAAGTTTCGGAGCAAGGGCTGTTGTTTTGAGGATTTGGAGATGAGGAAAAAGCGCGATTGAGCGGCCGCAACCTCAATTTATGGGTTGACCGCAATGGGGCGTCTGCATATGTTCCGCCCACTTCCAGCCGGGGCGGAAACGCCCGCGGAGAGGGAGAGCGTAGCTCAGTCGGTAGAGCAACTGACTTTTAATCAGTAGGTCATGGGTTCGAATCCCATCGCTCTCACCATAGAATACTGTGTCCAGCCCGGAGACATAGGTAACAAAACGTACCTAAGACATGGGTGACAATCTCGAGCCGAACGGATTGTCGATGGTTTGCAAGGTTCTCTGTTCCAAGTCGATATATCCCAGATCATAATGCATGAAGCTGACGAGCCAAATGCCGTCGTCGACTTCCGTGATTCCGAGTTTCTGGCCGGCCATTACGGTCGATATGTTGATCTTCTTGCGGTAGATGCAGATGCGGCCGCAATTGGTCACCAGCGCCTCTCGATCATGGAAGGGGTAGTTGATCTCCGGCAGGCCTTGATAGGGGCGCGAGGAAGTGACGTAGAGATCTGCGGGCACCTTCATGTTGAGCGCCTCGTGCGGCCGCTGCTGATTGAATTCGCTGACGAAAGCGTCGAAGCGAGCCTGCTGCTGGAGAGTGTTTTTGCCAGACGGCTTGGTCGCCTCCTTCTTCAGCGTGAGGTGCATGCGCTCATGCCGGCCGTTTTCTTGTGGACGGCCCGGCCTGATGCGCTCCAGCGTGATGCCGAGTCTGAGCCACCACACCGACAGCCTCGAGAGATTGTAGAGCCCGTTTGGGCTGGCAAAGGGCAAGCCATTGTCGCTGCGGATCGCGAGCGGCAGGCCACGCTCGGCAAACAGCCGGCGGAACGCCTCGAAGACGCCCACCTCTTTTGTCGATTCGAAGGCTTCGCAAGCAAGCAGAAAGCGCGAGGCCTGGTCGGTGACCGTCAGGGGGTAACAGTACTGTCCGTCGCCGAGCTTGAACTCGCCCTTGAAGTCGGCGCACCACAGATCGTTCGGCATCGGTGCTTGTGACAACGCCGTTCCCTCGGCTCGATGTCGGTGTCGTTTGCGCGCATGGGCGACCAGTCCATGGCGGTCGAGAATGGCATGCACCGTGCTTTTGGCGGGGATGCGCACATCGCCGGCAAGCCGCTTCACCAACAGCTCGCGGATCTTGCGCGCACCCCAATGCGGCTTGTCTTTCTTGAGCCGCACGATCATCGCCTCGACCGGCACGGGCAACTGATTGGCGTAGCGAACCGGGCGGCGCGACCGATCCGTCAGCGCCTCCAGGCCGTCGTCCTTATAGCGATTGAAGATCTTGTAGCCGGTCTTGCGCGAAATGCCGAACTCCCGGCACACATCGCTCATGCCTTCGCCCTCAAGCAGCCGGGCGACAAATCGTAGACGTTCCTCCATCACCGAAGCCTCTCTCCACGGCATCAACACCTCCCGCCAAAAAGCCAGAAGTGTTACCCATGTCTCCGGTACAAAATGTCACCTATCTCTCAGGTCGGGCACTGCCATTGCAGTGATTTTCTCAGATATCTGCAGGATTTTGAACGGTTTGTTACTTCCAGGCTGCCGTTCGAAGATGACGTGCGGTATGGTCGCAGTGTCAAAGCGCAGGCGAACTCTCTGGCAAAGGCTTTCCCAGTGGTCGCAATCTACATAAGATAAGCCAACTAATAATCCCATGACAAAGCAATCTTATGATTGCCCGGCGATGCGTCCGGGGAGTATAGGGGAAGCATGGGCGGTGTCGCTTGCCTCGAGCGAATTACCGCAATTGTTTCAGACTTTTGCTGTTGCTCAGGCCCCACTTTCGATGCTGAAATGGTGGTCGCAGCTGCGGCGGCATGACCGGTGGAATGTGTCGGTCCGGTCGTAAGATACCTGCCGATGACGAGCTGATCGATAAAGACGGTGGACGCATGATGGAATTCTTGGCTGAGCTGTCTTCGTGGGAAATCTACGCAACGGTTTGCGGGCTGCTGGGCATCCTCGGGATTGTTTTCGGTGCGATCGCCAGGAAGAAGTTTGCGATGGCTCCGAGCGTGTTGCCTCTGCTTGCGATCGCCATGACGACGCCCCTCACGGAGCGGCTTGTCCTGCCATATCTTGCGGATCGCTATCCGGTTGTCTTCGCCAACAAGGATCTGCCCAAGAAAATCGATCCGCAAATCACGCTGAAGAAAATAGATCTGACGGATCGAATTTATAGTTATTTCTATGATTTGGACGTCGATGACGACTGGTTCGACGCTCCGCTCGTCAAATCGGCCCAACTCTCTGATCTATGCAATTTCCTGGTGCCGAAATTCGATTCAGGCGAGGCGTCTTTGGCCAATTACATCTACCAGTTGAAGGGCAAGGATTATTCCTTCTCGGTCGATAGCTCCGACTGCTCGTAAGAGCTTTGACCGAACTGGTGCGAGGCCGAAAGTATTTCACAGTCGGAGTATTCTGCTCTCGCTTCAGCGATCGCCGTCGCACCGGGGCGATGAATGCGCTCCGGCCGGGCGCCTTAGGCTATCGCCGAAAGGGCAACGATAGCCGCAACGGCTAGCCTGCCGAAGACCGGCAGCAATATGAGCATGGCGAGCCGAGCAAGCTTCCCCTTCTCGATTGAAGTCATGATCGAATTCCCTATAAGCTTGCGAAACGGAAACACTCAACTTCGCGATGTGCAGTATCACTCGGTGTATCGTGATTCTGGATGACGCTGAAACTATGGCGCGCCGGACGGAAGGGACGCTCTTGTCGCTGATCCGCGCAATGGGCCGGTGAACGGCATGCCGACCCGGCAATAAAAGAACTCAAACCGCAGCGCAAACAACCGTCCGCCGAATGTACGCTTGCCCACGCCCGGCTGCGATGGCTCCCTTGCGCTGGTTGCAGGCAAAGCTCTGGGAATATTTCAAGCAAGTGAGGAGTGCTGTAGTGGCCACTATCGTTTCGCGCGCACAACTTCCCGCGTCTTGGGAGAAGATCTCACGAGAATCATAGGGTTTGCTATCGTCGCTGTCTCAGCAGTGGCTCCTGCTTCTTGCGCCGAAGCGGTCAACTTTGCCGCCATGACAACAGCAAAGTTGATTTGCGACTAAGGCGAAACTGCGGATCTTACGATTTTCCGCCGTTCTTCTTGCAGTCGCTGCGGAACTTGGCGCGAGCTTTTCCATGCAGGCCCTTGGCATCTGCCTGCGCCGAGCATGCCTTGGAAATGTCAGTCTGGGCGGGCTTCATAGCCTTTGGCGCGGTCATAGCCTTTGGCGTTGTCGTAGTGGACGTTGCAGGGGCGGTCGTTGTTGTACTGGGTTTCGTCGTCGTGGTGCTGGGCGTCGCTGTTTGCGCCATGGCGCTTACGCTGAAAAGTGCGGCAAAGGCTGCAGTCGTGAGCATACTAACGAATCGCATAGGGTCTTTCCTCCGCTAACTACCTGGGGTGGAATGCACGTTGTTGGACGAACTTTGTCAGCTTGAACCAATATTTTAGCAAAAGCAAATCGTTCGTTGGATAGTTCTGCGGCCGTTGGTCGCGTCCCGCATCCTCCGGGTCTTGGTAACGGAAGCGCTGCTCAGTTGCTTGTTTTGAAGCCTCTCGCTCCTGTTCCGCTCGAAAAGGTGATTGGCTTTCCGGCGGCCGCAACGCTAGGAAGAGGGTGAAATGACATAGCCGGAGTCCATCGTGTCGCTTGCCGATATTTCGATCCTCAGTGCCTTGATTGCCGGGGCGCTTTCGTTTCTTTCGCCTTGCGTGCTACCGCTTGTGCCGCCTTATCTCTGCTACATGGCCGGGATTTCCGTGGAGCAGTTTCGCGGCGGCGGAGCGGCCGTCGCAGCGGGGCCTGGTGTCCGCAGCAACGTGCTGATGTCGGCGCTCTTCTTCACGCTGGGGTTCGCCACCGTGTTTATCGCGCTCGGTGCCGGCGCTTCCTCCATCGGCCTGCTGCTGCGCCAGCATCTCGATCTTCTCGCGAAGATTGGCGGCATCATCATCGTCGTCATGGGATTGAATTTCCTCGGCGTGTTCCGCATCGGCCTTCTCGCTCGCGAGGCGCGCTTTCAGAGCGGCGGCAAGCCGGCGACCTTGACCGGCGCCTACATTATGGGGCTTGCTTTCGCTTTCGGCTGGACGCCCTGCATCGGGCCGGTGCTTGGGGCTATTCTCGGCGTCGCGGCGTCGCGCGAAACGGTTGGCGCCGGTGCCGGCTTGCTCGCGGTCTATTCTTTGGGGCTTGCCATTCCGTTCTGGATCGCGGCCGGTTTTTCCGGCGCTTTCATGCGCTTTCTCTCCCGCTTCCGCCGCCATCTTGGCACGGTCGAGAAGCTCATGGGCGGCCTTCTGGTGCTCACCGGTCTGGCCTTCATCTTCGGTTATGTCAGCGACATGGCAATCTGGTTTCAGCAGACCTTTCCGATCCTGATGAAGATCGGCTAGGCCCGCAATATCTGCCCTCGCCATTTTGACAGGGTGGATCGAGCCAGGCCATCACGATTGTTCGCCGCGTCGTGATGGTTCGGCTCGCGCTTGATCGGGCGCTTTAGCGGCTCAGCTTTTTCCGCAGCATCGAAGAGAAGCTGGCCAGGCTGCCACCGGGCTCGATACCTTCGCGCATAACCATGTTTCTCAGCGGTGCGACGGCGGAAAGCACATGCAGTCCGGCAGCGCGCAACATCTGTACCGGCAGGAAATCGGAAAGAAGCGATCGATTGAGAAGATCGACGCTTGCCGTTCGGCTGATGACATCGGCGCGGCGCTTGCGGTCGAAACTGTCGCCGGCTGATGCCGGGATCGGCTGGTCCGGACGGGCGCACAGGGTTTCCGACAGCGCCAGTATGTCGCGCAGGCTCAGATTGAGGCCCTGCGCGCCGATCGGCGGAAAGACATGCGCGGCTTCGCCGATCAGTGCGGCGCGGCCCTTGCCGAAGCGATAGGCGGTCATCCCCGAGAGCGGCCAGACCTGAACGCTGTCCTCGACCGTCACCTTACCAAGCATCGATTGCATGCGCTCCTCGACCAGCCTGCCGAGTTCTTCGAGCGATTTTTCGGCATTGGCTGCGGCCTCAGCCGGCTTCTGTACCCAGACGAGGCTGGAGCGGTTGCCCGGCAGGGGCACTTGCGTGAATGGGCCGCTTTCGGTGTGGAATTCCGTCGAGATGTTCTGGTGCGGCAAAGAGTGCGCAAAGTTCAAAACCATCGCCGATTGCGGGTAGGACCAGCCCTTGACCTTGATGCCCAAGGTTTCCCGCACCATCGAATTGCGCCCGTCGCTGCCGACGACGAAGGCGGCTTCGATCGATTGGCCATCGTCGAGCGCAACCGTCACACCATCGTCGCGAAAGGTGACTTCCGAGGCGGTGGCTTCGATGCGGCTGATATTGCCTTCCGTTTCGATGGCCCTATTGAGATTGTCGAGCAGGGCGGCATTCGGAATATTGTAGCCGAACGCTTCCAGCCCGATTTCAGAGGATCGGAACGAGACGGTCGGAGCCCGCAGCAGCCTCGACGTGCCGTCGATGATCCGCATCGTCGTCAACGCGGCCGTCGAAGGGGCGATCTTGTCCCAGAGCGTCAGGCGCTCGAGAAGGCGGATCGATTGATCCATCAGCGCCGTCGTCCGTCTGTCGGCCCTGTTGTGAGGCGCAGCAATCAGGGCGACGGATCGTCCACCGCGCGCAAGCGCGAACGCCGCGATCATCCCGGCCAGGCCACCGCCGATGACGGCCACTTCAATCTGCTTCATTATCGATGCCTCAATTGCCTATTAGTCTGAGAATAAGCGCTTAGCCTGTTGAAATCCATGGGATGAAACATCGCAGCGGGTGAAAATGACGGCAACTCGGGCTAGCGTGCCGCGATCAACGCTTTTGCGCTGGCGGTAGAGACCAAAGGATGCATATTAGCAAGAAAAATCGCCTGCCAGGGTAGGCCTAAAAACTGACGAGTCGTGGGGCGGATGAAAATCTTCAAGTACAAGCGGGTGCCTTATGCGGAGATGCGTGCCTTCTCCGTTCATATATTGACGGCTTCCGGATCTTTTCTCGCCTTTCTCGGCGTTGTCGCCGCCTCCGAGCATCGCTTTGTCGATATGTTTTGGTGGCTCGGTCTGGCGCTCCTCGTCGACGGCATCGACGGGCCGATCGCCCGCAAGGTCCGGGTCAAGGAGGTCCTTCCCAATTGGTCCGGCGACACGCTCGACAATATCATCGACTATGTGACCTACGTGCTGCTGCCGGCCTTCGCGCTCTATGAAAGCGGCATGATCGGCGAACCCATGTCGTTCGTCGCCGCCGGCATGATTGTGGTCTCCAGCGCCATCTATTACGCCGATACCGGCATGAAGACGGAGGAATACTTCTTCTCCGGCTTTCCCGTGGTCTGGAATATGGTGATATTCACCCTCTTCGTCATCGATGCCAGCGCCACGACCGCCATGATCCTCGTCGGCATTTCGGTTGTCCTGACCTTCCTGCCGATCAACTTCTTGCATCCCGTGCGCGTCAAGCGATTGCGGCCGCTCAATCTCGGCATATTCTTCTTCTGGTCGGCGCTCGGCATCTATTCGCTGCTGATGAATTTCGTCATGCCGCAATGGGCTATCGTTCTTTTCATCATCAGCGGTATCTATCTCTATTGCATCGGCGCCGTGCTGCAGTTTTTCCCGTCCCTCGGGCGCCAGTAGGATCGCAAGCCATGAAGAAGACCAAGGTCATTCGCATCCACGAAAACGGCGGTCCGGAAGTCATGAAGCTGGAGGAGGTCGATCTGCCGTCCCCAGGCGCCGGCGAGGTGCAGATCCGTCATGCAGCGATCGGCCTGAATTTCATCGACGTCTATTTCCGCTCCGGTCTCTACAAGGCGCCGCAGTTTCCGCTGCCGCTTGGCAAGGAAGCGGCCGGTACGATTACCGAAGTCGGCGCCGGCGTTTCCGATTTCGCCGTCGGCGATCGCGTCGCCTATGTCGGCAGCGACGGCGCCTATAGCGCCGAACGCAACATCGAGACCCGCTATCTGGTCAAGGTGCCCGACGATATCCCGCTCGAAACCGCGGCATCCATGATGCTGAAGGGTATGACCGCCGAATATCTGCTGAACCGCACCTTCAAGGTCGGCCCTGGAACGACGCTGC
Organism: Rhizobium freirei PRF 81; assembly: GCF_000359745.1. GTDB lineage: Bacteria > Pseudomonadota > Alphaproteobacteria > Rhizobiales > Rhizobiaceae > Rhizobium > Rhizobium freirei. Next base: position 212,735 of record NZ_AQHN01000061.1, read on the forward strand.
TGTTTCATGCGGCCGCCGGCGGCGTCGGCCTGATTGCCGGTCAATGGGCCAAGGCGCTGGGTGCGGGCACCGTCATCGGCACTGCCGGTTCAGCGGAAAAGGTCGAGCTGGCACTGGCGCATGGCTACGACCACGTCATTGACTACAGCAAGGAGAGCTTTGCCGATCGCGTTCGCGAGATTACCGGCGGCAAGGGCGTTGATGTCGTTTACGATTCGGTCGGCAAGGACACGTTCCCGCATTCGCTCGATTGCCTGAAGTCGCGCGGCATGTGGGTCACCTTCGGCCAGTCGTCCGGCCCGATCGAGAATTTCAACCTTGCCATCCTTAATCAAAAAGGTTCGCTTTTCGCGACGCGTCCAAGCCTTTTCGCCTATGTCGGCACACCAGAAGAGTTGAGAGCCAGCGCCGCGGCGTTATTTGCTGTTGTGCAAAGCAATAAAGTGCGTATCAATATTCATCAGACTTATCCGTTGAGCGATGCGGGGCGCGCGCACGCGGATCTGGAAGCCAGAAAAACGAGTGGAACTACACTACTGATCCCATAGATCCGTAAAGGGCAGGACGGTGGGAAGGAAATGAGGGGAACGTGTCGTCATCCGATGTACCGGCAAACGGTGCGCTATTGTCGGTTCGCAAGCTGACGAAGCTGTTCGGCAGCTTTACCGCCTGCAATGAAATCGATCTGGAAATCCAACCGGGCGAAATTCACGCGCTGCTTGGTGAAAATGGCGCCGGCAAATCCACGCTTGTGAAGATGCTGTTCGGCGTGCTTGAGCCGACGCATGGGGAAATCGTCTGGCAGGGAAAGCCCGCCGGGATCGAGTCTCCGGGCGCGGCCCGCAAGCTCGGCATCGGCATGGTATTCCAGCATTTTTCGCTGTTCGAGGCGCTGACGGTTGCGGAAAATATCGCGCTGTCGCTCGACGACAAGATCCCGATCGCCAAAATATCGGAGGAGGCGGCCAAGCTCTCGCGAACCTATGGTCTGCCTCTCGATCCGAATGCGCATGTCGCCGATTTGTCCGTCGGCGAGCGCCAGCGCATCGAGATCGTCCGCGCGCTGTTGCAGAACCCCGAACTGATCATTCTCGACGAGCCGACGTCCGTGCTGACGCCGCAGGAAGCTGACCGGATGTTCGAAACGCTGTTCCAGTTGCGGGACGAGGGGCGTTCGGTGCTTTACATCAGTCACCGCCTCGAGGAAGTGCAGCGCATTTGTTCGCGCGCCACGGTGCTTCGCCACGGCAAGGTGACCGGTGCTTGCGACCCGCGTCAGGAAACGACGGGCTCGCTGGCACGCATGATGGTCGGCAGCGATGTCGCCAGCGTGAAGCATGAAGGGCTTGGCAAGACGGGCGACATCCAGTTGGAAGTTGCAGGCCTTTCCGCCCCGGCGCGAACCCCATTTGCCATGTCGCTGAAGAATGTTTCGCTGCGCGTCCGCGCCGGTGAGGTGCTGGCGATCGCGGGAGTTGCGGGCAACGGGCAGGGCGAGCTGTTCGACGTCATTTCCGGCGAGTATACCGTGCCGTCGGACAATCTGGTCCATGTCCGAGGCAGGCCTGTGGGGACCAAGGGCATCAATGCGCGCCGGTTGCTCGGCGCCGGCTTCGTGCCGGAGGAGCGTCATGGCCATGCCGCCGTTTCGGCGCTGAAGCTGTCGGACAATCTTGTGCTTGCCCGCAATCAGTCGGATCGCAAGACGTTTCTGAGCGGCGGTTTCCTCAACGTGATCAGGCATGGCATCGTCAAGCAGGCGGCCAAGCGCATCTGCGAAGCGATGGATGTGCGCAAGAGCGGCGAGGATCCTGCCGCCGGCGCGCTTTCCGGCGGCAATCTGCAGAAATTCATCGTCGGTCGGGAACTCGATCGGCAGCCGAGCGTGCTGGTCGTCAATCAGCCGACCTGGGGCGTGGATGCAGGTGCCGCAAGCCGCATCCGCCAGGCGCTGGTCGATCTTGCCCGCGACGGCTCGGCCGTGCTCGTCATCAGCCAGGATCTCGATGAGATTTTCGAGGTCGCGACCGACATCGCAGTCATCTCGGAAGGACGCCTGTCGCCGTCCTACCCCGCCGGCGAACTGACACGCGAAAAGATCGGCCTTTTGATGGGCGGTCTGCATGAATCCAAGACGCATTCGGAGCCCGTGCATGCGCATTGAACTCGAAAAGCGTCCGCAGGTCTCGAAACTGTTCGGCATCGTGTCGCCGCTGCTTGCCCTGGCATTGGCGCTGATCGCCGGTACGATCATGTTCGCGGTCATGGGCAAGGACCCCGTCGAGGCGCTCGACGCCTTCTTCGTCCAGCCTTTGCTGGAAGTGTGGTCGCTGCACGAACTGGCGATCAAGGCCGGGCCGCTGATCCTGATCGCCGTCGGCCTTTGCGTCTGCTACCGCTCCAACAACTGGAATATCGGCGCGGAAGGGCAGTTCACCATGGGGGCGGTCGCCGGATCCATCATCCCGATCGTCTTCACCGATTGGCATTCGCCGATGGTCCTGCCGCTGATGCTGATTGCCGGCGCCATCGGCGGCGCGCTCTATGCCGCCATTCCGGCGCTGCTGAAGGCACATTTCAATACCAATGAAATCCTGACGAGCCTGATGCTCGTCTATATCGCGCAGCTCTTTCTCGATTGGCTGTCGCGTGGACCATGGCGCGATCCGCAGGGACATAACTTCCCGCAGAGCGTCGATTTTCCGCCGGAGGCGGTTCTGCCGGCCATATGGGAAGAATCCGGCCGCGCTCATTGGGGTATCGTCTTTGCCGTCGTCGCGTCGTTTCTCGCCTGGTTCCTGATGAAATATACGCTGAAGGGCTTTGAGATAACCGTGCTCGGGCAATCGGCGCGCGCGGGGCGATTTGCCGGCTTTTCCTCGCGAAAAATGGTCTGGTTCGCCTTCCTCCTGTCCGGCGCGCTCGCGGGCCTTGCCGGCATATCCGAGGTCTCGGGCTCGATCGGCCATCTGCAGCCGGCGATCTCGCCGGGCTACGGTTTCACCGCCATCATCGTTGCCTTCCTCGCGCGCCTCAACCCGCTCGGAGCCATCCTGTCCGGCCTGGTGCTGGCATTGACCTATCTCGGCGGCGAAGCGGCGCAATTGTCGCCGGGGATATCAGCCAAGGCAGCGAGCGTCTTCCAGGGCCTGCTGCTGTTTTTCGTGCTCTCCTGCGATACGCTGATCTATTACAAGATCCGCCTGGTCTGGTCGCGGGTTCGGGGAGGTGCGGCATGAGCGTCTTTGTCGCGATCCTGCTGACGATCATCACGGCGTCGACGCCGCTCGTCATCGCAGGTCTTGGCGAACTGGTGGTGGAGCGCTCCGGGGTGCTCAATCTCGGCGTCGAAGGCATGATGATCATCGGCGCCGTTGCCGCCTTCGTCGGTGCGCAGATGAGCGGATCGCCCTATGTCGGCCTCCTCGTCGGTATTGCCGCCGGCGCCTTGTTTTCGCTCCTGTTCGGCTTCCTGACGCTGACGCTGGTGACGAACCAGGTGGCGACGGGTCTGGCACTGACCATCCTCGGTCTTGGCCTCTCCGGCATGATCGGCGAGGGTTACGTGAGCGTGCCCGGCGTGCAGCTGGGGGAGATCGTTTTCCCGTTGCTGTCGGATATTCCGTTCCTCGGGCCGGTCTTGTTCAAACAGGACCTGACCTTCTATCTCTCGATCGCGCTGCTGATCGGCGTCAACTGGTTCCTCTTCCGCAGCCGTGCCGGCCTGAAGCTTCGTGCCGTCGGCGATAGCCACGGCTCTGCCCATGCGCTCGGCATCGACGTCATTCGCACGCGCTATCTCGCCATCATGTTCGGTGGCGCCTGCGCCGGTCTGGCAGGCGCGCAACTGTCGCTGGTCTACACGCCGCAATGGGTCGAAAACATGTCTGCCGGCCGAGGCTGGGTGACACTGGCACTCGTTGTCTTCGCATCCTGGCGGCCGATGCGCGTCCTGGCCGGCGGCTATCTCTTCGGCGCCGTGACGATCCTGCAGTTTCATGCGCAGGGCTTCGGCGTCGGCATTCCCTCGCAGTTCCTGTCGATGCTGCCTTACGCATCGACTATAATGGTTCTCGTCATCATCTCTCAAAATCGCCGAGCGACGCTGATCAACACGCCAGCTTCGCTCGGCAAGGCCTTCGTTCCGGAGCGCTAATGGCAACGTCCGGACGGATTTCAGCAAAACATGCCAAACCAACAGAGGTAACCATGAAGAAACTAGCACTTGCACTCGCCACCACAGCTGCTGCCATCGTTGGTTTCGCTGCCGCCGCCGAAGCGGCGCCGACCAAGGTCTGCTTCGTCTATGTCGGCTCCCATACGGACGGCGGCTATTCGCAGGCGCATGATCTCGGCCGCCAGCAGGTCCAGAAGGAATTCGGCGACAAGATCGAGACGCCTTATCTCGAAAACGTACCGGAAGGCCCGGATGCGGAGCGCGCCATCGAGCGTCTCGCCCGTTCCGGCTGCTCGCTGATCTTCTCCACCTCGTTCGGCTTCATGGATGCGACCGTCAAGGTTGCCGCCAAGTTCCCGAAGGTGAAGTTCGAGCATGCGACCGGCTTCAAGAGTGGCCCGAACCTCGCGACCTACAATTCGCGTTTCTATGAAGGCCGTTACATCCTGGGTCAGATCGCCGCCAAGACGTCGAAGAACCATGGCGCTGCCTACATCGCGTCCTTCCCGATTCCGGAAGTTGTCATGGGCATCAACTCGTTCGAGCAGGGCGCCCGCTCCGTCGATCCGAGCTTCAAGCTCAAGGTCGTCTGGGTCAACACCTGGTTCGATCCCGGCAAGGAAGCCGACGCCGCCAAGGCCATGGTCGACCAGGGCGTCGATATCCTGACGCAGCACACCGACACGACGGCTCCGATGCAGGTTGCCCAGGAACGTGGCATCCATGCATTCGGTCAGGCGTCCGACATGATCGCGGCAGGCCCGAAGGCGCAGCTGACCGCCATCATCGACACCTGGGGCAACTACTACTCCAAGCGCGTACATGCGCTGCTCGACGGCAAGTGGAAGTCCGAGCAGAGCTGGGACGGCCTGAAGGACGGCATCCTGAAAATGGGTCCCTATACCAACATGCCTGACGACGTGAAGAAGATGGCTCAGGAAACCGAAGCCAAGATCAAGTCCGGCGAGCTCGCGCCCTTCACCGGCCCGATCAACAAGCAGGACGGCACGCCCTGGTTGAAGGCAGGCGAAAAGGCCGATGACGGCACGCTTCTCGGCATGAACTTCTACGTCGAAGGTGTCGACGACAAGCTGCCGGCTTCGAAGTAACGGCAGCCAAATAGCCATAGTTGAGAAAGGGCGCCAGAGGCGCCCTTTTTTGTTGCGTTGCATCAACGAATGTCGATTTACAAAAGTATTACTATATGATTTTTTGTCCGCGGGCCTGAGGAGATGGCCTTTGGGAGATAATCATGAAGTTGAAAACCGCACTTATCAGTGCCACGATTTTTGCTGCCTGCATGTTTACGTCCGCATCGGCAAAGCAACTTGTTGTCGGCTTCTCGCAAATCGGCTCGGAGTCGGGCTGGCGCGCCGCCGAGACCACGCTGACGAAGCAGGAAGCTAAAAAGCGCGGTATCGATCTCAAATTCGCAGATGCGCAGCAGAAGCAGGAAAATCAGATCAAGGCGATCCGCTCGTTCATTGCCCAGGGCGTCGATGCGATCCTGCTCGCACCCGTCGTCGAGACCGGCTGGGACGCCGTGCTGAAGGAAGCGAAGGAAGCCAAGATCCCCGTTATTCTGCTCGACCGCACAGTCAATGGGCCGAAGGATCTTTATCTGACGGCTGTCACGTCCGACCTGGTTCATGAGGGCAAGGTTGCCGGCGACTGGCTCGTCAAGACGGTCGGCGACAAGAAGTGCAATATCGTCGAGCTGCAGGGCACGACCGGTTCTTCGCCGGCCATCGCCCGCAAGAAGGGCTTCGAAGAGGCCGTCAAGGGCCATGACAACCTGAAGATCGTCCGCAGCCAGACGGGCGATTTTACCCGCGCCAAGGGCAAGGAAGTCATGGAAAGCTTCCTGAAGGCTGAGAATGGCGGCAAGAATATCTGTGCGCTCTATGCTCATAACGACGATATGGCCGTCGGTGCTATCCAGGCGATCAAGGAAGCCGGCCTGAAGCCGGGCAAGGACATCCTGACAGTGTCAATCGATTCGGTTCCGGATCTCTTCAAGGCCATGGCTGCCGGCGAAGCGAACGCAACCGTGGAACTGACCCCGAACATGGCAGGCCCCGCCTTCGACGCGCTTGACGCCTATCTGAAGACCAAGAAGGAGCCGCAGAAGTGGATCCAGACGGAATCGAAGCTCTATACCCAGGCTGACGATCCGCAGAAGGTCTACGAGCAGAAGAAGGACCTCGGCTACTAAGACGAAAGCCGATCGCACCGGAACGGTAAGGCCGCCGATGCGATCTCTCGTGCAAGATGCCGGCGCATCAATGCAATGCGCCGGTTATCGCTTTCGCCCATTGGCTCAATGCAGGGACATCAGCGCTTCATGGCTCACGACGTCGAGCGACTTCTGACAGCGACAGGCTTTTGTAAATACTTTCCCGGGTCGACCGCTCTCGATCAAGTCGATTTCACATTGATGCGCGGCGAGGTTCACGCGCTGCTCGGTGAAAACGGAGCAGGAAAGTCGACCTTGATCAAATGCATGACCGGCGCCTACCGCCGCGATGCCGGCACCCTTGTTCTCGATGGCGCCGAGATCGATCCGCATGACACGCTGGCGGCGCAGAAGCTCGGCATCGGAACCGTCTATCAGGAAGTGAATCTGCTGCCCAATCTGAGCGTCGCGGAAAACCTCTTTCTTGGTCGCCAGCCGCGGTGGTTCGGCATGGTCAGCAGCCGGTTGATGAGCAACATGGCGAGAGATCTGCTGTCGCAGTATGGCCTGGATATCGATGTCAGCCGCCAGCTCGACCGCTTCTCCGTGGCAATCCAGCAGGTGATCGCAATTGCCCGCGCCGTCGATCTCTCCGGCAAGGTTCTCATCCTCGATGAGCCTACCGCGAGCCTCGACACGCATGAGGTCGAAATGCTGTTCGACATCGTCAGACGATTGAAGCAACGCGGCCTTGGAATTGTTTTCATTACACATTTTCTTGAGCAGGTTTACCAGATCTGCGATCGCATCACCGTTCTGCGCAACGGTCGTCTGGTCGGCACGCGCGACGCGGACGGTCTGCCGCGGCAGACCTTGATCGCCATGATGCTCGGCCGCGAACTCGCGCAGGCCGAGAGCGCGGCCAAGCAAACCGGGGCTGAACGCGGTCCGGTCCGGTATCGCTTCACGAATTTCGGCAAGCGCGGCAAGATCAAGCCTTTCGATATGGACGTGCATGTCGGCGAGGTGGTCGGCATAGCCGGTCTGCTCGGGTCCGGGCGGACGGAGACCGCCGAAGTGCTTTTCGGCGTCGAGCGCGCCGACAGCGGCGAAGCAAAGATCGAAGGTAATGCGATCACGCTTTCCAGCCCGCACGCCGCGATCAGGAATGGTTTCGGCTTCTGCCCCGAAGATCGTAAGACAGATGGTATCATCGGCGATCTTTCGATTCGAGAGAATATCGTCATGGCGCTGCAGGCTAGGCGGGGCTGGGCCAGACCGCTTGCGCGGAGCGAGCAGAACGCCATCGCCGATCGCTACATCAAGGCACTGGATATCCGCACGACCGACCGGGAAAAGCCCATCAGGCTTCTTTCGGGCGGCAACCAGCAGAAGGCGATACTCGCGCGATGGCTGGCGACAAATCCAAGCTTCCTGATCCTGGACGAGCCGACCCGCGGTATCGATGTCGGTGCGCACGCAGAGATCATCCGATTGATCGAAGACCTTTGCCGGCAGGGAATGTCTCTGGTGGTCATTTCCTCCGAGCTCGAGGAGCTCGTCGCCTATAGTTCGCGCGTCATCGTTCTTAGGGATCGCGAGCATATCGCCGAGTTGGCCGGCACCGAGATCACGGCCGGAAATATCGTCGAGGCCATCGCCACGGCTCAAAAGACGCGGGAGGACGCATGAGCTCGCAAATCAAGGCTTCTGTGCTCCGCCTGATGCCGCAGATGATAGCGCTTGCGGCTATTCTTCTGTTGAATTTCATTATGTTCCCACAATTCTTTCATCTGGAAATTCAAAATGGAAGACTCTACGGCAGCTTGATAGACGTGCTGAACCGCGGCGCTCCGGTGGCGCTGCTGTCCATCGGCATGACGCTGATCATCGCCACCAAAGGCATCGATCTTTCGGTCGGTGCCGTCATCGCGATCTGCGGCGCCATAGCCGCATCCTCCATCGTTGCCGGCTATTCGCTTGCCTATACGCTGTTTCTGACCATCGGCGTCGGGCTGGCGTGCGGCCTGTGGAATGGCTTTCTCGTCGCCGTGCTCGACATCCAGCCGATCATCGCGACGCTGGTGCTGATGGTCGCCGGTCGCGGCATCGCGCAATTGATCACCGAGGGCACGATCCTCACTTTCAACAATGACGGGCTCATCTTTCTCGGTAGCGGCGCCTTCGCGGCATTGCCCATGCCGGTGGTGATCTGGCTCGTCGTTGCGCTTGCCGTGATCCTTCTCGTCCGGCGCACCGCGCTTGGAATGCTCGTCGAAGCCATCGGCATCAACCGGCGGGCAAGCACGCTTTCCGGCATCCGGACCCCGGTTCTGCTCGTCGCGGTTTACGCATTAAGCGGGCTTTGCGCCTCCTTTGCCGGCATCATCGTTTCGGCCGACATCAAGGGGGCGGATGCCAACAATGCCGGTCTGTGGCTTGAGCTAGACGCGATTCTTGCGGTCGTGGTCGGCGGCAACTCGCTGCTCGGCGGCCGGTTCAGCATCGTCGGCGCGTTGATCGGCGCGATGATCATTCAATCGGTCAATACCGGCATCCTGCTCTCCGGCTTTCCGCCGGAGTTCAATCTGGTGATCAAGGCAATCATCGTCATCGTCATTCTGGTCATCCAGTCGCCAGCCATGCAGTCCGCGAGCGCTTTCTTCTGGCGCCGCCGCGGCGACGGGCGGATGGTGCAAAAGGAGCAGGCAAAGTGAATTCGAAATATCTTCCGCTGCTTGCGACGATCGTCATCTTCATCCTGGCCTACGCAGGCTGCGTGACGCAGTATCCGAACATGCTGTCGACGCGGGTGGTCGGCAATCTGCTGACCGACAACGCCTTTCTGGGGATTGCGGCCGTCGGCATGACCTTCGTGATCATCTCCGGCGGCATCGATCTGTCCATCGGCTCGGTCATCGCCTTTACCGGCGTCTTCCTGGCGATCGTCCTGCGGGACACGACGATCCATCCCTTGATCGCTTTCACTTTAGTCCTCGTTCTCACGACTATTTTCGGTGCCGGCATGGGTGCCATCATCCATTATCTCAGCATGCCGCCATTCATCGTCACCCTGGCCGGCATGTTTCTGGCGCGCGGCATTGCCTTCGTGCTGTCGATTGACAGCATCCCGATCGAGCATGGTTTCTATTCTCAGCTCAACGATCTCTATTGGCTGATGCCGGGCGGCGGCCGGCTGACCTTGATCGGCGGCATCATGCTGCTCGTCTTCGCCGGCGGCATCGTACTGGCGCAGCGCACCCGCTTCGGCGCCAATGTCTACGCATTGGGCGGCGGCGTGCAGACCGCCGAACTCATGGGCGTGCCCGTCGGCCGCACGACCATCCAGATCTACGCCCTGTCCGGCTTTCTCGCCGGTCTATCCGGAATCGTTTTTTCCATTTATACATCAGCGGGATATTCGCTTGCCACGGTCGGCGTCGAGCTTGACGCAATCGCTGCCGTGGTCATAGGCGGAACACTGCTGACGGGAGGAGCGGGGTTCGTCGGAGGAACACTCATCGGAATTCTCATACAGGGCTTGATTCAGACCTACATCACCTTCGACGGAACGCTTTCCAGCTGGTGGACGAAGATATTGATCGGCTTGTTGCTGTTTGCATTTATTCTGATGCAGAAGGGTCTTCTGCTGTTTTCCCGCTTCAATCGACGATACGTCTGAGGGAAGGACAGGGTGCTTGCGTAGCCGATTGCTTAACACGAGAAAGGCCGAGGGGAAGTCGCGCACGAGCCACGCGCAGGTGGTCGACGACCTTGGCAAGGCAATCGTATCGGGCGCATTTCCGATCGGCAGCATTCTTCCGGGCGACAGCGAGCTTCTGCAGCGGTTCAAGGTATCCCGCACGATTCTGCGCGAGAGCATGAAGACCCTGGCGGCCAAAGGCATGGTCGTGCCGCGCGCGCGCGTCGGCACGCGTGTCACTGAGAAGATCTATTGGAACATGTTCGATAACGAAGTGCTGAACTGGCATTTCGAAAGCGGGATCGACAAGGAATTCCTTCTCCATCTCTACGACATACGCATTGCCTTCGAGCCGTTCGCCGCCGGCCTGGTGGCGGAGCGGGCGAGCCGTGAGGACATCGATCTGCTGCGTGGGCTTGCAAGTGCCATGGCGGACCCGAATCACACGTCGGACAGCCTTGCGGTCGCCGACCTGCATTTTCATCTGGCGATCACCGAAGCCTCTCAAAATCCGTTCATGCGGTCGCTCGGCGGACTGATCGAGGCGGCATTGGTCGGCATGTTCCGCATGAGCGCGCCGCCTTCCACCAACGGCTTCAGCAATATCGCCGATACGCATATGGCTATTGTCGATGCCATCGCAGCGCACGACAGCGTGGCTGCGCGCAAAGCAATGGAATTTGTAATCGTCGATGGGCGGCAGCATGTGCTTGAAGCCTTTGCTGCGCTGGCGGATACCTGAGCCTCGCGCCAATTTTGCCTTGGTTCGCCATTCAACTACTTGCTATGAGGGGATTGCGCTCAGCAATGGGCCGCGCCTGACCGTTTATCTCGGAGCTTGAAATGGAACGTAGCTGCCTCGCCATCATCCTCGCTGCCGGCGACAGTACCCGCATGAAATCGTCGATGTCGAAGGTACTGCATCCGATTGCGAGCCGGCCGATGATTGCTCACGTCATGGAGGCGATCGCCAAGACCGATATTTCGGTGGCGGCGCTGGTGGTGGGACGCAATGCCGATGAGGTCAGTGCGGCAGCGTCGATCGGCGGCATAGCGGTGGAATCCTATCTTCAGAAAGAGCGTCTCGGCACCGGTCATGCCGTCCTTGCTGCGCGCGAGGCGATTGCCCGGGGATATGACGACATCCTCGTTGCCTATGGCGATGTTCCCTTGCTTACCGACGCGCCGCTCCGCGCTGCCCGTCAGGGCCTAGCGGATGGCAATGACGTCGTCGTCATCGGCTTTCACACCGACAATCCGAACGCTTATGGCCGGTTGCTGGTCAAGGACGGCGAACTGATCGCCATCCGAGAAGCGAAGGATGCGACGGATGCCGAGCTGGCGGTAACCTGGTGCAACAGCGGCTTGATGGCGATTAACGGCCGCAAGGCGCTGGATCTGCTCGATCGTATCGGCAACAACAATGCCAAGGGCGAATATTACCTCACCGATCTCGTCGAGATCGCCCGTTCGCTGGGCGGCCGCGCGGTGGCAGTCGATGCGCCGGAAGTGGAAATGACCGGCTGCAACAATCGCGCCGAACTCGCCTTCATCGAGCGCCTTTGGCAGGAACGCCGGCGTCATGAGCTGATGCTCTCGGGCGTCACCATGATTGCGCCCGAGACTGTCTTTCTCGCCTATGACACCGTCATCGGCCAGGACGCGATGATCGAACCGAATGTCGTGTTCGGCCCCGGTGCCGTCATCGAGGGCGGCGCGATCGTCCATGCCTTCTCGCACATCGAGGGCGCGCATGTCAGCGCCGGCGCAACGGTCGGCCCGTTTGCCCGGCTGCGCCCCGGCGCCGATCTCGCCAGTGGCGCCAAGGTTGGTAATTTCTGCGAGGTGAAGAACGGCAAGATCGGCGAGGACGCCAAGGTCAGTCATCTAACCTATATCGGCGATGCAACGATCGGAGCGGGCAGCAATATTGGTGCGGGCACGATCACCTGCAACTATGATGGGGTCAACAAGTACGAGACCCATATCGGCGCCAACGCCTTCGTCGGCTCCAACTCCTCGCTTGTGGCGCCCTTACGCATCGGTGACGGTGCTTATATTGCCTCCGGCAGCGTCATCACCGATGATGTCCCTGCCGATGCCCTGGCCTTCGGCCGTGCGCGCCAGGAAGTGAAGCCGGAGCGCGCCAAGCTCGTTCGCGAGCGCGCCCTGGCCATCAAGGCGGCAAAGAAGGGCGCTGGCAGCCACTAATTCGCGTAACGGTCGGAAATCGAAAGTGACCGTTATGGCAATTGAGAAAATCCTGAGAATGAGTAGGACTTGCCCTCACATCTGAGGTCGGACGGAGAGTTATATGTGTGGTATTGTTGGGATCGTCGGAACGGCGCCTGTGGCGGATCGCTTGGTGGATGCTCTGCGGCGTCTCGAATATCGCGGCTATGATTCGGCTGGCGTTGCGACGATCCATGACGGCGTGATGGATCGTCGCCGTGCGGAAGGAAAGCTGCTCAATCTCGAGAAGCGGCTGGAGGCGGATCCGCTGCCGGGCACAACAGGCATTGCGCATACGCGCTGGGCAACCCATGGCGTTCCGAACGAAACCAATGCTCACCCGCATTTCGTCGAGGGCGTGGCCGTCGTCCATAACGGTATCATCGAAAACTTTTCCGAATTGCGCGAGGAGTTGAAGGCTGAGGGCAGGGTATTCTCTTCGCAGACGGATACCGAAGTCGTGGCGCATCTGCTTGCGAATTATGTCCGCGATGGGCTTGATCCCCGCGCTGCCATGCTCAAGATGCTGAACCGCGTGACGGGCGCCTATGCATTGGCTGTCATGTTCCAGAACGATCCCGGCACGCTGATGGCGGCACGTTCCGGCCCGCCGCTCGCCGTCGGTCACGGCAAGGGTGAGATGTTCCTCGGCTCGGACGCCATCGCGCTTGCGCCGTTCACCAATGAGATCACCTATCTCGTCGACGGCGATTGCGCGATCGTCACCCATAGCGGCGCCACGATCCTCGACTACAGCGGCAAGGAAGTGAACCGGCCGCGGCAGATTTCCCATGCGACCGCCTATGTCGTCGACAAGGGCAACCATCGCCATTTCATGGAAAAGGAAATCTACGAGCAGCCGGAGGTTATCTCCCATGCGCTCAGCCATTACGTCGATTTCGCCAGCCATCGCGTGCACCCTGGCGTGTCGGCTATCGACTTCGGGAAGGTTTCCGGTCTGGCGATTTCCGCCTGCGGCACGGCCTATCTTGCCGGCTTGATCGGCAAGTACTGGTTCGAGCGCTATGCGCGTCTCCCGGTCGAAATCGACGTTGCCTCCGAATTCCGCTACCGCGAGATGCCTTTGTCGCCGTCGCAGGCTGCGCTGTTCATTTCTCAGTCCGGCGAGACGGCCGATACGCTGGCGTCGCTGCGCTATTGCCGGGATAACGGCCTGAAGATCGGTGCGGTCGTCAACGTCAGGGAATCGACCATCGCGCGCGAATCCGATGCGGTGTTTCCGATCATGGCCGGTCCTGAGATCGGCGTTGCCTCGACCAAGGCCTTCACCTGTCAGCTGGCCGTTCTGGCATCGCTGGCGATCGGCGCCGGCGTTGCCCGCGGTACGATCAGCGCCAAGGATGAGAAGGAACTGGTGCATCACCTCGTCGAGATGCCGCGCATCATGGCGCAGGTGCTGAACATCATCCAGCCGCAGATGGAAAGCCTCTCCCGCGAGATCTCGAAATACAAGGACGTGCTCTATCTCGGCCGAGGCACCAGCTTCCCGCTTGCCATGGAAGGCGCGCTCAAACTCAAGGAAATCTCGTATATTCATGCCGAAGGCTATGCGGCCGGCGAGCTGAAGCACGGTCCGATTGCGCTGATCGACGAGAACATGCCGGTTATCGTCATCGCTCCCCACGACCGCTTCTTCGACAAGACGGTTTCCAACATGCAGGAAGTGGCGGCACGCGGCGGCCGGATCATCTTCATCACCGACGCAGCAGGTGCCGCCGCATCGACGCTGCCGACGATGGCGACCATCATTCTGCCTGTTGTGGACGAGATCATCGCCCCGATCATCTTCTCGCTGCCGATCCAGCTGCTTGCCTACCACACCGCTGTCTTTATGGGCACCGACGTCGATCAGCCGCGAAACCTCGCCAAATCCGTGACTGTGGAGTAGGATTCTTCTCCTATTCTCACCTGACATCACGTCGTCGTGAGTAGAGTCTCTGTCAGGCCCGGCAGCGTGACTGCCGGGTTGTGTGCCACGCGGATTTCTGGCACCTTCCTTAAAGGAGAGGTGGGGAGGATTTGCCGATTAGCGGTAGGCGACGGAACGGAGTTTTCGAACGGCAAATGACTGAAAAGCTCATCAAAGTATCCGTGCCGACACGGATTAGAAACAACTTCCTGGCTGGTCTGATTATTTGCGCTCCGATCGCCATTACGCTCTGGTTGACCTGGTCTATTGTTCATTGGGCAGACAGCTGGGTCCGCCCCTATATTCCGGCGCGTTACGATCCCGAGAATTATCTGAATTTCGCCGTTCCGGGCACCGGGCTGGTCATCGCGATGATCTTCATCACGCTTATCGGCTTCCTGGCCAAAAACCTGATCGGCCAGAGCATCGTCCGGTTGGGCGAGTCGCTCGTCAATCGGGTACCTCTCGTGCGGACGATCTACAAGAGCGTCAAGCAGATCTTCGAAACGGTGCTGAAGGAGCAGGGCACGTCGTTCAAGAAGGTCGGGCTTATCGAATATCCGAGCCCCGGCCTGTGGTCCATGGTGTTCATCTCGACCGATGCCAAGGGCGAAATTGCCTCCAAATTCAATGCCATGGGGCAGGACATGGTCGCGGTTTTCCTGCCGCCGACACCGGTGCCCACTGCGGGTTTTCTGGTTTTCGTGCCGCGCGAGAAGATCACCATTCTCGATATGAGCCCCGAGGATGGCGCCAAGCTTCTGATTTCCGGCGGCCTGGTTTCGCCGGAATACAGGCAGGAGCTTATCGCGGCGAAGGGCCTGCCCAAGCCCATTCCGATGGATTCACTGACCTAGAGCGCTTCCGCTTTTCTTTGAATCGCGGAAACGCTCTATCTTCTTGTTTTCTGACGCATTTCGGACGGAAAACCGCTGCGCACTTTTCCTGGAAATGCTCTAGGAATGCTCCCATTCCTATAGCTGGCTGGATGCCTTCGCGCGAGGCGCGAACTGTCATGTGTCTATCATGTTGACGCCTTAGACCATCCTTGGGGACAGGCAGTTAGTTGCATTTCATCATCGAATGCGCGGAGCTTCGGCGTCGGGCAGTTGTTCTTTGACACGGGGCTTTCGACCAGGCCGGAGATGGATGCCGTTGTCTCCACAAGGGTTTTCATCAGGAGGATACTGTCTTGAAATATAAGCGTTCGAAGAGCCTGTCGTTGCTGTCGGCTACCCTCGCTACATTCGTTTTTACCGCTCCGGTCGTGGCGTTTGCCGATACATCCGTGACCGTTCAGGGCATGACGCTCGTCAACAAGGGGCGCGTCGCCGTCGGCCGCATTCCAGCCAATCAGCGTGACAAGTTCGGCGAGACCTTCGGTTCAGGCTCGGGCATGTCGATCGACACCAAGAGCTGGACCCGCAACGCCGACGGCACCTACAAGGGCTCTCTCTGGCTGCTGCCGGATCGCGGCTACAATGTCGCCGGCACCACCGACTACCGCGCGCGTCTCAACACCATCGATATCAAGCTGACGCCAGTTGCTCCCGGCGAGACGCCGCCAGCCGGCAAGGAGCAGTTCGGTGTCGAAGCCAAGCTCGCCGATACGCTGCTGTTGAAAGACAACAAGGGCAACGACACCACCGGCCTCGATCCGGCGAATGGCGTCCGGCAGGCGGAAGGCGCCATGCCGCTTCTGCCGCAAGCACCGAACGGCAAGATCTCGCTCGACAATGAAGCCATTGCCCGGCTGCCCGATGGCTCGATGTTCATCAGCGATGAATACGGCCCCAATATCTACCGCTTCTCGGCGGATGGGCGGATGATTTCGGCTACGGCACCGCCGGCGGCGTTTCTGCCGATGCGCCATGGCGCAGTAAACTTCTCCTCGAACAATCCGGGGCCTGGCGAAACCGCGCCCGATCCGAAGGATCCGACCAGCGGCCGCCAGAACAACCAGGGCTTGGAGGGCATGTCTTTGACCCCGGATGGCAAGTTCCTGATCGCCGTGCTCCAGTCCGCGACCCGCCAGGATGGCGGCGATTCCAGCTCGACGCGGCAGAACACGCGCGCTCTGGTCTACGATGCCTCTGATCTCGACCATCTGAAACTGGTACACGAATATGTCGTCCCTTTGCCCGTCTTCACCAATGACAAGGGCAAGACAGCCGTCGCCGCCCAGAGCGAACTCGTGGCGCTTTCGCCGACAAGTTTCCTGATGCTCGCTCGCGACAGCAACAATGGCTACGGCCAGAAGGGTGACAAGTCGATCTATCGCAGCATCGTCGCTGTCGACGTGTCCGCTGCCACCGACATTGCCGGCGGCAAGTTCGATGGCGACACGGCCGTCGCTCCGAAGGGCGTTCTCGATCCCTCCGTCAAGCCGGCTGTCCTCAGCCAGTTCATCGACATCAACGATACCGCCGATCTCGCCCGCTTCGGCCTCCACAACGGCGCTCCGAACGATCGCAACAATCTCTCGGAAAAGTGGGAAGCCATGTCGCTTGCCAGCGTCCAGGACCCGAAGCTGCCGAATGATTACTTCCTGTTCGTCGCCAACGATAACGACTTTATCACCCAGGACGGCTTCCAGGTCGGAGCCGCCTACAAGGATGACAGCGGCGCCGACGTCGACACCATGTTCCAGGTGTTCCAGGTCACCATCCCGGGCCTTGCTACCAAGTGACGTCGTGAAACAGGGATGGACGCAGCAAATGCGTCCATCCGCTCATCCCGCCCGCAGGAAGCGGATCGCTTCGTCGCGGCGGAAGAGATAGAGCAGGGTGCGCACCGCCACACCGCGCTCGCTCGTCAGCTCCGGATCGCGTTCGATCAGATAGGCGGCATCCTTGCGGGCGATTTCCAGAAGATCGGCATGCGCCTCAAGACTGGCAATGCGGAAGCCGGGCGTGCCGGACTGACGCGTGCCGAGAAGCTCGCCTTCGCCGCGCAGCTTCAAGTCCTCCTCAGCAATGCGGAAGCCGTCCTCTGTGTCGCGCATGATCGACAGTCGCGCATGGCCGGTCTCGCCAAGTGGCCCCTTGTAGAGCAGGATGCAGGTGGAGGCTTCGTCGCCACGGCCGACACGCCCGCGCAGCTGATGCAGCTGTGCAAGGCCGAAACGCTCGGCATGCTCGATCACCATGATCGTCGCATCCGGCACATCGACACCGACTTCCACCACCGTCGTGGCGACCAGCAGGCGGATTTCGCCATTCTTGAAGGCCATCATGACGGCATCTTTTTCCGGGCCACTCATCCGGCCATGGATGAGGCCAATGCCCGGCCCGAGTGCCTTGGTCAGCGTCTCATGACGCTCTTCGACGGACATTAAATCGGATTCTTCGGATTCCTCCACAAGTGGGCATATCCAATAGGCTTTTTTGCCTTCTGACAGCGCACTTTTCAGACGGGCGACGATGTCGCCTGTTCTCTCGTTCGGGATAGTGATCGTCTGGATCGGCTTGCGGCCTGCCGGCTTCTCGGTAAGTTTGGAAACGTCCATATCGCCAAAGGCGGCCAGCACCAGCGTCCGCGGTATCGGCGTTGCGGTCATGACGAGCATATGCGGCGAGATGCCCTTCGCGGTCAGGCGCAGGCGCTGATGGACGCCGAAGCGATGCTGCTCGTCGACGACAGCCAGCATGAGATTGGCATAGGCGACGCTGTCCTGGAACAAGGCATGCGTGCCGATGACGATCTGCGCCTCGCCGGAGGCGATGCGTTCCAGGATCACATCCCGCTCACGCCCCTTCGTGCGACCTGTAAGAACTTCGACGGAAAGGTTTGCACTCGCAGCGAATTTCGAGATCGTCGCGTAGTGTTGGCGTGCCAAGATTTCGGTCGGCGCCATCAACACGGCCTGGCCGCCGCTTTCGATCACGGCGGCAATCGCCATCAAGGCAACCAGCGTCTTTCCCGCGCCGACGTCGCCTTGCAGCAGCCGGAGCATGCGCTCTGTGCCGGCCATATCCTTGAGAATATCCGCGACCGCGTCGCGCTGACTATTCGTCATGAAGAAGGGCAGGGATTCCAATATCTTGTTGCTGATTTCTCCAGTGGCGCGCACGGGTTGGCCGGCAACCTTGCGCAGCCTTTGACGCACGAGAGAGAGCGACAATTGCCCCGCGAGGAATTCATCATAAGCAAGCCGGCGGCGTGCCGGCGCCTGCGGGTCGATATCGGCGGCGTCCCGTGGCGTATGCAGCATATGGAAACTGTCGGAGATCGAGGGAAAGCCCTGCTTCTGGGCAAGGGCGATGTCATCCCATTCGGGTAGTTGCGGAATGCGTGGGAGTGCCCCCTCGATGGTCTTGCGCAGGAACTTCGGTGTCAGGCCCGCGGTCAGCGGGTAGACCGGTTCGACCAGCGGCAGGTTTTCCGCCTCGCTCTCGCGCATGATATAGTCGGGATGCACCATCGACGGCCGGCCATTGAACCAGTCGACCTTGCCGCTGACCGTGACGGTCTCGTCGATCGGCAGCTGCTTTTCCAGCCATTGCGCCTTGCCGCGGAAGAAGACCAGCGCAAGCTCGCCGGTTTCGTCATGCAGATAGACGCGGTAGGGCACATTGCTGCGTGCATTGGGCGGCGGCTGATGCCGGTCGACACGGCCGGTAATGGTGACGATGGCTCCTTGCGGCGCTCGGGCGATACCCGGCTGTTCGCGCCGGTCGATGATCGAATGCGGCGCGTGGAAAATGAGGTCGACGACGCGGCAGTCGTCGATCGTTTCGCGGTCGAGCAGCTTCGCCAGCAGCTCGGATACCTTCGGCCCGACGCCGGGCAGCGAAGAGATTGAGGCAAACAACGGATCGAGGATGGCGGGACGCATGGCCGGCAAAATGCGACGGGCAGGGCACATTTGGCAAGGGGCGGCGGAGAACTCGGCTCCATCGAGCCCAACACTCCCCGGAAAATTGCATCGCAGGCGCTTTTTTCTGAAAAACCGGTTCCCACCTTACGACGCTGGTTTTATAGAGACGCATCAACATAAAGGTGTTTTTGATGACTGGGCTGACCCTCAGCAGTGCCGATCTCGATCCTCGCCGCCGGCGCATCCTTTTCCGCTGTTGGCATCGCGGCATCCGCGAGATGGATCTGGTCTTCGGCCAGTTTGCCGATAACGAGTTGCCAAACCTCCCCGAGGCCGATCTCGATGAACTCGAGCGTATCATGGCCGAGGAGGACAATGATCTCCTCAAGTGGATTCTCGGCAGCGAGCCGACGCCGCAGCATATGCAGACGCCGATGTTTGAGCGCTTGACATCCTACAAGCCAGATTTCGAAGAGATCGCCGAAAGGTTTGGATTGACGAAATGATCCCCGGTTTCGACGCGAAAAAGGTGCTCGCCGCAAGCGAGCCGCTGACGGTCGGCCATGTGCCGGCCGGTATGGAGCCATTCCTGCTTGCTGATCTGGCACGAGCCGGCCAGCCGGTCGCCTATGTCATGTCAGACGGTCAGCACATGGCCGATGTCGAACAGATACTCGGCTTCATCGCGCCCGAAATACCGGTTCTCACTCTGCCAGCCTGGGATTGCCTTCCCTACGACCGCGTCTCGCCGAGTTCCGATACCTCGGCCCGCCGCCTGGCTGCGCTCTCCGGCCTGATCGCGCATCATCGCAAGCCGCATGCGGCAATCGTGCTTGTCACGGTCAATGCCATGCTGCAGAAGGTGGCGCCGCAGGAGGTGATCGAGAGCCTGGCGTTTTCCGCCCGGCCCGGCAATCAGGTGCGGATGGATGATATTGCCAGCCGCCTGGAGCGCAATGGTTTCGACCGTGTCGCGACCGTGCGCGAGGTCGGTGAATTCGCCGTGCGCGGCGGCATTCTCGACGTCTTCGTTCCTGGCACGGAAGAGCCGGTGCGCCTCGATTTCTTCGGGGATACGCTGGAAAGCATCCGCAGCTTCGATCCCGCCAGCCAGCGCACGACGGGGCAGGTGCGCTCGCTCGATCTCAATCCGATGAGCGAAGTGACGCTGACGCCGGATACGATCAGCCGCTTCCGCAAGAATTACCTCTCGGCCTTCGGCGCCGCCACGCGCGACGATGCGCTCTATGTCGCCGTTTCCGAAGGTCGTCGTTACGCCGGCATGGAACACTGGCTGCCACTGTTCTACGAGAAGCTGGAGACGGTATTCGACTATCTCAAGGGCTTCCGGCTGGTGAGCGACCACACGGTACGCGAGGCCGCTGAGGAGCGCTCCAAGCTCGTCTTCGACTATTACGATGCTCGCCTGAACTCCGGTCAGCAGGGCAAGGGCCAGATGGCGCAGGGCACGCCATACAAGCCCGTTACCCCGGGCCAGCTCTATCTCGATGGCAAAGCCTTCGGTAATGCGCTCGATGCCTTCGGCGCCATCCGCATATCGCCGTTCAACGAGCATGAGGGTGAGGCACGCCGCGTTGTGAGCCTAGACGCCCGCCAGGGGCCCCGCTGGGCACGCTCCGCCACCGATAGCGCCGACAGCGAGCGGGTCAACGTCTTCGACGCTGTCGTCAAGCATATTGCAGACAAGCGTGCCACTGGCAGCAAAGTGCTGATCACAGCCTGGACCGAAGGCTCGCTCGACCGCCTGCTGCAGGTGCTATCAGAGCATGGGCTGGCACGCGTCAAGACAATCGAGGCTTTCAAGGATCTTGGTGGTTTGGCCAAAGGCGAGGCGGCCGCCGCCGTGCTCAGCCTGGAAGCCGGTTTCGAGGCCGGCGATCTCGTCATCATCGGCGAGCAGGACATTCTTGGCGACCGCATGGTGCGCCGCTCCAAGCGCCGCAAGCGCGCGGCCGATTTCATCTCGGAAGTGGCAGGCCTGGACGAGGGCTCGATCGTCGTTCACGCCGAGCATGGTATCGGCCGTTTCGTCGGCCTCAAGACCATCGAGGCAGCCGGCGCGCCGCATGCCTGCCTTGAATTGCTCTATGCCGACGATGCCAAGTTGTTCCTGCCGGTCGAAAACATCGATCTTCTGTCACGCTATGGCGGCGAAGGTACAGAGGCGCAGCTCGACAAGCTCGGCGGCGGCGCCTGGCAGATGCGCAAAGCCAAGCTCAAGAAACGCCTGCTCGATATGGCGGGCGCCTTGATCCGCGTTGCGGCCGAACGCCTGACGCGCCACGCGCCTGTATTGGCGACGCCGGACGGCCTCTATGACGAGTTTGCCGCGCGCTTCCCCTATGACGAGACCGACGATCAGATGAACGCCATCGAGGCGGTGCGCGAGGATCTCGGTGCCGGCCGGCCGATGGACCGCCTCGTCTGCGGCGACGTCGGCTTCGGCAAGACGGAAGTAGCATTGCGCGCCGCCTTCGTCGCGGCAATGAACGGCGCACAGGTCGCCGTCGTCGTGCCGACGACCTTGCTTGCCCGCCAGCACTTCAAGACCTTCTCGGAGCGCTTCCGCGGCCTGCCGATCCGGATACAGCAGGCGTCACGCCTGGTCGGCGCCAAGGATCTGGCGCTTACCAAGAAGGAAGTGGCGGAAGGCAAGACCGATATCGTCGTCGGCACGCATGCGCTGCTTGGCTCCGGCATCAGCTTCGCCAATCTTGGCCTGCTCGTCATCGACGAGGAGCAGCATTTCGGCGTCAAGCACAAGGAGCGCCTGAAGGAACTGAAGAGCGACGTGCATGTGCTGACGCTGTCGGCGACGCCGATCCCGCGCACACTGCAGCTTGCGATGACGGGTGTGCGCGAACTGTCGCTCATCACCACGCCGCCGGTCGACCGCATGGCGGTGCGCACCTTCATTTCGCCCTTCGATTCCCTCGTGATCCGTGAAACGCTGATGCGCGAGCATTATCGCGGCGGCCAGAGCTTCTATGTCTGCCCGCGGCTTGCCGATCTCGCCGATATCCACGCCTTCCTGCAGTCGGATGTGCCGGAGCTGAAGGTGGCGGTCGCCCACGGCCAGATGCCGGCCGGCGAGCTGGAAGACATCATGAATGCCTTCTACGAAGGTCGTTATGACGTGCTGCTATCGACCACCATCGTCGAATCCGGTCTCGACGTGCCGACAGCCAACACGCTGATCGTCCATCGCGCCGATATGTTCGGCCTTGCCCAGCTCTATCAGCTTCGCGGCCGTGTCGGTCGCTCCAAGGTGCGCGCCTTCGCGCTCTTCACCCTGCCGGTCAACAAGGTGCTGACCACGACGGCCGAGCGTCGGTTGAAGGTGCTGCAGTCGCTCGACACGCTCGGCGCCGGCTTCCAGCTCGCCAGCCACGATCTAGACATCCGCGGCGCCGGCAATCTGCTCGGCGAAGAACAGTCCGGTCATATCAAGGAAGTCGGCTTCGAGCTTTACCAGCAGATGCTCGAGGAGGCTGTCGCCGAGGTCAAGGGCGTCGACGAGATCCAGGATACCGGCTGGTCGCCGCAGATCTCCGTCGGCACGCCGGTTATGATCCCAGACGATTACGTGCCGGATCTGCATCTGCGCATGGCGCTCTATCGCCGCCTCGGCGAGATCACCGAAATCAAGGAGATCGACGGTTTCGGTGCCGAAATGATCGACCGTTTCGGGCCGATGCCGATCGAGGTCCAGCACCTGCTGAAGATCGTCTACATCAAGTCGCTCTGCCGCATCGCCAATGTCGAGAAGCTGGACGCCGGCCCGAAGGGCGTCGTCGTGCAGTTCCGCAACAAGGAATTCCCCAACCCGGCCAACCTCGTCGGCTATATCGCGAAGCAGGGCACGATGGCGAAGATCCGCCCCGACCAGAGCGTCTTCCTGACCCGTGACCTGCCGACGCCGGAAAAGCGGCTGCAGGGCGCGGCAGTTGTTATGACTCAGTTGGCGGAATTGGCAAAATAGGAGACGCAGCTTCGCTTTGCGGCCTTTTCCGAACAGCATTTTCGGCCCCGGCGAGCTATCTGCTGCGCGGGGCCGAAATCTGTCATGGGCTTCACGCCGCCTGTGAGTGACTAGCTGCATCCGGAATACGCGCTATAACTTTGATTTCAAAATCGAAACCCGCCAGCCAGTTAACGCCGATCGCCGTCCAGTTCGGGTAGGGCGCTTCATTGAAGATCCTGTTCTTGACAGCCATGATCATTCCGAACTGGTTTTCCGGGTCGGTGTGGAACGTGGTGACGTCAACAATATCGTCAAAAGTGCAGCCGCCCGCCTCCAAGGTTGCTCGCAGATTGTCGAAGGCGAGCTGGACCTGACGCTCGAAATCCGGCTCCGGGCTCCCATCTGCGCGGCTGCCGACTTGACCCGAAACGAATAGAAGATCACCGGAACGGATTGCGGCGGAATAGCCATGTTCTTCGTAGAGAGCATGTCTGTCCGCGGGAAAGATCGCATTGCGCTTCGTCATTACAGCCTGCTTTCGCTTGTGTTGATAGAAGAAATTAAAGGGCCGCAATCTTGCGCGGCATTTAAAAGCACCGCTTCATTTGATATACGGTCCGTATGTGAAATAGTGTCGCGTGCGCTGCGTGTCAATTCAAATACGAAGCGTATGTGAAATTTGAGGGTAAAATGGCCAAACGCCTGGAAACGATGGAAGAGAACCGCAACAAGCTCGTTGCCGCCGCGCGAAAAGCTTTCGCCGATAGGGGATTTGCAGCCGCGTCGATGGACGAGTTGACGGCGGATGTCGGACTGACAAGGGGCGCACTTTATCACAATTTCGGTGACAAGAGGGGGCTGTTTGCCGCTGTCGTCCATCAGATCGACAGCGAAATGGCCTTGCGGGCTAAGGAGATCGCCAGACTGGCGGATGGTGATTGGCAAAGACTGTTGGCGGAAGGCGAAGCCTATATCGAAATGGCTCTCGATCCGGAGGTTCAACGCATTGTTTTGCTCGACGGCCCGGCGGTGTTGGGTGATCCATCGAAATGGCCCAGTCAGAACAGCTGTCTCGCGGCGACCCGGCAGACGGTTTCAACACTTCTGGAGCGAAAGGTCATCAAGCCGCTCGATGAGGAAGCCGCCGCCCGGCTCCTCTCCGGCGCAGCATTGAATGCCGCCCTCTGGGTTGCTGCCAGCGACAGCCCCAAGGAAGTGCTTCCCAAGGCGATAGAGGCGTTCCGGGCGATAGCGTCGGGATTGCTGGCCGTGGATCAAAGCTGACGTATTATTCGCCCCGCAAAGCTGCAGAGCGACGATGGGGAGTTGCAAGCGCACAATTGCTTTCGTGGCTGCCTACCTAGAAAGTGCCGAGGAAAGCCGATGCTGCCAGCAAGACGCCCGTCAGGATATTTGCTAGGAATAGCCGGTAGTTGACTTCGGGACGAGCGATATCGAGACGCCAGATCTGCCAGCCAAGATGCGCGGCGATGACCAGCATTCCGATGTCGTAGGCTGGAGACATGCCGACCAACCACCCGCCAGCCGACCATGCTACAATCGCAACAGCGTAGAACAGAGCAATATATGTCTTGCCGCGCTTACCGAACAGGATTGCCGTCGACTTCAGGCCGAGACGCGTATCATCTCTAACATCGACATAGGCATAAACGGTGTCGTAGCCGATCTGCCAGGCAATTGCGCCAATCCACATCAGAATCGCACCAGTTGGCACTTCGCCGGTAACTTCCGACCAGGCCATCAGCATCCCCCAATTGAACGCTGCGCCAAGCACTGCCTGAGGCCAATGCGTGAAGCGTTTGCAAAGAGGATAGATGAAGACGAGTGGCAGTACGCAGATGGCGACAAGGCGCGTGAAGGGCGTCAGGAAGAAAAGAAGCAAAGCGGCGAGGACGAGTTCCGTCCCCAGAAACGATATGGCCTGTGGCAAGCCGATCTGGCGGCTCGCCAAGGGCCGAAAGCGGGTGCGTTCGACGTGGCCGTCGAATTTCCGATCGGCGATATCATTGACGGTCGAACCCGCGCTTCTCATCAGCAAGGCGCCGAGAGAGAAGATCAACAGATGCCGGAAGTCTGGAAAACCATGGGACGCCTGGATAAGCGCTGCCCAGCAGGGAAAAAGCGTAAGCCACGTGCCCACGGGCCGATCCAGACGTGCGAGCCGGGCATAGGGTCGCCATGCCGATGGCAAATGACGATCCACCCAGTCTCCGAGTTTTATGTCACTTAGGTCCGGGCGGCTGGAAGTATGCATCGTCGAAATCCAGTGGCTGAGTCGACGACGCAAAATCGAGATTTTTGTCTATGCCGCAACGACCGCAAGCGGCGACGCCACTTATTCGGCAGGTAACGTCGGCGGTCTCCCTTGTGCAATCAAGCTATCACCGACCGCTGGTCAATTCATCCCGGCCCGAGCCTCGGCCTTCATCTTGGCGATGTCTCTCAGCGCCCCGGCAAGTACATCCGGCGTCTGCGCGCCGCTGACCGCATATTGCTGATCGAAGATGAAGAAGGGGACGCCGGTGACGCCGATCTTCTGGGCAGCTTCGATCTCGCCGATGATCAGGTCGCGGTCGGCATCGGAGGCAAGCAGCGTTGCGATGACGGAGCGGTCGAGGCCGGCCCTTTCGGCGATATCGAGCAGAACCGCGTGATCGCCGACATTGCGGCCCTCTTCGAAATTGGCCTTGAACAGCGCGTTGACGACCTTGTCCTGCTTCTCGCGGCTCTCGGTCACGGCCCAATGGATGAGGCGGTGTGCGTCGAGCGTGTTGGGGCCGATCTTGATGGCGTCGAAATCGAACTTGATTCCCACTTCCCGGCCGAGATCGCTCAGCATCTTGTGCCCTTGCGCGACACGCTCCGCGCCGCCGAGTTTCTGCTCGAGCGCCTTCTTCTGGTCGACGCCTTCGGGCGGATAGTCGGGGTTCAGGCGGTAGGGGCGCCAGTTGAGGTCGACGCCCACTTCATCCTGCACCTCGGCAATCGCCAGCTCCAGCCGGGCCTTGCCGAGATAGCACCATGGGCAGACGACGTCCGAGACAATATCGATCGTGATGCGTTCCATGGTTCCGTCCTTTCGGTTTCAGGCAATTCCCCTCCATCTAGGCCTTTGTGGCGATGGCTTCAACCGGTTACCGAAAGGGAACCGGTTGACATCATTGAGCCGAGGCGTCCCACCAAGCCGGCAGGTAGTAGCCATAGAGCGGCAATACGTCCGAACGGGCGATATGGCTGCGCCGCGCAATCCACTGCTGGCCGATATGATAGAGCGGTACCATGTAATAGCCGGAGATCAGTATGCGGTCGAAGGAGCGCACCGCGTCGCGGAAATCCTCGGACGAATGCGCCGTCAGGAAATGTCCCATCAGCGCGTCAACATCGGGATCGGCGACACCGGCGTAATTGAAGCTTCCCGCCGCCTTGGCGGCGGCCGACCCCCATCGTCCCAGCTGTTCCGTGCCGGGAGATAGCGAGGATGGATAGGCTTTCAGGATCATGTCGTAGTCGTAGCTTCCCGTCCGCAACTGATATTGCGAATCGTCGACGGTACGGATGGTGACAGCGATGCCGAGCAGCGCCAGCGAGCGGCGATAGGCAATGGCGATGCGCTCCTGATCCGCATTCTGCGTCATGATCTCGAAGCTGAGCTGCCGACCGGCGCTGTCGACCATGCGTTCGCCCTTGATCGTGTAGCCGCCCTGCTTCAGGAAGTTGACGGCCTTGCGCAGGATCTTGCGGTCGCGGCCGGAACCATCGCTCACCGGGAGCTTGTAGGTTCCGTCAAGCACGTCGGGGTCGATACGGTCCTTGATTGGTCCGAGCATCGCGAGCTCCTTGGCATCGGCAGGCACGCCGAAAGAGGAAAGGTCGGAATTCTGCCAATAGCTTTCGGTGCGCGTATAGGCGCTGGAGGCAAGGCTGCGGTTGAACCATTCGAAATCGAAGACGAGCGTCAGACCCTTGCGCACATTCCTATCGGCAAAGATCGGCCGGCGTGTGTTGAAGACGAAGCCCAGCATGCCGCTCGGCGTTTTCGGCCTGAACGTCTCCTTGACGACGGCGCCGGAACTTACGGCCGGGAAACTATACGCCTGCTGCCAGTGACCGGGGCTGCCGTCGGGATAGACGTCGATATCGCCCTTCTTGAACGATTCGAACAACGTGGTTTCCTGCAGGAAATACGTGACGGATATCTCGTCGTAATTGTCGATGCCGACTTTCGTGGGAATGTCCTTGCCCCAATAGCCGGGATCGCGCTGGTAAATGATGCGCTGGCCTGGATCGATGCTCTTGATCTTGTATGGTCCGGAGCCGATGGGAAAGGCGAGCGTGGTTCGCTCGAAACTATCCACATCGATGATGTGTTTCGGCAAGATCGGCAGCATGGCGATGATCAGCGGCGTTTCGCGATTCGCCGCCTCGTTGAAATGGATCAGCACGCTATGCTCGCCGACCTTCTCCATCTCGCCGACTCCTTTCAGCGGAGACGAAAAGTTGGGGCGACCCTTGTCACGCAGGAGCTGGAAGGTGAACATCACATCTTCCGGCGTCACCGGCTGGCCGTCCGACCATCTAGCCTTTGGATTGAGGTTGAACTGGATGAAGCTGCGATTGTCGTCCCATTCTACCGTCTGGGCCAGCAGTCCGTAGAGTGTGAAGGGCTCGTCGCTTGAGCGCTGCATCAGCGACTCGTAGACGAGATTGCCGTACTCAGGATCCCACATGCCGCGCGCGGTTGTGCGCATGCTCTTCAGAATAAAGGGATTGAGATTGTCGAAGGTGCCGACGACGCCATAGCTGATGCGGCCGCCTTTTTTGACATCCGGATTGACGTAGGGGAAATGCTTGAAGTCCGCCGGCAGCGCCGGATCTCCGTGCATGGCGATACCATAAAGCGGTTGCGCCGCTACGGCATTGCACAAGGTTGCGAAGAACAGGAAAACAGCGATCCGGAGCGCTTGCATGGCATCCTTTCCGGTAAGGGTACGATTCGGCCGAACCTTATCATGAGCGTGCCGAATTCAACACGCGACTATGGAATTCTTGGGTCTCAACAGAAAAGGCCAAAGAAATGCTGGATATCCGCGCCGGTGCGATGTAACAGGGGTGCCGGGTTTCCCGGGTCATGCATTTGCCTTATTCATTCGACAGGTGGACGACGGTTTGACCCGAATTGCATGGGGCGGCACGCCGTTGCCCCGAAGCGGATTTCAGGAGGCGGTTTCGCTATGATGTTCAAGACTGACAACAAAATGCGGGCAGGTCTCTCTGCTCTGGCTCTCATGATCGGTGCGGCGCTCCCGGCTGCTGCCTTCGCTCAGGATGCGTCCAATGCCGCTCCCGCCGATGGTGGTGGTGCCGATCCCAACCAGCCGCGTCTCGGCTGGTACAAGACCTGCGCCAAGCAGGACGATGCCGATATCTGCATCGTGCAGAACCTGATCATGGCCAATAACGGCCAGCTGGTGACCGCGGTCGGCCTCATCTCCGTCGACGGCAAGGTCAACCGCAAGATCCTGCAGATTTCGGTTCCGACGGCTCGTCTGATCCCGCCCGGCATCACCATGCAGGTTGATGGCGGCAAGGGCCAGAAGCTCGACTATGCAGTCTGCCTTCCGGACAAGTGCACCGCGGAAGTTCCCGTCACCGACGCTATGATCGCTTCGCTGAAGAAGGGCACCGACGTCACCTTCACCTCGATCAACTTCCGCCGCGCCCCGAACCCGATCAAGATCTCGCTGTCCGGCTTTGGCGCTGCCTTTGACGGCCCTGCAATCTCCGACAGCAAGCTTGCCGAAAGCCAGAAGAGCCTGCAGGACAGCATGCAGAAGAAGGCCGAGGAAGCACGCAAGAAGCTGGAAGACGCCCAGAAGGCCGCCAAGCAGCAGTAAGCTGGCCGAGAGCTTCATTCATCTTACGAAAGAAAAAGCCCGGAGCGATCCGGGCTTTTTCTTTGCGCGTCGTCAATCCTGTCGTCCTGCGGTGTACAAATGAAAAGGGAAGGCGTCGGGGCACCTTCCCTTCGAAATGCTTGGGTTTGGAGACGTTTAGTGGGCGAGGCTCATCTTGGGTTTGAGCTGACCTGTGGGCGCCTGGTCAAAAATCTGGGCGACCTGCGGATTACGCAGCGGAACGCCGCTCTCGTCGCTGATCAGATTCTGTTCGGATACGTATGCGACATACTCCGTCTCGTCGTTTTCGGCGAGAAGGTGGTAGAAGGGCTGGTCCTTGGTGGGCCGCACTTCGGCCGGGATGGAATTCCACCATTCCTCGGTATTTGCAAATTCCGGATCGACATCGAAGATGACACCGCGGAAGGGGAACATCCGGTGTCGAACCACGTCGCCAATATTGAATTTTGCGTTTCGTTGTTTCATGGCACGACTTCCTTTCAACACATCATGTGGTGACTTTTACCACTGATATCAAGGATTTTGCCCCCATTCTGTTATCGAACTGTCACATTCGGCTCGGTTCTACTTCGAACGCCGAGCAAAGGGCTGATTGTGAAAACTCCATGCAATGGCAGGCCTGCCACCCGCTGCCCATCATGGAGAAAGCCCCGGCGAGCCGGGGCTTTCATGTCTTCTATCAGACCGAATAGTACATGTCGTATTCGACCGGATGCGGGGTCATTTCGAAGCGCATGACTTCCTGCATCTTCAGTTCGATGAAGGAATCGATCTGGTCGTCGTCGAAGACGCCGCCGGCGGTCAGGAACTTACGGTCCTTGTCGAGGCTTTCCAAAGCTTCGCGCAGCGAGCCGCAGACCGTCGGGATCTTCTTCAGTTCCTTCGGCGGCAGGTCGTAGAGATCCTTGTCCATGGCCTTGCCGGGATGGATCTTGTTCTTGATGCCGTCGAGGCCGGCCATCAGCATGGCGGCGAAGCCCAGATAGGGGTTGGCGGTCGGGTCAGGGAAGCGGACTTCGACGCGCTTTGCCTTCGGGTTCGAGCCGAACGGAATGCGGCAGGAAGCGGAGCGGTTGCGAGCCGAATAGGCGAGCAGAACCGGCGCTTCGTAACCAGGGACGAGACGCTTGTAGGAGTTCGTCGACGGGTTGGTGAAGGCGTTGATTGCCTTGGCATGCTTGATGATGCCGCCGATGTAGTAGAGGCAGCTTTCGGAAAGGCCCGCATATTCGTCGCCGGCGAAGGTCGGCTTGCCGCCCTTCCAGATCGACTGATGGACGTGCATGCCCGAGCCGTTGTCGCCGAAGATCGGCTTCGGCATGAAGGTTGCCGTCTTGCCGTAGGCGTTGGCGACCTGATGCACGACGTATTTGTAGATCTGCATGCCGTCGGCGCTGCGAACCAGCGTGTCGAACTTGATACCGAGTTCGTGCTGGGCGGCGGCGACTTCGTGGTGATGCTTTTCGACGACGACGCCCATTTCGGTGAGAACCGTCAGCATCTCCGAACGCATGTCCTGGCAGCTGTCGATCGGCGGAACCGGGAAGTAGCCACCCTTGACGCGCGGACGGTGACCGAGGTTGCCGGTCTCATAATCCGTATCGTCGTTGGAAGGCAGTTCGCTGGAATCGAGCTTGAAGCCGGTATTGTACGGGTCGGCCTTGTACTTGACGTCATCGAAGACGAAGAATTCGGCTTCCGGGCCGAAGAAGGCGGTGTCGCCGATGCCGGAGGCCTTGAGGTAGGCTTCGGCCTTCTTGGCGGTGCCGCGCGGATCGCGGTTATAGGCTTCGCCGGAGACCGGATCGAGAATATCGCAGAGAATGACCATGGTGGACTGTGCGAAGAACGGATCCATGTGGACCGTGTCCGGATCGGGCATCAGCACCATGTCGGACTCGTTGATGGCCTTCCAGCCGCCAATCGAGGAGCCATCGAACATGACGCCGTCGGCGAACATGTCTTCATCGACGCAGATCACGTCCATGGTGACGTGCTGAAGCTTGCCCTTGGGGTCGGTGAAACGCAAGTCAACGAACTTGACGTCATTGTCCTTGATTTGTTTCAGAATTTCGCTTGCGGTCGTCATTAAACTGCTTCCCTTGACTTAGATGACGATTACGAGCCTCGGCCGCTCGGGCCGGGCGGGTTAGATGGCGTCGATGCCCGTTTCACCGGTGCGGATTCGGATGACTTCCTCCACATTGGAGACGAAGATCTTTCCGTCGCCGATACGGCCGGTTTGGGCGGCCTTGCGGATGGCGTCGATCACCGCCTCCGCATTTTCGTCTGCCAGTACGACTTCGACCTTCACCTTCGGCAGGAAGTCGACGACGTATTCGGCGCCACGGTAAAGCTCCGTGTGGCCCTTTTGACGACCGAAGCCCTTCGCTTCCGTGACGGTGATACCCTGGAGGCCGACTTCCTGAAGGGCTTCCTTCACTTCGTCGAGCTTAAAGGGCTTGATGATCGCTTCGATCTTTTTCATGAGAAAATGTCTCTCCGCTTCTCCTGTTACAGCAGGACTACTCCCCGCTCGACCAACGTATGCACGTATCGTGCCAATTGGGAAACGACCTCCGTAAAAAATCCCGGCGAATTCGCGCCGAGACGATGAATTGATGAGGATTTTTCAGAAAAATGGAAGCGATTTCGCACCAAAATGGACTGGATAAGCAAAATTTCGCAAAAAAGTGCCTTGCACGTCGTATTCGTGCTCTCGCAAGACCTTGAATGAATTTGTTTAATCGGTATGCAGATGCATATTTTTTGATCAAAATAGACGCCGGAATTGCGGTTGTTTTTCAGGCAGATTTCGCATCTATAATGCTGCCCTATGATGTTACCGCTCGCCGATCTGCTCCTCTCTCCAGATGACATGGCCGCAGTCGATAAGGAAGCGGCTGCTTCTTCCATCGATTCCTACGGGCTTATGGAAAAAGCCGGGCAGGCGGTCGCCGCAAGCGCGCTTCGCTACTTTCCTGGGGCGTTGCGTTTTGTCGTTCTTTGCGGCCCGGGCAATAATGGTGGCGACGGCTATGTCGCGGCGCGTGCTCTGAGGCTGGCCGGAGCCATGGTGCTGCTTTTTCATCTCGGGGATCCGCAACGGTTGAAAGGCGACGCTGCACGCGCCTTTGCCGACCGTCCGATTGAAGGAGAGGCGATCGCAAGCTACGCGCCGCGCCGTGGCGATGTCGTCGTCGACGCCATCTTTGGCGCAGGCTTGTCTCGTCGGGTTCCGGACGAGGTCGTAGCCGTTATTGCGCGCATAGATGAGGCGGATATTCCTGTCATCGCCGTCGATTTACCTTCCGGTCTTGACGGGGCGAGCGGCCAGATCCTTGGCGCTGCCTTTCGCGCGACGCGCACCGTGACCTTCATGACGCGCAAGCCGGGCCACCTCCTGCTGCCCGGCCGTGACCTCTGTGGCGAGCTGGAAGTCTTCGACATCGGCATTCCTGCCCGCATCGTCCGCGCCCACGCCGATGGCTTGATCGGTGAAAACACGCCGGCGCAGTGGCAGACAAGGATACCGTCGGCGGGCGCCGATACGCACAAATACAAGCGTGGTCATCTGGTCGTCTTTTCCGGTGGGCCGAATGCGACAGGTGCTGCGCGCATGTCCGCCATGGCCGGGCTGAAGGCCGGGGCAGGGCTCGTCACCATCGCCTCACCGCTGGAGGCAATGAGCGTCAATGCGGGCCTGCTCACGGCAATCATGCTGCATGCCGTCGAGGATGAAGCGTCGTTGCGGGTATGGCTTACCGATCAACGCCTTTCGACCTTCATTCTCGGACCTGGTTTTGGCGCCGGCGAAAAAGCGCGACAATTCTGCCTCGCGCTTGCCGACCGCCATCTGGTGCTGGATGCCGATGGCATCACCTCGTTTCGCGACGACCCGCAGCAGCTTTTCGACGCCTTTGCCGCGGGACCGACACGATTGGTGCTGACGCCGCATGAAGGCGAGTTCGCACGGCTCTTCCCCGATATCGCCGCAGATACGGCCTTGAGTAAAGTCGGCAAAGCAAGAGCGGCGGCTGCCAGAGCTCATGCCGCCATCATCTACAAGGGTGCCGATAGCGTCATTGCCGCGCCGGACGGACGAGCGCTGATCAATGCCAATGCGCCGCCGTGGCTTGCCACCGCCGGGTCCGGCGATGTGCTGGCCGGCATCGTCGGCGGACTTATGGCGCAAGGGGCGCCGGCTTTTGAGGCTGCCGCCGCCGGAGTCTGGCTGCATGGGCTGGCGGGCCAGCATGCCGGCAAGGGGCTGACGGCCGAAGATCTCGTCGCCAGCGTCAAGCCGCTCTAATCCCTATTTCGCAACCTCTTGCTGCAATGCAATCGCGCCCGGAGGGGCGTTTACCTTGCCTTCGTGGATCATGAAGGCAAAGACATCGCGAGGTTCGACCTTGACCTTGCGGCCGGCATCGATCAGCGGCAGATCGTCCGGCACTTTGCCACTCGCCCATGTCTTCAGGCGATCGGCCCAGGCCTTCAGATCTTTCTCCGGATAGCAGGTCTTGATGTCGTCCGAGCCTTTCTGAAGGCGGGCATAGACGAAATCGGCGGTGACATCCGCGATCATCGGATATTCGAAATGCTCGGCGCAAACCGGCGCGACATTATATTTCTCAAGCAGCGCGACGAATTCTGGCACCTTGAAGGAATCGTGCCGGACTTCGACGACATGCTTAAGTGCGAGGCCGTCCTGTTTGGCCGGCAGCAGTTTCAGAAACGCTTCGAAATCATCCGGGTCGAATTTCTTCGTCGGGGCAAACTGCCAAAGCAGCGGGCCAAGGTGATCGCCCAATTCGCTGATGCCGGACTCCAGAAACTTCTGCATCGATTCACCGGCCTCGGAGAGGACGCGGCGATTGGTGACGAAGCGGGTTGCCTTCAGGGAGAAGATAAACCCGTCAGGCACGTCGGCAGCCCATTTGGCGAAGACTTCGGGCTTCTGCGTGCTGTAATAGGTGCCGTTGACCTCGATCACCTTCAGCTGACGGCTGGCGTAATTGAGTTCGTCCTTCTGCTTTAGCGTGTCGGGATAGAAGGTCCCGCGCCAAGGCTCAAAAGTCCAGCCGCCGATGCCTGTGCGGATTTCGCCCGCTTTGGTCATTCTTTCCTCCAAGGACGTTTCTCGGGCGAAGCTTCACTCCGCCGCTGCAACTTTCTTCATCGGCCGCCGCTCCAGCAATTCTCTAAGGAACTGGCCTGTATAGGAGCGCTTCTCCTTGACGATGGTCTCTGGCGTGCCCACCGCCACGATCTCGCCGCCGCCATCGCCACCCTCTGGACCGAAATCGAGGATCCAGTCGGCTGTCTTGATGACTTCGAGATTGTGCTCGATGACCACGACGGAATTGCCCTGATTGACCAGTTCGTGCAGCATTTCCAGAAGCTTGGCGACGTCATGGAAATGCAGACCGGTTGTGGGTTCGTCGAGAATGTAGAGCGTGCGGCCCGTCGATCGCTTCGACAGTTCCTTGGCTAGCTTGACGCGCTGCGCCTCGCCACCCGAAAGCGTATTGGCCTGCTGTCCCACCTTGATATAACCGAGGCCGACATCTTTCAGGCTCTGCAGCTTGTCGCGCACGGCGGGGACGGCTGCAAAGAAATCGACGCCTTCCTCGACCGTCATGTCGAGCACATCGGCGATCGACTTGGTCTTGAAGGTAACGTCGAGCGTTTCGCGATTGTAGCGCTTGCCGTGGCAGACGTCGCAGGTGACGTAGACGTCGGGCAGAAAGTGCATCTCGATCTTGATGACGCCATCACCCTGGCAGGCTTCGCAGCGGCCGCCCTTGACGTTGAACGAGAAGCGGCCCGGCTGATAGCCGCGTGCTTTGGCTTCCGGCAGTCCGGCAAACCAGTCGCGGATCGGCGTAAAGGCGCCTGTATAGGTCGCCGGGTTCGAGCGCGGCGTGCGGCCGATCGGCGACTGGTCGATATCGATCACCTTGTCGATATGCTCGAAGCCGTCGATGCGGTCGTGATCGGCAGGGATTTCGCGGGCGCCCATGACACGGCGCGCAGCCGACTTGTACAGCGTTTCGATCAGGAACGTCGACTTGCCGCCGCCGGACACGCCGGTGACGGCCGTGAAGACGCCAAGCGGAATGGAGGCCGTGACGTTCTTCAGGTTGTTGCCTCGTGCGCCGACAACCTTGATTTCCTTGCCCTTCTTCGGCTTGCGGCGCTCATCTGGAACCGGCACGCCGAGCTCGCCGGAAAGATATTTGCCGGTCAGCGACTTCGGGTTGGCCATGATGTCATGCGGTGTGCCGTGTGCCACCACCTGGCCGCCATGCACGCCGGCCGCGGGACCGATGTCGACGACGTCGTCGGCCGTCAGGATCGCATCCTCGTCGTGCTCGACGACGATGACCGTGTTGCCGATATCACGCAGATGCTTCAGCGTCTCCAGAAGACGGGCATTGTCGCGCTGATGCAGGCCGATCGACGGCTCGTCGAGCACGTAAAGCACGCCCGTCAGGCCCGAGCCGATCTGCGACGCCAGCCGGATACGCTGGCTCTCACCGCCCGAAAGCGTGCCGGAATTGCGCGACAGGCTCAGATATTCGAGACCGACATCGTTGAGGAAGCGCAGGCGATCGCGGATTTCCTTGAGAATGCGCACCGCGATTTCGTTCTGCTTGTCGGTGAAAGTCCCCGGCAACGCATCGAACCAGTCGCGGGCGATGCGGATGGACATTTCTGCCACCTGGCTGATGTGCAGCTTGTCGATCTTGACCGCCAAAGCTTCGGGCTTCAGGCGATAGCCGTTACAGGCCGGGCACGGAGCTGCCGACATGAAGCGCTCGATCTCCTCGCGCGCCCAGGCGGAATCCGTTTCCTTCCAGCGGCGCTCAAGATTCGGCACGATGCCTTCGAAATTCTTGTGCGTCGTGTAGGAGCGCGCACCATCGGCATAGTGAAACTCGATCTTGTCTTCCGTGCCGTTCAGAATGACGTCCTGAGCCTTTTCCGACAGCTCATTCCAGCGGCTGCCGAGCTTGAAGCCGTAATGCTTGCCGAGGGCTTCCAGCGTCTGGTTGTAATAGGGCGAGCTGGATTTGGCCCAGGGCGCGATTGCGCCGTCGCGCAAGGTGCGCTCCGGTTCCGGCACGATCAGATCCCGATCAATCTTCTGCTGCGAGCCGAGGCCATCGCAGGAAGGGCAGGCGCCGAAGGGGTTGTTGAACGAGAACAGGCGCGGCTCGATTTCCGGAATGGTGAAGCCGGAAACCGGGCAGGCGAATTTCTCCGAGAACAAGACGCGCTCATGCGTCTCGTTCAGCGACTTGTTGGCCGAGCCGCCGGCGGCGGTTTCTTCGGGCGGCAGTGGCTTGTCGGCGAATTCCGCAACGGCAAGGCCATCGGCGAGCCGCAGCGACGTTTCGAAGCTGTCGGCCAGGCGGGCGGCCATATCCGGCCGGACGACGATGCGGTCGACGACGACATCGATGTCGTGCTTGTATTTTTTGTCCAGCGCCGGCACATCGGCGATTTCATAGAACTGCCCGTCGACCTTGACGCGCTGGAAGCCCTTTTTCATGAGCTCGGCCAGTTCCTTCTTGTATTCGCCCTTACGCCCGCGCACGAGCGGCGCCAGAATATAAAGCCTCGTGCCTTCCTCGTAAGCGAGGACGCGATCGACCATCTGGCTGACCGTCTGGCTCTCGATCGGCAGGCCGGTAACCGGCGAATAGGGGACGCCGACGCGGGCAAACAGCAGGCGCATATAGTCATAGATTTCGGTGACTGTGCCGACCGTCGAGCGCGGATTGCGCGATGTCGTCTTCTGCTCGATCGAAATGGCGGGCGACAGGCCGTCGATCTGGTCGACATCCGGCTTCTGCATCATCTCTAGAAACTGGCGCGCATAGGCCGAAAGGCTTTCGACATAGCGGCGCTGTCCCTCGGCATAGATGGTGTCGAAGGCGAGCGACGACTTGCCGGAGCCCGAAAGCCCGGTCATGACAATCAGCTTGTTGCGCGGCAGGTCAAGATCGATGCCCTTGAGATTGTGCTCGCGCGCACCACGTATGGAAATAGTCTTCAGTTCGCTCATCGTCGTATGCAGGTCCCTTGGAGTCTGCCTTTATTTAGTGATGTCAGCCCGCGAGTCGAGGCTGAAATGAAGAGTTGGAACCGGCTTTTCGATTCCGTTGACATGATCATAAGGATAAATTAGAACAAATAAAGAACAAAATTATCGCGACGATTTCTTTGTGGATGAACGAAACTGGAAAGACCGCATAAATAGCGTCGGACAGCCGCTATGGGTTAAGCTGTCCCTATTGAATTTCAAAGCCGTCGATGGGCGGCAAGCAGGGTGGTATCATGGCCGGTAGTGTGAACAAGGTAATTCTGGTTGGAAATCTCGGGGCGGATCCGGAAATCCGCCGCACACAGGACGGCCGCCCGATCGCCAATCTCAACGTCGCCACCTCCGAAACCTGGCGCGACCGCAATTCCGGCGAGCGCAAGGAAAAGACGGAATGGCATCGCGTCGTCATCTTCAATGAAGGCCTCTGCAAGGTCGCCGAGCAATATTTGAAGAAAGGCGCCAAGGTCTATATCGAAGGCGCACTGCAGACCCGCAAATGGCAGGACCAGAACGGTCAGGATCGTTATTCGACTGAAGTCGTGCTTCAGGGCTTCAATTCGACCCTGACAATGCTCGATGGTCGCGGCGAAGGCGGCGGTTCGATTGAAGGCGGCAGTCGCGGCGGTCGCGGTGGCGGTGATTTTGGTGGCGGCTACGGCGGCGATTATGGTGGCGACGATTACGGTCAGCCGTCTTCGCAGGGCTCTTCGCGGAGCGGAGGCGGTAACCGCGGCGGTGGCAGCCCGGCAGGCGGCGGCGGCAATTTCTCGCGCGATCTGGACGACGATATCCCGTTCTGAGCCTTGTGGCACGAGACGAAGGATTTTCTCGAAGCCCGCCTTATCGGCGGGCTTTTTGCGTGACGAGGCCAGTTTTCAGGGAAGAGTCAGCGCCGCCCTTGCACCGTCCACGACGAACTGCGCGGCAAGCGCGGCGAGGATAACGCCTAGCAGGCGGGTCAGGATGGCGCGGCCCGTGGCGCCGAGCATGCGGTCGAGCCTGTCGGAAATGGCAAGGGCAGCGAAGACGAGACAGAGATTGGCGGCGATGACGCCGATCAGTTGCGCCCGGTCGAGCGTGGTCTGCAGCGAACCTGCCAGCAGGATCGTTGCCGAGATGGCGCCAGGGCCGGCAATCAGGGGCAGGGCGAGCGGAAAGACCGCGATATTGCGGATATGATCCTGGGTGATCGCCACCTCGGTCGTCTTTTCCTTCCGATCCTGCCGTCGCTCGAACACCATCTCGAAAGCGATCCAGAAAAGCAGCAGACCGCCGGCGATGCGGAAGGCACCGATGGAGATGCCGAGGATGCCGAGGACGCTCGCGCCGAAGAGGGCAAAGGCTGCCAGAATGAAGAAGGCGATCACCGAGCCGCGCAGGGCAACCTGCTTGCGCTCGGAACGATTCATGCCCGCCGTAAGGCCGATGAACAGCGGCGCTAGCCCCGGCGGATCGACTGTGACAAGCAGAGTCGTGAAGGCATTGATCAGCGTATCCGCACTTGCCATATGTTCCCCGGAGACTGTTCTGTCGTTGTTGTCAGCCATTGTTATGCGAGGAATGTGCTTTCGCAAAGCGTATTGCATCGCTATAGGCGGGTTGCGCCACGGAAATGTTCGATTTCATGGCTTAAAGAGGCAAAAGCCTGTTCACAAACGTCGGCCCAAATTGGCGCTCGCTGGGCCTTTCGGCTATAAATTTCGCAGTGATTCTAAAAGAGATCGTGATCTGTTTTGACTGAGCAAACACCACCCGGCGGCGGGAAGCTCCCGCCAGGCATCGAGCCGATTTCCATCATGGAGGAAATGCAGCGGTCGTATCTCGATTACGCCATGAGCGTGATCGTCAGCCGCGCGCTTCCCGATGTCCGCGATGGTCTCAAGCCAGTTCATCGGCGCATCCTCTATGCCGCCCATGAAAGCGGCTATCACTGGAACCGCAAATATGTGAAGTCAGCTCGCCCCGTCGCCGACGTCATGGGTAAATACCACCCCCACGGCGACGCTTCGATCTACGATGCCTTGGTCCGCATGGCGCAGAACTGGTCGATGCGTGTGCCGCTCGTTGACGGGCAGGGCAATTTCGGCTCGATCGACGGCGACCCGCCGGCGGCGATGCGTTATACGGAATCGCGCCTGACGAAGGTCGCTCACGAGCTGCTCGAGGACATCGACAAGGAAACCGTCGATTTTCAGGAAAACTACGACGCGACCGCCGAAGAGCCGAAGGTTCTGCCGGCCCGCTTCCCCAATCTGCTCGTCAATGGCTCCGGCGGCATCGCCGTCGGCATGGCGACGAATATCCCGCCGCACAATCTGTCCGAAGTGGTCGACGGCTGTATCGCGCTGATCGATAATCCGGCGATCGAACTGCCTGAGATGATGCAGATCATCCCCGGTCCGGATTTTCCGACCGGCGCGAAGATCCTCGGCCGTGCCGGTATCCGTTCCGCCTATGAGACGGGCCGCGGCTCTGTCGTCATGCGTGGCGTTGCGACGATCGAGCCGATGCGTGGCGATCGCGAGCAGATCATCATCACCGAGATTCCCTATCAGGTGAACAAGGCGTCGATGATCGAGAAAATGGCCGAACTCGTGCGCGAAAAGCGAATCGAGGGCATCTCGGACCTGCGTGACGAATCCGACCGTCAGGGCTATCGCGTCGTCGTCGAGCTGAAGCGCGATGCCAATGCCGACGTCATTCTGAACCAGCTTTATCGCTACACGCCGCTGCAGACCTCCTTCGGCTGCAACATGGTGGCGCTGAACGGCGGCAAGCCCGAGCAGATGAACCTGATGGATATGCTGCGCGCATTCGTTGCCTTCCGCGAGGAAGTCATCAGCCGCCGCACCAAATATCTGCTGCGCAAGGCGCGTGATCGCGCCCACGTCTTGGTCGGTCTGGCGATCGCTGTCGCCAATATCGACGAAGTCATCCGCGTTATTCGTCAGGCGCCGGATCCGCAATCGGCCCGCGAAGAGCTGATGACGCGCCGCTGGAATGCCGCGGACGTCGAATCGCTTATCCGGCTAATTGATGACCCGCGTCACCGCATCAATGACGACGGCACCTATAACCTCTCGGAAGAGCAGGCACGCGCCATCCTCGAACTGCGTCTGGCCCGCCTGACTGCGCTCGGTCGCGATGAAATCGATGAGGAACTCAATCAGATCGGCGTAGAGATCAAGGATTACCTTGATATCCTTTCCTCGCGCGCTCGTATTCAAGCGATTGTAAAAGAAGAGCTTTCCGCCGTTCGCGACGAGTTCGGAACGCCGCGCCGCACCGAGATCGTCGATGGCGGCCTCGAAATGGACGACGAGGACCTGATCGCTCGCGAAGACATGGTCGTCACCGTTTCGCACCTTGGCTACATCAAGCGCGTGCCGCTGACGACCTATCGTGCGCAGCGCCGCGGCGGCAAGGGTCGCTCGGGCATGACGACCCGTGACGAGGATTTTGTTACTCGGCTATTTGTTCTCAACACACATACGCCGGTCCTGTTCTTTTCGTCGCATGGTATCGTCTACAAGGAGAAGGTCTGGCGCCTGCCGATCGGCACCCCGACCTCGCGCGGCAAGGCATTGATCAACATGCTGCCGCTGGAGCCCGGCGAACGCATCACCACGATCATGCCGTTGCCAGAGGATGAGGACAGCTGGGATAATCTCGACGTGATGTTCACGACGACACGCGGCACTGTGCGCCGCAACAAGCTGTCGGATTTCGTGCAGGTGAACCGCAACGGCAAGATCGCCATGAAGCTCGAGGAAGAGGGCGACGAAATCCTTTCCGTCGAGACCTGCACCGAGCAAGACGACGTGCTGATGACCACGGCGCTTGGCCAGTGCATCCGCTTCTCTGTTTCGGACGTGCGTGTCTTTGCCGGCCGCAATTCGATCGGCGTTCGCGGCATCAACCTGGCAGCCGGCGACCGCATTATCTCGATGACGATCGTTCGCCATGTGGATGCAGAACCTTGGGAGCGCGCGGCCTATCTCAAGCGCTCCGTCAGTGAGCGTCGCTCTGCAACGGGCGAGGACGAGGAAATCGCGCTGGTCGGCGAAGAAGTCACCGAAGAGGGACAGCTGAACGATGAGCGCTACGAAGAGCTGAAAGCGCTGGAGCAATTCGTTCTGACGGTTTCGGAAAAGGGCTTCGGCAAGCGCTCGTCCTCCTACGACTTCCGCATCTCCGGTCGCGGCGGCAAGGGTATCCGCGCCACCGATACATCGAAGACGGGCGAGATCGGCGAACTCGTCGCCGCCTTCCCCGTCGAAGACGGCGATCAGATCATGCTCGTCTCCGACGGCGGCCAGTTGATCCGCGTGCCCGTGGGCGGCATCCGCATTGCCAGCCGTGCGACCAAGGGCGTCACCATCTTCTCGACCGCCAAGGATGAGAAGGTCGTATCCGTCGAGCGCATCAGCGAGCCGGAGGGCGAAGACGATGCGGCCACCGACGATGAAACGGTCAACGGTGAAGCCGGCGGTGACGTCGAGGGCGCAAGCGAGGAATAGGGATCGCAGCGTCGGATGACGAAATGGCGGATAATCTATTCGTCCTGACGAGAGAATAAGGTCGTTACAATCGCCTAAGCCTGCGGTGAAAAGCAGTCTTAGGCGATTTTTTTGGACCGGCGCCGGATATCCGGCGCCTGAAATTTCAAAAGTGTCTGGTGCTCCTTATTCGGGTCGCCTTTTGTCGGCGGAAAAGGCTGGCAATACTTCGAGGCTTTCTCGGTCCAATTGCGCCAATACCTCCTCATAGCCGAAACGAGAGCGCCAACCGAGAGCGCGGTCCGCCGACGTCGAGGCGTAGATGCGATCGATCTTTTGCGGCAGCGGCCATTTGCGGCGGTCGAATTCCAGGCCAAGCGCCGGAGCGCGCAATCTGATGACGGAAGCCGCATCGCTTGCGAGGGATGCGCAGTCCTCCGGTCTAAAGGGCGTGGTGGCTGAGATAATGTGCCGTTGAAACTGATCGCCGCTATTCGTCAGAGCCGCGGCATGGGCATCGGCGACGTCGCGGATGTCGACTCCGCGGTGCAGGCGATAGGCAGCCATCACATTGGCCGGTTCAGGGAAGCTGCGAGCCATGCGCAAGACGCGCACCTCCAAATCCGAACATGCCATAGCTTGCAGGATCCGCTCCGCCTCGAGCTTCGTGCGATGATAGATGCTCCTGGGCTGCGGCACCGTCTGTTCATCGATCCATGAACACTCGCCCGGAACCACGGCATGGCCATAGAGCGCCGTGGTGCTGGTGAACACGAACCGCTTGATACCGGCAGCCAATGCGGCTTCCGCCAAAAGCCGTGTCCCTTCGACATTGACGCGACGAAATTCATCGTCGGAGAGCGCGCCGACATGAGGTGCGTGCAGCGCCGCGCAATGGATGATCGCATCGGCGCCCGCCAGAGCTTCGCGCAAAATGACAATATCGGTAAAGTCGCCGACAAGATGCGTGGTCGAAAATGGCGAGCGATCGATCCCCAGAACCGTGTTGCTCGCCGCCAGGGCGTGGAAGATGGCGCGCCCAAGCCGTCCCGAACTGCCCGTAAGAACGATACGCATGCCACCTCCTCAGCGAAACATGACATTGCTGCCGCGCGATTGAAACGACCGCCGCGCTTTATGTCACAAAATCAGGCGGTTGCGGCAATGCAAATATGTCCAAGGGCGCTGAGGAGCGACGGCCGCGATCGCCGGTATGAAAAAACCGGACGCTGGAGACATCCGGTTTTTGTTCGGTCAAGCGCTTGGGAGACCTAATCGATATAAGGAGATCAGAGCGTCTTGTGACGCTTATGCAGCCTCTTGCTCTCTTCGCTCTCGCGGTGGAGCGCCGAAATAGTGGATGCAACGGAGACGACAAACATGATGCTGATGAACAGTGTAAGCATCGTCAAAATCGTGAACATGATCGCTCCCTCCTTTGGTGGGACTAGCGTTCAGATCCCTTAGTATTGGCTTACGGTTACGAAGTTACGAGCCGAAGCAAAGGGACCATAGATCTTCGACTGGTCGGGCTTTTGATCGTAAAGCGCAATGGTGGCCGCGAGCATTCCCGTAATCATGGTCATCCAAACAGCGTTAATAAGGGTGATCTTGTGGGACATACTCATCTTCCTTCTTGCCGCAATGTGCAGTCTGAGTTTCGAAGTTTAAACGCAGCGGTTTGCAAATGGTTCCGCCGATGTTGAGAGGTATCTAGCAATGCATGCCTGAAGCGACTTTGAATGCCTTGTTCATCTGGCGTTCAGATTCGCGATGCGTTTTGCGCATGGCAATGACGATTTCTTGGGCAGAATCCATGTTTTCTGCGGTTTCCGGTGAAGCGGCCCATTCGATCTCATATTTTTCGGAGAAAAGGTGAACGAGGTATTCGACGAAAAATGAACAGATGATAGCGACTGCGATAATGAAGACCAACATGGCGTGACATTCCCAAAGCCGAGGTCGGCAAGCCGTAGAAGCGGCCCGTCCTGATGTTGGTGTCAGTAAAGCATCGTCGATCTGAAACGGGCTTGAACGCCGCATTCATCTAGGGTTCAGAGGCAGTCCGCCGGTTGCAAATGACTTGCGATGTTGCCGCATCCATGACAAAAGGCGTCGAAACAACGAGCCGGCCCGGTATGACGACAGCCTTTTATCCCGGATCCTTCGATCCGATGACCAACGGACATCTGGATGTCCTCGTGCAGGCGCTGAATGTTGCCTCCAGAGTCATCGTCGCGATCGGCGTTCATCCCGGCAAGAAGCCGCTTTTCACTTTCGAAGAGAGAGCGGAACTGATCCGCAGATCGCTTACGGACGCCTTGCCTCATAAGGCGGGCGACATTTCCGTCGTCGCCTTCGAAAATCTGGTCGTCGACGCCGCCCGCGCCCATGGTGCCACCTTGCTGGTGCGCGGCCTGCGCGATGGCACCGATCTCGACTACGAGATGCAGATGGCTGGCATGAACCGGCAGATGGCGCCCGATATCCAGACGCTGTTTCTGCCGGCCGGCACGGCTTCGCGGCCCATAACCGCCACATTGGTGCGGCAGATCGCATCCATGGGCGGTGACGTCAGCGCCTTCGTGCCGTCGGCGGTTCTGGAAGCCCTGACCGCCAAACTCAAAGATGCGACCAGCACCAAAAGCTGAGCCGAAATCCATTTCCGAACGGAGCACCCATGAAACTCTTTCATATCGCATTGGCAGGCGCCTTGAGCCTTGCCGCCTTCGCAGGTAGCGCAATCTCGGCTGCGGCGGCTGATCTTCTGACGATCCAGCTCAAGGACGGCCCGGTCGTCATTCAGTTGATGCCGGAAGTCGCTCCGAAGCATGTCGCGCAGATCGAGGCGCTGGCCAAGAAGGGGGCGTATGATAACGTCGTATTCCACCGCGTTATCGATGGCTTTATGGCCCAGACCGGCGATGTCCAGTACGGCAATACGACGAAGGGTTATAATGCGGGCAAGGCCGGCACCGGCGGTTCCGATTTGCCGAACCTTCCGGCCGAATTCTCAAAGACACCCTTCACGCGCGGCACTGTCGGCATGGCGCGTGCCCAGGATCCGAATTCCGCCAACTCGCAATTCTTTATCATGTTTGCCAATGGCGATTTCCTGAACGGCCAGTATACGGTCGTCGGCAAGGTCGTCTCCGGCATGGAA
The DNA here is from genome assembly GCF_000359745.1 of Rhizobium freirei PRF 81. GTDB lineage: Bacteria > Pseudomonadota > Alphaproteobacteria > Rhizobiales > Rhizobiaceae > Rhizobium > Rhizobium freirei. Next base: position 257,471 of record NZ_AQHN01000061.1, read on the forward strand.
CTCGTCGACAAGATCAAGCGCGGCGAGGGCCAGAACGGCGAAGTGAGCAACCCGGACAAGATGATCAAGGTCACTGTCACCAAGAAGTAATTTCACGGGCATGATCCCAAAAATGCCACGCGGCGTTCGGGGTCACGCGCAATCAAGAAGAGAGAAGAGGAAACGAACATGGCTGAGATCAAGGATCCAGAAAACACCCTCATCCTGGAAACCACCAAGGGCCAGGTTGTCATTCAGCTTCTGCCGCAGGTCGCTCCCGAGCACGTCGCCCGCATCAAGGAACTGGCACGCGAAAAGGCCTATGACAATGTCGTGTTCCATCGCGTCATCGATGGCTTCATGGCTCAGACCGGCGACGTCGAACACGGCAAGGTCGGCGGCAACACCGCTCGCGCCGGCATGGGCGGCTCGTCCAAGCCGGACCTGAAGGCTGAATTCTCCGCGACCTCGCACATTCGCGGCACCTGCTCGATGGCGCGTTCGCAGAACCCGAACTCGGCAAACTCGCAGTTCTTCATCTGCTTTGCCGACGCACCTTGGCTGAATAAGCAGTACTCCGTTTGGGGCCAGGTGATCAGCGGTATGGACAATGTCGACAAGATCAAGCGCGGCGAGCCGGTGAAGGATCCGGATTCGATCGTATCCGCGCGGGTTGCCGCCGACGTCTGATCGTGATTATTCCTGAAACCCGCCTCTTGCGCCTCGGGCGTGAGGGGCGGGTTTCGCTTTGCCTGGATGAGTTGAATGCGTGTTGACCTTTTCGATTTCGATTTGCCGGATGAGCGTATCGCGCTCAGGCCCGCCGAGCCGCGCGATAGCGCGCGCCTGCTCGTCGTCGATCCGAACAGCGGCGCAAACACGCTAAGCGACCATCAGGTGCGCGATTTGACGTCTTTCCTGCGTCCCGGCGACGCCATGGTTTTCAACGATACCAAGGTGATACCGGCGCAACTTGAAGGCATTCGTCATCGCGAGGGTGCTCCTGGCCAGCAGGTCTCGGCGACCTTGCACATGCGCGCCGCACCTGACCGCTGGAAGGCCTTTGCCAAGCCTGGCAAGCGCATCAAGATCGGCGACCGCATCCAGTTCGGCCATGGAGAGAATGTCTGTGCGCTCGGCACGCTCGACGCTACGGTCGAGGAGAAGGGCGAGGGCGGCGAGATCACCCTGCGGTTCGATCTTTCGGGTCCTGCTCTCGATGAAGCGATTGCTGCCGTCGGTCATATCCCGCTGCCGCCCTATATCGCGGCCAAGCGTCCGGAGGACGAGCGCGACCGCGCCGATTACCAGACGATCTATGCGCGTGAAGAGGGCGCTGTCGCAGCCCCCACCGCCGGCCTGCATTTCACGCCGTCGCTCTTTGCCGCGCTCGATGCCTTGGGTATCGAGCGGCATTTCGTGACGCTGCATGTCGGCGCCGGCACCTTCCTGCCGGTCAAGGCCGACGATACCGACGATCACAAGATGCATTTCGAGATCGGCTATGTCGATGCCGCCACCGCCGCAAAGCTGAATGCCGTCAAGGCGAGGGGCGGGCGCATCGTCTGCGTCGGCACCACGTCGCTCAGATTGATCGAAAGTGCCTCTGCCGAAGATGGCACCATCAAGCCTTGGCAGGGTGCCACGGGCATTTTCATCACCCCCGGCTACCGCTTCAAAGCCGTCGACATGCTGATGACCAATTTCCACCTGCCGCGTTCGACCCTGTTCATGCTCGTATCGGCCTTTGCCGGCCTCGACACGATGCGCGCGGCCTATACCCATGCTATCGAGACGGGCTATCGCTTTTATTCCTATGGCGATGGCAGCCTGCTCTACCGGAAAGACTAGGACGAAATGAGCGAGAGCTTCCAGTTTCAGTTGAAGAAGACCGATGGCGGCGCGCGCCTCGGCGAAGTCTCAATGCCGCGCGGGACGATCCGCACGCCGGCATTCATGCCTGTGGGCACGGTCGGCACCGTCAAGGCCATGTATCTCGACCAGGTTCGCGAGACGGGTGCAGATATCATCCTCGGCAATACCTATCATCTGATGCTGCGCCCGACCGCCGAGCGTGTCGCCCGCTTGGGCGGCCTGCACCAGCTGATCCGCTGGCCGCATCCGATCCTCACCGATTCCGGCGGTTTTCAGGTGATGTCGCTGTCCGGTCTGCGCAAGCTGGATGAGCAGGGCGTCACCTTCAAATCGCATGTCGATGGCAGCCTGCATCACATGTCGCCCGAACGATCGATCGAGATTCAGGGGTTGCTCGATTCGGATATTCAAATGCAGCTCGACGAGTGCGTTGCCCTGCCGGCGACGCCGAAGGACATCGAGCGCGCCATGGAAATGTCGCTGCGCTGGGCGGAGCGCTGCAAGGTGGCTTTCGGCAATCAGCCCGGCAAGGCGATGTTCGGCATCGTACAGGGCGGCGATGTTCCGGAGCTTCGCGTTCGTTCGGCGCAGGCGCTAAGCAGCATGGACTTGAAGGGCTATGCGGTCGGCGGCCTTGCCGTCGGCGAGCCGCAGGAAGTCATGCTGCGCATGCTCGAGATCACCTTGCCTGAACTGCCGAGGGAGAAGCCGCGCTACCTCATGGGCGTCGGCACTCCGGATGACATCCTGAAATCCGTCGCCCGCGGCATCGATATGTTCGACTGCGTGATGCCGACCCGCTCGGGCCGTCACGGACTGGCCTTTACCCGCCGCGGCAAGGTGAATATCCGCAATGCCCGCCACGCTGAAGACATGCGGCCACTGGACGAGCAATCGAGCTGCCCGGCTTCGCGGGACTATTCGCGTGCCTATCTGCATCACCTCGTCCGTGCGAACGAAGCGCTCGGCGGCATGCTGCTTTCCTGGCACAATCTCGCCTATTACCAGGAACTGATGCAGGGTATTCGCCAGGCGATCGCCGAAGGCCGTTTTGCCGATTTCATGGCCGAGACGCAGGAGAACTGGGCGAGGGGCGATCTCGAGCCGGTTTGATCTCACTCAACAGCCCGGATGGGAGTGGTAGTGACAGTCTTGCTCTCATCAAGATTTCGCGCTAATCGAATTTCGTCGAAAAAGGCAGGGTCGGTCTCGGTAGGCCCGACCCCTTCCATCAGGAAGCTCTGCTCCTCGCCACAGGCGTGAGAGCCCGCGACGCGGAACTTGGCTATTGTGGCCGAGTGCCCCGCGTTGGCGTTGGCCTTTTGACCGTCACGCTTCCGCGGGGAAACCTCTTGGAGCCGTGATGCGATTGAATCACCTGGATCTTCACGTTCCCGATGTCGCTGCGACACGGGATTTTTTTGTTTCGGTTTTCGGCCTGACCGAAGTCAAGACGCACGGCACAAACGGCATGGCCATTCTGCGCGACGATGCCGGGCTTGAACTGGTCATCAGTCGAGCAGTCGAGAAATTTGGCGGCGCCGATAGCGTGTCGATCGGCCGCAACACCTATCATATCGGTTTCATGCAGCCGTCTCGGGAAGCGGTCGATATTCTGTTCGAACGCGTAAAATCGGCAGGCTGCGATATTCCGAAGCCGCCGGCTGCGATACGGGGCGGTTGGTCTTTCTATTGCTTCGCGCCGGGGCGAATCCTCGTCGAGGTAGGTTGGCGTATGGAGCTTTCATATGTGGTAAATCTTTTATTATCGATTGATTGCTATTCTTAACGGAGATTGCTCGAGCTGCTTGGAGCAGGCTTGCTCCCCAGGCAAGGTCCGGCTTCAGGCATGTCTCGAAATGAGCTTTGTGACAATGAAGCATTGGGAAAAATAGCGAATCGGCATAAACGGTCCGTCCGCCTTTGAAAAAAGTCATTGGCAGATTTGATTGCGTGACCGCTTGGAATTTGAAAAAAATCCGGCTAAAACGCATTCTCTTAATCGATAAGGGCTGTACTACCGTAAATAGGAGGCACTTGCCGTTGAGGGCGCAACGCAAATTCGGGGCATGTCTTTCGGGGCTACTGGTTGTCGGTTTGGCGGCTACGAGCTGCACGACGACCCAGAAGACAACACCCACCCCTCGCAATACTACGAAGGCCATTCGTGGCGCGAAGGTGACGTATAATTATACCGCGAAGGACAAGGACTGCCTCGAACGCGCGATGTATTTTGAATCGCTGCGCTCGGACCCAGGCGGGTACATGGCTGTCGGAACGGTTGTGATGAACAGGTTGACGTCCGGGGCCTATCCCCCGACGATCTGTGGCGTCGTCTCTCAGGAAAAACAGTTCGCGCCCGGCGTGATGACCAGAGAGGTCAAGGATCAGGCAAAGCAGGATCTCGATGCGGCCGCGTCCGCACTTCTGCGTGGCGCGCGGCATCCGCAGGTGAAGGAAGCAATGTTCTTCCACACCCAGGGTCTGCGCTTCCCCTACGATAACATGCATTATGTTGCGATCGCGGGTGGAAATGCCTTTTACGAGAAGCGCGGCCGCGACGGCGAATTGCAGACGCCGGCTCCGCTGCCTTCCTACGAAGTGGCGATGAACTACGTGTCGAACCAGGGTGGCTCGCAGTCTCCGTTCGTTTTGCCGGATACCCAGCCAGTGCAGCAGCAGGTCCAGACCGTAGCGGCATTTACGCCGGTTTCGGACCCGACGGTCAGCATATCGGCGGCGCCGGTGGCAATTCCGTCAGCGGTTCCTATCCCGACACCGGCTCCGAACTCGATGTCGATTTCAGGTCCGATCATGGATGCGAATGCCTTCGTTGCCCCGGCAGCGGCTGTAACACCAGCACCGATGCCGGCCTCAACAGTCGTCGTTCCGCAGCCGCGCCCCGAATTCCAGGGCACCAATTTTTCGACGACGTCGCCTAGAATTCGCGGCTGACGTGGCCAACGAGCAAGCGCGTATCGTCCTCAGCGACGGACGCGCTGCTTCCATCATTTGATAGATGCCTAGATCCCTTCGCTCGTCGTATTGCGAAGAATTTGGACGCCATTGATCTTATAGCTGCCATCCGGTTGACGGGTTATCTGGTAGATCGCTGTCCAATCTTTCCCGTCTGTGCCCGTAATCATCAGTTCCTGATAGACGACCGCGCCATTGTCGATCGCGCGGCTCTTGCCGAAAGCGTAATTGCCGGGATGATAGACCGGCTGGTAGGTTTTCTTCACCATCGCAAAGAAGCTGTCCTTGTCCGGGAATAGCGCCTTGATGCCGGGGGCGGCGAAGGAATAGGCCGCCGCCGCGTCATTATGCAGGAAAGCGCCAATCTGCGCCTGGATCAGAGCTTGAGCCGTCTGCACGGGATCTTCGGCTCGGGCCATTGAGGCGAAGACAAAGCAGAGCAAAGCGGCGACGGGAAATGCACGCATGGGCGATCTCCATCTGACAGGAGGTCAGAATAGCGCGCTTCCCGTCTTTGAGATAGCGGTTACTGCCAGCGGCGGAACAAGGCGCTGGCGTTGACGCCGCCGAAACCGAAGCCGTTGGAGATCGCATAATCCATCGCCATCGGTCGCGCGGCTGCGCCGACAATATCGATACCTTCGGCCGCTGCATCCGGGTCCTGCAAATTGCGCGTTGGCGGGACAAGCTGGTCGCGCAGCGCCATGATGGTGAAGATCGCTTCCATGCCGCCAGCCGCACCGAGAAGGTGGCCGGTTGCCGCCTTCGTGCCGCTGACCGCGATCGCCCCATTACGGCCAAAGACGGTCTTGATCGCCTCCATCTCCCCGCGGTCTCCGACCGGTGTCGAGGTGGCATGCGCATTCAGATGCTTGACCTCGGCGGGGGATATTCTTGCTTGAGAAAGGGCCGACAGCATCGAGCGCCGCGCACCATCGCCATCTTCCGGGCCAGCGGTCATGTGGTAAGCATCGGCGGCCGTGCCATAGCCCACAAGTTCGGCAAGCGGCGTGGCGCCGCGCGCCAGTGCGTGTTCCAGCGTCTCGATGACGAGCATGCCGGCGCCTTCGCCCATGACAAAGCCGTCGCGCGCGCTGTCGAACGGACGGGAAGCTTCCTCCGGCCGATTGCTGAAGCCGGTGGACAGCGCTCGCGCGGCGGCAAAGCCTCCGAGGCTCACTTTGTCGATGCACGCTTCCGCGCCGCCGCAGATGGCAACATCGGCTTCGCCCGACCGGATTAGCCGTGCTGCATCGCCGATTGCCTGAACACTGGCAGCACAGGCTGTGACCGGCGCACCGAGTGGTCCTTTGTATCCGTAGCGGATGCTGACCTGCCCGGCAGCGAGATTGACGAGGAAGGAGGGAACGGTAAAGGGCGACAATCGCCTGACGCCACGCGTTTCAGCCGTGCGCACCGCATCGGCGATGGCCGGAAAGCCGCCGACACCCGACGCGATCACCGTTGCGGTTCGCTCCAGTTCGCCAACATCAGTCGGCTGCCAGCCAGCCTGGAGGATCGCTTCCTCGGCAGCCGCCATAGCGAAGAGGATGAAGCGATCCATCTTTTTCTGGTCTTTGACCGGCACGTAGCGGTCGACATCGAAGCCGACCTCGGCATCCTCGGTGATATCGGGGACAACGCCGCCGACCTTGGCGGCGAGATCGCCCACCATCTCCTCCGGTAGAAGCCTGAGGCCGGAGCGCCCCTCGATGAGCCGTTTCCAGCTTGCGTTGACACCCACGCCCAAGGGCGAAACCAGTCCCATGCCGGTGACGACGATACGATCCATATTTTGCTCCTATTCGGTCAGGCGTCGAAGCCCAGAAACCATGCTTTCATCTGGTCGATGCGCTCATGAACGGCATCGTCGGCCGCAGGCCCCGGCACGAGGATCGTGTCCTCGGGCCGAAAGGCACGGCCGGTGACTCGGTCGATGAGAAGCGGGTGGCGGTCTTCGCCGGTATTGGCGTCGGCGAGCCGCACGGCGATCTCTTCGGGCGGCAGATGTCTGTTACCCCAGGTGAACAGCGCCATCAGGACGGGGAAGAAATCGCGGCCCTTTTCGGTCAGCACATATTCGTAACGCGGCGGCCGCTCGTTATAGAGCCGCCGTTCGAACAGGCCTTCATCGGTCAAGTGCTTGAGCCGCCGCGTCAGGATGTTCGGCGCGACGCCGAGGCTTTTCTGGAATTCATCGAACCGGCTCAACCCCTGAAGCGCATCGCGCAGGATCAGAATGCTCCACCAGTCGCCGACGCTTTCGAGCGCTCGGGCGGCGGGGCATTTGAAGGAACTGAAGCTGGTTCTTTGCATGGCGACGCAGATAGCATGAGTAACTATCATGATGCAAGTTACTATATGGAAGCTGTGTTTATATGAGGCAAATGCCCGATCTGCCGGCCGAGATTCGGTCGCCTCTTGAGAGACTGGGAATAAATTCGAAGAGGCACCACTGCTGCGAAGCTTCAGCGAGGAAAACGAGATGCCCCGCGAATGCTTGCACACAGGCTGCGGATTCTCAGTACGGCGGTGCCCTACGGGCGCGTTGCTGTTTTGCTGCCTCGGTCCACCAGGCGAGATCGTCAGCAAAACGGGGAAAAGCTCGCGCAAGCGCATCGCCTCCGCTCCCGATTGGTTTGCTGTCAATGTCCAATGCGGCCGATATATTGGCGACGGCAAGCGTGCTTGAGATGACGACCATCCCCATCTCGGAAAGGGCGCCATGCCAGGCGACCGCCGCGTGCGCGCCGGAAAGGCGGCCGCCGGAGTAACTGGCAATTGCTGCCGGACGCCAAAACCACTCCTCGAGGTAATGATCGGTCAGGTTCTTCAGGCCAGGTTGCACGCCCCAATTATATTCGCCTGTAACGAAAACGAAGGCATCGGCAGATCGAATTTTCCCGGCAAGTCTCTCCATCATCGGGGGCGCAGAGCCTTTGGGGTATTCCTTGTACATTCGGTCGAGCATCGGCAGGCCGACTGCCTTCGCATCGACTAGCTCCGCATCGTTTCCGCGCTGACGCAGGCCGGTTACGATAAAATTCGCGAGACGGATGCCAACACGATCCGACCGGTAGGAACCGTAGAGAACCAGAATACTGTCGGCCATTGTTGATTAAGTCCTCATAGTTCGCGCGACATGCTCTAGGTCTGCGACCCCGCCGGCACCGAAGCGGAGACCTCCTCCTCCGGAATATCGTCGAACGACGCGTAATTGAGATTATAGAGCTTCGAATAGAGTTTGCCATTCGCCATGAGCTGATTGTGGTTGCCGCTTTCAAGCAGCTGGCCGTTCTGCAGCACGATGATGCGATCGGCTTCGCGGATGGTGGCCAGACGGTGGGCGATGACAAGGCCCGTGCGTCCCTCCAGCAGCTTTACCAGCGCTTTCTGGATCAGCATCTCGGTATAGCTGTCGATATTCGCCGTCGCTTCATCGAGCACGAGGATCTTGGCATCCGCGACGAGCGCGCGCGCGAAGCTCACAAGCTGGCGCTGGCCGAGCGAAAGGCCGCCGCCGCGCTCGCCGAGAACGGTGTCGTAGCCATCGGGAAGCTTCATGACGAACTCATGCGCACCGACCGCTTTGGCCGCCTCGATGACCTCCTCGCGCGTTGCCTCTTCCTTGTTGTAGCGAATATTTTCCAGCACCGAGCCGGTGAACAGGAAGGGCTCCTGCAGCACCATGGCGATCTGCCGGCCAAGAGAATCCTGGGTGAGGGACCGCACGTCATGACCACCGACCAGCACCTGCCCCTGCTGCACATCGTAGAAGCGATGAATGAGCGCCATGGAACTGGATTTGCCTGAACCTGTCGGGCCGATCAACGCCACGGTTTCTCCCGGATTGACCTTGAAGCTGACATTCTTCAGCACCGGATGCTTGGGATTGTAGCCGAAGACGACATCGCGGAACTCGACGGAGCCATCCATATCGCGCGAAAGCTCCTTGGCGTCGGGCGCATCCTTGATGTCGATCGGAACGTCGAGCACCTCCGTCAAACGCTGGCCGGAAGCCATGGCGCGCTGCATGACCGAATATTGCATGGTCAAAGAGCGGATCGGATCGAAGAAGCGCTGAATATAGAACAGGAAGGCGACCATGATGCCGACATCGAGCTTATGGTTCAGAACCATCGAGCCGCCGACGATGATGACGATCGCCATTGCCATGCCTGTCAGGGTATCGACGATCGGCACCATGATCTGAGCATAGCGCGCCGCGGTCAGATGCGATTGCAGATTGGCATGCGCCTTGTCATCGAAAAGAGCGAAATTGACGTCCTGCCGATGCATGCCCTGCACGGCGCGCACGCCATGGATCGCTTCGGCCAGCGCACCATTGGTGACGGAATTGGTCTCATGCGCGTTCATGAAAGCGACGCGTGCCTTCGGCAGCCAGAACAGCCGGACGATGAAGAGGATCGGCATGACTGAAAGCGTCAGCAGGCCGAGCCGGAAATCGAGCGACAGCATGACGACCACGATGCCGAAGAGCAGGGCGATGTCGCCGACGGAAAGCACAGAGGTTTCAAGGAATTCCTGCATGGAGTTGACGTCACCCTGCAGGCGCGACATCAACCGCCCGACCTCGGTCTTGTCCATGAAGGAGAGCGAGACGCGCTGCAGATGTGCGAACATCGCCCGCCTTATGTCGAAGAGAACCTCTTCTGCGACCTGGCCGACATAGGTCTCCTGCACGTAGCTCGCGCCGTAGTTGACGAGGATCGCCGCAGCGAAGATCGCCAACGAAACCCAGAGTGCCGAATAATCGATGGCGCCAGGCGCCATGGCATTGTCGATCGCGTGGCGAATGACGAGCGGTATGACGATCTGCGACGCCGTGAACAGCAGCACGGCGACCACGGAAATATAGACCTGGCGGCGATAGGGGCTGACGAAGGCCCAGATGCGGCCAATGATTTTGCTGTCGAAGACCTTGCCGAAGATTTCCTCCTCGACGCGATGCGAGCCGACCACGGCGCGGGGAGGACGACGCCCGTCCTCGCGCACATCGTTGCGCTCGGTTTCCGTAATTTCCGACATCGTCAGACCTCCCTTTTCGCTCTTTCGAGCGCACCGCCGGATGTCTTGGCGACATCGTCCTCCGGGCGAACCTGCAGATCGTAAAGCGCCTTGTACCGCCCTCCAGCGGCCAAAAGCTGCTCATGGGTTCCACGCTCGACGATCTCGCCATCCTCGATGAACAGGATCTGGTCAGCATGCATCAGCGAGCTCAGCCTGTGCGCAACGACGAGCGTCACCCGGTCGCGGGCAAAGCGCTTCATGGCGCTGCGGATGCGCTGCTCGGTCGCTGCGTCGATGGCGGCGGTGGAATCGTCGAACACCATGACGGCCGGCTTCAGCATCAGCGTCCGCGCAATCGTCAGGCGCTGGCGCTGGCCGCCGGAGAGCGACACCCCGCGCTCGCCGACGACGGTAGTATAGCCGGCCGGCAGACCGAGAATGTAGTTGTGCAGCTGCGCCGACTCGGCGGCGCGTTCGATGCGGATTTCTTTCGCCCAGGGGTCGCCATAGGCGATGTTGTTTTCGATGCTCGTCGTGAACAGGAAGGAGTCCTGCTGCACGACGGCAACGTTCTGTCGCAGGGATTTCAGCGTCGCCTTGCGGATATCCTGGCCGTCGATGGTGATACGCCCGGCCGTGGCCTCATAGAAGCGCGGGATGAGATGGGCGATGGTGGATTTGCCGCTGCCGGGCGGCCCGACGATGCCGATCGTTTCGCCGCGTCTTGCCTCAAAAGAGATATTGGTCAGCACCGGACGCTTTTCCGGGCCTGGATAGCTGAAATCGACATTCTCGAAGCGCAGCGTGCCTTCGGTCACGACAAGCGGCTTGGCGTCGGGTGCATCCTTGATCGGGATATCGAGATCGAGCAGCGCGAACAGCCGCGAGCCGCAGGTCGAGGCACGCGCGAAAGCATTGACCATCAGACCGAGCTGACGCACCGGCATTTGCAGGATCGTCATGAAAGTCAGGAAGGAGGCGAGGGTGCCGACGCTGATCTCACCCGCGATCACTTTTAGCCCACCTATCCAGAGCACGAGACCCATGGCGATGAAGAAGGAAAGATTCATGGCACTGGTATTGATAACGCGGATACCGACGCGCCGATGAGCGAGCGAGAGCGCATTCTGCGAGGCGCGATCGAATTTCATGATCTCATGCGCCTGCGCAGCAAAGGCCCGGACGACGCGAATGCCGCCGAGATTTTCCTCCATCACGCGCGTCAGCACCGAAAGGCGCTCCTGCAGGTCGAGCCAGGTTGCCCGAAGCCGCAGCTGTGTCACCGAAGACCGCCATGCCACGAAGGGCACGAAGCTCAGGGCGAGCAGGCCGAGCACCACATCCGTCGACAGCAGCATATAGGCGCCGACGCCGATCAGCATGGTCAGAAGCAACATGCGCACCAGCGCGGTGGAGAAATACATGCGCACGCCTTCCAGATCGAGGAGGCCGACGGTGATGAGATCGCCGGAATGCACCTTGTCGTGGAAGCTGAAGGAGAGCTGCTGGATCTTCTCGTAGCAGGCGAGCCTGAGCTCGTAGCCCATGTGATGGCCGACGGACTCGCTATAGTAGTTCTGCACCATCGTGAACAGGCCGCGCAGGATGCTGATGACAAGCAGCAGCAGGGCCGTCGTCAACAAAGCGCGCTCGGCGATCTGGCCCGCCGCGCCGCCGGCGACCGCCGTCTGCGTCTGGTCTACCGCCCGCCCAAGCAGGCGCGGGATCATCAACTGCAACGTTGCAGCTACGAAAGTTGCCCCAATTGCGAAGCTGGTCTGCCAGGGATGGCGCAGCGTCATATGGGTGATCCGTACGATCGTCGAGAGACCTTGTCCCCAGCCGGCCGCATTGACATGCGCGCGCGAAGCCAAAGACTTCGCCGCGCTTCTTGATGAATCGCTGCTCACGCTCTTATCCAGGTAATTTCAAACGAGGCGGGCCCGGTGTCGGGTTCGTATCTCAGGAGAAGTATTGATACTATGAATTTTGCCGATTCCATGGCGACGTTCAAGGGTCAATCGGTCACAAGTGCCACGCGAATGTTAGATTGCGTGTTCGAAAAATTATCGAGGAAATGTCGGCATCGAAAGCGGCTCGACGTCCTTCGGGCACCAACGAAAACAAGGAGGACATCATGCGCAAGGTCATAGCAGCCACATTCATCAGCCTCGACGGCGTCATGCAGGCGCCGGGCGGTCCGCAGGAGGATCCGACAGGCGGTTTCGAGCATGGCGGGTGGACATTCCACTATTTTGATGACGCGACGGGCAAAGCGCTCTTCGAGATCTTCGAAAAGCCGTTCGACCTGCTGCTGGGACGGAAGACTTACGATATATTCGCCGCGCATTGGCCCTATGCCGGTGACGACGATCCGATAGCCAAGCTGTTCAACAGCATCACCAAGTACGTTGCTACGCGCGGAGACCGCAAGTTCGATTGGAACAACAGCCGTTCGCTCGGCAGCGATGTCGTTGCCGCGATCAAGGAGCTGAAGGCGGGTGAGGGGCCGGATCTTCTCATCCAGGGCAGCAGCAACCTTATCCAGACCCTGCTTCGCAACGGGCTGATCGACGAATTCAACCTGCTGACCTTTCCGCTCGTGTTGGGCACCGGCAAGAAGCTGTTCGGCGATGGGACTGTGCCTGTCGCGATGAAGCTCCTGCGCGTTCAAACCTCTCCAACCGGTGTCATCATGGCGACCTATCGGCCGGACGGCGCGGTCAAGACGGGGTCCTTCGCCTTGCCTGACCCGTCCGACGAGGAGATCGAGCGGCGCAAGCGGCTGCAATAGCCGTCACGCGGAGAAATCGGAGAGGCGTCTCCGCTCGCGACTAGGCTTCGTGCTCGCGGTTGACGCGGAATTCGCGAAGGCATTTTATGACTTCGCGGAGCCCTTTCGTCAGATGCTTGTCGCGGCGCAGCACGATGCCAAGCTGGCGCGCAAGCCGCGGCCGGATAGGCGATGTCGCCAAATCATCCGGGTTTCCGCTCTTCAAGGCCATGCCCGGCAACAGCGACCAGCCAAGGCCGGCAGCGACGAGTTCCTTGATGGCTTCGACGCTGCCGAATTCCATGGAGGGCTCTGGTCGGATCCCGGCATTGATGAACCATTCATTGGTCATGCGCCGCGTATTGCCGCCTTCGTAAAGCATAAGCGTCTTGTCTCTCATGAACTCCGCGTCCGGACCGCCTGATGGTATTGAGCTGCCCTTTGGTGCCACGGCAAGAATCTCGTCGTCATAGAACGGTTCGATTTCAAGCGAGCGGCCGGAGGCGGGCAGGGTGACCACCGCCAGATCCAACCTGTTCGCCTCGATATCGCGCAGTATTTCGTCGGCATTTCCGATGCGCACGATGATCTCGAGGTCCGGCATCCGTTTCTTTGCCGCAGCGATCGCTCGAGGCAGCAGATGGATCGATGCGGTGCCGCCGGTGCCGATCCGAACGCGTCCGGCCGATCCCTCGCGATAGGGCGTCATCGCCTCTTTTGCCATCGCGCAGTCATCGAGTATCCGGCGCGCATGCGGGAGCAACTCGACCCCCGCGGGGGACGGCTGCGCCCGCCGCCCCACACGCTCGATCAGCCGCACGCCGAGCCGCTGCTCGAGAAGCTTCACCTGCAGGCTGACGGCTGGCTGCGTCAGGCCGATCTTGTCGGCCGCCGCGGTAAAGCTGCCGAGGTCGACGACGCTGACGAAGGCGGCCAGCTGATCCAGACTGAGCATCAGAAGAATTCCTTATAGAACGTATTAAGATCATAAGCTTCCTTCGCAGTAAGCGCCAGCGCATCCTTGAGCCACATTCGGTGTGGCGAACTTAGGAGTATGCAAATGGCAATTGACACGGAAAGATCGATGGTGGCGGCGCCTGGTGCCGGCAGCGGCAGGCAGGAACCGAGATTTCTACGGATCGCATCCGCGATCCTTTTGTCTTATTTCGAAAAACGGAATACGCGGCGCGATCTGCATGAGCTGACCGACGACCAGCTTCTGGATATTGGACTGACGCGCCGGGAAGCAGACGCAGAAGTCAGCAAATCGTGGTTCTGGAGCTGATTGTCGGGTGCCTTGGCGAGCCATTGTCAAAAGAGCAGGGGGTTCTTTCGAGCCTGCCTCATTTTTAATGGCATCGTTCTTCTTTCCGCCATAGATATGACTAATCCATCTCCCTCGAAAATCCGCTGCTGCTTCGCATCGTTCGGTGGCCGCTCCCTCCAGAATTTCAATCAAAGAGACCACGAAAATTCATGCTCAAGACAACATCTCTGCTCCTTGCCTCGGCTATCTCGGCCGTATCGTTTCTTGGCATCGCTTCGGCGGCATCAGCAGGGCAGGCGAGTTATGTGGTGGATGTGCATAGCGGCCAGGTGCTTGGGGCCTCGAACCAGGACGAGCTGAACTACCCGGCATCGCTCACCAAGATGATGACGCTCTATCTCGCCTTCGAAGCCTTGCACCAAGGGCGGCTGAAATGGGATCAGAAGCTGACTATGTCCGAGAATGCCGAGAGCAAGGAACCCTTCAAATTCGCGATCGGTGCCGGCCGCAAGGTGACGGTGCGCGAAGCCGTCGAAGGTATCGTCGTCCTGTCGGCCAATGATGCTGCGGTTGCCATCAGTGAGCAGCTTGGCGGCTCCGAGGAGAGCTTCGGCAAGATGATGACCGCAAAGGCGCATCAGCTCGGCATGAGCAAGACTGTCTTCAAGAATCCCTCCGGCCTGCCGGATCCGGAGCAGGTCACGACCGCTCACGACATGGCGACGCTCGGCGTTGCGCTGATGCGGGATTTCCCGGAGGAGTTCAAACTCTTCTCGCTGCGCGGCATGAAGTTCCGCGGCATGAAACTGCGCGGCCACAATAATCTGATGTATCGCTATGCCGGCGCCGACGGCATCAAGACCGGCTATACCGATGCTTCCGGCTACAATCTCGTGACATCGGCCTCGAAGAACGGCCGACGCGTCGTGGGCGTTGTCATGGGCGAAAAGACTGCGCAGATTCGCGACGACAAGATGGCGAGCCTCCTGGATATGTATCTGGCTCCGACGGCGAAAACAGCCACGGTATCCACCGGCACTCCTAAGCAAACATCGGCGAACTGATCCTTCCGCTCGCTGCGGCGCCAGGTCTGTTTCAAGTGTCGGGTTTCACGATGTGAGCTTGTCGACCGGGGCGAGGGCGGTGCCACAGGCGCAATGCCCCAGCTCCTTTCAACCCGGGAGAAGACCGGAGAGGCCGCCAGCTACGGCAGCAAATCGAAGCGAGGTTCGACGCGGTATCAGGCCTGTGCAGGGACAGTCGCGCCGGCGCGCCGACGTTTCAACATCGAGAGAATGGCGATCGAAAGTGTTGAGGCGACGCACAGCCACGCGAAGAGATTGCCGATCCGCGTGTAAAGCGTCGGGCCGGGGCCGAGCGGAAGGTCCGTGACCACCATGGTTAGGCCCGCCGGCGCATCCTTCTTCATGGCGACGACACGGCCTTGCGCATCGCTGGCGATCACCAGGCCACGGTGCGCGGGACGAATCATGGCGAATCCGTTTTCGACGCCGCGCATGATGGCCATTCGCCCGTGATGCCAGCCGTCGACGCCGAAGTCGCCCGCCGGCACGCCTGCCAGCCGGGCGCCGTTCGCTGCATCGGAGCGAATGGTGCTGGGGAAATCCATGTCTTTGCAGATCTCCATCGCGAATCCGTCGGCCAGGGACCCGGAGGTGTGGCCGGGCGAGTAGCGCTCTTCAAGCCCCGGCACGGGATGCCGCTTGTCATAGCGCTGCGTCGTTCCCGTGGGGTCGAGTGCAACCGCGAAATCGGCTGGCGGGTGATCAGAATTGAAACCGGCAATGATCCGCGCTCCGGTTTCCCTGGACGCGGACGCAAGCGGCGCAATGATGGCCGACTGCGCCTCAGGCATCGACGCCATGCCGCCTTCCGACGTCACGATGAAACGGGCGCCCTGGCGAGCCGCCTCGCGGATTTCCCCTGCGTAGGCTGTCGTCACCGCAAGAGCGTCCGGCAACGCATGCGCGCGCCAGGCGTCGGCTACAATGGATTCATCGACGATGCCTGCCACCCGCACGGTGGAAGGCTGAGGGTAGGCCAGACGCGCGAGCCCGAACGCCAAGTTCGCAGCGCAGATCGCAACGCCCAGGGCGACGGCGGCGATGGCCTCCCGCTGGGCGCGCAGTGCCAGGGCAAGGGTGTTGGCGAAGAGGCAAATGAGGAATGTGACGGCGTACATTCCGAGGAGCGAAGCGCTCTGAATCAGGACGGGCGCCGACATCGTGCTGTAGGCAAGCGAGCCGTAGGTGCCGTTCGGCGACGGAAGCTGGCTCAGGAATTCGCATGCCGTCCAAAATGCTGGAAACGCGAAGAGTGTGGCGAAGGGATGCGCCCTATGGTGTACAAAGCGCGCGAACCAGATGGCGGCGCAAAACATGCCGACGTAAAGCAGCAAGACAGGCCCGATGATGAAGAGCGGCGGCACGTAAGGCAGTTGCAGAATATAGCCGCCGCTTGCCAGGATCGCGGCGCCGCTCGCCGCCATGACCTGCCACATCGGCTGCTTTCCGTAAGCCAGCCACAAAAGCGGCACCGGTGCGAACCATGCCAGCACCCATATGTCGTCGAGGCCCTGTGACAGGTAGAACATCGCGCCGCTCAACAGCGCAACCAGGATTGCGATCATCTTGTTCTCCGAGCGGATTCGAATGAAGCGAGATATTGGTGAAGGGCCGTCCGGTAGAGCGCCTTGAACTGTGTCTCGCTCGAAAAGCGGTTGGCGCGATGCATCGAGACGAAGCCTTGACCGAGCGCCGCCAGCGCCAGGGCGATTTCGAGCGCGGGCGTGTCTCCGATGCGTCCCTCTGCCTGCGCCTCTTCGATGCGCTTCATGATCATGGCCAACACGGGCGAGCGGCCGGCTGCAAAATCGTCTGGAAAACGGCGCGCCTCGGGAGCGGGCAGGAAGAATGCCGCGTCGAACCGGTGGGGCTCCGTGATGGCGAAGTCCAAGTAAGCTTCGCCGAGCTCCTCTAGCCATTCCATCGGATTGGATGTGCCGATGGCGCGCGCCCGATCCTCCCAGGCCAGAAGTCCGTCCTCCATCAGAGCGTTCATCAGAGCGTCCTTGTCGGCGAAGTGACGGTACATCGCCATCGTCGACATCCGCGCGCTCTGCGCCACTTTGCGGATGGTGACTCCTGAGATTCCGTCTTGTTCGAGCACGGCTTTGGCTGCCGCAAAGATCCGGTTCATAGTCATGTGTGCTTTGTACACGTATTTGTGTGCAATGTACACAGGGCTGAAGTCCTACCGGAACGCGGGTTTTGGACGAGGCAAACGCGGGCGGCATTATTTCAGTCGAAAAGCCCGTGCACCGCAGAGCATGATTCAAGTCGATAGAAGGACTTAGATGCCCCAATTTTTGGCCTTGCTTAGTGAGCCTGGGTTGGGGCGGTGCATCTCGGCCTTTGCTGCCGTTGCTGTCGGAATTTGAACGCGATCTCATCCTTTTGGCAAAGTAGGGCGCGCATCGGCAAGCTGTGTGTGTGCGCATAACAATGATCATGCGAGTGCAGCGAGGAGGTATGTCGCACTTGGAAATAGAATGTACCCCCGCTACATCCATTGTGGCGGAGGAGTTGGAATGTCTTCTGTCTGGCAAAGTAGAAATGTCCGCTTGGCCGCCACGCGGCACAACGACCAGCCACGATCTGATCGGCTGATCCGGTTGCAAGATCAGATCGGGGCGGGTGATAATTACGCCCCTTCGGCTTTAGCTTTGAGACTATCCGATCGATATGTCACTCCGCAGCTTGTCGCCGCGACAGCGCTTTCTCCCGCCGCGCAATCACCGCCTGATCACTCATGAAGTCCTTCCGCCGGCCTGGCCCACGAGCACGTTTGACGTAGCCATTCTTGTCGCTGTTGCTCTTCACCTTCGGCTTGTCCTGCTGCTCCTGGCGCTCCTTGATATAGGCAAGAACATCACCCAACCGCTTGTTCTCGGTGATCGCCGCATGCGTCACCCGCTGATCCTTGTCGAACACGGTGTAGGGCAGGGAATACCCCTGCCAACGCACCTCCAGCCGACCGTCCGCATAAGCATAGGTCTCGACATAGCGACCCACCAGACCGCGCGTCACCTCGGTCTCCTCCAGCATGATCCGCTGGCGCTCGAACGAAAACGTCAGCTGCGATCCGACATAACGCTGCTCGCGCTTACACAGGATCTCCGTCAACCGATCCGGCGCCAGATTCAGTGGCCGGTGCAGGTTGTCCGGGCGGGCAGGGACGATTGCAAATCGCGCATTGTAGTCCTCCATGAAGCCCGGCAAGAACGCATTGCCAGCCTCCATGGTGTCGATGCCAGAAAGCCTGAGCTCCTTGACCAGCCGGTCCTGCAGCGTCCGGTTCATCCGCTCGACCCGACCCTTGGCCTGGCTCGAATTTGCACAAAGAATCTCAATGTTTAGTTCCGAGAGTGCCCGCCCGAACTGCGTCATGCCCTGGCCACCCTTGGCATCCTTCTTCGCCACCCGGAACACCGAGTGCTTGTCCGAATAAAAGGCGATCGGTGCGCCGTGCCGCTTCAGATAGAGCTCCAGCGCCTCGAAGTAAGTGAAGGCGCTTTCCGAACGAACAAAGCGCAACTGCATCAGCTTGCCGGTCGCATCGTCGACGAACACCAGCAGCGAACACGGCGGTCCGCGGTCCTCGAACCAACGGTGCTCGGAGCCGTCGATCTGCACCAGCTCACCATAGGCTTCGCGCCGCAGCCGCGGTTGATGAAACGTCCGCCGCTGCTTGCGCGACAGCCAGAGGCCGGCATCCACCATCCAGCTTCGAAGCGTCTCGCGTGACACCCGCAAGCCATCGCGCTCGGCAAGCTTCTCGGCCGCCAGCGTCGGCCCGAAATCCGCATAGCGCTCACGAACCAGCGTCACCGCGTAATCGCGAACGCCATCACAAATCCGATTGTTCGACGGCCGGCCGATCGCCTTGTGCCGGATCGACGCCGCACCGCCAGTGCTGATCCGATCCAGAAGACGACGGACCTGGCGCGTGCTCAGATCAAGCACATGCGCCGCCGACACCAGCGTCATGCGGCCGGCGATCACCTTCGACAAAATCTCGATCCGCTGCAGATCGCGCTCGCTCATCGCAATCAGTCCCATCCGCAATCTCCCAGGTCATCAAAAACCCGGGGAGAGTGACATTCCAACTTTGCAAAAACAGGACACTTCAACTTTGCGGCTACATCCATTTATCAGATAAGATAGATTATGGAACTAAAACCGATATCAGCTTTGCGCTTAGGCAGAGGATTTTCGATGTCATTCCAGATAGTTGGCGAGATTCTCCAACGTCGATTTCAAGCCCTCGTCGTGGTCTTCCTCGCTGATCCCGTACGGAACGTTCTCGCAAATTATCGTGACGTTTGTGCCGGCTGATACTTCGGCCAAGGACCAGGTCATGATCATCGTCCCGCTAAATGCCGCATCGTCGGATTCAAAATCCACCGCCTGAACGATACGTTCGTCAGGAACGATTTCGAGAAACCGGCCGGAAACGATATCGGTATGCTCGGACGACTTTCCAGGCGTCGAATGATCCAGCGCATTGTAGCTCAGCGCAAGTCGATAGCTGCCGCCTTGGCGCGGCTCAAACGCTATGATGCGGCCCGTCATGCCCTTGGGTGGAAGCCAGGAGATCAAGGCCTCGGGATTGATAAATGCTTGAGAGATTGCTCGCGGCTTTGCGCGGATAACTCTGGACGCCGTGTCGGTACGCTTCGCGCCGGAAATCTTGTTCATCGCATCCTCCTTTGCATTGTCCCCGGACAATCCGAAGGACGCAGCCGGCGCTGGTTGCGGCCTTCAGCTTGCCTTGATGCGGATTACCTTTGCCCCGATCTTTTCCGCCAGCAGCGTCGGATTGCAGACGAAAATGCTGTCCGGCCGTCCGGCGGCACACCAGACCTGATCGTAAGCCAGAAGATGTTCGTCGATGAAGACCGGCAGCTCGACGAGATGGCCGATCGGGCCGACGCCGCCGATCGCGAAGCCGGTTTCGTCGCGTACGCGGTCGATATCGGCGCGTTTCAGCCGAATTCCATAGGTCACCGCAATGTAGCCCGTATCGGCATTATGCGCGCCGGAGACGAGAAGCAGCGTTAGTTGGTACGTATCGGCATTGACGAAGACCAGCGATTTGACGATCTGTCCGACGACGCATCCTGCCGCTTTCGCCGCCTCTTCCGCCGTTCGCGTCGATTGCTCCATGCGCTTGATCGAGATGTCGAGACCCAGATTGCGCGCCGCAAGTTCGACGCGTTCGAGGCTCGAAAGCTTCCGGCCGTCTTCGCTCATAGATCGTCATCCTCCACGTCGAGCTCGATCTGCATCTGATCGTAAGCCGGCTCGACATGGTCGGGCGTCTCCGCCAGCACGGTCTCATAATCGAGCGGCGTATGCATGTGGGTCAATATGGCATGCTTCGGCTTCAGCCGTTCGATCCAGCCGAGCGATTGCTCCAGCGACAGGTGGCTCGGATGCGGCCGATATTGCAGGGCGTCGATGATCAGGACGTCGAGATTTTCAACTCTTTCTATCGATTCCGGCGGGAAGTCGCTGATATCGCTGCAATAAGCAAGTTTGCCGATACGGAAGCCGAGCGAGTGGATGTCGCCATGGACCTGCTTGTGCGGCCAGAAGCGGATCGGCCCGCCTGCCCCGTCGATGGTAAAGCTTTCTTCCATGCTTTCTATCAGCACCGGCCGGACGATCGGTGGATAGCTGCTTCCGGGCGGCGTTTCCAGGCAATAGCGGAAGCCCTCGCGGATGCGATCCATGGTCGGTGGATCGGCGTAGATCGGGATGCGCTCATTCGAGATGTGGAAATAGCCGCGCAGATCGTCGATGCCGTGAATATGGTCGGCATGGGCGTGGGTATAAAGCACCGCGTCGATGGAGCTGACGCCGGCATGGATCATCTGTTCGCGAAAATCCGGGCCGGTATCGATGACGACGGTGGTGATGCCGCCATCCGGCGCGATCTGCTCCACGAGGAAGGCCGCGCGCGTGCGGCGGTTCTTGGCGTTCCTGGGATCGCAGGCACCCCAATCGCCTGTGATGCGCGGCACGCCCGGCGACGAGGAACAGCCCAGTATGGTGAAGCGCCGCCGATGTGTCACGCCATCAGACCTTTGTCATCTTGGAGAAGCAGCGGAAGGCGTTCGCCGTAGTGATTTCGGCGATCTCGCCCATGCTGACGCCGATCGTATCGGCCAGCACTTCGGCGGTATTGACGACGTAGGATGGCTCGTTGCGTTTGCCGCGCCAGCGCTTCGGCGCCAGATACGGCGCGTCGGTTTCGACCAGCAGCCGATCATGCGGGATCGTCTTGGCGATGTCGCGCAGTTCCTCCGACTTCGGGAAGGTCAGGATGCCGGAAAAGGAAATATAGCCGCCCAGTTCCACGCCTGTGCGGGCAAGGGCAGGGCCGGCGGAGAAGCAATGGAGGATGAAGGGGAAAGCCCCCTTCCCTGTTTCTTCGGTCAGAATCGCGGCCATGTCCTCGTCGGCGCTGCGGCTATGGATGACCAGCGGCAGCTGCGTTTCGCGCGCGGCCGCAATATGGCGCAGGAAGCCTGTCTTCTGGTCCGCTGGATTGACGGTATCGTAGAAGTAATCGAGACCCGCCTCGCCGATTGCGACGATTTTCTCGTGCTGATTTGCCAGCCGCACGAGATCCTCGGTCTGGATGTCCAGCTCCTGATCGGCGCTGTTCGGATGCGTACCGACCGAGCAGAAAACCGACGGATAGCGCTCGGTAAGCGCAAGCAATCCATCGAGCTTCCTGACCTTGGTCGAGATAGTGACCATCTGCTTGACGCCGACGTCGTGGGCGCGCGCGACGATCGCGTCGCGCTCCTCCTCGAAATCGGCAAAATCCAGATGGCAGTGCGTGTCCATCAGCATGGAAAACCTTATTCGGCAGTCGGTGCGACATAGCGCGGGAAGACCGGCTTCGGCGCTTCCAGCGGCGTTCCGGCAATGAGGCGGCCCGCCTCACCGAGCGCCGCGAAATCGCGCCTGTCGGCCGGGATGGCGATGAGATCCAGCAGCTTGCCCGAGGATTCCGGCATGAAGGGCTGCAGCAGAATGCCGATCTGGCGCACGACATCCGCCGTGACGTAGAGCACGGTCGCCATGCGGGCAGGATCGGTCTTCTTCAGCGCCCAGGGCTCCTGGCTCGCGAAATAGCGGTCGGTCTCGGAGACCACTGCGATGATTGAGGCAAGGGCGCGATGGATGAGCTGCTTGCCCATGTCTTCGCGCGTCGAGGCGAGCAATCCATCTGCCTGCGCGAGAAGCGCCTTGTCCTCGTCGGTCAGCTGACCGCATTCGGGGATCTGGCCATCGCAATTCTTGACGATCATCGACAGCGAGCGGCTGGCGAGGTTGCCGATGCCATTGGCAAGGTCGGAGTTGATGCGCGTGCCGATCGCCTCTTCGCTATAGCTGCCGTCCTGGCCGAAGGAGACTTCGCGCAGGAAGAAATAGCGCACCTGGTCAAGGCCGAAATGGTTCACGAGGTTGACCGGATCGACGACGTTGCCGAGCGACTTCGACATCTTCTCGCCCTTGTTGAGCAGGAAGCCGTGGGCATAGACGCGCTTCGGCAGCGGCAGCTTCGCCGACATCAGGAAGGCCGGCCAGTAGACGGCGTGGAAGCGGATGATGTCCTTGCCGATGATATGCAGGTCGGCCGGCCAGTATTTCGCTCTCGGATTGTTCCGATCTTCGAGGTAGCCCGTTGCGGTCAGATAGTTCGTCAGCGCGTCGACCCAGACATACATCACATGAGCCGGGTCGTTCGGCACCTTGATGCCCCAGTCGAACGTAGTGCGCGAGACGGAAAGATCCTTCAAGCCCGACTTGACGAAGGAGATGACTTCATTGCGGCGCTCAGCCGGTCCGATGAAGTCCGGATTTTCCTCATAATGCTTCAGCAGCTTGTCCTGGTATTCGGAAAGCTTGAAGAAATAGCTTTCCTCCTGCACCCATTCGACGGGCGTGCCCTGCGGTCCGTAGCGCACGCCATCGGCGCGCAGCTCGGTTTCGTTTTCCTGGTAGTAGGCTTCGTCGCGCACCGAATACCAGCCGGCATAGGAATCCTTGTAGATGTCGCCGGCATCGGCCATCAGGTTCCATATGTTCTGCGAGGTTTCATGGTGACGCGGCTGCGTCGTGCGGATGAAGTCGTCGTTGGACGAATTCAGCAGCTTGCCCATCGCCTGGAATTCGTCGGAATTGCGATTGGCGAGCCGCTGCGGTTCCAGGCCCTCGGCGCGTGCCGTCTGCTGCATCTTCTGACCGTGTTCGTCCGTCCCCGTAAGGAAGAAGACGTCGAGCCCATCCAGGCGCTGGAATCGCGCCATGGCATCGGTGGCAATCAGCTCATAGGCGTGGCCGATATGTGGCTTGCCGTTGGGATAGGCGATTGCGGTGGTGATGTAGAATGGGGTCTTTTCGGTCATATCGGGCAAGGGTCCGTTTTTACGGTTGCGTCTTTATCATGCGTGCTCCGCTCGCTTTAGCGCATGTTTGCCGGGAGCGAAACACCAAGTTTCGCGGGTGCAACATTCCAATGTCCGGAAGCGGGCGTTGCTTGACTCACTCCCGCCTCACCTTTACCCCTTCGAAGGATCGGAGTGCAGGACAGGGATGGCCGTGAATTTGAGAGAGTTTTTTTTGAGCCTGTCCGGCGGCTTCAAGAGGCCGCTGCCTTGAATTTGATCAGTTCCTATCAGCCGCTTTATTCCTTTTCCGGCTTCTTTGTCGGCATGCTGGTCGGCATTACCGGCGTTGGCGGCGGGTCGCTGATGACGCCGTTGCTGGTGCTGCTGTTCGGCGTCCATCCCGCGACCGCCGTCGGCACCGACCTGCTTTATGCCGCGATCACCAAGACGGCTGGAACGGCCGTGCACGGCATTCACGGGCGCGTCAATTGGAGGGTCGTCGGGCTGCTGGCTTCCGGCAGCGTACCGGCGGCTTTGGCCATGCTCTGGATCATGGCCGGCGTCAATCGCGAAAGCCCTGCGGTCGCTCATGCCATCACCCTTTCCCTCGGCTGTCTTCTGCTTCTGACGGCGCTCATGCTGATCTTCCGCGGGCAGATCCTCGAAGCCATACGGAAATGGCGAGGCGAGCGCGGGACGCTGGCGCCGCGCACCATTGCACTGATGACGATCGTTCTTGGTCTTGCGCTCGGCACTCTCGTGACCATGACCTCGGTCGGAGCCGGTGCGCTCGGCGTCACGGTGCTGCTGGTTCTCTATCCGCAAACCGATGTCCGCGAGATTGTCGGCTCTGACATCGTCCATGCTGTGCCGCTGACCCTGATCGGTGGCATGGGTTATTGGTTTATCGGCGAAATCAATTGGTCGATGCTGTTTGCTCTGCTGGTCGGATCCATCCCCGGCATCGTCGCAGGCAGCCTGCTGGCGCCGCGCTTGCATGAGCGGTCCGTGCGCCTCATCCTTGCCGTTACGCTCGCCATCGTCGCCTGGAAGCTGATCCTTCCCTGACGCCACTGCAGGAAATGGGCGTCGCGGCTGCTGCTCAGATCTGCCTCATCAACCTATGCTGATAGCTGTTGCTTGAGCTCGGCGAGAATGGTGATGAGGGTCTGCTTCCGATCGAGATTGTACGCCTGCGATATGTTGATGCGCTCGGTGGTCTCAGAATGGAGACGGGCCAGTCGTTCGGCTGCGGTAACGGAGCCGTCCAATGCTGCCGCCCTCGCGCGCTCGGTGATGTCGTCGCCGATATGCGAGAGGAAGAAGCCGAAGATCGTGTCGCTGTCCTTGCCGGAAAGCGCGTCGGCGAGGCGGTGCATCGCCCTGCGGGCAGCCGGCCCGTCGGCCGAAAGCACCTGCCGATAGGCGTCGATGATCTCGCAGCCGCCATAATTCAGGAGCTTGAGCGCCTCGCTGACGCTGCCCTTGGCCGCTGCCAGCAATTCGCTCCCCTGCCCGGGCGGCACGCCGAGATTTTCGAGAGCGGAACGCAGGGCCGTGTCTCCCAGCGGCGCGAGTTTCAACGGCAGGCAACGCGAACGGATCGTCGGCAACAGCCGGCCCGGCGCATGCGAGAGGACGAGGAACAGCGCGCGCTTCGGCGGCTCCTCGAGGATTTTCAGGATGGCATTGGCGGCGTTGCGGTTGAGGTCGTCGGCTGGGTCGATGATGACGATGCGCCAGTTGCCGGTCCCCGAGGTCTGCGAAAAGAACTTTCCGGCACGTCGCACCTCATCCACGGTAATCGCAGACTTCACCTTGCCGGTCTTGTCGTCGACGGGACGGGACAGATGCAGCAGATTGTGGGACGCCCCGCCGGAAATCTGCCGACTGATGACGGAAGCCGGGTTGGGATCTGCCATGATCTCCGGCGCGGACGATGGATCCGGGTGCGAAAGAACGTGATTGGCGAAGCGAAAGGCGAGCGTCGCCTTGCCGATCCCTTCCGGTCCTTCGATCAGAACGGCGTGATGGCCTTTGCCCGAGCGATAGGACTGGGCGAGGAACGCTTCCGCCTCCTCATGGCCGAAGAGCTTGGGATTGTCCTGCGGCGGAATTGCGCCGTCGAGAACGCCTGGCCGTTCCTCGCTCATTGCGCCGCTTCCGGTGTCTCGGCACCAATATTTGCTGAAGGCCCGAGCCGCTGGTCGACGATTACAGCAATTTCCTCGGCGATCTTGTCTTCCGTACGCTGCGCGTCGATGACATGGCAGCGTTCCGGCTCGCGCGCCGCGATATCGAGAAAGGCCTCCCGGCGCTTCTCGTGGGTCTGCAGCTCTTCCTTTTCGAAGCGATCCGGTGCAGCGACCGCAGCTGCGCGTTTGCGCGCCCGTTCGAGCCCGATCTCGGCGGGAATGTCGAGGATCAGGGTACAATCGGGAACGACGCCGTTGACGGCAACCCTCTGCAAGGCCTCGATGTAGTCGGGTTCGAGATTGCCGGTCACCCCCTGGTAGACGCGCGACGAATCCATGAAGCGATCGCAGAGGACGATGGTGCCGCGCGCCAATGCCGGACGGATGATTTCCTCGACATGATCATTGCGCGCCGCGGCGAATAGAATGGCCTCCATCCGCGTGCCGAATATTTCAGCGGCTCCGGACAGCAATACGTGGCGGACAGCTTCGGCGCCCGGAGACCCACCCGGCTCGCGTGTCACAAGCACGTCGTGGCCGCGTTCGCGCAAGCGTTCCGCCAGTCGGCGAATCTGCGTGGATTTACCGGCCCCTTCCCCGCCTTCGAAGCTTACGAATAATCCGTTTGCATCAGCCAATGATCATGTCCTGCACTTGTCGCCTGCCTGCCGCTTGGCAAGCGAAACCTATCCTGTTTAACCCAAGACATGCCGGCGTGGAACCGTGCATATATCGGTGCATCCCATTCTATATGGGGTGTGAACAGGGATTTCGCGAGCCAGACGCTCCCTCAGCTCGGCAAAGGCTTGTCCCAGAGCCAGGAGAACAAGAGGGATTCGGTCAATTCCATGAAGGCGTCGAGGGCGCGGCGGCCGAGCGTGCCCCGAGCGATCGATTCCTTCGTATAGAGCGGCAGTTCGCGAACCAGCCGCGCGCCCAGGAATACGCGAAGCGTGCCGGCCGCATAGCCTTCGGCCACGGGTGCCGTCAGCGGCCAGCGATAGACGATTCGTGCCGACAGGCGGTCAGGAGTATCGGCGGGAACATAGACGTCGACCGGGGTCTTGGCCAATAAACCGACCGTGGATTGCGCGCCGCCATAGACGCTGGCATCGCCAATCACCTCGCCTGCTGCGAAAATGCGCTGGCTCTTGAAATTGCTGAGGCCCCATTCGAGCACGCGCCGTGTTTCCTCGGTCCGGTCCTTGTCGCTCTTCAGGCCGCCCAGCGCCAGAAACAGCCTGCGCCCGTCGCGCTCCACGGAAGCGACGATCGAGAACCCCTCGCCGTCCGCAAAGCCGAGCCCAAGGCCATCGATGCCGATATTGAGCAGCAGCAGCGGGTTCTTGTTGCGCTGATAAATCTTGTTCCAGGTGAAATCCGCCTGGCCGAAATATTTGTAGAGATCCCGATGCTTCTGCTGCAGGTCTTGGGCCAGGGTGACCAGTTCCCGCATGGAAACCTTGCCGCCGCCGGTGGGGTTCTCGGCATCGGGCAGGCCCGTGGAATTCGTAAAGGTAGCCCGCGCCATGCCGATCTCGCGCGCCCGCGCCGTCATGCGGCGGCCGAATTCGCGCTCGCTGACCGACATGCCCTCAGCCAGCACGATGCAGCCGTCATTGGCCTGCTGCACGGCGACACCCTGGATCAGATCGCCCACCCGCACGCGCGACTTCAGCGCGGCAAACATCGTCGATGCGCGCGATGGTGCGCCGCCGGTGCGCCATGCGTTTTCAGAGACGGGATATTCCGTATCGAGCGAAATCTCCCCTCGCCCCACGGCATCGAAAACGACGTCCAGCGTCATGAGCTTTGCAAGCGAGGCGGGCGAGATCGGTTGATCCTCGCTTTTCGCCAGGAGGATGGTGCCCGTGGAGGCCTCGATCATGAATGCTTGCGCGGCTTTCGTCTCGAAAGCGCCAGGAGTGGCCGGCTGCGCTTCGGCGATTGTGCTGCCGATCCCGATGAGAAAGAGGAGCAAAAGAATCAAGCGCTTTGGCATACCGTCCTCTCAATCCGAACACCGGCACGATTATTTTAGTGACGGGTTAAGATTCAGGCAATGACGCTGATCAGTCCGTCTGCGTCGTGCCCTGGTGCTGGCGGCGATAGGCCGAGAGGATCGACTCCTGCGTCAAGCCGTCGTTGCGCACCATGACCGCATCGAAGGCGAGGTCGACATACACGGTCTTGACCGAAGTATTCTGATAGGCGGCGGCGGTGGAGCTCAGCGATTGATCGCCAAGGCTTGCCAGGCGATGCGTGAAATCCGGTCGCTCATAGGGGATCGGTCCGATCTGCGGCAGAACGATCGTTCCAGGCGCAGCCGATTCGACAGCCGGCATGGCGCCGCCATTCCACATCATCGGAGGTGGGTTGTTGCTCTTGCCGCGAGTATAGCCGGCATCCGGCGTCGAGCCGGAGAAAGCCGTGGCGGAATAGGGAGACTGGCGCGGAATCGGCGCAATCGCGGGCGTCGCATCGAAGCTGCGCTGCTGGCGGCTTGCCCGCAAGGGCGTGCTTGAGTCAGGCAATTGATCCGCGGTGATGCGGCCAGCCGAAGCAACCATCACGCCGCTGGCGATTTGGCCGCCCGGATTGACGCTGGGCAGGCGCGAGCCCTTCGGAATGTAGGAGGCCATCAGATAGGGATCGTCATGGCCGTCCATGCGGGCGCGGCCGACATATTGCACGCGCACGTCACCTGTGCCGCTGTGCTGCAGATCGAGCATCTGCGCCGTCTTGTTGGAAAGGTCGATGATGCGGCCGGGATGATACGGGCCGCGATCGTTGACGCGCACGATGATGGAGGAGCCGGTTTCGACATTGGTGACGCGAGCATAGCTCGGGAGCGGGAAGGTCGGATGCGCGGCAGTCAGCGATTGCTGATCGTACACTTCACCATTGGCGGTCAAACGGCCGTGAAAGGCAGAGCCGTACCAGGAAGCGATACCGACCTTGCTATAGCCGAAATCTTCCTTGGGATAATACCACTTGCCCTTCACCTGGTAGGGATTGCCGACCATGAAACGGCCGCCACCCTTCGGCACCGGACCGTTGTTAACGACGCGAGGGCTGGCCTTCACGCCATATTCCTTTTCGGAGAAATATTCCTTGCCGTGCTGACGCTTGGTCGGCGCTTTCTGAGTTGTTCCGCAGGCCGTGATGGTTGCGCACATCAGCGAGAGAGCAAACCAACGCATACCCGTTGCGTATGTCATCGCACGATTTTCGAATTTCATCTGTCCCACGCCGCTACTCATTACTCTGACGGAGGTCTGCTACAACCGGCACATCCCTCTTCCGGTATCCCGCTACGCCTCAATCACCTAACGGTACTTTAATCATGATTGTAGTTTGGCGATTTTGCGATGCAAATTGAGCGCACAGCAGAAATTCTGAAGATCGTGGTTAATGAATAGTAATGCGCCAGCCATCTCCCGCGTTGCCCAGAATAGCACTTGCTGCCGTCTTTCGATCGTCATCGCGGGTCCCATGTCGAGACAGATAAGAGCGAATTCTTGTCGTTGCCGGTATGTGGACGGACAGGAATCGAACTAGCGGTCAGCCCCTTGTATCAAGGCGCATCAGTATTTCATCTGGTAGACATCCCTGCGCTTTGCCTGGTCGACCATCAATGTGCCGTTGCGCTCGCTATGTGCCGCAGCTTGTCCGGGTTGCGCGTACAATAGATGGCAACCACCTTTTCCTGCTCGATCTGCAGCGCGGTCGTCTGTACGACGTCGCCGCCTTCTATGGTGAGGAAGCCCGGCAGACCATCGATGAGGGCATAGCGGATCAGTTGCGAGGGCTGCACGAGGAAAAGCCGCGCCATCTGCTCATGACGTCGCATGACCGCATCGAGCCCGATGAGCGGCTGCCGCGACGCCGGCACCTTGCCGCCGCCATCGGCATAGGCGACGACCTCTTCCGAGAGCATGGCGCGTAGCGCGGCCATATCGCCCGTTCTTGAGGCGGTGAAGAATGCTGCAGCGAATTTTAGCCCCTGCTCCTTTCCTATGGCGAAGCGAGGCCGGGCATCGACGATATGCGCTCTCGCCCGGCTCGCCAGCTTGCGGCAGGCAGCTGCCTCGCGGCCGATCGCTGACGCCACTTCCTCGAAATCCATGCCGAACACGTCATGCAGCAGAAAGGCGGCGCGCTCAAGCGGCGACAGGCGCTCCAGCGCCATCATCAGCGGCAGCGTTACGTCGTCGGCAGCGTCATCATCCTGCGGATCGAAGATCGGCTCAGGCAGCCAGGGGCCTACATAAGTCTCACGCTGACGCCGTGCCGATTTCAGCTCGTTCAGGCAAAGTCTGGTGACGATGGTGCGCAGGAACGCCATCGGCGCGCGAACCGACGCATGATCGCTCGCAAGCCAGCGCAGCCAGGCTTCCTGCACGATATCTTCGGCGTCGGCGACCGATCCGAGCATCCGGTAGGCAAGCCGGACAAGGTGCGGGCGCAGCTCTGAGAAGATCGGATCGGCTGGCGTTTCGGTCATAGCGTTGCAAGAGCGAGTTGAGAAGGAGCGGCGGCGACCTGGCGGCCGCGAACGAATTGTAGCGTCGTCAACGCCACGCGTCGCCCCAGGTAGCGTGCCGTGGCGAGATCGGATTCGGGCGGCGCAGTCTCCGGGCCTTCATCGGTATTCGCCTGGGCACCGGCGCCGAGCCAGAAGCCAAGCCGGTTCATATCCGCTTCCGAGCCGGTTGACGAGCAGTTCGCCGGTGGCAGGTCGAGGCCGACCCAATGCATTCCGTGCTGTGCGGCAAAAATTGCCAGCTGGATGAGCGTCGATAGTTTGTCACCGGAGCGAGACCCTGACGTGGTGAAGCCGGCGGCGATCTTGTCCTTCCAGAGAAAGCCCTTGGCGAGGACGGCGCTCGACGTCATTTCCTGGAATGCTTTGAAGGATGCCGAGACTGCGCCCATGTAGGTCGGCGAGCCGAAAATGATCGCCTCGGCGGCGTGAAGATCGTCCCAGTGCCGCTCGACTTTATCAACAGACAGCAGCATGGCCTCTACCCCGTCGACTTGGTCTACCCCTGCCCCGACCGCTTCGGCCTGGCGGCCGGTGTGTCCGTAGCCCGTGTGATAGACGATTGCGATGCGTTGGCGGATCATTGTTGTCTCCCTCGAAAATGGTGTTGCGAAGGGTAAGACAAGGCACAGGTCCCATCTGTGACATGCGCGATCGATTTTTCTGCCGATAGTGGGCTCACGCGCCCGTGATGCAGCGCTCTTTCGCACTGGAACGGCGTAAGGCTATGCTTACTCTTGAGGGGCCGCCTTCGTACGGCGTTACAAATGGAGTGGCCCGACCGCTGGAGACGGCCAGGCCACATTTGCCAGGTCAGGGGTCAAAGCTGACTGAAGCACGCCAACAATAAGTCGAGCTTACTTTTTGTCAATAATGCTTCATATCGGGGCGCACTGCGCCCGCGTTGCCTGATCAGGCGTAAGGCGTGCCGCCCAGTGCGGCTTTCTGGCCGATAGCCCCTTTGTCGATGATAGCGAGAAACGCGTCTCTGGCTTGCTTCGTGTCCCGCTCTTGCCGAAAGGTCTGATGCGCCTGGATGAAGGCGACTGTCCATGTTGCCAGAAGGAGACCCGCCGCCAGTCTGGCATCCGGATCGGCAGGCCGCCGCCCTATGCATTCGGATAGCGCCAGCGTGACGAGTTGCGCGATCTCGTCGCGTATCGCCCTCACCCTTGCCTTTAGCGTTTCGCTGCCCTCGATCGTCTCTATGAAACCTTGGCTGCGGGCGGAAAAGTCGACGGCTGGGTGTTGTTCCGCAACGAGCCGATGAGCGAGCAGACGGTATGCCTCGATCGGAGCGATGCCGGCACCGCGCTGCCGCAAAGCGTCGCGCAGCAACTCCCGAGCCTCCTCGTCGCGATCGAAGAACATGTCCTCCTTGCGCGGGAAATGATTGAAAACCGTCATCCGCCCGACATCGGCGGCGGCCGCGATCTCGTCCACAGTCACATGGTCGAAGCCACGCTCGAAGAAGAGGCGCGTGGCGATGTTGGAGATGTTTTGCCGTGTGGCGAGGCGTTTACGGGTTCGGCGGTCGAGTGGCGTTGTCATGACGCCATCGATAGCAGGAATTTTATACTGAGTACATATTTGTCGTTGACATACAGTTTCCCAGCCCGTAATTAGAGATTGTACTTAATACATTTTCGTACTCGATATGAATAACCGGGCGGCCTCAGACCGGTCATTAGTGCATTCGAGATCGATGAACCGTATGCCGGCCCCGGTCAGGTGCGGATAGCCGTGCACGGGCCTCCGAAAGGCCTATCCCGGCTGCATATCAAGCAAACCTTTCCGCTCGAACGGACGGCGAAGGCGCAGGAAGTCTCCGCCCAGTGCCGCGTCATGGGCAAGCCAGTTATCTCCATGGATCGAAGCCATCATGAACAAGCCTCTAGTCGTTATCTTCGCCGCGATCGGCCTCGACGCCGTCGGCATAAGCCTCATTTTCCCCATTCTCCCGCGGCTTCTTGAGGATGTGACCCACTCCCGGGATATCGCCTCCTGCATCGGGATCATGACTGCGCTTTACGCCGCCATGCAGTTTGTCTTTGCGCCGGTGCTCGGCGCGCTCAGCGACAGTCTTGGCAGGCGCCCCGTATTGCTGATCTCGCTTGCGGGGGCAGCGATCAATTACCTCATCATGGGCTTTGCCCCGCAGCTTTGGATGCTGCTGCTTGGCCGCGCCATTGCCGGCCTGACCAGCGCCAACGCGTCGGTGGCAACCGCCTATATCACCGACATTTCGTCCGAGAACGAGCGCGCCCGCCGCTTCGGCCTGCTAAGCGCCATGTTCGGCATGGGGTTCATCATCGGACCGGTTCTTGGCGGGTTGCTCGGCGATTACTGGCTAAGGCTCCCCTTCATCGCAGCCGCTATTCTGAACGGCTGCAATCTGTTGCTGGCTTTGTTCGTCCTGCCCGAATCGCACACTCCGTCGCGCCAGAGAATCGATCTGACTGTCCTCAACCCACTGCGACCCCTTCGCTGGATCTTCTCGATGAAGCGGCTTCTGCCCATCGTCCTCGTCTATTTCATCCTGAGCGCCACCGGCGAGGCCTATGGCACCTGCTGGGCGCTGTGGGGCTTCGACACCTTCCGATGGAACGGCCTCTGGATCGGCCTTTCTCTGGGCGCGTTCGGCATCTGCCAAACGCTGGTTCAGGCACTCCTGCCAGGCCCCGCGACCAGGCTGCTCGGCGAACGATGGGCCGTTGTCGTCGGGATCGCCTGCGCCTGTGCCGCCCTCGTCACCATGGCCTTTGCCAGCCAAGGCTGGATGATTTTTGCCATCATGCCGATCTTTGCGCTCGCGGGCATCGGCACGCCGGCATTCCAAGCCCTCGCCACCCGCCAGGTCGATCCGTCCCGCCAAGGCGAACTGCAGGGCGTGCTCACCTCGGCCACAAGCCTGGCCTCCATCATCAGCCCGCTTGCATTCTCGACATTCTACTTTGTCGTCCAGAAGGATTGGCCCGGCGCCATCTGGCTCTCGGTGGTCGCCATTTACATGGCCGCCGTCCCCTTGGTCCTGCTCGGCACCCGGACCGCACGCGCAGCGCAGCTTGCGAGCGCTTGACCCTTTGCAATTGATCTCAGCATATGCGCGGCAGCCCGGTTGACGCTTCGCCCCGAATAGCGGTAAAGCGAGCCAACCACTTCTCACAAGGCCCCGTGCCGTCGTGACAGGAAGAGTGTCCGAGTGGTTTAAGGAACCGGTCTTGAAAACCGGCGTGCGGGAAACCGTACCGTGGGTTCGAATCCCACCTCTTCCGCCATATATTATTGATTTTATTGTGTTTTTCCGAGAAATCCGTCTAGAATTCAACCGTTGTCATAACTGCAAAATTGGTAGCAGTAGTCGAGCGAAACGCAACCACCGCCAAAGGCTCGCGCCCAGCCATCAAAACACGGTCGCCCCGTGAGGCATACCGACTGAGGAGCAAATCGACATTAGGCTCTCGCCATCTGCCAGGCGCTCACATGTTGCGTGCGCAATCTTGCGCGCGAAATCGGATGGTCTACCGATCATTATTCTACTCACGACTGTTGCAGTGGCAGTATCAAGTACCCACATACTTGCCACCATAAGCTGCATATGATTGCTCTCGCTGATTTCAATTGGGGGAAATGCGATGCCGATTCCGGCGCTGCCGCTCTTACTCCCAACGGTTCTCACAAGCGGCGGACGCTGAGGGACTAGAAATGCTAAGAGTTTTGACAATCGTCTTTCGGTGTGTTTGGGCATTCGCCATAATCGCGATCGCCGTAGGATTCGGTGCAGCATGGGGCTGGCATAAGCATGGCCTGGTTGCGGCGATCGCGCTGGGGTTTGTTGGTCTCGCGGTTAGCTGGCCGTTCGCATATTCGCCTACGGCGTTCTTTCAATTGCTGCTCGAAATGCTAGCCGGCATGGTGTGATGATCGTTCCGAACGCTGCAGCTGGTATGCAGCT
>NZ_AQHN01000062.1 GCF_000359745.1 Rhizobium freirei PRF 81
CTCGCCACCGGCATGAACGCCCGCCGTCGTCAGCGTGTAGCTGTATTTGCCATCCGCATCGATCGTCAGCGTGCCGTAGGAACCCTGGATCGTCGTCGTGCCGCTGGCACCGACCGTAACCGAGGCCCCCTTGGCATCTAGAACGCTGGTGATATGCGGAGTATCCGGATCGGCGAGCGTAATGCTGCCATGGGCCGTTACAGCCGATTCCGACGACGCTGTGCCGCCGGGAAGATTGGCCTCGGACAGTGCGGTCCCGTCGGCCGTGGCCGGCTGCGTCGTGCGGCCGTCCGTCACCGTGAAGGTCAGCGTCGTCGTCGACAAGGTGCCATTGGCATCCCTGACCGTATAGGTGAAGGTATCCGTGCCGCTCTCGTTCGGATTGGCATGATAGCTGTAGGAGCCATCCGCGCTCAGCGTCAGCGTTCCGAACGAGGTAGCGATCGCGCTGCCGACATGGCCGGACTGCGCTGCAGTCGTACTGCCTGCGGCAACGCCGACCACCTGAAGACCGCCGACCGTCGTCACATCATTGGAAAGCACACCATGCGCCGCATCCGATGAGATCGTCGCGCCGGACTTCACCGAACCGGTATCTGCCGTGGCATCCAGGGGCGCGACGGTCTGCTGGGTTTGATTGGCCTGGCCATTGCCCCGATTGTTCGTGCCCTGGGTTTCGTTTCCGCCGTTACCGTTGCCGGCCCCGCCGCCCGGGCCAAGGAGTCCAAGCAGGTTCAGCGGTGTGCGGGGATTTCCGGCCTGACTGTCCGTGAACTGGTGGCCGGAACTCGTACTATTGCCGGCGTGAACAGAACCATTAGGTCCTTCGGCGACGTTGACGCCCTGTTGCTGTAGGGCTGCGACGACAGCCTGCTGCGGCAGCGTGACTTCGCCGATCAGGAAGGTCGGAACATTCAGCGCGCCGTTGATGATGACGATGCGCGTGCCGTCGGCCTGAATGAGGACAAGGTTGCGCCCTTCGACGTGGATGTCGTCGATCGAGGTATTCGGCGGCAGATGGACGACATTGCCATTGTCCGGCACGATCTGGATCGGCTGACGGGCGCCGGCGTTTTGCGGCTCGTTGGCATTGGGGCGCGCCGTCTTGCCATTTGCCTGCTGCTCGGCGGCCTGTGCCATCTCGAACGCGGCGACATCAGCATTCTGCGACAACGGCAGCGGCCGATACGCATTGATCTCGGCTGCTAGACCCTCGCTCCGGTCGCTCGATGCGAAATCGTGCGCAACCGCTTCGTGGTCTACGGTCGAAATGCGTGAATCTTCCATAGGTATGGCTCCCGGTGTCTCGTAACGTGGCGCCAATCAATTACGGGAGCGGGGTGATTGCAATACTTCGTTAACCTCACAGATATAGCCGGTTATGCAAGATCGCAGAAATATTTACCCATGGTTAACTCAACCGACAAACAACTCCTTAAGTATACCGCTTGACTTTCCGCCAGTCGCCGTGTGCAAATGTGCCACTATAGGCTGTCGCAGCCTGCTTTTGAGAATCGGGAGTGAGTAGTGTCGTTTGCGATCAGCCTTTCGTTGGGCCTTTTTACTGAATGGCTACCGCGCAGACAGCATCAGCAAAGAGCAGGAAGTGCCGCTCTGATCCTCTGCGCCGGCCTTGCGGGCTGCCAGATGGATGGCAACGGCCTGGCCAGCAACATCAAGACGGACAATGTGAAAATGCCGTCTACCGCCATCGAGGAAACCTATGGCGGTGACAGCGGCACGGAAATCACGCTGCTGCTGCGCAAGGGCGCAGCAGGCCTCTACGAAGGTGCGGCCCGCGACGCGCGCGACGGCGCTGTTCTTGGCGTCGGCGAGCTCGGCAACAATCAGGTGCGGCTGCGCGTCAAGGATGTCGGCCCAGGTCTTACCGGCATCGCAGCGCTGGTCACGGCAGCGAAAGGCCGGAATGCCGCGCTGATCGTCAGCTATCTGCCGCCGGCCGAGACAGCGGCGATCGCCGCCATTCCCCCCGAACAGCGCCCGCCATTGCTCAACCTTGCGAGCACCATGACCTCGACCGGCAGCGATGTCTTTAACCTCGCCTCGGATGAAATCGACAGCGCGACCGAAGGCGTCAAGGCGGCCGGTCCCGGAGGTCACAAGAAGGTGTCGGCGCTGGTGCCTGCGGACTTTTCTCAATCCGACAGCACGAAGTTGGGCAACGCCCTCTGGAATAGCGGCAACACTTTCATGGGCCTTGGCCGTTATGGCGCAAGCGATCAGGCCGCCGATGTTCTTGCCAAAAACAGGCCGCTCATTCAGTCGGCCGAGATCGTGGTCATTCTCGGTAACACGCCGGAAGTCGGCGTGGTGACGAGTGCGGTGCGCAGCGCTGCCATTCCCGCCCAGGCGCTGGTTGGCACCAACAAGTGGCCGCAATCGGCCTATGCGACGCCGGCTGCGGCGGGCGCATTTATCGCCACGGACGACATGCAAAGCAGCGGGCTCATTGCCGAACGCTACCAGCGTCACTTCAACCACCCGCTGACGACCTACAGCGCCTATGGTTACGACGCCATGGCGATCGCCTCCGGCCTCATCCGTTCCCAGGGTCCGCAAGCCATCACCGCAGCCAATCTGAGGAACAAAGTCGGCTTCCGCGGCACGACCGGGCTCTTCCGCTTCAATTCCGCCGGCATGGTGGAGCGCAAAATGGTGATCAATGCGATCGACGGCGGCAAGCTGAAGGTTTCCGTGCAGCCCTCGCAATCGTTCTGAAGCAGGCCACGCACATCGGGCGTAGTACGCCCTTCGGAGCGCGCTGTCGCCGCTGCCGTTGCGCAGCCTTGGCGATTCCAGCCCAGGCCGGATCATTCCGGCACGCACGGTGACATCATCCTTAACACTTTCCCACTCAAGCGTGTAGAATTTTATACTTATTTTAGCGCTCGATTTATACTTAGATTACCCAGGTTTCCGAACGCCGTATTCAGACATATCGCGCATTATTCTCTCAACGTGGGAGAATTAAGCGCCAATGGAACGCAAGAACAAAAAAAATATACTTGCAGCAATTGCTGCAGCTTCCTTTGCCTTTGGTCTGGCGTCGCCGACCATCTGTCAGGCGGCAACCGGCGACACCATCCGCCCGGTTATCGAACTGCTTCAGAATCCGCTGGTCGATACGGCCATCGATCTCCTAGCGCCAACCGTCGGAAACGCGGCGAAGGCGATTGGCGGCGTCAACCTTGCTGCGCTGAACCGGAGCCTCGCCGTCGAGCCGGCGGGTCTTTCGCATAACGATACGGCCGCACTCCAGCCGGCACGTCCCGCCAAGCCGACCAACGCCCCGATGGGCGACTCGGTGTTCGGAACCGTTGCCATTCCCTTCAAGCATCTTGCGGCTCTCGACAACATGGCAGGCCCGCTCGCGGAGATCCGGTCCGGCAAGGCGCTCGATTGCGGCGCCGGTGGATGCAATGCAGCCACGGCCGCCGTCGCAGCAGCCGAGACAAAGATTGCCGGCGCTTCGATCCGCGACAAGATCAACACGATCAACTTCACCGTCAACCATGCCATCCGCTATGCCAGCGACATGGAAACCTATCATGTGACGGACTACTGGGCGAAGCCGAGCGAGGCCCTGTCGCACCAGCAGGGCGACTGTGAGGACTACGCCATCTTGAAGATGGCCGCCCTCTACGATGCGGGCGTCGATCTCGACCATATGGCTCTGGTCGTTCTCTTCGACCAGCAGCGGCATTTCTACCACGCCGTCCTGTCGGTTTCGGTCAACGGCAACAACCTCATCCTCGACAACATGCGCGACGAGGTCTTGTCCGACAAGCGCATCGCGGAATATCTGCCGCTCTATTCGATCGTCGCCGGCCGCGGCTACCTGCACGGCTCACGCGATCCTCATGCGCAAAAGATTGCCGCCGCAATGCCGCTCGGCAAGGTGGCTCCAGGCGAAGGCGAGATCCACTGATCGGGTTCGCCTTTTCGGCGTTCCTGGACAAACGCCAGACACAGCGAGATCGACGACATTCTCAATAAACGGAAATATAGCCTATCAGCATCGGCGCTTCGTGCGTCGGCGCCAGCGCCAGATTGATCTGGCCCGCCAGCGATTGCGAACCGAGGCCGATCTTGAAGCCGGTGTTCAACGTCTTGCCGCGATTGGCCGACAGGACGGAGAGCACTTCCTCGATCTGCGTGTCGATCGACAGGCGCAGCGTGCGCGCCGTCTGCTGGACATCGTCGATCAGCGGCAGGCGATGACGCAGCATCTTCAGGAAGGCATCGTTGAAGAGCTTGATGCCGCGCTCCTGCGTCAGCACCACCGCCGGCGTCGGCGACGCCTGAAGGACCGCATTGAGATTGGTCAGCGACGCCACGTCCTCGACGGCGTCGAGCCGGCTCAGCGCCCATTTGAAGCTCAACACACGCAACAATGAAGTGAGATTGCCGGTCTCAGGCATTTCGGCCGCCGCGTGGTAGACCAAGTCACCGATGCTGATGCCGCCAGCCTCCGACATCCGCCCGAGACCATCCCAATAGATCCGCTCCAGACGAATGCCGCGACGCTCGCCGCCGCCGGTCACGGCGCGGAAACGCGGCTCCATCTCATCTCCATCGACCGATGGCAAGGCTTCTTCACGGGCTACCATCGCGGCTTCGTCCTTCCCGGCTCCTTTGCGCATGGCCACCCTCACCGTTCCGTCAGCGCTTCGGAGCGCGCCTTGTTGATCGGCTTCATCAGGTAGGTCAGGATCGCCTTGCGCCCCGTTATGATCTCGGCCGAAGCCACCATGCCGGGGATGATCGGATAGCGCTTGCCGTCACGCTCCAGCTCCGACTTGTCGGTCTTGATGCGAACGAGGTAATAGGTCTCGTTCTTGTCCTTATCGACCAGACTGTCGGCGGAGACGTTGACGACCTTGCCGTCCAGCGCCCCGAAAATCGAGAAATCATAGGCCGAGATCTTGATGACCGCCGGCTGATCGGCGCGCACGAAGGCAACGTCGCGGGGCGAAATCTTCGCTTCGATCAGCAGGCTGTCGGCCGTCGGCACGACGCCGGCGATGACCTTGCCTGCCTCGACATAGGCGCCGATCGTATTGACCTCGAGCGTGTTGACGATGCCGTCGACCGGGGAGCGGATATCGGTGTGCTTTACTCGGTCCGATACCCCGCGGATCGTCTCGTCGACGACGGAGAGCTCGGCCAGCGCCTGCCCCTTGTCGGTCAATGCCTGCTGGCGCAGCTGCAGCCCGAGGTCGCCGACCTGCAGCGTCGCCTCCTTGACCGCAGCTTGCAGCCGATCCAGGCTTTCAACATAGACTTTGAGCTGACCTTGCAGATCGACCAGGTCCCGATGGACCTTTAGCACTTCCGTTTCGGCGACGAGTCTCTTCTCGCCCAGCGGCTTCAGCAGATCATAGTGCTTCTGAGCGCCGGCGATATTCTGCGTCAGGCGGTCCATGTTGGCATGGGCCTCATCCAGCTCGTTCTGGTGCTGTTTCAGACGCTGATTGAGAACATCGAGCTTGTTTTGATAGCTGGCGCGATCCGCCTCGAAGAGCTTTTCCTCGTTGTTGCAGACATCCTTGGCGGCGGCCAAAATCTCGGCGGGACAGACGAATTGTGCGTCGTAGTTGCCCACCTCTTCCAAGGCAAGACGCGCAACCTTGGCACCGAGGAACCGAGCCTTGGCCACCGATTCACCAAGTGTGGATTGCGTCATGGTATTGTCGAGCTGAACCAGAAGATCGCCCTTGTGGACGACCTGGCCAAGCATGACATTAATCTGCTGAACGATGCCCGGTTCGGACGATTGGACGATCTGCGTCTTCGATACCGGGATCACCTTGCCTTCACCGCGTGCGATCTCGTCGATGTCGGCCAAAGCCGCCCAGGCAATGAAGGCGGCAATCATCAAGGCGCACACGCCAAGAATCAGGCGGGCGAAGAGCGGCGGATTGTCTTGGATGTTATGGCGATGCATATTCATCATTACACCGCCTTGCGCTGCATCGCTTCGATGACGGCGTTTTTCGGCCCATCGGCAACGATCTTGCCCCTGTCGATGACGATCAGCCGGTCGACCAGCTCCAGCATGCTATAGCGATGGGTCGCCACCAGAAGCGTCGTTTCTGGACCGAAGGCATCCGTCAGCTTGTTGATCATGTGGCGTTCGCTCGCCAGGTCCATCGCCCCCGAGGGCTCATCGAGGAAGACGATCTTCGGCCGCGTCAGAAGAAGGCGGGCGATGGTCAATGCCTGCTTCTGGCCGTTCGACAGGTTTGCGCCGCGCTCGCCGACCGGCATGTCGAAACCGCGCGGGTGAACGGAGACGAACTCCTCGACGCCGGTCATGCGCGAGACGGCCAGCAGCTCCTCGTCGCTGGCATCGGCCCGGCCGAGCAGCAGATTTTCCTTCACTGTGCCGGAGAAAAGGTCCGACGACTGGCCGGCGACAGCCACGGCGGCGCGCACCTCGGCCATATGATACTGTCGGATATCGACGCCATCGATCAGAACGCGGCCATTGGTCGGCTGGAAAAGCCCGTCGAGCAGCCGGCCAAGCGTCGTCTTGCCCGAACCGATCCGGCCGATAATCCCGACCTTCTCGCCGGGGGCGACCGTGAAGGACAGCTGATTGATGACCGCCTGGTCGGAACCAGGATATTGGAAAGAAACGTTCTGAAAGCTGAATCCGCCGCTGCGGATCTGCCGGTTGACGAAGCCGACGGTCGACGGCCGGTCATCGGGCTGTTCCATGATCTTGTCGAGAATGCGCAGCGACATGGTGGCCTGGCGGAAACGCGCCAGTGTCATGGCGATCTGGCCAAGAGGCGCGCCGGCGCGGCTCGCCAGCATGACGGTGGCAACGATCGCGCCCATGGCAATTTTTCCATCGGCGAATTCATAGGTGCCCGCCACGACGATGAGCACGCTGACCATCTGCTGCAGCAGCATCGTCATGTTGATGGCATTCGACGAGATGTGCTTGATGTCCTCGCTGGTGCGGCTCGAATATTTCGTCAGCTCCTGCCAGCGGCGCAACATGGTCGCCTCGGCTCGCAGGCTCTTCAATGTCTCGATCGTCGAAATAGTCTCGACGAGCAGCGACTGGCGGCGCGACGCTTCATTCGCCGCAGTCGCCATGCGCTTGCCGATCTGCGCCTGGGCCACGAGGCCGATCACGACGGACAGAACGAAAGCGACAGCCGGAATAATCACCAGCCAGTCGGCGATCATATAGATGACGACCAGGAAGATGACGACGAAGAGGCTGTCGATCAAAATGCCGATGGTGTTCGACGTGAAGAATTCGCGCACGAATTCATATTGCGTTACGCGATTGGCATATTCGCCCGTCGACATCGGGCG
The DNA here is from genome assembly GCF_000359745.1 of Rhizobium freirei PRF 81. GTDB lineage: Bacteria > Pseudomonadota > Alphaproteobacteria > Rhizobiales > Rhizobiaceae > Rhizobium > Rhizobium freirei. The sequence continues at coordinate 7,357 of NZ_AQHN01000062.1, forward strand.
GGATGCCAGCGTCGAATTCAGGATCTTGTCGAAGATCAGCTGCGACAAGCGCAAGTCCGCCTTGCGACCGGCATAGTCGATCAGCGACGCCCGGGCCGTCTTCAGCAGGAAATCGAAAAGATAGGCCAGCGAGATACCGGTGGTCAGCACCCAAAGCGTTGGAAACGCCTTGTTCGGCAGCACCCGGTCGTAAACGTTCATGGTGAAGAGCGGCGAGGCGAGCGCGATGATGTTGATAAACAGCGCCGCCAGCATGACGCGGGCATAGGTGCGCCAATAGGGCACCAGGGTCGTAGCGAGCCAGTGACGCTTTTCGATCTCCATCGCGTGGCCGACCCGCGCTTCTTCCGAAGCGTTTTGATAAAAGAGCGTGAAAGCGAAAGCGGATTGGGGATTGAGCGCGGCAAGCTCATCCCGCGTCAAACGGGCCGACATCCCGGCGACCGGTGCGATATCGGTGACGTAAGATCCGTTTTCAGCCACTTCGAGCAGTGGCAGCACGCTACCATCGGCAAAGGTAACGATGGCGGGGCAGTCGAAATTGCCCAGCCGGCAATCCCGTTCCTTGTGTTTCAGGACTTGCAGACCGACGCGCTCCGACAGCCGCTCGACGTCGTCCAGCTCCATGGCTTCGAGAATTTCGTCCGGAACGCCCGAAAACAGCACAGTATCCGAGTTCGGGCGACCGTAAAATGCAGCAACCACTTTGAATGCCGACTTGAAAGTCTGCAGCGGTACGCTCGCAGACACGTCAGGTGCTACGTTCAACATCAAGGTCTACCCAATTCGGATCGCAACGATTAACGAATCGGCTCGAGCAGATCGATCGGCAAGCCGGGCTTCTGGTGCGAGTCGTATTTGGTGTAACCGGGATCAGCCGTGTTCGACGAAACGGCGAACTGATCGCGGGCATAAGGCGTCGCCTGATCGACCGGCTTCAGTTTCATCGTCGACAACAGGCTGCCCGACGCTGCGAGGATCTTGTATTCGGCAAAGAGCGAAGCAACTTCCGCCGTCTTAGCCAAAATCTCGGTGTTGAAGCGGGTGTTCTGGGCATCCAGCAGATCGAGCAGCGAGCGCTGGCCGACCTTGAATTGCTCGCGGTAGGACGACACGAGCTGGGCGTTTGTCTTTTCCTGCCCGCCGAGGATACCCGCGAGCTGGGCCTGGTTGGTACGCTCGCTCCAGGCGGAACGGACAGATTCATCGACCTCGCGATAGGTCTGGCTCAGCGCAAAACGCTGTTCGGCTGAGCGCCGGACCAGTTCCTGCTGATGAGCGGTATCGATGCCGCCATGATAGAGGTTCCACTTGGCGACGACGCCGACCTGGACGTCACTGGTGTTACCCTTGTTACCGTCCACATCATCACCAATGCGGGCGCTGCCGACGAGGTCCAGCCTGGGCAGGAAGGCAGACTTGGAGCCGCGAACATCGGCATCAGCAGCGTTGACATCAGCCTTGGCCGAGGAAATCTGCGGATTGTTCTTTTGGGCAATGAAGACAGCGTCATCCAGCGTCTTCGGCAGGTAACGCGCCACGGAGGCTGGACGATTTGCTTTGCTGATCGGCTCGCCGACGACCTGAAGGAAGCGGATCTTCGTCGCATCGAGTTCCCGCTTGGCTTCCTGAAGGCGGGCATTGGCCGCCTGCAGGCGCTCACGGCCCTGATAACGGTCGGCATCGGTAAGGGCGCCGCCCTTGATGCTATCCTCGATGTTGCCGACCATCTGCTTGTGGAAGGCAACGTTCTTTTCCGCTGCCGCGACGATTTCCGTCTGCAGCAAGTATTCGAGATAATCCTGGGTTACTTCAAGCGCCAAGGCTTCCGAGCGCTGCTGGACGCGAAAGGATGCACCATCGACACGGGCTGCCTGCTTGTCCTTCTGTGCCTTGCGGTCGCCACCGTCAAACAACGTCTGCGTAATAGTCAAGCTCACATCGGCTGGGCTCAGGTAATCCCGGTTGCGGGTCAAAGCTCCCGACGTGGCGTCCGAAAGTCTACGGCGACCATATCCCGACTCCAGATCGACGGAAGGCAAGTAAAGCCCCCTTGCCTGGCGCAGCTGGAACTCGGTTGCCTCGCGGTTCTGCGCAGCCTGCATGATCTGCGGGTTAGTTTTCATTGTCTTGTCAATTGCCTGCTGCAATGTCATCGCGTAAGCAGCGCCACTAAACAAAGAACTGATGGCTACCGAAACTCCGATTGCCACAATCAATCGCTTTCCATAAACCAAAATGGCACCCCTTCCCCAACAACAATACTTATCTGACACGCTTTCTAAAGCTTATTCATCTATTAGGCTAGACGAACTCAGGTCAGCTTGCAAAGTAGATTCCGATTATTTTGGTGAAGCAGTTAATATCGCAAGCTGCAAGCCTTGCGGATAATAATCCGTTGACTATTTTTGGGCTTTTCACAGCTTCGGAGAGGGTGTTGCACAATTGCAAAACGCCTCCGATAACCATCTGATCCACGATGTCCGGAAGGTTAACCACCGAGTATCTCTGGATATATTCCAAAAAACTAAATAGTGCCTGGCAATGTAGGGATCAGCTCTTTACCTGTCGGTAAAACTGACCGGATGTGGTTCGTCCCGGGAAAGCGGCACAATTGTGGGTTATGCCGCAAAATCATCATCAACCACCATTGAGGCATGCAGGCTCTTCTCTTTCGGGAAAGGTCTTCCATGCTAAACGGCCGTCATTTTGAACGCTCGGTGATCCCGTCGTGCGTCGGTTGGGACCTGGCTTACGATCTCAGCCGGCGGGATTTGGAAGAGATGATGGTCGAGCGAGGTCGTTAGCCGCCGAAACCATGAGATTTTTGCGGGAATTACCCTTTAACATCAGCACGCTAAGATTTTAACGACCCGCGCGCGGCTTCCGCGGGCGCGGGTGACGAAACCCAGCTGGATCAGTGACGCAGGTGGTCCCAAACGATGGAGTGGGAGTAGGCGGTAGTTGATGAATTAAAGGGGGATTGTGCTGTGCAAAGCGGGCGGCATGATGCCAGCGATAGTTGTCGGGGTGAGAGTTGTGCTATCCTCTCTGGCCAGACAGAGATTTTTTTAAACCTGCTGTCGAATCTGAGGCAAGCGGCGCGTCTGTCCTGTGAGGTGCGGCATCGGGCAGCGCTTCTATCCGATGGGAGACAGATATGAAGTATGGGCTTTTCATTTACGAAGACGAATCCTTGTATGGACTTGATGAGGCCGGGCCCAAAATCCAGGAGATCGTCGGCAAGCATATGGCATTCAGTCAGGAGCTGGGCGAAGCCTGCACAGGCGGCGCCGGCCTCATGAGTACTGCTACCGCGACTACGGTTCGCAAGTCAGGCGGTAAGAAGACAGTGCACGACGGCCCATTTGCAGAAGCCAGAGAGCAGCTTGGCGGCTTCTATTTGATCGAAGCTGCTGACATCGACGAGGCGATCGAGATCGCCAAGAAGGTCCCAATACTGCAGGACGGCGCGATCGAGATTCGCCCGTTGGTCGGCGAGTGAACGGAGCGGCGCTCGATCGCGTATTTCGGGAGGCAAGCGGTCGCATCATCGCGGCCCTTGCTGCTCGGTTCCGCGACCTTGCCCTTGCCGAAGACGCATTCTCGGAAAGTTGTCTAAGAGCGGTTCGGGCCTGGCCCGTGCATGGCGTGCCAGGCGATCCGGCCGCTTGGCTCTATCGTGTTGGTGAACGTGTCGCGCTTGACACGGCGCGTCGAAGGCGCGTGCGCGCGCAAAATATCCCGGATCCGCCGGCAGCCGAGAAGAACGCTGAAGACACGATGATGGGCGATGCTTTTGTCATCCCAGACGAGCGCTTGCGCCTAATCTTCATCTGCTGTCATCCGGCGGTGGCGCCCGAGGCGCGGGCGGCGCTGACCCTGCGCCTCGTCTGCGGGCTCACGGTTACCGAGATTGCCCGTGCTTTCCTCATCCAGGAGGCCACCCTTGCACAGCGACTCGTACGTGCCAAGCACAAGATCGCAAAAGCTAAAGTGCCCTTCGCGCTTCCGCCGCGGGATTCCTGGCCCGAGCGGATGGAGGCGATTCTCTCTACACTCGAAATTGCCTATTCCAAAGCGCATGACGATGCCGGCGGCACTGGTTCACATACGGGATTTGCATCCGAAATACTGCGTCTCACGAAGCTTCTCATCGACCTCGTTCCTCACGCGGGCGAGGCTTTTGCCCTAGCGGCTCTAATCCGCTACGCCGAAGCGCGCCGGCCAGCTCGGGTGGACGGCGAAGGCGTCATCATTCCATTGGCGCAGCAGGATCCAGGACTTTGGCGCCGCGACTTGATCGCCGAGGCCGACACCTTGCTGCTCGAAGCAAGGGCACTTGCACCGGCAACTTCGCGCACATTACAGGCGCAATTGCAGTGTGCCTGGTGTACGCGGCGGAGTCTGAGCGAGCCTCCACCCTGGCCGGTCGTTCTATCGCTTTACGACCGGCTCCTGGAACTGCGCGACGATCCGGTCGTTAGACTGAACCGCGCGGTCGCGCTCACCGAGGTGGAAGGGGCTGCTATTGCGCTGCGCGAAGTCGAAGCGCTGGCGTCACCTTCACTTGAGAACTTTCTTCCCTATCACGCGGTGCGGGCCGATCTCCTCGCCCGCACCGGGCAACTTGACGCGGCGCGCGTCGCTTATAGCAAGGCCATCGCACTTGAGCCGAGCACGGCCGAGGGACGCTGGCTTAGGCGCAAGACAGCAATGCTGGGGCGAGCATGAGGGCGAACTGCAGTGTCGTCCATCGAGCCCTACGGGCGATAACGATGCCGGATTGCTTCATCGATCACCGCCCCCAATAGGCGCAGTTCGCGGAGGCCGGTCCGAACGCATTGGCTGAACGCCATCACCTCATGGCGCTGCCGTTCGGCCTTCAGCCGATTTATTTTTTGGCCGCACCGAGTTCCTGATCGACCAGCGCCAGCCAGTAATTAACTCCATGAATGATGGCATCGTCGTTGAAGTCGTAGGCCGGATTATGCAGATCGGCGCTGTCGCCATTGCCGAGCCAGATGAAGGCGCCTGGCCGCTTTTCCAACATATAGGAGAAGTCTTCCGACCCCATGGTCGGCGGGTAGTTGTCGTCGACGCGCGCATCGCCCGCGACACGTCGGGCAGCGGCAACCGCGACCTTCGTCTTCGCCGCATCGTTGACGGTCACCGGATAACCGGAACGCCAGTCGATTTCGGCCTCGGCCGAAAACGCCTTGGCCGTCATAGTGACCACCTCGCGGAAGCGCGCTTCCACCGCCTTGCGCGTCCTCGGCTGCATGGTGCGGATCGTGCCGCCAATCTGCACCGCGGCCGGGATGACGTTCAGCGCCTTGTCGTTGCCGCCGTTGACATAGGTAATCGAAACCACAACCGGATCGAAAGGATCGGTGAAACGCGAGGCGATCGACTGGAGCGCGGTGATCATATGAGCCATGACGACGACGGGATCGTGGCTCAGATGCGGCGATGCGGCATGTCCGCCCTTGCCATTGATCGTGATGACGAAACGATCGCCGCCGGCCATGATCGGGCCGCTGCGGATCGCAAAGGAGCCGACGGCAAGACCGGGCTCGTTGTGCATGCCATAGACTTCTTCGATGCCGAAGCGCTCGAGCACGCCTTCCTCGATCATCACCCGGCCACCGCCGCCACCCTCTTCGGCCGGCTGAAATATCAGCACCACCTTGCCGGCAAAGTCACGATTGGCAGCTAGTTGCTTGGCAGTCGCAAGCAGCATGGCGGTATGGCCGTCATGCCCGCAGGCATGCATCATATTCGGCACCTTGGATGCGTGGGGCAGATTGGTCTGTTCCGACATCGGCAGCGCGTCCATGTCGCAGCGAAGGGCGATCGTCTTTCCGCCGCCGAGCTTGCCGTTGATCACGGCAACAACGCCAGATTTGGCAAGGCCGGTGACCACTTCATCACAGCCGAAGGTCATCAGCTTCTCGATGACCAACGCCGAGGTCTTCGGCAGGTCGAAAAGAAGTTCCGGATGCTGATGGATGGTCCGGCGCCAGCTTTTTGCCTCTTCGGCAAGGGCTGCAAGAGTGGAATCGATGGTCATAAGGAATTGCTCTTAAGGTGTCTGACGGAACGGCGAACGATCCGGACTCGGATCAGGCAAGGCTTCATGAAGCATAGGCGTATAATCACTTTGCGGCCGTTCGAAAATATCGGCGACCGGTCCTGCCTCCCCTAATTTGCCGCGATAGGTAACGGCAACATCATCGCAGATATGGCGGATAACGCCAAGGTCGTGGCTGAAAAGGTGCATCGGGCGCTGCATCGCCTTCAAGGCGGCGTGAGTTTTCGGTGGGAGCCCGGCGGGGCGGACGGCCGCTGCCTCCAGAAAGCGTCAGGTTCCTACGCCAGGCCTTCCGCGAGGGCATAGGTGGCGAGCACGTCCTTGATGCTGTTCTCCGTGGGGAGCAAGGCGCGCGCTGTAATGGAATCGAGATGATGCGCCATGAGCGCAGCCGCTTCCTCGGTCTTGCCCGCTATCAGCTTGTCCAGCAGATCGCGATGCTCCGACACGGCGCATTCCGAGGAATGAGGCCTGCCGTAAAGGGCAAGGATCAGCGAACTTCTGGCAACCAGCTCGTTCACATAGCGGATAAGGCTCGCATTGTTGGTCATCTGCGCAAGAAGCGTATGGAATTCACCGGCCAGGCGGATCGAGGCGGCATGCTCGGTCCTCGCGGCTTCCTCGCCGGCAATATGAGCGGAGAGCGTGTCGATCTGCTCTCGCGTCAGGTTTCCCGAAAGGGTTTCCACGACAAGGCGTTCCAACGCCATCCGCGTGAGAAAGAGGTCCCGGCCTTCCTCCAGGCTCGGACGCGCAACCGCAGCTCCCTTGTTGGGGCGTAACTCCACCAAGCCCTCCTGGCTCAAGCGAACCAGCGCTTCCCGGACCAGAGTGCGGCTGACACCCAGCCGCTCGCCGATCGAATCTTCCGGCAGCTTTGCCCCAGGCGGAAGTGCCTGGTCGATGATCGCCCGCTTCAGGGCACGATGAACGGCCTGAGAGCGGCCACCGCCTGCATCGCTCACTTTCTTCGCCATTCCAGACTCCCAATGTTCAACCGATTTACCCCATCGAATTGCATACGAAGATCGTATGTGTCCAGCCATTTGTTGCCTGACGACACTGACGCACATGTCAGCGCCGGGGATATGCGCGATCACTATTTACGTCATATCAGCAAAAGGTGCTTTACGGAACCAAAAATGCATGCATTAATGATATTATATTGCATACAATAATGGAATTCAAAAATTGGGAACAATCATATGCTCGCCTTCGTCGTCAAACGAATGCTCGGTCTTATGCCAGTGATCCTGGTCGTCTCGATCGCCGTCTTCCAGCTGCCGCGGCTGAGCCCCCCGCGACCCCGCGGTCGTGATCGCCGGCGCCACCGCCGGAAGCTGGCTGGATCGGACGCTGATGTTCGTCTCCGTTCTCGGCTTCCCTCTGGCGGTATCGACCGCCAACGGATTTGAATCCCTGAGCGGCGACGAAGCGATTTTTGGCATCAAGTGAAAGAGGGCACCATGGATATAGGCGCAAACAGTGACGTCTCAGACAGCAGGACCGCTTTTGATTTCACGAAGCTTAACGCACGCGAGCGCTACAAGCTGATGATCGGCACGATCATTCCGCGCCCGATCGCGCTGGTGACGACCGTCGATGAGCATGGCCGCTTCAATGCGGCTCCGTTCAGCTTCTTCAACTGCCTTTCGGCCGATCCGCCCATCGTGGCGATCGGCGTCGAGAACAATCCCGACGTCTCCTTCAAGGATACCGGCCACAACATCCGGATGACGGAAGTCTTTACCGTCAACATCGTTTCCTATGCCATTGCCGAAGCGATGCATGTCTGCGGCACGAAATATCCGCGCGGCGTCGACGAAATGAAGGAGGCGGGCCTGACCGCCATGCCCGGCGAAAAGGTTGCCTCACCCTGGATAAAGGAGGCTCCGGCGGCATTCGAATGCCGCCGGCATCTGACGCTGGAGCTTGGCAAATCGCGTCAGATCATCATGGGCGAGATCATCTTTGCCCACTATCACGCGGGCGCCGTCGATGAGAGCCTGCATGTCGATCCGAACATTATCGATTCAATCGCACGGCTCGGCGGCGACACCTGCTCCACGATCCGGGACAGGTTCGAAATGCTGACGCCGAAGCTCGCGTGACGGAGGTTAAAACAAGAGAGAGCATTATGGACAATGAATCTCGTTTCCTCTGCGAAGCGATCGTGCTTGCGCACACGAATTCCCAAAATGGCGGCCGCCCGTTCGGCGCGCTCGTCGTCAAGGACGGCGAAGTGGTCGCAAGCGGCGTGAACGAGATCCTCAACACGAACGATCCGACCGCGCATGCGGAAATGACGGCAATCCGTCTCGCCAGCCAGAAACTGAAGTCAGCGAACCTTCAGGGATGCACGGTCTATGCCAGCGGCCACCCCTGCCCCATGTGCATGGCGGCTGCGGCTGGCCGGCGTAAACGCAGTTGCCTATGCTTACTCCAACGATGACGGTGCTCCGTTCGGGTTGTCGACCGCGGCGATCTATGAAGATCTGGCAAAGCCCTTTGCCGAGCAAGCGATGAAGATCCTTTACGTTCGCACCCGCCTTAAAAACCAGCCCGACCTCTATGCCGACTGGAAGCGGCAACAGGACGAGCGGTTCTGAATCATGAAGAATACCGTACCCGCCTCCACGCGCCCCCTTCTGTTCGTCGTTGCCATCGTCGGGCTCAATCTGCGGCCGTTCATCACCGCGGTCGGGCCGCTTGCCGGAGATATCCGGACGGAGACCGGCCTTGGCCTTCAGGGCATGTCGCTACTGACCACGGTGCCGATGATCTTGATGGGGATAATCGCCTTCATCGGACCGTCCCTTCAAAATGCGATGGGCGCACGCCGGTTGATCCTGGCGGCTCTGGCGGTGCTGGGCCTCGGATCGCTTCTGCGTTTCTATTCCGTCACGGACCGGCAACTGGTGGGAACGGCTGCTGTCATCGGCTTTGGGGTGGCGATCATTCAGGCGGCATTTCCAGGCACCATCAAACGGATATTTCCCACGCGCGTCGCGGTCGTGATGGGGCTCTACTCCTCCATGCTGATGGGCGGCGGCGCACTCGGAGCCAAGGCTGCACCGGTCGTCGCCGAGGCGGCCGGGACCTGGCATGCAGGCCTTGCCTGGCTTGCCCTACCGGCCGTCATCGCGCTTCTGCTTGCCTTCATTTATCTGCCAGCCGACCACCGCCGGACGTCCGGCAGCAATGTGACGACCCATTTGTTGAAGCGGCCCCGCGCCTGGCTCTTGATGGCGTGTTTCGGGCTCGTCAATGGCGGCTATTCCTCTGCGGTCGCCTGGCTGTCGCCATACTATCAGGCACAGGGATGGAGCGGCGCAGCGACCGGCAACCTGCTGGCGGCCATGGCTGTCAGTCAGGCGACATCGGCTCTCGTCCTTCCTATGTTCATCGGCCGCAAAGGCGATCGCCGGCCCTGGCTGTGGTCGACGCTGATCTTTCAGGCGACAGGGTTCGCCGGTCTCGCCTTCTGGCCGCAACTGGCGCCCTTCGTCTGGGCCACGCTGGTTGGCGCCGGATTGGGTGGTTGCTTTGCCCTGTCGCTGGTGGTGGCACTCGACCATCTCTCCGATCCCACACATGCGGGTGCCCTATCGGCCTTGATGCAAGGCGGCGGATTTCTGATTGCCGCAATACCGCCCTGGGTCGTCGCGGTTCTGCACGACCTCACGGACGGCTTCCAGGCGGGATGGCTGCTCCATCTGAGTTGCGTGGTCGTCGTGATAGCTTTCGTGCAGCGTCTCGCTCCGCACACTTACGAGAGATCGATGCCGGTGATGAGCGGGGACGCGTTGGCAAATCAAAAAAGCAGCGCGCCAGTGTCGGGCTAGGAGACTCGGCACCTCCAGCCGGCGCCATCAGACCGACAGAGCCCACAGCAAACGGCGCTTTGGCAAATTGCCACGCGTCCGACGACCATTCATTCCGCGACCGACCGGCGGAATGAATTGAGCCCCCTAAAAGGACGGCACGGGCCATTTTTCGAACAATTATCCTTATCGCCACAGCGTTCGAGCTACGGCAAGGAGCATATTTTTTGAACCTTAGCCATGGTTCTCGGCGGCAGCCTTCGACAAAAAGAAGGCGGTTTGGCGACTTATCGCGAACCAAGCAATCGCTCAGGCGATCAGGGGCGCTGGCTCCTTAGAGGCTGCATTCTTTCATTGACAACAACCGCTTAGATGCCTCCGCAAAATCCGGATATGGCAAGCGCCCGTCTTGATAAGACCATCTGCCCCAACAGAAAACCGCTTCACAGCCTCTCTGGAAACGATACAGTTGCCAAAAATCCATAATTGCTCCACGAACATCACACATTAAATACGCAATACCCACTCAACGTCGAGAATCGGATCAGAGCTTAATGCGCGTAAAATATGGTTTCCTCTGCATGTTCCTGGCAATTGCCCCATCGGCATATGCTCTGGAAGCCACATCACCACCAATTTTGGCGCCGCTGCAGCAGCAGGCGCAAGCGGCGATTTTGAGCTCGCAGTTTCTCGCTCGGTTCCATTACAAGCCCATTCCGCTTGACGATGCTTTGTCCGCCAAGATCATGAACCGGTTTATCAAGTCCCTGGATCCGGATCGTGCCCTCTTCACCCAGGCGGACATCGACAAGTTCATGGCCGACAGCACAAAGATCGACGACGCCATCAATCATGAGGACCTGCGGATCCCGTTTTCGATCTTCAACACCTATGAGCAGCGCGTTGTCGACCGCATGACCTATGCGCGCAGCCTGCTCAAGCAGGACTTCGATTTCAGCGCGCAGGAAGATTATTCCCTGCAGCGCGACAAGGAGCCCTGGCCGCAATCCGACGCGGAAAGCAACGAGCTGTGGCGCAAGCGCGTCAAGAGCGACTGGCTGCGCCTGAAGCTGGCGGGCAAGGCCGACGACGCCATTCGCACGACACTCGACAAGCGCTATCAAAATTCCCTGGAGCGCGCCTACAAGTACAAGAGCGACGATGTGTTCCAGACCTTCATGGACGCCTACACGAAGTCTATCGACCCTCATACCGACTATTTCGGCGCGGCTGCTTCCGCCGAATTCGATATTTCCATGAAGCTCTCGCTGGTGGGCATTGGTGCGGTCCTGCAGGAGCGGGACGATTATACGACGATCCGCGAACTCGTGCCCGGCGGCCCGGCGCAATCGTCCGGCAAGCTTGCGGTCGGCGATCGCATCACCGGCGTCGGCCAGGGTGAGAGCGGTCCGATCAAGGAAGTAGTCGGCACGCGCCTCGATGAAATCGTGCAAATGATCCGGGGCGCCAAGGGTTCCGTCGTGCGTCTGGACATTTTGCCGGCGGATGCCGGACCGGACGCCAAACACAACATCATCAGCCTGGTGCGCGACAAGATCAGCCTCGACAAACAGGCCGCCAAGAAGACGGTTCTCTCCGTCAAGGCCGATGGCGCCGCGCGCAAGATCGGCGTGATAACCCTGCCGGCCTTCTATGAAGACTTCGAGGCACGCCGCAGGGGCGACAAGGACTATAGAAGCGCAAGCCGCGACGTCGCCAAGCTTCTTACCGAACTGAAGCAGGACAAGGTCGACGGCGTTGTGGTGGATTTGCGCAACAATGGCGGCGGTTCGCTCTCCGAGGCGATCGACCTGACGGGTCTGTTTGTCGGCAAGGGTCCGGTGGTTCAGCAACGCGATGCCGGCGGCAAGGTGGAGGTGGAAAGCGATGACCTTTCCGCGCCTGCCTGGACCGGCCCGGTTGGCGTGCTGATCAATCGCGGCTCGGCATCCGCTTCCGAGATTTTTGCAGCAGCCATACAGGATTACGGCCGGGGCGTGATTGTCGGCGAGCCGAGCTTCGGCAAGGGCAGCGTGCAGACCGTGGTCAATCTCGACCAGGTGGCCCATAACAGCAAGCCAAAATTCGGTGAGCTCAAATTGACCGTTGCCCAGTTTTTCCGTGTCAACGGCGGCACGACACAGCTGCGCGGCGTGACGCCCGACATCAACTTGCCGGGCCTTTCGGACCCCAAGAGCTTTGGCGAGTCGAGCTATGACAACGCCCTGCCATGGACCGAAGTCAAGCCGGCTAAATATGTGCCTGCCGGCAATATCGCGCCCTTGCTGCCCCAACTGCAGAGCCGTCACGACGCGCGCGCGCAGAGCGATCAGGACTTCCAACGCTTCGTGGAAGACGTCGCTGAGCTCAAGGTGCAGCGCGAGAAGCGGACTATCTCCCTCAACGAAACCCAGCGCCGCAATGAGATGGCCGCCCAGGCAAAACGCCTGAAATCGCGCGAGCAGATAAACGACGGCGTGGACAATGGCGAAGACGATGGCCTGCAGGCAAACGAGCGTAGCCTAAGTGCGGATATCGCCATCGAAAAAGCCCGCAAGAATGCAAAGGATGTCCTGTTGAAGGAGACAGCTGCCATCGTAGCCGACGCGGCGGATCTGCAGTCGGGCGGGTTGAAGGCGACCGCACAGCGATCGGGAAGTAAAGACGGAAAATAACCTTGATCCCGATGGCCGCAATCATGGCAGCCGGAAAAGCGCCATCGGATTGCTGGCTGGCGGAAGCGATGCTGCAGCACCGCGGCAGCATCTTATCCTGAGGCAAGACTTCGTGTTCAACGGCTCGCGGCGTGACAGATAACGTTGCGGGCCGCTGCCGTTTGTAAACGACACGCCGGCATCTCGACCGGCCGGGCGAGTTTCTCTATGATTTTGGCATCCGGGTCTCTTCAGCACACGAGAGGCGAACCTGGCAGGGATGCGAAATCATGGATCAGCTTGGCAATGCCACTACCACTCTTCTTTCCAGCAGGGACCGCGGCTGGAAGGGTTTGGATGCCGAGTTCCTTCACATTCGCGCCGGTCGTACGCATGTGCCGGGATTGCAGACCCATCGGCTCGGCATTCATTTCGGACCTGCGGTAAACGCCCATTGCCAATGCGATGGCCGCGAACAGCGTCGCCAGCAGAAACATGGCGACATCGACATCGTGCCCGCAGGGCTGGATGGCTGGTGGGAAGACGATCGCGATTGCACCATTCTGCGACTGACCATCCGGCCCGAGCTCCTTGAAACAGCCGCCCGCGAACTCGGCCAGGATCCCGAAGCCGTTCCACTTACGCCGCAGTTCCAGCTTCGGGATGCCCGGCTCGAATCGATCGCCTGGGCCATCAAGGCCGAGATCGAGGCGACCATACCCTCCGACAGAACCTATGCGGACACCTTGGGCATGGCTCTGGCGATCCGCCTGCTGGAAAGCAACGGGCAAAAACAGACAGGGACAGCGACGACCCGCGGCACGCTGACCAGCCGGCAACAACGACGCCTGGCGGAATTCATCGAAGACCATATCGATCAATCACTGTCTCTTGCCGATCTGGCGATCGTCGCCGGGCTCAGCGTATCGCATCTGAAACCGCTGTTTCACGGCAGCTTCGGCATGCCGGTCCACAAATATGTGCTGGCGCGCCGTGTCGAACGCGCCCGATCGCTGCTCATGACGACGGATATGCCGCTTGCCCAGATCGCACTGGAAACCGGCTTCGCCCATCAAAGCCACATGGCCCACTGGATGCGGCGGCTTCTGGGCCTCACTCCCAGCATGCTAGCTCGCATGCATTCCTGACATCGATTGTCGTCCAAACCTGCGATAGATCGTCCGAACCTGCGCGAACCTGCGCTCGCGGGCGGATAAAGCTGCGAGCGGACGAACAGGAGAAGTCACGATGCACGTCATTCTAGGCGCCACCGGAAAAGTTGGCCGCACCACCGTTGCCTCTTTGCGCGACGCAGGCGCACCGGTTCGCGCTGTCCTTCGCGACCCGGCAAAAGCACAGGCATTTTCGGATCTCGGCTGCGAGACCGCCATTGCCGACCTGCACGATCATCAGGCCCTGGTTGCGGCAATGAACGGCGCAAGCGCCGTTCAGGTGATCTGCCCGGTCGATGTCCGCGTCGAGCACGCCTATTCGAAAATGGCTACAACGATAGAGGCCTTGGGCGAAGCCCTGTCGGAAGCCAATCCCCCGCTCGTCCTCGCCATCTCCGACTATGGCGCACAACACAGCTCCGGCACGGGCGTCACCATGATTTTCTACTCGCTGGAGGCACGGCTGAGGAAACTGCAATCCAAGCTCATCTTCCTGCGTTCGGCCGAACACATGGAAAACTGGGCGCGTCTGGCAAAAGCCGCTGCCGCAAGCGGCGTATTGCCGAGTTTCTACCATCCCCTCACCAAACTGCTTCCGACCGTCTCCGCCTTCGATGTGGGCTTCATCGCCGCCGAACTGCTCCAGGAAAAATGGGGCGCAAAACTGCGCATCGTCCATGCCGAAGGCCCGCGTCGCTACACGCCGAATGACGTGGCGGCGGCCATTGGCCTGCTCGCCGGCCGCAATGTCATCGCCCGGCCGCTGCCCGAAGCCGAATGGCGGACCGCGCTGATGCGCGCGGGCCTGTCCGAGAGCTATGCCGAGTTGCTCGTCGAGCTCTACACCGCCCATAATGCCGGCAAGATAGATGCGGAGAGCGATGTAGGCCAGATTCGTCGAGGCCGGACCGGACTGCTGGATGCGCTGCGACCGCTTCTCGGCGCATGAAGGCAGTCCGCGGAGCGCGAGCCATCGCGGTCGACAGGATCGAACGGGCCGCAAGCATCCCCCCAAGGATCACGGTGGCCTGGCTTCCAGATAAAAGGTGGTCGGCAAGGTAATCCTCAGCTTCGCGAACGATGCTGAGCATTGACGGGGCTATTCTCGGCCTCTGAAACCGTCACTATCCGACACTGCCCTAATTGATGCAGGGCCGCATCATCGGGTCATCGAACGCAAGATTGGCGCTGCCGCCCAATATGCCATCGAAGGGCGGATAGAGTAAGTGGCGTAAGTTTGGTGGCACATCCGAATCCTGGGAATGGTCTGGGGAGGAATCGACCGTGTCCACGATCTGGACATCTATCTTCGGGAAGCCCTGGTTTACGTGCCGACCCTTCGGCATCCCCTTTGGTGCGGATATGCCGGGGGCCATCAGAACGATGCTCAAAGTCAAGGCGACGCCGAGCTTATCGCGCGGCCGTTGAGCAGGCCTTTGGCCTTTCGATGATAAGGTGACAGCTCCACGAAATTTGAACTATTGAATTCAAGGAGATCGAGAGCGGATCAGAGCCTTTGTCGCGTATCCTGGGCAAAGAAATGGAGGTTTGAAGTCTTAAACGAGACCTTAATCTTCTGACCCGGTACAAGTTCGGCGCGTTCCCGCATCACCCAGGTTGCTTCCCTGCCCTCCAGCTCGAGTTCGACGTGTGTTTCCGAACCGGTGGGCTCGACAACCATGACGGTTGCGGTAACGCCGCCCTCCGACGCGAAGGAAATGTCTTCCGGGCGTATGCCGAGTACGACCTCCCGGCCTTCCGACTGAGCCGGAGCGCCGGAGAGTTCGATGCAGGTGCCGCTCGGCAGCATCAATGCTGGAGAGGCGCCGCCAACGATCTTGCCTTCGAGAAAATTCATGGCCGGCGAGCCAAGGAAGCCGGCGACGAAGACGTTTTTCGGACGATCGTAAAGCTCGAGCGGCGAGCCGACCTGTTCCACCTTTCCACCCTGCAGCACGACGATCTTGTCGGCCATGGTCATGGCCTCGATCTGGTCGTGGGTCACATAGACGATCGTCGTTTTCAGGCGCTGATGCAGAGCCTTGATTTCGGCGCGCATCTTGACGCGCAGTTTGGCGTCAAGGTTGGAAAGCGGTTCGTCGAACAGGAAGACCTTTGGATCTCGCACGATGGCACGACCCATGGCGACACGCTGGCGCTGGCCGCCGGAAAGCTGGGCGGGCTTGCGATCGAGCAACGGCTGCAACCCCAGTATCTTCGCGGCATCACCAACTTTCAGGTCTATCTCGGCTCGCTTTGCGCCAGCAAGCTGCAGCGCAAAGCCCATGTTCTGCGCCACCGTCATCTGCGGATAGAGCGCATAGTTCTGGAACACCATGGCGATGTCGCGATCCTTCGGCGGCAGGTCGTTGACGACCCGCCCGCCGATCGAAATTTCACCGCCGGTGATATCCTCCAGCCCGGCGATCATGCGCAGCAGCGTTGACTTGCCGCAGCCCGAAGGGCCGACGAGAATGACAAATTCGCCGTCCGAGATTTCGACATCGACGCCATGGATGATGTTTACCGCGCCGTAGGATTTTCTGACGTTCTTGATGGTCAATCCGGACATAGCTTCTCTCCCCAGGGTCGATCAGTGGTTCTTGCGGATGCGCAGCGCCTGGTATGGCCTGCCCGGCAGCTCCACGCCGAAGGCCGCATCCGCCTTGCCGCCGCGCACGACCGCGCCGTGCCGGGTCGGATGTGGGATCGGCGCCTCCACCTTCTTGGCCGGCGTGACGGTCATTTCCCATGTGTCAATGATGTCGACCTCATAGTCGGCTCCGTCCTTCGGCAGGCCCGTGGACCAGATGACGGGCTGGTGCTCGCCGAGATAGATGTAGCAGACATCGCCGTCGCGTGCGCCGGAGACGCGGGTCCATGGCCATTCGCCGAAGGAGGCCATCGGCTCAAGACCATTGACGACATCCTGCTCCAGGAGATCGCGCAGGAAGCCGATGCGCTTCCAGGCCTCGCCGCGCAGTTCGCCGCCCTTTGCCCACCAGATCAGATCCTCCGGATGCGAATAGGTTTCTCCGTGGCCGGCATAGCCGCCGCGCGTTGCCGTGATCCAGAAACGATGTACCAGTTCCTGCGCCGTCAGATTGCCCCAGGACTGGATGATATTGCCTTCGTATTCCGGCTCGTCGTTGACGACTGGCTTGCCGTAGGCCTCGCGCCATTCCTGTGTGCGCTTCACATCCCAGTTCTGAATGCAGGTATGGGTGACCCAGGGCTTGCGATGATCGAAGTTCATCGTCGGCTCGCCGTTGTGGATCGACTTCAGATGGCCGTAAGGATCGTTCTCTTCGAGAATGTGGAAGTAGCGGTCCCATTGCTGCAGCGGCTTGGTGTCGAGCAGGAAGTCGTATTCGTTGGCAAGAGCCCACCAGACGTTGCGATAGGCGGAAAGGCGCGCGGCGAGATAGGCGACGTAGCGGAAATCCTGCTCCGCCGACATGTCGGCATAGCCCCAGCGGTCGTAGGGGTGGAACATGATGATATCGGCTTCGATGCCGAGGTCGCAGAGGGCTGCGACCTGCTTTTCGAAATGGCGAAAGAGAACGGGGTTCGGGCGATCGAAGTCTTCCTTGCCGTCGGCGCCTTTTTCGAAGCACGGGTAGAGCGGCTCGTTGACGTTATAAGGATAGTCTTTCGGAAACACGCCCATGCGGATCTTGTTGAAGCGCGACTTCTTCAGCGTATCGAGCGTCTGCGCCTGCATGTCGAGCGGCTGATGCGTCCAGGCATAGCAGGTGGTGCCGAACGACAGGAACGGCTTGCCATCGGCGTAGGCGAAATGGAACTTGTTGTGGACGTGCACCGGGCCATGGTTGCCCGCAGACGGCTTGGTTGCGACGAACGAACCGGTCTTGCCGTTCAGCTCAGATGCCTTCGAGCGCGTGCGGAACGACCACTCCCCTTCATTGTCGGGCATGAAGCGAACGCGATAGACGCCGTCGCCATCGTAAAAGCCGGGCACGCGGACCTCGCGGCTGTTCTGGCTGAAAACGGCATCGAATGCCACATCGAGATAGGGATTTCCGGCGGAAGGACCGTTGAAGGCCGCTTCGAAGACGCCCCATTTTTCGACGGACGCGTTGGACATGATGTTCTCCTCGGAAGATCTATGGATGGTTCGACCGTTCAGCCCTTGACCGCGCCGGAGGTGAGCCCGGAGACGAAGTAGCGCTGGAAGATCAGATAAACGATGGTGGCCGGCAGCACGGTCATGACGATCGCGGCATTCAACTGGCCGTAATCGTTGGAAAACTGGCCCTGGAAGGACATGAGGCCGAGCGGCAGCGTCCACATATGCTGGTCCTGCAGCAGCACCAGCGCCATGGCGAATTCATTCCATGTGGAAACGAAATCCAGGATCAGTAGTGCAGCTAGCACCGGCAGACAGACGGGTAGGAATATCCGGCGGAAGATGGTGAAATGGCTCGCACCATCGATCAGGGCGGCTTCCGAGAGTTCCTTCGGAATGCCTTTGAAGAAGCCGTGCAGAATAAAGACCTGGTAAGGCACGCCGAAGGCGATGTATGGCAAGATCACGCCAGGATAGGTGTCGATCAGTCCGAGCGAATTGACCAGCGTAAACAGCGGCGCCAGCATGACCTGGAACGGGATCATGGTGCCGAAGACGATGGCGAGCAGCATTATCTTGCTGAACCTCATGCGGATCTTGGCAAGCGCATAGGCCGCCATCGCCGACAGGATGAGCCCGAGCGGCACCTTGATCACCGTGATGATGGCGCTGTTCAGGAAGGCGCTTGCGAAATTTCCGCGACCCCAGGCGTTTGAATAATTCTCGAAGGCCGGATCGAACGGAGGCATGAAGGCACCCGTCGACGTCACGTCGGCCTGCGTCTTTAACGAGGTGAAGACGATGAAGACGAAGGGAGCAAGCCAGATCGCGGCGACAAGAAGCAGCGCGATCCACAGGCCGATCAGGACGGGATCCCGCCTGTGCTTTGCAGGGGCGATGGTCTCGAAATCGTCCGGCATGGATGTAGCCGATACTGCCGTCATTGTTCGGCCTCCTCATGCTTCTGCGTCCAGCGCAGGTAGGGAATGACGACGATGATGGTGATGAAGAGCAGAACGACGGAGATTGCTGCGCCACGGCCGAAATCGAAGATCTGCATAGCCTGCGTGAAAGCCCAGAGCGCCAGCATCTGTGTGGATTGCGCCGGCCCGCCGCCGGTCAGGCCGTAGACGATATCGAAGGCCTTCAGCGAGGAGATGACCGACAGCACCAGAACGATGGTGAGCGTGGTGCGCAGCGCCGGCAGGGTCACGTAGCGGAAGATGTTCCAGCGCCCGGCGCCATCGATGCGGGCGGCCTCGACCAGCGTTTGCGAGACGTTCTGCAAGCCCGCCAGAAACAGGACCATGGAGAAGCCGACGGATTGCCAGAGATAGGCGACGAAGACCGAATAGAGCGCGATGTCCTTGTCGCCGAGCCAATCCTGGATCCAGCCTTGGAACCCCATCGAGGTCAGGATCTCGGTGAAGAGACCGAAGAAGGGATCGTACATCCACTTCCACATGGTCGCGACCGCGATCGGAGCGATGATAACAGGCAGATAGAAGATGGCGCGGAAGGTGTTGCGAGCAAAAAGCTTCTGGTTGAGGCTGAGCGCCAGCAGCAGCCCGACCATGGGCGGAAAGATCACGCACATGATCGTCCAGATCACCGTGTTGCGGAAGGCGACCCAGAAGACGGGATCCTGCGTGAAGATATATTGATAGTTCGCCAGGCCGACGAACGGGCGCTGGGGATCGAGGCCGTTCCATTTCTGGAAGCTCAGCACCACGACGTTCAGCATCGGATAAAGCGCGAAAATCGCGTAGATCAGCATGGCCGGAGCAAGCAGGATCGCTGCCTGAACGCGAGGATCATGTGTTCGATTGCGGAATGACATTCTGATTGCTCCCGGCGACGGCTGGCGCGTGGGCATGAAGGTGAAGGAAGCCGTCCGCCGCGACTGGCAATCGGAGCGGCGGCCTCCCTCGTTTGATCAGCTGCGACCCGAAATGAAGGTCTGCAGCTGCATGGCCGCGTCGGCGGGCTGGATGTTGCCGGAGGCGACATCGTTGATCACCCGGAAGTATTCCGTGGTGACGTCGAGCGGGAATGCCTGGTCGCCGTTCATGTAGACCTTGCCGTAGGTCTTGAAGATCTCAAGCCATTTCGCCTCTAGCGGCTTCTGGTCGGTATATTGGACATTCTTGTCGACCGAGATCGAGCTGATCTGCCCGACGAGATCCTGCTGCACCTTGGTCGACAGGAAGTAGTCGACGAATTTTGCCGCAAGATCCGGATTCTTGCTCTTGGTGCTGACGTAATTGTATTCGGCAAAACCATAGAGTCGGTTGGTGTTCGTCGGGAACGGCACGACGCCGTAGTCGTCGAGGTTGACCTTGCTGCCGCTCAGCTGGCTGACGAGCCAGTCACCTTCGAGCATCATCGCGGCGCGGCCGGCGACGAACAGCGTGTAGGACTGCTGGTTGCTGATGCCCATGAAGGGCTTCAGCGTGTAGTCCTTGGTCCACTTGGCGAATTCGGTGAAGGCTTCGGTGGCGCAGGGCTCCTTGGTCCAGTCGGACTTCATGGCCATCAGCGCGTCATGCTTGTCGGCACCGCATTTGGTTTCGAGCAGCACGTCCATCAGGCGCATGACGTGCCAGTTGACCGAGCCGCCGAAAGTAAAGGCCGGAATACCAGCAGCCTTGAGCTTGTCGGCCGCGGCCAGCAGCTCCTCATAGGTCTTCGGCTCCCCAGTGATGCCGGCCTTCTGAAAGAGCTTCTTGTTGTAATAGATCGCTTCGCCCTTGAAGGTGAAGGGAACGCCATGCTTGCCGCCCGGATAGAGATCGGCAAAGGCAGCGGCGGAGGGAAGCAGTTCGTCATTCCACTTGTACTGGGTGTAGTATTTGTCGAGCGGCAGCGAGAGACCCGCCTTCACATATTCGCCGCCGAGGCCCAACCCCGCCCAGCTGAAATAGATATCCGGCCCCTTGCTCGAACCCGCCGCCACGCGGAGTGCGGTCTTATGCTCATCGACGCCGCGCTGGACGATTTCGATATGGGTGCCGGGATTGGCGGTTTCGAAGTCCTTCGCCACCTTCTTGAGGGCGGTGTTGGCGCCGCCATTATCGAAGTTCAGCGTCCACAGCGTCAGATCTTCCGCGGCAACACCGGTCGCCGAAAATGCGGCCGCAGCGATCGCTGCGGCACCGAACCAACGGGCATATTGGGAGTTGATAGCCATCTCCGTCCTCCTCTGAGCAAAGCTGACGGGGGTTTTGACAAATAGTTATCATCATGTCAACTGGTATGATGAGATAATCAGCACTATGACACTAACGCAAGCGGCGGATATGATCGTCGCGCCCGACGTCTCTCGCGGCATCCATGGGTGGGATCACCTCGGCTGTTCGGTTCCTTGGTCCTCGCGCAGTTTCCCAAATCCCCGGCGACCGTGGGATCGGCGATGGACCTCTCGGCCCGAAAGTCAGCTCATCAAAGGCACGGAAGCCGTTGCATAGGCTTCAAGCGCGATGCCGGTCTTTTCAGGCTGCCCCACAAGGCGAAACTCTCCCAGCTCGACCTGTCGCGAGTTGGCGGTGATGTTGACCAGATGGAGTTGCCGCGGCATTCCGGGCGCTGCGGTGATGAAGGCGAGGGCAGCGGTTGGATCGGACGACCGGCACTCCTGCCAATGGCTACCGGCAAGACGAGACAAGGTGGAGACGGCACCAAAGAGCGGCCGTGGGATTCCGGCGGCCGAAGGTTCATTCTCCGCGGCGATCAGCCCGAAGGAGCCCGTCAGGGCCGAAAGCGTCAGGCATTCCAATCCGGCATCGAGGATGCGAGCAACATAGCCAAGCGCAAAAGCTTCGCCGAAACGGGCATTATGCCGGGGATCGGTATTGGCCATGGCGATGCGCCCATGGTGCGGATTGTCCATCGTCCGGCTGCCGTAAGGGTTCTGCCGCATCGGTATGGTCGAAGGACCGATGCGATACGGCTTGTCGCCATAGATGGCGCGCACGGAGCGTGTGATGAACGGCAATGCCTCCAGGGTCTGCATGACGCTGAGATCGTCGGCCGCATGTACGATCGGATTGGTGCAATGGGTGATGAAGTCGAGCGTGTCTGCGGGAACGCGTTTGCGATTGAGCTCGGTGAAATAGCTTAGCATGCCGCCGCCAAGACGCGCGTATGGGAAGGCGGCGTGCGCGGCTGCGTAGACCTCCTCGAGAGGCGGGCATTCGGGCCATTTGCTGCCCGGCGGCGTCGATTGCCGGTCGACGGAAGGCGATATGACGATCGCATCGGGTTTGAAGCCGGCATCAAGCATCCAGCGCGCGATTTGCTGTGTTTCGGCGAGTGGAGCCGTCCGGCACGGCAATGCGATTTCCAAGGTCGACCGCCCGTGGTGAAGCGCTGCGATGGCCGCAAATGATTTGAAGGCGTGAGCGCCATGACCTGCACCGGGGTCGAAATGAAACAGCAGTTCCTGCGGCGAAATTTCGCTTAGCCGGCTACAAGAGGCGAGCGTCGCCTCGGCTTCTTCCGGCGTAACGATAAGCCCGATCGCGGGCATGGTGCCGGACTTTGGCCCAGGGCTCAGCCTGATCCGGGGCGTAACCGCGGGGGCCGCCGACGCGACGGCGGCGCGACGCATGTCGCCTATGGTGAGCACGATCCGTTGTCGATTGGGCTCGCCGGCCTCGATGCGATAGGGCCACGGCAGGGCAAGCGGACGAACATAGGTCTTGAAGGATGCATCGGACCAGTTGCGCTGATCTTCCATTTCGAACGTGTCGCCCTCCATGCGGCACTCGGCCGTGACATTTGGTGTCACGCTATGCGTAATCGCACGCATGTCCTTGAAGGGCTGCCAGGGTTCGATGATATCGGGGAAATGCGCGCTTCTGCGGCTGCCATCGACGTGCTCGACCGACACCGGCATGCCGGCGACGCCAGTGATCGGATGCAGGATACAGAAGCCGCAGCGGTTGGTTTCAAAGCCGGTTGCAGTGATCGCTTCGGCTTCGAAGGTCAATGCGTGGCCCTCCTCGACGGCAATTCGCACGTTGATCGCAAGTTCCGTGCTGTCCGGCGCGGCACAGCGCGCAATGTAGCTGACAGAAAACGCATTCTCGCGCTGATCGATCAGTAGATGCTCGATCTCTGGCGCATATGTGCCCCAGTCCCGATCGCGAACCAGATAGGAAACGGCCCGCAGAACTTCGACCCCGTCATAACAAATGGTCCGCAGGTTGCCGTCCTTGAAATCGGCGGTGAGTGCGCCTGATGTCAGCCGCACCGGCGGCGTTTCCGTCTCGCGTGTGCCATAGAGCTGAAACGGATCGATCTCGGCGGTCATCGCAACATCGCTCCGATGTCGATCGGACGACCGCTCGCCGCACTTTGATAGGCTGCCTCGACAAGCGCCAGAGTTTTGAGGTTGTCAGCGCCCGACGTCGAGGTTTCGCCGCCACCGGCCAGACGGTCGGCCCAATGCTGTTGGATCGACAGAACGCTTTCCTGAATATTATGCCAGGGACGCGACGCCCAGGGCAGAAGCTGCGGTGAGGCGTCCGAAACCGCAACGCCATCAGGCCCATTGACCTCGAGACGATAGCCCTGCGACAGCCGGATCGAGCCCTTCGTGCCGTCGAGCTCGATCAGTGTCTCCGGAAAGGGTTCCTTGGAAAGCTTCGAGGCATAGCTGACGTCGACGATCGAGGTTGCGCCATTCTCGTGATCGAGCAGGATGGTGGCGACATCTTCGCCCTTGATCTTCGGATTGATCCGCTTGGTGCGGGCCGTCAGCGAGGCGACGTCGCCGAGAATGAAGCGCGCGATGTCGAGCGTGTGAATGCCGAGATCCTCGATGATGAAGCGCTCTCCCTCAGCCAGGTAGGGCTGCCCCGAAAAGACGTCGAAACCCGAGCGGAAGGAAAAGCGTCCCCAGAAGGGCTCGCCGATCGCGCCCGACTGCAGGACGGTCTTGACGGCCTGGATGGGCGTCTGCCAGCGAAAGTTTTCATGCACCATCAGCGGCACGCCGGCTTGCGCGCAGCCGGAGACCATAGCCTTGGCGTCGCTTAACGTCTTCGCGAACGGCTTCTGGCAGATCGCCGGGATCCTATGAGAGGCAGCCATATCCACCAGGGCGCGGTGGCTTGCCACCGTCGTTGCGATGTCAACGAAGTCGAAACCGCCGTCCGCAAACATCGTGGCTGCATCTGCATAGCGGCGTTCGATGCCGAACCGGTCGCCGACAAGCCTCAACCGCTCCGGGTCACGGTCGCAGATCGCGACGATACGGGCCCCATTGACGTCTTGCCACGCGTGCATCTGATTGATCGCGAAGAAGCCGCAGCCGATCAACGCACCTTTGAGTTCTGCCATTTCAGCCTGCCTTTGTCATTTGCGCGAAACGCCGGTAGCGACCACCATATTTGCCTCGAATGCCAACGCCATACCGCGGCAGGCACACCAAAGGCAGCGATACCAGCTTGAAGGTCGATGTCATCTTCTCCTCCGGGTCAAAACCCGACGCTCCGCAGGGCATTGGACGGAGGGACAAAGCCCTCCCCTAACATCGATCAGGTGATGCGACGGATGCTTTCTGCGATTTCCTGCGGCTCGAAGACCTTCTTCCAGTCGTCGCGCATCAGGGCAGGAATACCGAATTCGATTGCCTTGTTGCAGGCATCGGAGAATACGCCGTCGACTTCCTTGAAGATGACGGCACCAAGCACGTTCATGTGGCCCAGCAGGAAATCGCGGGCGGCTTCGGCCGGAACGCCGCGGGCAATGCATTCGTCCATGGCCTGGCGCATGATGACCAGCAGAGAGGCGCAAACCGTTTCGGAAAGGCCAGGTTCCAGCATCGCCATCTGCTCGACGGTGACGCGGTGCGAGCGCATCACGGGCGCCCAGATGACCTTGGCGATTTCCTCGCCGAGAGCATAGGCGCTTTCCGGTCCCTGCATCAGCGCCGAAACGATATGCTGCTTGGCAAACAGACCGCCGAAATGGTCCTTCTTCGCCAGCATGTCGGTTTCGTCGTTGAAGATCGGCGGATGGCACGGATGCGTGACGAAATAGGTGAGGTCTTCGCGCCGCGGCAGATGGCCGGCGAAAGGAGCGGCAGCGTCGAGAGCGACGACCATGGTGCCTGGCTTGAGCTTGTCGACGATGCCGGCCGCAACCTTGCCGATCGCCGTATCCGGCACTGCAAGGATCACCACTTCCGCGCCGTCGAGCGCCGCGTCGGCCGGCACGCAATCGATGGAAAGGTCGTTCTTCAGGCGGGCCTTGCCGGCATCGCTGACCTCGACATGGCGCACGTCGAAGCGCGCGCCTTTCAGGTTCTTGGCGAGCCGGTAGCCCATTTTGCCGCCGGCGCCGAAAAGAGCAATTGCAGTCATGTCAGTACCTCGTTCACTTTCGGAGTGTGGTATCGCAACTGGTATGATGAGTCAATGAGCATGCCAATCATTCGTGGGGATCGATGTGATTAGGATCCCCTGCCGTCGCGGATCTGCGCGAAGTAATCGTCGGTTCCGACCTGCCCGCCCTTCAAAGCGATCTGCAGGCCGTTGGTGGGCGCATAGCTGCCATGGGCGGTGCAAAGCGGCGAGCCCGGCGTCTGCGGCAGCGGCAGCAGCGTCGTCAGCGCCTCGACGCGCAGTTCCTTCAGCGCGTGGCTCGATGTGTCGCCGCCGGCAATGACGGCGCGGCCTAAATGTTCCTGCTCGATCAACCGTCGCAGGATCGTGCCTAGGGCTTGTCCTAGGCGATGCCGTGCGCCGGGAATGCGGTCGATATCACCGCCGCGATCAGCGGATGGGCCGAGTGCCGTATGAAGAATGACGCTGCGACCGGCCTTCAGACTGGCCACGCCCGCGGCAACCGCAGCGTCAAGCGCCTGCTCGGCATGCTCGCCGACAAGCGCCAAGAGGTCGAGATCGATGCCGTCAAAACCTTCAGCCGTGGCTCGGCGGATTTGCCGCTCCGTCGTCGGTGATACGCTGCCGGAAACGACCGCCAGGCGATCGACCTTGCCCGGAGGTGCGAACTCCGCCTTCTCTCCGATCAAACCTTCGCTGCACCAGGCATTCAGAAGGGCATATTCGATGCCGGATGAGCCCGCGACGAAGGCGTTGCCCTCCCTTCCAAGCCGCCACAGCTGCCGCCCTGCCGCAGCTTGTGTTTCCTGGCTGTCGACATCGAGCAGGAGGATGCTTGTCTTTTCAGCCGCCAGCGCGTCGATCCGCCGGTCCGCATCGGCTGCTCGGATCGCGACGAGATCCGCGCAGCCGACAGGAAGAGACGTCTGCTTACTCAGATGCAGGGTCAGATCGGACTCATCCATCGGCGTGACGGGATGCCGGCTCATGACCGGATGCCTGTCGATCCGGAAAACTTCACCCCGATAGGCTGCGAAAAGATGGCCGAAGGCGGTGTAACGCTTGAGCTGCGGCGCTCCGACGACGACCGGCACGATGGGTTGTCCAAAGAGCGCCTTGCCGATCTCGATCGCCTTGCCGATGCTGCCGATCTTGGGGCTGGAATCGAAAGTCGAGCAGACCTTGTAGTGGCACAAAGCCGCATTGAGGCTTTTCAGCCACATGAAGACAGGCGTCAGATGCTCATCCATCCACTGCGGCGTTTCGCTGCGGCTGGTGCCGGCAATGCCGATGGCGCGGCAATGCTTGAAGCGTTCCAGCATGGCCTCGCTCGGAATGCCCAGGAAAAGAGCCGTCGGCACGCCATTGGAGGCGAGAGCCTCCATGACGTCGGTCGAGCCGGTAAAGTCATCGCCGTAATAGCTGAGAAGAAGATCGGACATTGCTGTCAGGCATCCTTGCCGACACTGAATTTTGCGATCGAGGCGGCAAGCTCCGGATGGTCCCTGGCGTAGTCCTCAAGCGGTCTGTCCGACACCGCCGCCTGCCAGGCCTGCTGGATCGCGCGAACGCCGGCGGCCGGTCCGAAGGGATGGCTGACGATGCCGCCGCCGCAGAGATAGAGGAGATCCGTGGTCCGGCCGGTGCGCTGGTAGGTTTCCGGCGCCTGGCCGCCCCATTGGCCGGAACCGGCAACGGGAAGCGGACAGTCGGATGGCTCGAAAAGCGGCGTGCTGATAGCCTTGAAGGATTCGACAAAGCTGTCGTCGGGTTCCCAGTATTTGACCCTGATGCCGTTGATCTGGAACTGATCGACGCCGAGCAGACGCCAGAACTGCTGGTAAACTTTGAAATCCATGCCGGCACCGGGATGGCGGGTCAGGATATCCCAGCCATTGCGATGGGCATGCAACACCAAGCCAGATCGTTTGCGCAGGAAGCTCATGCCGCCAAAGCCGATGGAATTGATATTGACGACGGCGCAATTGCCGCCAGCCTTCAGCACCAGATCGTGGTTGCGCATCATCTCGTCGGGGTCGGCGTGGGAAATGCCGAAGGCATACATCACCTTCTTGCCGGTCTTCTGCTCGTGATCGAGGATCAACGGCATGATGGCTGCGACGCGCTCTTTGAGTGGCGAATAGGCCGGGCTCATCAGCTTCTCGTCGTCCTTGATGAAATCGACGCCCGAGCTGATCAACTCGCCGGCCAGGGCCGCCGTTTCCTTTGGCCGCAGACCGAGCGCCGGCTTGACGATAGTGCCGATGATCGGACGGTCGCTGACGCCGGTCAAACGCATGCTGCCGGCAATACCGAACTGCGGTCCGGGATGCGCATTGCGAAAGGCCTCAGGCAGTTTCATGTCGACGATGCGGATGCCGGTCATGCCCTTGATCGAATAGACTCCGCCGATCGCGATCGTCATGAGTGCCGACAGATCCGTGCCGATTGCATCGAGCGGAAAGGCGATGTCGACATCGGCGCGATGGAGCGGGCCGTTCCCCTCAGTGACTTCCGGCCATGTCGGACGCTCGGCGTCTGCAAGGGGGCGGATCGCGATGACGCGCGCCGCCACGCGCGCCTTAAGCTCTTCCGTTTCGCCAGGCACCGCGACGAAGGTGCCGGTCGACTGATCGCTGGCGATCTTGCGGGCCATCGCCTCGATGCTGCCGGGTGTTTCGATACGGTAAGTGATGGTGACAGACATAAGCGACTGAATGCTCCTTCCGCCGACGATTTTTCGCGTGGCGCAAACTGGTAATCTGGTATAATGAGTATTCCAACTTCTGCAATGATTTTTTTGTCCCGGCAGCCGGCAAGCTGTTCCATATGGGCTTCCGCCGCGGTGGCCAAAAATGCATAAGGAAGGAAAAGCTTTGAGAAAGCGGGGTTCCATGGGTCAGCCGGTCGAACAAATTGTACGTCGAAAGCTATCTGACGAGGTATTCGATCGGCTCGAGCGGTTGATTACATCGGGAGAGCTCAAACCTGGCGACGAAATGCCATCGGAACGCGTTTTGATGGAACGGTTCGGTGTCGGACGACCGGCGATCCGCGAAGCCATGCAGGCACTTGCCAATATGGGATTGGTGAACATTTCTCATGGCGAGCGGGCAAAGGTGCTTCAGCTCACGGCGAAATCGATTTTCCGGCAGGTCGATCTGACCGCCAAGATCATGTTGTCGCAATCGTCAGACTCGCTCGAACAGCTAAAGAGCGCGCGCATTTTCTTCGAGCGCGGCATGGCGCGCGAAGCGGCGGCACGCGCAACACAAAAAGATGTTGCCGATCTTCACGAAATCATCGAGCGCCAGCGTGCCTCGCTTGGGCAAGCCGAGGAATTCATTTCGGCGGATATGCAGTTTCACACGCGCATTGCCCAGATTTCCGGCAATCCGATCTTCGTCGCTGTCAGCGAAGCCATGCTTGCGTGGCTGAAAGCCTATCACACGGATATGCTGATCTGGACCGGCAAGGAAAAATTCACGCTGGTCGAACACGAGGAAATCCTCGCACGCCTGGCGGAGAACGATGCAGACGGAGCCGAGCAAGCCATACTCAAGCATTTGGAGAGATCGCGCGCGCTCTATGCGAAATGACCTCTGCATCACCTTTGCGAGGACCCTCATCCCTCCTGACGGTAATGCCAGGCAGGTGCTAAACCATCGAAAAAGAAATCGAAACAAGTCGTGTCTTCCATGACGAGGAAGCAAGTCGGCAAGGATCGGCAACTCGTCCTGTCCGCTTGATCTGTGCCAGTTTGAAGAATGCACAGGATCCGAAGTTCCCCCAGACGTTGGCGAACGGCAAGATTGGGGCCGGTTGTGGAAGGAGCGATTAGCCTTACGTCTTCCGCCGGAGTGGGGTTTGCTCTTGCGTTGTCCATTGAATGGCCACTAAACCATGTTGCTATATCAGTGAGTTTTGGCAGCCGAACAGCGACCTCGAGCCAATCGAATTTCAAAATCGAAAGCAATTCAATGACCCGACTTCTTTCTCTCCCGCGCGATCGGATTTCCGTGCTTCTCCTGGAAGGCATCAGCCAGAGCGCTGTGGACTACTTTTCGTCATCCGGCTACGTCAATCTCATTCATTTGCCGAAGGCGCTGGATGACAAGGACCTCAAAAATCATATAGCCGAGGCGCATATTGTCGGAATTCGTTCACGCACGCATCTGACGGAGGAAATCTTCAGATCCGCCAAGAAGCTCATCGCCGTCGGCTGTTTTTCCGTCGGGACAAATCAGGTCGATCTGGATGCGGCCCGCCGCCGCGGGATCCCCGTATTCAACGCTCCTTATTCGAATACGCGCTCGGTCGCAGAGCTTGTGATCGGTGAGATCATAATGCTGACCAGGCGGATTTTACCGCGTTCGGCTTCCGCCCACACAGGTGGATGGGACAAATCCGCCGAAGGTAGCCGCGAGATGCGCGGGAAGACGTTGGGCATCGTCGGCTACGGCAATATCGGTTCGCAGCTCAGCGTTCTTGCGGAAAGCATGGGTATGAACGTTCGCTATTTTGATCCTTCGGACAAGCTTCGCCACGGAAATTCAGAATCGATGGCAACGCTCGGCGAGCTTCTCGAAATCTCCGATTTCGTGACGATGCATGTTCCGGAAACCAGTTCAACGCAAAACATGATAACCGAGGCAGAGCTGCGCAGGATGAAAAAGGGAGCCTTTTTCATCAACAATTCCCGCGGCACTGTGGTGGATCTTGAAGCGCTTGCGAAGGTTTTGAAAGAAGGACATCTCGCGGGCGCGGCCGTGGATGTGTTCCCGAAGGAGCCGGCGTCCAACAAGGAGCGTTTCGAAACGCCGCTGCAAGGCCTGGATAATGTCATTCTCACTCCGCATATCGGCGGATCGACCGAAGAAGCCCAGGAACGCATTGGAAGGGAAGTCTCCAGGAAGCTTGTCGAATATTCCGACGTCGGATCGACGCTGGGCGCGGTCAACTTTCCCCAGGTTCAACTGCCGCCACGTCCGAACGGCACGCGTTTCATTCATGTTCACGAAAATCGCCCCGGCATCCTAAACAATCTGAATGCGATCTTCTCCTCCCGTGGATTGAATATCGTCGGCGAGTTCCTGCAGACCTATGGTGAAATGGGTTACGTGGTCATAGAAGCCGAGGGCGTCGGCCAGACGGCGGATGACATACTTGATGCGCTTCGCCAGATTCCGGGAACGATACGAACTCGACTGCTTTACTGACACCGATGAAAAGCAGTGTGGGCGATTCTCGTCAACGAAGAGAAGGCAATCATCCTAGAGCCTAGAGCCCTACCCTCCGCCGCCGATCCAGTGCTGTGTTGCGGCGGGGCGTTGGACGCATTCGACGTCATCCGCCGTTTGCCGATCGTGATCGGCTGGCAGGGCTGTCGGCCGAAGAGGACGTCGTCCCCATCTTTGGGGTCCGGTCGAACGTGCCGACGATCCCAATCACGGCGTGCCTGACGACGACGAGGCGGGATTGCGCGCCGACCGCCCGCATTAGCCGGATACGGCCGCAAAAAACCCGAACTCGCGCAGCCATCGCGATCCGGCTGATGCGATCCGAACCGCCGTTGGCCAATTAGCGCTGGCGGCATGATTCCCATTACAAAAATGCCCGCCGCGAGACCGGCGGCGGGCATCTGCTCTTCGGCTCGGAGAGAGTTTGAGCCTTAGATATTGGCAAGCAATTCGTTGATGCGGGACTCCATGTCCGCAAGCGCTGCGTCGACGCCCTTTTGACCGGTGATCGCGGCACTCATTTCCTGACCGATAATGTCCTGAATCGCGAACTGGCGCTGGACGGTCGATGGCAGCGGCGTGCCGAGAAGAGCGATCGCCGAGATCGTGTCGCGATGTGGCAGGGTCTTGAACTCGGCCGAGCCGAGGACGACCTTGACCGCCGGCAAATGGCCGGTGCGCGACCAGTCGAAGTCGTTATCGTGGAAGAACTTCAGGAACTTGCCGATGGCGGCAGTCTCCTCCGGCGAGCGATCCTTCTGGGAAACGGCCCAGCTGTGACCGTCGGCATATTGCGCCTTCTTGCCGGCAAAAAGCTGAGGATAGGGATAAACGGCATAGCCGCCCTTGTTGAGCGCCGTGCCTGCTTTTTGCGACGACGCAGTATAGTCGCCGATAACCCAGGTTCCGTTCAGATGCACACCACCCTCGCCACTCAAGAAGGCGTTGATGCTGGCGGCATAATCGAGGTCTTTGGTGGTATCTCCCTCGTCATAGATCGCCTTGTACATCTCAAGAACCTTCCTGGCTTCGGGCGTATTCAGCCTGACCTTCTTCGGATTGGCGAAGAAGTCTGCGTCCTGCTGGAACAGGTAGGTGTAGAGATTGCGGGTATAGAGGGCGGCCTCGTTGGCGAGATTCTGCACGAAATAGGGTTTGCCTGTCTTTTCCTTGAATTGCTTTGCTTGCGCCAGAAGCTCATCCGGACTGGTTGGAAGCTTCGGCGTGCCGTCGGTGTTGACGAGACCGGCCTGTTTGAAGAGATCCATGTTGATGTGGTAGAGCATGGTCCAGTTGTCGATCGGCAGGCCATAGATCTTGCCGTCCTTCGTCACCCCGCCAAGGCTGGCGTTGGTGAAGTCCGAAGGCGCGACGCCAACCGATTTCAGGACGTCATCCAGCGGCATGATCAGGCCCTTGGACTGATAGTCTGCAAGCACGGATTGATGGATGGTGACGATATCGGGCGGATCGCCGGCTGCGAACTGTGCCGTCAGCTGGTCGTAACCCGGCCACTCGACCGTGGTCACGGCGACGTGGATATCAGGATTGTCGGCATTGAACTTATTAATCAGCGAGGTGATGATCCCGCACTCTCCGACAGCCTTGCTGACGTCGGTGTTGGTGCCGAAATCCGCGTCACAGGCGCCGAAGAAGCGCTGGACGGTGAGTTCGGTTGCGGCAAAGGCCGGCGAAACGCCGACGAGGGCGATGACCGATGCCGCCGCCAGCATGTATTTCCTCAAAGCATGCGTCATTCCAACTCCTCCTCTTGAGTTCTTCGACTCCTGGCTTCAGTCAGGCCGCTCTCCCGGAGCGGGTTGCGCCGTCGTCGGCGTGCCGGGTCGTCAGCGCACGGCGGCGCCGGAGACTGCCGTCACGATGTATTTCTGGAAAAACAGGTAGAGAACGAGGATCGGCGCACCGGCAAAGACCGCTTGAGACATCAAAAAGCCGAGGCCCTCGGATTGTGCAAAGTTGGTCTGTGTCGAGGCAATGCCGATCGTCAGCGTATACATTTCCTTCTTCGTCCCCGAAATCAGCGGCCAGAAGTAATCGTTCCAGGCGCCAAGGAAGGTAAAGATGCCGAGCGTTGCCTGGGCCGGGATCGTCAGAGGCAGTAGGACAGCCCAGAAGATCTTGAAACGGCTGGCATTGTCGAGCAGCGCCGCTTCGTCGAGCTCCTTCGGGATGGCCCGAAAATACTGCGTCATCAGGAACACACCGAAAGGCGCCGACAGACCGGGCAGGATCAGACCATGGTAAGTGTTGTGGAACTTCAGCCAGCTGAACAACTGGTGGCGGGCGATCAGCACGGCCTGTTCGGGAACCGCGAGACCAAGCAGAACGATGATGAACAGCGCATTGCGGAACGGAAAATTCAGCCGTGCGAAGCCGTAGCCGGCGAGTGAAGACAAGACCAGCGTCATGATCGTCAAGCCGCCGGCTACGATCACACTATTGAGGATCCAGCGAAACACCGACGAGGTCGCAAGGATATTGATGTAGTTGTTGATCGTGTAAGGTGCGCGGAAGACAGCGTTCATATCCGCCATCAATTCCTTGTTGTCCTTGAGCGACAGCCCGATCACCCACAGCACCGGCGCCATCATGACAAGCGCACAGAGGATGGCAAGGAACAGGATCACCCGATCACCGGTCGAACGGCCGACCATATTGCCCCCGGAAACAGCACTCATCCTTCCTCTCCTCTGCGGCGCGAGATGAAATATTGCGCCATGGCAGCAATCAGGATCAGGACGAACAGAACTTCGGAGGCCGCGGCGCCCAGTCCAAGGTCCCATTTGGTAAAGGCCGCCTCATAGATGTAGAACACGATCGGTTTGGACACATTGTTCGGCCCCCCGAGCGTCATCAGTTTCGACTGGCCGAACAGCTGGAACTGCAACACGACCTGAATGATGAGAACGAGGACGAAGGTGCGCCGGATCGACGGCAGGGTAATGTATCGCAGCGTGCGCCAGCGGCTGGCATTGTCGAGCGCGGCCGCCTCGTAGATCTCCGCCGGCACCTGTTGCAGCGCCGAGAGGAAAAGCATCATGGGCAAGCCGATACACCACCATATCGTCGCAATCGCGATACCGATCATCGCAAGCTTCGGATCGGACAGGAATGCGGGCGAAGTCGCGCCGAACCAGCCGTAGATGGTGGCAAGCAGACCGAAATTGCCGATGAAGACGATGCGCCAGATCAGCGTCACGATCGTTACCGACAGGACCGATGACGAGAAGTAGACCGCACGCAGGACGGCCGCCGCCTTCGTCTTCCGGTTCAATGCGAGAGCCAGCATCAGCCCCAGAATCGCCAGTGCCGGCACCGTCAGGAACGCGAAGTAGAACGTATTCCCAATCGCCTGAATGAAGATCTTGTCACGGAACAAGCGCAGATAGTTGTCGATGCCGACGAAGCGCCCCGTGCCGAAGGCATCAGCCTTGTGCAGGCTTAGCCAAATGCCCCAGAACAGGGGTATGACGAGCAGTGAGACGAAGAAAAACAGATAGGGAGCGACAAAAAGCGCGTTGCGCCAGAGCGGAGCGTTGATGTTCTGCACCTTTTGCCGTGCGACGGCTCTGGCCGCCGACCGAGCTCCCGACAGCGTCACGTCAACCATGCCCCGGCTCCTCATTGTGCCAGGCGCGGCCCTCGGCGTCGAAGAGATGGGTTCGGCTGCCGTCCAATATCAGCCCGACCTCCTCACCGATCGCCACACGACTGTTGCCGATGTCTTCGGCCACCACCGTGCTGCCGTCCTTGAGGCGCGTATAAAGAAGCGTGCGGTCGCCGAGCCGCTCGAGCACGTCCACCTTACCGGTCGTGATCGGGATGGCGCCGTTTGCAGGCTTCACCGCCTCGGCTCGGATGCCCAGCGAATGCGGACCGCTTTTGACGCCAGAGGCACGGATTGCCGTCTGCAACTTCGTGCCATCGGGCAGCGTGGCGCTGATGAAGCCGTTGCGCTCCGACAGGCTCACGTCAAGGAAGTTCATCGTCGGCGACCCCACGAAGGTGGCGACGAAGCGGCTGGCCGGACGGGAGTAGATCTCCATTGGAGAGCCGATCTGCTCGATCTTGCGGTTGTTCATGACGACGATGCGATCGGCAAGCGTCATTGCTTCGATCTGGTCGTGCGTCACGAAGATCATCGTCGACTGAACGCGATTGCGCAGCTGAGCAAGCTCGACGCGGGTGCGCACCCGCAACGCCGCGTCCAGGTTCGACAAGGGCTCGTCGAAAAGGAAGGCTTTCGGCTCCTTGACGATGGCCCGGCCGATCGCGACGCGCTGACGCTGGCCGCCCGAAAGCTGGCCAGGCTTGCGCTCCAGCAGATGGCCGATCTCCAGCATACGGGCAGCTTCGGCAACACGGGCTGCAATCACGTCTCGCGCAACATTGATATTGCGCAGGCCGAACGCCATGTTGTCGGCGATTGTCATATGCGGATAAAGAGCATAGCTCTGGAACACCATCGCGATATCGCGCTGGCCGGGTGGCAGCGTGTCGATGCGCTGGCCGTTGATCGAAATAGCACCCTCGTCGACACTCTCGAGGCCGGCAATCATCCGCAGCAGCGTCGACTTTCCGCAGCCGGAAGGACCGAGAAACACCATGAATTCATTGGCCTTGATCGACAGGGACAGACCGTCGAGAACGGTCACTGCGCCATAGCGCTTGCTGACATTCTGGATTTCGATATTGGCCGTCATCCGACCACCTCGACAATGGAATCGGAACCCGAAAAGCCGATACGAACATGTGGCTGACATATGCCGACCATGCGGGTATCCGCCGCGAAGAACGGACACGCATTAATCGGCAATAGCGCCAAAACAGAAGCTTCTGCTTCCATCTCTTCCTCCCAGTGGCACGTCAAGACCGGTGCGCCGACATTAAATCATACTATTTCAATGTCAACATATTTCCGATATATATCGTAAATGCTGATTTAAATATCAGGACTGCAGGCGGATCATTCGATACGACAATGGCGCGATCTTCACGCTGAGCTTGCCATCGGCAACCAGCGAGCCTGTCGCCTTTACCGGCGCGACATTGAAGGGCGCTTCAGCGGTATTGGTGATGGTGAGATCGGAATGCGCGATGACCTGATCGTCGACGACCTTCAACGCCCCAAACCCGAGCAGGCTGGCGTCGAGATCAAGCGCTTCAGTTCCGTGACGGTTGACGATGAAGAATGTCAATCTTCCCGTATCCGCATCGTGAACGGCGGAGACGTCGAGATACGGCACCTCGCCGAGGTCGTCGGCCTTGTAGGTCGGACTATCGACCATCAGCCGCAGCGCCGTGCCACGACCGTAGAGCGAAGCGAAGTAATAAGGATAGAAGATCGTCTGGCGCCACGCGGCACCGCCCGGCGTCGTCATGATCGGCGCGATGACATTCACCAGCTGCGCGAGGCAGGCGATCTTCACGACATCAGCACGATTGATGAAGGTGTTGAGAATGCAGCCGACCTGCAGCACGTCCTCGAAGTTATAATCATCTTCGAGAAGAGCCGGGGCGTGTGGCCAGCCATTGGCGCCGGCAAGCGTTGCCTTGTCGCGCTCCTTCGAATGATACCAGACATTCCACTCGTCAAACGAGATATAGACATCCTTGGCCGAACGCTTCTTGGCCTTGATGTAATCGATCACCCCGGCAACCGTCCCGATGTAGGTATCGAGCTCTATGCTGCGTGCTAGGTAGTTTGCGGTGTTTTTCGCGCGGTTCTCGAAATACATGTGCAGCGAAATATAGTCGACTTCGTTGTAGGTATGGTCGAGCACCGTCGCTTCCCATTCCGGATAGGTCGGCATGTGGGCATTGGACGATCCGCAGACGACGAGTTCCAATCCATCGTCGAAGGCGCGCATGGCCTTGGCGGTTTCATGTGCCAGGCGGCCATATTCGTCGGCCGTCTTGTGGCCGATCTGCCAGGGACCGTCCATCTCGTTGCCGAGACACCAGAGCTTGACGTTCCAAGGCTCGGCCCGGCCGTTGGCGATGCGCTTGTCGCTCCATTCGCTGCCGCCGGGATGATTGACATATTCGAGGAAATTGCGTGCCTCGTCCAAGCCGCGGGAGCCCAGATTGACCGCAAGCATCATCTCGGTATTGGCGGAAGCGCACCAGTCGGCAAATTCGTGGATGCCGACCTGATTGCTTTCGGAGGTGTGCCAGGCAAGGTCGAGCCGCGTCGGACGATTCTCCTTCGGGCCGATCCCATCCTCCCAGTTATAGGCCGAGACGAAATTGCCGCCGGGATAACGCACGATCGGAACGTTGAGCTCCTTGACGAGATCGATCACGTCCTTGCGCATACCGTTCTCATCGGCGGTCGCATGCTCAGGTTCGTAGATGCCGGTATAGACTGCACGGCCAAGGTGCTCGATGAACGAGCCGTAGAGGCGCGGGTCGATGTCCGAGATCGTGTACTTGCTGTGCGCGGTCACCGCAGCCTTCATGATATCCTCCACAATATCTCATTTTGTGATATATATCACAATTTAAGATGAATAAAGCGGAAGCCTTGGCCGCGGTCAAGGGCAAATCTCAGAAAATCGAATAGGCTTAGCGGGTCTTGATACGCAGCAGGATATCCTGATCGTAATTGCCGAAGCCGCGGCCGAATATGTTGATGCCGCCGGGATGCTTGGCGTCATCACGCACACCGATGCGCAGGCGAATCGAATGGTGTTCGTTGAGCTTGAGATCGGCCAGCGTCACGTCCGATATGCGCAAGCCATCAACGAATGCACCGTCGTCATTGATACGGAAGCTCTTCAGCTTCCCGTATTGCGACCCCTTCAGCTTCCACCAGTCGGGCGTGAAAACCCCGCGTTTGTCGCCAAAATCGCCAGGAGACGTCCAGGTTCCGATATCGACGCCGTTGACCGTCAGCGTAATGTCGGAGGGCCAGTCGGCACTCGTGCCGGGCACTTCCGAACTCAGCTCCATGACGAACTCGATCTCACGAATATGGGCATTGGTCAGCCGCGCATTGTTGGGGAACTGATACTCGACATGGCCGCGCGTGAACCAGATAAGCGCCGTCTTCATCCGGTCCGGATCAAGAAACGTGTTGGGGACATCGAGCAGCCCGATGATGCCGTCCACCGAACAAAGACCGCAGGGCGCCGTCACATCGAAGCTTGTATAGAGGCCAAGCGGCATTGCCACCTCAATGGCATCCGGTTCAGCTTCTTTGATTTCATTCTTGAAGACGACAAGAATCTCGTCATAAACGCTGTGGCAGACCTTCTGGTTGCCTTTGCGCGCCTTCTGCGTCTCGGTGCGGATCAGCCCCGCCTCTTCGAGCATCTGCACATTTGTCGAGACACTCGACTGCGGCAAATCAAGGATTTCAGCGATTTCGTTGACGTTGAGTGCCCCTCTCTCGTGCAGCAATTTCAGCACCGAGACCCTTGCCGGTGATGCGAGCCCCTTCAGGACGGACATACCCTCTTCGGGGTGGACGACAAGAAAATTGCGGCTCATGGGGTTCCGATCGGCGAGATATGAATGCGTATCCACGCTCTATATCAGCATAACTGATTTAATCAATTGGATCACGCCGCCGGCCCGCCTTTTAGGGAAATGAACTCTAGCCGCCGCCTTTGGATCGCCGCCCGGATTGTGGAGTATTCTGTGGCGCTGAATTGCCTCCGCCGATTCCGATAAATCGAGCGAAAAGCCGACGCACACCATAGGCATGAACGAGATTGTCGGCGCTTTGCAGCCAGATGCCCACCATATGCTCAAAAATTTTGAGAAAAGCTTTTCTCATCTTGACTCTCGTATTGAGAAAAGCTTTTCTCATGTCGAATTAATCGGGAGAGATCATCTGCAAAATCAGCGTACCAGAAGCGGCCGAACGACGATTCACGATGTTGCGGCCGCTGCGGGCGTGAGCATTTCGACGGCATCGAAGGCGTTGAACAATACCGGACGGATGGCGGGAGAGACCCGCGAGCGGGTCAAGCGGATTGCCGCTGAAATCGGCTTTCGTCCAAATGCCCTTGCCAAAAGCCTGCTTAGCAACCGCAGTTTCACCATCGGTCTTTTGACCAACGACACATACGGCCGCTTCACGCTTCCGGTGATGGCCGGGATTACGGAGGCGCTCGCCGATCATGGGGTCTCGGTATTTCTCTGCACCATCGAAGACGATCCGGCGCTTGGAAAGGTTCATGTGGACGCTATGCTCGACAAGCACGTCGACGGCATCATCGCTTCGGGAAAAAGGATCGATCGTCGGCTGCCGGTGGATCTTTCCAACCTGCCCGTGCCGGTCGTCTATGCCTTCACCGAAGGCGCGCCCGACAGCGTGACGTTCTGCGCCGACGATTTTCAGGGCGCGACCCTTGCCGTCAAGCGGCTGATCGGCCTCGGCCGCCGCCGGATCGCTCATATTACCGGTCCGGAGAGTTTCGTATCCGTGCGCGAACGGAGCCGCGCCTATCGTCGCCTCGTCGGGGACACCTTGCCGGTGCTCTATGGAGAATGGTCGGAAGCCTGGGGGCATGAGGCGATCGCAAAGCTATGGATGACGCCGGGTCCGAAACCCGATGGCATTTTCTGCGGTAACGACCAGATCGCGCGGGCGGTCGTCGATGGGCTGCGCGAGCGAGGCGTGCGTGTGCCGGAGGATGTTTCGGTGATCGGCTTCGACAACTGGGAGATTGTCGCTGCCCAGACGCGTCCGCCGCTGACGACGGTCGACATGAATCTGAAAGCGCTCGGGCGCGAGGCAGGGCTGACGGTCCTGGCGCTTGCCGAGGGACATGCCGTCGAACCGGGCATCAGGACGTTACCGTGCGAACTGATTGTTCGGCAGTCGTGCGGAAGAGATTCCAAGCTTTAGTGGAAGAAACGAGGCAATGGGAGTTGCCTCAAGGGAGGAGAAACATGATGAAGCGATTTCTGGCCGCAACCGGCCTCATATCTCTATGCCTTGCATCCGTCGCATCCGCCGAAAACATCTCCATGTGGGTTCGAAGCGGCATCGGCGATTCCTTCAAGAAGGTCGTCGAGGCCTATAATACCGGGCATGACGACAAGGTCACCCTGACGGAAGTGCCTTTCTCGGAGCTCGTGCAGAAGTATGCAACCTCCATCGCCGGCGGACAGGCGCCCGACGCCCTGTCGATGGACCTTATCTATACGCCAGCTTTTGCCGCCGCGGGCCAGCTCGAAGACCTGACGGACTGGGCAAAGAGCCTCCCGTACTTCAATTCTCTATCGCCCTCGCATGTGAAGCTCGGCACCTATGACGGACATATCTACGGCTTGCCCTTGTCTGTGGAAACCTCGGTCTTCGCCTGGAACAAGGACCTGTACAAGAAGGCCGGGCTCGATCCCGAGAAGGCGCCGGCGACCTGGGAGGAAATCGAACGGAATGCCGAGAAGATCCGTGCTCTTGGCGGCGACACTTATGGCTTCTATTTCTCGGGCGGCGGCTGTGGCGGCTGCATGATCTTCACCTTCACGCCGCTCGTCTGGGGTGCCGGTGCGGATATTCTTTCGGCAGACGGAAAGAAGGCCACACTCGATACGCCGCAGATGCGCAAGGCGGTCGATATCTATCGCGGCATGGTGAAAAAAGATCTGGTGCCGGCTGGCGCAGCCAGCGACACCGGCGCCAATTTCCTCAGCATCAGCAACGGCAAGATCGGCCAGCAGAGCATCGGCGCATTCTCGATCGGCACGCTCGTCACGCAATATCCCGATATTCATTTCGGCGTGACGCTGATCCCAGGCGTCGACAACAAGCCATCCTCCTTTGCAGGTGGCGACAACTTCGTTATTTCCAAAGGTACGAAGAAGCTCGATGCCGTGAAGAAATTCCTCGAATACACCTATTCGCTCGAGGGACAGAAGATCATGGCGAAGTACGGCAGCCTGCCGACGCGCGGCGATATTGCCGATCAGGTACTGCAGGGCCTCGATCCGCGCATGCAGGTTGGACTAAAGGCGATCTCCGTCGCCAAGACCCCTTACACGCTGCAATTCAACGACCTGATCAACAGCGCCAACGGCCCTTGGGCAGGCTTTACCAATGCCGCGATCTTCGGAAGCGATGTCGACGGCGCTTTCTCGAATGCCCAGTCGGAAATGCAGTCGATCATCGACAACGCGCAATAGCAATCAATCCATCACCCCGGGGAGCTTCAGGGCTCTCCGGTTCCTCCATCGCAATATCGGGAGCATTCCATGGCTGGTCCTGGAGCCATCGCAACCGCGCGCCCTAGAAAGCGGCGAAGACATGCAGGCTGGCACGGGTTTCTTTATATCGCGCCCGCCATGGCGCTCGTCATCGTCTTCTTCGTTTTGCCCGTCGTCTTTACTGTCTGGATGAGCTTTCACAATTGGCCGCTGCTCGGCAATCCCCGCTGGATCGGCTTCGGCAACTATATCCGCATGTTTTCCGACATGCGCTTCATGGCGGCATTGCGCTTCACCGCCTATTATACGGTCGTCGTGACCATTGCGATCTTCGCCGTCGCCTTCCCGCTCGCCTTCTTCGTCGAAAAACACAAGCCGTTCGTCGGCCTCTATCGAACGGTCATCTTTCTTCCCGTCGTCATCGGGCTTGCAACCGCCTCGCTGCTCTGGGTCTGGCTTGCCAATGTCGACAGCGGCTTCTTCGCGCCGATTGCGCTGGCGCTCGGTCTCGTCGACAAGAGGCCAAACCTCCTTGCAGATTTCGACATGGCCTTCGCAACGATCATCGTCATGGTGGTTTGGAAGATTGCCGGTTTCACCATGATCATTCTGTTGACCGGCCTACAGGCGATCCCCTCCGAACTGACCGAGGCGGCCCGGATCGATGGCGCAAGGCGCTGGCAGCGCTTCCGGCACCTCACTCTGCCGCTGATGCGCCGCACGATCGCGCTCGCGCTGATCATTTCCATCACCGGCTCGGTGCTCGCCTTCGACCAGTTCTATATCATGACCAGCGGTGGCCCGCAGAACCGCATGATCTCGGTGGTCTACTATATCTTCAACCAGTCCTTCGTGTCCTTCAATCTCGGCTATGGTGCCGCGCTCTCGATCGCGCTCCTGGTCATTCTGGTGCTGATCAGCGTCGTCCAGCTACGGCTGCTGCGCGTCGGGGAGGAGCGGCCATGACCACAGCAAAAGAGCGCCGCGCAAGGCGCAAACTCTGGGGTGGCATCGGCTATCACGGCATCGGCGTCGTCATCGTCATCTTCTTTTTCGCGCCTTTCGCGATCGCATTGCTGTCGTCGTTCCGGCATGGAACCGAGGCGAGCCTTCCGCCGCTGCCACCATGGCCGACGACCGGCTTCAGCTTCGACGCTTACCGCTCGCTCAATGGCTTCGGCGCCGGCGTCTTGCAACATACGCTGAATTCGCTCTTCGTTTCGGTCGCGACGGTGCTTTTGACCGTCATCGTCAGCCTGCTTGCCGGATACGGCTTCTCGCGCTATCGCTTCCCCTTCAAGGGCGCGCTCTTCATCCTGATCATCGCGACGCTGATGATCCCCTTCCAGTCGATCCTGACGCCGCTGTTCATCATCCTGGCAAGGCTCGGCCTCAACAACTCACTGATCGGGCTAACGCTCGTCTACGTGACGCTGCAGCTTCCCTTTTCGGTCTTCATGATGCGCAACGCCTTCGATGCCGTGCCGAAGGAAATCGAGGAGGCCGCACGCATCGACGGTGCCCGCGACCTGAAACTTCTTTTCCGCGTTCTCTTCCCCTTGGTGCTGCCGGGTGTCGCGACCGTTGCGATCTTCGCCTTCCTCAATGCCTGGAACGAGTTCCTGGCGGCCCTGGTGCTTTTATCTAGCAACGAGAAATTCACCCTGCCGGTGCTGATGATCGCCGTCAGGACCGGCCGCCTCGGCGCCGTCAATTGGGGTGCGGTCCAGGCCGGCATCGCCGTCATGACCATCCCCTGCGTCATCGTCTTTCTGCTTCTGCAACGCTACTACATGCGCGGGCTGATGGCCGGCGCGGTGAAATAACCCTTTAAACAACGGATCAAACCATGTCTGACAGAGAAAACCGCCAGTTTCGCCCCGTGCCCGTTCCGAATGTCGAGCTCGCTGGCCTGTTCGGCGCCCGCCAGGATGCAATCTGCAATTCTACCGCTGCGACGCTGCTCGATCGCTGCGTCGAGGCCGGCATGATCCGGGCCATCGATGTCGGCCAGCCGAGCCCAGGCATCATCATTCCCTTGCAGGCCTGGTCGGGCTCCACGCAGATGTTCTGGGACAGCGATCTCGGTAAGTCGATCGAGACCATCGCCTATTCGCTCTATCGACGTCCCAATCGAGAGCTGGAAGCACGCGCCGACGCCATCATCGACATGTACGAAAAGCTGCAGCAGGAGGATGGCTATCTGAATGCCTGGTTCCAACGCGTCCAGCCCGGCCGCAGATGGACGAATCTCCGCGATCATCACGAACTTTATTGCGCCGGCCATCTGATCGAGGCGGCGGTCGCCTATTATCAGGCGACCGGCAAGCGCAAGCTGCTCGACATCATGAGCCGCTTTGCCGATTACATGATCACCGTCTTCGGGCATGGCGAAGGCCAGCTTCGCGGCTATTGCGGCCACGAAGAGGTGGAGCTTGCACTCGTCAAGCTCGGCCGCGTCACCGGAGAGAAGAAGTATCTCGATCTTGCGAAATACTTCATCGACGAGCGCGGCCAGCAACCGCATTTCTTCACCGATGAAGCGCTTCGCGACGGCCGCGATCCCAAGAATTTCGTGCAGAAGACCTATGAATACAGCCAGTCGCATCTGCCGGTGCGCGATCAGACGAAGGTCGTGGGCCATGCGGTGCGTGCCATGTATCTCTATTCGGGCATGGCCGATATCGCCACGGAATATAACGACGATACGCTGACCGCGGCACTCGAAACGCTCTGGGACGATCTGACGACCAAGCAGATGTATGTGACCGGCGGCATCGGGCCGGCCGCCTCCAACGAGGGCTTTACCGACTACTACGACCTGCCGAACGAAAGCGCCTATGCCGAGACCTGCGCCTCCGTCGGCCTCGTGTTCTGGGCCAATCGCATGCTCGGCCGCGGGCCGAACCGCCGCTATGCCGACATCATGGAAGTGGCGCTCTATAACGGCGCAATGGCGGGACTGTCGCAGGACGGCAAGACCTTCTTC
Organism: Rhizobium freirei PRF 81; assembly: GCF_000359745.1. Lineage (GTDB taxonomy): Bacteria > Pseudomonadota > Alphaproteobacteria > Rhizobiales > Rhizobiaceae > Rhizobium > Rhizobium freirei. Next base: position 50,954 of record NZ_AQHN01000062.1, read on the forward strand.
TATGAAAATCCGCTGGAGAGCGCCGGCAAGCATCACCGCTGGACCTGGCATCATTGCCCCTGCTGCCCGCCGAATATCGCGCGCCTGCTCGCCTCCGTCGGCTCCTATATGTATGCCGCCGCCGACAACGAGATCGCCGTCCATCTCTACGGCGAGAGCAAAGCGCGTATTCCGTTGGCCGGCGGCGTGGCGGTGCAGCTTTCGCAGGCAACGCGCTACCCCTGGGACGGCGCAATCCGCTTCGAGGTCAATCCCGATCGCAGCGCGACATTTGCGCTATCGCTGCGCATTCCCGAATGGGCCGATGGCGCGACGCTTGCAGTCAACGGCGCACCGGTCGATCTGGCGACAATCACGGTCGATGGCTATGCCCGCATTGAAAGGGAATGGAAAGCAGGCGACAGCGTCGATCTTATCCTCCCGCTCATCCCGCGCGCGCTGTTTGCAAATCCCAAAGTCCGCCAGGATGCTGGACGTGCTGCCCTGATGCGCGGCCCGCTCGTCTATTGCGTCGAGACGACCGACAATGGCCACGATCTCAACGGCATTTCGCTTGCGAGCGATCCGGCATCCGCCAAGACGACGGAAATTGCCGCGCTGGAAGGGGCCGTCGCGCTCGATGTTTTAGTGACGCGCGAGACGGCTGACTGGGGCTCCGACCTCTACCGGACGGCGCCACCAAAAGGCGTTCGCTCCACGGCACGTTTCGTCCCCTATCACCTCTGGGACAATCGCGAGCCCGGCGAAATGCTGGTCTGGATCCGCGCCGATCAGATGCGTCACGGAGCCTGATATGACGAAGAACGGCATGCGCCTGACCGGCGTCCGCAAGAGTTTTGGCGGGCTCGAAGTCATCCATGGCATCGACCTCGACATACCAGAGGGCGCTTTCGTCGTCTTCGTCGGGCCGTCCGGCTGCGGCAAGTCCACGCTGCTGCGCATGATCGCCGGGCTGGAGGAAGTCACCGACGGCGAGATCGCCATCAAGGGCCGCGACGTCACCGATCTCGACCCATCCGAACGCGGCATCGCCATGGTTTTCCAGTCCTATGCGCTCTATCCCCATATGAGCGTGCGCGACAATCTCGGCTTTGGTCTGAAGATGGCGCGCACCGGAGCGGCCGAAATCGAGGCGCGGGTCAGAGCCGCTTCGGCGATCCTCAAGATCGACCACCTGTTGGATCGCCGCCCGGGCCAGCTTTCCGGCGGCCAGCGGCAGCGCGTTGCAATCGGCAGGGCGATCGTGCGCGAGCCGGACGTCTTCCTGTTCGACGAGCCGCTCTCCAATCTCGATGCGGAACTTCGGGTCTCCATGCGCATCGAAATCGCCCGGCTGCATCGCGAGCTCGGCAACACGATGATCTATGTCACGCACGACCAGACGGAGGCGATGACGCTTGCCGACAAGATCGTCGTGCTCAAGGACGGCAGGATAGAACAGGCGGGCAGCCCCCGCGAAGTCTATGAAGATCCCGCCAACAGCTTTGTCGCAGGCTTCATCGGTTCGCCGCGCATGAACATGATCGAGGCGCAGTGGGCCGGCAGTGGCCTTGCAAAAACCGCCGGCGGCTCCATCAAGGCCGACATTCGGCATGCAAGCCCGCCACTTGGCGAAACGCTGATGGTCGGCATGCGTCCGGAACATCTGACCGTCGTCTCCGTCAGCGACGACGCCATTCGGGTCAAGGTCGATTTCGACGAATATCTCGGCGGGACACGCTACCTCTATTGCCAGACGGAAGACGGCCAAAGCTTGATCACCGAGTACCGAGAAGGACCGGATATCCAGCGCGGCGACACGATCTATCTTCATTGCCCTCCCTTGCGTCGGCGCTATTTCGACGCGAAGGGAAACCGATTGCGCTGACATTTCTTCGGTCAAAGTGACGCTGGTCAGTCAATATGGATCAGGCGACCGCCTGGGCTCCGGTAATCTCGACCAGCGATCCACACATGAACGCGGCTTCGTCTGACGCCAGAAATGCGACCAGCGCGGCAACCTCGTCCGGCTTGCCGATACGGCCATAGGGCACCAACCTATCGAGATCGGCGATGGTGCGGCCCGATCGCCTGACGCCCGCCTCCAGCATCGGCGTATGAATTTCCCCTGGGCAGACGGCATTTACCCTTACCTTGTCTGGCGCGTAGTCTCGAGCCAGGTTTTGCGTGAAAGCCGCAACCGCCGCCTTCGTGGTGTTATAGGCGATGTGGTTGGGAGCCGGATAAAGTCCCCATTGGGACGCCGTGTTGACGATCGCCCCGCCGCCGGCTGCAATCATATGCGGCAGGGCCGCGCGGCAGAGATGGAACATGGAATCGAGGTTGACGGTGAAGCTGTCTTCCCAGTCCTCGTCGGAAAGAGACAGAAGGTTTCCGCGCCGATTGATGCCGGCATTGTTGACGAGAATGTCGAGGCGGCCGCGAAGGGCGAATGCCTGCTCGATAAGCGCATAGCACGGGCCTTTCTTCGAAATGTCGGCGGCAATCATGGTTGCGGCACCGCCTTCGGCCGCGATATCCCTGACGACTTGGGCGGCAGCCTCGGCGTTCACGTCGGTGACGACGACGAGCGCTCCTTCTGCGGACAGGCGACGGGCGATTGCCGATCCGATACCGCCGCCCGCACCGGTGACGACAGCGACCTTTTCTTCAAAACGCTTCATGAGAGGCTCCCCTTGTTTACCTGATATAGCTGCCGCCGTTAACGTCGAGTGTCGTTCCGTTGAGCGAGGCCTGCGTGGGACGCAGAACGAAGGCGACAAGTTCGGCGACCTCCGACGGCTCCGCCATTTCGCCGATCGGTATGTCGCCCACCGCAGCGCTCTTCCCGTGCTTTGCGACGAAGTCTTCGGCCATGTCGGTTCTCACCCAGCCGGGCGCGATCGCCACGGCCGTCACGCCGTCGGCGCCAAAACTTCTGGCGATCGATTTCGTCAGATTGACAAGAGCGGCCTTCGTCGCGCCATAGGGCATGGCATCGGCGGCATAGCCGCGCTGCCCGGCACGGCTTGCCATGTTGACGATGCGGCCTCCGCCATTTGCCTTGAAATGCCGGATGGCCTCCTTGGAAAGATCTGCCGCCGCGAAAAAGTTGACCTGGAACTCTTTCTGCCATGCAGCCTGCCAGTCATCGGCCGTGGCGTCGATCGATATCTCCGTGCGGATGCCGGCGTTGTTTACCAGCGCATGCACGCGCCCCGCCGCATCTATCGCCCTCGCCCACAGTTCGAACGGGCCTTCAGGCCTCGACAAATCCGCCTGGATGATCCAGCCCCGTCCACCGATGCGATCGAGAAGGTGGCGTGCCTTTTCCCTGTCCCGTCCGTAGTGAATGGCCACCCGGGCGCCTTCGGCGGCGAGGCGCTCGACAATGGCGGCGCCGATCCCACCTGATGCACCGGTGACAAGGATCGATTGACCCTCAAGCGGCTTGCTCATGTGCTCCTCCTCATTTCAGCAGATCGACCTGCGGTCCCCAGGTGTCGGATAGGGCGAACCCCGTGGCAAACGGCTCGTCGTCCGCGATGCGAAGTTCGGTACGGCCATAGACATACCCACGGCCGGTAATACGCGGCAGCACTGCTCGCCGCCCGCCGATTTCGGTCTCGCCGATCGCTTGCGCCTGGAACTCGCCACCGATGATGGAGCGCGACGTGCGGCTGTCGCCCACGGATACGGTCCCGCGTGCATGCAAGCTCGCCAGATTGGCGGAGCTGCCCGTTCCGCAGGGCGAGCGGTCCACCCTGCCCGGCTGCAGCGTCGTGCAAGTACGGATGGCGCCGTCCGCTTCGCTGTCGCGAAACATGACATAGGCAATTTCGTCGATCCCCGGCAGCGTCGGATGCCTGACCTCGACTTGCTCCGCAAGAAGCTGCTTGAGCTTGATACCGGCCTCGGCAAGAGCACGGGCATTGCCGGGTTCGATGGCGAGCCCGATCTGATGGACGTCAACGAGCGCATAATAGACGCCGCCGAAAGCGATATCGAGCTTGATCCGCCCCCATGCCGGCGTATCGATCTCATGATCGAGCAGTTCTGCGAAGCTTGGCACATTGTCGAGACTGACGCTCAGGCACCGGCCACCCTTACACCTCGCGTGAGCGACGACCAGCCCGGCGGGCGTGTCGAGGCGAACGGTGGTTTCCGGCTCCTGCATCTGCACCCTGCCGCTTTCAAGCAACGCCGTAACGACACAGATGCAGTTGCTCCCCGACATGGGATGTGCCCGGTCCGCCTGGAGCACGATGAAGCCAGCATCGGCGTCAGATCGGATCGGCGGCAGCAGGAGATTGACCGACATCGCGACGTTGGCACGCGGTTCGAAAGTGACGAAGCGCCGGAGGCTGTCATCGACCGTGTTGATATGGTTCATCTTGTCCAGCATGGTTGCGCCGGGGATCTCCGGCGCGCCGCCGACAAGCACATGGCCGAGTTCGCCTTGGCAATGGACGAGCAGCAGCTCGAGCGATTTCTCGAAACGCATCGACGCAATCCCCTACTTGATGTACCAGCCCCAGGGCTTGTCGGTGATGTATTTGGTGATCTGCTTGGTCTCCAGGTAGTTATCCAGGCCCCAGCGACCGAGCTCGCGACCGATGCCGGATTCCTTGTAGCCTCCCCAGGGTGCCTCGGTGAATGTAGGCTGCGAGCAGTTGATCCAGACGATGCCGGCCCGGAAAGCTGCGGCCACCCGCTCGGCGCGGACGTCATCCTTGGACATGACGGCGGCGGCGAGACCGAAACGGGAGTCGTTGGCAAGTTCGATCGCCTCCTCCTCCGTCTTGAAGGACCGTATGCAGACGACGGGGCCGAAAATCTCCTCGACCCATGCATCGCTGTCGAGCGGAACATCGGTCAGGATGGTCGGCCGGAGATAGTAGCCCTTGTCGAACCCTTCCGGACGGATGCCTCCGCAGGCGACGGTCGCACCTGCCTTGCGGGCGGCTTCGATTGCGGCAATGACCTGCTCGTATTGGCGCTTTGAGACCAGCGGGCCGAGCAGCACGCCTTCATCGAGGCCATTGCCGATCGTGATCGTGCCCGTTTCCTCTATCAGGCGGGCGAGCAGGCGCTGATAGATTGCCTCGTGAACGAGAACGCGCGAGGTCGCAGAGCAGACCTGCCCCTGGTTCCAGAAGATGCCGAACATGATCCATTCGACGGCCTGATCTATGTCGGCATCCTCGAAGACGACGAAGGGCGACTTGCCGCCAAGCTCAAGGCTGACGCGTTTGATGTCGCGGGCGGCGGCGGCCATGATCTTCGAACCGACGGGGCCGGACCCGGTAAAGGCCAGCTTGTCGACCCCCTTGTGATCGATGATCGCCTGACCAGCCACCGATCCGGCGCCGGTGACGATATTGAGGACGCCCGGCGGCAATCCGGCCTCGTCGGCAATGGCGGCGAGTTCCAGAGCGGTAAGGGATGTCAGCTCGGCAGGCTTGAGGACGACGGTGCATCCGGCGGCCAGCGCCGGAGCGACCTTCCAGGCCGCCATCAGCAGCGGATAGTTCCAGGGAATGATGGCGCCTGCAACGCCAATAGCCTCCCTGACCGCTTTCGACGTGAAGCGATCGTCGGCCAAGGCGATCGGTTCTTCAGGATTGTTGTCGAGTTGTTCGGCAAGTCCGGCATAAAAATCGAAGCAGCCCGCCGCGTCGGCGACATCCCAGTCCGCTTCGGGGAAAGGTTTGCCGTTGTCCAGGACTTCCAGGCGGGCAATTTCGGATTGCCGGGCACGAATGCCCTCTGCGATGGCGCGAAGATATTTCGCGCGCTCGGCACCGGTCAGCTTCGGCCAACCGTCCCGGTCGAAGGCACGACGAGCCGCCTTCACCGCCGCGTCGACGTCTTCGGCCGTCGCAGCCGCGATCGTCTGGATCGTCTCCTCCGTGGCAGGATTGGTCACGAGGCAGGTCCCGCCCCCGACCGGCTTCACCCATTTGCCGTCGATGTACAATTCTGTGCGCATGTCAAATTCCTTGCTTTCGGAATGGCGGCCGGCTCAAAAGCGGTCGACACGATAGGGTTTCATGTCCACGGGCGGCTGGACGCCCGTGACGAGATCGGCCATCAGCCGGCCTGTTGTCGCCGCGTAAGTCAGCCCGAGATGGCCGTGGCCGGTAGCATACCAAAGGTTTTTTCGCCTCGCGGACGGCCCGATGATGGGCACGGTATCCGGCAAGGCGGGGCGGTGGCCCATCCATTCCGACGCTCGGTGGGCCTGCAGTTCCGGCAACGCCTCCCTCGCCCGTTTCACCAGCACCTTGGCGCGACGATAGTCCGGCGGTGCATCAAGGCCCGCCATCTCCACGGTCCCGCCGACCCGGATCCCGCCGGCCGTAGGTGTCACCATGAAGGCTCTCGCCGGCCAGATGATAGAGTGGCGCATGGAGATCCCCGGCTCCGTGAGCTGGGTGTGATAACCGCGCTCTGTTTCAAGCGGTATGGGCTCACCGACCACCCTGGAAAGACATCCCGTGAAAGCGCCCGCAGCCAGAACGACCTCGTCCGCGACGATCTTTCGTCCATCTCGAAGCACCACGGCGGATATATCGCTTTCGCCATGCTCGAATCCAACCGCCTCACCCTGGTCCACGGAGCCGCCGAGCGCCTGAAACTTATCCGCGATGGCGACCACGAGTTTGTGAGGGTCGGCTATCGAGCGGTTGTCGGGAAAGAGGACGGCCTTTCCGATTTTCGTCGTCAGGGCGGGTTCCAGATCGCGTATCGCGTTGGCGCCAATTACCTCATAGCGGAAACCGAAGCGATCCAGGATCTCGATATGCTCCCGATCGGCGCGGAATTCCGCATCGTCAGCGTAAAGACTGAGGCAGCCTTCCTGGCTCAGCATGTGCCTTAGCCCGGTCTCCGCAAGCAGAGCGTCCAGATCCTCGTGGACGCGCCTGCAGAGCGCTGCCCCTGCGGCTTCCAGGGCGCGGAGCTTCGATGGCCGGCTTGCCGCCAGAAAGCGAACGAACCACGGCATCAGCCTCGGCATATAGGATGGCCGGATGCGCACCGGCCCTTCCGGATCGAGCATCCACTTCGGCATCTGCGCCCAGATGCCCGGCCGCGAGGCCGGCATGAATTCGGTGACGGCGATGCTTGCCATGTTGCCAAAGGAAGCACCGGTGCCCGGCTCATTCCTGTCCAGAAGCGTGACGACCCTGCCGCGACGCTGAAGCTCGTATGCGATGGCGGCGCCGATGATTCCGGCTCCCACGACCACGGTAGATGTCATGACGACCTCATGCTTGCTTAAGGGGCGGAGCGGTCTTGCCGCCCTCATCCTTTACCAGTTCAAGATCGGCTGCATGGCAGCCTTGAACTCGGCCTTCTCATCGGCCGTCAGTTCGCCGAGCGGCGCACGGCTGTTGCCGACCGGCAGGCCCTGAAGCTCGCAGCCATACTTGACCTTCTGCACGAACTTGCCGCTCTCGAGGATATTCATCGCGCGATAGAGCACGATCATCTTCTCGCGCGCACTTGCGAGATCGCCCGAGCGGAAGGTTCGATCGAGATCGACGCAGGCCTTTGCCATGCAGTTGGCAGGCCCGCAGATCCAGGCATCGGCGCCCCAGAACATGAAGTCGAGAGCAATGTCGTCAGAGCCGGAGATCAGGTCGATACGCCCATTGTAGCGGGAGTGGATATCGACCGCGCGCTGCAGGGAACCCGAGCTTTCCTTGATACCGAGAACGCGAGGGTCGTCGGCGAGCGCATCGAGGATGTCGAATCCTATCTCGATGCCATCCTTATAGGGATAGCTGTAGAGAACGAGGTTGATATCGGTCGCCTGGAGCACCCGGCGAAAATGCGCGAGCAGTTCGTCCTGTGTCGGGCGCGTGTAGAAAGGCGTCGCCAGCAAGACGGTGTCGTAGCCGATCTCCTTGGCCCGAAGCGTATTCTCGATGACTTCGCGGGTGGCCGGCGCATTTGTGCCGGCAATCAGGGCCTCGCCTTCTCTGGCGAAGTCCTTGACGAAGCGCAGCACATCGTCACGTTCCGGGTTCGACATTGCCGAATATTCTCCCGTCGACCCCATGGGCACCCATCCGGTCACACCGGCGGCGCGCAGCGCAGTCAGATGCTTTTCGAAGGCCTTGAAATCGACCCTGCCGTTCGCGTCGAAGGGGGTGATGAGCGCGGGCATGACGCCGGACAGTTTCATGGAAGTCTCCTGTATGTGAGGCAATTGCGTTTAGAGGGCGAGTTTCTTCAGTATGCGCGCCTCGATGAGCGAGACGGCTCGCGTCAGCGGAAATGCGATGACGAAATAGATCAGCGCGACCACGGTCAGCACCTCGACGGGTCGCGCTGTATTGTTCGAGATGTTCTGGCCGACGAACATCAGATCGGCCATGCCGACGGCCGAAACCAGGGCGCTTTCCTTGAACAGGCTGACGCAGTTCGAAAGCAGCGTCGGGATCGCGCGCAGGACGGCCTGTGGAAGCACGACGTTGACGATCTGGATATTCCGCGGGAGCCCGAGCGCAACACAGGCGTCCAGCTGCTCCGATCCAATCGACTTCAGACTTGCGCGAAAGGTCTCGCTGGTGATCGCACCCATATAGAGGGTCAGCGCAATCACACCCGATGCGAGGTTCGACAGCTCGACACCGAGCAACAGAGGCAGGCAGAAGAAGATCCAGAAGAGCTGGATGAGCACCGGCGTCCCGCGAAAGAACTCGACATAGATGCTGGAAACAGCCCGCATCGCGACGTTGCCGGAGGTTCTGGCGAGACCCACCAGAAAGCCGAGGGAGCATCCGAGCACAATGCAGATGAGCGTCAATTTGATCGTCATCCAAAGGCCGAGCAAAAGCGCATGCTCGAAGCGGAGAAGGATCGAGAAATCGAGTGTCATCCTGGCCTCCTAGCTGACGAGAAGTTGCCGGCGGCGTTCAAGGAAGCCGACGATCTGCGTGATCGGGAAGGACACGGCGAAATAGATGAGCGCGACGACCGTGAATGTCTCGATCGGTCGGTACGTTTCGGTCGCAAGCGTCTTTCCCTGGTACATGAGATCCTGGATTGCGACGATCGCGACCAGCGCGCTCTGCTGGAAGATGACGATGCCGTTCGTCAGCAGGACGGGGATCGAGGCACGGAATGCAGTTGGGAAGACGATGTAGAGAACGCGCTGCAGCGGCGACAGGCCGAGCGCGATACCCGCATCGAGCTGTTCGCGCGGAACCGCCTGGATCGCCGCCCGATAGGCCTCGGCATTGAAGGCCATGAGGTTCAGCCCGAGCGCCAGCACACCCATGGTGATCGGATCGAGGAAGACGTCGAAGATCATCGGGACGCAGTAGAAGATCCAGACGATCTGAACGATGGCTGGCGTGCAGCGGAAAAACTCGACGAACAGCATGAACGGCAGGCGGACAGGCCGATAAGGGCTCATGATCAGAAGGGCGAGCACAAAGCCCAGACCGATACCGATGACATTGGCCGCCGCGGTCAGTTCCAGAGAAACCCAAAGGCCCTGCAGGAGCGGCGCGATCGAGACTGCGTTGAAGTCGAAGGTGTAACTCACGCAACCGCCCCCTGCTGCTTGATGTGAAAGACGCGGTCGATAAATTCCTTGGTTCGTTCCTCCCGGGGAGAGCCGAGCACCTGTTCGGGAGGGCCGTCCTCGACGACCACGCCGCCGGCACAGAAGATCACGCGCGAGGCGATGTTCCTCGCAAACCACATGTCATGGGTCACGATCATCATCGGCATGTTCTGCGATGCCAGCTGAAGGATCACCTGTTCGACCTCGCTCACAAGCTCCGGGTCGAGCGCCGATGTGACCTCGTCGAAGAGCATCAGCTTCGGATCCAGCATCAGGGCGCGTGCGATGGCGACGCGCTGCTTCTGGCCACCGGAGAGCTGGGCCGGATAGGCCCGGGCCTTTGCTCCCAAACCGAACCGCTCGAGGAGAGCCTGGGCGCGGTTCGCCGCATGCGCCTTGGCTTCCCCGCGCACCTTGCATGGCGCAAGAACGAGGTTTTGCATCACGTTCAGATGCGGAAAGAGCGTGTAGTGCTGAAAGACCATGCCGATCGACCGGCGGACCTCCGTATCGATGAGGGTCTTTTTGCCCAGGCCTTCGGACGAAATATAGGCTTTCCCATCGAAGCTGATCGACCCGCTATCTATCTGCTCGAGGCCCATCATCACCCGGAGCAGCGTGCTCTTGCCGCCGCCGCTCGGGCCGATGACCACGACGCGCTCACCGGGCTTCATTTCGATGTCGATGCCTTTCAGCACCTGGACGGCTCCGTTGCCGTAGCTCTTGTGGAGCGCCTGCATTTTAACGAGGGGGAGACTGAAAGACGTGGTCATGGCCGATCTCGGTTTATCTGAACAGCGAGAGGGTGCGCCGGCGACAAAGCGCCGACGCCGGGCGGGACTTATTTTGCGCCCTTGAGAACTTCGCCGACGGCCTTGCGGATCAGTTCGTCGACATGACCGGTGGCAACCTTCTCCTCGAGAAAGATGTTTGCGACTTCGACATCCGAGGCCGACATGTTGTGCGGCAGGCCGAAGGAGACGCCTTGCTTGGCAAGCGCAGGCTTCGGGTTGAGGGCCACGGCCCAATCGGGATTTGCCTGGGTGAGAAGCTGGTTGGTATCGGATGCGTCGACCAGAATGTCGGCTCGCTTCGAGGTAAGGGCCAGCCGCGTCTCGTCATTGCCCGGAAGGCGCATGATGGTTGCGCTTTTCACGGCTGCAGAGATCGCCTTGTCCTGGGCCGTGCCGGACATGACTGCGATCGTGACGCCAGCCTTGTCGATGTCGGCGACCGAAACTGCGGTCGCCGGGATCTTCGAATTGTTCTTATTGTAGGCGAGCGAGATCTGATATTCCATCGCCGGGATCGAGAACTGGACCGCCATGGCGCGGGTCGCCGTGCGGTTCAGCGCCAGCGAGACGTCCCATTTTCCGGCCTGAAGACCGGCAACGATATTGTCCCAGGTCGTATCGACAAACTGCGGCTTCACCTTGAGAACATCGGCGAATTCCTTGCAGAGATCGGCAAAGAAGCCCGAATATTCGCCCGTTGCCGGGTCGCGCATGACGTAGGGCGGAGCAACCGCCGCACCGCATCTCAGGACACCGGCCTTCTGCACGCCCTGCCAATAGCCATCGGCGGTCTGAGCATAGGCGCTGGTTGCGGAAACGCCTGCCATAAGGGCGAGCGCGGGCAACGCCCGCAAGGCGGACGTGATCAACTTCGAAAGCATCGGCATTCCTCTTTTGCTGTGCGCGAAGCGCGGTTCCACTCGTCGGCTTTGGCCGTTTCTTTTCAATTTTCTGTCGGCTGCGTGTCGACTGACAAATTTATGTCAACACCGTGTCGACAAAGTCAAGCGAAAAAATTACATTGCCGACACGCTGTTTTTCTGGCCCAATGTCATATGTGCGAATGAAAGGGACTTAAGTGTCTGACGAGACTGAAGTGAAACGGGTCCGGGGAACCGGCTGGAAAAGCGTCTATGAAACGCTGCGCAACGAGATCCTCGCCCTCACCCTGCCGCCGGGTCAGCTTCTCGATGAAACAACCCTGGCCGAGCGCTTCGACATGTCGCGATCGCCGGTGCGCGAAGCCTTGATCCGCCTGGGCGCGGACGAACTCGTCGTGACATTGTCCAACCGCAGCACGATCGTCGCACCCATCGAAGTGGGAAGCTTTCCAAAGTATGTGGAGGCACTCGACATCGCCCAGCGGATGAACACGCGCCTGGCGGCGGCGCTTCGAACCGATACCGACCTGAAGCTGATTGCCAAACGGGAAAAGGCATTTGCGACCGCCGTGAAAGTCGGAAATCATCTGGCGATGTCGGAGGCGAACAAAGAATTCCACATGGCGATCGCCTATGCGGGAAAGAACCACTATCTGGCATCTTTCTATGAGAAGCTCCTGTCGCAGGGTCAGCGCATGCTGCACCTGCATTTCGAATATCTGGAACGCACCCACGAGGGGTATCTCCTCACGGACGAGCATAGCCTGATGCTGGAGGCGATCCGGGATAAGAACGTCGACCTGGCAGATGAGCTCGCCCATGCTCACACCCGCCAATTCCAGGATAACTTCATCAATTTCATGCGCGAGAACTATACGACCGACGTCCCGCTCGGACCCGCGCGAGCTGCGGAGTAGATGGCAGATATGAAGACGATCGGCTTTGTCGGAACCGGTGCGATCACAGAGGCCATGATACAGGGCCTATTGGCCGAGCCGGCACATGTCTCTAAGGTCTATGTCTCGCCTCGCAACGCGGACATCGCAGCAAGGCTTGCCGCCAAATTCGACGACGTCACCGTGGCAGCAGACAACCAGACGGTGGTTGATCACAGCGACATTGTGGTCCTCGCCATACGTCCGCAGATCGCCGAAGAGGTGATACGCGCGCTCCGTTTCAGGAATGAACAACGCATCGTCAGCGTCATCGCCACGATGGAGCGGCAAAACCTGCTCGATTGGATCCGGGCCGAGATAGATTTGGTACAGGCGATCCCCTTGCCTTTCGTCGCAGATCGCCGGGGCGTGACCGCCATCTACCCGCCTAATCCCCAAATTGCCGCCCTCTTCGATGCCCTCGGCACGGCCGTTCAATGCGAATCCCGAAAGGAGTATGATCTTCTTGCCGCTGCCAGCGCCATGATGTCGACCTTCTTTGGCGTCATGGAGTTCACGACCGACTGGCTGGAAAAGAACGGCCTCGGTCGACCGAAGGGGCAAGCCTATATCGCACCGCTTTTTGAAAGCCTCGCTCAGCGGGCCAATGGGAAGACTGTCCATTCGTTTCATTCGCTCAGCGAGGAATTCGCGACAAAAGGTGGGCTGAACGAGCAGGTCCTGTCGGATTTCGAGACGAAGGGTGGACGCGCCGCATTGGTCTCGGCGTTGGATCGGGTGTTGGCGCGCATCGAGGGGCGCGACCACAATCTGTGAGAGCGCATCCCGGAGGGGACGTGGATTTAGACTTTCGACCAACGGCACCGTTGAAGCGACCAGATTATCGATGGCCTCAAACGCAGCCCTCGATAGGAGGCAAACTGGAGCCGTTATTCGACGTCAAGATCAAAGAAATGCTGGGTCGCCAAAGCGGCTGCACCCCGCGCCCAGGAACCCGGCACCCAATCGGGAAGCAATTCGGGCGTGTTCAAGAAGACATATTTCGCCATCGAGCGACGGATCGGCTCGAGAATCGCGTCGCCAAACTGCATGGCTTCGCCACCCGCGATCAGGACCTCGGGATCAAACAAATTTACGAGATCCGCCAGGTGACGCCCAATCAATTCTCCGGCTTGCGCCATGATTTCAAGGGCATCCGCATCGCCAGTCTCGACCGCGGCGGCATATTCGTCACGCGTTGCCTTTGCGCCTCGGCGCAGGCCCCACTCATCGATCATCGCGGCCTCTGCCGTATGCGCCTGAAGGCAACCCCTTCGTCCGCATTCGCAAAGCCGTCCGCCGGGAACCGTGATGATGTGACCAAGCTTCCCCGCAAGGCCATGGCTTCCGTGATAGATTTCGCCATCCATGACCAGCGATGATCCGACCCCGGTTCCGACTGCGATCGTCGCGAAATTGCTGTAGTTGCGGCCAGCTCCGAAAAGCCGCTGCGCGACGGTGAAGGCGCTGATGTCGTCGTCGATCCAGACCGGGATATGGACCTGCTCGCGCAACAATTCGGGGAAGGCCAGATTACGCCAGCCAAAACGCGGGCTCTGGATGCAGATGCCTTTGACCGCATCCACCTCGCCGGGGATGGAAACGCCGACGCCCATCACGGGCGAGCCGGTGCGACCCGCATCGGCCAGAAGCTTCGGGATCGCTGTTGCAATGGCCTCGACCATGGTTTCCGGCCGCGTGTCCGGAACCGGCATATCGAAAGATGCGATCGGCGTCGTCGCCAGATCGGTCAAAACACAGTCAATGCTGTCATGACGAAGCTTGAACCCGACAGCGAGATGGCCGCCATAGTTGATGTCGACCGGCACCGGCCGGCGCCCCGTTGCGCCCGGCTGCGCCTTTCCTTCGACGACGAGCCCCTCCTCGATCAGTTCCGTGACCACGAAGGTCACGGCCGCCGGGCTCAGGCCAGTCACCGTTGCGATTTCGGCGCGCGGCATCGGGCCGCGGTTTCGCAGCAGGTTAAGAATGAGCCGCCGGTTGAGAGCTCTAGAGGTACTGGGGTTGCCGCGCACGGTGATCCTTTAAATTTATTTTGTAAATTAACTATTGTTGCCTCTCGCAAGATACGGTATGCAATAGAACATGGCAATGGAGGAACATCCGCTTGTGTTCGCATAAGCGGAAATGCCGATTTATTGCGAAATTTCTGAAGATTAGCGGCTGTTCGCATCTGTGGACGGGCCAGGGTTTTGATGTGCCTCGGGAGGAAGTAGATGGCATCGAAGAACGAACATTCACTTATCAATGCAATCAGGGCGTCGCGGCGTCAGTTCATAGTCGGCACGGGTGCTGCCCTGGCTGCTACGGCTCTTTACCGCCCGGCAATCGCCAATGGCGGCGAAGTGACGATCATTTCGGATATCGGCAACGCCGACCAGCGGGCCGTCCTCGAGCGCATTGCCGCCGACTTCACCAAGAAGACGGGGACGAAAGTCACCATCAACAACATGGACCACGAGGCCCATAAGACAGCCATCCGCAGCTACCTCGTCGTCGGCGCCCCCGATATCTGCTTCTGGTTCTCCGGCAACCGAATGAAGGCTTTCGTCGATCGCGGACTGTTCGACGACATTTCCGACCTGTTCGCGAAGGAAGGCTATAGCGACAAGCTGGGCGCCACCATGACGGCCGTCACCGTCAACGGCAAGCAATACGGCCTGCCGCTTGGCGGCATTCTCTGGGGTCTTTTCTATCGCAAGGATGTTTTCGCCGCGAAGGGCTGGACGGCACCGAAGAACTGGGACGATTTCCTGAAGTTCGGGGAGGCGGCGAAGTCTGCCGGCATGACCCCGATCAGCATGGGCACGAAGGAACTATGGCCGACCGGCGGCTGGTTCGACCACATGAACCTGCGCATCAACGGCTTGGATAAGCACCTTGCCCTGATGGAAGGCAAGATCCCCTATACCGACCCGATGCTGAAGCCGGTCTTCGACAAATGGGAAGAGCTCATCAAGGCCAATTTCTTCTCCGCAAGCGGGCCGTCCTTCGGCTGGGAGCAGGCCGGCGCCGCTCTGGCGCAGAAGAAGGCGGCGATGATGGACCTTGGAGGCTTCATCAAGTCCGCCTTCCCGGCGAGCGACCATGAGCAGCTCGCCTACGCCCCCTTCCCGGAAATCGTCCCCGGCATCGAACGCTATGAGGATTTCTCCGTCAACTCGGTGCATATCCCGGCCAAGGCGAAAAACCGGCAAGGCGCGCGCGACTTTCTCGCCTATTTCTACCAGCCGGACAATCTCGGCGCATTCCTCGAAGCCGAAGGCGCCATTCCGCCACGCAATGATTGCCCGCCGAGCAAGGACCCGATGGTCAATGTCGCGGTGGAATCGCTCAAGACTGTGAAGGGAACGTCGCAATATTATGACCGCGACACCGATCCGGACATGGCGCAGGACGGCATGAAGGGCTTCCAGGAATTCACGATCAAGCCCGAGCGGCGCGACCAGATCCTGGCGCGGCTCGAAAAGACCCGCGCTCGCATTTTCAAATAGTCCTCCCGGACCAGGCCGCGGCGGGTCGCGGGTCTTGCGGCCCGCAGCTCCGCCGCGCCCACCTTCAAAATGCGCCTCTCAAGGCGCATCGAGTTATCGAACCAAGAAGTCTGAGCCATGTGGAAAAAGCACAGGAACTGGCTGACGCCTGTCCTCTTCATTGTGCCGGGATGTATCCTGTTCGGAACGATCATCATCGCTTCCTCGGTGGAATCGGTCTGGATATCGTTTTTCGATTGGGATGGGGTCGGCCAGAAGAGCTGGGTCGGGCTGGCGAACTACTTTGAGCTTTTCGCCGATCCGCAATTCTACGTCTCGCTGAAGAACAACATCATTTGGCTTGTCATGTTTATGGCGGCACCGCCGCTCGGACTGGCACTGGCGCTGCTCGTCAACCAGCAGCTTGCCGGCATGCGGATCTTGAAGTCGCTCTTCTTCATCCCGCTGGTGCTCGCCACAGTCACGGTCGGCGTCGTGTTCGGCTGGGTCTATGACCCGAATTACGGGCTCCTTGCTCTCATCTTCGGTCTTTTCGGGGCAACGGCACCGGCTCTGCTTGCCGACGAGCATTTCGTCACCTTCGCCGTGGTCGCTGCTGCGCTCTGGCCGCAGATCGCATTCTGCATGGTGCTCTTTCTCGCCGGCCTCAACAATCTGAGCTCCGACATCATCGGCGCCGGACGTGTCGATGGCGCGCGCGGCTGGAACATGCTCTGGCATGTCGTCCTGCCGCAATTGCGCCAGGTGGGTTTCATTGCCCTTGCCGTAACCGTCGTCGGCGCCTTGCGATCCTTCGACATGATCGCGGTGATGACATCGGGCGGCCCGTTCGGCTCCTCGGAGGTGCTGGCCTATCAGATGTACGAACAGTCGATCTTCTCTTATCGCTTTGGCTATGGCGCGGCCATCGCCACCGTCCTCTTTGCAATCATGATCGTTTTCATCACCTGGTATCTGCGCGTCATGGTGCGCATGGAACGGGAGACACGCTGATGTATCCTCGCCCCATTCCCGAAGAGAAGCCCGCGCTTCGCGTCCTCTATGCCGGCTTCGTCGGCCTGATCCTCCTATTGTGGCTGCTGCCGCTTTTTGCGGTCATGCTGACCGCGTCCAAGACGGCCGATGAAATCATGGCCGGCAAATACTGGACCTGGCCCGGGCACTTCAATCTCGTCGAGAACTTCCAGTCCGTCTTCCAGCAGACGAACATGTGGGGCTATTTCATCAACAGCCTCATCATCACCTTGCCTTCTGTATTGCTGGTTCTCGTTTTCTCGACGCTGACCGGCTACGTGCTCGCGCGTTATAATTTCCGCGGCAATGCCCTGCTCTTCTCGCTCTTCGTCGGCGGCAACTTCCTGCCTGCGCAGATCATGATGATCCCGGTTCGCGACCTCATGGTGTCAGTCGGCCTTTACGACACCTATTTCGCCTTGATCATCTTCCATGTCGCCTTCCAGACCGGTTTCGCGACCCTGTTCATGCGCAATTTCATCGCGGCTCTGCCCGACGAATTGTTCCAGGCGGCGCGCGCCGAAGGGGCATCGCCCTTTCAGACGATGCGCCATGTCGTCATACCGCTGATGCGGCCGGCGCTCGCAGCACTCGCGATCCTGATCTTCACCTTCGTCTGGAACGATTATTTCTGGGCGATCGTGCTCACCCAGAGCGACGTCGTGAAACCGGTAACGGCGGGCCTGAACAATCTTCGAGGCGAATGGACGTCGGCCTGGAACATCGTGGCGGCAGCAACCTTGTTCGTCGCCATCCCTCCGGTCCTGATGTTCTTCCTGATGCAGAAGCATTTCATCGCGGGCCTGACCATGGGCGCCGTCAAGGGCTGACGCGTTCCCACCGATTGAGACGATTTGGAGTACCATTCATGAGCCATGTACAGCTGATTGATATCGACAAACATTATGGCGGCTACCATGCCCTGCGCTCGGTGAACCTCTCCGTCGACAAGGGCGAGTTCATCGTCATGGTCGGCCCGTCCGGCTGCGGCAAGTCCACCACGCTGAAGACGATTGCCGGGCTTGAGACCATCAGCTCCGGCGAGATCTGGATCAACGGCCGCAACGTGACGCGCGAGGAGCCGGGCGATCGCGGCATCGCCATGGTCTTCCAGTCCTATGCGCTTTATCCGCACATGACCGTTGCCGAGAATATGGGCTTCGGCCTGAAGATGGCCAAGCGCCCGCAGGCCGAGATCGAGGCTGCCGTCAGGCGCGCGGCAGACATCCTCAGAATATCCGACCAACTCGACAAGCGCCCGAAGCAGCTTTCGGGCGGCCAGCGTCAGCGCGTCGCCATCGGCCGTGCGATTACCCGCTCGCCGGAAGTCTTTCTCTTTGACGAGCCGCTCTCCAATCTCGATGCCGCGCTGCGCACGCAGATGCGCGTGGAACTTTCGACCCTGCACCAGCAGCTCGGATCGACGATGATCTATGTGACGCACGATCAGGTCGAGGCGATGACCATGGCAAGCCGCATCGTCGTGTTCAACAAGGGGATCATCGAGCAGGAAGGCGCACCGCTTCATCTCTATCACAATCCGGCAAACCAATTCGTCGCCGGCTTTCTCGGTGCGCCGCGGATCAATTTCGTCAATGCAAAGCTCGTTTCCCTTCGCGATGGTATCGCTGAAGTCGCGCTCGAAGGTGGCGGCACGACGGTCCGCGTTCCCGTGGCCGATGTCGGTGATCTAAAGGCCGAAGCGAGCCTCACCCTCGGAATCCGGCCGGAATCGCTGAAATTAGACTCCTCTGCCGAGGACGTCGCTATCTCCTTGGATGGCAAGGTTCGACTGGTCGAGCAGCTTGGTCGCGAGACCATTCTCTACGTCGACGCAGGCCCGCTCGCCACGATCGGTTCGGAAAGCGGCACGCGCAACTTCACCGTTCAGCTCGGCAATGCAACCGGGTTTTCGGCCGGCGAGCAGATCAAGCTGTCCGCCTCCACATCCTCCCTCTATCTCTTCGGCCCGGATGGCAGAACCATCAGCCGGCCGAAGCCCATCATTGCCTCCCTGTAAAGAAAGCTTGTGACCTCATGAAAGTTTTGGAAAGAAAGCCGCTGTCGGTCTGGCGGACGCTCAATCTCGACGGCTTCATGGTCGGCGTGCCGCATTATCCCGAACATGTCGATGAGAACTATTGGGAACGCGATGCCGAACGCATGGCAGCCGCGGGTTTCAACGCCGTTCGCATGGCGGAATTCGCGTGGCACATCATCGAGCCGCATGAGGATCATTTCGATTTCTCGCTCTTCGACAAGGCGATCGCCGGCCTTGCCGGGCGCGGCATCAAGACCATCCTTTGCACGCCGACGGCAACGCCGCCGCGCTGGCTGACGGCAAAATACCCCGAAGTCCTGCGCGTCGATGCCAATGGCAGGCAGGCGAGCCATGGATCGCGCCAGCATTGCGACACGACGAGCCCGGTATTGCGCCGGCACAGCCAGCGCATCACCCGCGCCATGGCCGAGCATTACCGGGACAATCCGCACGTGATCGGCTGGCAGACGGACAACGAGCTGAACACGACCACCTCCGAAAGCTACTCGCCCTCGGCACTCATCGAGTTCCAGAAGTTCTGCCGTGCAAAATACGGCACGATCGACGCGCTGAATTTTGCCTGGGGCGGCGACTTCTGGGCAACGGCGTACCAGACCTTCGAGCAGATCGTCTTCCCGCAGCCGATGAATCCGTCCTTCTCGAGCCCCGGTCACGTGCAGGACTATCATCGCTTCCTCGCCTTCGCGACAGCTCTCTTCCAGCACGACCAAGTGGAGATCCTGCGAGCAACCAATCCGGCATGGTTCATCTTCCATAATCTCGGCAACCTTGCTGATATCGATTTCCGCGGCCAGTTCGGCCAGGACCTCGATTTCATCGGCTTCGACATCTATCCCTTCCTCTATGACGAGATGCGCCGCGGTGGCGGTCATGCGATCACCCAAGCCTTCCATCTCGATCAGTGCCGCGCCTATTCCGGCAATTTCATCGTTCCTGAACAGGCGTCGGGCCTCGGCAGCCAGCCGGGCTTTTCCTCATCCGTTCCCGAACCTGGCGAGATGCGCCGCATGGCGATGACCTCGGTCTCGCGCGGCGCTGACGGCTTGATGTTCTTCCGCTGGCGGCCGGCGCATTTCGGCGCTGAGATCTACTGGAACGGCATTATCGACCACGATGACGTTCCACGCCGGCGCTACGATGAAGCCAGGCAATTCGCCTTAGACATCCGCAAGATCGAGGACAAGCTGCTCGGCACGACGGTTCGTATGGATATTGCCATCGCCGGAGCGGATTTCGACAATCAGGAAGCTTACAAGACCTACGCGATCGGCCTGCCGAGCCCGATGCAGGATGCCGCCCATCTGCACCGCGCCTGCTACCGGGCCGGCATCGCCTGCGGCTTCATCCATCCGGAAGACGATCTTTCACGCGTCAAGGCCCTCTATGTTCCCCACTGGGTCATGTGGAAGGAGGAGTGGTCGGCAGCGGTCGAGAAATTCGTCGCCGATGGCGGCACGCTTATCCTCTCGGCCATGACAGGAACCCGCGACGACAACAATCACATCATCCGCACTCAGGCGCCGGGCACCGCACTTTCGACACTTTCCGGCGTGCGCGTCTACGAATTCGGCCCCGTCTCTGCCTCTGGCGCGGACGGCCTGTTCGCCGGCTTCCGCGAGGGTGGCATCGGCAACCACCAACCGTCGCCACGTCCGGCAGCAACGTCGGCCTCACGCAAATACGCCTATACGATCGGAAACCGTCAGCTGGAAGCCGGACACCTTTACGAGAAGCTGGAAACGACCGCGGACACTGAGACGATTGGCCAGTGGTCCGACCGCTTTCTGGACGGCTCTCCCATGCTGACGCGGCGCCGGCATGGCAACGGCCAAGTCTATTATCTAGGCACCTATCTGACCGAGCCGCTTGCAGAAGTCATCCGCAACATGCTGATTGGCGACAAGGCGGTCGCGCCCCTGGTGCAGGACTTACCGGCAGGTGTCGAAGTCTCGCTACGCGAGGGGGAAGGCAGGAAGCTGCTGTTCGTTCTCAATACAGAGCATGAGCCGAAGACTGTCTCTCTGCCTGCAGGTATCGATCTGCTGACCGACAAGGCGGTTTCAGGCACGACCGAACTTAGCGGCTATGGCGTGCTGGTGATCGAACAATCGGCCTGACATCGCCCACGAAATGCCCGGCGCCGGGGATGAAGCTTCGGCGCCGCCGCACATGGACTGGAGGTGCTCAATCTTCAGAGCCAGCCTTTCGGCAGCGCACACAGCGGATCGTTTGCGGCCGATGCTCCGAGCTTTTACCGGCCTGCATCACTGCCGTCGGCGAGCGGAACGAGCGGACCGAGCTTCACGCCCGGGCGTTCCTCATCGAACGAATTCCATTGCCTCGCTTGACCCAATCGAACATCTGCCCTTGTTCCGACTGAGAATAGCAAGACATGCACCTGATGGTTGAAGCAATTGTTTGTTGGTTAACCGTGTGTATTTCAAATAGTGTAATAACGTCTATGCTATGAATAGCGCCGTTACTCTATGAGCCGCGCAATGAAAATACTGGACGCTAAACAAAAATTGCAGCATTTCATGTCCATTCGGTCCGATAATCCGGATCTGCTGAAGGCTCAGTACCGCGCTTTCACGCGGCAGATGCCGATGATGTATTTAATCCTGATTTCGAGTACATGGGCGCTTTCTATTACCCATATGCAATCGGCACCGATTTGGCTCACTGTCGGTGTTCCCGCTTTTTTCACGCTCGGCTGCATGCTTAGGATCACATTCTGGTGGAGAACACGCAATGTCGATCCGATGCCGGAGGTGGCACACGCCGCACTCGTCCGCACCAATCGTTTGGCAATCGGCATTCCCATTGCATTCACAGTCTGGTCATTTTTGCTGGTGCCTTATGGCGATGCATATGCCCAATCTCACGTTGCCTTTTATATGGCGATTACGGTCATCTCCTGCATCTTCTGCCTGATGTATGTTCGCTCGGCGGCATTCATAGTCACTGTGATCGTCAATGGAGCATTCGTCGTATTTTTCATGGCATCAAGGCAACCGACCTTTGTTGCTATCGCCGTCAATGTGGCGCTGGTCTGCGCCGGCATGATGTCGATTCTCCTGACAAACTACCGCAATTTCGAGCGCATGGTTATTTCACAACAGCGCACGGAAGCTCTCAGCAATGAGAACCTCTTGCTTGCAAATGTCGACAGCCTGACGGAACTACCCAACCGTCGCGCGTTTTTTACGCATCTGGAAACCGAATTCAAAAGGGCCAAAGCCGAGAATACGCGGCTGGCCTTGGGCGTCATTGATCTCGATGGCTTTAAGCCGGTCAACGACCTTTATGGACATTCAGTAGGGGACAGGCTGCTGATCGACGTCAGCGAGCGCCTCACGACCAGCTTGAAAGCCAGCCGGGCGTTTCGATTGGGTGGTGACGAGTTTGCAATTGTCGCTCCGCTCGCGCCGGAAGATGCTCAGCTCGTCGCAAACGCGAATGCAATTTCCGAACGGCTGGGGGCGCCCTATCATTTGCCGGAAGGAACGGTGCAGGTATCGGCATCGATGGGAATAGCAGTCTTTCCGAACCTCGCCTCCACCCTGGAGCAGCTTTTCGACAGGGCGGATTACGCCCTCTACCACGCCAAGAAAACACGTCGCGGGGGCGCGGTTCTATTTGACGCTGAACACGAAAAGCAGATCAACATCGAGGCGCGCATTGAGCATCTGCTCAAGCAGGCCAATTTGGAAGACGAACTTTCGGTCATGTTTCAGCCGATTGTGAACATAGGCAATGAGCAAACGGTTGGCTTCGAGGCCTTAGCCCGCTGGCACAGCCCGGTTCTCGGGCGTGTCTCGCCCGCGCAATTCTTCTCCATTGCTGAACGGGCCGGCATCGTCAGTTCGCTCACGCGTCCTCTGCTGAAAAAAGCGCTTGCTTTCGCATCGGAGTGGGAAGAACCCTTGCGCCTGTCGTTCAACCTGTCAGCCCACGATCTCAACTCCTGCGAAGGGGTGCTGTCGTTAATCGGCATCATCGAAGGCAGCCGCTTTGACGCGAGGCGTCTTGATCTTGAAATCACCGAAACGGCCTTTACGCATGATTCCGAGCAGATCAAACGGTCCGTCGAGATGCTACGACTTCTCGGTTGCGGCATTTCGCTCGACGATTTTGGCACCGGCTATTCCAGCTTGACGCGGCTCCATGCTCTTCCTCTGACCAAAATCAAGATCGACCGCAGCTTCGTCACAGACTTGCACAAAAAGCCCGCCAGCTACAAAATAGTGAAATCTCTTCTCACTCTCAGCCGGGACATGGAACTGGAATGCGTGGTTGAAGGGGTTGAAACACCCGAAGAGCTTGCGGCCCTTAAGGAGTTGGGAGCTACGCTGGTGCAAGGCTACGTCTATTCACGGCCGCTGAGCGAAGAAGGAGCTGCCGAATGGCAGTTAACCGCGGCGTGGCAAAGCAAGCTCACCAACTCGCTGAACCGACAAGCGTCGCCGGTAAATGCAACATAGGGCAGCTCTTGAATAGATCAGAACCACCAACATGTAGTTATGCCGGCTGCTCCGCTATTATTTCTCACTTCAAACGAGCGGTGGGCCGACCTTTCAGGCGCCAGGCGGTTATTCCGTTCAGGGACGGCCGTCCCAAGAGCGACCATACAGGAACCGCACAGCCCCTTATGCTGCGCCGCTCGGCGGATCAGGGTGGCAAGCAAGAGGATATCCAGCCGTACTAATCTTCGACGAACGCATGACGCATCGAATCCAGGATAGGCTGCATCAAGTAACTGAAAAATACCCCGTCTTCCGTACTGATGAACGTCTCCACCGGCATGCCCCGGATGCAGTTGCGCTTCGGGAAGCGATGCTGGAAGATCGTCTGTCATCGTCATGAGTGCACGATAATATGGCTGTTGCGTTGCCTGGTCGATAAGGCGATCGCCGAGACTTGCTGCACGACAGCCGCGATCTAGGGACATGGACGACGATAGAAAGACGCTGCAGGTCGCTCCTATGCTCGCCTAGAGCATTGCATCAGGCTGCCTGGGCCGATGCGAGCCGCTGTGCGACCCTTGCTACGCGCTCGCCGTAAACGCGGGCGGTTTCAAGGTCACCGACCGACATTTCGCTCGGGGCCGCGTCGGCATCGGACTGCGCCATTGGCGCGATGTACGATCCCATCCTGTTTGCATCGTCCCGCTTCGACGCCTTCACATTCGCTGGCTTCATCCCCAGGCTGACCCACAAACCGCCGTGCTGTCCCGCCAGAAGAACGAAGTCTTCGAGGGTGTTGAGCTTGTCGCCGTTAAAACTGGCGCTGTTGGTGAATCCTCCGAAAACCTTGTCCTGCCATTTGTTGGTGAACCAGGCTTTCGAGGAAGTATCCGCGAACTTCTTAAACTGCCAGCTCGGACCGCCCATATAGGTTGGCGATCCGAATATGATGGCGTCAGCAGCGTCCAACGCGGCCCATCCGTCATCTGAAAGATTGCCGTTAGCGTCAATGGCATAGAGCGGACCGCCCGCACCTTCAGCAACGGCTTCCGCCATTCGCTGGGTGTGACCGTAGCCGGAATGATAGACGACGACTGTAATTGCTTTGCGATTTGACATGGTGATTTTGGCCTCCTTCGGGCCGTTGCTTTGCGCTGTCCGAGGGCGAGTTCGCTCCGTTTGGCGTCCTCTTTAAGAATGGGTTGATGGCTGGGGTTCGGGTGGCACCCAAGGCTTTGGCAATGGAGAGCTTTGTCCGGCCAGTTCCGCGCGGGTTCTCAGAGTGATGAACTATTTTTGCGGCGAGGTGCTCAGGCGTGGCCGCTGACACTGGCCAGTGCCAGCAGCAGCAGAAACACCACAGGCGATGGGAGCTCCCGATAATTCCGGATACGGACAATAGCCGCGATCGCGGTGAGCATGATGCAGGTGCCCAACGCAACCCCGATGTATCGGATACCGGCTGTGACCAACAGCACTGCGGTTAGGAGTTCAAGAGCGGCCGTGACCCAGCACCACCAGAAGGGAAATCCGAGCCGCACGAAGCCCGCCCGGATTTTTTGATGGCCACTCGCGTTGACGATAGCGCCAATGAGAAACGCCGCTGCGGACGGCCAGACGAGGACGGTATCGAGCACCGTTGCGCCCGTAAAAATTTGAACTGGAAGATTCATGGATATCCTCTTCTCTGGGAGCTAGATCGCGACAAGTTTTATAGCGATATCATTTATTCTAGCACTGCTAGTTTGTCAACTGACGTTCTTCTTGATAGCATCGGCACCGGAAAAATCGTGCGAATGAAGATAAAGGAACAGCGTGGGTATCAGCGAACGCAAGATCCGGGAAAAGGACGAACGTCGCCGCAGGATCGTTGTCGCTGCGAGGACGATTGCAGAACGTGACGGCTGGGCTTCGGTGACGA
The DNA here is from genome assembly GCF_000359745.1 of Rhizobium freirei PRF 81. GTDB lineage: Bacteria > Pseudomonadota > Alphaproteobacteria > Rhizobiales > Rhizobiaceae > Rhizobium > Rhizobium freirei. Next base: position 76,104 of record NZ_AQHN01000062.1, read on the forward strand.
TCCGGCGTCTCGCCGACGAGATAGAATACAGTCAGCCGGTTCTCTATTCGCATTTCCAAAATCGCGATGAAATCGTCGGAGCGGTCGCGCTAGAAGGCTTCGGCGAATTGGCCGGCATACTCCGCGCCGCGATCCGGCCATCGTCCACGCCAGGGGAGTTAGTGGAGGGCGTCGCAACTGCCTATCTCGATTTCGCTTTCGCCCGGCCGGCAATGTACGAGGCGATGTTCATCCTTCCCACCGCTCTCCGCTTCGCCAGGTCCGACACGCCAGCACAGCTCCGCGAGGGCTTCGCAGCCATGGCGACGGTGATCGCGCCGTTCTTCCAGGATGGAGATACCGCTACCGAGACTTTCTGGGCGGCACTTCACGGCTTGGCCGAGCTTGAACGCCACGGCAGAATAAGACCCGCTTTCCGGTCTCGCCGCATCACCCTCATCATGCAGATGGTGTCAGGTCAGAGCCGATAGAAAATCGGGACAGAGGAGGAGGACGGCTCGCGAAGTGGAGCGTGGGTTTGCCGGGAATGAAGAACGGTTGGTCGAGGGACTTCCGGGTGTCGCCGCGTTGCGCATCCAACTTGTCTGCAACAGGCCGATATTGTTGAAAAACTCCCAGGACCCGCTTCCCGAATGAATTGGACGGAGGGCCGCAGGTATGGAATTTCTGCAAGTACAATCAGCGAAATTTATTTTCCGCAGAGCTGTAGCTCCGTAATCGAGCGCAAAATTCCATCTCAAGCGTGCCGCGGGATACTCCAGACGTCAAAACAGCATAGAGGCGCCACGATCGAGATAGGTATCGAGGAACTGCTCCAGACGTGGATTTCTCGGCTTCTTGAAGACCTCTTGCGGTGGTCCGCTGAACAGCACTTTGCCGTGATCGAGAAAGATAATCTGCTGGCCGACGGTCGCAGCGAAGCCTATCTCATGCGAGACAACAACCATTGTCATACCCTCGGCCGCCAGATCGCGCATGACGTTCAGGACTTCGCCCGTCAGTTCCGGATCAAGCGATGAGGTCGGCTCGTCGAACAGCATGATCTTCGGCTTCAACGCCAGGGCGCGGGCGATCGCCACGCGTTGCTGCTGTCCGCCGGAAAGCTGCGAAGGATAATGCCCTGCTCTCGCCTCGAGCCCCACCTTGACGAGTTGCACCATAGCCGCATCTTCGGCCTGCTTTCGGCTCATCTTATGAACCATCTTCAACGCCTCGCTGACATTGCCGAGCGCAGTCATATGCGGCCAGAGATTGAACTGCTGGAACACCATGCCGATCTGGGCGCGGATCGAGCGATTGGTAGCCGCCGAAATGCGTTCGCGACGTCCTTCAGAGTCCTCGGCAAAACCAAGTACCTCGCCGTTAATTGAGATCGTCCCGCGCGTTGCCTCTTCGAGAAAAGCCATGCATCGCAAAAGCGTGCTCTTGCCGGAGCCGGATGGACCGATGAGACACGAGACCTGCCCCGGCTCGATGGCAAGATCGATGCCATGAAGAACCGTGGTCTCTCCGAACGTCTTGACGAGATTCCTGACTGCTATTGCGGGGACGCTCATGCGTTGAAAAACCTGAATCTGGAAAGTTTCGTTTCGGCAAGGTTGCCAAGCCAGCCGGTGACTTCGACGAGCCCCCAGTAGAAGAGCGCTAGCGCCGAAAGCGCTTCGACGAAGGCATATTGCTGCGATCCGATCGCACTCAGCGTCGCCGTCAGCTCCGGAACGGTGATGATGGAGAGAACCGCGGTCTCCTTCATCAGGATGACCACCATGTTCACGGAGGGTGGCAACACCAGCATCGTCATCTCAGGCAAGAGAATGCGCCTGATGATCTGCCCCCGCGTCAAGCCGACGCATTCGCCAGCCTCGATATGGCCCTTCGGCACGGCCTGAAATCCGGAACGGAAGATTTCGCTGAAATAGGCCGCGCCATAGATCGAAATGCCGATCAGACCGGCAGGCAGGGGATCGAGCTCGAGGCCGACGAAAGGGCCACCATAGTAGACGAGAAAGATCTGGATGAGAAACGGCGTGCCGCGCAGTACGGCCACGATGGCACCCAGCATCTTGTCGACCACCATGCCGCCATATTGCCGGGCAACCGCCATCAGGAAGCCTATGACGGCCGCAGCGATGGTGCCGAGGATCCAGATCATGATCGTCACCCCGGCGCCGCTGACGATGGCGGGCCACTGCCCGATTAGGACATTGATGTCGAAGGTCATCGCGGCACCCCGGGCAATCTGTTTTCGATCAGGCCGCCGGCAAGCGCCACCAACCAGTTGATCACGAGATAGATGAGGCCGGCGGATGCGAAGATCTGCAGCGGCAGAAAGGTGCTGCCGGCAAGATCCTGCGCCATGCGGGTCAGTTCGACGATGCCGACGACGGAGACCAGCGACGATGCCTTCAAAATGAGGATCGCCTCGTTGACCAGTGCTGGAAAGGTGAGGCGTAGGGCGATCGGAACCTTGATGCGGCGGAAAATCTGACGCGGCGTCAGGCCAACCATCTCCGCCGACTCCACCAGACCGTGCGGCACGCTGGCAAAGCCGCCACGCAGGTTCTCGGCCTGATAGGCAGCCGTACAGAGTGACAGACCAATGATCGCCGCCACGATGCTCGGCACATTGATGCCGACGGCTGGAAGCAGGTTGTAGATCAGCAGCAATTGCACCAAAAGCGGCACGCCACGAAAAAAGCTGATGAAAATCTGGGCAGGTCGCACGAAAATGCTACGCCCCGACAGCAACATTCCCGAAACAAGGATCGCAATCGCAAAGCCGATGAGGATCGACACAACGCTGATCGTCACTGTGTAGATGGATGCCTGCAGAAGCAACCCAAAGAGCTCGATGGACATTGTTGAGTTTTCGCCCGCTTGGTGACCAGGAAGCTGCGATCTCGTTCTTCGCCCATGCCCGACAACAGCGCGGGCATGGGCGATTTCCGAGCACTGCTCAGAATGCCGGATCCTTGACGGCGTCCGGCGTATCGAAGCTCGCGCCAAACCATTTCTTCTGCAGCGTCGCCATGCGGCCGTCGGCTTTGATCTTCAGCATCGCGGCGTCGATAGCGTCCATCAGTGGCGCGTGATCGGCATCCTTCAGGCCGATAAAGCCGAAGTAGGATTTCTTGCCGAAGGGCGGCAGCACGACTTCAAACGTGCCTTCACGCTGCTTGGCGACAAAAGCAATATTCGGCAGCGAGTTGGCGACGCCGGCGATACGGCCGGCCGCGAGATCCGCATAGGATTCCGTAAAGGCCGGATATTCGCGGATATCGGCCTTGGCGGGCAGGGTTTCAGAAAACTCCTTGAGCTGATCGAGCTGGGCGGTCGCCTTGCCAACGCCGATCTTCTTGCCGGCGATGTCCTCCGGCTTGCTGATCGTCTTGTCACCAGCCTTCTTCAGGATCGCGATGGTTGCTTCGGCCAAGGGCGGTGTGAAGCGATAGCGCTCCATGCGCTTCTTGGTGATCGTCGCCGGCCCGGCAACGACGTCGAATTTCCCGGCTTCAAGTGCCGGGAAAACGCCGTCCCACGGCAAGGTGACCCATTCGATCTTCACGCCCAGCTCCTTGCCGATCTCATCGAAGAGATCGACGTTCAAGCCGACATGTTTCCCGGCATCGATAAAATCGAACGGGGCAAACGCCGTCTCGGTGCCGACCTTCAGGGTGCCCGCAGCCTTCACGGCCGCAAGCGTATCAGCCGCATGGGCAGAAATTGTTGCGCCAAACAAAAGTGCCGCGCCAACCAGCCCCTTCAGAAGCGAATTCTTCCTCATGTTTTTCTCTCCAGTTTTGTGTCCTTCCGTTGGAAGGTCCAGGTTCCCCAAGCATTGCCCCGTCAAGCAGATTTCTATGATCAGCTTTTGTCTATACAAATAGATACAGGCTGGCCTACACTGTCAAATACAAAACTCAACAGAGGCAAGTTTTATGCCGCGTGATGTCGATAGATCCGACAGAACAGGCTTTCACGGACACTGAATCCATTGCCGGAGCAAGGTGAGCGTTGGTCCCAATTCATCAGAGAATTCTCAAGGATATCGAAAGCAGGATCATCAGCGGCATCTGGCCGCCCGGTCATCGGATACCCGTCGAACACGAGCTGCTGAAAGAATATCAATGCTCTCGGATGACCGTGAACAAGGCGCTTTCCGTCCTGGCTGAACGTGGCATGATCATACGTCGTCGCAAGCTTGGTTCCTTCGTCGCCTCGCGACAGATCGACCGTAAGGTAATGGATATTCAGGACATTTCCACGGAAGCCGAGTTGGCAGGACATGAGCACAGTCACAAAATCCTGATGCGGAAAATCGAGATGCTGGACTCTACCACCGCGACGCGGCTCGGCGAAGCCGTGGGAGCGGAAATCCTGCGGCTTCATTGCCTGCATGCGGTCGACGGCAAGGCGAACGCGCTGGAGCGGCGTATCATCATGCTCGACGTAGTGCCGTCCGCAAGGGCTGAGAGTTTCGCTTCGGTTCCGCCCGGCAAATGGCTGCTGGACATGGTGCCCTGGTCGAAGGCCCGGCATGTCATTCGCGCCGTCTCGGCCGATGCCACCACGGCGCGCCTGCTCGAAACCGAGCGCGGCGAGGCCTGTCTGACACTCATTCGCCAGACATGGCAGGACCGACGCACGGTCACCTATGTCGAATTCATCCATCCCGGCGATCGTTTCCAGTTCGCCGGCGACTTCCACCCGAATGAGAGAGGCGTCATCGATCAACCGTCGCGGGGGAGTGCTTCTTGAACGAGAAACGGACTAACAGGGCAGCTCCGCTCAAGGGCCTGCAGGCCTTCGAAGCCGTCGGCCGTTGTGGCAGCGTGAGCGCTGCGGCCCTGGAACTGAAGGTTTCGCCCGGCGCGATCAGCCAGCAGATCCGCAAGATCGAGAGCTTTCTCGGTGTCACCTTGCTCGAGCGCAATGGTCGCTCGGTGGAGCTCACCCAATGGGGGCGGCTCTATCATCAGGAAATATCAAAAGGATTCGAGCAATTCGCGGCTGCGGAACAGATCCTGGAGCGGGCACGCAACGAGAATGCCCTGGTCCTCAGTGCTCTGTCTTCCGTTGTCAACAAATGGATCGGCCGTCGGATCTTCGACTGGCAGGCCCTTCATCCAAACGCGCATGTGAGGATCGTCGGTCGCGACAAGGAGCCGCGCATGGGCTTCGATGACATCGATTTCCGCATCAGCTACGGGTCGGATGTGCTGCAGCATGAACATTATGCTGAGCTGTTCCGCGACTGGGTGGTTCCCGCCTGCTCGCCGGCATTGATCAAGGGCAAGGCACCCTCTGCCGCGCAGCTTCTTGAATATCCACTCCTGCATGTCGAATGGGAGCGGCATTTCACGCCCTATCCGAGCTGGCTTGAATTCGCCGCGAAGACCGGGGCCACGCTCGTGGAGACCGCCGCCGGCCTCTCCTTCACCCTGTCGAGCAGCGCGATTGACGCGGCCGTCAACAAACGCGGCGTCGTTCTCGCACAGATGTCGATGATTGCTGACGAGCTCGAGGCACAAACGCTGGTCATTCCCGTCGACATACGCATTGCCTTGCGCGAAAGCTACTTTCTCGCCTGGGACCGGGCCGCGTTGGAAAAACCTCATGGGCGCCAGTTCCGCGATTGGCTCCTCGCTATTTCCCGCCAGCAGGCTCTGATGTCAGCACCCAGATCAACATTTTAGAAAAACTAAAATGGAACCCAGCTGCACGATATTGATGAAATTTTGCGCCTGGCGATAATTTGCCCATTCGCCTCCAAAGGGACGGCGTAACCGACATAATGGGAGAGTTCGATGGCACGGATCGACAAGATGAAACTCGGAACTTTCGTCTATACGTTCGGCTTTCATCCGGCCTCCTGGCTGCATCCGGCAAGCGATGTCAACGGCGCCAACGACTTCGCTCATCTGCTCGATGTCGCCAAACGATCCGAAGCCGCGAAATTCGATTTCATGTTCATGGCCGATTCTCCAGCCGCCGCCGTCGGCGATCCGAATGCGCTTGCCCGCATTCCGACCAAGATGAACCGCTTCGAGCCCCTCTCATTGCTTTCGGCACTGGCGGTCACGACCAACGATCTCGGTCTCGTGGCAACGGTCTCGACAAGCTATTATGAGCCATACAATGTCGCGCGTCTGTTTTCGTCGATCGACCATCTGAGCAAGGGCCGCGCCTGCTGGAATGTCGTCACCTCCGACCATGACGAGACCGGCTATAATTTCAATCGCGAGGGGCTTGATCCGCATGCGCTGCGCTACGAGCGCGGCAACGAGTTCGTCGACGTCGTGTTCGGCCTTTGGGACAGCTTCGAGGAAGGCGCGCTCCTTCTCGACCGTGAAACCGGCGTCTACTATGACAAGGACAGGCATCACACGCTCAATCACAAAGGCAAGCACTTTCAGGTTCGCGGTCCGCTGAACATCGCCCGAACGCCGCAGGGCCGTCCCGTCATCGCCCAGGCGGGCGGTTCCGAACCCGGAATGGACATGGCGGCTCGCACGGCCGAGATCGTCTTCAGCCTCGCGTCGAACATCGAGCGAAACCGATCCTTCTACGACAATGTCAAAAGCCGGATGGCGGCCTATGGCCGCGATAGGGATGATCTGAAAATCATGCCGGGCATCGTTGTCAACGTCGGTGAAACCGAGGCCGAGGCAAGGGCAAAAGTCGACTATCTGATCGACAAGATGCATCCGGATGTCGGGCGGCTGATGCTCTCCGAATTCCTGGAGGCGGACCTGCGCGGCGTGGCGCTCGACGAGCCCTTTCCGATGGATCGGCTGCCGGCGGCGCCAAAGGGATCGCGCGCGCTGTTCGATGAGCTGGTCGATTTCGTCAAGAGTGGCCATACCGTCGGTGAGCTTATCCGGCACTATGCAGAGAAGCACACCGGGAATGGCATAACAGGCACGCCGGCGCAGATCGCCGACTACATGGAGGAGTGGTTTGAGACGCGCGCGGCCGACGGTTTTATCCTGATGTTTCCGACCCTCCCGTCCAGCCTCGACGACTTCGTGCGGCTCGTCCTGCCGGAACTTCGCCGCCGCGGACTGTTCCGCGAGGAATACGAGGGCAAAACCCTGCGCGAAAACCTCGGCATTTCAACGCCTGCAAACCGCTTTGCCAAGACGTGAGGACCAGTCCGATGGGTGACGAGGCTCTGATCAGCGACACGGAGTTCAGGCTATCGATGCGTCATCTGGCCGGTGCGGTCAGCGTGATTACGGTCGGTGACGGACAAGACCGCACCGGCTTCACCGCAACGTCGGTTTCCTCATTTTCGGCGGAGCGGCCTTCCGTCATCGTCAGTGTCAACAGGGCCTCTTCCTCCTGGCCGGCGCTGCAGCGGTATGGCTGTTTCTGCGTCAACGTGCTCGCGGCCGACCAGCAGCATGTGGCGCAATCCTTCGCCGGTATTGGCGGACGCAAGGGCGCTGATCGCTACGATGGTGCGCGATGGAACCGCCTTAAGACAGGCGCAGCTGCGCTTGAAAATGCCCTTACGGTCCTCGACTGCAAGCTCGAAACCGCATTCCACCATCACTCCCATGCCATTCTGATCGGGCATATCTGTGCAATGGAAATCCGGCAGAACATCGGGCCGCTTCTATACTGGCGAGGCGGCTATCATGACCTTCCGGCGGCTGTTGATGACCGCCGCCTAGCGGAGCCGCTCCGGCAATAGCCCGATCGAAGCAACATCGACATTGGCAAAGGCAAATCTAAGGTAGCGCTCCTGCCCTTCCCCGAAATATGCCCCGGGTATGCAGACCACTCCGCGCTCCCTGGCAAGCTCTTCGGCAACCTCGGACGACGATCGACCCGCCAGAGGATGGCGGACAAAGGCAAAATAAGCGCCGATCGCTGCGATCTCCCAGCCCGCCAGCCCGGAAAAAGCCCGTCTCAAAGCATCGGCGCGGCGAGCGATCTCCAGTCGGTTACCGGCCCGCCAATCAGCCAGCACCGGCAGCGCCGATGCAACCGCGATCTGAGCCGAACGTGGTGCACAGATCTGCATATTGTCCATGACCTTCGCAATCTCGGCGATGAGCCTGGGACCTGCCGTGATTGCACCCAGTCGATGACCGGGGATGCAGAAGGATTTCGAAAAGCTGTAGAGAAGAACGAGCGTATCCTCCCAGCCCGGCTCCGAAAGGAGAGCGTGCGGCCGGCCGTAACCTTCGGCCAGGAAATCGCGATAGGTTTCGTCAACGACCAACCAGGCGCCGTATTTTCGGCACAGCATGAAAAGCTCGTGAAGCAGGCCAGGCGGATAGACTGCTCCGGTGGGATTGTTGGGCGTAACGACGGCGAGCATCTTCGCGCCGGCTGCAAGTGCGGCCGCGGCCGAACTGAGATCGGGGAGAAAGCCGGCAGCGGGATCGCAATCGACCAGTCGCCGGCCGATCCCCAGCATCGACAGCGTCGTGTCATGATTGAAATAGAAGGGATTGGTGAGCGCTACAGTATCGCCCGCGCCGGCAAGCGCGATCGCCGTGCACATGAACGCCTGATTGCAGCCCGCCGTAATATGGATATTGCCGGCGGATATGTCGGCGCCATAAAGCTCGGCAACATGGGCGGCATAGGCCTGTCGCAGCAAGGGCTCGCCCTCGATCGGCCCGTATCCCGTCATCGCCTGTTGTGCGGCCGTCTCGCCAAGAAGACGCAGCATCTCCGGATGCGCGGGGTAGCCGGGCACGGCCTGCGACAGATCGATGAGCGGCCCCTTCTGCCCTTTGTATTCGCGGCCCCAGGCAACGACGGAAGGGATGGGCGGAGGGGAGAGGCGGGCAACGAGCGAATTGGATTTTGCAGCGGTCATATCGATTTCTCTTTGATACCGATTGCTACAACGATACCAATGGCTTTCTCAATCTCTTTGTTGGGGGAGACGAACCTCAAGTGGAGACGCATGCGCATGGTGTGGGACAAGATGCGGCTCGAACAGCTGCGCGCAGAATTTTCAGACGCCAATGGCGGCGAGATATTCGACGAGAAGTTTCGCAAAGTCGCGGAGAAGATCATCTCCAAGAGCGGCACGAGGCTGGCGCCCTATGCCGGCGTGCCGACTTTCCTCAGCGCGCCCTACATGCAGGTCGCAGCCGACGAGCCGGACTTCGGCAATCTCCAGGTCGCGATAACGGGAATTCCGATGGATCTCGGCGTTACCAATCGCCCAGGCTCCCGTTTCGGACCACGCGCCCTTCGCGCCATCGAAAGAATCGGCCCTTACAACCACGTTCTGGGAACGGCGCCGGTCTTCGATCTTCGGGTCGCCGACATTGGCGACGTGCCGTTCCAGAGCCGTTACCGGCTGGAGCTCAGTCACGACGACATCGAGAAGCGTATCGGCCAGATCGTCGATGCCGGCGTTGCACCGCTCTCGGTCGGGGGTGACCACTCCATCAGCCACCCGATTTTGAAGGCTGTCGGCCGGAACCAGCCGGTCAGTCTCATCCATATCGATGCTCACTGCGACACCAGCGGTGCCTTCGATCAGACGAAGTTTCACCACGGCGGACCGTTCCGTAATGCCGTCCTCGACGGCGTGCTCGATCCGACAAGGACAATCCAGATCGGCATCCGCGGTTCGGCGGAATACTTATGGGAATTCTCCTATAAGTCGGGAATGACGGTGATCCACGCCGAGGACCTCGGTGGAATGGGGATAGAAGCCGTCATCGCCAAGGCCAAATCCATCGTCGGCGACGGCCCGACCTATCTCTCCTTCGACATCGACAGCCTTGATCCGAGCTTTGCGCCCGGCACGGGGACGCCGGAGGTCGGCGGATTGACGACACGCGAAGTCCTTGAACTGATACGCGGGCTGAAGGGCATAAATCTGGTGGGCGGCGATGTCGTCGAGGTTGCGCCGCAATATGACGCAACGACCAACACCGCACATGCCGGGGCCCAGGTGCTCTTCGAGATTCTGAGCCTCATGGTGTTCAGCCCGTCGATCGGCAAGCGTTAAGCATTCAGCCAACGAACAGAGTTTATCCGGACATTCCTCGGGCCAGACCGCTTGACGCCAATGGCCCGATCAATCGTGCCATTTCAGGAATTTGGACACCGTCTTCAAGCAGAGTTCCTTCTCCTCGACATGCGGCATGTGGCTGGAATTCTGGTTCTTCCTGAATTTATGTGGCGCGGCGTCAGCATCCGAGCTCTCAGCAGATCGGGACCGGCCCTTCCATGGATTGCCCCCTTGATCGTCGCGCCTTACCTTGAGCCGGCAATTCCAGAAGGCTGCGGCCGTACGCGCCGTGTCGACTTCGGCTTTGTTGTCCGCAACCGGGGAAAATACCGGTTGCCGGTCCGATAGCGGAAACAACCCAATCGTCATCATCGGTTAGCCTGACGCCCAGGCTCTTCCCCCTGGGCCGGGCGACCATTTCGTTTGCATGCCCGCCCATGGCGAGAGCTGCTAACGGTGGATGAACCACACAAATTGAGGAGAAGCCCGGTTGACTGGCAAACCGTACAATAGCCCGCGTCGGCATAATTGTAATGGCACTGTCCGAGGGCCGCCGCCGTTGTACCCTGTAGCCTGACGGGTGCGCAAAGTGCTACAATGCGTAGCCGGAGCCGAAGTCCGGTCGCGTTTCAACCCGTGAACAAGTAGCCGCGGATCATGGAACTCATCGTCGCGCTTGGCCTGATCGTCTTCAAGGTCGCGTTTCTGATTGCGATCCTCCTGCTGCTGCCCTTGCCGCTGACCTGGCTGGAACGAAAGATCGCCGGGCACATGCAGCAGCGGTTGGGACCTATGCGCGTGGGATGGCACGGGCTGCTGCAGCCGATGGCAGACGGAATCAAGCTCTTAACCAAAGAGGACCACATCCCGGCCGAGGCCGACCGCTTCCTGTTCAAACTGGCGCCAATTCTGGCGCTCGTCCCGCCCTTTGTGGTGTTCGTCGCGATCCCCTTTGGCGAAACTGTCTCGGTTCTCGGCGCGGAGATCACGCTTTACGTCTCCAACATGAACGTGGCGCTCCTTTTCGTCTTCGCGGTGATCGGGATCGAGGTCTATGGCGTCATCTTCGGTGGCTGGGCCGCCAACAGCAAATACGCCGTCCTGGGTAGCCTCAGGACCTGTGCGCAGATGATCAGCTACGAAATCCCGATGGGGTTCGCGGTCATCGGCGTGGTCGTGTTGGCGCAATCCATGAGCCTGCTCGACATCGTGAAGGCCCAAGCCGATCTCTGGAACGTCGTCTACCAACCGGTCGGCTTCTTCGTGTTCTTCGTCGCCGGACTGGCCGAAGCGCAGCGCATTCCCTTCGACCTGGCTGAAGCGGAAGGCGATCTGGGGGCCGGGTTTCATACCGAATACAGCGGTATCCGCTTTGCGTTTTTCATGGTCAGCGAATATGCCATCGTGTTGCTGGTATCGGTGCTGGTGGTGATCCTGTTCTTCGGCGGCTGGAACGGCATACTGATCCCGCTGCCGCCTCTCCTCTGGTTCCTGCTCAAGGTCGCGTTCTTCGTTTATTTGTTCATGTGGTTCCGCTTCACTTTCCCCCGCTATCGCTACGACCAACTGATGGCGATCGGATGGAAAGTCTTGCTTCCTCTATCGATCGCGAACATAATTATAACCGGTGTATTTTTGGGGGCCGCAGCGGCTCCCTAGCGAGGCGGCTATGTCGCGCGCGCAGGACAGAGTTGGAACGTGGATTGGCTGGGCGTTCTTCGCCGATCTGGCGAGAGCCTTGGCTCTGACCTCCGGCTACCTGTTCTCCAGATCTGTGACCATGCAATATCCCGACAAGGAGAAATGGCTGCCCTACTCCCGTTACCGTGGGCACCACTTCCTGAAGCGCGACGACGAAGGCGAGATCAAATGCGTGGCCTGCGAACTCTGCGCGCGAATCTGTCCCTGCGACTGCATCGAAGTCGTCCCCTACGAGGATGAGAAGGGTAACCGGCACCCGGCCAAATTCGAGATCGACACGGCCCGGTGCCTGTTCTGCGGATTGTGCGAGGACGCTTGCCCCGCGGACGCAATAGCGCTTGGGCAACAATATGAATTCTCGAGTTTTTCTTCGCGTGACTTGGTGATCGGGCGCGACGACCTGCTCGCCAAGCCAGGCAAGGCGGCAACGGGCGGCGGCGTAGTCGCTGCTCGCCTGAACACTGAAAAGGCCGTTCTGGTCGAGACGAGCGAGCCGCAGGGGTACAATTGGTGGCGGAATATTCGGCGAACGTGAAGGCGCGCAATCCGTCAAGCCGAAGCGCGCAGACAGGAGACTCAGATGCTTGTCGGCGAAATCATGAAGAACAAGGGCGTCGGTGTCATCGCAGTCGCTCCCGATCAAACGATGGTGGAAGTCTTGAAGTTGTTTCGCGATAACAATATCGGCTTCGTCGTCGTCAGCCGACCGAGTGGCAAATATGTGGGTACGCTGTCGGAACGGGATTGCTGCAATGCAGTGGCGGAATACGGGGCCGAGGCGACGATGATGCGAGCCGCGGATATCATGAACCGCAACGTGGCGACCTGTTCGGCCCGGGATTTGCTCCCCGTAGCGATGGGGATCATGACCCAGCGGCGTACGCGGCATGTGCTGGTCATGGATGGGAACGACGTCATCGGCGTGGTCAGCATCGGCGATGTGGTAAAACACAGGCTCGACGAAGCGCAGCGCACGGAGCAGGATCTGCAGGATTACATCTGCGGGACCAGGTATCACTAGAGCATTTCCAGGGAAAGTGCGCAGCGGTTTTCCGTCCGGAATGCGTAAGAAAACAAGAGGATAGATCGTTTCCGCTATTCAAAGGAAGGCGGAAACGATCTAGTCCAATAGGATGGGTCAGGGCAAGCGACCGGCCATGCCTTCGCCGTGATCATCAGGGCTTGGCGCAGAGCCGGTGAGGCGGGCGGCGGCCGTGGCTTGATGAACCTCTACCGGACACGGGTATTCGCCCCGCCGCATCAGTCTGTTGAGACGCAGGGCTCTGTAGTTTTCAGGAACAAAAACAAGGCCCCCGGGAAAACGTTTGTTGACTTTAAGCTTCGCAGTCAATTCGCCCTGAGCGGATCGCACGACCACCTGATCGCGATCCGCAAGGCCAAGTTTCGCGGCATCCTCTGCGCTCATCTCGACATAGGGGTCATCCGCGACCGTGTTCAGAATCTCCGAGCGTTCGGAAAGATATCCGTTGTGGAACAGGCAGTTGCCGGTGACCAATACGAGCCGGTCAACTGCTTTCGGGGCAGGCGGTGGCGCGAAGAGCTCGCCGCCCGGCGGTGTCGGGGCCGCTTTGGTGAATGCGCCGTCGACGGCAAGCGCTTCCGGCGTCAACGCATGGTAGGCGGGAACCAGCCGGGCAATCTCGTCGAAAATTTCGCCTTGCGTGGACGGCCGCAGCGCCTGGTTGCGGAGCGCCGCGACGAAGTCGAAGATCGCCAAATTGCCTTTCGCCTCGAACGCAGGTTCGCGGAATTTGCGAACCCTCTGGGTCCGGCCTTCGTTGTTGGTGAAGGTGCCGGATTCCTCGCCGTAGCCTGCCGCCGGCAGGACGACCTCTGCCATGCCCGCCGTATCCGTGAGGAAGGCGTCCTGAACAATCAGGAGATCGGTGGCGTCAAGTGCCCGCGTCACGAAATCCCTGTCGGGATAGGCGATCAGGGGGTCGGCTCCGGCGATGTAGAGTGCGCCCATCCGCCCACTGACGCAGAGCTCCAGCATGGCGTCGAGACCCGCGCCGGGTTCCGAAGGGATTTCGGCGCCCCAATTCCGTGCAAGAGCCGTGCGCACCGCGTCATCATGGATCGCCCGCAACCCAGGCAGAGCCGCCGGCAGAACCCCCATGTCCCACGCGCCCATCTGGTTGGCGCGGTCGAAGAGGAACTGCATTGCAGGGTCCTTGCCGAGCAGGCGGAGAACCAGCAGCAGGTTGTTGAGCTGCTGCAGCGTGGCGCGCGCTTCCGGTGATCTCAGGAGGTCGACGCTGACAAGCACCGTGACGCTGCGACCTTCCCCGAGTGCGGCGGCCAGACGATCCGGCCCATCACTGCCGTTGCTCGCCGCCGGCCTGGCGATTGTCGTGCCGAAGTGCGCTAAAGCGTCGCCCGGCAAGGTCTGGCCGGCGGCCGCCACAAGCCCGCCCACCACCGCCGCAAGGCAAGCCGCTTCTCCGCCCGGGGGAACGCGAACGACCGTCCGGGCATCTGCGTCCAGACGGGAGGGCCGTGCCGAGAGCATGAGCAATGCGGTCTGCCGCCGTCGTGCGCCGTCCCGCAATAGGTATTCGGTGACCGGGTTCTCCTCCGTGACGTTGCCGCCAACGATGAGGACGCAGTCGTTGCCGATCACTTCGTCGAGCGGCGCGCGGTTGTAGAAGCTTGCCACCAACGGACCGAGTATATCAAAGGGCGTGGACCAGCGTGTCGAGCAGTCGATGTTGTTGGTCCGGAACACGGTCCGCATCAGCTTCTGGAACTGATAAAGCACCTCGTTGGGCAGGCGCGGCGAGGCCAGCCCGCCGGCAGCCTTGCTTTCGACAGCCGACAGCCGCCGGCACAGATAGTCCCCCGCTTCGTCCCAGGAAACCGGAACCAGGGCGCCGTCGCGACGGATCATCGGCCGCCTGATCCGGTCCCGGCTCGAGATGAAATCGAGGCCAAAGCGCCCCCGTACGCAAAGCGTTTCGCGGTTGACCCCTTCGTCCCATTTCGAGCGTACCCGCATGAACTCACCCTTGCGCGTGCCCACCGTCAGCTGGCAACCGGTGCCACAATGCGGGCAGACCGTGTCGGTCTCGACCAGGTCCCAGGGCCGCGCCTTGTAGCGATAGGGGAAGCTCATCAGCGCACCGACCGGGCAGACCTCAACGCAATTGCCGCATTGGTCGCAACTCGCGAGACTGCCTTCGAAGCCGGTGACGGCGGTATCCATGCCCTTTTCGACAGTACCCAGGGCGACCGCGCCGACGACCTCCTCGCACATCCGGACGCAGCGCTGGCACTGGATGCAGCGGTTGACGTTCATGATGATGACCGGGCTGAGGCGGATATCCTCGGAGTGGAACACACGTTTGTCATCGCGAAACCGGCTTTTGCGGGGCCCGTAGGCCATCACCATGTCCTGAAGCTCGCATTCGCCGCCTTTGTCGCAGATCGGGCAATCGAGCGGATGGTTGGCGAGCAGCATGTCGAGCATGGAAGAGCGCGTTTCCTCGATCAGCGGCGTGTTGGTCCGCACCACCATACCGTCGATGACCGCAGTGGCGCAGGACGGCTGCAGCCGCCGCTGCCCTTCGATCTCCACCAGACACATACGGCAGGATGCCAGCGCCGGCAGGCGCTTCAGATAGCAGAAGGTGGGGATATCAATGCCCAAACGCTGAGCGGCCTGCAGTACTGTCGAGCCAGCCTCAACTTCCAACGTCTGTCCATCGATCGTAATGCTAACCATACGTCCTCGCAGTCTTCTCCCGCACACCCCCTTAGTGAAACGGGCACCTCCGCTCCTCGATATGAGCGACGAACTCCTCGCGGAAATGCGCCAGCGCGGCCCGCAATCCCATCGCGGCACCGTCCCCCAAGGCACAAAACGTATTGCCGAAAATGCCTCTGCAGAGCATCTCCAACTGCTCCAGATCGCCGGGCGCGCCGTCGCCGGCCTCAATCCGGCGCAGGACCTTCACGACCCAGTTCAATCCTTCCCGGCATGGCGTGCACTTGCCACAGGATTCATGGTGGAAGAACTCGATGATCCGGGTGGCGACCTTGACCATGCAGGTTGAGTCGTCGATCACGACCACGCCAGCCGAACCGAGCATCGAGCCGGCGGCAGCCAGCGAGTCGAAATCCATTCCCACCCCCAGCCCATGTTCCGGAATTACCGGCGCTGAGACGCCGCCCGGGATCACCGCCTTGATCCTGCGTCCCGGCAGCGCGCCCCCTGCGTGGGTCTCGACCAGTTCGCGCAGCGGTATTCCCATCGGCAACTCGTAGAGGCCGGGTTTGCGGACCTGCCCGCTGACGCAGTAGAGCTTCGGGCCGGGGCTCTTATCCGGGCCGATGCCGCGAAACCAATCCGGCCCCCGCATGACGATATGCGGCACGCAAGCGAGCGTCTCGACATTGTTGATCACGGTAGGGCTGGCGTAGAGCCCGGCCACCGCCGGAAAGGGTGGCTTCAACCGCGGCTGCGCCCGCTTGCCTTCGAGCGATTCGAGCATCGCAGTCTCCTCGCCGCAGATATAGGCGCCAGCGCCGCAGTGGATATGGATGGTGAAATTGAAATCCGAGCCCAGAATGCTCGTTCCCAGATAACCCTTTTCGTGAGCCTCTGCGATCGCCTGCTCCAGATGACGGATCGCTGTCACATATTCTCCGCGGATGTAGACATAGGCGGTCTCGGCCCCGATCGCGTAGGCACTGATCGCCAGCCCGTCGATGAGCTGGTGCGGATCGCGCTCCATGATGATCCGGTCCTTGAAGGTGCCCGGCTCGCCCTCATCGGCGTTGCAGCACAGATATTTCGGCTTGTCGCCGCGCTTCGGCACGAAGCTCCATTTCATGCCCGTAGGGAATCCGGCACCGCCGCGACCGCGCAGGTTGGATCGTTTGACAAGGTCGACGACCTCGTCGGGCGCGTACTCGCGCAGCACCTTCGCCAGCGCCTGGTAGCCGCCGCCGGTCTCATAGCTTGACAGCAAATGACTGTCCGACATGCCGACATTTTTGAGAAGAACTGGCTCGAACATCGCGTTACTCTCCCGGCGGTCGCGTAGCGTCGTGATCAACGCTCGCTACTCGTCCCGCCTTCGCTCGCAGGCCGTCCAAGAGTGCGTTTATCCGCGCGACATCGAGGTCGCCATAGTAATCGTCGCCGACTTGCATCACCGGAGCCATCTCGCAGGCGCCGAGGCACTCGACAGTCGAAAGCGTGAACAGCCCATCCGGCGTCGTGCCGCCCTTCTTGATCCCGAGGACGTCTTCCATATGCCGCAGCAAATCCTCGGATCGGCGCAGCATGCAGGAGACGTTGTCGCAAAGCTGCAGGTGGAACATCCCTACCGGCTCGGTATGAAAATGGGTGTAGAAGGTCGCCAGTTCGTAGACCCAGATCCGCGCCACTCCAAGAATGTCGGCAACCTCTTCCAGCACCGGGCCGGGCAGATGACCATGTTCCCTCTGCGCGATCAGAAGCGCGGGCATGATCGCCGAGCGCCGGTCGGGATAGCGCACTGCCGCCTCTTCGATCTTTTCGCGCATGGTCATCGCGTTCAAATCCCCTGCTACTTGTCCACCTCCGCCATCACCGGGTCGAGGCTGCCGAGCACGGCGATCATGTCCGCCAGGTAGCGGGCTTTGGTGACCCCGAAGAGCGCCTGAAGGTTGACGAACGACGGTGCCCGCACCTTCATGCGGAACGGCTTTGGCGACCCGTCGCTGATGATGTAGAAGCCAAGTTCGCCTTTTGGCGCCTCGATCGCCGAATAGACCTCGCCCTTCGGCACTTTGAAGCCGTAAGCCGACAAGTCGAAATGCTGGATCAGCGCCTCCATCGAGCAGTGCACCCGATCCTTGTCCAAGGGGAAGGCGATTGTCGGCATGTCGATCTGGAACGGCCCCTCGGGCATCTGGTCGATGCATTGTTCGATAATCCGGATGCTTTCGCGCATCTCGTCGACCCGGCACTGCCAGCGTGCGTAGCAATCGCCCTCTGTGCGGGTGATGACGTTGAAATCGAGCCGATCATAAATTTCATAGGGTTCGTCGCGACGGATGTCCCAGTCGACGCCGCAAGCACGCAAGTTCGGACCGCTCAGGCCGAGATCGATAGCGTCCTCGGCGGAGATCAGGCCGACTCCCTTTGTGCGCTTGAGAAATACGCGATTATCGTCGAGCAATCGCTCATAGTCGCGAATCCGGTTCGGGAGGATGTCGCAGAACTCCCTGATCTTGGGAAGGAAACCATCAGGCAGGTCTTCGCGCACCCCGCCAACCCTGCAGAATGAGGTGTGCATGCGCGCACCGCTGATCATCTCCAACAGATCCATGATCATTTCGCGCTCGCGCATGACATAGAGCAACGCGGTCATGGCGCCAAGGTCCATCGGCAGCGCGCCGGTGATCAGGAGATGACCGGAGATCCGTGCCAGCTCGGCCATCATCACACGAATATATTGCGCCCGCAGCGGTGCTTCTATGCCGAGGAGCTTCTCCACCGCCAGCGCGAAGGCCAGGTTGTTCGAAGGCGGGCAGAGATAGTCGAGCCGGTCGGTCAGCGGGAAAATCTGCGTATAGGTGAAGCTCTCCGCCAGTTTTTCGGTGCCGCGGTGGAGGTAGCCGATATGCGGGTCGACGCGCTTGACGTACTCGCCATCCAGTTCGAGGACGAGCCGAAGAACCCCGTGCGTACTGGGGTGCTGCGGGCCGAGGTTGAGAAGCACTTCCCTGGTGTTGAGCGCTTCGCCTTCTGGCCTGCTGAGCTCGGTGACTTCGGTCATCTCAACTTTCCGGCGTAGAGCGGCCTCCCTTACGGAATATCCCTGGTGGCGAGATCGGGTTGGGTTGGCGGCGGACCTTCGGCACCGAAGGGATTCAGCTGATCCTTGTAGCCACGCAGGGGGAAATCCTTGCGCTGGGGAAAGCCCGCGAAACCCTCCCACATGTAGATGCGGCGCAGATCGGGATGCCCCTCGAACCTGATGCCATACATGTCCCAGGCCTCGCGCTCATGCCAGTTGGCGGTGCGCCATACGCCCGTGACCGAGGGAACCTGCGGCGGATCGCCGAGCCGGCATTTGATGCGTACTCGCCACCTGTTAGGTAGCGAATAGAGATGGTAAACCGCCTCGAACCGCGGCGTTTCGGGGTAATGATCAACCCCGCAGATGTCCGAAAGAAAATTGAACCGCAGTTCCGGATGTTCTTTCAGAAACCGACAGAATTCGACGATCGCCGCAGGTGGAACAGCAAAGGCATGAATACCGTGCGCGACGCCGAGGTCCTCAATTGCTCCCCCGAAACGCTCTATGATCAGAGCGCGATTGAGAAGCGGCTCCACACTCATGACGCTACAACCCGATCAAGAGGCGTCCCGGCCAGCGCGCGCGATCTCTTGATCTTCTCTTGAAGCAGGAGGAAGCCATGCATCAGCGCCTCGGGCCGCGGCGGGCAGCCGGGCACATGCACGTCTACCGGCACGAAGGTTTCCGCCCCCTGCACCACGGCATAGGTGTTGTAGACCCCGCCCGAAATAGCACAGGTGCCCATGGCGATCACCCAGCGCGGTTCCGGCATCTGGTCATAAAGCCGACGCACGACGGGCGCGAATTTCCGGGTCACGGTGCCGGCGATGATCATCACGTCGGACTGGCGGGGCGATGGTCGGAACACCACGCCAAACCGGTCGAGATCATAGCGGGCGCACCCCGCAGAGATCATCTCGATGGCGCAGCAGGCAATTCCGAAGGTCTCGGGCCACAGCGCCGATCTCCGGCTCCAGCCGATAATGCTATCGGCCGTGGTGAACAGCACGCTATCGCGGATCGCGTTGTTTACGCCTCCCATTCCAGCGCTCCCTTCAGCCATGCGTAGGCGAAGCCCACGAGAAGCAGCAACATGAAGACGAACATCTCGACATAGCCGACCAGCCCGATTTCTTTCAGGACGACGGCCCAGGGAAAGAGGAACATCGTCTCGACATCGAAGACGACCAGCAGGATCGCAAGCATAAAGAACTGCACCCTCAAGCGGCCCCCGGCGGCCTCGCCGGCCGCGTCCATGCCGCATTCATACGGCATGTTCTTGGCGGCATAAGGATTGGACGGGCGCAGCAACGAGGAGACGAAAAGCGTCGCCCCCGCCACCAGAACAACTCCGGCGATCATGAAAAGAACCGGCAAGAATTCCATCGCAGCCATATCGCACTGCACCGGTCACCCAACTGGGGGCTTTCCTCGGACGGCACCGACCTCGTTTGGGACCGGTAGCGCGGTCGCCCCGGCAAGCGCTTGGGCAATCCTTTCTTGAAGCGTCAGTTTATTCCGTCGGGCGGATCATTGCAAATCCAATCGATCAGCCGCCAAATACCGAATGTTGGGCAAGCCTCAGAAACCACGACGGAAATAGGCCGATACCGATGGTGCCGGCGGCGGTAAAGGCGAGCGTGGCGCGCACCAAGGGCGTCAGCGCCGGGGCAAAGGTCCTCCCTGGCTCGCGCATATAGATCACCATGACGATGCGGATGTAAAAGTAGGCAGCAACGACGCTCAGCAGCACTGCGATCACCGCCAGCACGACGAAACCTCGCTCGACGAGCGCGACCAGCACGTAGAACTTGGCGAAGAACCCGGCAGTCGGCGGAATACCAGCCAGCGAGAACAGATAGAGCAGCATCAGAAGCGCCAGCCCGGGATGCGACTTGGCCAAACCCGCATAGTCTTCTATGGCCTCGCCCGAAAAATCGGCATTCCGCATCATGATGATTGTGCCGAAAATGCCGAGATTCATGAAGGAGTAGATCAGCAGGTAGAGCATCACGCTGGCGATGCCGTCCGGGCCACCGGCCACCACGCCGAAAATGGCGAACCCGGCATGGGCTATGCTGGAATAGGCCAGGAGGCGTTTGAAGTTATCTTGTACCAGCGCCACGAAACTGCCGAGCGCCATCGTCGCCACGGCAATGACTGCAACGACGATCCAAACGTCCGAGGCTGCGACCAGAGGGTTGAGGAACACCCGCAGGATTACCGCGAACCCCGCCGCCTTGGGACCTACCGACATGAAAGCGGTGATCGTCGTCGGCGCGCCCTCATAAACGTCCGGCACCCACATATGGAACGGCACCGCACCGACTTTGAAAACCAGCCCCGCGACGATGAAAACCACCGCCAGCAGCAATCCGGGATCGAGTGGATCGCCGGTCACCGCCGCAGCCATCCCGTCCAGTTGCGTCGTACCGGTGAGCCCATAGACCAGAGAAACGCCGTAAAGGAAAATCCCCGTCGAAACCGAGCCGAGGATCACGTATTTCAGCGCTGCCTCGTTCGACCGACGCTGCTGGCGCAGGAAACCGGTCAGCACATAGGTGCAAAGCACCATCAGTTCGAGTCCCACATAGATCGACAGGAGATCGGTCGCCGACGCCATGATCATCATTCCCGAAAGCGCAAAGAGCAGCAGAACATAGTATTCGCTGCTGCCGATCCCTTCGACATCGGCATATTTTCGTGAAAGGAAGAATGTCAGAATGGTAGCTAGGTAGAACACGAACTTGAAGAAGACCGCAAAGCGGTCGGCGATGAACATACCGGCATAGGCAGGCCGCACCTCGCTTGCCAGCATGAGTGTACCGAGAGCGGCAATCAGCACAACCGCGACGGAGGCCCAGACAAGCAAATATTCCTGCTCCCTGCGCACAAACTGTCCCAGAATCAGCAGAATGCAGGCCCCAGTGACCACCACGATCTCGGGCACACTCGCTAGGATCGACTGAACAAGCGCGGCGGCGGTCATTGGCCGCTCCCCCTGCCATGCACCTGCGCCAGCAGATGCTGCACCGAAACATCGATGATGTTGAGGAAGGGTTTCGGATAGAGCCCGATCCAAAGTACGAAGACGGCCAGCGGCAAAATTGCGGCCATCTCGCGGGCATTCACGTCGCGCCCCTTGAATCGGACGCCGACGCTAGGCGGACCGAGCGCAACTTTCCCATACATGCCAAGCAAATATGCGGCCCCCAGCAATGCGCCCAGAACGGCGGCTGTGCCGGCGGCCAGATTGGCCGCAAACCCACCAGACAGCACCAGCAATTCGCCCACGAATGAATTCGTTCCCGGCAGCGCCATCGAGGACAGGGTGAACAGCGCGAGAAACGCAGTATAGACCGGCGCCAGCTTCATCAGCCCGCCATAATCCGCGATGCTGCGAGTATGGGTCCGCTCGTAGATCAGGCCGACGAAGAGGAACAACGCGCCCGTCGTTACGCCATGATTGAACATTTGCAGGATGCCGCCCTCGAGCCCGCGGAGGTTCAGCGCAAAAATTCCGAGCGTCACGAAGCCCATGTGGCTGATGCTGGAATAGGCCACCAGCTTCTTCAGATCGTCCTGCGCCAGCGCAAGCAAGCCGCCATAGACGATCGCAAGCGCCGAAAGCGCCAACATCAGGGGGGAATAATACAGCGACGCCGCCGGCAGCATCGATAGGGAAAACCGCAAGAATCCGTAGGCGCCCATCTTCAGGAGCACTCCCGCGAGGATGATGCTGCCTGCCGTCGGCGCCTGCACATGGGCGTCCGGCAGCCAAGTGTGGACCGGGACCATCGGCACCTTGACCGCGAAGGCGATCAGGAAGGCGAAGAACAGCCAGGACTGGACCCGGAATGGCAAATCCTGTGCTGTGAGCGCGAGGATGTCGAAGGTCTTGCCGCCGTGGAAATAAAGCACGATGACGCCGATCAGGAACAGGAGGCTGCCTGCCAGCGTGTAAAGGAAGAACTTGAGCGCGGCATAGACCCGTCCGTCGCCACCCCAGACGCCGATGATCAGGTACATCGGGATCAGCATCGCCTCCCAGAAGACGTAGAATAAGAACAGGTCGAGCGCGCAGAACACCCCCAGCATCAGCGCTTGCATGACCAGCAGACTGACCATGAACTCCTTTATCTTGCGGTCGATCGCGACCCAGGAGGCGAGCACGCAGATCCAGCCCAACAGCGCGGTCAGGAATACGAAGAGCACGCTTATTCCATCGATGCCAAGCGCGTAAGTGATCCCGAGAGCGGGAACCCATGGGCGCGTCTCGGTGAACTGCATCGCGTGGCTGGTGGTGTCAAAGCTGGCCAGCATGGCGATGCAAAGAGCGAGGTCGAGGACGGTGACGCAGAGCGCCGTCCACCGTACCGCGTAGTCGCCGCGCAGAAACATCAGAGCCGCGGCCCCTGCGGCAGGCGTGAATATGATGAAGCTAAGGAGCGGAAACCCCATGGCCTCCCCCTACCGCCATGCCACGGCGAAGACGACGATGGCTGCGGTCACACCGACGATCATGGCGAGCGCGTAATGGGTGACGATGCCGGTCTGGAGCCGCCGTAGCCTCGAACCGCCACGCAAGATCGAGCGGGCAACGCCGTTCACGACGGCGTCGACGCCGGTGAGATCGATCCGCAGTCCCGCCCGCGCCGCGCCATGCAGGAAGGGCAGCGCCACGGTCTCGGACACGTCGCTCACCGCCTTCTCGTAGCGCGCCAGCGGTTTTTCGGCGAGCCACATAAAGTATCGCGCGCCCTTGCGATAGAACCAGTCGGTATCGAGGCTGATTGTGTTCTCGGGGTCGAGCGCCTTGAGGAACAGCACGAATCCCAGGGCGGTGAACATCAGCAGACCGAGGCTCTCCGTGACATGGAGGCCTGTATAGGGTTCGAAATCGACCGGATAGGGCAGAAGCGCATAGAGCGGCTGGGGGAACACTCCGATCGCAATGCAGAGCACCGCCGCCATGGCCATCGCAACCAGCATGTTGCGCGGTGGCTCCCGCGCCTCGAGTTTCCGATCCGTGCCGAAAAACATGTAATACGGGAGCTTGAGTCCGGTGTGCAGGAATGTCCCGGACGACGCCATCGTCAGCGCCAGCACCACCAGCGCCCGATGATCCTCTCCAGCAGCTGATATCACCATCGATTTGGTGACAAAGCCCGAGAAGAACGGAAATGCCGAGATCGCGAAAGCGCCGACCATGTAGAGCGCCACGGTCAGCGGCATGGTCTTGTAGAGCCCGCCAAGCTCGGTGAGCTTGCGCCGCCCGGTGACATGGATCACCGCGCCCGCCCCCATGAAGAGCAGGGCTTTATAGAGAATATGCGCGAAGGCATGGCTCGCGGCTCCGTTGACCGCCATCTCGGTGCCGATGCCGATGCCCGCCACCATATAGCCCACCTGGCTGACGATATGATAGGCCAGGAGCCGTCGGCAGTCATTCTCCAGCACCGCGTAGATGACACCGTAAAGCGCCATCGCGGTGCCGAGCCAAACCAGAAGCTCGGTGCCTGGAAACGCCCGCGCCAGGACGTAGACGGCGGTCTTGGTGGTAAAGGCGCTCATGAATACCGCCCCGGTGACGGTCGCCTCCGGATAGGCATCGGTCAGCCAGGCGTTGAGCGGCGGCACCGCCGCGTTGAGGATGAATCCGGCGAGGATCAGATAGGCGCCTACACCCATTCCGCCATCGATCGAGCCCCGCTCCATCGGACCAAAGAGCAGCGAACCGGTGGCGAGCCCGTGGAGAATGATGCCGCCGAGCAGAACGACGCCGCCGGTGATGTGGACCATGAGATAGCGGAACCCTGCCCGGATCGCCGGTCCGCCGCGCTGCGCGAAGACCAGGTAGGCAGACGCGAATGCCATGGCTTCCCAGAACATGTAGAGGGTCAGGTAGTCACCGGCGAACACCACGCCGAGTGCGCCTCCGACGTAGATGAAGGCCGCCATGTGCTGGCCAGCGTCCGTCAAGTGCAGCGCATAGACCATGCCGATCAGCGCCATGATGGTGAAAACGGTGGCAAAGACGATGCTCAGCTTGTCGACCTTCGCGATCAGGATTTCCTGCCCGATGAACCGCGCCGCGCCATAGCTGCCCGGCTCCATCGTGAGCACGGCAAGGATCGCCAGGGTTGGAATCAGCAGCAGATAGGCCTTGCGGATCGACCCGCTGAGGAAAGGGATCGGCAGAGCGCCGAGAATGAAGAGCAGGGCCGGATGGATGAAGTCAGTCATAATAATCCTCGCGCCGCATCAGCCCGACCCGATGGCCGAGAAACTTGGAAACGAAGATGAGCAGCATGCAGGAACCGAGGCCGTAGACGGCGGACCAGCCAGGCAGGCGGTCCCAGAGGTATTCGGCGTGTTCGCGAAAGACCAGAAAGTCAGCCGCGACGATCAGAACGAGCACCAGATAGAACAGTCGGCGTCGGCGCCTCGCATAGTCTTCGTCACCAAAGAAGTGGATGACACGCTTGATCATCTGATCACTCCGTTCGCCAGGGTGAGGAAATAGCCGGGGAAGATGCCCATCAGCACCGACAGGATGGCGGTCGCGACGAGCGGGATCGTGACCATCGGAATTTCACGGACCGTCGCCGGGCTTTCCTGCGCCTCCGTCCCGAAAAAGGCGGCATAGCTGACCGGCAGGAAATAGGCGGCGTTCAGGATCGAGCTCGCCAGGAGCACGACAAGAAAAGCGATCTGCCCCGCCTCCACGGAGCCCAACGTCAGATACCACTTGCTGATGAAGCCCGCGGTGGGCGGCACCCCGATCATGCTCAGCGAAGCGACGAAAAATGCCCCCATCGTCCAGGGCAGCCTGCGGCCGATACCGGCCATGTCGCTGATGTTTCGCTTGCCAGACGCGCAATAGATCGACCCGGCGCAGAAAAAGAGTGTGATTTTGGAGAATGCGTGCGCAGCGATGTGAATAATGCCACCGACCATCGCGACCGGCGACAGCAGAACCGCGCCAAGCACGATGTAGGAGAGCTGGCTGACCGTCGAATAGGCGAGCCTTGCCTTGAGGTCGTCCCGCGTCAGCGCATAGACCGATGCCATCAGGATCGTGAACGACACCAGATAGGCCGTGGCGATGCCAAGGCCTAGCTCCCCGACCAGCTTGATGCCGAAGACATGGAAGACGACCCGCAGCAAGCAAAACACGCCCATCTTGACCACGGCCACGGCATGCAAGAGCGCGCTGACCGGCGTCGGCGCCACCATCGCGGCGGGCAGCCAGGCGTGTATCGGCATCACCGCCGCCTTGGCGAAGCCGAAGAGATAGCAGAAATAGACGACCGTCAGCAGCCCCGCCGAAGCACCGACGCCCGCCAAAAGCCCCCCCTGTCTAAAATCGAGCGATCCCGCGATCTGGTAGGTCAGCGCCAGCGCAGCGAGCAGCAGGCTTTTCGACGCTCCCATCAAATAGACGAGGTACTTGCGAGCGCCCGTCCATCCCACTTCGTCCTCGTGGTGGTAGACGAGCGGATAGGTAACGAGACTGAGCGCTTCGTAGAATATGACCAGCGTGAAAAGATTGGCGGCGAAGGCACCCCCGACGGCGGCCGCCAGGCTGGTGGCGAAGCAGGCAAAGAACCGGGTCTGCGCATGTTCGTTCAGGTGCCGCATGTAGCCGATGGAATAGATCGCAGCCACGATCCACAGCATCGACGAGACGGTGGCGAATACCATGCCGAGCGCATCGGCCCGGAAAGCGAAGTCGACCCCCGGCAGGATCTCGAACAGGCGCAAGTCGACGGTCTCGCCCGAAAGCACCGTGGGTGCCATCGAGGCGACGATCGCGAACAGGGCGACTGCGGCCAGTGGCGAGACGGCATCGCGGAGTTTCTCACGGTTGTTCAGAAGCAGAATTGCTAAGGCCGCCAGGCCTGGGACGGCGACGGCAAGCAGTGGCCGGATCGATGTCACCGGGTCCAAGCCGCTATCCTTTCATCATTGTCACGTCGTCGACCTTGAGGGTGGATTTGTTCCTCACAAGGGCGACCAAAATGCCGAGGGCGACGGCAACTTCCGCTGCGGTGATTGCGATGACGAAGATCGCGAAGATCTGCCCGCGGAAATCATCGTGGTAACGCCCGAAAGCGATGAAATTAATGTTGACCGAGTTGAGCAGCAGCTCCAACGACATCAGCACGACCAGGATATTGCGCCTGAGCAGCACGCCCGCCGCTCCGATTACGAACAGGGCCACTCCGAGCAAAATATACCACCAGAGCGGGACCATCACCCGGGCTCCTTCCGCGCCAGCACGATGGCGCCGACCAGAGCGGCCAGCAGGATCACGGAGGCAGCCTCAAACGGCAGAAGATAGTCGGCAAAAAGTGTCGTGCTGAGCTGCCTAATCTCATCGCCACCACGCATCGCTACGGGCTCGGTGAGCGAAAAGTGGTCGCTCCGGAACACCAGTGCGAGCATCTCGACCCCAAGCAGGACGAGCAGCACGAGAGCCGGCAGATTGCCGCCCCGCAAGAAGCGCTGCGACACCGCTTCGCGCACATCGATCATCATGATCACGAAGAGGAACAGCACCATGATCGCGCCGACATAGACGAAGATCTGGACGACCGCGAGCAACGGTGCCTCCAGCAGGACGAAGATTGCCGAGATCTGTAGGAAACACGCCATCAGCGCCAATGCGCTGTGAACCGGATTCCGCGCCAGGATCACCGTCAGGGCCGCGATCACGGACACCGTAGCGAACAGAAGAAAGAACCCCTGATCCATCGACGCAACCCTCCCCCGCGAGCTGTCTCTCGGCGCGAGACGGCCGGATTTGAGGTAGCTCCGCACTTCAGGTGCATTTACAAATTGTGCGCTAGTATTGTCTTTTTCACAAGATTATTGTCATTGGCGGCGCAAAACTAGGCCGGCCCGTATGTGGCGAAAGCCGCTCGCGAACTGCGCTCTTTCGACCGTGCTTCTGTAATAGGCCTTTGCCCGCCAAGTCCCTCAGCACCAAAATCTCGTCACCAGGGTCATACTTCTATCCGTGGTCAACACCAAGGTTGCCACACCACGCCATCAGATCCCGAACCGGCAGGCCAATCTAGGACCAGGCTGCTGATTTACGCTAGGAACTGAGCCGGCGTTGGAGTGCCCTCTCGGGCTAGACCGCAAGACGGGGGCAACCTTCCGCGGCGATTGGCAGTCCTCGCCGGGGTGAACCGTGACGTGACCCTCGCCCGCGAAGAAATCTTTAGGCTGGTCCCGGTGGTAATGCTCTACGAAATTGATCTGGCCTGATTTGCCGGCCATGCAGGCCAGCTCTTTGCCAATAACAAACAAATCCAGTGCGTCAGCCTGCCGAGCACGGGGCTTAGCATCACCCGCGCTCGACAGTCACAATCAAATCACTCTATGCAGCAAATCGGAAACCGACTTTTTCGCATCGCCATAGAACATGCGGGTATTGTCCTTATAGAAGAGCGGGTTTTCGATACCCGAGTATCCCGTACCCTGCCCACGCTTGGAGACGAAGACCCGTTTGGCCTTCCATACCTCAAGGACAGGCATGCCAGCGATCGGCGAGTTCGGATCTTCCTGGGCCGCTGGGTTGACGATGTCGTTGGAGCCGATGACGATGACGACATCCGTCTCGTGGAAGTCCTCATTGATCTCATCCATTTCGAGCACGATGTCGTAGGGCACCTTGGCCTCGGCGAGCAGCACGTTCATGTGGCCCGGCAGGCGGCCGGCGACCGGATGAATGGCGAACCGCACGTCCTTGCCCGCGGCGCGCAGCTTGCGGGTGAGTTCGGCGACGGGCTGCTGGGCTTGGGCCACCGCCATGCCGTAACCCGGTACGATGACGACGCTGTCGGCATCGTTCAAGGCCGCGGCAACGCCCTCCGCGTCGATGGCGATCTGCTCACCGATGATTTCCATCTGCGGACCGGTCGTCGTGCCGAAGCCGCCGAGGATGACCGAGATGAACGACCGGTTCATCGCCTTGCACATGATGTAGGACAGGATCGCGCCCGAGGATCCCACAAGCGCGCCCGTGACGATCAGCAGGTCGTTGCCGAGGGTAAAGCCGATCGCCGCCGCCGCCCAGCCGGAATAGGAGTTGAGCATCGACACGACGACCGGCATGTCGGCGCCACCAATGCCCATGATCAGATGATAGCCGATGAAGAAGGCGGCAAGCGTCATCAGGATCAGTGTCCAAACGCCGGCACCATTGGCGTACATGAACAGGAGGATGAGCGACAGGATCGCAGCTGCCGCGTTGAGGGCGTGCCCGCCCGGGAGCTTTCTGGCCTTGCCGTCCACCTTGCCAGCGAGCTTGCCGAAGGCCACGACCGAACCAGTGAAGGTAACCGCGCCGATGAATACGCCGAGGAAGACCTCAACCTTCATGATCGCGAGCTCAACCGACGTCTTATGGGCGAGAATGCCTGCAAAGCCCGTGAGCCCCGCACGAGCCGCCTCGTCCATGCCTGACACCCGCCAGGCTTCGATGTGGGCATTGAGCCCGATAAAGACGGCCGCAAGGCCGACGAAGGAATGCAGCGCTGCGACGAGCTGTGGCATTTCCGTCATCTGCACGCGGCTTGCCACGTAATAACCGAGCACGGCGCCGCCGGCGATCATGAAGGTAATGATGAACCAGTTGCCAACGCCTGGACCAAAGACCGTGGCGATGACGGCAAGCGCCATGCCGGCAATGCCGTACCAGACGGCGCGTTTGGCGCGCTCCTGGCCGGAAAGTCCGCCAAGGGACAGAATGAATAGTACTGCCGCAGCGATATAAGCGGCCGAAACGATACCGATCGTCATATTGATCTCCCCTACCCGCTCAAGACTTCTGGAACATGGCAAGCATGCGCCTTGTCACCAGGAACCCACCGACGATGTTGATCGTCGCGACCAGGACGGAGAGCGCCGCCAGGATCACGACGAGCCAGTTGCCGGAGCCGATCTGCAGAAGAGCGCCAAGAATGACGATCCCGGAAACAGCATTCGTCACCGCCATGAGCGGCGTGTGTAGTGAATGAGAGACGTTCCAGATCACCTGGAAGCCGATGAAGCAGGCGAGAGCGAAGACGACGAAGTGGTTCATGAAGCTCGGCGGGGCAAAGGCGCCGATCAGCAGCATTAGCGCCGTGCCACCAGCTAGCAGCAAGCCCTGGTTTCGGGTCTGCGCCTTGAATGCGACAGCCTCGGCTGCTCGCTTTTCCTCCGGTGTCTGCTCTTTCATCTTCTCTTTGGGTTTCTGGGCTGCAATCGCCTGCACCTTGGGCGGTGGCGGCGGATATGTGATCTCACCCTGATAGATCACGGTCGCGCCGCGGATGACGTCGTCTTCCATGTTGTGGACGATTCGGCCGTCCTTGCCTGGCGTCAGATCCGCCATCATGTGACGGATATTGGTCGAGTAGAGCGCCGAGGCCTGCGTCGCCATCCGGCTGGGAAAGTCAGTGTAACCGATGACGACAACGCCGTTGTCGGACACGACACGCTGGCCTGCGACCGTGAGATCGCAATTGCCACCGCGCTCTGCGGCCAGATCGACGATGACCGAGCCGGGCTTCATCATCGCTACCATGTCGGCCAACCAGAGTTTGGGCGCATCACGCCCAGGAATGAGCGCCGTCGTTATGACGACATCGATTTCGGGGGCAAGTTCCCGAAACTTCTCCAATTGCTTTTCACGGAATTCGGGAGAAGACGGTGCTGCATATCCACCGGTCGCAGCCCCATCCTGACTGTTATCTTTGAAGTCGAGATACACGAACTTGGCGCCCATAGACTCGATCTGCTCGGCCACTTCCGGACGCACGTCAAAGGCATAGGTAATGGCGCCAAGCGATGTCGCCGTGCCGACGGCCGCAAGACCGGCGACACCTGCACCGATGATGAGAACCTTGGCCGGCGGCACTTTGCCAGCAGCCGTCACCTGGCCGGTGAAGAAACGTCCGAAATTGTTGCCGGCTTCGATGACCGCGCGATAGCCGGCGATGTTGGCCATGGACGACAACGCGTCCATCTTCTGCGCCCGTGAGATCCGGGGCACCATGTCCATGGCAATGACATTTGCTCCAGAATTCTTCACCTGGTCCAGAAGTTCCTTGTTCTGCGCAGGATAAAAGAAGGAGATCAATGTTTGACCATCGCGCAGGCGCTCCACCTCGAAGGCTTCCGGCGGCCGCACCTTGGCGATCACGTCGACCTCAGCGTAAAGATCCTCCACTTTGTCGAAAACCGCGACGCCAGCCGCACGATAGCGATCATCGGTGAAGCCAGCCGCCAAGCCCGCACCCGCTTCAACGAAGCACGCATATCCGAGCTTCTGAAGCTCTCGAGCGCTCTCGGGCGTCAAAGCTACCCTCAGCTCACCAGGGGTAGTTTCCCTGGGAGATCCAAATTTCATCATCGCTGAACTTCCGGCGTAACCGGCTCCTCTGACCTAAATTCCCCGTCGATGGTCCACGGAGTTACTGATTGGCAGACGAAAACGATCAAACCGGAATAGACTTGTCTAGTGCAGCGGGGCGCAGATATGCTGGTTTTTGTCGCTCAAGAGACTGCTTAAATCGATTTTTATTTTGACGCATTGCACACACGACTGACTAAAACGTTTCCGCTTTTAGCTGAATCGGAAAGGATTCTATTCTTGGTTGTTTTGTGATCCAAGATGCCGGCTGAAGTGGAGGCCAGTATCGGATGACTCGACCTCTTTCAAACGATCTCCGCAAGCGTGTTGTTGATGCAATCGAGGCCGGCGAGAGCTGCCGGTCGGTGGCGGCACGGTTAGGTATTACGGTGTCTGCAGCGTTGAAGTGGTCTCAGCGTTATCGATCGAGCGGATCTGTCGCGCCCGGGAAGATGGGTGGTCAGCGCAAGCGTGTTCTGGAGCCGTACCGGGCGTTTATCGCGGAGCGGATCAACCAGACGCCGCATCTGTCACTGCACGGGTTGAAGGAAGAGTTGGCCCTTCCTTCTCTCGTTGTTGCTGGATTGGGTCGTAACGGTTTCTACGGAGGCCAACATGTCCGAAATGATGACGGTTCGTCTCACCACTCGATGTGGCGCTCTCATAACTGAGCTTTCGGCTTTGTGTGAAGATGCCGCATCACAATTGTGATTTGAAACATCAGTAAGCATGCGCTAAATTTCTAACATCAGAGCTTATGAAGCATAAGTGATGGTTCCGCCATGATCACAGCCGCTCAGATGCGGGCCGCCAGAGCCCTTCTTGGTATAGATCAGCGCCAGCTCGCCGAATTGGCGGGTATATCCGTTCCGACAATCCAACGCATGGAGGCAAGCGCCGATGTCGTGCGTGGCAACGTCGATTCCCTGATGCGACTGCTAGCGGCTTTAAGCGAGGCCGGTATAGAGGTGATCAGCGAGGGCGCCGTCAGCCAGGACGGAGGGCGAGGCGTCAGGCTGAAGCCCAAGCGGTCGGAGAGTGGGGTGCCTGGTATGTCCGGGCGAGGAACGGGACCTCGCTCATGATCGCCCTATCCGCGCTCCTGTTATGCTCGGTGTTCCTGCTTGCAACCGCAACCTTTGCCGTCTTCATCGCTCGTTCGAAACAAGCAACGACGCTCATCTATGGTTTGAGCTTCGGTCTGTCGGCAATCGCCTTTGCCATTGCGGTCGACGCACTCGCCACGGCGGCTTCGCCCGACGCCGCATCCACGCTCGTGCTTCCCATCGGCCTGCCGTGGATTGGCAGTCATTTCCGTCTGGACCCGCTATCTTCCTTCTTTCTGACGGTCATCAATTTCGGTGGCATGCTTTCGAGCCTGTATGCCCTCGGCTACGGCCGTCATGAACATGCGCCGCACCGAGTGCTACCGTTCTTTCCGGCCTTTGTCGCCGGCATGAACCTCGTGACCCTCGCGGACGACGCCTTCACTTTCCTGATGTCCTGGGAGTTTATGTCGCTCGCCTCCTGGGCGCTTGTGATCGCCCATCATCGCGATACCGACAACCGAAAAGCGGGCTATCTCTACATCGTGATGGCCAGCTTCGGCACGCTTACCCTTTTGCTCGCCTTCGGCCTGCTTGCGGGACCGGATGGCAACTACAGCTTTGCCTCCATGCGTGCCGCCGAACACACGTCACTGACCTCAGGTCTGGTTCTCGTCTTGCTGCTGGTCGGCGCCGGATCAAAGGCTGGACTGGCGCCCCTGCATGTCTGGCTGCCGCGAGCGCATCCGGCCGCCCCGAGCCATGTTTCTGCGCTCATGAGCGGCGTCATGACCAAAGTCGCGGTTTACGGCTTCATCCGCGTGATCTTCGATCTGCTCGGCACGCCGGCCTGGTGGTTCGGCGTCGCCGTTCTGGCCATCGGCGGCATCACTGCAGTTCTCGGCATCCTTCACGCATTGATGGAAGGCGATCTCAAGCGCCTGCTCGCCTACAGCACCATTGAAAATATTGGCGTCATCTTCATCAGCCTCGGTCTGGCGCTTGCATTCAAGGCGAACGGCATGGGGCTGCCGGCAGCCTTGGCGCTGACGGCCGCGCTGTTCCATGTCCTCAATCACTCATTCTTCAAGAGCCTGCTTTTCTTTGGCGCCGGTGCTGTGCTGACGGCAACGGGAGAACGGGACATGGAAAAACTCGGTGGGCTCATCCATCGCATGCCGGCAACGGCCGTGGTGTTTCTCGCAGGCTGCATCGCAATCTCGGCTCTTCCTCCCTTCAATGGTTTCGTTTCCGAGTGGCTGACATTCCAGGCCGTCCTGCAGAGCCCTGCCCTGCCCCAGTGGGGATTGAAGCTTCTTGTACCGGCTGTGGGCGGTCTGCTCGCCCTTACCGCAGCCCTTGCAGCGGCCTGTTTCGTCAAGGTCTTTGGCGTGACATTTCTCGGTCGACCCCGTACCGGGTTGGCGGAACGGGCAACGGAGGTCGATGCTTTCTCGCTTTCGGCCATGTCGGTGCTGGCTTTCCTCTGCCTCGCGGCCGGTGTCCTGCCCGGGATCGTCATTGACGCACTCGCTCCGCTGACGCTCTCGCTGATCGGCCAGCGGATGTCGGTACAGACAGACATTCCATGGCTGTCGATCGTGCCGATCGCCGAAGCCCACAGTTCCTATAACGGCTTGCTCGTTTTCCTCTTCATCCTGTTTTCAGCGTCGTTCACGGCCTATCTGGTTCACCGCTTTGGCTCGCGACGCATCCGCCGGGCGCCGGCCTGGGATTGCGGCTTTCCGATAAACAACCCGGCAACGCAATATACCGCCAGCAGTTTCGCTCAGCCTATCCGGCGCGTCTTCGGCACGCTGATCTTTCGCGCACGCGATCGGGTCACCATACCACCACCCGGTGATATCAGGCCGGCGCGGTTCACGCTGGAAATGCATGATCATATCTGGGAAGGCGTCTATCTGCCGATCGTCGGCGCCATCGGCTTTGCCGCCGAAAAACTCAATTATCTGCAGTTCCTGACGATCCGGCGATACCTGAGCCTGGTCTTCCTCACGCTTGTCCTTCTGCTTCTGGTACTGGCGCTATGGTCATGATATCCGCCCTTTTCATCCAAGCCCTTCAGATGGCGCTTGTGGTGCTGCTGGCACCACTGCTGACAGGCCTCGTGCGCATGTTCAAGGCGCGGATGCTGCGCCGTCGGGGTCCATCCTTGGTCCAACCCTATCGCGATCTTATCCGGCTTCTACGCAAGGAGGCGGTGATTGCGGAAAACGCATCCTGGCTGTTCAGAACAGCACCTTACCTGATCTTTGCCGCCACATGGGTAGCTGCCGCCCTCATCCCGACCTTCGCCACTGGCCTCGTCTTCAGCTGGACCGCGGATCTGATTGCCATCATCGCGCTGCTTGGCAGCGCGCGCTTCTTCCTGTCGCTCGCCGGCATGGATGTGGGCACAAGCTTCGGCGGCATCGGCTCGAGCCGCGAGATGATGATTGCGACGCTCGCCGAGCCGTCGATGCTGCTCATCATCTTCACGCTTGCCCTGGTCGCCGGCTCAACCCAGCTTTCCACCATCGCTGCCTTCATGACTTCGCCGCAGGTGGGGCTGCGCGTCTCGCTGGCGATAGCTCTCTTTGCACTTATCATGGTTGCAATCGCTGAAAACGCCCGCATCCCGGTCGACAACCCCGCGACCCATCTGGAATTGACTATGGTGCACGAAGCCATGGTGCTCGAATATTCCGGG
Organism: Rhizobium freirei PRF 81; assembly: GCF_000359745.1. Taxonomy (GTDB): domain Bacteria; phylum Pseudomonadota; class Alphaproteobacteria; order Rhizobiales; family Rhizobiaceae; genus Rhizobium; species Rhizobium freirei. The sequence goes on from NZ_AQHN01000062.1 coordinate 110,782, forward strand.
CGGCACCTTGCCATGATCGAGCTCGCGGCATCGCTCAAGCTGCTGCTCTACATTTCGTTGATCGCCTGCCTTTTCATTCCCTGGAAGCTTGTGGCCTTCGGGGCCGGGCCGCTTGCCTATCTGACGGGATTGCTCGCCTATCTCGTCAAGCTTGCGGCGGGCGGCGCCCTGCTTGCACTCTTCGAAACCGCGACTGCCAAGATGCGCGTCTTCCGTGTGCCGGAATTCCTCGGTGCAGCGCTGATGCTCGGTCTGCTTGCTGCATTGCTGCGTTTCGTGTCGAGGGGGCTCTGATGACCGGTTCCGTCTTCGATATCGCTCACATGCTTGCCGGCGGTCTGGTCCTCGTCAGCATGATGATGCTCTATCAGGACCGTCTCTATGCGCTGCTGAACGTCTTTGCGCTGCATTCGCTGGTGCTGACGTTGTCGGTTGCCTGGCAAGCCTTCATCCAAGACGCGCCGCATCTCTTCGTGACGGCGGCGATCGCTCTTATTTTCAAGGCGATCATCATTCCTGTCGTGCTGCATCGCATGATCCGCCAGCTTGGCATCCATCGCGAGATCGAGACCGTTGTCGGCATCGGTCCCACCATGCTCGCCGGCCTGGGATTGGTGGCTCTGGCCACGGTGGTCATGCTGCGCGTGACACCGTCGGCTGATCCGATCGCTCGGGAAGATCTTGCCTTCGCCCTGTCGGTCCTGCTGCTGGGATTGCTGATCATGGTCACGCGCCGCAATGCCGTCAGCCAGGTCGTCGGCTTCATGTCGCTGGAAAACGGGTTGGTATTGGCGGCGACGGGCGCCAAGGGCATGCCGCTGGTGGTGGAGATCAGCGTCGCCTTCTCGATCCTGATCGCCTTCATCGTCATCGGCGTCTTCCTGTTCCGCATCCGCGAGCGTTTCGACACGGTAGACGTGCGGGCGCTCGACGACTTCAAGGGGAGACGGCGGAAATGAACGCTTTCTTCTCCTCCGTCCTCGGCTTCGACGCGGTCACCGCCGTCCTGGTCGTTCCGATCGCGGCCGCGGCCCTTCTGGCGCTCCTGCCCGGTTACCGCATGACGGCACGGCTGAACATAGTCGCGAGCCTTTTGACGCTGCTTGCGGCGTTTTTGCTCTTTTTCAGCGCTCGGCTGCCGCCGGGCCGATATCTGCTCGTGGACGATCTTAATATCATTTTTATCGTCCTAAATGCTTTCGTCGGTTTCACCACCAGCGTCTTCAGTGCCGGTTACATCGCCCACGAACTCGAGATCGGCCGCCTGACGCCCGCCAACTTGCGATTCTACCATGCGATGTACCAGATCATGATGTTTGGTATGAATCTCGCATTCGTCTCGAACAATATCGGCCTGATGTGGGTGGCGGTGGAACTTGCGACGCTGACCACCGTGCTGATGGTCGGCATCTATCGCACTCATGAGGCATTGGAAGCCGCCTGGAAATATTTCATCCTTGGAAGCGTCGGTATCGCCTTTGCGCTGTTCGGCACCATCCTCGTATACCTCGCCGCGCAGACCGTTGTCGGCACCGGCTACGACGCCATGGTCTGGACGACACTGGTAGAGCACGCCACCGGCTTCGATCCGGCTCTTCTCAACCTCGCTTTCATCTTCCTGCTGCTCGGCTACGGCACCAAGGTCGGACTGGCGCCGCTCCATGCCTGGCTGCCTGACGCTCATGCCGAGGGGCCGACACCGATCTCGGCGGTACTTTCAGGCCTGCTGCTCAATGTTGCGCTCTATGCCGTGCTGCGTTTCAAGATATTGCTTGCCGCCACTCCGGAGGCGATCAGCCCCGGGCCGCTTATGATGACGATGGGGCTCATCTCGCTGATCTTCGCCGCCTTCATGCTCTACCGCCGGCGCGATATCAAACGTCTGTTCGCCTACTCCTCCATAGAACATATGGGCATCATCGTCTTTGCCTTCGGGCTCGGCGGCTCGCTCGCCAATTTTGCCGGCCTGCTGCATATGGTCATGCATTCGCTGACCAAATCGGCGATCTTCTTCGCCGTCGGTCATATCGCCCAGATCAAGGGGACGCAGAGGCTTTCCGCCATTCGCGGCCTCACCGAGACCCATCCGGGACTCGGCTGGGGCTTGCTGGCCGGCGTAATCGCCATTGCCGGCCTGCCGCCGGCCGGCATCTTCATGAGTGAGTTCCTCATCGTCAGTTCGACCTTCGCAAAGCAGCCGTTGCTCGCCATCCCGCTGGTATTTGGGCTGCTGGTCGCGTTCGGAGCTCTATTGCTGCGATTGACGGGGGCCATCTTTGGTCAACCACGCGGCAGCCTTGCCCCGGCCGAGGCGTCTTACTTGCCGATGTTCCTGCATCTGGCGCTCGTGCTCGGCGCCGGAATCTACCTGCCACCCCCGATGGTTGCTTGGTTTCAGCATATCGCCAATCTTCTTCGATGATGCGAGGCCGGACTATGTCGATGTTGGATGATCTCATAGGAAATAGCCGCCTCGTTTCGCATCACGGGCCCTGGCCGCGTGCCGTCGTCGATTCTTCCACCTGGGTCTCGGCTGCGTCGAGATTGTCGGAAGGACAATTGACGATGCTCGGCCTCTGGGGCGAACGAAACGCCGTGCACCTGGCGCTGCTCGACGAACAAGCTGGTACGACCGCGGTCCTCAGCCTGGAGGAACTGCGGAGCGGTTATCCCTCCGTCGCGCGATACCATCCGCCAGCACTACGCCTGGAACGAACGATACGCGACCTCACGGGATTGGAGCCGGAGGGCCTCCCGGATAACAGGCCCTGGATCGACCATGGCCGTTGGGATATTCGGTTCCCGCTGGGAAAGCGCGATGCGCCTGTCGCAGAACTCCCCTACGCCTTTTTGCCTGCCGACGGAGAGAACCTGCACCAGATTCCAGTCGGGCCGGTGCATGCCGGCATTATTGAGCCCGGGCATTTTCGCTTCACAGCCAATGGCGAGACGGTCGTTCGCCTCGAGGAGCGGCTCGGCTATGTCCACAAGGGGATCGAAGCCTTGATGATGGGGGCCGATCTGGCACATGGAATGCGGCTTGCCGGGCGGACATCGGGCGACAGCTGCGTTGCCTATGCCTATGCCTTTTCGCGGGCCGCGGAAGCGGCCCTTGGGGTCGAGGTGCCGCCGCGCGCCATTTGGCTACGCGCGCTGATGGCCGAACTGGAGCGGCTCGCCAATCATCTCGGGGACATAGGCGCCATCTGCAACGACGCGGCCTTTGCACTGATGCTCGCCCATTGCGGCGTGCTTCGAGAGCAGGTGCTGCGTGCCGCTGACGCTGCTTTCGGGCATCGGCTGATGCGCGACCGTATCGTGCCTGGCGGCGTTGCCGTCGATCTCGACGACAACGGAAAGACTGGTTTGCGGGCTCTGCATGCCGAGCTTTGCCGGAAATTCCCCGCTCTCGTGGACCTCTACGACGATACGGCCTCGCTTCAAGACCGAACGGTCGGCACTGGCACGCTGGGTAATGGGCTTGCAGGTCAATATGGTGCAGGCGGTTATATCGGGCGAGCAGCCGGGCGTGGTTTCGATGCCCGGCATGACCTTGCCTATCCGCCCTATGACGAACTGACGTTCGACGTGCCGCTGCTCAGCGACGGCGACGTAAACGCCCGGATCTGGATTCGCATTCGCGAAGTCGAGCAGAGCCTGTCGCTCATCGAACAAATTCTCGACCGCCTGCCGGGGGGGCTAATTCTTTCGGACGTTTCGCCCGTCGACGAATTTCGGGAAGGTATGGCTCTTGTCGAAGGATTCCGCGGTGACGTCCTGGCGTGGCTACGGCTGACGCCCGCGGGCGAAATCGAACGCTGCCATCTGCGCGATCCATCCTGGTTTCAGTGGCCACTGCTGGAGGCTGTCATCAAAGACAATATCGTCGCCGACTTTCCGCTCTGCAACAAATCATTCAACTGCTCGTATTCGGGGCACGATCTGTAAGGGCAATAAGCTATGCGCAAGCTCCTGTTCGAAAGCCTGATCCGACCGCCTTTGACGGAACCTGCGCCCATCAGTGCCGATGCGGCAGCCGAGGAGCTCGCGGCTGCAGTGGACAGCAAAGCGCGCCGCAGGCTCGGCCGCAGTCTGGCGATCCGCGCTGTCGATGCCGGATCCTGCAATGGGTGCGAACTTGAAATGCACGCTCTGAACAACGCCTTTTACGATATCGAACGATTTGGCATGCGTTTCGTGGCCTCGCCTCGTCACGCCGACGTGCTCATGGTCACCGGCCCCGTGACGAAGAACATGGCGGAAGCCCTCGAACGGACATATAATGCCATGCCAGATCCCAAATGGGTCGTTGCGCTGGGCGACTGCGCGCGCGACGGCGCCTGCTTTGCCGGGAGCTACGCCGTGGTCGGCGGGGTTTCGCAAGTCGTGCCCGTCGACTTGCATATTTCCGGCTGCCCGCCGTCCCCGACAGATATCCTCAAAGGTTTGCTGGCACTGCTTGATCATGTAAGCGAAGGGACCGGCTAGTTCGACGGCAAGGTTCAATGACTGGACGACTACAGACCGTTATTCCTGCAATCGTCGCCGCTGTGACGGCGGCATATCGCTTCGTCGCAACAGCCGATCGCGGGGAGCTGTCGCGAAGACGTCGGCGCCTCATGGGCTTGAGCGCCATTCACACAGATCCTGCCATCTGCGCAGCGATCGACGTTGTCGAAAAGGTCTTTATCCGAGACTTCAAATGGTCTTTTCGGCGGTTGTCATATCCTCAAGAGAGCGGCATTGATGCCCGCGCCGAGGTTCTCGACGATGGCTGGTCAACCGGTCGCTTTCTACCGATGCAGATCAGGCTAATATCGCCAGAGAAGGACGACAGCGGCAACTACCTTCACCGGGTCGAAAGGCACTGCCTGGATTACTGGGCATCCCATTCCCTTTCGGTTTGTGTGTTCCTTTTCGACCCCGATCGCGGTGACGTTCTCTGGCAGTGGGTCGAGATGGAATCGCATAACAACGTCGGACGGGAGCAGTTGCTAGCCATTCCGGCATCCAACGTCTTGGATGCATCGGCCAGATTGGCTTTCGAGGAAGCCATCTCATCGGATCCGCAAAGGCTGTTGCGCTCGGCATTCGCGGTCGATCGTGCGTTGATGGAAAGGATCGGCGAACACACGGCAATATTCATTTGGGACGAATGGGGAGATTCTTCTCCTGTCTTCTGCAATTTGCGCATTATTCTGGACAACGGCGAGCCGGAGATACGGGTTGATTATCGAATTCGGGCGCATGATCTCCACGAGTTGATGATCCAGCTCTTCCCTTGGGCGTGCTATTCTTACGTCGAGCCGATCAAGGAATATTCCGGTGAAGTGGCGGTCCATATGCTGGAGGTCGAGGTTCGACCGGGAGCCTTGGCCTATCTGGAAGCAGAAGAGTTTCTGGAGGCGGGCTACCCCGAAGAATCAGATCCCGCATCGCCAGAGACGGAAGACTACATCACCGCGGAAGAGGAGGCTGCCTTTTGGCGAAGCCGGAAGACTCCAGCCTCCGGTGATCCGGAATCCTGAGGCGGTTCAAAACCGCCGAGGCTCTGATCGCCGCTGGGTGAAGGTTCCGTGGCAGGTCAGGACGCGTTCGACACCAAGACTATTACGACGCGATCAAGCATGGTGTCATGCCAATGGTCGAACACCGCTCTCTGGGGCCTCAATAATTGAGCAAAGAATTCCCATCTGCGGCTTTGAAAGCGAGAGGGGGCAGTGCAAGGGTTTGGATCAGTCAGAGGATTGCAGCGTTTCACCTCAATCTGCTCGGCACTGCGAAACCTCTTCGCCATCCCACATCACAAATGCTCCGCTCTCGCCACTGACATTCGTCGCATCCGCGCAATGGCGCATTGAAAATGCTGTGACCCAAGCCGTTGCATGATCTCGGACTGCCGCGGCGCAAGTCACCAATCGCGCGCGAACGGGACATCACCGCGCAGATTTTTGTCACATCTTGCCGATGCTCTTCATGGCTTTTTCCATGTGCATCTTGCAATCGTCCATCTTTTTGGCCTTCATCGACTCCTTGGCCATCATCATTTCCTTGGACGCCATTGCCTTCTTTTCCTTCATCATCGGACCGGTCATCGCATCCACGTCGCTCTGCGCCTTCATCATGGAAGCGTCATCGCATTTCATCATCATCGTGTTCGCCGCATAGGCCGGCAATGTGAAAGCTGACATCAGCAAGGCGGTCGCAATCGTAAATCTGAGCATATTCTCCTCCTCTTAATGGGCACAATTGCCCGCAGTCAGGCGTTCTCCGGACGGTTAAATTCCCGCATACCATTCGTAGCCGCGATCCTCCCAGAAACCGCCCTTGCCACCCCAAAGGCTGGCGAAGCTGTCCTTGATTTCGATGCGCATCAAGTATTTTGCGTGCTTGTAGCCAAGATGGCGTTCGACTCTCAGTCTGAGCGGCGCGCCGTGAGCCACGTCGAGGTCCTTACCGTTGAGCTGATAGGCAAGGATCGTCTGCGGATGAAAGGCGTCGATCAGATCGACGCTCTCATAATAGGTGCCGCTGCCGTCGATCGTCTGTTCGAGCTGGTCGGCACAGTAAAAGACCGCATAGCGAGCTCCCGGCCTCATGCCGGCGCTCTGCAGGATAAGCCCGAGCGGCACACCCGTCCATTTCCCGATGGCGCTCCAACCTTCCACGCAGTCATGCCGGGTAATTTGCGTTCGCGATGGCAGCCTCTTCAGATCCGCCAACGAGAGCTCGACCGGATGCTCCACCAAACCGTCGATCTTCAGCCGCCATTCCGCAAAACCCGTCTCCATCATCCGGGCATAGTCTTCGCCATCCGGCTGACTGGTTCCGTTCGATCTGAAGATGGGTGAGATGTCCGCTTCTGAAAACTCGCGAGCCAGCCTGTCCCTCGGGACCAAAAGTCGCTGGCTTTTCATTGTCAGCGTCTCTGCCATCTCCAGCACGGCTTGAACTTTGGCGTTTTGAGCGACATCGTCGCAACCGGTGAGGCTGATTGCGCCAAGTCCGGCAGCCGATCCGATCAAAAGACGGCGTCGCGTGATAGAGAACGTCATTTCCCGCTCCCTTCGTTTTGGATCCTGTAACGGCCGGTAATCATCGAGCGCATGTTGTTCCAAAGACCAGAGAGGATGACCATTGCGACATGCACCAGAACGAAGAAAACGATCGACAAGGCACAGATGAAGTGGATGGAGCGCGCCGACTGCCGGCCGCCGAAGAAGTCGAGCAGGAAGGGAAAGCCGGCATCCATGCCGGGCGACATGGTCAGTCCCGTCGCAAGCATCAGCGGCAGCAGAACGAAGATCACGATCAGATAAGCGAGCTTCTGGAGAGCGTTGTAGTGGCGTGCCTTTTCTCCTTTCGGGAAGCGCAGCCGTGCGTGGTCGGCGATCTCCTGTTTGAGATGAGAGGGTGAGAGCTCGTCGGCTCTCGGCGCGAGATCACGCCGGAAATGACCGCCCAGGAGGCCGTATAGCGCATAGATCGATCCGTTGATCACGAAGAGCCAGGCAAAAAACAGATGCCAGCGACGGCCGGTTGCAAGGTCCTGATAGCTGGGGATAGTCGCCCAGGAAGGAAAGCCGCGCTCGATCACATCGTCGCCGACCCGCGAAACGCCGAGAACGCCCGTTGTCACAACGGACAGGCTTCCGACGCGAAGGACGCCACGCGTGTTGTCTCCGTCCTGGACAGCGCCGATCGAAAGCCAGGATGGATCGGCATCGGCACCGTACTGCCCCCAATAAAGGGACGGATGCGCATTGAATATCTGCAGACCGCTCATCAGAAGCAGGCTTAGACAGAGTACATTGAGCCAATGCGTGATGCGCGTCACCAAGGAATGGCGGCGAATGAAGATCGTCGTCGGACCTGTCGGCGGAGATGTATCCAGATGGTCCACGGTCGCCATGGTCGCTCCTCCCGAACTGGCTACGGTACGGTCCTATCGGGTAGTACGGATGATAAAATACTCTTGTTACAAGCGTCGCGAAATAATGTTCTACGGGCGATCCAGGCCACATCGCCTGAAAGCTTGAGAAATCTCTCCAGGGATGGCTGTCCCGGCGGTCACAAGAATGTGAGCGTGTAACAAATGACCATTTCACTGCGAAGTGAGGATGATGCCATCAGGGGTAAAAGCGATGAAGCAGCTCATGAAACTAATAGTTACCGGAACGGTCGTGTGTGTCATCGCGAGTGTTTCTTACGGTGCATCGAGCGCCAGCCGCTCCCTCACGGTTGTCGAACTCTTCACAAGCCAGGGATGTTCGTCATGTCCACCGGCGAACGCCAACCTCATAAAACTCAGCAAGCGCGATGACGTCCTTACGTTGAGCTTCGCAGTGACATACTGGGACTATCTCGGCTGGAAAGATAGTTTTGGAAAACGGGAATTTACGGATAGGCAGATTGCATACGAGGCACCGTTGCATCAGCCAGGGCCTTTCACCCCACAGATGGTTGTCAACGGGGCGAAAACCGTGGTCGGGAACAACCTTGCCGAACTGACGCAACTTCTGGCAACCACTTCGCGTTTGACGGGGCCTTCCGTCGCGCTTGGCCAGAGCAGCGCGCAAATTGGGCGCGGCGATGTCCGGAGATCGGTGGCCGACGTCTGGTTGGTCCGATATGATCCAAACGTCGTCAACGTGCCGATCGCTCGAGGCGAAAACGCCGGCAGTACTTTGCCTCACACCCACGTCGTACGTGCATTGACGCGTCTCGGGCAATGGGATGGAAACCCTGCCACATTCGATTTCTCGAAGGCCCCAAACGGCCTTCGCACGGCAATTCTGCTTCAGGAGCAGCAAGGTGGCCCTATACTCGCGGCAGCGACTGACTGAGGGGTGACTGCGCGAATGGGGCACTGAGCTTCAGCATTCCGCGGAAGGTTCGGGCTGAAAGTGCCGGAAGACATTGCCATCGTAGGCTTTGACAACGACGAGCCAGAGCATTTTCAAGAATACCGCCGCGCACTTTTCCAGGAAATGCTCCAGCCTTGGCGGCATAGGGCTTCATTATGGAACGACATGATTTGCGCAGGCACAGCGTCCGAACTGCGCTTCTCTGTAGATTCCCATATTCGCAGCATTGTGAGCGGAGCCGGTTCTGTAACGCCATGGGAGCCGACGCCGGAAGGCTGACGCGGTTGCGAGGGATCGCTTTTTAGGGGGAGCCGGCCTCTCCCCCTTCGCAACAGAGCGTCCAGATTAAGCGCTGCAGGTAAATTAGGCGGGCGGCGATCCTGCCATCCAGATCAGTTCCCATACATGACCATCGGGGTCTTCGAAGCTGCGGCCGTACATAAAGCCGTGATCCTGCTTTGGATTGGGATCGGCGACCCCGCCGTTAGCCGCGGCCTTTGCAACGATAGTGTCCACGTCATCGCGGTTATCGACAGTCATGGCGATGAGCACGGCGCTGGTCTTACGGGCGTCGGCGATGGGGCGTTGGGTGAAAACCTTGTATTTTTCGTGCGTCAACAACATTGCATAGATCGTCTCGGAAAACACCATGCAGGAAGCCGTCTCATCCGAGAACTGCGGGTTCTTGGTTCCCCCGACCGCTTCATAGAATGCCGTCGATATGGTCAGATCGCGAACCGGCAGATTCATGAAGATCATCTTGGTCATCTGTATAATCCCTTGCTCCATTGACGGGTACTGGTCGGTCCAGTACCGTATGCGACGATTAACATTCGGGTACGGTACTGTCTAGTACTGACTGAGAGATATTTATGAAGACCGATGATGAATCCAGATCGGCCCGCAAGGATCGCGAGATCATCCAAGCGGCTGCGGCGGCCTTTATCAGCAAGGGTTACGATGGCACGAGCATGGAGGAAATCGCCACCAAAGCTGGCGTCTCCAAACAGACCATCTACAAGCATTTCAAAGATAAGGAGACGCTTTTCGGCAAAGTTGTGCAGTCGACCGCAACCCAAACCAACGATGTCGTCGAGTCCGTGACAACGCTGCTCTCCGAGACGAAATATATGGAAGGCGGCCTGCAAAAGCTTGCCCGAGGTTTGATGACGATGCTGCTGGATGATGAGTTACTGAAGTTGCGACGCCTGATCATCGCTAACGCAGATCGCATGCCGCAGCTTGGCCGCAGCTGGTACGAAAATGGCTTCGAACGGATGTTGGCCTCGATGGCGTCCTGCTTTGAAAGGCTCACCAACCGTGGCTTGATGCGAACCAGTGACCCTTATTTGGCGGCGAGCCACTTTTTCGGCATGCTTCTTTGGATCCCGATGAACGAGGCGATGTTCACCGGAAACAGCATCCCCCGCTCGAAGGCGGAACTTGAACGGCATGCAGATGCCTCGGTTGAAAAATTTCTTGCGATTTATGGGAGCCAGCCGAAATAGCCGTTCTACAAACCGCCAATACCAGCCTGCTGCTCCTGAAAGTGCTCGGATGGTCGGTGTGATGGATGCAGCCAGAGGAGGACTTCCGGCTTTAACAGTTGCCCCCATTAACGCAGGCTATACGGCGGCTTCCACGGAAAGCCGGTAACGGCTGGTGAATATCCGATCGGGCCTAAAGGAGAGAGTGGTGGCGACGCCTGCCAATTCCAATGGATTGGACGCTGAGGAGATCGCCGGCCCCAGATCGAAGGCGGAGGCAATCGGCTCGACTCCGAGCGCCACATGCCGCCCGTCCCATGGGTAGGCCTTGCGCCCGCGATTGCTGTACCAGAGCAAGAGGCTCGGGAAGTGCTCTTTCTGCCAGTCAAGCCGCGCGCGAAACCCCTCGTCCCGGTAGTGGAGCGCGACGCTGCCGCTAATGCCGGTCAGTTGCAGCAAGTCCTCGGCCTCTGCAGCAAGCGGCACCTGCGTCGCGTCGACGGTCTCTCCACCGCGTGTCTCAACCTTATCGAGCAACGGCCATTGCCGGGCCGGGGCGAAGAGGGCCGCGCCCGGCTCGACGTCGCCGGGAAAGCTCCACACTCGATCGTATTCACCTGGTTCGATCGTAACCGCACCGGGGCGAAGCGGTAGCCGGAAAGTCGGATGCAGGCCAACGGGAAGACGGCACGCACGCCGCGCCTCGATCTCCAATATGATGTCAACGGCAGCCGCGGTCGGGTCCGGAACGATACGCCGACGAAGCAGACGGATCGGATGGTCCTCCGGATAGCGGCACTCCAAATTGAGCTGGCGGTCGTCGCAAACGCTCCAGTCCCAATGGACATTCGAGCTATGGCCGTGCGGCACGGTCGCTCCTGCGAAACTCTCCCCCGTCGCTGTCCAGCCGGCGGCGAGAGCCCGGTCGGCATCACCGCCGAAAGGTACGCAGGGCCACTCGCCACGCAATTCCTGCAGGATTTCCGGTAGGGCTCCACGCCGGGGATCATGACCCCAGCGGGCGACATGCAAGGGACTGACCTGCCGACCGTCCGGCAACAGGAACAGCACCGGGCCGAGCATTCCACCGAGTGATTGCACCGAAAGGCACCCGTGCGCCCAGGCGAGCGCTTTGCGTGTCGTCGTCGTCCTCACGGGATTACCGCTCCATATCGGTTCTCGGGTAGGCCGGCGACCTCGACCCGCATCGCATACAGGCTTCCCGCGAGGCGCTCGCGGGGCGCTGCAAGCACACTCGCGGTGGTGATGTAAAGCGTCTTCAAATCAGCGCCGCCGAAGGTACATGTGGTGACGTTGGTCACCGGCATCTCGACCAACTCGGCGAGGCTGCCGTCGGGCGCAATGCGGGCAATGCAGCCGCCGCCGAACCGGCAATTCCAGAGGAACCCCGCGCTGTCGATGGCCGAGCCATCGGGTGAACCGCGACCGAAACCAGCAAAGAAACGCCGCTCGCCGAATATGGCTCCTTTCGTTACATCATAGTCGAAGGCGTAGATTTCGTTTGCGAGCGTATCGCCGAAATAGAAGGTGCGGCGATCGGGGCTCCAGCAGAGCGTGTTGGAGATGCCGAGGTCACGCCGCCACTCGGTGACGGCACCATCGGGCGTGATGCGATAGAGAATACCCTCCCCTGGCCCAGCCTCGCCAAGTTCGCCATCGGGCAGCACATTGTTCTTCATCGAGCCCACCCAGAAATTCCCGGCGGGATCGGCCCGGCCATCATTGAGCCGTACACGTGGGGCGCCTTGCAGGGCAAAGCCGTGATCTTCCCGCCGGTCCGTTTCAGGCCACCACCAGATGAGCTTCGAACCGAGGGCGACGAGCAGGCGGTCGGTTTCCTGGGTCAGCGACACGGCAACCACCGGCTCGTCGAACAGCCAGGTTCTGACCGCCCGCGTTGCCTCGTCGTAGCGGTGGACGAGGAAGCGGTTGATATCCGTCCAGTAGAGCGACGCCTCGTCCATCGACCAGACGGCGCCCTCGCCGCAGCGGTCGCCGACAGGTGCAACACAGATAAGCGAGCGCGCCATGAATGCCTCCTATTCCGCCGCCATGCCGGCCGGGTGTGAACGGGATGGACCAAGCGCATGCGCGTTTTGCACGAGGGCGCGCATATAACCGAGCGCAAACGCCTTGCCCGCGTGCCAGGAGGCAGCGCAGGTCATGGCCGGCGTATGGTCCGGTATCAAGACGCCCTGATAATTTTCGTCGCGCAGAATGCGGATGATCTCGGCCATATCGATGTCGCCTTCATCGACGAAGGTCTCGACATAGTGCGGCATCTTTCCACGCACATTGCGGAAATGGATGTAGCCGATGCGGCCGGAGCGGGCGAAGCGGCGAACATGTTCGTAGATGTCGCCGCCCGGCATTTCCTGCAGCGAGCCGAGGCAGAGTTCCAGCCCGTTCGACGGCGAGTCGACGATCGCCATCAGCCGGTCGTATTTCTCCGGGCGGTTAACCAGCCGCGCCGTGCCGCGCAGTTGCTCCGCTGGCGGATCATCAGGGTGAGCACCGAGAACGACGCCTGCCTCCTCAGCGACGGGGACGACTTCCTTCAGGAAATGCGCGAGGCGGTCCCAGAGCTCCGCCGAACTGACAGAGACAGGGGCGGCGTCGGCTGCGCCGGGACGATAGCGCATGTTCCAGACCATGCCGTCCGGTATCGGCGCATCGTGCCGTGGCGCGATACTGTCTTCTACGCCAAAGCCGACGGATTCGGCATTGCCGCGGGCATAGGGTCCTCGCGTCCAACCATAGACGCCGGCAAGCGAGAAATTGTAGCCGATGCAGGGGATGCCAGCGCGCCCGGCATTCCTGATGAGCTGCTTCAGTCCTTCGATCTGCTGCACCCGTTCCGGCCCGTCCAGCAGCACATCGGACCAAAAGCGCGGCGAGAAGTTCTCGATCGCCGCCACCTCCAGGCCGCTCGCGCGCACGTCCTTCACCAGCGCCGAAAGTTCCTCGAAAGACCAGAGCTGATCGCCGGAGCAATCGCCCCAGCCGCCCTGATCGCCGCTGGCGATCTTCGGATCTTTGCCGGCAAAATAATTGGTGAGATGCGCAACGACATGGGTCGCACCCGCCTGCAGCGCAAACTGAAAGTTATCCCGGGTGAGCTGCTCCCGGTAGAGCCCAAGGCCGATCTTCATCTGTCGTTTCCTGTGTGGTTATTTGACGCCGATTCCGGCGGTGAGGCCGCCATCGATGCGGAAGTCCGAGCCGGTGACGAAGGCTGCGCGTTCGGAGGCGAGATAGGCAACCAGCTCGGCCACTTCTTCCGGCTCGCCGATGCGCCCGATCGGGTGCGCAGCGCCGAAGCGGGCAAAGGCCTCCGCCTCGCTGACGCCGTCGCCGCCATAGGTGCGGGTCGCGAGCGAGAGCAGTGGCGTGCGCACGGAGCCGGGGCTGACCGAGTTCACCCGGACTTTCGCCGCCGCATGATCGAGCGCCATGGCGCGGGTTAGCGCATGGATGGCGCCCTTGGAGGCAACGTAGGCCGCAACGTTCTGCTGACAGGCATGGCCTTGCACCGAAGAAATGTTGACGATCGCGCCGCCGCCGCGCTTGATCATTTCCGGAATTCCGAAGCGGCCGGTCAGATAGATCGAACCCACATTGACCGAGAGGCAACGCGCCCAGGTTTCGGCACTGGTATCGAGCACAGTGCCAAAGGGATGAACGGCCGCCGCGTTGACGATGACGTCGAGGCCACCATGGAGCAGCACCGCCTCGCGGACGGCCGCTTCCACCTCGTCCTCCACGGATACATCCGTCAGCCGCGTCGACATCGGCAGGCCGCGTTCCCTGGCGATACGGTCGAAGACCTCGTTGGTGGCAGCATCGTTGCCGCAAGCAAGCACGGCTGCGCCGGAAGAAGCCAGGCGGATCGCCGAGGCGAGGCCGATCCCGGATGTGCCGGTGACCAGCGCGATTTTTCCTTTGAATTCAGTCATGATTGTCTCAGCGCCTGTCTCAGCGCACCCTTTCCAGAACCTGATTGAGGAGCACCGCGCCGAGGATGATCCCGCCGCGCACGACGTATTGCCAATATTCGCTGACATTCATCAGCGTCATGCCGTTGGAGATACAGCCGAGGAACAATACCCCGATCAGCGTGCCCCAGATGCGGCCCTTGCCGCCGAAAAGCGAGGTCCCGCCGATGATGACGGCCGCGATCACGTCGAGCTCCATGCCGGTTGCGGTCGTCCCGGTTCCAGCACCGATCTGCGATGCGATGAGCGTGCCGGAGACTGCGGTGAGCCCGCCCGTCAGACCGAGCGTCAACGCCTTCACCTTCCAGATGTCGATGCCGGAGAGGCGCGCCGCCTCCATGTTGCCGCCGACGGCATAGATCTCGCGGCCGAAGCTCGTATACTTCATGAGGAAGTGCATGCCGGCGAAGGTGAGCCCGAAGATATAGACCGGGAACGGAATTCCGAAGAGATAGCCGCCGCCCAGGAAATCGAAGCCGAGCGGAAAGGACGACAGCGGAAAGCCGCCGGTGATAAGGTTGGCGACGCCGCGCAGCGCCGCAAAAAGCGCAAGGGTCGTGATGAAGGTCGGCACGTTGAACCATTGCCGAAAGCGGCCGGTTAGATAGCCGAGCGTAAAGCCGAGCGACAGAGCCACGGCAAAACCTGCCGTCACCGCGCCCCAGTCGCCGAGCACGTCGCCGAAGCGGTCGGCAAACCAGGCGACGATGCAGCCGGCGAGCGCCGCCCCCGCGCCGACCGAAAGGTCGATCTCGCCGCTGATGATGACGGCCGTCATGCCGAAGGCGATGATGCCGAGCATCGAGACCGTGCGAAGCACGTTCAGCACGTTGCTGATCGAGGCAAATCCGGGTGCGACCAGAATCAGGAAGATCACCAGCGCTGCGAGAATGATCTCCATCGGGTAGGTCTTGAGGAAACGAAGCGGCACGTTCTGTCCGCCACGTTCCGCGGTTTGGTTCACAAGTGTCATTGCCGGGCCCCTTCCATGCACAGGCCGTAGAGTTCGGTGAGGTCGGTTTTCGTGGGATCGATCTCGGCGACGATCGCGCCGTGGTGCATCACCAGGATACGGTCGGCCACCTCGAGTACTTCCTCAAGTTCAGTCGAGACGAAGATACTGGCGAGACCGTCGGCGGCCTTCTGCCAGATGATGTCGAAGATCTGCCGCTTGGCTTGAACGTCGACGCCGCGGCTCGGCTCGTCGAAGAACATCACTGAAGGATGCCGGTTCAGCCATTTGCCGATCACCACCTTCTGCTGATTGCCGCCGGAAAGCGAGGACACCGGCAATTCCGGGTCAGCGCACTTGATATGCAGATCGGCAATCTGACGATGGACATGCGGCTGTTCGCGCCGGCGCGAGATGAGGCCTCTGCTCGAAATCGGACCAAGGCTTGCCATGCAAAGATTATCTGTGGTCGAGAGCGATTGCACGAGCCCCACTTCCTTGCGGTTTTCCGGCGTGTAGCCGAGGCCGGCCTTGCGCATCTCGCGCGGGCTCGCGCCGGTCATGAGGCGGCCCTCGAGCATGACGGAGCCACCATCGACCCGGTCGGCGCCGAAGATCGCCCGCATGAGTTCCGAGCGTCCGGCGCCGAGCAGCCCGGCGATACCGAGGATCTCGCCGGGATAGAGGTCGAAGGATACATCGTGAAAATGCCCGGTCCGGCTGAGACCACGCACCTCAAGCACCGGCTTGGTGCGATCGAGCGTCCGCCGAGGCGGACGTGTCGCGCGGGCCGCATCGCCGAACATCATGCCGACGATCGCCGAGGGCGTCGTCGCCTTCATTTCGACCGCGCCGATATAATGGCCGTCGCGGATCACCGTGCAGGTATCCGCGATCTCGAAAAGCTCGCTCATCCGATGAGTAATGTAGATCATCGTCACGCCGCGGGCGCGAAGCCGCTCGATCAGCGCGAAGAGCTGCTTGACCTCGCGAGACGCAAGCGCCGATGTCGGTTCATCGAGAAGGAGGATCGACGGGTTGAAGGACATCGCCTTGACGATCTCCACGACCTGCTGCTGGCCGACGCTTAACGCCGAGACCGGCCGACGGGAATCGATAGCGAGCCCCATGTCGGCAAGCAGTTCGCCGGCATGCCGATGGAGCCCTTCCCAGTCGACGACGCTGAAACCGGCACGGCGCAGATGCGGCAAACGGCCAAGAAAGATGTTCTCGCCGACCGAAAGCTCCGGGACCAGCGAGAGCTCCTGATGCACGGTCACGATGCCGGCCTCGAAGGCATCATGCGGCGAGTTGAAATGGCGATCCTCGCCGTTGACGCTGATCGTGCCGGATGTCGGCTCCGTTACGCCTGCGAGAAGCTTCACGAGCGTCGACTTGCCCGAGCCGTTCTTACCCATGAGGGCATGCACCTGGCCGGGCGCGAAACTGTGGCTGAACTCGGAAAGTGCGACCGTCGGGCCGTAGCGTTTGGTCACTGCCCGAAAGTCCAGCCGCCCCTGCACCCCGTCCGACACGACTGAATTGGCTTGCGAATAGGTCATGCTAATTTCCTGCTGTGCAAGACGAAGGAGGGGCGGGAGCAATGCCCCCGCCACCTGATTCGCGTCGGGGCCGCTATCACTTCAGCGCCTTGAGACTTTCCTTGTATGCCGCAACGGCCTGTGCATCGGCGCGCGTCAGAGGCAGGACCGGCACTTTGACCTTGGTCTCGATCGTCTTGCCGTCGAGCAGACTCTGCGCGGCCTCGATCGCCTGGCGCCCAACTTCGAGCGGCTGCTGTGCCGTGGTCGCCTGCAGCACATTGTCCGAATTCAGCAACATATTGGCGAGTTGCTCGGAGCCGTCGGTGCCGAAGACGAAGACCTTGCCTTCCAGCCCCGCCTTCTTGACCGCCTGCACCGCGCCGATTGTGCCGCCTTCGTTCGCCGCATAGATCACCCGGATATCGGGATTGGCTGTCAGCATGTCACTGGCGACGGCAAGCGCTTTTTCCGCCAGCCACGCATCCTGTTGGGCGACGATCTCCACCTGATCGTTGACGACGCTCAGAAAACCCTCGACCCGGGCATTCGACTGTTCGGGCAGCAGTGCCTTGAAGGCGAGCGTGCCGATCTTGACCTTCTTGCCGTTGCCGAGCGTCTTCAGGAAGTCGGCCGCCGCTTTGCCGGTACCGATGCCGATATCGCGATCCGAACTCGTCACCGTCGCCTGCGCGACGTCGCCATTGGCCGAGGTGCCGTAGGTCACGACCGTGATGCCGGCGGCGCGCGCCTTCTTGAGCGCCGGCACCGAGGCGTCGGCAGAAAGAGGCGCCACGACGATCGATTTCACGCCGCGGGCGATATAGGTGTCGATGAGCTGCGATTCCTTCTCCAGCTTGCTGTCGCTGTTGCCGGCCAGAAGCTCGTCGCCAGCAGCTTTCGCCGCCTTTTGCATGCCGATCTGAATGCCGCGGAAATACTGGTCCTGCTGAAACACGATGCCGGCAATCGCCTTGCCTGCAGCAAATGCTGCATTCGGCGCGAAGCTGACGGTGGCCAGTAGTGCCGCAAGCGTCAGGATGCCGCGTTTAGTTTTGCTCATGTTGGTTCTCCTCCCAAGTGCCCTGTTGGTGCCGCCGGATCAACGGGCGAGAGTATCCGGCAAACGGTTGCCCGCTCCGCCCGAGGGCGGTTCAGGTCAAATCTCCAATGTGCTTGTCGCGATTACGGATCGACCGGATCGGCGTCGACGAACCGCAAGCCGAATTCCAGGTGTCTGCTCATCAGATAAACATAGGCGATGCGATCACGGGCTCGCAGCGCCCGGATAATCTCTGCGTGCGCCTCAAAGGTTGCCGTATGCACTGGGCGCTCCGCTTTACCGAGGCGCATCACTTCCTCGATCACCGAGCGCAGCATGTGGTAGGCGGCAAGCGTCGTGCGGTTGCCGGAGAGTTCGACGATCGCTGAATGAAACTCGTAATCGCAACGCGCCGCGTCCTCAACACTCTCGGCCTCCAGTATCCGCCTGTTGATCGCGTCCAGCCGGTCGAAGTCGGCACCACTTGCCGTCAGAATGATTTGCTCGCCGACACCCGTCTCGATGATCCGCCGGAAGCCCTGCAGATCACGAAAGGAGTCGGGTGAAATGCCATTGTGGAAGGCGAAGAGCCGGCGGATCGCCTCACCATGACCGCCGCTGATGACTGCGCCGACCTTCGGCCGGGTTTCGACCATGCCATAGGCGCGCAGCACCTGCAGCGCCTCGCGCACCGTGTTGCGGCCAGCTTGAAACTGTTCGCCGAGATCGCGCTCGGTCGGTAGCGCATCGCCGATGCCAAGGCCGCGCTCGGAGATCATGTCGCGAATCTGTTCGATGAGCCGATCCACGGCCGAAGTCTTGCCTGGCTCGACGACCTCCATACTCGACAACGCATCTTCCCGTAGCGAACTGCTCACCGACAATCCTCCCTGTGATGATCTATTTGTTGGTCCAGTTTATTCAAATAGTCAAGCACTCACATCTCAATTTTCGAATTTTTGCCGATTTCCCTCAAAACCTATCTTGAATTATCTGCCTCGTCGCGCCTTAATAGGAGTTGTGGTCCAACAATTAAAACGCCCGAAACCGTGGGCAGGAGTTTTCGCATGAGGCTGATGGAAGAGTGCTTTCGCTGGTATGGGCCGGATGATCCGGTGCCACTCGCCCATATCCGGCAGGCAGGAGCGACAGGGATCGTCTCAGCGCTGCACCAAATCTATGACGGGTCCCCCTGGTCCGATGATCAGATCTTGGCACACAAGGCATTGATCGAAGCGGCCGGCATGCGCTGGAGCGTCGTCGAGAGCATTCCGGTCCACAATTCCATCAAGCTCGCGACCGCCGACAGTGCGCGCTATATCGGCTGGTACAAGGACACGTTGAGAGCGCTGGCGCGCGCCGGTATTGCGACGGTCTGCTACAATTTCATGCCGGTGGTCGATTGGACACGCACCGAACTGATGCAGCCACTGGCGAATGGCGGCTACGCGCTGCGCTTCGATGCCGTTGACTTCGCCGCCTACGACCTGTTCGCATTGAAGCGTCCGCATGTCGAAGACAGCTACTCGGAGGAACAGATTCTCGCGGCACGCGAACGTTTTGGCCGGATGGATCCGGCAAAGATCGACAGGATCGAGCGCAATCTCATTGCCGGCCTGCCAGCAACCGAGCGCCAGTTCAACCGGGCGAGCTTTCTTGCTGCCCTTGCGGAATATGACGGCATGACAGCCGATCATCTGCATGCCAACCTGGCGCGCTTCCTCAAGGAGATCGTGCCTGTCGCAGAGGAGGTGGGCATCAGGCTCTGCATCCATCCCGACGATCCGGCGTTTTCGCTTTACGGACTGCCGCGCATCGTTTCCACGGCGGCAGATGCGCGGCGTATTCTCGCCACGGTCGAGAGCCCGGCCAACGGCCTTACATTCTGCACCGGCTCCTTCGGTACGCGCGCCGACAACGACTTGCCGGCCATGATCCGCGAGTTCGGCCCACGCATCCACTTTGCCCATCTGCGCAATGTCCAGCGCGAAGAGGATGGCTCGTTCTATGAAGCCGACCATCTTGGCGGATCAAGCGACATACCGGCGGTTATCCTCGCGCTGATGCAAGAGCAAAAGCGGCGCCTTGAGGAAGGCCGCACAGACTGGCAGATCCCATTGCGCCCGGACCACGGGCATTTGCTGGCGGACGACATCGGCAAAGAAAAGATCAATCCCGGCTACTCGTTGATCGGGCGGCTGAAGGGCCTCGCCGAAATAAGAGGCGTCATGCAAGGGATCGCAACAGCCATGACGGAAAGGTTTTGAGAGGAAGCAGATGATGCGCTTTGACGACGACACCGAACTCTTTACCGCCATGCGCAACCGGCTGTTTACGGCCGTGGTCGGCGATATACTCGACACGATGGGCTTGCAGCACCAGTTTTTGCCGCCACAGATTCGCGCGCTCCGAGACGACATGGTCGCCATCGGGCGAGCGATGCCTGTTCTGGAAGCAGATTTCTTTGCATCTGCCGAAACGGGCGGAAACTCGGATATTAGCGGCAGGCCTTTCGGCCTGATGTTCCACGCGCTCGACAGTTTGAAACCCAACGAGATCTATGTGTGCTCCGGCGCCTCGCCGCGTTATGCGGTCTGGGGGGAGCTGATGTCGACGCGGGCCCTTCAGCTCAAGGCGGCAGGCGCGATCTGCGATGGCTATTGCCGCGATAGCAGCGGCATCCTCGCCCTCAACTTTCCGACCTTCTGCTACGGATCCTATGCGCAAGACCAGGGACCGCGCGGCAAGGTCGTCGACTACGGTGTCGCGATCGAGATCGGCGGGATCCGCATAAGGCCCGGCGATATCCTCTTCGCGGACCGCGACGGCGTTCTCGTCGTTCCACGCGAGGCAGAGCGGGAGGCGATTACGCTTGCGCTGGAAAAAGCTGAGACCGAGAACAAAGTCCGGCTGGCGATCGAAGCCGGCATGAGTACCGTGGAGGCATTTGAACGCTTCGGCGTCATGTGACGATCCGAGGCCGTTTCCTTGCGGCTGCAGGGTTGGCGGCGGTACATTAGAACGAAAGCTGGCTCTATCGAAGACAGGGCAACAGCCGGCGGTCTCGCACAAGGCTGCCGCCAAGGCAGAGCGCGCAGCAAGAAAGGCCTAGCCAGGGATAAGGATGCCAATCGCCGCCATTCCCATGATGGCGGTTGCGACCCAACCGAGCATTATGAGTGTTCGAGGGGCGGTGAAGTCGCCCATCACCGATTTGCTCGACGCGAGAAGGATGACAACGACCATGAGCGGTACCGCCACCACGCCATTGATGACCGCACTCCAGAACAGCGCTTTCATGGGACTGATCGGTGAGTATTGAATGATCATTCCTGCAAGCACGCTGACTGCGATCACACCATAGAAGCCCCGCGCATCCTTAAATCGCAGCTCGAGCCCCTCTTTCCAGCCCATGGCTTCGGAAAGAGCATAGGCACCTGAACCAGCCAGAACCGGCACGCCGATCAGACCCACGCCCAGAATACCGAGAGCAAACAAAACGAAGGCGAAATTGCCTGCGAGCGGCTTCAGCGCGCTTGCGGCTTCGGCTGCCGTATTGATGTCGGTGACGCCGGCCACGTTCAATGTCATGGCCGTCGCCAGGATGATGAAGTAGGCTGTGATATTGGAATAGAACATGCCGCTCCATGTGTCCCAGCGAATGCGTCGCAGTTCCGTGTTGGCATTGGGCTGATCGGCGATGAGCGAGACGCCACCCCACTTGCGCTCCATATCCTCGACCTCTTCCGACGCCTGCCAGAAAAAGAGATATGGGCTGATGGTGGTGCCGAAAACGCCCGTGACGACCGCCGCGACGTCAGAATTAAGCGAAAGCTTCGGCCAGATTGTTCTCATGCCCACCTCGCGCCAGGGAACATGTATCGTGAACAAGACTGCGGCATAAGCGAGCAATGACAAGGTCAGCCATTTCAAAAAAATCACATAGCGATGGTAGGGAATGAAAATCTGAAGCAGCAATGTGCACGCGACGAAGAGTATGGTCATGGCGTGGCGCCCAAACCCGGTGACCAGTTCTGCGACCTCTCCCATGGCGGCGACGTCGGCGGCAATATTCAGGATGTTGGCAATGAGAAGAAGAAGCACCACGCCTTGAAGGATGGCCGGTGGAAAGGCAAGCTTGATGTTGGCCGCCAGCCCCTTTCCGGTCACCCGACCGATGCGGGCACACATGGATTGGATCGCCGCCATCAACGGAAATGTCAGCGGCATCGTCCACAGCATGTTGAGCCCGAACTGCGCCCCAGCCTGCGAGTAAGTGGCGATCCCGCTCGGATCATCATCGGCGACCCCGGTGATGAGGCCCGGTCCTACGCGTGCAAGCGGATGCTCCTTCAAGCGGGACCAAAGCAGGTCGATGATTTTCGCGCGTCGTGTCGAAGCAATATTTTCGGAGGATGCCATATGCGCCTCATCTCCAATCGGAATAAAACCAAGAGATTCATCGAAGTAAATTGGCGTTGCATCGCCGACGAACATGAACCTGAGCTGCCAAACTGGGCACGCAGCCCCATCCAGCTGATAAGCTCATCGCCGCCGAGCCAACAACAGCGCGCTTTTATTCACCTCGCAGCACGCTAACCGCTCCTTACGATTGCCTTTCGCACAAAGGCCGACATTGCGTTGGATCAAGAAGCACGTCCGATGATTGCCATTTTGCCGCCGAAATCGCACGGGCCGAATTGCCGATGCCGCCCTCACCTCTCATGCGCGAGAAGCTGTCCAATTCATCGGATCATCAACACAGCGTCGCAATGAATATCATGTCCCGGACGCAATGGCGGTTGGCCCGTCATCAGGCTCATAGCCGCTGCGACACACTCCGAACATAGAGTGGATAACAAGCAAGTTGCCTTCATTTGATCGCGATCAATGCCGGTCTTTCCGATGTGGAGTTATCCTCGCGGTAATCCCATTCCGCCCTGCATTCTCGGAAGAAATGCGGGTGCGCCGCGATATCGGAGGAAGACGATGACCCATGAGCCCGTCATCACACGAAATGAAGAGGCCCTCCTCGCCGGTGCTGGCTGCGTGCCGATGGAGAAGGATCGATATGATTTCCGCCTAAGCCGCCTGGATAATGCACGTTGGCAGATCGACGCCGTTTCTGCACGCGCGGAGGCGTGGATGCGCGAAACTTTGGCTTATCCCCTCGCACAATCCTTTGCCGGCGAGATCATTGTCGATGTGCTGAGCGCGGATCGGTTGCTGAAGGAGGCGCATGCGAGTGGGCTGAAGACCGAATTTATCTGCTGCTCCGGAACAGACACTTTCTAGAGGCGCATGATGTACACACGGATCATTTGTGCAATCGGTCTTGGATCCCGCGAGCGTGCCGAGCATATTCTGAGAACCTCGTACTCCTTGCTGGCTCCGGGAGGGGAGCTGACGGCCGCGCACATCGTCGAGCGCTTCCCAGCGGGGCAAGAGAGCCCTGACGGCTGGGCAATCTCGATGATAGGCGAGGCCGAGGAAAAGCTTGGCACATTGTGCAGACGCCTGGATATCCCGGCTTTCATTCATGTTCGTTCCGGCCCCGCCGCACGGACACTCCTGAAGATTGCCAAGGAGAGAAATGCGGAGCTGATCGTCGTCGCCGCCCATACCTCCGACATATTCGACCGCATATTCGGCTCGACCGTCGACCACGTCGTGCGTCACGCCCGAGCTTCCGTTCTTATCGACCGGATCGGCGAAGGCGAAGATGACGACTAGGGCTTTAAATTTGACAGTCCCTGGAATGCGATCAAAGCAAGAGCGGATAGCCTCCCTAGGACGTTCAAGCCTAGCACGAATTCGGCTTTCCGGTGGCAGAAACGGGCATGCTCAAGCTCGTTTCGGCCGATATCATAGATGATCGCCGCAAAACCATCGCTTCCCGCCCGCGAAACAACATTTTGCTCTTGAATAGAGATCGAACATGCGACCCGGCGATCAGCACAGGGACACGATTGATTTGCGCTGAATTTTTCGGGCAGCGAGAATCTCGAACTGCTGAGCGAGTGGCGGCGCAGGCGCCATAGCGTGATGCGCGACTGGTTTCCTCGAAGGGTTCACACCGCTTAAAGTTTATTGAACGTAAAAGGTACCAAATCGACTTTATCACATGTCCCATAGCCGATCAGCACGACGTTCCTATGGTTCGAATATAGCAAGTATTTTCCCGTCGTCCGATTGAGTACCTCGTGGTAGCGTTTTTTAGACGCCGATCCATGATCGGCAAGAACCAGTTCGTCGCCTTCGACTCTCAATTTTTTGAGTTCACCACCAGGTTCTTTCCAGACGCGTTGTTTTGTATTGATCGTGTACTTTCTGGTCGCTGAAAATCTGTGCCTTGGCCCTCCCACTCCCTCTATTTCCTCAAAATTCTCGCGACACTCGATGGTGAAGTAGCTCTTGCGGTTAGAAGGCTTGGGGGATTCAAACGCTGACTTCGAGGGGGCTTTGGGAAAAGAGTCTGGATCGAGAAAAACGATAGCAATGTCAGTCTGAGCAACTTCGATTTTGTGTTCAGCCGGGTAAATCGGTGAGGCATGGAGGGCAATCGCCGGAAGGGTCCATGCAACAAGCCGAATTGCAGCCGAGACCACCCGCGTGTGGATTGAAACGTCTCCCATGGATCGACCCTCTCCAATGAAGATATTGGAACTCATCATGTATACACTTTGGACATGAGCCGAAATATACGTCATTAAATCCTAGTGAAACTTGTTATTATCCTTCATTACTACTCCTTTCGAATATGTTTCTGCATACGAAATTGTAACTCGGAAAGACATAAGACTTAATTTTCATGAAGACCAATAGAAGAAATTTGCCATCAAGCGGCGGCGCAAGCCATCACACCTCGTCGACACTTCTTACGACTTCGGCTTCGCCGACATAGCCGTCAATGAATCCGCGGTGCGTGAGCCAGACTCGGCACCTTCGTCACCGGTCCGCGCGATCCGCCTTGGGCGGCAACGCGCCTTGTTCAACACCTGACTGCCGATGAGATAGCCGCTGACAGAGACGAGTGCTCCGCAGCGTTCGGGCCACAGTGCTGCAACGATGTCGACAGCAAGCGCCGCCCGTTGACCGGCGCGGGGCGTCTCGGCTGGCCTGCCCCCTTGGGGGATCCAGCTGGAATGTTAGTGCATGCTTGGCCTGCTGGCCACCGCTCTCGCCAGCCAAGAGCCAGTTCCCGGATGCGCTCCTTGATGCTTCAGCGGAGCGCTCCGTAATTTGTCAAAGCAGCGAATAACGAGTGCTCCGTTTCGAGAAAAAGCCCGATCCGCAACCATTGCCGAACGGATGTCGAAACCAACGGTACGGAGCCAGTCCTCGATCCCGCAAAAAACAATAAAAAGACGAACAGAGAGGCCAAACAGCGTCGCGCATCTCAAACGACTGATGACGACGGCCTCATTTGAGCGCATGCTTAAGCTTCGGCTGGCCCCTGGGGTCGGCTCTACCAATTTCAACGATCAAAGGATCGCCCCAATGGCCAAAGGACAAATAAGAAGCAATCGCGAAGCGCGGAAGCCGAAACAGGAGAAGGCGGCGGTGAAGACAGAAGCAAGCTTCGCCGGCCAGATCAAGGCCGCCTCGAGAAGCGCCCCGCAGGGCGGCAAACACAAGAGCTGAAGCCCACGCGGAATAGCGCTAGGACGGGCGGTCACGCTTGCCGAGCTGACGCCCTCTATAGACCTGTTCCGAAATCCAGGAGATCCGGCGACGATGAACATCGTTCATGCGATCTACCGCTTTGACGATCCGCTATTCCTCATCAGGTCCGCCACAATGATGGCCGCCGCGTTCCTGGCAGGCGTCGCCATGCACGGAATTATTGTTTGATCGAGACCATCGACAGCAACCGATACCCTCTCTGCCGATTGTCCCACTTTAGCGTGCCTCCGTTCGAGCGAAGAATGGCAAAACCTTCCAAGTGATTGAGCGCTTTTGCGCGGGCTACCGCAAAATCTGCGGCTGGATCACTTTCTGGCGGAAATCAACAAACTGCTTATGCTGCGATACGAATCGTAGCTCTGGAAAGGATACGAACCGCCGGCCCGACGTTTCAGACAACCCATAATCCTGATACGCGTTTGAGAACATTACGTTTTAGACCAGCCTGATCTATGAAGCTCGTCTTTCGGCATTTTGGAGAGAAGCATTGCCGAACCTGCCGTCGGTCACCGTAGTTTGGCGCCCTCAATCTGATGCCGAAGCGCGCAAGATATTTCATCAGGCGGTCTGTGTCATTACTACTTTTCTTTTCCAATCGCGAGATCGCAAACAAGGTTCTGCCGGCAGAGCTCGCCGTCGCATGTTCCCGACAGGTCTGAAGAACTGTCAAGGGCTGCATCACGCGATGGCGCTCTTGCTCAAAGATAAGGGAGTTTGATCCAAGTCTTCAAATCCCATCGCAAGAGGCACCGTCCCTGGCGGTTCGGGTTCAGGCTCATTTAAGCCGCCGATAGAATACGGTTGAAATCCGCGGCGGAAATGGGCCGCACCGCCGATTGTGCTTTGCCCGAAGTCCGTCCGTCTTCAGTCAAGACACCACGTTCAATTACTTCATCAGAGCCGCTGAACGGAACAGGATTGATAAAATCAAGATAACTGCCAGGTCCGATAAGCGCCAGATAAATGCCATTCATCTTCGGGTCAGGGATGACTTGGGCGCTCTTTGCTATGGCAAAAAAAGCATAAAGGACTGAAGGCGCTCAGCGTCCGGTGGACCTACCCTCATCGCCTTCGTCATCCGCCGAACTCAAGGTTGGGTACGATCGCCCGTAGCCATCGCTGCGCGGGATGAACGTCGTTGCGCCGGTGCCAGGACATGTTAAACGCAACCGGCCCGAGGTCCAGCGGCGGTTGCGACACATATACCTTGTCGGCATAGCCAGATGCGCGCACCACGCCCTCCATCAGCGTAGCGACGAGATCGGAAGAGGCGACAAGCGCTGGGGCCGCATAGAGCTGTGGCAAGGTCACCGCCAGCCGTCGCCGCAGGCCCTGTTTTGCCAGCGCCGCATCCACCGTTCCGAAACGCTCGTTTTCGGGTGAGACAAGAAGGTGCGACATGCGCATGAATGATTTCAGCGTCAGTAGCCTTCCCGCTTCGGGATGGTCCTTGCGCAGGATGCACACGAAACGCTCTTCAAACAGTGGCTGGCTGAGAATACGTCCGACGGACGTGTGCGGAACACCTATGGTGATATCGGCTTCACCTGCGTCGAGAAGAGTGATGGCATCGTCCCGATGCACGAAATTGCGCATCCGCAACACGACGTTTGGGGCCAATTGCCGAAGCCTGGCAAGAAGCTTTGGCAAGACCACGAAGGCGGCATGCTCCGAAAGTCCGATGGAGAACGTTGCCGTCGAGCTGGCGGGCTCGAAGATTTGCGTGAACTCCAATGTTCTCTGGATCTCGGCCAACGCGTGCCCAAGTGGCTCGGCAAGATCCAGTGCACGCGGTGTTGGCTGAAGCCCGTCTGGACTGCGAACGAACAACTCATCCCCCAGTAGCGCCCGCAGGCGCGACAGCGCGGCGCTCATCGCGGGTTGGGTCCGCCCGATTCTGATGCCAGCGCGGGTTACGCTACGCTCAGCCATCAGCGCGTCAAAGGCCACCAGCAAGTTCAAGTCTATTCCGTGTAAATCCATAAGATGAATGTTAATGCATATCCATAATCAATTTCAAACATGGCTTGCGGAAAGGTACTGATTTTTGATCGCAACTAAGGAAACAGCGACATGACAGATGGGACCCTCCAAGCCACAGGCGTGAACGAGCAAGATCTCGCGACCCTGAACACGTTCTATAAAGCCTTCGCAGGGCATCCTGACCTACTCGACGACTGCGTTACGGCCGACTGGCAGGACATTCCGCTGGCACCGGACCAGGAGCCGGGACGTGAAGGCGCCAAGCCTTTGATCTCTGGGTTTTCCGCAGTCTTTGCCGACCTCAAGATCGAAATCATCGAGATGATCGGTATGCCGGGCAAGATCGCCGTTCGTGGCGTGATGACGGGCCGCCATATCGGCGAGTTATTTGGCGTCGCGCCGACCGGCAAGAGCTTTTCCCTGCCGATCCATGAGTTTCACACGATCGAAAACGGTCGTCTGACGCAGACATGGCACATGGAAGATTGGCTTGGCTGGTTCGCGCAGATGGGCGCATGGCCACTTTCCAAGTGAGGGGTAGCCTCACAGCCCTGCCTCAGCCCCCCGAGGCAGGGCCATTTACCGATAAGCAACCGGGGCACTCGCCTCAGCGTAGAAACGCCCCGGTTTAAAAAGTGCGTCGAGCGCTATTTCGAGCAAGTCCAGCTCACGACGTGGCAGCCGCTATCATTTTCTTCACAGTTCGCGATCGCGATGTCTCGTGCCTGGTTGCGTCTTGCGCTCCAACCCCAGCCGTAGCCCCGTTCACTGCCGACAGCGAGTGCGCCGCACGCGTTGCGGAAATAGACGACCACCCTGCAATCATCAGCATAGGAAGAACACGCCGACAACGCTTCCTCCTCAGCACCAGCTCGCGAAGAATAGTTATGAGAAGAGCCGTAGGAGCCTGTGTCTCTCGAATAGGCAATCGCCCCAAATTGGGCCGCGGAAGCAATGCCCGTGCTAAGAGTGATTGCCAGCGCAGTGGTTGCTGCAGTCAATTTCAAAGATGTCATGTTTCTAGGTCCCAAGTAAAGGTGGACGGTCGTCACACCCGTTTGTAAAGTGCGTCTCGCCTACTGTTGTGAGGTGGTCATCGAAAGCTTTTCCCTTAATGTCGAGGTCTGTGGAACTCCTGCGTCATATGGCGATCAAGGGTT
Source organism: Rhizobium freirei PRF 81 (assembly GCF_000359745.1). GTDB lineage: Bacteria > Pseudomonadota > Alphaproteobacteria > Rhizobiales > Rhizobiaceae > Rhizobium > Rhizobium freirei. Next base: position 139,516 of record NZ_AQHN01000062.1, read on the forward strand.
TAGCCGCCTCCACTCGGGCCAGCACTGCATCGATGGCGGCGTATTCGACACCGGGAAGATTTTCGGAGCTCGGGCTGACAAAAATGGGGCGGGCACCATGGTACTCGCCCCATCATTCGCAAATGGGTGCGGCTTAGTTAGCGGCCGGCGCCGCCTGGGTGGTCATGCATTCGGACAGGCCCATGAAGGCCTTCTCGCCGCCCTCGATGCTGAAATCGACGGTGGTGCTGTTGGCGGTCAGGCTCAGCGACTTGCCGCTGGTCAGCGCCGTAACGGCCTCGGTCGTGTTCGGAACGTCGATCGTTGCCGTTGCTGCCGTGTCGGCAGTCGACGAGAAATTCGTGGCCGTGCCGCCATCGATCGACCAGGAGCCGGTCACCTGGTCACCCTTTGCGAAAGTGAACTTCGAAGAGTTGGCAAACAGGACGACCTTGTCGCCAACGGCGAGAAAGCCGACACCTGTCGCGCTGTTCTGAGCGAGGCAACCGGTGAAGCTGTCGCCATCTTTCAGCGGCGTGATGGAGAAATCGGCGGCATCGACGGACGCAGTGGTCAGAAGCATGGCGGCGAGGGTCATGGTTGTCAGGCGAAGTCTGTTCACGGCATTTCCTTCATGAGCGGGTAAAGGGATGGAGTGCTTGGTTACAAAAACCTCCAACCCGGTTTGGACGGGACGGAAAATCTGCGTTCAGCGAAACGGAAGCCTCGCCAAAACCCTCAGGAGTTGTCGCATGGATTGTCACTTCCACTTATAACCCGGCAAAATGTTTTCACTCCAATCCTTAAACAGAAAGTACTGGATATTTTCGCGGTTCATTTCTGGGCTGATTTGCCATTCTTGACGGCGAACGCTTCTCTGGGTAACGGCGAGCAGGAGCCTCCATGGATTGCCGCCACATCGCCAAATTGATCGCACAACACAACCAAATCCTCAGCGCAATCCGACATAGACCGAGAGTGCCACCTCCTCTGCGCCACGTACCCCGATGTTGAGTTTCGCGAGATTTTTGACCCCTAATTACAATTTTGCACTAACCCGTCTGGACCGACCTAATATCTTGAAAAGATCGACGCTTCGCAGACAGAGGTGGAGCATGCTGGCCGCCGATCTTCTGTCGAGCAGTCGAGACCCTGCAAATCAGGTCACATCTGCTGATACATGAGCATGAGGTGTTCGTCCTGCCGCAATCGTTCGTTCACCATCCGCCGCTCGAACGGCTTTCCCAAAAGGGCCTTGCGATCCTCGATCCGAAAAAGCGTCTCGCGCAATTCTTCTGCGCGATCCGCGTCTTTGAGCACCGAAAAAGACCGGGGGGCGCTAATCTCCTTGAGGAACTCCATCACCGTGGCCAAATCGTCATCCAACTCATAGCCGAGAGCATCGTCCAACCGCGACACTCAGATTTCAGGCCCGCCGCTATCCTCCGGCGGGCAATTGCCGTCGCCGCCGATACAACAGGGATAGCGTGTCCGGGGTTTGGGAGAACGGCGCTCTTCCAGCCGAACTTCATGCTCCCAGGGAATTTTGAGATCGTACTCGTGCAAAAACCGGCCGCCATTGCGCAGTTTCAGCGCGTCGCGCATGATGTCGGCGGATTCGGCGGTCAACTCCCATGAGCCGTAGCAGACCGTGTGAACGATGAATTGATACAGGTGGATACCGGCCCAGCCCATCGCGACTTGAAGCACGCCATGAAACTCGCGCAAGGTCATCGTCGACGGCACCTGAACCCGACGCCACACCATCGGGCTCAGCCCCTTCAGCCAGATCCGGAATTGCAGGATCGTCGCCGCCTCGTCGGGCCTTGAAGCATTTGCGGTAGATGATAACCGGCGTCTCCGGCGGGTCGCTTTCAAAAGTGAAGGCCTCGGCGATAATCGTCACCAACCTATACCCCATTCACTCAATCCCGGCGCCTGCCACACAAATCCTTATGCTCTCCTAATTCAAGTTCATTCGCTGATGGCGTCGCTCAAGGGCGCCGCAGCCCCAGACGATGCCAAGCAGCATGTAAAGATGGCGCCAATGGTCGGTATCGATGACGTTGCCAATGCCGACATGGCCGAGAATGACGATCCAAGCAATCATCACATAGGGCTGCCAAGGTCGTTCTCTCAGGAGGTTGCGGAAGCCGATATAGATGGTCCAGCTGATCATGCTAACCCAGCAGAAGAAGCCCAGCCAGCCATAGGTAGTCAGCGTCTTCAGCCAAGTATTGTGCTCGTCTTCTTCGAACATCTGACCAAAAACCAGCGGCCCCAGACCCAAGGGCCGCTCCATCGACAGCGAGAAGCCGAGACGATGGCGCTCGAAGCGGCCGAGATGTCCGCCGTCATATTCCTGCACGAGCTGTAGGCGCGTCGAAAACAGGTCGCTGACCTGCGGAAACTGCAGCGCAATGACGAGTAGCACGACCATGAGGATGATCGCCGTCAGCGACATCACCAGGATGCGCAGCCGGAACTTGTTGCTGCGGTGCTTCAACAGCATGCAGAAGATCAGCATCGCTGAGGAGAAGGCAAACAAGGCCCATGCCGCGCGCGAGAAGGACAGGAAGATGCCGAAGGCCAGGACGAGAAGGCAGACCGCTTTGATAGGCGCCTTTTTCAAGTCGCCGATCAAAAGGCCGTGGATCAGATAGAGACTGGGCGCTGCGAGATAAGGCCCAAAGACGTTCGGATCCTGGAAGGCGCCCTTGGCACGATCATAGAGGGTGAAAATGTCGAAGCCAGGAACGGCGTGGAAATAGCCGAGGATGCCGAGGCTCGCCGTGATCAGCGCCGCCGCCACCCACGTGTTGAAAATCAGCTTCAGCCGTCTTTCGCTATCTTCGATGATGGCCGCATAGAAGATTGAGCTCAACGCGAGGAAGGTCGAGACGGCAATGTAGATCGGGCCATCGAGATGATTGCCGGCGGTAAGGTTGTACATTTGCGTGATCGAGAGCATCCCGCCGACATTGAACGTCAGAAACAGGGCCAGAAGCGGCGCGACGCTGCGCGAGATTTTCAGTCCGAGAATGAACCATGTGCCGATGAGAAAGGCAAGCCACAGCTCGTAGGGTGCAGGCTCCGCGATGACGAAACCCGACAGGAAGACCCCGATGGCGACACACGCCGTCCCGATCAGTCGCCAAGCGGCGAGCTGCGGCTGCGCGACGCGGGACGGTAGGAGCTCCGTGGCGGTCAATAGGCGTTTTCCGTATTGAGCATACTGAACGGCGTCAGGAGTCTGATCGTGTTAGCTGTGCTAATTTCGTCCCAGCAGCCGTTGAACTCGGCTTCTATGGTGGATGCCAAGTACCGGACAATATTTCGCTTTGACAAGGGCATTATTTTATCGCTCTCACCATGAATAGTACAGTACTCATCATTGACGATTTGAAGTTAACGAACGTTAAAACAGGTTCGAAGACTATTCCGACCGGTGGCAGGAAGGAGCTCAGCCGGAAAACGGCTAGGCCCCAGGGGCGGGAGGATTACTCAGGGATTTGCACGATTCATGCCGACGGTGAGTGGGCCGGAACTCGTCTGGGTCGCATTGCCATAATCGGTGTTCGGCGAACCGCCATTCTTGTCTCTTTGGAAGGAGGATCCGTCGAAAATGTACGAGACGATCGCGCCCGAGATCGGATAGTTGGGATCAGACACGTTAGAGATATCGCGATAACCTCGCACGATATTGGAACTCACAAGGATGGACGAAGCGGAATTGTTGGTCGAATACGCGATTCCCATCGGGCAATTGTTAATCAAGTTGCCTGTCGCCATGATATCCTTCGCGGCGTTATTGACCCCAAGCCCTATAGCAGCGCCAGCTGTTAGGGAGATGACGTTGTTAGTAACGATCGCGTTCGTCTCCACCGTAATACCACGCCCGGTTGTCAGTGATGTCGAACCATCGGGATAAGGAATCGCATTGTTAGTAATGTTGATGATATTATTACTCGATACGACGCATCGATCTGCGGTGCCATCGCCGTAAAGTCCGGAGTTGGCGACACTTATGCCAAGTCCGGCGGTATCGATGTTGTTTCCACTGATGATGCCGCCGCTCAGATTTTCGCCGGCCCCGGGGGCTTCGATAAAGATCGCCACCTCCCGCATGTTCCAGCAGTAATTGTTGACGACATGACCGTTGTTTGCCGCATTCAGCCGGATCGCGGAGAATTTTGTATTGAAGACATTATTTTCGCTGATCTTAACATTGCCTGCCCTATAGACTAGGATGCCATTTCCGTATTGGCCGGTGCCACCCGAGGCGTTATCGACCCAGTTGACCGTATTGCCGGACACCACCGAACCATTGCCGCCGACCGTGCTGGTCCAAACACAAATGCCGTTGTCGTTCAGTGTGCTCAACCCGTTGTTTTCAATGAAGACTTGACAATCAATAGCAAAAATCCCAATCCCGCAATTGGAGATGCGATTATCTGCTATGCGGCCACGCGCGTTGTTAACCGCCACAACCCCTGTCGCCATCGAATTCGAGACGTTACACCCCGAGAAAATGAAGTCCGTGGTGGATGATCCGTCGAAGCGGATCAGTCCCGCGTTTCCGGAGCCATTGATCGTCTGGTTGTTGCCGTCGAAATTGATGCCGCGAACGACAACATCCGGAACGTTGTTGACGTCCAGCAGGTAGGGAGCGGCGGCGCTGAGCCTAACGGTTACGGTGCCTTGCTCTGCAAACAGTTCAAGGCGGTTGCCGCCGCCGCTAGCCGTGTCGACGAGGATCTGCGAGGTGAGATATACGCCGGGGAGCAGTTGAAGCGGCTTTGCACTACTGCGTGCATTATTAATAGCCGTTTGCAGGTTTGAAACAGCTGACCAGCCAGTGCCAGGCGAGGAAGGCGACTGGGTAACGACAAGCAAATTATCCAACGATTTTTGATAGAGGGTCATAATTTCCGTTTTCCCAATTTATATTCAACCAATTTGTCTTTCAGTATCGAAAGACAAATCGGATCGTGTTGTTCAAACATGGCAAGAACGCGACGGTTGTAGGTATTTATTCCTATTTTTATTGGCAAGGCGCTTTTAGGATGTGCATACTAGATGTATGACAACTACCGTGTGCGGCCGCAGACGGGCTGGAAAAAGACCCGATCAAAGGCTGAGGTTATCAAACGGCGGCGAAGATCATCTCCGAAATCGCATTCCGACGAGTGCTGCCGCGTGATTGAACGCATCACGTCGATGCGGCTCAATTTGCTTTGCGTCATTCCGCTCCGGAAATACCTTTCTTCGGCCGCGATAGATAAAATCCGTTGTCGAATAGCCGTGTCAAAACTGACCTGGTCAGCCGTCGAGACGGCTCGTCGAAGAAGCGCCAAAGCAAATATGAAATGCCTACCAAAAGCAGCACGGTCACGGCTATAACGGCTTCCGGCGAAGCCGTCGCCCCGACCTTGTTGAAGATCACGTAGCCGATGTGCTGATGCAATAGATAAAGAGGATAGCTGATGCCGCCAAGCGCGAGCATCATGCCTCCAGGCAAAAGCGAACGCTGTCGCTTTATCGCCAGGGCGACAATTGCCACAATGGCAAGACAGGAGACGGAGACGACCAGATCGCTATAGCCCACACCGTAATTTTCGCGATTCCACTGGGCCATTTCCACGGATTGGTACAGGGCAACCGCAACGGATAAGGCAAGCAAAACGAAATTGCGAAGTGTGTAGCCTTCACGAAACGCGGCATAAAACACCAAGCCGATACAGAAAAAGCCGCTTTCGTCGGTCAGCACGAGATGGCGCATCAAAGGATTGGCAAAGAAAGCGCGATCTATTATTGAAACAAGTAGCCAGCCGACAATAATGGCCGGATACAGCCGGAGCTTAAAAGCGCCCAGTGTCATCAGAACGAAAACCCAGCCGTAAAAGACGACCTCGTATGAGATCGACCAATAGGAGCCGTCCATGACCTGTTGCCCCAGCAGTTCGGGCTGGACGAGCAGATTAGCTGCCCATTGCGGAACGGTCGCGTTGATCTGCGGCGCGCCATAAGTAACGACGATCAGGAAAGTCAGCGTCATGCACAACACGAACATCGGATAAATTCGCGCAAAGCGTGCGATAGCAAATTGCATCGGTGTCCGCCCTTCGGCCGAGTAGGCGATGACGAAACCGCTTATAACGAAGAACATCTGCACACCCAGATATCCGTATTTCAACACCGATATCCAGGCTGGAAGGGTCATCTCGGTAACACCAAGCGTTTTGCCTCGGAACCCGAAATGAAAGAGCGCCACCGAAAGTGCAGCCAAGAGCCTGAGCTCATCGAGTACGCCGACCCGCTCGCCGGGAGCGACATGTTGCACCTGCGTCATAGCGATGTCCAAGTCATTTAGTGAGCCCCACAGTAAAAACAATCCTAAGCTTCACCAACGTTACACTCAACCGAAAGTCGGAACAAGAACGTCACTATCCGGAGAGCGTCAACGCATGACGTCGCAGCATTCTCAAGCGCCGTCGGAGTTCTTTGGCGATGTCGTCGGCAACCATCGAGAAGTAGCCACTATATTCGAGAAGCTCGCGGTCATGGAACGTATTGCGTCTGATCTCACGGTGGATGGTCGAGCGGTGACGCCCGAGTTGGCGGGCCATCTCATTGATCGGAACCTTGCGCTCGACAAGGTGATGAAGGCGCCGCCGATCGGCGAGGGTCAGTTGCTGATAGCATCGAGACATGCCAAAATCTCCAGTGCGAAGCCATTGAAATCATTGGCATGTCGCACTTGAAAATAGACTGTACCTCCCTACAAATAATGTCAAAGCTGGTTAGAGGCGCGACGCTGTCGGCCAGTTAGAAACGCGACACTGGCACCGTCGGCCAGCCCCCGATCCGACCGGCTGGGCCGGGTTGAAAGGGCAGGTTTGCAGCAAACCAATCATGTCGGCCAGCTCCGACAGAAGGACCTTGGTCAAAGCCAGTAAACCTCCGTGTGCGGTGGGAATGCCCACGCCGTCGGCTGCCTTCAGAACAACCTCGTTCGGAATGACGGCGACGGCTCCGGCGAGAGCCGAGGCGATGATATTGCGGGCAGAGAAGTCCACCGATGTCTCCATAAGACTTGCGACGATGTCATCATAGACACCAGACGGCCCCTCATATTCCCTCCCCGTCGAGATTTTTCATTGAAACGTCAGGGCTTTCACAAGCCTTCGTGCCTGCTCATGGAATTTTTCCCGGCGTCGGATGTCTACGAATTCGAACAGTAGGCTTTCGAACCGAAGGAAATCAAATGCTGTCGCGATCAAGAACCACCGCCGTCACTCTCGTAGCCATCCTCGGCATGTCCAGCAGCGCCTGGGCTCACGCTCATCTGGAAATCGCTGAGCCGGGCAAAGATTCGGCAATACCGTCTTCACCGACAGCCATTACTCTCAACTTCTCAGAGGGCCTAGAGCCCAGCTTCTCCAGCATTTCCTTGACCGACGAAAGCGGCGTGGCGGTCCCGCTGGGGCCTGCGACCGTGTCTGACGACACCGACACACGCCTCACGGCAGCGCCCGCGACGCCGCTGAAGCCCGGTAAATATCATGTGACCTGGCGGGCTCTCTCGAAAGACGGGCACAGGACGGCAGGCTCGTTCGACTTCTCAGTGATGCCATGACACCCGAACAGAGCCTCGCCATCTGTCGATTTTTGAACGACGGCAGCCTTACCTTTCTTTGGGGTGCGCTCGGACTGTCGGCGCTCGCCGACCCGGCAGTCCGCAACCAGTTGAGTGCGCGGCTTCAGATCGCCGTGCCGATCGCCGTCGGCCTCGTATCCGTCTCGGCGATTGCATCAATACCTCTTCAGGCAGCGCTCATCACAGACCAGTGGCGATCGGCTGTCGATCCCGACGCGTTGTCACTTGTGTCCGAAACACGGGTAGGAGAAGCGCTGACCGCCCGGCTCGTGACCTCCATGGTTCTTTTGGCGGCATATGTCGCGAAGGCAAACCGGGTGATACCAGTCATCGCGGGCGTCATGCTGACGGAACTGGCCTGCGTTGGGCACGCAGTGGAAGGCTCCATTCTGGAAGGACTGCTGAGGCAGGCCATCGACGCCATCCATGTCTTATCGGCCACCGCGTGGCTGGGTGGGCTCGTTGCCTTCATCCTGCTATTGCAAATGGCCAAGTCACACGAGCTGAAGAAGGCCGCCGTTGCCGCGATGGCGCTATTTTCTCGACTGGGTCATGTGGCGGTCGCGCTGGTTATCGTCAGCGGGGTTGTGAACACCTGGCTGATCGTCGGTAAGGTCCCGACCGATCTGTCCTCCCCCTACGAGGTCAAGCTGCTCTGCAAAACCGCAGCGGTAGCCGCGATGATCGTTTTGGCGATCCTGAACAGGTACGTCCTCGTTCCTGCGCTCCGTTCGCGGCGCTCCGACCTGCCGTGCCGCCTTCTCGTTCTCGCCTCTGTCGGAGAGATCGTATTGGGCCTTATCGCGCTCGCTCTTGTCGCTTCTTTCGGACTGGAAGACCCCGCGTAAAAAAATCTCGCGTCGTCCGGAATAAGTCCCCGCCTCCGTCGTCTACCCCTTTGTACCAAGCAGAAAGGAACGATCATGATCAAGCTTGATCGCCATTTGGTGATGGCGACTGCGCTGGCTGCTGCCATCTCGTGCGGCTATTCGGCTGTCGCGCAAGATGCCGCCTCGAACAAAAACGACCCGGCCGCCGCCAAGATCGCGGCTGAACAGCCTTATCTCGCCGAGAACGACGCGGCGATGACCAAGATGATGGACGACATGGAGGCAAAGCCCACCGGAGATATCGACCGGGACTTCGTCGTCATGATGACGCCCCATCACCAGGGGGCGATCGATATGGCACAGGCATACCTCCGCTACGGCACCAACGAGCAGCTTAAGCGTATCGCCCAGGAAATCATCGTCGACCAGCAGCAGGAAATCGCAGCCATGAAAATCCCCGTTGGCGACCCGTTGCCACCATCAGACGCGGCTCCGACCCAGGTCACGCCGCAGACTGCCCCCGCCGGAGCCATGAAAGCTATGTCTCCTGATATGAAGATGTAAGTGAAAGGACCTACAATGACACGCTCATCGATCGCCGCGCTTCTGCTCGCAGGCTCCATCCTCTTCCCGCTGGCCGCCTTCGCAGGTCAAGCACCGGGAGCCGCATCGGACGCCGACATCCCGATCAGCCACAAGGACCGGGTCTATGCGGCCGAGCAGTTCTCCAACACTGTCTCTGTGACCGACCCCGTCGATAACAAGCTGCTGGGCGTCATCAAGCTCGGCGATCCCCAGCCCGGCAACCTCAGCCCCCTTTACAAGGGACAGGTTCTGGTTCACGGCATGGGCTTCTCGCCGGATCACAAGACCCTGGCGGTCGTCTCTATCGGTTCGAACTCGGTGACCTTCATCGACGCGGCCACCAACGCCGTCAAGCATACGACTTATGTCGGCCGCTCTCCGCACGAGGCCTTTTTCACCCCCGACGGCAAGGAAGTCTGGGTGACCGTTCGCGGCGAGGACTATATCTCGGTCATCGACGCGAACACCTTCGAGGAGAAGACCCAGATCAAGGTTCCGGCAGGCCCGGGCATGCAGATTTTCTCCCCGGACAACAAGTACGGCTACATCTGCTCGTCGTTCAATCCGGAGACCGTGGTCGTCTCTATCGCCGATCACCAGATCGTCGGTCACATCAAGCAGGCCAGCCCCTTCTGCCCGAACATCGCCGCCTCGGCAGACGGCAAGCAGGTCTGGTTCACCCTGAAGGATATCGGCAAGACCCAGGTCTTCAACGCCCAGGCTCCCTTCAATCTCATCAAGACCATCGACACCGGTCCGATTACCAATCACGTCAATCTGGTCACCAACAAGAACGGCAGCTTCGCCTACGTGACCGTCGGAGGCCTGAATCAGGTCAAGGTTTTCCGCACCGACAACTTCGAGCAGGTCGCGACCATCCCCGTCGGCAATCTTCCCCACGGCATCTGGCCATCGGGTGACGGCACGAGGGTCTATGTCGGCCTCGAGAACGCCGATGCCTTCGCGGCGATCGACACGCTGACGAACCAGGTCATCGCCAACATTCCGATCGGCCAGGCTCCGCAGGCGGTTGCCTACCTGCCGAACGCCGTCCCTGATGGCGATGGCATGCAGAACCTGGTTCCTCTCGGCGTCGCCGGAGAGGCCGCTCACCTGAAGCTTGCCGCCAAGGGCAAGTCGCAAGGTGAAGCGACGCCGACCAGCGTAACGCTCTTCAGCCAGGGCCTGACGCAGGTATTGCAGGCTTCGATCACGGGCCTCGAGCCCAAGAAGCCATACGTTCTTGCCCTCTCCGACAAGCCGGATGGCTCCGGTCCGCTGGAAAGCCTCTCCAGCTTCATGACCAACCCGGCAGGCTCGGCGATCGTCAACGCGGTCGGCCCGATCCGGCAGATCGTGGAAGCGAAGCACAAGGACGAGCGCCGCTATCTGGTCGTTGCGACGGCCACCGACGGCAAGCCGGACAACATCGTGCAGGTGCAGCAGGACTAATTCGAACGAGGGGCCGTTTACGGACGGCCCCCACTTCGAAAGGATGCGGATATGGAAAACATGCTCGCGCAACTGGAACCGATGATACCCGCCCTACGGCGATATGCCCGCGGTTTGCTCCGCGACGTCGAGGCGGCGGACGACCTGGTTCAAGATTGCCTCGAGCGCGTCGTCTCGAATTGGAGCGGGCGCAAGAACGAAGACCCGCGCACCTGGGTATTCACCATCTTGCACAATCTGGCGATCAACCGTTTTCGCCAGCAGACCAGGCGCGGTCATGCGGTTCCACTAGAAGACCTGCCGGAACAGAGCTTCTCCGTGGCGGCCAGCCAGGAGGACACGATCTTCGGCAAGGAAGTCCTCACCGCATTGGACAGGCTGCCTCCGGACCATCGCGGTATCATCCTGTTGATCTCGGTCGAGGACCTGTCGTACGCAGAGGCTGCCAAGGTACTTGGCGTACCCTTAGGCACCGTGATGTCGCGACTGTCCCGGGCCCGTGAACAGCTTAAAGCCATGCTCGAAAGATCCACGATACAGCCGGAAGCGGACAAGCCATTTCTCAGGAGGGTAAAATAATGCGCCCCATCACCGAAGACGACCTTCAGGGTTACGTCGACAAGGTCCTCGACTCCGAGCGCAGGATCGAGGTTGATCTCTACCTGGCCGAGAACCCACAAGCCTCTGCCCGCGTCGCCGCCTTCAAAAAGCAGGCCGACGCGTTGCGGGCGGCGCTTGCGCCGGTGGCCGCGGAACCGATACCTGTCCGCCTCAATCTCGAGCACATCGTGGCGACACGCCGCACCGAGCGGACGTCCGCATGGAGGCTCGCGGCAGCCGCCATCGTGCTCGTCGTGGCAGGAGGCACCGGAGGGTGGGCCATGCGGGGCATCGCCACACCACCGTCGGAGGGCGTTGTCGCGCTTTCGCAGGAGGCTTCCGCAAGTTTCTCGACATTCGCTATGGGTTCGGATCGCCCCGTGGAGGTCAGCGCCGATAGCCCGGCCCAGCTCGCAAGCTTCGCCTCATCCACGCTAGGCCGCGCCGTTGTGCTTCCAGACCTCACAAAGTCCGGATATCGGCTGATGGGGGGACGCGCTGTCGCCACGATGCATGGTCCAGGCTTCATGCTGATGTACGAGAACGCCAAGGGGAGCAAGCTTGTAATACTGTCCAGGAAAATGGTCGTCGACCAGAACAAGGCGATGGTGGAGCATGTCGAAGGTCGCTTGAATGGGTGGTCCTGGGCAAACGACGGCATGGGGTTCAGCCTTGTCGGATCGACGGACCCTGAGGAGCTTCATCCACTGGCCGACGATGTGAGGTCACAGGTTTTAGTTAAGAGCACCCTTTGAGGGGACACCATGTTCAATTACTGCCGCCCCCTATCCTCGCAAACGGCATGCATCACATCGCTAGCCGATTGTAGCGGCGGCCGCCCTCATCATTAGTCTGCCGAAACGGTTCGAAAGACAGTGGTTTCGCCAACAAGAGTCGTGGAGTAATGCTCTTGAAAGGATCAGAACCGGCGCCCCATGATCTCAAGGTAGCAAATCCACTGCGGAAACGGAGATAGGTCAACGAGAGAATGGCGCATCAACACAGCGTAAAGGTGTATTTTCCTACCGGACGGCCAATGCGGCGACACGATCGGCCGCGGCAGAAAAGCCTTGCAGGGACACCTGAAAGCCAAGTGCGTTGCCACCATCAGCAATAACTTTGAGATTCAAACGCGAGCCAGTTCGCAATTTGCCAAGCGTCGAGGCGTCAACCGGAAGCAAGGCAATGCAGCCGTTGGGCAAACAAGTGCGAAAGCGCACCGGCTTCAGCGGCGGCTGATCATCGATATTCGGCGTCACGCCAGAGTCGAGGACAATTCCAAACGGCAGCAGTAGCGTTGCGAGCGCGCCGCCGTCAGGACGTATCTGCATTTCGACGGCAAGCAGTCTCTGACCATTTTGCTGGGTTTGATCTTGCGAAATCGCACATGCCGGCGCCTTATCGCGTTGACTGCACGCAACGTGCCAGTCCTGGTAGGTCTCCTGCAGGCTTGATGCGCCGTTTGGTAGAGCCGATTGGGCAAAGGCCGCAGGAGCGAGCGTCGGCGCAAAGCCCGCGCAGACAAAGGCGAGCACTGCATAAGATATGAGGACCGCTGTCCGAGATGAAATGAATGCCGAATTTGACAAGGGATGAGATCTTTCAACTTGAAATGCGACCTTTCGCTCTCGGCTCCGCAGGAAGCGAGGACGGCGAACTAGTGGTCAGGGATGACTGTCATGGCTGGGCTGGGTCAAGTACATACCCACTCTCTGACGGCGCAGCGGGAGCCCGAACGTTCGCAAGCGGTAACTGCGAGATCTTCAGCCTCTTGGCGCGTCGGGGCGGAGTTCGCACTCCACGGCGTGGAGCCATCGCGTTTTTCTTTGCCAATGGCGAGTGCACCACAGTGATGATACGGAAAGCCGGTATTGTCGTCGTCATTCCAGTGGCGGTGATTGCGGAATACGCTCGCCACGACGCAGTTGCTGCCGCTGTTCCGTTCGCAATGCTTGATTGCGATGTCCATGGCCTCCTGCCGTTTGTCGGCTCCCCAGAAGAAACCATATTTCTCATCAGGTGTGGAGTAGGCGATGGCCGCCCAGATGCCGCGCTCCTCCGGCGGAGGGGCCGGAGCCTGATCTGTCGTAAAAAGATCAGCGGCCCCCGGATGGCTGCTAGAGACAAGCAGCATGCCCAATGCCACCATGGCAGATGTCAATTTCATTTCGAGCCCCCGTGTTTTCCAGCTGCCGAAGCCACCGAAATGACGACGCAGCCGTTTCCGGCCGGCAGAAGCATGGCATTGCCGCCGTCATTGCCAAGTTCATAGACGCCGATCTGTCCGAGATTGTTGACGAGTTTGCTTCCGTTGGGAAACTTGACGGAAACTTCCGGGCAAGATGCCGTGAACGGCGCCACGCGAACCATTGCGCCTTCGCAGCCCGATGGAACCGGCGCCGCCAGTACAATGCCCGCGGCCGGACCGCTGTAGCCCTGCGTGGCATAGTTCATGCCGACAAGCGCCTCCACAGCATGCTTATCGGCTGCCTCGTTGTTCCAGATCGATTGGACATTGTACTGCGTGCCGCTCGTCAGCAACTGCCCGAGAACCGGGAAGACGGTCGAACAGGATTGCAGCCCGGCCTGTTTGGCGTGCTGCAAAAACGGCGTGTCTGGCAGCGCAGGATTGGCATCGTTCGCCGCTGCAACCGCCGGCTTCGGCAGCAGGTTCCCGATCAAGTCGTATCGTGCCACGGCGTAACCGGCAGCACCGGCGATCACAATTGCAAGCAGCGAGAGAAGGGACGTCTTCCGCCATCTCCGCCGCAGCATCGTCTGCTCGTCGACCAAGTTCTGAATTGCGGCGTCGTTTCTGTTCCGGGACATGATACGCTCGTGGATTGATTGCTGGGTCATTGAGAATCCGTCCGTCACTTTATCGCCTTAACGGCAGTGGAAAGGCCTTTGAGATTTGCCGTCACGCTGATCGTCCTTCCATCCGTCGTTGGATAGGAGATCGCCGGCGCGGTGCTCTTCGAAATCTGCTCTTTCATCATCGGTCCGATCGGAAGCATGCCGACGCAAACGGTGTGGCTGCACCCATCGAGCTTGACTTGTATGGGCTCCTTGCGGCCCTCGAATTGGAGCGAGATGCGACCGTCGCTCCTTGCAACCGGGGCCGTCCGCAAGATCATGTAGGGCTCGCCTTTTTTGGTGGCGGCGAGCGACCAGCTGAACGCAATTTGTCCCACCCCATTCTCGATGATCTGGGTGACGTTGCAAACCCGCTCGCGGCTCTTCAGGTTTTCGTCGCAGATCAAGGTCCAATTTTCGAACGGGCGAATGATCCTCTGATAATCGCCAGGCTTCAGCTCACGGGGAACCACGACGTCAGAAGGCTTTATGCGGTAGTTTTCGCGGGCAGCCTCCTGTCCGGCCGCAAGAGGACCGAACAGGAGCATGAAAGCCATGAAAGCCGGGACGCCGAAAAGCACTTCTTTCAACATGGCGGGCTCAATTCAAAGTGACACTGAGGCCAGCGCCGACGCCCACTTGGCCGCCGGCCGCCGTGCCCGACAAGTTCCCGCGAATTCGCCCGTCTTCGCTGGTATAGCCGGCGCCGAAGGCCAAGGCGCCTTCGCCCCGCCACACGCCGCCGCCGACAGCCACGCTCAGCTTGCCGGGACGGTCGTCATAGCGAAGCGATGCCGCGGCAAGCCCTATCGCGGCCGCCTGCCTCGCCTCGGAACGGATGTCTCCGAGTTGCTGGTTCAGTTGCCCGAATTTCTGGTCCGTATAGGTATTGGCCGCAGTCAGCGTATTGGCGACGGCAGTGTCCGTGTACGATTTGACCTGGGTAATGCTGTCGCCCAATTGGGCCACGTTCACCGCATCCGTGGGGGCAACGCCCCTGCCGACGTTGGAGATCACCACCGGCGCATTGACGTCACCGCCCTGTAGGGTGATGCTGTTCTTCTTGCTGCCATCCGGATTGAGGTCATAGGTGACGGCGTTTTTGGTAATCGTCCCGACACCGGTCTGCAGATCCCCAATCGCCGAGTTGGTCGCATAAAGCTGCGAGCCGTTGATGGCATCGGTGCTGTCGGCGGCAATGCGGCCGGCAGCGACATTCGTGATGGTTCTTTCCGCTCCTGCTGCGCCCACACTCACCGTACCGACAGGCGTGGTGCCGGCAAAGGCATAGTTCTTGCCCTGAATGGTGGTTCCAGCCGTACCGACAGCAGCCTGCGTTACCGAACCAGAGCCTAACGCCACGTCATTGGCATTGTTGGCCCGTGCCCCTTGGCCGAGAGCAACCGCGCTCGGCCCTGCGGCCGCGGCTCCGTTGCCGGCGGCCAGGCTGTTCGCTCCACTGGCTACGCTCTGAGGCCCAATCGCAACACTGTCGGTGCCGCTTGCTGCGGAATCGGCGAGCGTCGAATTGGCATGGAAATATTTGATGCCGCCGCCATTGTTGATGTTGGTCAGCGTGTTGTTGACCGCGCCGAAGGCATCGTAGACCGTCGAATAGTTGTTGCCCTGGATGTTGTAGGTGGGACCGGTGATCGAGCCATCGGGGTTCACCGTTGTATTGCCCCCGATCAAGCTGGTGATATTGGTGCCGAGGCCCCGAAGCTGATTGACGTTTACGGCGTCAGTACCAGCCGAACCGGCTGCGACGTTGGTCAGTTTCCGTTCCGATCCAGTCGAGCCGATCGACACTTCGCCGACCGAGTTTTGCAGGCTCGTAAGGGCGAAGGCGGTATAGTTGGTCTGCGCGCCCACTGAGGTTATGGATTGCGCGCCGAGCGCAACGCTGTTGATATTATTGCTTTGCGCGCCGGCGCCGAGTGCGACCGATTGGACGCCCGCAGCAACCGAGTTTGTACCGAGCGCAACGCCGTCAGCCAGCATGACATGGGCGTTCTGGCCGATCGCCGTACCGCCGGGAGCAATCTGATCGACGATCGCGCCATTGCCGATGCCGATGCCATTGTCACCGTTGACCACCGTCGTGGGGCCTACCGCCACCGACTCGGCGCCGACAGCGAGGGAATCACCGGCGGCCGAGTTCGCATGGAAGTACTTACCTGGCGTCGTGGCTACCGAGGCGATGGCTCCCTGGAGCTGCCGAACCGTGACGGCATCCTGCGCGTTTGTGCCATCAGCGACATTGATGATCTGTCGATAGGCGGTGCTCGAACCGACAGAGACCGCACCCAGCAGAGCTTTATCCGTCGTATTGTATTGGATGAAACCCGTCGGGCCTGCGGCTATCTGGCCGAACGCCGGGGCTAGGGGGCGATCGGAGATCGATCCCGAGCCAAGAGCCACCCCACCGACAATGGCTGCATTGCTATTTCTTCCAAGCGCGAGCGAATTGTCGGCGACGGAAGTGGCATTGTAACCGACGGCGGTGGAACCGATCCCTTGAGCTGAGGAATCGCTGACGGCAAGGGTTCTGTCGTTGGTGCGCACATAGCGGATGCCCTTACCGTTTGCATCGGTATAGGTTGTCGATGTGTCGCCGGCAATGTTGTTGATGGTATTGCCGAGATTGGTGATGTCGGCCGTGTTCTGCGTGACCTGCCCGCCGATCGTAGTAACCGTGGTGCCGATGGCATCGACCGCCCGATTGGTGGCAAAGAGCTGCGAGCCGTTGATCGCGTCCGTCGAGGACCCGCTGAGCCGTCCCGCAGCGAGGTTGGTGATGGTGCGCTCGGCACCAACCGTGCCGACGCTGACCGTCGAGGTCGGAGTGGTGCCCTGGAAGGTGTAGGTCGCGCCGTTGATCACGACATTGGGCGTGCCGACCGCGACCGCGGTCACCGACCCAGAGCCAAGCGCCACGTCACCAGCATTGCCGGCGGCGGCGTTGGCGCCCAGCGCCAGTGCATTCGCGGCGCTGGCATTTGCTGCTTTGCCGATGGCCGAGGCATTGGCGCCGGAGGCGCTCGAGTTGGCGCCGGCCGCGATGGCGCCCGTCCCTGCAGCAGTCGAGACCGGTCCGATTGCGACCGAGTCCGTCCCCGTCGCCGAGGAGTCCGCCAGCGTCGAATTGGCATGGAAATACTTGATGCCGCCGCCGACGTTGATGTTGTTGAGCGTGGTGCCGATGGCATCGACCGCCTGATTGGTAGCGAAGAGCTGCGAGCCGTTGATCGCGTCCGTCGAGGACCCGTTGATGCGTCCGGCAGCGACGTTGGTGATGGTGCGCTCAGCACCGACAGCGCCGACGCTGACCGTCGAAGTCGGCGTGGTGCCCTGGAAGGTGTAGGTCGTGCCGTTAATCACTGCATTGGGCGTGCCGACCGCGACCGCGGTCACCGAGCCAGAGCCAAGCGCCACGTCGCCAGAACTCGCTGAAGCCGCCGCACCATTACCGAGGGCGACATTGCCGACGAACCCGGCCGCACCTGCTGTGGAGCCGTTGCCCAGCGCCACGGCGCCCTGGCCGATCGCCTTGTTGTTGTTGCCGATCGCGACTGCGCCGGCCGCCTGGTTGGCGGCGGTGGCGCTCGCCGTGCCGTCGCTGTTGGCAATGTTGTTGGCGCCGCCGGTGAAGGCGCCGGTGCCGCTGGCATAGCTCGGATCGCCGATGGCGACTGCGCCGTCGCCGTAAGCAGTATTCCCCGCGCCAATGGCGACCGCCTTGCCACCGGTTGCGGTCGCGCCGGTGCCGATAGCGACAGCGTCGGCAGAGTCCGCAAAAGACTGGAGACCGAGCGCGATGGCGTTGGTTGCAGTCGCCCCGCTTTCGCGTCCCATCGCAATGGTGTCATCAGCGGACGCCGTCACGTCCGTGCCGACGGCGATGGCGCTCTGCCCACTGGCGCTCGTTGCAAAACTCGTCTGACCGACATAGACGGAGTTTAGCCCGGACGCGCTCGTCCCAGCGCCGACAGCGACGGCATTCTGGCCGCTGGTTCGCGCACCGCGGCCGAGAGCGGTACTGGCGATTCCGCTGGCACCGGCATCACGTCCCACGGCCGTGGCGCCGGTGGCCGTCGCGCTGGCTTGGAAGCCCACGGCTGCAGAGGTGTCGCCGCCAGCTACGGTTCCGATGCCGAGTGCAGTACTGCCGGCTCCACCGGCGTTGGCGCTGACGCCGGCAGCCAGAGAATTGTCTCCCGTTGCTTTCGTTCCAGATCCATACGAGGAGGCGTTTGTGCCACTGGCAACGGCCTGGCGCCCCGTGGCAGTGGAATTGTCGCCGCTGGCGCTGGCGCCGGCGCCGGTGGCAACCGAAAGAACACCACTTGAATTCGCATTATTGCCGAGCGCGAGGCCGGAGGTCGCGGTGCTGGCAACAATTGCGCCCGATCCTATCGCAACAGCACCACCGACAGCCAGCGTCTGCGCCTGGTTACCCAAGGCGACCCCGAAATCTCCCGACGCTACGGCGCTAGAGCCGACGGCCACCGAGTTAATCGCCGATGCCGCGGCGGACTTGCCAAGGGCAAGGGCACTGTCCGCGCTGGCGACGGAGCTCCAACCTCCCGCAAATGCAAAGTTGGCGGTGGCACCGGAGCTGACGCCGAGGGCAGTGGAGTTTGCTCCCGTCGCGCTGGAGAAGGTGCCCAAGGCGCTGGCGCCCGCTGCGTTGGCAGTGGCGTTCACGCCAAGCGCCACCGAATTGACGTTGCTTGCGACCGTGCCGGCACCCAGCGCCATTGCACCACCGACGCCTGAAGCCGACGCGCCACGGCCAAGCGCCACCGTATATTGTCCCGACGAACTGGACAGATAGCCGACCGCCGTCGATGTGATGCCAGAGGCGACCGCTCCATTTCCGATCGCAGTTGCCTGATTCGCCGAGGCGTTGGCCGAAGTACCGAAGGCGCTGGCGCCGGTCCCTGTCGCCGAAGCGGTGGTGCCGACGCTCGTGGCCCATGCCCCCGTAGCGACCGCCGCGTTGCCGATTGCCACCGCTTCAAAAGTAAACCCCGGGGGATTGACTCCGCTCGCATTGGAGTTCACGCCAATAGCAATCGGAGAGCCGCCACCGGTGCCAGTGGCGACTGCTTGGGCGCCGGTTCCTATGCCGACCTGCGAACCGGAACCACCGGTGGTCGCCCCGCCAAGGGTCACAGTGGCGGCACTCGCCCCCGAGCTCGCAGCCATGACCGTGGCAACGGCGGCCGCCGAAGCCGGAAGCATCCCGAGGAGCCCGCCCCTACCGATGCCGAGCATTCCGTGCCCCAACCGGCTCCGTTTGAAGCCGAGCACGCGATGGGCCATGCGCAGCACGGCCATCAGGCGACGGCGGACCGAGCGGTCGCCGTCGCCAACTGAAACCCAGTTTCGAGCAAATCCGGTACGAGACTCGACCTGCAGAGGCTCCCCAACGCATTCCTTCATGCTGCTTTCTCCTCGCTATTGACTGGACGGCTAGGCTCGCTTGGACCCGCATCGGCGGCCGAGGCGTCGTTGAAATCGTAAATTTCTTGAAGCGCGCGCCCCATCTTGGCGGCTTGGCTTTCGAGCTGCTCGCGGGTACTTTCGACCCACGGCTGCGACAGAGTTGGGACGGTACGCAATGCAGCATCGGCCCGATCGGGCGGAAGCTTTGTCCCCACAAGGGCTCGGCAGACTTCGAAATGTAGCAAGGGATCGCCGTCTGCATATGCCGGCGAGGTCAAACCAAGGACAAGGCAGGCAAATAGGTATTCAAGCTCCGCATCGGTTATGCGACTGGCGTACCGTTGTTGTAGGGCAGTCCATGCCACCTCGATTTTCGGAGCAAAGATACCAAATCCCGGAAATTGAATGTCCATAATGCACCGAATGATTGCCATCAGGAACATGGCCTCATTTCAGCGCGACGGTATTTTAGAAAATTCCGGATTTTTTTTAGAAAACTACGATTTCTTGCTTGGCCGACTGCGGGTGTCGCCGCTTTGCCACACCTACCTGAGGCTGTTTCGCAAACTTACATGGTGATTTGCCGGCTTCGGGAAGCAAACTCTGCTCCGTTCGCGCAAAGGCGGATGCTAGAGCGGCTCAATTCTTCACGGAATCTGAGAACCGCTCTAACTTATTGTTTTTACGCAATTCCGGACGGAAAACCGCTGCGCACTTTTCCTGGAATTGCTTTAGGCCCGGACCTTTCTCCGGCCAGAACTCAATAATGAGCGCGAGAATAGCGATATTGGTTCCGGCCGCATCTGATCGAGACGCGTCAGCAAGGCGCACCAAGTTATCGCTCGAACCGGAGCCCTGTCGGCGTCCGTCCCCGATATCTCTTCATCGTTGTCGCCAAATGGCTTTGGTCCGAAAACCCGGCCACGTAAGCAACTTCTGCAATCGGGATCTCGCTCTCGACGAGCAATTTTTCCGCAAAGTCCAAGCGCAGATTTATGAGGTAACGGTGGGGCGGCATGCCAAAAGTCATGGCAAACCTCACTATGAAATGGTTCGGCGAAATGCCGGCGACAGCCGCAAGTTCAGCGACGTGAACCTTTTCGGTAAAATGTTCACGCAGATATTCTTCTATGCGTCGGGCGCTTTTGGTGGAGAGCCCTCCTCTGGGCGGCTGAGGCTGTTTCATATGACTTGCATAAGTGCGAAGGAGATGTGTGCTAAACAGCGTAACCAATGAATCAAGATAGAGTTCATTCGGAGTTGCTTTCCCGGTTAATTCGACAGAAATCCTCTGTGCAATGCCGAGGGCTGTGCGATCGACGGTCCCGAAGGCAGGCGGCTGAAGCTCGACTTTGGCAAGATCGAACTCCTGAAGCGCCAGTTCCGACAGAGTGTCGGGGGGAATAGCGACGACGAGATTTTTCCTGGTTTCGGACCAGGCAAGGCTGCTGTCCACACCGGCGGGATTGATGATGAGACATCCAACAGGCGCATCATACTGGGTAATCCGGTCGCTACCGAGAGATGCTCGCAAGCCGCGCATGGGAGCAAGTACGATTCCCATTGCGTGCTCTTTTGCCAAGAACGTCTGTGATCCGGGATGACGGACGGAGCTGATGACGCTCCCACGCATGGTGGCCTTTCTCGGGCCTGCACTTTCAGGAATTATGTCGAACACATATCGATCGGCCCGTTCCCGAGCCTCACTTCCATAATTCATCCTTCATCGCCCCGCCCGAACGAAATCCTGTAAGCGCCAACAAGCAGACGAGATCTCAGTTTCGCGTGAGATCTCAATTTCCCAACACCACCAGCTCGACGCAGCCGTTAATCAGCCTATAGTCCGAGATTAAATAGTACAAATAACTGAGTTTGGAAGGGGAGATATATGTATGGTAAAAAAAGGAATGAACCAACAGAGCGCACCACATTCTCATCAGAATGAAGAGATTTCGCGCACCTCAGCAGAGGGCTGTTCTCAGGCTAAATCTTAGTTCGTGGAACAGCAGGAAAACCGATCGTCGCGCCATTGTGGCTACTCAAAGATCGCCTCGGCGCTTTTCATATAGATCCCATGCAACGTCCGCCATCGCCAGAAGCACATCTTTCTCGCTCCATCCAGCCGCAGCGGCGGCTCGAACTATTTCATCGACGATAGGCAGCAATTGACGTCGGCACTCGCTTGAAATCTCATCTGTGCCGTTCTCCAGAGGCGGATCACTAAATTTGAATTCTACCATTCTCACTCTCACAGGATTACTATATGCTAGGTATCACATTGCTAATGTAAAATAAATTGGAAGAATGCGTGAGAGCTTTTTCCAGGCGGTCCCCAGTCAGACTACCGCTATGCTGTAACCAATCCAACTTTGATCACAATCCCTGACCTCGTATCACTCGACTGCTCACCGAGTACGCTGCGAACGATACCAGAGAAAATAGAAACTATTCTGCTATTCGAACCGACCAGCCGGCGAAGCCTGGCGGTAAATACCTAAACAGCGGTGCTCCGAGGCTGCTCGATAGCAGAAATCGCGATCGACGCAGTCGGCCTGATTGTCGCCGAAGCGATCGATAAGACGCATTTCGTCGACCGCCAGGAACCGCTGAGGAAGCGGCCGTCACTCCTTAACCACTTCGAACCGTCTTGAGTGCCGAGGTCGCATTGAAAGTAGGAATGAATTTATCTATGGGAAAGCATGTGCGGGTTGTCTGCCTTCCAGGAAGCCCGCGATATAGAAACCTGCCTCGAACCTTTCTCCTATTTGGTCCAACAAACTATGCCTGCAGACCGCAGCTTCGCCACGAGCCACCTTCGTATTCAATATCGCCCCATCGAAGCCCTTTACGTTGGAATAAGATATCTCAAAGATCGGTCGGATAAGACCCTCCTTCCTGAACTCGGGATTGCAGTCTCAAACGAAAGGCCCAATCGGCGTTCCTGAAAGGAATCGAACTTATGACCCGGCAATTGCCGGGAATGTCGGCTTGCGAATACGAGGCTTTACGCACTGAACCTTTGCAGTGGTCGAGCCGGTGAAGTTCAACAACAACTCGACGTTCAATCCGGGAACCGCAAAGGCGGCTATGGCCTCGCGCAGCTTGTGAAGTTCTTTGATCTCGCACAGTGCTGGCCTACACCAACAAGTAGCGGTCGAAACCGAAGATGAAGACCAACCGCAAGAGGATTGGCTAGAAACGGCGGGGTCGCAAGCCGAGAGAGCGGACGGATTTCCTGAACGATCCAGCGGTGGTTGCGCGCCGCGAGAAAGCGCTGTCACAGCAGCAGGCTGCGGAGTGAGGCGTCGATCACGTAGTCTCAAAACCAAAGGGGGGTGCCACACTCGCCCCGATCTGATCTTGCAAGCGGGATCAGATCGGGGCTGCTCGTCATGCCGTATGGCGGCCCAAGTGGACACTTCTGCTTTGCATCCACCATCAGTCAGTCAAAGCGCTCAATCCCCACAGCGCTTGTGGACGCGTTGAAAATTTGGGATTTCAGAGCACGCAGATGTGATACTCCAACGAAACCTGATTGCTGCCACCGAGGAAATGGATGCTCTCCACATTTCGAGGAATGAAGATCGTCGGCTCCGGGTGCGCTGTGCCGGAAACGAGATTGCTGTCGACAGACATCGACATCCGTCTTGGGCGGCCTCCGGGCTGGACCGAGCAACATGTGGGTATCGCGTCACGCTATATTTGCCAGACCGAGGACCAGATAGATCTTGCTGAAATGGCAGCAGGGCGAGCACTGGCTACCGCTGGATATGCGGCAACCGATGTCGACCTGCTGATTTTCGCGGCGGCCGTCCCCTATCAGTCCATTCCCGCAACAGCACCACTCCTGCAGAGACGGCTGGGCATTCCGGATGGGCGCTGTGCCGCCTTCGACGTCAACTCGACTTGCCTCAGCTTTCTGACGGCGAGCGACATAGCCGCCTCATTCCTCGCGGGCGGCAATTACAAGTGCTGTCTGGTCGTCTCCTCGGAAATTTCCTCTCGTGGCCTGCCCTGGGATACGGATCCGATGGTTGCCTCCCTGTTCGGCGATGGCGCCGCAGCCGCACTGCTCGCTCCGGGAGACGGAACGGCGGGCGTTGTTGCTGCCCGCATGGAAACCTATCCATCCGGCTACGAAGACTGCGCGCTGGGTGCCGGCGGCACGCGATATGATTTTCATAGAGATCCCGAGGCGTTTGCGCGTCACGCGGTGTTCGAAATGGATGGGCGCGCGCTTTTCCGCCACACGATTTCCTATTTCGAGAAATTTCTCGAACGTCTGCTTGAGGCGGCCGGATGGCGTCGGGATGAGGTCGATCTCGTCATTCCGCACCAGGCGAGCCCCATCGCCCTGGCGCATCTGGCCGACCGATGCGGCTTCGGCTCGCAGTGCATCGTCAATATCATGCGGAACCACGGTAACCAGATTGCTGCGTCCATCCCAACCGCGCTTGATCTCGCGCGTTCATCCGGCCGGCTGACAGACGGCATGAAGATGCTCATGCTGGGCACCTCGGCGGGACTGTCATTTGGCGGCCTTGCCATGATCGTTTGATTTTCATGCGGGTGATCGTCAGCGGCGCAACGGGATTTCTGGGGAACAGGCTCTGTGCCTTCTTGCAGGAGAATGGCCACGAGGTGATCGGCCTTGGCCGAAATGTCGACAAGGGCCGTCATCTGGAAGCTCGCGGAACGCGGTTTGTCAGCGTCGATGTCAGTGCATCGCCAAGCGAATCCATGCTGAAAAAGCTCGGCCACGCCGATGTCTTCGTACATGCGGCCGGGCTCTCTTCGGCCTGGGGATCGAGAGCAACTTTCTTGCAGGCGAACGTTGCAGGCACCCGCCATGCGCTGACGATGGCCAGAGCGGCGGGTGTGCGCCGCTTCGTCTTCATCTCTTCACCCAGTGTCACTTTCCGGTTTTCAGATCAGGCGGACTTGCGCGAAGACACCCACCTTCCCATACCCGTCAACGCCTATGCAGAAAGCAAGCAAATCGCTGAACGCGACGTGCTTGCCGCCTCCGATCTTTCCCCGATCATCTTGCGGCCCCGTGCCATCTACGGCCGCGGCGACGTAGCGCTACTGCCGCGGCTAATCAGGGCGGCGGAAAAGGGCCCGCTTCCTTTCCTGCGCGGCGGCAGAGCTTCCACCAATCTCACCTATGTCGACGATGTCGTGCGGGGAATCGTTTGCGCGATGGACGCACCCCAGGAGATCGCGGGCCGTACCTACAACATTGCCGGAGATGAAGCGTTGCCGTTGCGCCTCATTATCGAAAGCGCAGCGGCAAGGGCCGGGATCAAGGTGCGATGGCGGGCCATTCCTTGGCCATTAGCCTTGGGCGCAGCCCGGCTGGCAGAGGCGGTGGCGCTGCTGCGGCCCGACAAGCCGGAACCGGTGATGACAGCTTATGCGCTCGGCACTCTCGCCTTCACACAGACGTTAGATATCTCCGCCGCGCAGCGGGAGATCGGCTTCAAGCCGCAAATCCGTTTTGAGCAGGGGCTGCATCGAACATTCGGTGGAGGCTTGACGCCGTGAGTGATCCCTTATTCTTCAACAGCGCCGTCGTGCGGGCGCCGGAACGCCTGGTTCTCCGAGGCGGTCGATGGGCCTTCGTCGATATCCCGGTGCGCTATGGTCTGTGGCCTCATCCGCAATTCGGACCCGTGCTGATTGACACGGGATACACAAACCGTGTCACCGAGGGCCACACGCGCCGCCTGACCATGAAACTCTACAGTGCTATCTTGAGGCCGCGCCTGATCGAGGCAGCGTCCCCCATCACAAATTTAAAGAGTCGTGGGATCGCGCCGACGGATGTCAGCCATATCATCGTCACGCATTTCCATGCCGATCACATTGCCGCTCTGGCCGACTTTCCGAAAGCTCGTTTTCTGGCAGACAGCGTGGCCTACGAGACGCTGTCCGCCATGACCTCGAGTCAGCAACTGCACAACGGCTTTTTTCCGGAATTGTTGCCAACGGATTTTCGCGAGCGGCTGATTTCGATCGACAGCCGACCATCTGTGACCATCCCCTATGGTCTGGGCAGCGGCTACGACCTCTTTGCCGATGGCTCCTGCCTTGCCGTGCCGCTGCCCGGCCATGCGCTCGGGCATTTCGGGCTGCTTTGGCCAGACACATCGCCGCCGTTGCTTTATGCAACCGATACACAATGGCTGCGACGGGCGATCATTGAAAACCGCGCGCCGTCAGGGCCAGCACAGTTGATCTACAGCGACCGAAATGCGGCAGGGATCTCGATGAAAAAGGTCAGGCAATTCGCCGATCAAGGTGGCAGGGTTGTGCTCTGCCACGAGCCATACGATCACACCGCTGGCGGCGGGGCCCGACAATGAGGCGCGTCTGTCAGCATTTGCCTATTATCCGGCTGGTCTGTTCATTTGCGCGCACGCGCTTACTTGCAAGGCGCTTGAAGACGCGGGCCGACGTCGAGGCATGGCAACGACGACGCATCGGCCGGTGGCTGCGTGACGCGGTGGGTTCGACGGATTTTTATCGCGGTGGAAACCTCGAAAGTCTCTATGAATTGCCGATCGTCGACAAGACACTCGTAATGGCGGCTTTCGAGCGGTTCAACAGCGCCGGACTATCCAGTGCCGAAGGCTGGCGGATGTTCAACAGCGGTCAGCAACGAAAGGGATATGTCGTCGGCGCCAGCACCGGCACCAGTGGCAATCGCGGATTGTTCGTCATCACAAACGCCGAGCGATACGAATGGCTGGGCGTGGTGCTCGGCAAACTATTGCCTGCGTTTCCGTTTGAAAAAGCGCGGATCGCGCTGATCCTGCCGCTGCATACGACGCTTTATGACTCTGCCAATCGGACCCGACGACTCAATCTCAAATTCTTCGATCTGCGTCGCGGCTTGGCCGCGATCGCACAGGAAATTGTCGGCTTTGCACCGGACACGATTATTGCGCCGCCGAAAGTCCTGCGCTGGCTGGCTGAACAGGACCGCACGCTGGCGCCGAGACGGCTCTTCAGCGCTGCCGAAGTTCTCGATTCCGTCGACCGTGAGATCATCGAGAGACGCTACCAAGTGCGGCTCGGCGAGATCTACATGGCAACCGAAGGCCTGCTCGCCACCAGTTGCGCCCATGGTACCTTGCATCTGGCCGAGGATGTCATGCATTTTGAACTGCAGCCGGTGCCAGATAGCGACCTCGTTTCACCGGTTATTTCAGACTTTACCCGCCAGACACAAGTCATCGCCCGTTATCGGATGAATGACCTGCTGCGCATGCAGCCAGATGCCTGCCCCTGCGGCTCGCCGCTGCGTGCCGTCGCCGAGGTCATTGGCCGCAGCGATGACATTTTCGAACTACCGGGGGCGCCGAACGTCGGGACTGTCCAAGTCACGCCAGACGTGCTTCGCAACGCGATTCTCGATTCCGATCGAAGTATCAAGGATTTTCGCCTTATCCAGATCGACCACAACGACCTGCGTTTGCTGTTACCGGATACAGTTTCACCGGCCGCCGCAACCGCCGCCGAAATGGCGCTCACGCGACTCCTGCAGAATATTGGCACCCAGCCCCGTGTCTCGGTTGCGCGACAGACCTTGTCACCGCCGATCGTCAAGCTGCGCCGGGTTGAGCGGCGGTGGCGTACGGCAAGGAGCTGCGAATGAAGACCGTTCTGATCACCGGCGCGCGTGCACCCGTCGCACTGCATTGGGCGCGACTGCTACACATGGCGGGCCATCGCGTCATCCTTGCCGACAGCCACCGCTTTGCGATGGCGCGGGCAACGCGTTTCAAGACCACCTACGTTCGGCTGCCACAATCCCGCGACAGGCTCGCCGCCTATGCCCGAGCCGTCGAGCGCATGGTCCGGGAGCATGGTTGCGACCTCGTCCTTCCCACCTGCGAGGAAATCTTCTTTCTGGCGGCCGCACGTGACCAGATTGGAGCTGAGATCCCGCTTGTCGCGCCGCCCTTTGCGCTTCTCGCGCGGGTGCACGACAAATACTGCTTCGCCGTGATGGCCAGGGGCTTCGGTGCGGATCCGCCCAAGACGACGTTGCTTGTCGATGCGAGCGACCTTGACGCCTGTCGAACAGCAAGCGAGGAGCTCGTCTTCAAACCTGTCTGGTCGCGCTTTGCCGAGCGGGTCTTGATCAAGCCCAGGTCCTCGGATCTCGATCGACTTCTGCCCTCTCCGACCGATCCATGGGTAGCGCAGACCTTCCTACCTGGCGAGGAACTGTGTTGCTGGGCATTGGCGAAAGACGGAAAAATTCAGGCTTTGCAGGCTTACCGGCCGCTCTACAGAGCGGGGAAAGGCGCAAGCCTTGCATTTGAACCTGTCGCCAACCAGCAAATTCACCGTTTCGTGGCCGGCTTTGTTGCCGCCAATGCATGGACCGGGCAGATTTCCTTCGATTTTCGGCATGACGCACAAGGCCGGCTATCGGTTATCGAATGCAATCCACGTGCAACCAGCGGATTGCATTACTTCAGTGCCTCGGATGGTCTTGCAGAGGCCCTCATTGCCGGCGGTTCGGCGGAAGCGTCGCTCACCGGCCCAATGACCCTGCCGCTGGCAATGCTCTGCTACGGACTGCCGTCGGCAATCCGCAACCGTGCGCTCCGACAATGGTTCAGCGATTTTGGCAACATGGGCGATATTGCAGCTTGGCCCGGCGACCGCTCCATGCTGCAAGCTCAATTGCAGGCATTGGCCGAGATCGTCTGCATCGCAGCCTTGAGACGTACCGGGCTAAAAGCCGCGGCGACAGCCGATATCGAATGGAACGGCGAACCGCTCGGCGGATAAGGAACCCTGCCTCAGAGTTCCATCACCAACACAGCCGGTTTTTCAGCGACCTCCGGTCTCTGTCGAGCGAGAATGGCGTCGATATGCGGACGCATGATGTCAAGCGGCCCGAACATCTGCCGACGCTCGCCAAACAGCCTACGGTTTTTCTCGGCGGCATGGAGAATATGCTGGTCCTGACGCAGGGCGATGCGAAAGAATGGCTTGAACAACAGCGCTTTCAGATAGCCCAGGTTCCGCTGCCGCGGGCCTGAAAGGATGCCGAAGCCATGCACTGTGTCTGCGGTCTCCTGACGTAAGTGAAATGTGGTTGCCAGATTGATCGACTTCGCACCCCAGAATTCCAGTTCCGCGATGCCAGGATAACGAAATCGTCCGATGCTAATCGAACGTTCGCCTTCGAGAAGGCGGCTAACAAGCCCCTCCTGCTTCGGCTCGCCCACGTAGCGTGCCTCTACCCAGCCATCGCCACCGGTCACGGTCACCGTCACCTTATAGCGTTTGGCGCTCAAGCCCCGCAAAATCCCCTTGTGCGTGAAATGCGTGTGCGTCGCATCGAGAATGTTTTCTGCGACCTCAGCCAGCGACGAGGTCACCCGGCTTTCGACCATCATCGAAACCGTATCACCCGCCGCGAGCACGGTCGTGTAGGGATCGTCATTGGCGACTTGCGCCGAAAAGAAGACCAGTCCGTCCTTTTCGCAAACGGCATAGGATGGCACGAGGGTCCGAGGCATCGCTCCGGTCAGGCCGGGCATGGCCTTGCACAGCCCGGCGCCATCGAATTGCCAGCCATGATAGGGGCATTCGATCGCACCACTTACAACGCGGCCGCTCGACAACGGCGCGGAACGATGCGGGCAGATATCGGCAAGACAGTGAAGCCTACCATCCGCACGAAACAGTACGAATGCCCTCCCCCCGGCCAATACCCGCAAGGGCTTGGTCCGGACGGCTTTCGATCTGGCAATTGCGACCCATCCCTCGACTTTATGATCGCTCAAAGCCTGTAGTTCCTCATGATGGGAATGCCTATCTTCTGTAATATCGCCCGCACGAAGGTTGCGGCGGCGCGGCTCTTCCACGACAAGTGCCGATTGTAGATCGCACTATATTCGATCGCGGCAACACCGCCACGGTTTCTCTTAAACGCTGAAGCTCCGGCGCTCATGTTGAATAGAAGCCGGCGCTCCCTGGCACGCCGCAGCCCGATTGCCATCAGGCGGCGATAGAGCCCTGCCGTCATGTCGATTGTCGTGTCATAACCGACCACCGGCGCCGACATGGCATCATCCCTGTCGAAAAATCCGACAATGCCATCCAGGTGTCCATTGCGATTACGAAGGCCGTAAAAGTGCAGGATGCCAGCCTCGTGCATCTGTTGCAGCCATAAGGCCGAGTACTGAGGATTCAAGTAGGTGTATTTTTGGAGGTAAAGTTTGGCGTAGAGGGCCTCAATACGCTCGAAATCCGTGCGCGCGATGTCTCGGTGCTCAACGATGCTGAAATCGGGCTGCGCCAGAAGCAGCATGTCGCGACGTTCATCCCGATGGACCCGCACCGACTCGTTTCGGCAGTCAAACAAATAGACCTGCCGAGCCGGATAGAGCTCATAGCCGCTGGCGCGGAAGGAGGCGAGCGTCTGCGCATCGCTGACGTCGTTGAGCGAACGCCAGACGATCGCCATGTCGGGGTAGGAAATGAGCAGCTGCCGTGTCACCTCGTGGATCTCGGCAACGCCGAGTGCACAGCCGATATTTGTTGCCATTAGCCAGTTATTGGGCTGGACCTGATGATCGAACCCGGTTGCCCGCATCAGGGGCGCCGCCAGCCTCAACAAACCGTCCATTGCTCGTTTCGTGGCCGGGCTTTCGGCCAGATTGCGCAGCTCCTCGCGGGCATAGTCGATATAGGCGACGCTGGGACAGCAAAGATAGCAGGTTGGCGACGAGCCCCGATCGTTGATCGTGACCGGCAAGAGCATCGCGCCGATCTGCAGCGTCGTCACAATCGTATCCAGATTGCCTATTAGTGCCGGCGTGGAGCGGGCCGCGAATGCTCGCTTCATCTCTTCAGCCTGGCGTATTGTCGTGCCCTTTGAAATCATCGCTTCGTAAGTAATGGCCTTTTATCATTCGTGTCATTGCCGCGAGTGATCCGTCTGCTGAGTTTCACAACGCTCCGACCCGTATTTCCACCTGACATTAACCCATCCAGTTTCCGAAAACCCGTTGACGAACATGCTATATCGAGATCGAAGAAGGGTCATGGTGAAATGCAAAACCGGAGATGGGGACGAAAACTTGGACTACCGAGGAGGTAGTTCAAGTTTTCGTCCCCATCCCCAGAAGGTCAAATCAGAGCGGAA
>NZ_AQHN01000063.1 GCF_000359745.1 Rhizobium freirei PRF 81
GCCTATGATCTTGGCTTTCGGGCCGAGCCGTCTGCGGTTCGGCCAAGGCTTTTCGAAGTCGTGTCTCAACGCTCCGCTTACGGTCGCGTTGCTGTCGGCAACGCTGGTCTCCTCCCAGGTCGCCGCACAGCAATCGCCGAGCGATGATTTCGCGCGCCGTCAGGCGCAGCAAGCCGAGCAGCAGCGCCTTGACGCACTGCGGGAGGCTACGCCGAAACCTTCGTCCCTGCCGATCGATCAGAAGCAGGCGCCGGCTGCGCAGCAAGGCGGTCCTTGCTTTGCAATCACCCAGGTCACGGTGGAGGGGGTGAAGCAGTTTTCGGCGGCGACGATCGGCAAGGTCACGGCACCTTATACGAACCGTTGCGTCGGCGTCGGTGAGATCAATGCGCTGCTGCGCGATTTGACGCATCTCTATCTCGACAAGGGTTTCGTGAGCTCTCGTGTCTACGTGCCGGCGCAGGACATCGCCAAGACGAAAACCCTGCGCCTGGTTGCCGTCGAGGGCACGCTTGCGGACATTTACATCAACGGCAAGCCGGCGCCCGGTTCCGGTGTGATCGCTGCGGCTTTTCCCGGCATGAAGGGCGGGATCACCAATCTGCGCGATATCGAACAGGGTCTCGATCAGATCAACCGTCTGACTTCCAACAATGCCAAGACCGCGATGCTGCCCGGCAAGACGAATGGCACGTCGATCCTCAATATCGAGAGCAAGCCGGATCATCCCTGGCACCTTTCCGTCGGCAACAGCAATCTTGGCCAATGGCAGACCGGATATTCCAAATCCTCCGCTTCGGTTGGCTATGACAATCTCCTGCATCTCAATGACCAATGGAACTTTGCCTACGAGCATACCGGCCCGGACTACCCATGGCGCAATGATGGAGTGGGTAAGAGCAACAGCTATTCCGGCAATGTCAGCGTTCCCTACGGCTACTGGACGTTCTCGCTCAATGGTTCCTGGTACGAATACAATAGCTCCGTTCCCGGGAATTTCGGGCCGCTGAATACTTCAGGCAATTCCAAGCAAGCGGGGATCGGCGTCAATCGCGTGATTTTCCGCGACAAGGATTCGATCACGACCTTCAATAGCGGCCTGACCTACAAGGAATCCAACAACTTCCTGCTCGGCAGCAGGATCGAGGTTGGTAGCCGCAAATATACGGTCGGCGATCTCGGCATCTCGCACTCTCGCCGAATGCTGGGCGGTCTTTGGGTACTCGACCTTTCCTACCGTCAGGGGCTTAGTCTCTTCGATGCGGTTGCGCCTGGCGATGTCGGCGCCGGAGACGCGGATCCTCGCTTCTCGAAATTCACCGGCACGATCACCATGACACGGCCGTTCGAACTGGCCGGACAGCGTCTGGAGATCAATTCCGTCGTCACCGGGCAATACTCTCCCGACAATATGTTCGGGGCAGAGCAGATCTCGGTCGGCGGCTATTCCTCCGTACGCGGGACGCGCGAGACCATGCTCTTTGGCAATAACGGTTTCTTCGTCCGCAACGATCTCGTCTGGCGCACGCAGCCTTTCGCCGACAATGCCGCGCTCGCCAAGATCTTCGGCGAATTCCGCCCCTATGTCGGCCTCGATTACGGACGGATCGCCTCGCAGGCGCGCCACCGCATCGAAGGCGGCGACATGCTCGGCTGGACCGCAGGCGCCAAGCTTGCCGGCGGCAATGTGAATTTCGACATGGGTTATTCGGATGTGCTCGGCGGCACGGTCAATCGGCGCGACTCTGGGCTCCTCTTCGTAAGCGCTTCAATACGTTGGTAAAAGTGTAACAGGGTAAAATCATGACGATCGCAATAATGAAGGATCACAGAGCTCTCTCGCTTTCCGCCGCGGCGCTTCTGAGCTGTACAATTATCCTGTCTGGCTGTGGTGGCCGCGAGGCGCATCCGATCGCCTCCACCAGTGCCGGCGACACCGGAATGGAGTGTAGCGGTATCAACCGCGAATTTGCGGCGAACGAACGCCAGATCCTGACGACCGTCAAGGAACGCTCGCAGGCCCAGGGCAAGAACGTCATTCTTGGCGCGACGGGTGTCCTTTTGTTTTTACCAGCTCTGTTCTTCATGGATCCGAAATCACCGGAAAAGATCGAGATCGACGCGTTGCGCAATCGCAACCAGGTGCTGACGGATCTTGCTCGTTCGAGAAAGTGTGCGGCACCCAAGTCGCAGTTGGGCGAACTTTACAAGAAACTCGACGGTGGCGTGAAGACGACGTCGGCGACAAGGGGCGGCTGAGGAGGTTAAAATGTACATGCGTTTGATACGCGACACCGACGCCTTGGCAGTCCTGCTGATGCGATACATATCTGGCGGCATCGCCATAATGCTTCTGATGATACTCAGTTCCTGCGTGACGGCAGATCCGCGGCTTGTCGCTGCTCTTCAACGGAGTTCGGTGCGTGAAGTCCGCATCGAGACGGCGCCTGATGTGAAAATGACGGGGCTTTTCACGGAAGGCAAACCCGATCCGCAATTGGCCACGGTTGTTCGCGTATTGAAAGGGACTATGGAGAAGGAGCTGATCGGGCTGCCTGGCGGTCCAACGCGAGCGCGGCTGGTCGTTACCTTGCATGTGGTCAATCTCGCCACGAAGGCAGGACGCATTCTCATTCACAGCGACAGCCAGATTTCGGGGACGGTCAGGCTGGAAGACGTCAGGACCGGACACCTGATTGCCGAGCAACCGGTTGTCGCAGCCGGTAACAGCGGCATGCGCGGGGAGGGGCTCGGCATATTTGTGGCCATGGCCGTCAACGCGGCTTCGGCTGCGGGACCTGACGATATTCTAGCACAACGGCTGTCGAGGGCATTCACGCAACAGATCAAGCGGTGGTTACTGACGAAGAAGTAGCGTCTCGGACCTCTGGGCGGCGCGCCCGCCTTCCCCGCGTCGCAAAGACTTAAAACGGCTGTGACAAACTATCCGCGATGCGTGTTCTCTCATGCTTGCCTATAGTAATTGGTGTAAAATTCACACACATTTTACCAAAATCACGCGAACAGCCCAAAGTTTGCTCTCCATATCCGTGTAGTGATTGACGTCCGCCACCAAGTCCACCAAGAAAAATCATCAATATGTGCCGCATGACGCGGCCTGGGCGAGGCGAGATGTGGGCTAGATGTTCCTGCGAGATCCGCGGACGTAGCCCCGCCTCAAAAGGGCGAGAGCGTATCATGGGTAAGCATCCAAGGCAGGATTCCGGCAGCGCCATTTATCGGCTCGCGCGCCTCGGACATCAATCGCTTGCTGTCACCCTCAGCGCGCTCCTGTTTCTGCAGCCGGCGATTGCCAATGCCCAGTCGGTATCGGCAAGCACCACGGCGCCCGCCGCAAATCAGCCGAGTATCGGCGCTGCACCCAACAACGTTCCGTTGGTGGATATCGTCACTCCAAACAGCGCCGGCCTCTCGCACAACAAATACGACAATTTTAATGTCGGCACACAGGGTCTGATCCTCAATAATTTCAAGGGCAATCAAGGCACTTCGAACCTCGGTGGGGTGACGCCGGGCAATCCAAACCTCAATGCCGCGAACCCGGCTTCCGTCATCTTGAATGAGGTGACCAGTGGCAACCGTTCGGCGCTGAATGGTCCGACAGAAGTTTTCGGCGGTCGAGCCGATGTTATAGTAGCGAACCCTAATGGAATAACATGCAACGGCTGCGGCTTCATCAATACGCCGCATGCCACGCTGACGACCGGTGTCCCCACTATCGGCGCCGACGGAAGCCTGACCGGCTTCACGGTCAATGGCGGCGATGTCACCTTCGAGGGGGCGGGTGGGAACTTTGCGGCCGCTCCCGGTTCCGTCGATCTGTTCGACGTCGTTGCCCGCAACATTCACGTCAATGCGCCCTTGTACGGCAAGACCATCCGGCTGACGGGCGGCGCCAGCAAATATGATTACGCCACCGGCGACTCCACAGCGCTGACGGCAACGTCAGGCACGCCGGAATATGCCATCGACGGCACGGCGCTCGGCGCCATGCAGGCCGACCGCATCAAGGTCGTCGTCACCGAGAAGGGCGCTGGCGTCAAAATGAGCGCCGATATGGCCGCCAATGCCGGCGAGTTGTCGCTATCGGCCGATGGCAAGATCTCGATCGGCAATGCCTCCGCACGCGATGGTGTCACCATCACCTCCAAACAAAAGGTGACGGCAACCAAAGTTACCTCGAAACAGAAACTCGCTGTCCAGGCCGACCAGGGCGCCACCCTGCAGACGGCCGCTGCAGATGGCGACATTGTTCTGGCAAGTGGCGCTGGTCTCCTGAGTGTGTCGGGCGATGTCAATAGCGGCACGACTGTACAGACGAGTTCGGACGGCGGGATTGCTGTCGGAAGCGTGACGGCTGGCAACGGTGCGGCAACGCTTGTCGCCACCTCTGGCGATATTGCGATTGCGGGTGCTGCCAATAGCACCGGTGACCTCAGTCTGACAGCGACGGCCGGCTCGATCTCGACCGCCTCGCTGCAGAGCAGCCAGAATATCGCCTTGAATGCTGCTCTCGGGATTGCTGTTGCCGGCAATGTGCAGGCGCAAGGCAACGTCAGCGCCACAGGCCGGTCGATCTCAGCCGGCAAGGTCGTCTCCGGCATCAATCTCGCCGCCACCAGCGCCGATCCGAATGGCAATGTGGTTCTTGGAACCGCAGGCGATCTCAGCCTGACGGCGACCGGCGGCAGTATCGCCACCGGCAATCTGCTGTCGGCTGGAAGCCTCAATGCGACGGCGACAAGCAATGTTTCGGCCGGCAGCATCCAGTCGATCAACGACCTGACGATCACCGCGGCGTCGCTGACGTCAAGCGGCCTCACCTCGCATGGAGCGCTTACGGTCAATACGGCAGGCGGTCGTGTTGACGTCAGCGGCCAGGTTCTTGCCGCAAGCAACGTCCTGATCTCGGGTTCTGCCCTTCAGGCCGGCGCCATTGCCGCCGGCGTCGACTTTGCGGCTACCGATTCGAGCGGCGGCAGCATTGTTCTTGGCTCGTCAGGCATGCTCGGTTTGACCGCCACGGCAGGCAATATCGTTGCCGATAAGTTGCTGTCGGCCGGCGACCTGACTGCTCAGGCCACCCTGTTGCAGGCAAACAATCTCACGAGCCATGGCAATGTCGCGATTATCGCAAGCGGTGCCGCCGGCATTGGCGGCGGCGTCAATGTCGCCAATCAATTGCTCAGCGCTGGCAATATCACAATCACCAGCGACACCAGCGGCGTTGGTGTCGGTCTTCTTGCTTCAGGCGTCGACTTTGCCGCGACCAAGGCGGCGGGCGGCAATATCGTGCTGGCAAGTAGCGGCGATCTGACGATCAACGACAGCGCTGGCGCCATCCAGGCGGGGACGGTGCTCGCAGCCGGCGCGATCAATGCCACCGGCCAGATCATCACCGCCGACACGATCACCGGTCACAAGGACATCACGCTTTCAGGCGTCACCAGCGCGACGGCGGCAAGCGGTCGCGTTGATATCGCCGGCCAGGTCCTCGGCGGCGGCAATGTCGGCATCACCGGCTCGAGCATTGCAGCCGATGCCATTGTCTCTGGCGTCGACATTGCCGCCACCGATACGGCAGGCGGTCGCATCACCCTTGGCCCGACGACAATGGGAACCGGCAATCTGACTTTGACGGCCGCCGGCGCGCTCGGCGTGGGAACGCTGTTGTCTGCAGGCGATCTCAATGCTAGCGGGACGACGATCGCGGCCGGCAATATCTCTTCCCATCACGACATGGTGCTTGGCGGCGTCATCAGTGTCAGCGGCCAGATCCTTGGTGCCGGCAATGTAGCGACCACTGGCCCGAGTCTTTCCGCGCAAACCTTGGTCGCCGGCATCGACTTTGGTGCAACTGATGCTGCCGGTGGAAAGATCGTCCTTGGCCAGTCAGGTGATTTGACCGTGTCGGCCAACGGCGCCGTGGCGGTGCCAACGATAGAGGCCGCCGGCGCTATCAATATGAGTGCTGCCGCAGTCACCAGTGACGCAATTACAGGCCATAAGGACATCACGCTTTCGGGCACCACCGCCGTAACCAACCAAGTTCTCGGCGGCGGCAATGTCAGCATCTCCGGGGCAAGTATCAAAGCCGGCGCTGTCGTTTCCGGCGTCGACTTCGCCAGGACTGCTGCCGCCAATGGCAACATCGTGCTCGCCAGTAGTGGCGACCTGACACTTTCGGCCGCGAGCGCACTCAATGTCGGCCCGCTGCTGTCGGCTGGCGATCTCAGCGCGACCGGTTCGAGCCTCACGGCGACTAGCGTGACCGCCCATGGTGACATGACGCTCGGTGGCGCGATTAACGTCACACAGCAGATTCTCGGCGCAGGTAATGTGCTGATCAGCGGCCAAGGTTTGTCGGCGCAGACCGTCGTCGCCGGCATCGACTTCAGCGCCACCAATGCCGCCGGCGGCAATATCGCGCTCGGCGAGGCCGCGATGATTGCAGGCAATCGCGCTGGTGATTTGAAGGTCGTGGTCAATGGCGCCGTCAGGGCGCCGACCCTGCAGGCCGCGGGTGTGATCGATGTCAGCGGCACCTCCATTACCGCCGACGCGATTACCGGCCATAAGGACATCACGCTTTCCGGCGCCACCACCGTCAACAACCAGGTTCTCGGCGGAGGCAACGTCAGTATCTCCGGGCCAAGCATCAAGGCTGGTACTGTCGTTTCCGGTGTTGATTTCGCCGCCACGGCGGCTTCTGCCGGCAGCATTACGCTCACCAGCAGTGGCGATCTGACGCTCGCGTCGAGCGGCAACATCAATGCCAGCACATTGCTTTCCGCAGGCAGTCTGAACTCGTCTGGCGCGGCGACCGCTGCCGATAAGATCACGGCGCACCACGACATGACGCTCGGTGGTGCGATCAACGTCAGCGGCCAGATCCTTGGCGCAGGCAATGTGCTGATCAGTGGGCAGAGCCTGTCGGCGCAGACTATTGCCGCAGGCCTCGACTTCAGTGCCACCGACGCAGCCAATGGTAAAATCACCCTCGGTCAAAACGGTGATCTGACAGTCTCTGTCAATGGCGCCGTGGCAGTACCGACGATGCAGGCAGCGGGCGTGCTCAATGTCAGCGGCACGTCCGTTACGGCAGATTCGATCATCGGCCACAAGAATATCACCCTTTCCGGCACGACCGCTGGCGGAGTGGCTGTCACCAATCAGGTGCTCGGCGGAGGCAACATCGGCATCTCCGGCTCGAGCATCAAGGCCGGCGCGATTATCTCCGGCGTCGATTTCGCCGCTACGGCCGCTGCCAACGGACATATCATCCAGACGGCAAGCGGCGACATGTCCCTGACGTCGCCAGGCGCCATCAGCGCCGGCACGTTGCTCTCTGCCGGCAATCTGAACGCTTCCGGATCGACCATTGCTGCGGACAACGTTACAGCGCATCACGACATGATGCTCGGCGGCGCGATCAGCGTCGGTGGCCAAATTCTTGCCGCCGGCAATGTCCTGATCAGCGGCCAAAGCCTTTCGGCGCAGACCGTTGTTGCCGGCCTCGACTTCAATGCCACCGATGCCTCCGGCGGCAACATCGTCCTTAGTCAAACTGGTGATCTGACTGTATCGGTCAACGGCGCGGTGACTGCGCCAACCATACAAGCAGCCGGCGTGCTCGATGTCAGCGGCACGTCCGTCTCGGCCGATTCGATCACCGGTCATAAGAATATCACCCTTGCCGGTACGGCGGCTGGTGTTGATGTTGCCAATCAAGTGCTTGGCGGGGGTGACGTTGGCGTCTCAGGCTCGAGCATCAAGGCCGGCGCGATTATCTCCGGCATCGACTTCGCTGCCACGGCTGCGGCCAATGGACATATCGTTCAGACGGCAAGCGGTGACATGTCCCTGACATCGTCAGGTAGCATCAGAGTCAGCACATTGCTCTCGGCCGGCAATCTGAGCGCTTCCGGCGCAACGATTACGGCCGACAAGATCACGGCACACCACGACATGACGCTCGGTGGTGCGATCAACGTCAGTGGCCAGATCTTAGGCGCTGGCAATGTCCTGATCAGTGGGCAGAGCTTGTCGGTACAGACTGTTGTTGCTGGTCTCGATTTCAATGCCACCGATGCTGCCGGAGGCAACATCGTCCTCGGATCAAGCGGTGACCTGACTGTTTCGGTCAGTGGCGCCGTGGCTGCGCCAACCATACAGGCAGCCGGCGTGCTCAATGTCAGCGGAACGTCCGTTACGGCAGATTCGATCACCGGCCACAAGGATATCACTCTTGCCGGTACAGCGGCCGGTGGCGTGGCTGTCGGCAATCAGGTACTCAGTGGCGGTAACGTTAGCATCTCCGGTTCCGCCATCAAAGCTGGCGCGATTATCTCCGGCGTCGATTTCGCCAGGACTGCCGCCGCCAATGGCAACATCGTGCTCGCCAGCAGCGGCGACCTGACGCTTGCCTCGGCCGGCGCCATAAATGCCAGTACACTGCTGTCAGCCGGCAATCTGAACGCTTCCGGCTCGACCGTTACTGCGGACGGGATCACTGCCCATGGGGCCGTGATGCTCGGCGGCGCGATCAGCGTTACAAATCAGATTCTCGGGTCTGGCAATGTTGCGATCTCAGGCCAGAGCCTGTCGGCGCAGACCCTTGTCGCTGGCATCGACTTCGGTGCCACCAATGCCGCCGGCGGCAATATCGTCCTTGGCCAGACCGGAAACCTGACGGTCTCGGTCGGTGGCGCAGTGGCGGTGCCGACGATACAGGCGGCAGGCGCCGTCGATGTGAGCGGCGCGACCATCACTGCCGATGCTGTCACCGGCCATAGGAACATCACCTTATCCGGCGCAACTGGCACGACGACCGCGGGCGGTCGCGTTGACGTAACCAATCAGGTCCTTGGCGGCAGCAACATCAGTATCTCCGGTGCAGGCATCAAGGTCGGGACCGTGGTTTCCGGCGTCGATTTCGCCAGAACGGCAGCCGCCAATGGCAACATCGTCCAGACAGCAAGCGGCGACTTGACGGTTGCGTCGACAGGATCGATCGACGTCGGCACATTGCTGTCTGCCGGTGCATTGTCGGCCAACGGCATTACCGTGACCGCTGATGCGGTCACGGCTCATGGCGATATTACGCTCAAAGGCACCGGTACAACGGCCACGAGCGATGGTGTGAACATTGCTGGCCAGATCCTTGGTGCCGGCAATGTATTGATAGCCGGCCAGAGCTTGTCCGCGCAGACCGTCGTTGCCGGCATCGACTTCGGTGCCACCAATGCCGCCGGCGGCAATATCGTTCTTGGCCAGACTGGCGATTTGACCGTGTCGGTGAATGGGGCTGTTGCGGCGCCGACCATACAGGCAGCGGGTGCCATCGACGTCAGCGGCGGGACCGTCGCAGCAGCTTCGATCACCGGTCACAAGGATATTACCCTTTCCGGCGCGGCAGCTGGCGGCGTCGCTATCACCAACCAGCTTCTCGGCGGCGGTGACGTCTCAATCTCTGGCACGAGCATCAAGGCCGGCACCGTGGTTTCGGGTGTCGACTTCGCGGCCACCTCCGCCAGCGGCGGAAACATCGTCCAGACGGCAAGCGGTGATCTGACGCTCGCCTCTACTGGGGCGATTAACGGCGGCACGCTCTTGTCGGCGGGGGCACTTTCGGCCAAAGGCTCGACCGTGACCGCC
The DNA here is from genome assembly GCF_000359745.1 of Rhizobium freirei PRF 81. Classification (GTDB taxonomy): domain Bacteria; phylum Pseudomonadota; class Alphaproteobacteria; order Rhizobiales; family Rhizobiaceae; genus Rhizobium; species Rhizobium freirei. Next base: position 9,679 of record NZ_AQHN01000063.1, read on the forward strand.
GACAGTGTCACGGCGCATGGAAACGTGACACTCGATGGCGCCACCACCGTGGGCGGCCAAATTCTGGGTGCTGGCGACGTGCTGATCAGCGGCCGGAGCCTGGCGGCTCAGGCCGTTATTGCCGGTATCGACTTTGCCGCGACTAATGCTGCGGGCGGCAATATCGTGCTTGGTAACGCCGGCAAACTCAGCGTATCGGTCAGCGGCGATGTGGCGGCTTCGACAGCGCAGGCCGCCGGCGCCGTCGACGCGCGCGGTGCGACCATTACCGCCGACGCTATCACTGCTCATAAAGAAATTACGCTATCCGGCGCCACGACCATTCATCATCAGGTCCTCGGCGGAGGCAATGTTGCCATCTCGGGCTCCGTCATCAAGGCCGGCGCCATTGTTTCCGGCGTCGATTTCGCCAGAACTGCCGCCGCCAACGGCAACATCGTGCTCGCCAGCAGCGGTGATCTGACACTTGCTTCTGCCGGCAATATCGACACCGGCACGCTGCTCTCGGCTGGTGCGCTTTCGGCCAGCGGCGCGGCTGTGAACGCGGATGCCGTCACGGCACACGGTGCGGTCACTCTCGATGGCGCCACCAGCGTTACCGGCCAGGTCCTCGGCGCCGGTAACGTACTGATCAGCGGACAGAGCCTATTAGCGCTGACGGTCGTCGCCGGTATCGACTTTAGCGCCACCAACGCGTCTGGTGGTAATATCGTTCTCGGCCAAACTGGGGACCTGACGGCCCGGCTCCGTGGCGGCTTCTCTGCATCGACGATCGAGGCCGCCGGCGCCATCAACGTCAATGCGGCCACCGTGACGGCCGGTACCGTCACTGGTCATAACGATACTATCCTTTCCGGCACCACAAACGTCAGCGGGCAGATCCTCAGCGGCGGCAACGTCGGTATTTCCGGGCCGGGTATCGCGGCAGGCGCCATCGTCTCCGGTGTCGATTTCGCCGGAACGGCCGCCGCAAACGGCAACATCGTCCAGACGGCGAGCGGCGATATCTCGCTCACCTCGACAGGCGGCCTCACCGTCGGCACGATCCTGTCGGCCGGTGGTCTTACCGCACAGGCGATGGATCTAACGGCAAGCAACATCACCAGCCATGGCAAGACCGATCTGAAGGCCAGCGGTACGGCCGCAAGCGGCCGCGTGAATGTGAGCGGCCAGGTGTTGTCGGCCGGTAGCCTCACAATCGACAGCGCCAGCCTCGACGCCGGTCTCCTGATCTCCGGCGTCGACTTCGCGGCGACCGGCGGGGCAGGGGGCAACATCGTTCTCGGCCCGTCCGGCGCGACCGACCTCACCGTCTCCGGTAATGCCGCGGCCGGCACGATTCTGTCGGCCGGTGACTTCACGGCGAACGCCGCCAATCTACGGGCAACCAGCATCACCAGCCATGGCAAAGTCGGTGTTGTCGGTAACGTCGATGTCAGCAGCCAGATTCTTGCTGCCGGCGACATCACCATCAGTGGCGGCAGCATCAGTGCGCCCACGCTGATCTCCGGCATCGACTTTGCCGCCACCACTGCCGCCGCCGGCAATATCGTGCTGGCGCAATCCGGCGCCATGAACCTCACGACGACGGGCAATATTGTCTCCCAGACCATCCTTTCCGCAGGAGACATGACGGCGGATGCGGCTGATCTCATTGCCGGAAGCATCACAGCTCATGGCAATGCCGGCATTATCGGCAATGTCGATGTCGGCAACCAGATCATTGCCGCTGGTAATCTCACGGTCAGCGGTGGTCATATCAACGCGCCAACGCTGATCTCCGGCATCGATTTCGCGGCCACCAATGCCGCGGGCGGCGGTATTGTGCTCGGAACTGCCGCGACGATTGTAGGCAGTCGCGCCGGCGATATGAATCTGACCGCCTCTGCCGGCGTCACCACGCAGACCATGCTCGCGGCAGGTGCGATCGACGCCAGCGGCAGCACGATTTCGGCCAACGCTGTTACCGGGCATGGCAATATCACCCTTGCCGGCAGCAGCAGCGTCAATGTGGCTGGCCAGCTCCTCGGTGCGGGTGACGTCTTTCTCTCCGGCCCGACCGTCCAGCTGGGCCAAGCCGTTACCGGCGTCGATTTTGCCGCCACCGCACAATCGGCAAACGGCGCCATCGTTCTCGGACCAAGCGGCGACCTGACCATCAATGCCGGAAGTGCCGGCGCCAGCACGCTGATCGTCGCAGGCAATCTCGATGTGGTGGCGAACGCGTTCATGGGCGGCAATATCACCGGCCACGGCGCGGTCGCGATTGGCTCGTCCACCAGTCCTGGCGCAGTCAAGATCAATGGCCAGCTCCTTGGTGCCAGCAATGTCTCGATTATCGGCTCAGGCGTCAGCGGCAATGTCATCGCGGCCGGCGTTGATTTTGCCGCGACCGGCCAATCGGCAACCGGTAATGTCATCCTTGGTCAGGCTGGCGACCTGACGCTCACCGCCACAGCCGGCGACATCTCTTTCAACAGCCTGCTTGCTGCGGGGACCATTACCGCCAATGCGGCGAACAATGTCAGCGCCAATGCTGTCGCCCATGGCGACCTGACCATTGGCGCCGGGAACGCGATCACGCTCAGCGGCCAATCGCTGGGCACCGGCAACATCAACCTCAGTGCCCGGTCGATCACCATCGACACGCTGGTCTCCGGCGTCGACTTTGCCGCCACCAATGCGTCAGCCAATGGCAGCCTGATGCTGCGGCGCGCCGGTGCTATGACGCTTGCCGCCTCCAACGGCAGCGTCAGCGCCAACTCATTGCTTTCCGGCGGCAATCTTGCCGCCACGGCCACGCAGAATATCAGCTATAACAGCCTGCAAAGCCTGGGGAATGCCGCGCTCACAAGCCCGGGCGCCATTGCCTATACCAGCACCACTCGCGTCGGCGGCAATCTGACGCTCAACACCGGTGTGCTCGATCTATCCGGCAGCAGAGGCAGCCGGATGGCCGGCGGTGGCACGCTGATCGTCAACGCCTCCTCGGCCAATCTTGCAGGCAGTAATCTTGTCTTCGGCGGCCTGACCCTCAATCTGTCGGGCAGCGCCGACCTTTCCAACGCGCAGGTCAGCACGGTCACCAATGCCGGCGGTTCCGGCGACATCACCGTCTCCGCCGCAGGTCTCACGACCAACGCCAACACCGCGCTGCTTGCCGCCCACGACCTGACGCTGAACTTGCCGTCGCTCGACAATGCCGGGCAACTGGCGGCAGGCAACAATCTTAACGTCAACATTGCCGGCGATTTTGCCAACGTTCCGGGCGGTCTCGTCTTTGCCGGCAACAATGCCAACCTCTTCGTTGGCGGTACGCTGACCAACAATCAGGGCGCCCTGCTTGCAGGCAACGGCCTTGCCATAGCAGGGCCAGGCGGTGGTCAACGCAACGGTGCGGTCGTCAACATAGCCGGCCTCATTCAGTCGGGCGGCAACATGTCGATCCTGACCAATGGCTTGAGCAACGTTACGACTTCGGCTCCGGCAATTCAGCGCAACGTGCTGATTTCCAATGCTATTCTCAACGCCTATGACGTGATCACCAGGACCTACAGGTGCCAAGTTCACTGCTATGGACAAGGCGATCACGACTACGAGCCGATCTACGTCTGGACGTCAACCGTCGACAGTCTCGTCAGCCAGCTTATCTACCAGGATCAGCTGATCAGCGGTGCCGGCGCCTCCGCACAGATTCGTGCGGGCAGGGATCTGACCGTCAATGCCACCAATCTGTGGAACTCCTACAGTTCGATCAAATCCGACGGCAACATGCTGCTCACCGTCGCGGGCACGCTCACCAATGACGGCGCGACGCTGAACCGCGTCACCCAGACGATTTGCGACAGCTCCACCCCCTGCCAATATTATCCCGACGTCGTTTCCGCAGGTCCTGGAAGCGATTTGGATTGCAGCGGCCCCAATCGCCCCTGTATCGGCAGCAGCGACCCGACACTCACCTATTCGCCGAACCCGAACGGTCAGTGCGATCCGTCGAGAGATCTTAGCGCCGGTACCACGGTCAGCGCCCAGGCGATCGGCGCGATTTCCGGGGTCATCCAGGCACGCGGAGCACTCGCGATCAATGGTGGCGGCGCTGTGAACAACGTTGTGTCCAACGGTTCGATCGCCGGTCAGGTTGCGATTGACGCCCCGGCGACCTCGAACAACCCGCTCGGCGCCTTGGGCAGCATGACGGCCGGCGGGGCCTTGTTCAGTGTCAACGCGGCGCTTTCAAGCGTTGCGGCCAATGGCGGGGCGAACACCAGCGCAGGACCGTCGCTGGCAGGCAGCGGCCCGACGATCGGTTCCGGACCGGCGATCAGCGGCAACAATCTGAGGGCCGGCGGCGGCGCAGCGATCAGCAGCGGCAGTCTGACGGCAGATAGCAGCGCCACGCTGAGCCGTAGCGGCGTGACCGCAGCGGCCGGTCCTTCAATCAATGGCAGCAGCCTGACTATGGCTGGAAATGCCAATGTCAGCGGCAACGGCTTGACGGCCGCCGGCGGCACCGCGGTGAGCGCTAGCGGCCCAATCGCAGCCGCAGGTGCTGTGATCAACGGTGGCGGTGTGTCCGCAGCAGCTGGTAGTTCGATCAGCAACGGCGGCGTTACGGCAGCGGCCGGTCCTGCGATCAGCGGCAATACCCTGACGGCTGCCGGTGCTTCGGTCAGCCCGAACAGCCTCATGGGCAAACTTACCGCCGCGATCGGCAATAGCGGCAATCTTACCCAGATCCTGCAGACGAATGGCGCTCAGCTCGCAGCCCTTGCCAAGCCGCAGTCCGGCGGCGTCGGCGGCACGGTTCCGGGCCAGGTCTTCCTGTTCGAGACGCGAGCAGCTTTCCTCGACGTGTCGAAGTTCTACGGCTCGGCCTATTTCATAGACCGGATCGGCTATACGCCGGAGACCAAGGTTCCCTTCCTGGGGGACGCCTATTTCGATAACCAGCTCATCGACGAGCAGATGCGGCAATTGGTCGGCGACGGCCTCGGCGCGGGATCCTTCATTCCCGGCAATAACGCCACTGACCAGATGAAGACG
>NZ_AQHN01000064.1 GCF_000359745.1 Rhizobium freirei PRF 81
CCGTGCGCGTCGGTTACCGTGTAGCTGAACGTCTCCTGCTCGCCACCGGCATGAACGCCCGCCGTCGTCAGCGTATAGCTGTACTTGCCGTCCGCATCGATCGTCAGCGTGCCGTAGGAGCCTTGGATCGTCGTCGTGCCATCCGCACCGACCGTGATCGAAGTTCCCTTGGCATCGACAACGCTGGTGATGTGCGGAGCATCCGGATCGGCGAGCGTGATGCTGCCCTGCGCCGTCACGGCCGATTCCGATGGCGCGGTGCCGCTCTCAAGATTGGCTTCCGACAGCTTCGTCGGGTCTGCCGTCTCAGGC
>NZ_AQHN01000065.1 GCF_000359745.1 Rhizobium freirei PRF 81
AGGCCTGTGCGACGAGCACAACGGCATTGACGGTGGTGGTGTGGGATGGATCGGCGCAGATCGTCTCGACGCCCGCGTAGGCGGCGCCTTCCTTGGAAACAGTCGCTGGCTTGATCTTGCCGGTGGCAGCGACCGCGGAGAACGCCACATGGGCGATTTCGAGGGCCGAGCACATGCCAGAGCGCCGGTGCCGCAGTTGAAGACGACGGACGTTGCGCCATCGAATATCCGAAGGCTTCGATGCTCCCGACAGTGCGGCGCGGGTAATGACCGACTTGACGAATGCTCGCAACGCTGAAGCAAACCAGCTCTACGGCGCCGCTCGCGGGCAGGCCACACCGGTCGATATCTCGCCGGTGCTCGATACGATTGACCAGACGCTTTCTCCCGGCGTCACACGAACGGCATCTGATCCGAAATCCATCCGTATCGTTTCCGACGAAGGGGAATTCTTCGTCGCAGAGGACAATCAGATCATAGTCGATTGGGTAAATGGCGGGGGCATGATCGCCGATTATGTTGCGCCAATCGTTGTCCCTGAGATGGTTTCAGCGCGCCAATTCAAACTGCAGCTCCTCGCTGCAGGCCTTCTCGACCAGGTCGATGGATGGGTGAAAACGCAGGACCGATCGGTGCAGATCGCCTATGAATATTCCGGCTCGTTCGTCAAATCGTCGCCGATGATGCAGGAGGGCTTTCAGGCGATGGGCTTCACGCCCCAGCAGATCGACGACTTCTTCACCGGGGCGGCGAAGCTGTGACGTTCTGGAGCGGTCTTTAGTGAAATGGCCCCACCTCAAGGCAGTGAGGCAGGGCCGAGGAACCGGGTGTGGTTCATTGTGCGCGAGCAAATTTCCGGGGGGCGTTTTGCTCGCGCAACGGTCCGTTACCACACGATGAAACCAAACTGAATGCCGGTTGCTGCCGAAGCTATCCAAAAAAGGAAAAGACATCGTGGATCGCGCGAAATTCTTCGCCGCGGTGCGCCCACGGTCGTCAGTCGCGGATAGAGCAGTTCCAGCGATCTTCAACGGTTTCGCCTTCGGTCAACTCGCGATATTCAATGGCTGAGCCGTTGCTCGCTGATCGAGACCGCCATTGGGGGATACAAGTCCATCATCGGAAAACGTTTTGCGCGCAAGATCGTCTCCCGTGCAGCAGACCGAAGTCGCTATCGGCTGCGCCGTCCTCAACCGCATGCTTGCTTGCGCACGCCCGAAATCCGTCCGCCGTAGGGCAGCCACGCCATAGACAGCCGTTTCAAAGATCGCCATCCCCTCAAATCCCAATCCATGCACCAACGCCCCAAACACGGGATTGCATTCCGCGACGGGCCGACGAGATAATCTTTTCTTGCTGCCGCTAGCATTGTGTCACCTCCGCATTTAACCTTCGGATTTAGCAATGCTTAAGATTACCAGCAATGCGGTTGGCTACGTTGATCTGGGTCAACACCGCGGCGTGCTGCATGCTTGGGGAAGTGGGGCAGAGCGACGGTAGGTGCTCCAAACCTGCTGATTTAAGTTTGGCTGGTTTCGCGAGTGCCGCAGCATGGCGCACCGATCTCACTGTGTCGCCGACTTCCTGAACTCAAGAATGACAACCTATCTTGTTATCAGCCGAGCAGCCGGCTCTGCCGCTTTTATGCGGCTCCTAAATGCTACAGAGAACAAGCGGCACGAGAGACGCGTTCGCGTGCGCGCTCTAAGAACACAATATCGATTTCATCGTTGACAACCTGCTGGCAACGGAAATTACAAGATGTCCGCGAAATGCATAGTTGAGACGGCGGGAGCATCTCATTTGACGCGTCTGCACCGGGTTTGCGACACAGTTTTGTTGAGCAAACTCATTTTGTCTCAAGTTAAATAGCTGAAAAGCTGACAGGAAGTCTTTCGGTGTTTTTGGCACGAGCCTTGCAGCCCTGTAGCGAAACGGCGGGAGCTGCCGGCGAACATTCCTTTCTCGGCTAAATCCAGCGGACGGACCGGGGGCTACAAGAGCAACATGTCAGATATCTACCAGAGTACATTCTACCGGAGAAGGCATTGACCACAGGGTCAATCCCTTCCGCCATAGAGCGGATTATCCCGCGACTGAGGAGGACTTCTGATCCATAACGTCTTTAGCAATCCTCGACGCACACGGAAGCGAAGCAGTCGGTTCGAGGTCGGCATTGACACCGAATGTGTGCCCGAAATCCATATGCCCCAGCAAGAAGTGCGATTCACAGTGCTCAACAGTGGAAATAAGCTTGGGAATGCGAGCTCGTATCTGAACGGCAGCACGCCCTATTGGAGGACGAACCTTATTGTTTGTGCTGCCGGTTCGTTCACCACGACCGTTGCCATGACAATGTTACTTCCCTTCTTACCCCTATATATCCGGGAATTAGGCGTCAGCGACCAAGCATCCATAGCGCAGTTTTCGGGCGTGGCGTACGGCGTGACTTTCCTTGCGGCCGCACTGGTTGCCCCGCTCTGGGGAAGACTTGCCGACCGCTACGGTCGGAAGGCGATGATGGTTCGCGCAAGCTTGGGCGTGGTCGCAGCGATGGCCTTGATGGGTGTAGCTCAAGATGTATGGCAGTTGCTGGCTATGAGATTTTTAGCCGGTCTACTCGGAGGCTACTCGTCTGGATCATATGCTTTGGTAGCGACACAGGTTCCCAAAGACCGTATTGGCTGGGCGTTGGGGTTCTTGGCCACGGGGATTATGGGGGGCAACCTCGTCGGCCCGCTGATCGGCGGATTTCTACCAACATTAATCGGCATTCGAGAAACGTTCTTTTTGACTGCGGCATTAGTCTTCCTCACTTTTGTTGCCAGCGCATTTTTGATCAGAGAGAATTTCAATGCTCGAACGACAGAGCGTGAACACTCCAACAGTTGGTCGACGATCCCAAGCAGGAGGCCTGTCTTGGCAATGCTGGCGACGGGCTTGCTTCTGATGATCGCCAATCTGTCCATTGAACCAATAACAGCGATTTACATTTCGCAACTCGTCGAGCCAAATCGTCATGTTACCCTTTGGGCCGGTCTGGTCATTTCGGGTACAGCGTTTGGGAGTGTTCTTTCCGCCTCGCACCTTGGAAGACTAGCAGATCGCGTCGGGCACTGGAAAGTTATCGTTGTCGCAATGTGCATCGCTGCGGCACTCCTTCTGTCACAAGCTTTCGTTACGAACGTTTTGGAGTTGGTGGGGCTGCGAATATTGATGGGGCTCGTTTTAGGGGGCTTGCTACCTTGTATCGGCAGCGTGATACGCCACAGCGTCCCCGAGCAAGCCGTCGGCGCGATCCTCGGCTGGTCGACATCGGCGCAGCACGCGGGTCAAGTGCTCGGCCCGGCCATTGGCGGCGTATTAGCTGCTCATGCCGGTATACATTCAGTGTTCTTTTTTACGTCATTCCTAATGCTCGTCGGAGGTTTTATTGCTTGGAGCAATCGACCTTAAGAGACAGGGCTAAGGACCGCGAGCCCATTAGCCAATCTGCACGAATTGCAGCGAGCCAGCCCGCAGCGGCTTAGCCTTATGGCCTGTAGACGCCGGATTTGGCGTGGCGCCGAGCTTCGAGCAGTTCGTCACTCTACGGCCACTGCGATCACTGTCCGCGGTCCATTCCGCAATGTGACGGCGCAGTGCTGGGCTATATGCGCGGTCATCGCCCGTTCAGGCGATACAAGACGCTCGCCCTTTCATGTATGTTTCCTTGCAATACACGCGCCGTCTCGGACACCAATGTCCAGGCGAGGCGTCGCAATTCGGCTGCTCCGGAGGGAAAAATGCGCAAGGCAATTCTGGTGGTAAGCGCGGCGGCCGCTCTCGCATGCTCGGGCGCCGCATCGGCGCAGTCGCTCCCCCAGCCCGTTCAGGCGGCGATCGACGAGTCCAAGAAAGACTGCGGAGGGCCTGCCAAGCTTGAAAAGGGCTTCGTCAGCATCAAGGACATCAACGGCGATCAGGTTCCGGATTACATTCTTGATTACGCTCATTTGAAATGTGTCGGCATGCCTTCATCCTTTTGCGGTTCGGCTGGATGCGAGACGCAGATTTTCGTGGCCAAACCCAACAAAAGTTACAAATCCATCTTTGACGACTATGTGCAGGGCATAGGCTTTGTCGAGATCGCAGGGCGACCGGCGATCAAGCTTGCCCTGCATGGAAGTAGCTGCGGCCGCGCCGGGTCCGACACCTGCTATTCGACCCTGTACTGGAACGGCAGGGATTTCAAACCGGAGCAAGGAAAAAGCGATCAGCCTGCCACGGAAAAAGCGACGGCCGCGGGCGGTGACCTGGACGTCCAAATTCTGGAAGAGGGCGGAGACGGTCAGGTGGCAAACTGCTCGAGCAACATGGTTGCCGGACTAAAAGCCAACGGGGACGGCTTTCTCGCAATAAGGTCCGGGCCTGGCAGCCAGTACCGCCAGCTTGGCGAACTTCACAATGGCGATATGGTCATCGCCTTCCAGCAGCGCGGACAGTGGGCCGGTGTCGTCTACGGGAGCGAGACCCCCAATGTGAGATGCCATTCAACGAAAACGCACCCCCTGCCCTATAAGAACAAGGGCTGGGTCAACGCGAATTGGCTCAAACTCGTTGCCAACTGACCGGGCGTTGTGTTGGCATTCGTTCGCATCTGCCAAACATTGGGCGGCGCAAATATGGGCACAGGATGGTTCGCATTTACTGTATCCTGAAGCGTACGCGACAGTGCCGTATCGCTCTGAGGTAATTGCCTCTTTTGTTTTTGAAAATGTCGGGTCACCAATCCACTTCGTCGACACATTTTGACGACCAGTCGTTGTGGACGATGAATGGTCGGTTCTTCGGCAAAGGCCCCAGGCAAGCGCCGGAACTCGATCAGCCCGCCCCTCCCAACCGACGCCTGAATATACCGCAACTTGTCCCCGCCAGAGTGAGTACCTTCACGCTCTGCTGCGACTCATTGACATGGCGGGGCTCGCCCATTATGTTACATGTAACAATCACATTGGAGTTTGATCATGGCAAGCTCGGTCAACGAACGAGTTCAAAAGCGCCGTGAGACGTTGCGCGCCGCTGGGCTGCGTCCTGTGCAAATATGGGTTCCCGATACTCGTCGCCCTGGTTTTGCCGCCGAATGCCATCGTCAGTCCGTTCAGGTAGCCCTTGCCGATGCCGCCGATCCCAGTCTGCAAGACTTCCTTGACGCCGCTCTCGATGACCTGGACGACGAGGGTGAAGCGTGAGGCGCGGTGACATTGTGACCGTCGCAATCAGCGGTGATTTCGGCAAGCCGCGTCCAGCACTAATCATCCAGGCCGATCAGTTTGATGCAACTGGAACGATCACTGTCCTGCTGATCTCCAGCACACTGGTCGACGCGCCGCTCATTCGACCAACCATTCAGCCGACAGTGCAAAGCGGATTGCGAAAAGCCTCGCAAGTGATGGTGGACAAAGCCATGTCCGTGAAACGGGATAGAATTGGCACAACGATCGGTCGCCTGGAAGATGATGCGCTCCTGGCGGTCACAAGATCGCTCGCCGTTTTTTTAGGTGTTGCTTAAAGATGAACCCATCCGGGGTGCTGGTAGCCCGGCATAACTGCATCCGCGTCCCCGTGTACCACGCCGGAAAGTGCCTACCGGCGCTCGGATAGCTCCATCTGGCGGAGATCGTGGCCATCGAAGTACAGAAGATCGAAGGCGTAGAAAATCGCCTCCCCCGAACTCCGTTTACCGCCGCGACCGCCCAGCGCCTGCTGAAGGGCACGGAAGTCTGACCGTCTTACCTCATCAAGAACAACCGCCTCGCGATCGAGGATGGCGTTCCCACCGATCTCACCTGCTGCCGCGGCAATCGATGGAAAGCGATGTGTCCAATCATGGCACCACGCGTAAGGATGCGAACACGCTGCGGCTCGATATGGACGGCCAAGCGGGATCCGTCCCATTTGATCTCATAGACCCAATCGGCACCCTTCGGCGGCTTCGAGCAGTGCAAGGCATGGCTCGACCCGTTCCGGCATTGGGTCAAATGGAAAGCGTGGCTGGCCCTGCCGCTTCTCGCGCAGCGGACTAACCCCTATTCCTTCCGTTATCCAAGATTAAAGTTTGTGTTTAATAGCCTGGCTGAGGCGCTTTGCGCCCTCAACAAGAGTGGTGGGGTGGCCTGCGAAAGTTAGCCGCAGGAAAGAGCCTTCTGGGTCCGCAGGAAACCATGGGCGACCAGCGCCAACGATAACGTCGTTCCGGGCCAGGTCTGCAGCGAGTGCGACATCGCAGACGTGATCCGGCAAGCGTAGCCAAAGGTGCATGCCTCCGGTCGGGACCTGGAACGTCACGCAATCCCCAACTTCCTCGCGCAGCACCCCGACGAGGACATCGCGCCGCTCGATTAGGGCAGCGCGGACGGCCTTGAGATGAGGCTTCCATCTTGGCGCGGAGACAACGGCCAAAGCCGCCGCTTGCAAGGGACCGGAAACAAAAAAGTCTTGACTCGCGCGAGCCACCTTCAGCCGTGCCAGGGCAGCTCCCCTTGCGATAACGGCTGCGACCCTCAAACCGGGTGCAGCCGATTTGGCAAGGGACCTAATATAAACAACGTGTCCATGGCGATCAGCCGTCGCAAGCGGAGCCGGTGCGTTGCCTGCCAGATCGAGATCGCGCGCCCAGTCGTCCTCGATGATGAAGGCGCCCGCCTGCCTTTGCAGCAATGTCGAGGACAGCAGCTCGCCGCTCATTCGACATGACGACGCCCGAAGGATTGGAGAAGGTTGGTTGGCTGTAAAAGACCCGGGCCCCCGTCTGTTCGAAGGCGTCCTCCAGCAGTTCCGGTCGCACTCCGTTTTCGTCAATGGCTACGGGAATGACTTCAAGACCCGCCGCCCGGGCAGCCGACATAGCGCCAGTATAGGTCGGCGTCTCCACAAGAATGGGACGTCCAGGCGGCACAAGTGCCCGTAGCGTCGCAGTGATCGCCGCCTGTCCGCCGTTGCATATGATGACATCGTGGGGTGAGAACACGGCGCCGTTTCCGATCTCGCGCGCGAACCACGCCCGCAATGACTGAAGACCCTCGATCGGCAGTCTATCCCAAAGATCGACACGACCTGCGGCTCGACGGAGCGCGTGTGCCAAAAGGCCAGACGCCTGTAGATCAGGCGGCAGGTAGCCCATGCTCAAGATCAAGCCGTCGGCTGGTGGAAGCGTCAATGAAGTTTCCAAAAAACCACCGTCTCCCCGCGCAGCTCCAAGCGCGACAGATTGCCAAGATAGGTCGACAACCTCGGCGGGACTTGCGGGCCCCTCGCGAACGAAGGTTCCTTTGCCCGGGCGAGCCTCGATCAGGAGCCACCTCACTTCAACGGGAATCCGGGCCGCGCCTCCGTTGCGATGGCACGCGGTTCGAGTTTTTTGAGGATGCGATATCGGCCGGTCGCCTGGAGTTGCTGCACCATATCGTCCTCACTTAAAGCAGCTGACCGTTGGCGCTTGGCAGGCAATGAAGCAGCTGCCTTCGCGGAAGGTGTCTCACTTGAAACAAACAAATCGAACTGCTGCGTCACTCAGTCCCCGACGTTATCTTAGAACGAACTCTCCAGACTGCTGTCCGGCAAATCGGTTAGGCCATCTCCTCCAAAAAATCAGGAGAAAAAGCACAGGATAACGGCGATGTAGCTGATCTGACATGCGTCACAGCCCGACCGTAACGCCTCTCACACAATGATGCATGTTGGTCTACTCAGTGAGTCCAAGACAGGATCGCCGGTCCAGTCTTCATGTCTATGGCGTATTCGGATCACGAAAATTGCTCCGTTTTCCTCGATCTTGTAGACAATAGGATGGGCCTCGAACGGATGAATTCTAACGGTGGCGAAATCTCTTCCAGCTCACGTGCCATTCGCGGGTTGGCGGCAATGAGGTCAAGCACAGCGAACAAGTCATCATGATATCGCCTCGCCTGTGTGGATCCGAACATGCTTACACCTTGTTCGGCGATCGCAATGATGTCCTCTTCCGCCTCAACTGAAAGGCTAAAATTAAAATGCATTATCTGCTGCCGCGCATAGTATCCACACGCGCGACTGCCGCAACAAAGAAGGCGCCGAGCTTCGCACTTGACCGCAGGAGGCAATATCAATGACAGGCCGAGGGTTGGAATTCGCGTGATTTGATCGACAACGAGAAGCGTTTGCCAAAAACGCCTCCAGTCCCGATCAAGGTGTGGGTTCGATGACTTTATGCTGAGATGGAGTCATCTCTAGGGATTTCCCTGTATCGCCGCCGAGATCGCCTGGCAAATTACTGAACTCCGTCTCTCGCCCGCAGGTCGCATGGCGTCGAAGCGCTCGGCGATTGAACGATTTGAGCAAATTTTGCAGGTCGTCGACGAAGGTGAAGATGACCGGGATAATGATGAGGCTGAGCAGCGTTGATATCATCACGCCTCCGATCACCACAATGGCCATCGGCTGCCGGAAGCTGGAATCCCCACCCGACAGGCTGAGCGCGGCCGGCAGCATGCCCGAGGCCATGGCTATGGTGGTCATGACGATCGGCCGCGCCCGCTTGTGGCAGGCATCGACGAGCGCATCGAACCGGGACATGCCTCGGCGACGTGACATGATCGCATATTCGATGAGAAGGATGGAGTTCTTCGTCACAACGCCCATCAGCATGAGAAGGCCGATGACGGCAGGCATCGAGAAACTGGTGCCCGTCACCACCAGCGGCACCAGCGCGCCGCCGAGCGAGAGCGGCAGGGCCATCAGAAGCGTGAGCGGCTGCAGGAAATCGTGGAACAGCAGGACGAGCACCGCATAGATGCAGAACACACCGATCGCCATCGCAAGCGCGAAGCTCTGGAACAGCTCGGAGCTGCGCTGCAACTCGCCCTGTTCCACCAGCGTAACGCCTGGCGGCAGATGCTGGAGAGCCGGCAGCGCCTTCGCCTCGCGGTTGACATCGCCCAGAATGCGGCCGTTGAGTTCGACGGAAACGGTGACATTGCGCATGCGGTCGATACGGTCGATCTCCGAAGGGCTGCCGCCGATGCGGACATCGGCAATCGATCCGAGATCGACATTGCCATTGGTGCCGGCCACCCGCATGGTCTTGATATCATCCAGACTGGTGCGCGTTTCCGGCGAGAAGCGGACGACGATCGGGATCTGGCGTTGCGGCAGGTTGAGCTTCGGCAGGTCGGAGGAATATTCCCCATTTGTCGCCACGCGCACGGCGCTGGCGATCGCATTCGACGTTACCCCGAGCGCTGCGGCGCGCGCAAAGTCGGGCGTGATCTGAATTTCCGGCGCCTGCCTTGCGGCCGTTGATGTCACCGCACCGATGCCATGCAGCGTGCGCAACTGCTCCTCGAGCGCCGTGCTTGCGCTATCGAGCGCACTGGCATCGTCGCTGGCCAGAGTGAACTCGAGCTTGGTACCGTTGCCGATACCGACCGCCACACGCACTCCGGGGAGGACGGAGAGCGCCTGCCGGATATCGTTTTCGATCTCCGACTGCTTGCGGTCGCGCTCATCAATCGGCGTCAGCGTGGCGACGATCGCGGCAGACCCGACACTGCTCCTGGCGACCGTCGCACCACCGCCCGAGGATCCCGAGCCGATAGCCGCAAACACATGTGTCACGTCGGGAATCTCACTGAGAATATCTGCGGCCTTCCTGGTTGCGGCGTCGGTTTGCTCGACAGTGGCGCCGGGCTGCAGGGTGAGCGTGATCTGCGTCCGCGAGTCGTCAGCGGCTGGCAGGTATCCCGTTCTTAAGAGGGGGATAACGGAAAGCGAAACCGCAACGACGACGGCAGTCACGGCCACTGTTGTCTTCCGGTGATCGAGGGCAGCCTTCGCGAGCGCCATATAGGCGCGCATGATTCGGCCATCCTTCTGCTCCGACGGATGAGCCTTCATGAAATAGGCTGCCATCATGGGGGTAAGCAGACGCGCAACGACAAGCGAGGCAACGACGGCAACAGCGGCGGTGATGCCGAACTGACGGAACAGGAGGCCCGGTATGCCGCTCATGAATGCCGTCGGCAGGAAGACGGCGACCAGCGTGAAGGTGGTGGCGATGACGGCCAGCCCGATCTCGTTGGCCGCCTCCATCGCGGCATCGATCGGCCGCTTGCCCATCTGCAGGTGGCGGGCAATGTTTTCAATCTCGACGATGGCGTCGTCGACGAGAATACCTACCACAAGCGACAGCGCCAGCAAGGTGACGACGTTCAGACTGAAGCCCGCCAGGTACATGACCAGGAAGGTCGGTATGACCGACAAGGGCAGTGCCACAGCCGACAGGATCGTCGCGCGCCAGTCCCGAAGGAAGAGCCAGACAACCACGATCGCCAGGATCGCACCCTCATACAGTATGTGCATCGCGCCGTCATAATTGCCGAGAATTGACCCGATCAGGCTGTAGACTGCATGGATCTGCACATTGGGATGCGACGCTGCGAAATTTTTCATTGCCGTGTTAACGTCAGCCGAAACGCTGCTGTCGGAAAACCCGTTCGAACGCTTGATTTCGACGGCGATCACCGGCTTGCCGTCGAGATAGGCCATCGAGGTGCGCTCCGCGAAGCTGTCCTTGACCGAGGCGATGTCGTCGAGTCGGGCCTGCTGCCCGTTAGCGAGCGGTATAGTGAGCTCCCTCAGGGCCTCGACCGACTCTACGGCGCCGAGCGTGCGCAATGTCTGACGCGTGCCGCCGACTTCGCCAAGGCCGCCAGACTTGTCGGCTTGCACGGCCTTCAACTGCGCTGATACGGTCGCGGCGGTGACGCCGAACGACGCCATCGTCGAAGGATCGAGATCGACATGGACCTCGCGATCGATCCCGCCGATGCGGTTGACCTGGCCGACGCCCGGGACCGATAGCAGTGCCTTGGTCAGATCGTTATCGACAAACCAGGAGAGTTCGGTCTCGTTGAGAGCGGTCGAGCGGACGGCATAGGTGACAAGTGCGGAGCTTTGGACGGTGGCCTTCGTAATGATCGGCGTCGCCATCTGTGCCGGCAGATCGGCCTTGACGCTATCGACGGCATTGCGGACCTCATTGAGGGCCGTTTCGCTGTCTTTCTCCAGCTTGAAGGATACCTTGGTCGAGACGGTGCCGTCGGTGATCGTCGTGAGAATATGATCGAGATGGCTCAAGGAGGTGAGGCTATCCTCGATGGTGCGGGCAACCTCCGTCTCGAGCTGCGTCGGCGCAGCGCCGTCGAGCGTGGCGGTGACACTGATGGTCGGCAGGTCCATATCCGGAAAGTACTGAACCGCCAGCTGTTTGAATGCCCAAAGCCCACCAAATCCAAACATCACAAACAGCAATATCGCTGGTATGGGATTGCGGATCGAGAAGGCGGAGAAATTCATCAGTTCTTCTCCGCAATCTTCACGAGGTCATTGTCCGACAGAAAGGCACCGCCTGACGTCACGACCTTCGACGACCGATCGATGCCGAAGACGATCTCGACTTCACCATTGTTGCGGCGGCCGGTTTCGACGCGGACCCGTCGCACCCGCTTGTCCTCGCCGGCGGTGAAGACGTAGCTGATGCCATCCCGGAACACGATTGCGGTCTCGGGGACGGTGAGCGCCGGTGTGGTCTGCAACTCGATGCTGCCCGTGACGTAGAGGCCGGTCCGCGGACGAATGTCGGCGGGAAGCGCGACATAGACGATCGCCCGGCTGGTGTCGGTGCTGACCGAGGGTCCGACAAGCCGCACCTTGCCGGCAATGACGTGACCTTCCGGCCCGTTGATCCTAACGCTCAAGCCTTCCGAAATGCGCGGCAGATAACGCGCCGATACTTCGGCCTGCCATTCGACACGCTGCTGGCGCACCATGCGGAACAGCTCGGTGCCGGTGGAGACGACGGCGCCGAGATCGGCCGAACGCGAGGTTATGAGGCCATCGTCGGCGGCGGTGATAGTCGTCTGCGCAAGCTTGATCTTTTCACTGTCGAGCGCGGCTTCCTCGGATGTCAGGCTTGCCGTCGCCGTCTGCTCGTCGGCCAGATATCCAGTGATTTTCTCGTCGGCGAGGGCCCCCGAAGTGCTGAGCTGGCGTGCACGATCCGCATTCGCCTTGGCCTTTGTCAGATTTGCCTTGGCAGTCACGACAGCCGCCTCCTGCTTGCGAAGGTCCGCCAGCACGCTCTCCTGCGAAAGCCGGGCCAGCGTCTGCCCCTTCGTGACCACGGACCCGACATCCGCCAGGACGTCGGTGATGCGCAGGCCACTCGTTTCGGACGCGATGATTGCTTCCTGCCAGGGCTTCAACCAGCCGCTCGCGGGAACGGTCTCCGGCCAGTCCCGTATTGCCGGCGCCGTCAGAGAAACCGTCAGAGCGGGTGCGGCCGCCTGTTCAGCCATGCTATTGGCGCAGGGAAACTGGAGTGCTGCACAGACAAGAACGGCAGCGAGTAGAAGACACGGTTTTCTCAAATGGCAATTCCTCGCAGTTCACGGGTGTCCGCGCTCAACCGTGGCGTCAAAAATGTCGGCTGTTGTGGTGCAAAGTTGAAATGCCTGACGGTCTCGAAGGTGACAAAACTCAACTGTTCAAAACATCTTGGCGACACCAGTGATGTCGGGCTATTCCGCCGTCCAAAGCAGCAGTTTTTTGTCGGCGACTCCGTCAGAGATCGCCAATCAGCTGCTGGATTGAGCCAGGATTGGGCGCACTCGCCAACTATAACAAGACCACCTACGGCCGGGGAGAGGCTAGCGTTTTGAGGACACTGGCATCCGATTGGACCAGGGAAACACAGAGTCAACGTTGTCTTCGAGGCGGTGAATACCGCTAAATCGCCTCTTAAGGTTCGCGTGGGACAATAGAGCCTGTTGCGCCGACGTTTGCTGCGTCTGGTCATCCTATTGCGTATGCTGCTTCCTCGACAGCCCGGCCTACACGCATGCGGATGGCCTCGGAAATCACCTCCCCGTGGGCGAAGTCATTACGGGTGGCATAGATTGCGGTCGGCATCGCAAGCGCTTCAAAGAACCCGAACAGAGGGCGCAACTGATGCTCGACGACAAGCGAATGACGCTCGCCTCCGCCCGTCGCAGCGATGATGATAGGCTTGCCCCTCAGCGATGTTGGATCGAGCAAATCGAAATAGTGCTTGAATAGGCCGGTGTAACTGCCCTTGTAGGTGGGTGAGCCTACAACCAGGACGTCTGCCTCCAGCATTTGGTCTACGACCCCGCGTGCTTGAGCGCTGAGGTCGTCTAGCCGTTTGGCCGCCAATAGTGAAGGTCCAAGGTCATCGACATCGAAGGACTGCGCCACCGCTCGCGTTTTGATTGCCAATTGCCCGACGATATGGTCGACGAATGTGCGCGTCGTGGACGGTCGTGTTATGTTCCCCGAGAAGCCAAATATCTTCGTTTGCGGCATGTCGATCTCCAAATGCTCAGCAGTTATAAGTCATCTAAACTCTGTCATTCGTCCCTTACGGAAACGATGACCTATTCGACGGTGACTGATTTCGCCAGATTGCGCGGCTGATCGACGTCCGTGCCCGCAAACACGGCCGTATGATAGGCGAGTAGTTGGACCGGCAGCGAGAAGATCATCGGCGCAATGATCTCGTCCACATTTGGAAGAACGATTGTTTGCATCGTGTCGAGCTTCAAGGCGCGAGCGCCCTTCTCATCCGTGATCAAGATGATCCGTCCGCCGCGGGCCGCAACCTCCTGCATGTTGGAAGCGGTCTTATCGAAAAAGCGGTCGTGTGGTGCGATCACGATAACCGGCATGTTCTCATCGATGAGAGCAATTGGACCGTGTTTCAGTTCGCCGGCAGCATACCCTTGCGCGTGAATATAGGAAATCTCCTTTAGTTTCAGGGCGCCTTCCATGGCCAAAGGGAAGCTGGTTCCGCGGCCAAGATAGAGCACGGCGCGGCACTTTGCCAATTCACGCGACAGAAGTTCGATCCTGGGTTGGATGCTGTTGAGCACCTGCCCAATGACGCGCGGCATCTCGGCAAGCCGGGCGACCAGTGTCTGTTCCTCCTTCTCCGTAAGGGTGCCACGCGCCCTGCCGGCAGCAACCGCGAGCGCAGCCAATACGGCGAGTTGGCATGTAAAGGCCTTCGTAGACGCAACGCCGATCTCCGGTCCGGCGAGGATCGGGAACACAGTGTCGGACTCTCGTGCTATCGTCGATTCGGGCGTGTTGACGACTGCACCGGTCTTCAAGCCGTGCTCCTTGCAATAGCGTAGGCAAGCAAGTGTATCGGCCGTCTCGCCCGACTGTGAGATGAAGAGAGCTGCCACCTGTGGCGAGAACGGGATTTCGCGGTACCGAAATTCGGAGGCGACATCAATTTCGACCGGCAGACGTGCGTAGTGCTCGAACCAGTATTTGCCGATTAGTCCGGCCAAGTACGCAGTGCCGCAGGCGGAGATCGCCAAGCTTTGCACGTTGGTGAAGACGGTGTCGCGCCAAGCCGCGACCACCTGATTGTCGCTGAAGTTGATGTAATGGCCAAGGGTATCGGAGATGGCCTCCGGCTGGTCGTAAATCTCCTTCTCCATGAAATGGCGATAGTTGCCCTTGTCGATCATATGGGCCGTCACCACCGAGATCTGCCGCGGTCGGGTGGTGACCTTTCCGTCGATATCGAAGATACGGACGCCAGTCTTGTCGATGACCGCCCAATCGCCGTCGATCAGGTAGGTGATCTCGTTAGTGAAGGGCGCCAGCGCAATCGCGTCCGATCCGAGAAACATCTCGCCGCTTCCGTGACCGATCGCGAGCGGCGGGCCATTCCGGGCAGCCATGATGGTCGAAGGGTCCTCCTCGAAGAGCAGAGCCAGCGAGTAAGCGCCTCGGACGCGCTTCAGCATCGCATGCATAGCTTCGCGCCGGGCCATGCCGTCCCGGCGAAGTCTTGCCACGAGATGCGCGATGACCTCCGTGTCGGTGTCGGTTTGGAACTCGGTGCCGGCCGCGGTCAGCTCATCCTTCAATTCGGCGAAATTCTCGATTATCCCATTGTGGACGACTGCGATGCCGTCGCTAAAATGTGGGTGGGCATTGCGTTCCGTCGGCGCGCCATGGGTTGCCCAGCGCGTATGGCCAATGCCGATTGTGCCCGCCAGGGGCAGTTCTTTCAGCTTTGCTTCAAGGTTGAGGAGCTTGCCCTCACAGCGCCGGCGATGGAGCGCTCCACCGTCGATCGTCGCGACGCCTGCCGAATCGTAGCCACGATATTCAAGCCGTTTCAATGCGTCTATCAACCGGTCCGAAACCGGATGATGGCCGACAATACCCACAATCCCGCACATACATTCTCCGCGTTTTCGCATATCGGCCACAACGCACTCACCTAGTCCGTCAGTCTGGAGTGAGCGAAGCTGCTTCACTCCTTGATCGCCATGACGGCTATCATTCCGTCAGAACTCCGTGGCAAAACCGTCGTGCTGTCGCGCTAAGCCAAATTCAGCGCGTTCTAACGGCACTCGACTTATTGGAAAAATCGATTCTTTGGATCGCACCCATTTACGTCATGGATTATCGCCGCATCGGTTTTCACGCTGGGACGACGGGTGCCGCCTCGGACATAAACCGGCCGGTTTCCCAAGGCAGAGGTAACGTCCGTCATGATGCGCTCAGCAGCCATCATTGGTGCCAGGTATCTACGGAAACCTTGAAAGCGGGACGGTAGGTCCGCTCACACAGCCTTTTAGAAGTCACCTTCGAGCGTTCTTGTGGGAAAGCCTCCCTGGCAATAAATATCGTCTCGACCGCTCATCAAACTCGCACAAAGGATGACTTTTCGTGTCAATTTACTGTTGGAAGTTTATACGGGTTATCGCATTTGCACCTGCTGCTGCGATCATGCTGGCCGCGCATAGCATATCGGCGCAGGAATCGTTCACCACGGTGCAATGGCCAAACACGCCAACGGCACGGATTGAGGCGCTTGCGATTCTCCAGACCTTGAATGCAACTCTCCTGAGTAATGCTAGTGCCACTTTGACGCTCGACCGGTGGTGTGCCGGACACAATCTCGCACCGCAAGGTTCTAAGATCGTTGCACAGCGGGTACGCGGGAGAGACAAGCCCGTCAATAGCCGCATCCGAGAACTTCTGGCGGTCGGCCCCGACGAGCCCATCGCCTACCGACATGTCCGCCTCGTTTGCGGCAATCGCGTCCTTTCTGAGGCTG
The DNA here is from genome assembly GCF_000359745.1 of Rhizobium freirei PRF 81. Classification (GTDB taxonomy): domain Bacteria; phylum Pseudomonadota; class Alphaproteobacteria; order Rhizobiales; family Rhizobiaceae; genus Rhizobium; species Rhizobium freirei. Next base: position 16,184 of record NZ_AQHN01000065.1, read on the forward strand.
ACAATTGGTATGTTCCGGCAAGGCTGACAATGGACATGAATAAAGCGTTGAATACGAGCGACGTTGCCTTTGGCAGAGCCGTCCAATCTCTTAAATTCACCCGCACAAATCTATCTTCCAATTTGCTGTGGTCCCCTCTTCCAGAAGGATGGGACGTGGAAAAGGAACTACCGACACCCGCAACGGGATCTCTTATACTACCGCCCTTTCTTCTCGAACATCATGCAGTGCTGAAGCTTCAGGACGGCACTCCGTTCAGTGCGCTGGTCGAAAGCTATACGAGCAATGTATTGGACTTCCCGCCTCCACCTCTGCTTACCCACTAAGTGCCCATTGGCGCTGCGACCAAAAGCGCAGCGCCCGGGATGGTATTTTCGATCGCGACCGTAAGACAGCGTCGCCGTTGCCGAAGCTCGTCGGGTGCGTTTGTACCCGGCGAGCTTGCAGCTGTCGGTATTATTCGGTGTTGTCGATGGCGATCCGCTTGACGTTGGCTCGCTCCTTCTCGGTCTTCGGCAGCGTCACCGTAAGAAGGCCGTTCTTGAACGTTGCGGCGACCTTACTCTCATCAAGCTGGCGACCCAAAGCCAGTCGCCGTTCGAAGCGTCCGTAATAACGCTCGCTGAACCCGCGATCCTTGTCCTCGGTATCGGACTTGTTTTCACCACGAAGCGTAAGCACGCCGTCTTTCAGCAGCAACTCGATATCCTCTGGATCGATGCCCGGAATTTCCGCTATCACTCGGATTTCGTCGTCATTCTCCTTGATCTCTACGTGCGGCCACTCGGCGCCAATCGGCGATGTGCCACCAAACAACGATGGCGGACCGAAACTGCGGAAGACTTCGTCGAACAGACGGTTGACATTGCGGTGAAGCGACAGGAACGGGTCTATGTCGTCGCCACGATAGACGTTCGGAACCTGGCTGTTGCCACGGCTCCATGGGATCAGGTCACGTACACTCATGACTATCATCCTTTCTTCGGTTTTTTTCTCCTGTCGTGCGATGACGTCCTTGGCGGTTCGGGAACAGCCGAGGAGTAAGCAGGTGCGCATCACGCTAGGCTTTGGCGCCCTCAATCTGCTTTGAAGCGGCTTTGGCAGTCTCGGCTTGGATGGCAATCCGACGCGACTTCATCTCCACAGGTGTTTCCTTCTTGAGATTGATGAGGAGTAGCCCGTTTTCGAGCTTTGCTCCTTCGACGATCACGTGATCAGCCAGCTCAAATCTGCGCACAAACGACCTTACGGGAAGGCCTTGATGCAGATACAGTGCTTCGTCGTCCTCGGACTTCGCGCCGTTCACCACGAGCATTTTTGCCTCGTGGGTGATCGTCAGTTCGCTTTCGGCAAAACCTGCCACCGCGATCGCGATGCGATACGTGTCTTCGCCGAGTTTTAGGATGTTGAAAGGCGGCCACTTGTCGGCGTTAACGCTGGCATTTTCGAGAAGATCGAATATGCGGTCGAAGCCGATGCTGGACCTATAGAAAGGGGTAAGATCGAGGTTTGTTCTCATAGCTACATCCTCCACGGAGCAACATAGATACGAGGAACGCCAAGAAGCTCGGCGCCCCTGACGTAGTCGACTCTTTTTGGCGTCGACGACAGATGAAATGGGTAGCTAGCGAGGTAGGGTCAAGAGGGCGCGCAAGACTTTTCGAGCGGGAGTGACTCAAACAATCACTATAAGTTCATACGGTTAGAAATCTAGACGTTCGAGAGCTTTGGAATCTCACCATCGTGTTAAAACCGCAAAAATCAAAACCGAGATAGGTTGGCGCGATGCCAAATGGATTACAGTTCGCGCGTCATTTTCATTCCGATGCCGCGCGTAGAAACTCATAAGAACCTCTTTGTCCATGCGCAGAAGGTCGTCACGTTCGATCTCTCGAACGATGGTAATCTGAAGTGAAATTCCTTTCGAACGCTCGGGAGAAGATGCCGTAGGGCGTCGAATCTCGCCAATATGGTCAAGGTTAAGCTCGGCCCCAAGGCGCAACGCGGTTATGATGCCCGCGTGTGGTAACACTCGGTCCACCCAAGGAGAACGGATGTCGCCACGGCGATAACTGCAGGTGTCTTGGCGCTTCGCCGTCAGAGGGCGCCCAGAGCAGCGATCATCTTCATAATGGCGTCCATTTGGACAGCACCCTTGATCGCATAGTTGCTGCCTGTAAAGCCCCACCAGTCCCAACAACCCCGGGGATTATACGGCCTCCGGAGTGACTTATTGACTTGCGGATACAGCACTATGATACCGTTGGTATCCGCCCAGTTATTCAGATAGAGCTTGGTATACCAATCGTCCCCAATCGATTGCTGCGATTGGCGGCAGCCATGGATGGAAACATGCAGTTTGCAGTTGGCCCTAGGCTTGCCGCAGCTGTCGGGGATAAAGACATGCCCCACATCCGCCATGCTCGACACCGGGTTGGCGGCCCCGTAGAGTTTCTGGTCGAACGCCCTCAACTTCCCAGTTGGTTTGGCGGCCGGCTGGTTAAGCTTGCCATAGATGAACTGCAAAATCGCGCCAGCCTGGTCGTAATTGTTGTCGTTGGCAGTATTTGGGGGATCGTTCACACATTCGTTGATGTACGGCGTTGCGTTGGTCGGGCACAAATTCCCGAAGACCTTCGAAACAAACGAGTGACCGGCAGGGTAATTGCTGACATAGGCGAGGTTTGAATCGGGAACTCGGGCCAATTTGAAAAACTGGACGCTAGCATCGACGGCACTTTGCTTGACGATCGTATCGGCCGTACCGCTGAAAATGTAAATCTTCTTTGATCCAAGGTTGGAAAGCGGGTCGATGGCGCCGATCCGCGAAGACGTTTCCGCCGCAGCGAACAACATCGCAGGATTTGGAGGAACGCGCGGCACTTGGCCCATGCAGATTCCCGTATAGGTGAGATTGCCCATAGCGCAAAAATAAGGTCCACCAGCGACAATGCCGGCTCCCATGAAACTTGATGAATACGCGACCTGCAACTGCGAGGCCATGAACGCTCCCGATGATAGGCCCGACACCGAGATCGCGTTGCGATCGATCTTCAGTTTTGGCAGCGCTTGGGTTTGTGCCACCCCGGTCAGCAGCAGCAGGCTGAAACTTGCGGTGACAATTCGTTTAACCAGGCTACAAAACCTGGTTTTCTTCCAATCCGGAAAAATCTTTGCGCTCATACCCTCATACCCCTTTGCGGGAATAGCTTTGGTCGCGCCCTTAAATTTGCGACCAGATTGTCAGAGGAGGCTTTTCGTGCCGCATGCGGTTCACTGCCCCTGCCGAAAGCCACAGATTCGATTGCAATTGTTGCCGCGCTGCTAAACATAGAAGATGCCCAACCTCGGATCGAATGTCGTGGTGCATTCCTCCACGACTGATTTCGTACAAATTTCATGCCACCAAAAACGGCATATCATCAAAATGTCGGGGCATGGCTCCTCGCCCGTGCGCCGCGTCGACGTATTCCGACAAAATCGTATGTCGCTCGCTTTTGGAGACGTGACGAATTGATTGGTTCGTTGACAGCCTGATCGGGGAGCCCTCAGCGATCATTGTGAGTGTGCTTTAACTGTGATGGAACTCCCGAGAATATGGTAAAGCTGGCATTTCTTTCGAAGTATGCCGGTCTGAACCGGAGAACCAAGGCGCCCAAAGGGCGTGGCTTGGTAGTGAATGGTGCTCGCCGCGGGTTTCTTTTATGAGCAAAAGGCGATGTTGAGCTGAAAATGCCGCCGCCGGGCTTGCATTTGTCGCATTTTGACGGTGTTTGTCGCTCCCATGATTCTGATCGGGTGTCAAAGCGGAGGCAAAATGGGCGTGCGGCAGCGGCTGGGGTTGAAGTTCAAGGATGAGATCGCGTTCCTGAAGGGCTGGAAGCGCGACCGCACAGCGGTAGGCGCCATAACGCCCACTTCCGTTGCGACGGCAAAGAAGATGGCAAGCGTTATCGATCCTTTCTCCAGCCTTCCTGTCCTTGAACTGGGTCCGGCAACCGGCGTAATCACAAAACAGATCCTGGCGCGCGGCGTTGGGCCCAAGGAGCTCTTGTCCATCGAGTATTCGCCCGAGTTCTGTCGGCATCTTCAGCAGGAGTTTCCCGAGGTCGACGTTCGATGTGGAGACGCCTTTGCGCTGGATCTCGTTCTGGGCGCTCAGCGAGGTGCAAAGTTCGACTGCGTCATCTCCGCTGTGCCCCTCCTTCATTTGCCGCCTTCAAAGCGATTGTCGCTGATCCTCGATCTTCTCGAACGGATTCCGACAGGGCGGCCCGTCGTCCAAATCACCTATGGATTGCTCTCTCCAGTCGTCGCGCTTCCCGCCGGATACGAGGTCCGTCATCTGGCTTTCATGATGCGCAACATTCCGCCGGCACAACTTTGGACCTACCGAAAGACGAGATGACCTCGGCCATCTCATAAACATTGATCGAAAAGTTTTGATCGCTGGGCTGATGACGAACGCGACCGATGTGGAAAGCGCTTGGGCGGCTTTCCAGACGCGCGCTGCCCTTCGTTCGACCAGCGCCCAGAGCGGGCCGAACGATCGAAGATCGAGGCCTCGCGGCGGCCAAGAAATGTCCGTCTCTATCTCATCGCGGACAATCGCTCCGGCAGTCACACCGCGCCGGCGGTTTGCTCAATGTCATCACGTTGATCGTGAAAATGGCGCTGACTGCCCAGCGCTTTCGGGAAAAAGGGCCGCCGTAAGAAGGGTGTTGCTCGCGCCGGGGATTGGATCCAGCGACTGCAACGGGCATTGCGCCAAAGCGCATTGCAAAGCCCGCCAAAGCGCCATCCAGATTGCAAAAGTCGATCTGTTGGGCACCAAAAGCGGCCTCATAGAAGTCGGCAACCTCTGTTCCCGGCCATCCTCTAAGCTAAGAACAAAGACATTCCGATGCTGATATCGTTGGCTATCTCAATCCTCTCTCATCAGGGGAATCACCGAGTTCAAATATGCCATAAGCCGGTCGATACGATGGCATCGCGCAGGCAGGCGGCCGATGAAATCCGCCCGGCATTTCGAGACCGCAGGCCGCAGATCGTGACCTGGTCGATGCAGTCGAGCGTCGTTGCGTGAGGCACCTCCCTAACCAGTCCAATCCCGCTCTCTGTTGATGGAGTCCTGGCCCGGTTCCGGATCTTCCACCCGCGAGCGGTCCGCTAGCCATGCTGCGGCCGCTTCCGCGTCGCGCAGCGGTGATCGCGCCCTCCCCGGGCGGGCCTTTTGTGGAGTGATCGAGCGGGAATTGGGCCGCTCCGAAGGAACCACTCACATGTCGCACGAATCTCTCACTCGCCCAGTCCCACGCTTTCCAGCTCTCCCGCAACCTGATGGTCCCGGTCACCCTCTTCTCCGTCGACGGCGGATAACGGCGTCCTGCCGTCCGACGCAATCGACGCCGATGAACGATCTTGAGATCGTCCATGAATACACGCCTTGGCATTGAGCCGGCGGCATGGCCTGCGGCGTGCCGCTAGCGAGCGGCAGGCCGCAAGGGAGGCTTCGCCGCGGTCGACCTTGCACGATTCACCAAATTGCCAGCCGCGCCCTTGCGTCCTTTGCTCTTCGCGGCCGCTGAAGTGGCCGATGAATAGAACTGACGAGCAGGAGGCGATCGCTTTCGCGATCGGAAGGAAAATGGAGAGAAGAGAAATAGAATCGCTTCGCGACAAGGTAAGCTGCGCCGCCGTGCTGGATAAGAACGGGTTTGCCATTGACGTCAAGGAAAGCACCCGGCGGGCGGTCAAGTACCGCCGCGGCAGTGAGATCATCATCGTGACGCATGGAGGGCGTGGATGGTTCGATCCGCTCAGCGATGCGAAAGGCGATATCTTTGGATTGGTCGAGCACCTTGACCGTGTTGGCTTTTCGGCATGCGTCGCAAAGGTCGCGGACCTCATAGGCTTCCATATTTCCAAGGCTGAGTGGCAGCCTGGCATTCCGGACGGCCAATCCGACCTTCCGCTTGGCGATCGCTGGCAGGCGCGCCGCCGCCCCTGGCGGGGTTCATCAACATGGCGGTACCTGCAGGACGTGCGTTGCCTGCCGACGGTTCTTTTATGCTCGGCGATCAAACGCAACCTTCTTCGCGAAGGTCCGCAAGGCACCATGTGGGCCGCCCATACGAACGAGGCAGGCGGTGTCACAGGCTGGGAGGCGCGCGGTCCGCAATACCGCGGGTTCGCCTCGGGAGGAACGAAGGTTCTCTTTCGTCTGGGGTCGCGTGCAGCGGTGCGACTGGCCGTCACGGAAGCTGCGATCGACGCGATGAGCCTTGCGGCAATCGAGGGCCTGCGAGACGGCACACTCTACCTCAGCACCGGCGGCGGCTGGTCGCCGACCACGGCCGCGGCACTCCGCAGGCTTGCGTCGGGCCCCAACGTCCAGCTTGTCGCTGCCACCGACGCCAACCCACAAGGCGAGATGTTTGCCGAGCGACTACGCGCACTTGCCGAGGAGGCGGGATGCGACTGGATGCGACTTCGCCCGTCACAAGAAGACTGGAACGAAGTTCAGAAGCTACGCCCGAAGCGGGGCAGCGAGAAACAGAAATTGGAGGAAGAAGCGAAAGAGGAAGAGGCGTGCCGCAGGCGAGCCGGCCGCGTCAAGGGAGGCTTCTCCCGGCTAAAGCCAGCCCTGGATGCGGGAGGTCGCGATGCCGGCGGCAGGAAACGGATCACGAAGGACTGAAGAAGATGGCAGGGTCGAGAGGACTGAGCCGCGCTTGGTCCGCCCGCGCAAGGAGCCGCAAATGGCCTCTTCCCTCCGCAAGTGTTTCAGGGCGTCGCAAGCCGCCAGCAGATGTTTCCCACGTTCGACCGCCACGTCCAGCGACCCGATCGTCGGGACCGTGACGCAACTCCGCTCTATGCAGGCGAATGGTTCGAAATCCCCGAGGCCGAGCACGATTACATGTTCGAGATCCTGCCGCCGCTCTGGATCCGCGGCTCGCTGTTCGCGATGCGGGAATTCCTCACCGGCTCGGTGACATACGTGTTCTTCGCGCTGCGCATCGACGAGGCGATCCGTTACTTCCACGGTTACTGCGACCTCTCCGACAAGGTGTACGACGAAGTCGCCGCCAAGCTGCCGGTCCAACTGCGCCACCTCCCCGCGCCGATCGCATCTGTGCGCGACCTGGTTGCGCGCGGCAGCGCCGATGCCGCGACGTATGGCGGTTACCGCAATCGACGGCTATCACTACACAACCCTGCTGCAGCGCACCGGCGCAACCCAGGAGCTCGATCTTGCCGTCACCATGACGCCGCTCGGCGCGGTTTCACGGCTCGAGCATGCGCTCGACGGTGTCGATGAGGCGCAGGAGCGCTATCGGTATCGCTTGCACGAGGCCGAGCGGCGGTCTTGTCTCCTATCGCTCGCGCGACGGCGGCATGTTCGCGTTCGCGGACGACCTTTCCGACAAGCGCCAACAGGTTCGGGAGGTCGATGAGGTCCTGGCGACCGCGGCGCGCGGGGAAACGGCGGGGACGTCTGACGCCGCTTGACGATCAAGCCCGTCTCGATGGGTCGTCCGTGGCGGTGCAGCACGCGCATAGCTGCATTGCACAATAAATGTTTTCCTTCCGATCAAAAATTAATCATAGTGCACACAGCTGATGCACATGGCGGATTTCCTCCCAGTGCCGCCGCAGCAGCTGTTCCCCTCTGGAGGTTTATTGACCTTCACGCTTCATGGGCCGCGGTTTTCGCTGGCCCATTTTTTTTGTTCAGGTCATCCGACGATTTATCCGCGCACGATCCTGACGCGACTCCCCTTGCCAGCAAACTGCGCGTGGTCCGATAGCATCTGACACTTTCGGGCTTGTGAGGCATGGGCCCCTTGTCCATCTTGTGGTCTTCGGTCCATTAGGACAGATTGGAGCTATCGAATGCCTGAAACACGTTCACCGCGACTTGCTGTACTAATTGACGCTGACAATGCGTCGGCCAAGATCGTTGACGGCTTATTCGAGGAAATAGCCAAAATCGGCGAGGCGAGCGTCCGACGCATATACGGTGACTTCGCAAACGCTCGCTCGAAAGCCTGGATCGACGTCCTTGCCAGGCACGCGATCATTCCGCAGCAGCAATTTGCCTACACGACCGGTAAAAATGCCTCTGATATCACACTTGTGATCGACGCCATGGACCTCCTCCACAGCGGGCGCTTCGACGGCTTTTGCCTTGTTTCCTCCGACAGCGATTTTACACGCCTCGCCTCTCGGATCCGTGAGCAAGGCATCGATGTGTTCGGTTTTGGCGAGCAGAAAACGCCCGAAAGCTTCCGCCAGGCGTGCCGGAGGTTTATCTACACTGAAAACCTCCTCTCTTCAGCGCCTACAAATGGTGGCGATGCTACTCAGGCAACTCCTTCGCTCCAGCCGCCAAGTGCAGCGGCGCCGATCATCAGAAAGGTCATCGCGCAGATGGAGAGTGAGGATGGTTGGGTGCCGCTCGGCGCAGTCGGAACGCAGCTTGCGAACCTCTCTTCAGACTTCGATCCCCGAACATATGGATTCAGGAAGCTCAGCGACCTCGTGAAGAAGACAAATGCGTTCGAGATAGACCATTCGGACAGCAGACCTCTGCGCATCCGCGTCAAACAACCTTCTGCCAAGAAAAGCGCCAAGTGACGTTTAGTACGGGTCTCCATCAGCACGTTTTGGTTCGCCGCATCCTCCAAGCTTTGTGGTGAGAGAGCAAGGGATAGGCGAATGGAAATGGAAGAAAAGATGGAGGAAGACTACTCGCAGATCGAGTAGCCGGGCGTCGCTGACGCTCAACCGCGCCGCTCGCAATGGCGGCCACTGGTCCTCGCAGGGCTGTCAGCTCCGCTCGTCCTTCGCGGCAGCGATGCTCGGCCGCAGTTGCACCCGGCTGCCCGCTCCGCGCTTCGGGTCGTGTCTTCGGAAGGAATGAAGACGCGAAGGACAGGCAGAGGCCTGTCCAATCCTCGAAAAGGAATATCCCATGCAATTGATGAAGGTCGATCCGCGTGCGTTAAAGGACGACCCCGACAACACGCGCCAGTCGAAGTCGACGCCCCAGGCCGACGCCCTGCTTGGCGACGATCAAGGCCGTCGGCGTGATCCAGCGCCGGTCATTTCCCGGAAGCCGGCGGCAACGGTTACATCATCGAAGCCGGTCACCGCCCCACCAGTGTGGCGATCGCCGCCGGTATCGAGGAAATCGACGTGGTCGTGGTCGCGGTGGCCAACGACAACGGCGCGATGCGCTCGATGACCGAGAATATAGCTTGTGCCTTAATCCCATCGATCAATGCGCGGCATCGAGCGGCTGGTCGCGCTCGGCTGGACCGAGGAGGCGGTCGCCGTAGCGCTTGCCTTTCCCGTCCGCCAGATCCGCAAGCTTCGTCTGCTCGCAAACCTCTTGCCCTCCATGCTCGATCAGATAGCCAAGGGCGATATGCCGAACGAGCAGCGGCTCAGAACGATTGCGGCCGCCTCGCACGACGAGCAAAAAGAGGTCTGGAAGGCCCACTAGCCGAAGAAAGGCGAACGGCGGCCTGGTGGCAGATCGCCAACGGTCTCACAAAGACCCGTATGTATGCACGTGATGCAAGCTTCGGCGACGATCTGCGCCAGGCCTATGGGATCGAGTGGGCGGAGGACCTGTTCGGCCCTGCCGATGAGGACAATCGCTATACCACCAATGTCGAAGAGTTGCTTGGCGCCCAGCAGGAATGGATGGCGAGCAACGTGCCGAAGAAGGGTACCATCGTCGAAGTCAACAATTGGGGCCAGCCGGACCTGCCGAAGAAAGCCGAACGCGTCTACGGCAAGCCAGGCAAAGGCGACTGTACCGCGATCGCGAGGGCAAGGTGCACAGCGTCCACTGCCGGATGCCGGAGGTCAGGAAGCCCACCGGTCAGACCGGCCCGGCAGCTGATGGGGCGGAGGAGGCCCGTAACAGCCGAGGCCGGCTGATCCGCAAGGAGGGCGAGCGCAGCCTCGGCGCCACCAGCCTTTCGTGGGAGCGCCTGTCGTTGATTTGAGGACGTCACCTTCCTCCCCATGCCGGATTGCCCTTCGTTTTGCTGCGGTCTGAACCGGCGGCCGTGCGCTTCCAGGCCGCTATCGCGCCGCGGAGCGGCCGGACCCCGCCGTCCTTCACGGAGCAGGCTTGCGTGCTTTATCGAGGACAGGTTGCCCTCTTCGCACGCAAACCGGCTCCGCTCGTCCAGGAGGGGCCGGACCTTGAGGCGCCCGTCTTTCCGCCGGTCCGGGGTGACCGCACCGAAGGGCAAGCCGGCATGGGGCCGGAGCCGCTTCGGACGACCTCGAAAGGAAACGACCATGGCCAAGTCCACTCCCTCATCCCGGCAATCCACGCGTGTCGTGCAACTGCGCAAAGGCGCCACCGTCGACATGGTTCGGCTGACTTGCCCCGACGCCATGCAGGCGCTGAAGATCGCCGAGAGTTTCGGAACCGCCGTCATCGACAGCGACGGCATCCGCGACCTGCACGAGCGGCTCGTCACGGAGACAGCCGACGCGCTCGGCGACGGCCTTGGCGACAAGGCCATGCAGATCCACCTGCAACGGATCGTCGGCGCCTACGTCGGCTCCGCCCATGGCGCCGGCCAGTTCTACAGCCGCGCGGTCACCGAGGCACGCGATGCCACGGCCAAGGCCGCCAACGATGCCCGGGACGAGGACCTCGACGGTCCCGTCGGCTATGACAGCGCCGCCCAGCGTAAGCGCGAATTTGCCGCCGACATGGGCATACAGGCCCATTCGCTCAGAATGGCGGCGGAAGGCGCCGTCGCCGCCTATGTCCAGGTGATCGGCGAGAGCTGGAAACCGTTCGACCGTCCCGTCGAACAACCGGGCCGCGCGCTCGACCGCAAGGCTGCCGAAGCGCAGATCTCCGCCTTCGACTAGCCACTTCCGGCGGGGTTCCGGCCCCGCCTTTTCCATCAACTCGAGCCGGCCGGTTCCATGGCGGGACCGGCCTGTTGTCGTTTTGCGAACCCGGCCAGCAAGGAAAAAGAAATGAAGCCGATGGCACGCCCGTCGCCGCCCGTTCCTTCGTCGGGTCTGCAGGAGCCGCCGGCGGATGCAACGGCTTCGCCGTCCTCCACTGCGTTGCGGCTGTTCCGGTGCATCCACCGGCTGATCTGCTCCTGCTTTCGCCCTCCGTAACGGGCGGCGACGGGCGCGGCCTTGAAACGGAGGTTTGGATATGAGCAAGACAGAAAATCAGCGGGGCGATCTCTACAGCCGCATCACCGACAGGATCATCGAAGACCTGGCGAAAGGCGTGCGGCCCTGGATGAAACCATGGAATTCGGCGAACACGGCAGGCCACATTACCCGCCCGCTGCGTTACAACGGGCAACCCTATTCTGGCGTCAACGTGCTGCTTTTATGGTCGGAGGGTATCACACGGGGTTATACGTCATCCACATGGATGACGTTCAAGCAGGCCCTGGAACTGAGCGGCGCAGTGCGCAAGGGCGAGACCGGCACGACCGTCGTCTTCGCAAGCCGATTCACCAAGTCCGAAACCGACGGGAACGGCGGCGAGGTCGAGCGGGAGATCCCTTTCCTGAAAGCCTACAGCGTCTTCAACGTCGAACAGATCGACGGACTTCCCGACCAGTATCATCACCGGCCGGCACCGGTTCTCGATCCGGTTGAACGGGTTGGGCATGCCGATCGGTTCTTCCGCGACACCGGCGCTGCAATCCGCCATGGCGGCAACCAGGCCTTCTTTGCGCCTGCCGCCGATCTCATCCAGATGCCACCATTTGAGAGCTTCAAGGATGCGGCAAGCTACTACGCGACTTTAAGCCACGAGGTCACGCACTGGACGGCGCCGGCCCACCGCCTCGCTCGCGACCTCAGCCGCTATGCCAAGGACAAATCCGAGCGAGCCCGCGAGGAACTGATAGCGGAGCTCGGTAGCTGCTTCCTTTGCGCCGATCTCGGGATTGTTCCCGAGCTCGAGCCCCGCCCCGATCACGCCTCCTACCTCGACTCCTGGCTTAAGGTCCTGACCGACGACAGACGGGCGATATTCCAGGCGTCGGCGCATGCGCAACGGGCCGTAGCGTTCCTGCATTCGCTGCAGCTCGCCGCAGCCGACGAGCGGCTCGTCGCGTGAAGACTTGTCAGCGCCGGTCGTTGGCCTCGCCAGCGGTCGGCAACTCTTGCCCGTCGGTCGGGGGGCGCGTCACGATCAGCCGCGAGGTCCAGTTTGCCCCAGATCGAGGTTGTCCGGTCGATCGGCTTGAGCTTCCGGGACGGCTTGATTTCGACGATAAACGGCTTTGTCTGCTGACGTATAGATCCTCAGGCGACGGTTCGCGAGGCGCCGCGATAGCGCGGAGCGGGCAATGCAACGCCCTCACGCTGGGTGGTTCTGCGAGGTTTGGGCTAGGCATGTGGACAAGACAGCGGACTGATCGTTGTAGCGTCCGGGCAGGCACCGGGGACGGGCTGCCATTGCCATATCCCTTCGAGCACTGCAGCAAGCCACGTCCTTCGCGGGCTCGATGAGGCATGTCTGATCGAAGACCGGCTTCGCCTCGATCGTCTTCCCGCAACGGCCTTGCGAAACTTTCTTCCGCTGAGCGCGATGCGCTCATTCCTCGCGGAGCAACAAAGCTTCTCCTGGCCGCCCGCCATTTCATTTCGGCCCTACGGGTGCGGACCGATCGTCCCCGATCCTTGCGACAGCCATCGAGGCCGCGATGGGCGCGGCCCGAGACAGCAAAGGAATACGACAATGGCAACCATCGGCACCTTCACCACCTCCGAAACCGGCTTCAACGGATCGATCCGCACGCTCGCCCTCAACGTCAAGGCCCGCATCGCCCGCATCGAAAACCCCTCCGACAAGGGCCCGCACTTCCGCATCTACGCAGGCAACGTCGAGCTGGGCGCGGCCTGGCAGAAGCGCTCCGAGCAGGACCGCGACTACCTCTCGGTCAAGCTCGACGATCCGAGCTTCCCTGCCCCGATCTACGCGACGCTCACAGAGGTCGAGGGCGAAGAGGGCTACCAGCTGATCTGGTCCCGCCCTAACCGGGACTGACACGCAGACGGCCCCGCTAAAGCGGGGCCGTCGATCTCTCGGTTAAAGGCCGGCTCAGCGGTCCGCAAACCCTTACGTGTTCAAGGCGTCCTTCAGAGCCTTGGCAGGCTGGAAGCCCAGCTTTCTTGCCGCAGCAACCTTGATCGCCGCACCGGTCGACGGATTGCGGCCTTCGCGCTCCGGGGTATGCTGTCGGGTAGGAACGACCCGTTGCCGGGCCGCTCCTCCCTAAGAACTGTACGTGCGAGTTTCCCAGCATACAGCTCAAGCCTCCGCCAAGCCCTGTTAGACCAGAGCCGCCAGTTCCTGTGCATCGGTATGAGATGTGGAATCACCGGGCCGATCCGTAACTTCCGACGGCAGACCGCGCCTTCCGGCGAAGTAGCTGTCCCACATGGGATCGAAAGGATTCGCTTCGGCGCGGATTTTGCAGTGGCGACGTATCGGTACGTCGGATGCGTGGATGAGGCGGATGAACTTGAAGTTTCCTGCCTTATCCTTCATCCCGGTGCGGAATACCCAGTCTCGTGTACCTTCCCGAGCGAAGTAACGATACTTCACCCAGCGAAGCGGCTTGTCCGGGTGTCTACGACAGGCCCACTGCCAGAGACATTTCCAGATGAGATGATCGACCTTGCGAAAGGTCTCCTTCGCCACCTGGTTGTGATGATAATTGGTCCATCCCCTTATGACCGGGTTTAGCGACATTATCAGATACTCCTGCTTCACATCGGCGGCACCCTTGGTGATAGTTCGGATCTTGCGCATAAACGCCACCACGTTCTTCTTGGCGGGTTTGATGTGGGTATGCCCATCATATCTGCGCACGTTCCAGCCGAGGAAGTCGAAACCTTCCTCGACCCGCACGATGCGAGTCTTTTCTTCAGACAGAGACAGGCCCCGTTCTGACAGAAATTCCTCGACCATAGATTTCGCCTCCTCCAGCACTTCTTTTGAAGCACCTGTGACGACGAAGTCATCGGCGTAACGTATCAAGTGGACCTTGGTCAGGCTGTTGCGACGTCTTGGGCCGTAGAAGTCCCGTAACATCTTTTCCATTCCGTCCAAGGCCATGTTGGCGAGCGTGGGCGAGATTATTCCCCCTTGCGGAGTTCCCGCTTTCGTCGCGTGCCAGTCACCGTCCTTTATGTAACCGGAGTCCAGCCACTTCCGGAGCACCACCTTGTCCATGGGGATGTTGGCGATGAGCCAGTCCTTGCTGATTTCGTCGAAGCAGCCAGCAATGTCCGCATCCAAGACCCATTCCGCCGTGCCGCGCCCGCGCAGCGCGATAAAGCACTGCCGGGCCGCATCACGGGTTGCTCGATACGGTCGAAAACCGTACGAATTAGGGTCTGCCGTCGTTTCCGCGACAGGTAGCAGAGCGAGCAGGTGAAGTGCCTGCATGGCCCTGTCCTTCATCGTCGGAATACCGAGCGGACGCAGTTTCTTGCTGTTTGCTTTCGGGATATATACCCGCCTCAACGGCAAAGGATGATACCCACGCCGTTTGAGCGACAATAATCCTCTGACGCACTTATCCGGTGTGTCCCAGATGATCCGGTCCACTCCGGGTGTTCTCTTTCCCTGATTTCCAGTAACCCGTTTCACCGCAAGCGCCTTGCCGCTGAACGAGTGGGTCAGCAGCCGTTGCAAGGCTTTCACCTTGCCCCAGCGACCTTCCTTAACTGCCTTCGCAATACGCATCTGCAGCCGTCGCACGTGTTGGTAAGCCTTGCGCCAGTCAATCTGGCCCCAGCTCGCCGCTTCGCGGGAGGCCGCACCAGTCACTGTTGTGACCGTCATTTGCCTGTCCTCCTGCCGAGGGTTCTGCACATTCTCTCGCGACGGGAGACCCGTCGGAAGTCTGCTCCCTTTCGGGCGGGGTGATGTTGGCGAGCCGCAACCCCTGTCCAAACCATTACAGTCCGGCGTTCGCTTTCTCCGACATCCTCTGCCCGCACCGCCAACAACTTTCCTTGCGGTCGGCCTGCCCATTGCCGGGCGACGATGCGGGTTTACCGTGTTTCACCTAAATAACGCGGGCGGGTTAGACCCTGCCTATCCGCCGGCGGTCCTTCGTCCGTGTGCCTCCAAAGTGAAGAGAAGCATCCGACCGCACACCTTTTGGTTCAAGCCTGTCAGCATCTTTGGCTTGTCAAATTTCACGACGTTTATCAGCAGTTCATTTGCATTGATCATACCACCCAGCCTAGCGCCCCATCCGCATTGATGCTCGCAGAAGATGCCTCAGCCTCACGACATCGGCATGGCCCGAAGGCCCGGCTACATTGTCCCGGCAGCTTCAAACCGGACCGTTACCAGTCCCGCATGTGCCGGTAGGCTACTGATGACGGAACATCAGGTTTGTCCCGGAATATAAATCCCGTACAAACAATTACTTAGGCGACTTTCACGTCGCACTCACCTTGAATTTCCCGAAGCCGGGAATGAACGTCTCGGCGCCGGAGGTGGCAGCGGCCGTGATCGCCGCAAATACAGCTTCGACGATCGCCTTTCCCTGCACCTTCGTCAGGCCGTGGTCTGACGCGATCTTGTCAGCGATTTCATTTGTCGTGGTCATCGATTTCTCCTCGTTTCAAGAAGGAAATCATTTCCACCGGAGCCGCAGCCTGTCACGCAAACACCTATCTGGAGGCCAGACAATCGACGGTTCTCCACAGAAAGTGCGGAATCACGACTCCTTATTCGGTTGCGATGGACCGAACCGCTTTGGCAACGACCTCCAGAGCGTGCACGTCGAGTTCAATGACCCCATCAGACTTCTCGCCGATCGTTTTCGGCTTTGCGCCGCTGTTGTCCCAGATCCAGGCCTTGTCGGCTTGTTCCAGAAACCAGGGAAATTGCTCAAGGGACCGTTGGTACCGCTGGCGGACTTTTTCGTCGGGTACCGGATGTCCGCCTTTGGCTACGCGCAACTTGATCCGCTCGATCGAGCGCTCGGGGCTATCGACGACGACATATAAGAACCAGACCGCGAATCCGAGCGCCTTCGCCGCTACCACGAGACGTCGATACTTCTCTGTCGACAGGACTGTTTCGACGCCGATTGTTTTGTGGACGTTGATCGACGCTTCAAGCCAAGACTCGATCCGTTGAACCGCGGTTAGGTTGGCTTCCAGCGGCGGTCTGGACTCGACTTTGCTGATTCTGGCAGCCAGTAGATCCGGATTTACGATCCAGACTGAGCGACCTTCCATTTCAAGGTCGGCATTCTCGTACACGCTGCTTTTCCCAGAGCCATTTGGCCCGGCGATGATCAGGAAGACTGGCTGCTCAATCTTCGATGGGAGCACGATCAAGGACGCCAGTTACAGCCTTGTTCTCGCGACGCGCCTTGGCGACATTCTTGCTGAACACGTAGCTCAGATCTTTTCCGAGCGTCTTGCTCTGCGCGTCGATCGTCCGAACAGTCAGAAACTGCCCGGTACCTGCGTCACGCACGCGTTTCTGCGTGACCGCGGTATCGCGTACGCCGACTTTGGCACTTCCAAATTTTTTGACGACGACTTTGGCCATGTCTGCTCCAACCTTTCCGCAAATATAGCAATCATTTTCCCACCCGAAAAGAGCCTGTTGGCTTTTGACTGGAGGGTGTGCGAGCCTTGCTATGAGAGCGAACGGCTTCACGTTGAAGGCGAAGCAGCCGAATCGCATTGCGAAATCTACCAGGCGTGGGCCGCCACTGTCATGTCCCTTTGTCTGGTTATTCGTGGCTCCAGGGGCGCCTCGATGGGGCACGTCTGACGCGGACCGGCTGCGCCTCGCTCGCTACCCGCAACGGCGCTTCGAAATTTTCATCACCAACCGGGACTGAGCCGGAAACGCCCCACCGTGAGGCGGGGCCGACTGGCCAGATAGGCAAGCCGACGACAGACATCGAGCCTGCCGCCGGCTTTTTCGGTGCGATACGGAACCGGAATATGTTCGGCGTCAAGATCCCGTTCTTCGTCGAGATCGAGATGTCCTTCGAGACCGACTGGAACAGGCGCCGATGAGGCCCGCTTCGGCGGGCCATTCTCATGTTGGCACGGAGGTGCGTGGACGATAGCCGCGCTTTCGTTTCTGCCGCAGCAGGTCGAGAAACAGTTCGACTGCTTCCTCTTCCCGCCCGAAATGGTGGACCATCATCTGACCCTTCGTGCCGATGCGGCCCCATTTCCGGAGCAGGCAGACATCCCCGAACAGGTTGGGCTCGATCGACATGGCGTAGTAGCGCGCCATGTTTCTGGCGGCGTCAGAGCGTTCGACATAAAGATGGTACGGTTGCGCGATCATGAGACAAGAATCGCCTATGCCGGGAATCGCGTCCAACGAGACTTATGAATCGGTCGGCAAGGATCGATTCATATCGCTGATGACCTGCGACCGGACACGATGGCCTTGCTCGAATTTGCCTGATGACGGTCCGTGCGGATGGCGACCATCGATAAGGAACTTAAACCAATTCCGCGGGATTTCCTTTCGAGGCTGGGCTTGGCACAATGAGCGTCTTCGACTGCCGCCGACATCAGATGATAGAGGTTTAATTTCAGGGAGCTTCGCTTTTTTTAGGCGTGCGCTGGCGCAGGTTTCTCACTTCGCCGGGATTTCACCTCCGAGAAGATCATAAATTTCGAAAATAGCATGAGGATGTCACATGAAAGGCTATCTTCCCTATGTCATCGGCGCATTGTTGGGCGCCATCGTCGCGGTCGCTGTGTCCATTCTCTTCGGCCTTGATGGGATGTTCCAGCTTGCGGTCTTGGCGCTGCTGCCGGTTCTGGGTGCTGCGCTGGTCGAGCGCTTTTACTATCGCGGGTCACGAGCGCGCTAACGTGACTATCAACAGATGGATATCGGGCCTCGGTCGTGCAAAGCCGACGGTTCTTGGGCGAGACGCCTGCGGCGCACGGCTCTATTCGCGATGCTCACGGTGCCCGAAAACGGTCTCCGCCCATCCAGGTGCGATCCTCTCGCAGCCCCTCACCCGCACCATCCATGTCTTGCGCCGTCCCAGCGCCGGGCAAGACCTTCATCGATGAGGCGGTCGCCGAGCGAGCGCCCTTCCCGTGTAACGGTCCGGAGTTTTCGGCCATACTTGTCCTCGTCCCGCAAGCCTACTGACAACGAGAACTTGCCGGCGTTCAGAAGCGCCAGCAGGCGCGCTTTCGCTGCCTCGCCCTTGATCCGTTCCGCCTCGCAGCGCGGTGGGCTGAGCTCCGGCGTGTCGATGTCAGCGATGCGGATTTTTTCTCCCCCAAACCAGAAAGTGTCGCCATCGACGACGCAGTTCATTCGCACGCTCTCGCCGCACAACGAAAACGTGGCCTGCGACGTATCCGTTGTCGGCGCCTTGGCCAAAGCTAAGATGCCAGAAAGATCGCCGGCGCCGGCAAACGCAAACCATCCGCCTGCTCCAATGATGATGGCTGAGATGACCGCCATCAGCGACTTGCGCGGGCCGTTCTGTCCAGTTCGGAATTTTCGCTGCGGCCGATATCGATCGCTCCCGCGGCCGGATTTGCGCCGCGGTCTCAACGGCACCACATTCGATTTCGCCACGTGCCTGTCCTCTGCTGTTCGCATCAATCTACGTCGAGCCCGGTTTCTTCTGTCTTTACGAACAAGCCGGCCTCAGATGGAGTTTAGGAGCGGGCGCAGTCGGTCCCGCCTCCCCGGTGTGGGCCACTATGTTGAGGCTCCTGCGGCTGCGCTTTTTCCCGCTCCTTGCACGACGAGAATTCCAGAAATCCCGCCCTTCGGCGGACGCCCACGCTGATTTCTCCGATACTCTTCATTGTTCTCGATCGGCCTTGCTCGCTGCGCTGCGCGCCGGCCGATCGGGCGAATTCTCTGCGGGGTTCGCTGCTTTCGAAAACGCTCTCGCGCCCACGCACCCCTTCATATCGTCACGCCGAAACCAGATCGCGCGTCCGCATCTGAGCGGCGCGTTTCCGGCGGTGAAGACGATCTGCTCGTCGGCCCGCATGCGCAGCACCTCGTGCGGCTGGATCAGCGGCCTGGCGGCGAGTTGCTTCGACCGCGTGCGCGACGATCCTTTCGATTGGACACTGCGGCTGACCTGATCGATCTCGACGGTCGTCATGCCGCAGCGGCGTGAGATGTAGTCGGCAGTCTCGGGATCGTTGATCGCGGCGAATGAAATCCAGCTTGCGCTCTCGAACCATTTGCTCGCCGCATCGCGGCCGCCATAGGTCTCGCGCATCTGGCCGATCGACTGGTAGATCATGGTCAGCGTGATTCCATACTTACGGCCGGCGTCGCGCGCGGTCTCCAGGATGCGCATGTAGCCGAGGCGCGCCACCTCATCGAGAAGGAACAGTGCCCTTCCCTGCATCTCTCCGTTGCGGTTGTAGATCGCGTTCAGAAACGCGCCGATGATGACGCGCGCCAGGCCCGCATGCGTCTCCAGCGTCTTGAGATCGATGTTGATGAAGACATCCGTCTTTCCGTCCGCCAGATCGCTCGTCGAAAAGGAAGTTCCCGAGACCAGCGCGGCGTAGTTCGGATAGGACAGCCAGTGCGTTTCCTTGACCGCGTTGGCATATACGCCCGAGAAGGTTTCCGGCGTCATGTTGACGAAGGCTGCGACATTCTCCTTGACGAAATCCGAATTCGAATCGTCGTAGATTTCATGCAGCCGCTGGCGCAGTTGGGGCTCTGGCTCGGACAGGTTCTTGCGTACTTGCCGGAGTGTCTGGTCGTTTTCCGTCGTGTGGCCTGAGAGGCAAACGTCGGCAATGAGAGCCGTCAGCAACTGCAAGGCCGAGGCGCGGAAGAAGTCGTCACGGACCCCACGCGCGCCACCGCTGTCGCTCATGATCCACGATGCGACGGAGGCGATATCCTCCTCTTTCGTTCCCCCGAACCGGCCGATCCAGTCGAGCGCGTTGAAGCCGATTTCCGAGTGTTTCGGATCGAGCACGAAGACGTCGCGGTTGGCGTCGCCACGGTGCTTCAACACCATTGGCGCAACCTCGTTCGAAGGATCGAGGACAACGAGCGCGCCACCCCACTTGAGCGCCGTCGGGATCGTGACCGATGTCGTCTTGAAGCCGCCGGATCCGGCGAACACGATGCCGTGCGACGAGCCGAACGAGCCGTCGAAGCAAAGCAGCGGCGACTTGCCGCCCGCTCCCCAGCTCGCGGCGCTGTCGGCGCGAAACGATGGTGCCGCGATGCTATCCCGGTCGACCCGGTAGCGCTCGCCGATGACGATGCCGCCGCTCTCGGCAAACAGCTTTTCGGCTTGCGATAGTTTCATCCAGTCGGCCTCGCCGTGCAGCGCCCGTTTCCCAACGATGCGCTTCGGTTCGGCCCTCGCGAATGTCGCGTTGCCGGCAATCGCCACACGCATGCCGAACAGCGCCGACATCAGCACGGCAGCAGCCCCGATCGCCGTCGCGGGATCGAGATAGTTGAAGACGGTTTTGCCGGCCGGGACTTGTTCGAGATACGCGGAGAGCCTCGATGCCTCGCGCAGGACCGCTAGGACGAGCGTCGCTGTCGCGCCCGTGACAACGCCCCATCCTGCCGTCCTGATCCGCGCGGAGCCTGCGCTCGCAAACAGAAAGATGATGCCGACGACGGACGCGGCGACATAGGGCAGAGCGATGCCGGCACGGCCGAGCATCTGCCGGGCGGCATCGCTCTTGCCGAAGTGGGATAGCCACAGTTCGGTCCCGGTCATGCCGATGGCCATCAGCATCATCAACGCGCATGGCGCTACGAACAGCAGGATCCTAGTCATCTCTCTCTCCGAACGCTTCAGCACCGAGTGCGGCGAGCCGTGAGCGCTCCTGTGCGTCTCCCTTCAGGCGCGCGGCGGCATCGATGAGGAGCCCGAGCAGCAGCGCGCGCTTCTCGTAGCGCAGCCCCGCCTTGATGATCAGGCCGCCGAGCTCGATCTTTTCGCGCGTGTCCTTCTTGCGGGCATCTGATGTCGTGGATCTTCGCATCCGCTCAAGCCTCGCCAGTCCTGCCCTCAGCCGTACCAGGCGGGTTCTGCGCGGCGGGCGCGCTGCCCTCGCCTGCGCCGCTTGCCCCCTTCCCTCCGGTCGAACGGACCTTGCCTCCGCGAAAGCGTTTCGCCAGATCCTCGAATGCTGCCTGCAGTTCACCCTCGTCGATCTCGATCTCACCGAGCCCGGCTTTAAGCGCGATCCGGCCGATGCGCTCGGCCTCCCGGGTCTCGGCGAGCTTCAATTGCTCCTGGAGCCTGGCGATTTCGTCGCGGATTTTCGAGGATGGTTTCTTCATGTCCGGATGTCTCCTTGGGTGCGAAAGCTTGTCTTTCGGACCCCATCTTCCGGATGTCGGTGCGGAACGCACTACTGTGAATCCTACAATCGCCAAGGGCGATGCTTTCGTGGATGATCCCGGCCGCTCGACAAGAGCGGCATCCGAAGGGCGCAATTATACGTCGCTGGCGCGACGTTCTTTTGAGAGCGCCTGGCGGAGCCGATCTCGCTGGCGAACATGTTGATTTTGCTCGGAATCGGGAGAGAATTCCGCCGTGGCCGTTCCTCATTTCTCCGTCAGCATCGTCGCCCGCGGCTCCGGCCGCAGCGCTGTGCTGTCGGCGGCCTATCGGCATTGCGCCAAGATGGAGTACGAGCGGGAGGCCCGCACGATCGACTACACCCGCAAGCAGGGCTTGCTGCACGAGGAGTTCGTCATCCCTGCCGATGCGCCGTCATGGCTGCGGACGATGATTGCCGACCGATCCGTCTCCGGCGCGTCGGAAGCGTTCTGGAACAGTGTCGAAATCTTCGAGAAACGCGTCGATGCCCAGCTTGCAAAGGATGTGACCGTTGCGCTGCCGATGGAGCTCTCAAGCGAGCAGAACATCGAACTGGTGCGGGATTTTATCGAGCGTCACATCACGTCGAAGGGCATGATCGCCGACTGGGTCTATCACGATGCACCCGGCAATCCGCATGTGCACCTGATGACGACGCTCCGGCCGCTGACCGAAGACGGGTTCGGCGCCAAGAAGGTTGCAGTGACCGGCCCTGGCGGCAAGCCAGTGCGCAACGATGCCGGCAAGATCGTCTACGAGCTCTGGGCCGGCAGCCTCGACGATTTCAATGCCTTTCGTGACGGCTGGTTCGCCTGTCAGAACCGGCACCTGGCGCGCGCCGGCCTCGATCTCCGCGTCGACGGCCATTCCTTCGAGAAGCAGGGGATCAATCTGACGCCAACCATCCACCTCGGTGTCGGCGCCAAGGCGATCGAGCGCAAGTCGGCGGAAGCCGAGCGGGCCCCTTCGCTGGAGCGGTTGGAGCTGCAGGAGGAGCGCCGGGCCGAAAACGCCCGCCGCATTCAGCGCCGTCCCGAGCTCGTGCTCGACCTGATCACGCGGGAGAAGAGCGTCTTCGACGAACGCGACGTTGCCAAGATCCTCCACCGCTACATAGACGACGCTGGCCTCTTCCAAAGTCTGATGGCAAGGATCCTGCAGAGCCCCGAAACGCTCCGGCTCGAACGCGAGCGGATCGAGTTTTCAGGCGGCCTACGCGTGCCGACGAAATACACGACGCGGGACCTCGTCCGGCTGGAAGCAGAGATGGCCAACCGGGCGATCTGGCTGGCTCAACGCTCTTCTCACGGCGTTGCGGACGCTGTGCGCGAAGCCACCTTCGCCCGCCACCTGCGCCTGGCGGACGAGCAGAAGACGGCGATCGCACATGTTACCGGCGGCGAGCGCATCGCTGCGGTGATCGGACGTGCAGGCGCCGGCAAGACGACGATGATGAAGGCGGCGCGCGAAGCCTGGGAAGCGGCCGGTTATCGCGTCGTCGGCGGGGCGCTTGCGGGCAAGGCCGCCGAGGGCCTGGAGAAGGAAGCCGGCATTCTCTCCCGCACGCTGTCATCATGGGAACTGCGCTGGAACCAAGGCCGCAATCAGCTGGACGACAAAACCGTATTCGTTCTCGACGAAGCGGGCATGGTGTCGTCGCGGCAGATGGCGCTGTTTGTCGAAGCGGCGACCAAGGCCGGCGCCAAACTCGTGCTTGTCGGAGATCCGGAACAGCTCCAGCCGATCGAAGCCGGCGCTGCCTTCCGCGCCATTGCCGACCGCATCGGCTATGGCGAACTCGAAAACATCTACCGCCAGCGTGAACAGTGGATGCGCGAGGCGTCGCTCGATCTGGCCCGCGGCAATATCGGCAGAGCCGTCGAAGCCTATCGCGCCCAGGGCCGCGTCAGCGGAGCCGATCTCAAGGCCGATGCCGTGCAGGCGCTGATTGCCGATTGGAACCGCGACTACGATCCGCAAAGGTCGAGCCTCATTCTTGCGCACTTGCGAAGAGACGTGCGCATGCTCAACGGCATGGCTCGCGCAAAGCTCGTCGAACGCGGTCTCGTCGCCGACGGTTTCGCCTTCCGGACCGAAGACGGGCACCGAAAATTCGCGGCCGGCGACCAGATCGTGTTCCTGAAGAACGAGGGCTCGCTCGGCGTCAAGAACGGTATGCTGGCGAAGGTCGTGGACGCGACGCCCGGGCGTATTGTCGCGGAAGTCGGAGACGGCGAACACCGCCGCCAGGTCACGGTCGAACAACGCTTCTACGCCAATCTCGATCACGGCTATGCCACCACGATCCATAAGAGCCAGGGTGCCACCGTCGATAGGGTGAAGGTGCTGGCTTCCCTCTCTCTCGACCGCCATCTCACTTACGTGGCCATGACCCGTCACCGAGAGGACTTCGGTCTCTACCACGGCCGCCGATCTTTCGCCAAGGCAGGCGGCCTGATCCCGATCCTGTCGCGCAGACAAGCCAAGGAAACGACGCTCGATTATGCGAGTGGCCGCTTCTACGCCCAAGCCCTTCGCTTCGCCGACGCCCGTGGCCTTCACCTCGTTAACGTCGCACGCACTGTCGTTCGCGACCGGATCGAATGGACCGTCCGGCAAAAGTCGAAGCTCGCCGCGCTTGGCGCTCGTCTGGCGGCAATCGCCCGCAGGCTTGGTCTGTCCGCCGGCGCGGCCAAGACCAGTCAATCGCACAGCATGCAGGAGGCAAAACCCATGGTATCGGGCATCACCACGTTCCCAAAATCGCTGGAACAGGTCGTCGAGGACCTGCTTGCAGCGGACGCCGGCTTGAAGAAGCAATGGGAGGAAGTCTCAGCGCGCTTCCATCTCGTCTACGCTCAGCCGGAAGACGCGTTCAAGGCTGTCAACGTCGATGCGATGCTGAGAAACGAAGCGGCGGCGAAATCGACGATCACCAAGATCGGTTCCGAGCCGGAGACCTTTGGTGCGCTGAAAGGCAAGACCGGGATCCTTGCCGGCCGCGCCGACAAGCAGGCCCATGAGAGGGCCGTCACCAATGCGCCGGCGCTTGCCCGAAACCTGGAACGCTATCTGCGGCAGCGCACGGAGGCGGAACACAAATATGACGCCGAGGAGCGCGCCGTCCGCATGAAGATCTCTCTCGACATCCCGGCGCTGTCGCCGGCGGCAAAGCAGACGCTCGAACGCGTCCGTGACGCCATCGATCGCAACGACCTTCCCGCAGGACTCGAAAACGCGCTCGCCGACAAAATGGTGAAAGCCGAACTCGAAGGTTTTGCGAGAGCCGTATCGGAACGTTTCGGGGAACGCACCTTCCTACCGCTCGCCGCCAAAGACATGACAGGTCAGACCTTCCAGTCGGTGACCTCGAGCATGTCTGCCGGGCAGAAGGCGGAAGTGCAATCGGCCTGGAGCACGATGCGAACGGTGCAGCAACTTTCCGCGCATGAGCGCACGACCGAGGCGTTGAAGCAGGCCGAGACGCTGCGGCAAACGAAGAGCCAGGGGCTCTCGCTCAAATGACGCGTCCGGGTCGAACACGCGAGCGAGCCATGGCGCAGCGAAAACAAGCTGCCGTCACTTCATCGGTTTCTGCTGCCGCCATCGCAGTGATCGGACTGGCCGGTCTATTAGGCAGCTATCGCATCAATCTTACGCCGAGCGAGCCACTTGGCCTCTGGCAGATTGTCCCGCTCGACCGTTCGCCTGGTGTGGACGACCTGGTGTTCATCTGCCCACCGGACACAGCCGCCATGCACGAAGCGAGGGCGCGCGGCTATCTCCGCTCCGGACTTTGCCCCGGTCATCTCGCGCCGCTCATCAAGTCGGTGGTCGCGGTCGCCGGCCAGCGCGTCGAGATCGCCAACGAGGTGACGGTCGATGGGCGCCTGGTTCGTGCTTCCACTGTCGCCGAAAAAGACGGAGAAGGTCGGCCGCTGACACGGTTTTCGGGCGGCGTGGTACCGGGCGGTGAGGTCTTCCTGCATTCGGCCTTCGCCGGCTCGTTCGACTCCCGTTATTTCGGGCCTGTGCCGACATCCGGCATTCTCGGTCTGGCGCGTGAGGTGCTGACCTATGCGCCATGACTGGGTTTGGCCAACGCTGCTTATCATCGCCTCGGTCGGCGTCGGATCGGTGGCATGGAGCGGCCACGTGCTGTTGTTGCCGGTGGCGCTCGGCTTTCCCGTCCTCTGGTCGCTGTCGAGAACGAAAAAGACGGCAACCTTGGTTTCCGCAGCATATTTCCTGTCGGCGTCGCGCGGCCTGCCGCAAGGCGTGGCCACCTTCTATGCTGCGGATATCTGGCCGGGCCTGCTGCTGTGGCTGGCTGCCTCGGCCAGCTTTGTCGCGGCGCATGCGCTCCTGTGGACGAAGGAGGTTGGCCTTCGTCCGGGCCGCTACGTCCTGGCGGCCGTACTGATGGTGGTTCCCCCTTTCGGCATTACCGGCTGGGCGCATCCCATCACGGCCGCAGGCGTGTTGTTTCCGGGATGGGGATGGTGGGGACTGGCCGTCACGACAGCCGGCTTGGCGGGCCTCGTTTCCCGCCTCTGCCCAACTGTCGCCATGGGCCTTATAGGCTTCTGGCTTTGGTCCGCCGCTTCGTGGACGGACCCGAAGCTACCGGAAGCCTGGCGGGGCGTCGATCTCGAATTGGGTGCGTCGGTCGGGCGGGACACCAGCATGGCCCGCCACCGTGATCTAATTGCAACGGTGCTTGAACGAGGGACCGACGGTGTTCGAACCGTCATCCTTCCTGAAAGTACGTTGGGCTTCTGGACGCCGACGGTCGAACGGCTTTGGATCCGCGCGCTATCAGGGCATGACACGACCGTTCTCGCGGGCGCGGCAGTCGTTAACGCGGCCGGATACGACAATGTGGTGGTTGCAATCTCCGCAGATAGCAGTCGGATCCTCTACCGGGAACGGATGCCGGTTCCGGGCTCGATGTGGCAGCCCTGGCAGCCGCTCTTCGGCGGCAACGCCGGAGCGCAAGCGCACATCTTTGCAAATCCTGTCGTCGCGCTCGGCTCCGGGCGGGTGGCGGTGCTGATCTGCTACGAGCAACTGCTCGTCTGGCCGGTCTTGCAATCGATGCTCGGCAGTCCGGACGTGATCGTTGCGGTCGGCAACGGCTGGTGGACCAAAGGCACGTCCATTGTCGCCATCCAGCGCGCCAGCACCGCCGCCTGGGCAAAGCTGTTTTCCAGGCCAGTCGTTTTTTCTTTCAACACCTGATGCCGAGGAGGTCCCATGCTCGACGCCGCCCTTATCAAAGACTGCGCCGACCCTTCACTGAAACCCGCGATCGTCGAGCAGTTCGTCGCGGCGGCGGGCTCTGCCGATCCCCTTGCGGTGACCGTGCGCTCGGGAGGGCGGTTGATCCTGGTGCCCAAGGCCAGATCACCCGACGAGGCGATGGACATCGTGCGCCAATATGCCGGCAACGCTGTCGTTCGTGTCGGTCTGACGCAGTTTCCAGCCGGTGTGGGCGTCAAGGACCTGGCCGATCTCAAAACGGATTTGGTCGATGCTTGCCAGAACCTGCGCAAGGGAACGGCGATGTTCGCCAAGGTCCTGCGCATTGTTGCCAAATGGTACGGCGATCCGAAGAGCGATGACGTCTTCCGCCAGATTTTCGAGGATGCGCTCTATGCGTGGAAAGCCGGCGAGT
Organism: Rhizobium freirei PRF 81; assembly: GCF_000359745.1. Taxonomy (GTDB): domain Bacteria; phylum Pseudomonadota; class Alphaproteobacteria; order Rhizobiales; family Rhizobiaceae; genus Rhizobium; species Rhizobium freirei. Next base: position 43,259 of record NZ_AQHN01000065.1, read on the forward strand.
TCGAGGGCGTCGGTGTGTTTCAAGCGCAGGATCCAGGAGCCTCCATCGAATTGCCTCGGCAAAGCGAAGCGCGGTCCGTCGATGAACCGCCAGCCACCGCGACCACTCCCGAGATGCGGACGAAGGTGAATGAGGTTATTGGCCAAGCCGGAATTCGGATCGATCTTTCGAGGATCGGAGGCAAATAAGCACTCGAGTTTCTTACGTCGGAAACGGCGCGACGGATGGAACATCCCCGGCATGCATAATCATCCTCGTCGAAAAGTTGAAGGGCAATTCCAAAGTGCCAACGCCACAGGCGAAAAAGGGTACCGCGGAACGTTCGCCGGATGGCATGACCTTTTATGGCCGCATAGCAATTCCTCCAGAGCCTGTCGGACATTCGGGGTTGAGGACGCGCTGAGCATTGCGTCCTTGTTTGCCTTGTTTTCGGTTCCCAGCCCTGTACCCGTCATCTCAGTGGCTCAATTTTTGTCTCAGGCCGACGTTTCAGCAGTTCAGACGCCTCAACACCTAAGACCGTCGCCAGGCGATCGACAACGTCGATGCTTGCATTATAGACACTGCGCTCCAAAGAACTGATATAAGTTCGATCGATGCCTGCCTCAAACGCGAGCTCTTCTTGCGACAGGCCTTTGGCTTGACGCGCGGCTTTCAGATTCCGTGCAAACACCTCTCGAATCTCCATGCTGGAGAGAGCAGCGGCTTGCAGAGTATTTCTCCACGGAGTATTCTCTACAGCCGTATTCCGGATATGGAATGTTCATACGAATCAGGGTGATTAGGCGTTCACTGATGCCCTCTTCTTGCGAGCAATGAATTGTCGAGTTTGTAGCCACCCATCTTACTGAAGGATGGGATCTATTCTGCAAAGCGTATACGCTACCGGAAGGTCTCGATCCTTGCCGGGTCGCAAACGAGGTAAGAGGAGAAGCGGATGGACAACGAGGTCTCATTCGAGACAAGCGGCAAAAGAGAGTCTCGTTATAAAGCGATGCGAGAAGCCGATTTGAAAGCGTTAGCAATTTCTGCGATCCGCGAGCACCGCCGACTTCTAGCCGCGGATGAAGCTGTCTACGAAACGTGGACTCTTGCAACCGCCAACGCCTCGACTTCCAGGGACGTGCTCAAGAGCCTGCAAGATGAGTATCTCGATCGTCAAAAGAAGTCAGAAGCGCAGCAGGAAGAACTCTCGGAAATCGTCGATGCGCTTGGTTATGTTCCCGATGTGCCCTCCGAAAACAACGAATGATGGTTAAACCAAACCGCGGTCCTTCGCGATTGCCACGAGCTGAGGGATCGTCGCGGCATTCAGCTTTTTGCGTGCGCGATCGAAATGGTGTTGCACTGTTCGTTGGGTAATTCCCATTAAAATGGCAATCTCCCAAGCCTTTTTACCCTTTGCCGCCCACGTAAGACACATCGCTTCCTTTGGTGAAAGCAGCCGGCTGGGTGCGACGATCGTCGACGCAGCTATGATCTTCAGGCGATAGTGAATTGCCAACACCGCCTGAAGCGGGTTTAGTTGCTTTTGACATTTTGAAATATCAGCTTTATGCCCCGAGGACGCGAATGTCAGCATAATGATCGAGCCGAAACTGCCTTGAACGGGAACCGTCACCCCACTGCGAATGCCATGTTCTACCGCTTCATCCCGAAAACGATTGAACTCAGAGCTCCCACGAGACGGCCAGTCATCGATCGCCCAGGAAAACATCTCCATCCGGCGTTTGGCTTCCGTAACGACCGGATCCACCCGAGAATATTGGTTGCTTAGGTAAATTTTCTGCCATTTCTCGGGATAGGAACTGAGCGCGCGGGCGCTAAGGCCTTCCGTTTGCAGATATGCAAAGAATTGAAATCCGCACGAATGAACGAACCCTTTGAGCCCGCGTTTGATCATCCGTTCATCGTATGAGGCTTCAACCATGTCAATGAGAGCGCTTAAGGCTGGATCCACAGACCTGTCTCCTTTCTGTTGTACGTGAAGGCGCCCCCGCTCCTTCGGAAGTGATACAGATCTGCGCTCACCCGCGCAAACGTCTATTCACCTCTATTTCGCAATCAAACCTTCTGACCAAGAGATGAAGTTAAACAAAGATCTCTTCTGATGCTGTATCACTGACTGCTGTACGTAGAGGGGAAGACGATATCCTGATCGACCAAGACATTGAACTCGTATCCCGGCCGGATTTGGATTGTCGGCTGAACGTTCAAGTTTTTCGAGATCGTCTGCTCGGCAACGCGACCGAAGGTGTCCGCAAAATTCCGTCTGGCGGCATCGGAGGCCGTGTCCTGGGTGGCAAGCGTCGTGCTTTCGGGCATCGACATGTCGATGCCGGTTCCGAGTATCGCGACAAGTGCTGCCGAACTCCACGTGCGCCAGAGATGCCGATCGACCTTATCCTTGAACCCGCCATAACCTGCCCCATCGGTCCCAGCCATGCCGCCGATTTGCAGCGTCGAGCCATTCGGGAAGATCAGATCGGTCCAGACGACGAGCACGCGGTCCTGGCCAAAGGAAACCTTGGAATCGTAACGGCCGAACAACTTGGCTCCCTGCGGGATCAGGAGCCGGTAGCCGGTGGCGCTATCATAGACATTCTGGCTGATCTGCCCGATGATCCGGCCCGGAAGGTCTGAGTTGAGACCTGTGATCAACGTGGCTGGAATGACCGAGCCGCGCTTCAGCTCATACGGCGACATCTGCGGCACGACCTTATTCGGCAAATAGCCAAGATCCTTGATGTCCTGATTGAAGAAATCCTCCTTCGAACTTTGGGCATTCGGGTCGACGTTCTGGGCCGTCAGCCCGGATTTCGATGCGGCGGTGTAGAGATCAGAAGCATTGTTGGCTGTCGTCGTCGCAGTCTGACGACCGGCGTCTGTGGAACTTTTAGCGGCCTTCTCGACATCAGAAATATCCACCTTCAAAGGCGAGTCCAAAGCGGTTGCCCGCGCCTGCAGGTGAGCCATCCGCTGGCGCTGAGCTTCACGGATATATTGTTCATCCTGCTCCCGCTTTAGGCGGGCTCGCCATTCCTCCTCTGATTCGAGCTGCGGGCCTCTTTCTTGCCGTTCCGTAGGCCGGCGGTCTATAACAGGTGCTCCCTTCTCCACCTTCTGCTCGACGGTGGGTGTTGGCTGGAGCACTTCGCGCTCACCTGGCTCGCCGATGATGCCGTCACTGATGCCGCGCTTGAGCTGGTCACCGAAGTTCGTCGCCGGTGTATTCAAGTTGCTGTCGATATCGTAGCTCCAGTTGAAGGGAAGTCCTCGCCACGATAGGCCGATCACGACCACGCCGAAGAATAGCGCGATGAGGACGGTTGCGGTAATAATTGGCAGCCGATTGAGGCGGCGCATTCCTTTCGGATCGTCGGCTTGCTTTGAAGGGCCGAGCTGGAGCGATTGGATCATACCTTTCCCCTCAATTACGCTGCATGATGGAGAGCGGACTTGCCGGCGTCGCACCGGCGGCCGTTGCTTTGTATGCGCGGCCAAGGGTAATGGACGGTGTTGACAGCCGCGCGAGCACCTGATCTTGAGTGCCATCGATCGCGTAAGTGAGCTCGACCGGTTTCACGTCCTTTCCAACTTTGCCGTCGGTTAGAACGGTGTAGCCAGAGCCCTTGAGGGCCGCCTCGAGTGCCGCCGCAAACTCCGATGTGTCCCTTTCCATCTTGATTGTCGTCGACCTCACGGGACTGATCTGCTCGGCGAGCCGGCTTGCCATGTCGGCGGCGATGGCACTTGCGGCGGGCCCGGAGACCGGCGCGGCGTTTGACCTGGCGTCAGACCCATCCCCAGCAGTTTGGCATGCGGTGAGAAAGCCGCTGATGATGATGACGAGAAGCTTGTGCATAGCTTAGCCTCCTCGCCGAATGGTAATCTTCTGCTGGCGCCAGCCGACGCCGGAGACGAGGATCGCCTCGTCGACGGCATAATCGACGATCATCAAGTCGTTCTTCATTCGGTAATTGACGATGCGGCTCTGGCCGCCGTGGATCACGACCAGCACCGGTGCATCCTGACCTGAGATCGACTTCGAAAACTGGATGTAGGTTTTCACGCCATCCGAATAGACCCGCGTCGGCTTCCAAGGTGCCGAGCCACTCACGGAATATGAGAAGTTCAGTTTGTCGGGTGCCGCCCCGGGAATGCCGCCGGTCTCGAGCCGGGAATTGATGTCGGCGAGCTTGGTCGAGACGTCCTCCGGATATTCGAAGCCGACGCGTGCCATGTACTGGCTCGGATGTGACTTGAGCTGGATGTAATAGGTGCGTCGCGACGTCGTGACCACCATCGAGGTGACAAGACCTACTTCCGACGGCTTGACGATCAGATGGATCGCTTGGCCGCCGATTGCACCGGAGGTGGCAGGCTCCACCTTCCAGCGAACAGTATCTCCAACGAGAACATCGCGGACGATCTCGCCGCTCTGGAGTTCGATATCGCAGACCTGCAAGGGCGAGCAGACAACGGACGGCTGGGTTTCGCCGAAGAGAAAGGTGACCTTGCCATCGGAGCCTGCCGTCACCAGTCCGGGCGCGACGCGCCATTTCCTGGAAATGGTCGTGCCATTCACCTCATTTGCCGTCATGGTCTGCGCCTCAGCGCCGCCCACAAAGACGAGTCCCGCCAAGCAGCCGGTGGCTGCAATTAGTGCTGTTCTGTGCATGTCAAATCCCCTGCCCTCAAAGCTGTGCCGTCCAGTCAAAATCCCTAACGTAGAGGCCGATCGGATTGAGGCGGATGGTCGCCTCGTCCTGCGGCGCGGTAAGCGCAACCGTCGCGATTCCGCGGAACCGGCGCGTCCCGGTTTCCTTGCCCTTCCGGTCCCGTTCGTATTCGGTCCAGTCGATCTGATAAGTCTGATTGGAGAGCGCCACTATGTTGTTGACCTCGATGGCGATCGTCGACGACTTCGCCTTTTCGAACGGCGAATTGCTGCGGAACCAGTCATTGATCTTCTGGGTCGAGGGATCGGAAGCTCGCAGAAGCGCATAGGTTCGATCGATATATTGCTTTTGCACTACGGCATCCGGTGTGACGCTGCGGAAGCTCGTTACGAAGTTGCCAAGCGTGGCGCGCACCACCCGCACATCCGCGTATTCGATCTGCTCGGGGAACCCTGAGGTGACCGAGGTGCCGAGCTTGTCGACCTGGACGATATAAGGCACCAGCTTCACCTGCGTGCTTAGGTATATCGCGTACCCGAAGCCGATCACGGCCATGGTCAGACCCAGTATGCCGACGATGCGCCATGCGGCCGCGGCCTGCACATAGGAGCCGTATCGCTCATTCCATTCCTGGCGCGCGGCAAGATACGGGTTTTCGGGAGCGCGTTTCGCTGCCATCGATCGATCACTTTCTGATTGCTATTAGTCTTTAAGTTCGGGAAGTGGCTTTGGTCCGCTGTGCCCACTGCGCGCCTGATCCAGCTTGGCGTTAGCAAGGCCTAGGATAGACCCGGCGTAGGCACCGGGAGAGCCGATGGCCTTCTCCTTGGTAGCCGAGCCCGCCGCTTTTCCTGCCGAGCCGATCCCTGCGCCGAAACCCCGCAGCATTGCGCCTGCGACGGATGACCCCGCGGCGCGCGCGGTTTGAGCCGCCGCAAATCCCGCCCCGGCAGCGCCCGCCGCGAGGAACCCTGCTCCTGTCGCAAACGATGCGGCCTGACCACCGTGCCTTATTGCCTCCATTCCGCCCGAGACGGACGCGCCCTGAACAACACCCTGCATGATGTTCGGGACGTAGATGGCGATAATGAAGACCACGACAGCGATACCAGCGATCGCAAGCGCAGTCTGGAACTGGTCGCCAATGTCGGGCTGGTCTGCCAACCCGATCAGCACCTCTGATCCGATACGCGAGATCATGACGAGCGCCATGAGTTTCATTCCGACCGAGAAGGCGTAGACCAAATATCGGACCGCGAAATCCTTTGTATAGGACGAGCCGCCAAGCCCCAGCATGATCATACCGGCAAGAAGGCCGATATACATCTCAACCATGACCGACACGAAAATCGCGGCGACAAGCGAGAATGAGATGACGACGACGACCATTGCAAAAGCAGCCGAGATCGCCAACGCGTTGTCCTCAAAAAGACCGAACTGTATCTTTTCCGACATCTTCGTTGCGACGGCGAGTCCAGCATTGAAGACGTCTGCTGGGGAGGCCGTGCCGCCTCCAGCCCCAATCTCAAACAAACTATCCACCACTGCCTTCGCAAAGGCCGGCCCCTGTCCCAAAACGAAGGCAAAAAAGCCGACGAATATGATCCGCCGGACAAGCTCGGCAAACCAGCTGTCTAGCGAAGCTGCCTGCAATGCGAGCCAGACGGCGGCGATGCCAATCTCGATTGTCGCGAGGATCCAGAACAAGGATTTCGCCGCATCCATGACAGTAGTTTCCCACCCCTTTGCGGCCGTGGTGATCTGGCTCTGTAATGAGGTCAGCACTGAACCTTCTTGGGCGACTGCCGGCTGTGCTGCCAGCATGCAGAAGGTGGCAATCACCATCGCGGTGCGGAGCCGCCGAAGACATATTGTTGTCATGTGCTTACCACTCGACTTTCATCTTTTCGCCGCCGGAGGTGGAAGGGGCAGTCCCGCTGAAGAATTTCTCACGCCGCGCCTGCGCAAGGTCCTTGTCGGTCTGTTCGGTCTGGAGCCAGGTGCCCATCATCGTCATTTGCTGCGAGACGAGGCCGCGAAGCTTCTGAATCTGGGCGACCTGTTGCGCGGCGATCTCATGCCCGACCTGCAGGGCTTTCATCTGCCCGTCGGCGGTCTCGGACATGGACCGCAGCGAGGACATCGTGCCTTCCTCGCTATCGAATTGCTCGGCCGTCAGACTCGCCGCCTTCAGCGTGCTGGCGATCGTGTCCCGGTTCGTATCGGACCAGGACTGATAGGTGGTAGAAAACGACGAATTGTCTGGCAGGTTGGTTTTAAGGCTTGAGTAGCTCTGAAAACGTTGTTGCAACACATCATCCGCATTGCCCATGGAAAACGAGATGCTCTGGCCCTGGTCGACGATGCTGCGCAGCTGGTTGAGATCGCTTTCGACCTGCCCCCACATATGCGACGGAAGCGTCGCCGTGTTCTGGAGGAGGTTTTGGTAGATATTCAGCTGCGTTTCGATCTGTTGTGCGAGCTGGCTGATCTGGGTGAGCTGGTTCTGGATCTGCTCGCCGGACTTCCCGACCAAAGCGACCAGCTCGCCATTATTGAGGACCTGCGTCCACTCGGTGGCGGCACCCGTGGCAGTTCCAGCATTTGCGGGCACGACAGTGCCGGCCATCAATGCGACAGCCGCCAGGCCAGTGAGCAATTTATTCGAGGTTGAGCAGCGCTGCGGCATCCTGAACTCCTCTCGTTCGTAGCCAGTGGATCGGCCAGTCGCGGCCGTGTTTGGAACTGAGCGTGCGGATGCGCTTCAGGTCTTCCTTGCCGGATGCGCCAACGAAACTGAGCGCCACGGGGCCGAGCGACATGTCGAAGAGCCGCCTGCCTTCGGACGTTGCGACGTAATATTCTCGCTTAGGAATCGCATTCGAAACGATCTCGATCTGTCTCTCGTTGAAGCCAATCCGCTCATAGAACTCGCGGGTCCCAGGCTCACTTGCGGCGCCGTTCGGCAGGCAAATTTTCGTGGGGCAGGATTCCTTCAACACGTCGATGATGCCGGAACGCTCAGCATCGGAAATGGATTGCGTGGCCAATACCACCGCGCAGTTCGCCTTGCGCAGCACCTTCAGCCACTCTCGGATCTTGCTCCTGAAGACCGGATGGCCGAGCATCAGCCAGGCTTCGTCTAGGACGATGAGGCTCGGTGAGCCATCGAGGCGCTTTTCGATGCGGCGGAACAGATAGGTGAGAACAGGTACGAGGTTCCGCTCGCCCATGTTCATCAACTCTTCGATCTCAAAGGTCTGGAATGAGCCAAGCAACAGTCCGTCTTTCTCAGCATCGAGAAGCTGGCCCATGGGACCATCGACGGTGTAGTGATGGAGCGCGTCCTTGATCTCGCGCATCTGTACGCCGCTTACAAAGTCCGAGAGAGATCGGCCCGCTGCACTGGCCATCAAGCCAATCTGGCGAGAGACCGCATTGCGGTGGTCCGGGGTGATGGTCACGCCCTGCAGCGCGATCAACATCTCGATCCATTCCGCGGCCCATGCGCGATCACTGTCGCTGGAGAGGTCCGACAGCGGGCAGAAGGCCAGCGCCTTCGCCTCTTCTTGAGCGTCGCCACCGATCTCATAGTGATCACCTCCGGTGGCAAGGGTCAGCGGAAGGAGAGAGTTCCCCTTGTCAAAGGCGAAGATCTGGGCGCGTTCATAGCGCCGGAACTGCGCGGCGATTAGTGCAAGCAGCGTCGACTTGCCCGAACCGGTCGGCCCAAAAATGAGTGTGTGACCGACGTCGTCGACATGTAGGTTCAGCCGGAACGGCGTCGACCCGCTCGCCACCTGCATCAGTGGCGGTGAATTCGGCGGGTAGAACGGGCACGGCGCGACAGGGGAGCCCGACCAGACAGAGTTGAGCGGAATGAGATCGGCAAGGTTGCTGGTATTGATCAGCGGTTCGCGGATGTTGCAATACCAATTGCCCGGTAGGCTGCCGAGGTAGGCATCGGTGGCGTTGAGCGTTTCGATGCGCGCCCCGAAGCCCTCCGCCTGAATAAGTCTGCGGATGGACTCTGCCTTTTCCTGCAGTCCTTCACGATCGTGATCGAAGAGAACGATGACGGGCGTGTAATAGCCGTATGCGACCAACTGCGACGAAGCCTGGGCGATAGCCTCTTCTGTCTCGGCGACCATGTTCATGGCGTCCTGATCAAGCGAACGGCTCTGCGTCTGAAAAAGCTGGTCGAAGAATGGGCGCACCTTCTGCTGCCATTTCTTGCGGGTCCGCTCCAGTTTTTGTCTGGCCTCCTGCGCGTCGAGAAAAATGAAGCGCGACGACCAGCGGTAGGTTAGCGGCATGAGATCGAGGCTGTTGAGGATCCCCGGCCAGCTCTCGGCCGGCAGGCCGTCGATCGCGACGACACCGAGGAAGCGGCTTTCAACCTTTGAGGTCAGCCCATGTTCAAGCTCGGCGGTCGCGATCCAGTCGAGAAACATGGGCACATCCGGCAGCCGGATCGGATGGTTGTCACCAGTGATGCAGAAGCGAACGAATTGGAGCAGTTCGTCGTAGCGGGCAACCCGCGCCCCTCCCCTCTCGAGAGCCTCCCGCGTTTCCATGCGACGGATCGAAAGCGTATTGGCGAAATACTGCTCGATCTCGCGGACCGCGTTCTTGAAAATGAACAGCACCGTGTCGGCATAGGTCTTCTTGCGGCTCACCTCGTCCGAGTAGATGTATTTGCTGAGCGCCGTTTTTTTGGATTCGAGCGGCCGATAGGTCAGGATCAGCGCGTGTTTACTCTCGAAATGCCCCTGTTCGCGGGCGAAATGCGCCCGCCGCTCGGCGTCGATCGCGCGAGTTACAGGATCGGGAAAGTGACAACGATTATCCGACGGATAGTCGAATGTCGGGATGCGAACTGCCTCGACCTGGATCATCCAGCCGCTCCCGAGCCGCGAGAGGATTGTATTGATATGGCGCGACAGTTCGTTGCGATCGAGGGCCGTGGCGCTCTCTGAATCTGGTCCCGCAAAATACCAGGCGGCCATCAGGCTTCCGTCTTTCAACAGGAGAACACCATTGTCGACGAGGCCGGCATAGGGGACGAGATCAGCAAAGGATGGGTCGGGGGCCCGGAAGCGTTTGAGAGCGACCATGCGTTCCTCTCAATACCGGCGCCACGGCGAGGAGGTCGCCTTGTAGTAATGCTTGTACGAGATATGGCGGACATAGACCTGTCGCATGAGCGGATCGGCCTTTGCCATCATTCTCAAGAGCCCGACGATGACAATCCAGACGCCAACGCCGAAGAGCGCCGAATAGATCGTAAGAACGACGAAGATGAGGATGACTGCGGCCAAGCCGGTGATCAGCACCAGTTCCCGGTCCGCGCCCACCAGAAGGTTCGGGCGCGACAGCGCGCGGTGGATGCGGTTCCGCTGCAGACCGGACGCGGACTCAGCCATTTGTCACTCCTGCGCCTTGGAAGCCGTCCGAGGCGACCAGCTCCCTCGTCAGGCCAATTGAAGCTCCAGTCGCGCCGAACAGGCCCACAATGGTCGTGGCACCGAGCAGAATGCCGGCGACGAGAACCACGTATACAAGTCGCCGCGCGAAGTCGTTCAACTCCCCACCAAATATGAGCATGCCGCCGGCTATGGCGACAGCCGCAAGTGCGATGTATCCTGCGACAGGTCCGGTGATCGACTCTTGAATCTGCTGCAGTGGTCCTTCCCAGGGCAGTCCGCCACCGCCCGAACTGGCGAGTGCCGGATCAAGCGAAGCGAGAACTGTCGTTAGGACAGAGAATGTGACCTTGGCGAGCGAAGGCTTACGCGACATGACGGGCCTCCTCTTCCTCATCGAGTTGGTCTGAACCGATCTGGTATTGGCCCTCCGCGAACCGTTCGATGTGGATGACGTCTCGAACCCGTCGCCCGCGCGGTGTCCGTTCAATGGAGATGATGAGGTCGACTGCCTCACCGATAACCTCGTGCATCGGCTGCTGGCTTGCTTCTGCGGTCAATTGTTCAAAGCGGCGGAGGGCCGACATGGCGGTGTTCGAGTGAATTGTCGCAACGCCTCCGGGATGACCGGTGTTCCACGCCTTCAGCAGAGTCAACGCGGCACCGTCGCGGACTTCGCCGACGACAATCCTGTCGGGGCGCAGTCGCATCGTGCTCTTCAGCAATCGTGACATATCAACGGTATCGCTGGTATGCAGAAGAACGGCGTTCTCGGCCGAACAATGAATTTCGGCGGTATCTTCGAGGATCACCAAACGGTCTTCGGGGGCGAATTTGACGATCTCATCGATCAACGCGTTCGCAAGCGTCGTTTTGCCAGAACCGGCGCCCCCGGATACGATGATGTTTCGCCTTTTGGAAATCGCCTTTCGGATCATTAAGGCGTGGCATCCCGTCAGCGCGCCTGACCGCACATATTCTTCCAGCGGAATTAGGCGTGGGGCACGGCGGCGGATCGTAAAGGCTGGCTTGGCGACCGCTGGTGGTAAAAGGCCTTCGAAGCGGTGCCCACCTATCGGGAGCTCGCCGGAGATGATCGGTTGCTTCGTGTCTACCTGGGACTGAAGGAAATGCGCCACAATTCCGATCACCGTTTCCGCGGCGACGGGGGACATTTCGCCGGCCGCCGCAACGCCGTGAGCGAGGCGCTCAATAAAGAGCTTTCCGTCCGGATTGAGCATTATTTCGATCACATCCACGTCTTCCAATGCGGCGCACAGCTTATGGCCGAGCGCGTCTTGAAGTTTGCAGACAAGCCGGTGGTGAGAGCGGAGCTGGTTCATGGATTTCTCCTTTTCCGCTGCCCATCTGGGGAGATGAATTCAGAACGGTAACTGGATGGACGAAGCCTCAGGAATGTCTCGGCGTTCACCGGTAAGGTGCCCGCGACGGCAATTGTCTTGCCAATGTTCTTTGGTTCGCCCAATCGCGATAGGTGCCACCCAACGCGTGCAAGGATCCGCTCGAATCGAAGATCGGTCACCGTGACGAGCTCCGTGTACCCATTTGCGATGCACCATTCGATGATGCCTGCGAACATGGTCAAAGTGGCCTCGTGGACGAGGCCTCCTCCGCGAAGATCGACCAAGGTTGTGTCCACGCAAAAACGGGAGCTTTCGATCATACTTGGATGGGCGTTTAGGTGTCCATGCGTTAGCAGTGACGAAAAGACATGGGTCACCATCGTCGGACCCATGGCCGGCAGGAGTCTAGCGCATCCTGCCACACGAGCGCTGTCCGATACGGCGAGTATGTAAGTCGGCTGGAGAGCGTCGAAGACGTCCGCTTCCCGGCCGTCAAGAACACCGACCTCCCAACCCAACCGATTTGAAAACACTTGAGCTCGAAGTCGATGATGTGCTTCGAGAAGGTGCTGTGCAGGAAGCCCATGTCTGGTCGATATCGCAACAACCTTCATACTGATCTCCGTCGCTTAAATTTATCGACAAAGATCAGCACGGATTAGAATGGCTGGGCAGTTGTAGAATCCTACAAGGTATTTTGGTGAGTCGCGCGCGGTTTTGGGCGACAACGCGCTGATCTGATCTCGCGTGTTATTCCCTTAGTTGTAGGAATCACCAGTGAACAAATATGCAACGAACGTTGTGACTCGGAGCGGTAACAGATTGGATTTGCAAGGGAAATACAGATGGCGGCGTTAACCATAGGTCAAGGGGCGTCCCGGCTATTAACAGTTTATTAGCCGCATTTTCCTTGCCGGCCCGCGAGAATCGGACATAATAACGGTTCAGTGGCAATATCGGGCCGAAAACCGTTATCTGAAAGATTTCTGACAATGAACGCTAATTCGATGGCTTCGCTTAAGATGCCGATGCACTTTGAAGATCAAATCCTAGAACAGGGTGATTTGATCTCGAAAAAGCTGCACCTACTTAGCGTACAACGATTCCCGCCCAACGCGAAAAAGACATTGCGAAGCTTCTCGCTGGCGGAGGTCGCGACCTATGTCGGCGTATCGCAGAGCACATTGAAAAAGCTGCATCTGGACGGAAAGGGCCCCTCCCCTCAAACATCGTCCTCCGGTCGTCGCTCCTACACCGCCGAACAGATGTTGGAACTGCGTCAATATCTGGATACGCACGGTCGATCCGACAACCGCATGTATGTTCCCCACCGGCGCGGCGGTGAAAAGCTGCAGGTGCTTGCTGTAGTCAACTTCAAAGGGGGCTCGGGGAAAACCACGACCGCCGCGCATTTAGCGCAGTACCTGGCATTGACGGGGCATCGCGTCCTTGCCGTAGACCTCGACCCTCAAGCATCCCTTTCGTCTCTGCACGGCTTCCAACCGGAGCTCGATCAGATCGCGTCCATCTATGATGCCATTCGCTATGATGGTGCGAGAAAGCCGATCTCGGAGATCATCCAGACCACTAATTTTCCTGGATTGGACATTGTCCCTGCAAACCTCGATTTGCAGGAGTATGAATATGACACGCCGCTTGCGATGTCTGATAAGTCTTCTAATGAAGGCAAAACGTTTTTCACCCGCATATCGCGGGCTTTGGCTGAGGTCGACGATCGTTATGATGTCGTCGTCGTCGACTGTCCACCGCAGCTCGGATATTTGACGCTGACCGCACTGACCGCAGCTACAAGTGTTCTGATAACAATCCATCCGCAGATGCTCGACGTGATGTCGATGGGTCAGTTCCTTCTGATGCTTGGTGGAATCCTAAAGCCGATCCGTGCCGCTGGTGCGGAAGTGAACCTCTCCTGGTACAGATACTTGATTACGCGCTACGAGCCGACCGATGTTCCGCAAGCCCAGATGGTCGGCTTTATGTCCACGATGTTCAACGAGTTCATACTAAAGAACCAGATGGTGAAGTCGACGGCGGTTTCAGATGCCGGAATTACCAAGCAAACTCTGTACGAAGTCGATCGGGCATCCATGAATAGAGGCACGTATGACCGTGCGATGGAATCGTTGGATGCAGTGAATGCTGAAATTGCCGGCCTCGTTCACGAGTCATGGGGACGTCGATTTGTCAGCTGACAAAAACGAACGTTTTATGCGGAAAAACAAGCAGCTAACGGCTGCTCGGAGCAAATGAGATGGCACGGAAAAATCTGCTCGAGGGACTTGCTGACCTGCATGAAGATAGCGGCACGGCACCTGCATATCCAATGCGAGGCGCAGGCAAATCTCTCGTGCGTTCGCTGGACGAGCTGGCAAAGCAGGCTGACAAATATCTCGAAGGCGAGGCAATTATCGAACTTGATCCGGCACAAATTGAAGGCTCCTTCGTAAAGGATCGGATATCAGACGACGACGGCGAGTATCAAGATCTGCTAGAGGCAATTAGGGTACGTGGGCAGGATACGCCTATTCTCGTGCGGCCCCATACAAAGGTCGATGGTCTTTATCAGGTTGTCTTCGGCCACAGACGGGTAAGGGCAGCAAGGGACCTCGGCAGAAAAGTCCGGGCTATTGTCAAGGCAATCGACGACCGTTCCCATGTCATTGCTCAAGGGCAGGAAAATTCCGCGCGCGCGAATCTCTCTTTTATCGAAAGGGCGTTATTTGCCAAGCGCCTGGATGATCTTGGTTACGGCCGAGAGGTGATTTCCTTGGCATTGTCCGCGAATGCGGCTTCGGTCTCGAAGATGATGACGGTGGCAGAGCGCATCTCGGCTAACGTCATAGAAAAAATCGGGTCGGCTCCCGGTGTGGGCCGAGAGCGCTGGATAGAGCTTTCACTTCTAGTCGGAAAATTCGCCAATAGCGGCAAAGTGTCAGAAGTTTTGAGCACGGACGGCTTCGACGCATTGCCGTCCGATGAACGCTTTTCATCTCTGTACAAGGCGCTCAACAGAACAGCGCGGCCCGTGAGGAAGGCGGAGGTTTCGACTCAAAAGGCGAAGTGGCAGCCCCGGGACAAGGCAGTGCAGGCCGAAATCAAGAATACGGGCAAAGCTTTCTCGCTCTCGATGAAGGCGAAGAATGCTGGCCGTTTCGGAGAATATCTTTCCCGCAATTTGGATGCGCTCTACGAGCAATTCCTGAAGGAGGGAAGCAAAGGAGACTGAAGCCGCAAAAGAAAAAGGCCCCCAAACGACCAAGTCGTGGAAGCCCTTCTCGTATTCCCTAAGCAAGATTGAGAATCGCATTTCCACGAATCCCTGTCAAGAGTCGTAACCGTCGATTTGGCGGGCGGATCTCTTTTGCCTCAATTAAGGTGAGAGAAAAAATGCAGATTGGAAGTGTGACGACGCCCTTCGGGCGGCGGCCGATATCGCTTGCCCAGGTAAGAGGGCAAATGAAAACGGCTGAGATGCGGCCAGGTAAGACGGCCGACAAATGGAAGATCTTTCGCGATGCCTCGGAGGCGAGGGCAGTGCTCGGCATTCAGGACCGCGCCCTTGCCGTTCTTGATGCGCTCTTGACCTTCTATCCCGACAATGAGCTTTCGGAAGAGCGCGGCCTGGTGGTGTTCCCATCAAATGAACAGCTTTCCGTTCGAGCGCATGGTATTGCTGGCACGACATTGCGCCGCCACCTTGCTGCACTCGTCGATGCTGGACTGATCCAGCGCAAAGACAGTGCTAATGGCAAACGATACGCCCGAAAGGACAATGGCGGCCAGATCGAAGATGCGTTCGGCTTCAGCCTCGCGCCGCTGCTTGCTCGCGCCGAAGAGCTTGCGCAGCTCGCACAGCAGATAGCAGCCGAGCGCCGGCACTTCCGCAGCGCCAAGGAAGCACTGACGATCTGCCGTCGTGACGTTCGTAAGCTGCTGACGGCTGCGATAGAAGAGGGCGCTTCTGGCGATTGGGAAAAGCTGGAGGGCTACTACGTGCAGCTGCTCGCAGGCATCCCCCGCTCCCCAACCCTCAAAGATATTGAATCCGTCCTCGACGAAATGCGAATGTTGCGTGAAGAGATCATCAACCAACTGGAATTTCAGGAAGATTCTCAAAAAACAGATACCAATGATGTCCAAATTGGACGTCACATACAGAATTCAAAACCCGAATCCAGCAATGAATTTGAACCTCGCTCTGAAACAGAGCAGGGGGCGAAATCGAACCCAGACATTGGGCGAATGCGAGAGCCGATAAAGGCTTTTCCACTGGGAATGGTCTTGCAGGCCTGCCCTGAGATTTCGAATTACGGGCCGGGCGGGGCGGTCGGGAGTTGGCGCGATCTCATGTCAGCCGCGGTGGTCGTGCGATCGATGCTGGCCGTCAGTCCGAGTGCCTACCAGAATGCCTGTGAGGCACTCGGTGCCGAGAATGCTGCGGCCGTGATGGCCTGCATCCTCGAAAGGGCAGGGCACATCAACAATGCGGGCGGTTATTTGCGTGACCTCACCCGCAAGGCAGAACGCGGAGAGTTTTCACTTGGGCCGATGTTGATGGCGCTGATGCGAACGAATGGTTCGCCAGGCCGGAGAGCATCATGAGCTGCAAAAAGCTGATGCTGTTTGGAGACCGCAGCAAGGTGAGATCCTGGCTTGTGGTCTCCCGAGTATCGCCGATAAGCTATCAATCTAAAGTGGGGTCGCTGAAAACAGCATATTCGAAGGGCCGTAACCTCGGATGCAAAGAGCTGTGTAGCCTTCTGAACGAAATCATCCGGACATCCGCGCCGGCGGAACAACGGCGCTGGAGACGCTGCTTTCGGCCGCGGGGTTCGCGGAGTGGTTTATTGATCGCAAGTTACGATCGGCTGCTTGTCGGCTGTCAGTTGTTAAGCCTGTACGGCGATCCACCGTTTTGTCGACATCCCTACATTTGCACGCGCGAACCCAAAGATATCCAGCGTCGACAGCTCTTTTTACCGCAACTCGGACAACAGCCGAAGAACTCGTGTTCGAAATTCATCAATGCGACCGTACGTGCCGATAACATCATGAGTCTTGCTATTGCACCAAGATGGGGTTTGAGGGCTATGCTAGTCTCATAGACGTTCCGCTTCTGGATGTGACACCCTTCGACCGGGCCAAGAAGTTGGGCGCTGCGCCTTTGGCACAGGCCGAGATCTCGCAATTTAAGAGCAGGTGGCCCCGAGGCGCTTTTGAGCCCGTTGCCGCCGCTCCGGTCAATTGGCCTCAGAGCGGTCTGACGTTTTCCGCCTTTAACTTGCCGGTCTTCCGATCCTGACCGAGATCGTAGGAAACGGACTGTCCCTCTCTGAGATAATCGCCATATTGCAGGGCGGTGACATGCACGAAAACGTCGCCTCCTCCGCTTTCCGGCGTGATGAAACCAAAGCCTTTATCGGCGTTGAAGAACTTAACCTTGCCAGTTGGCATAACAATCCTCGTGTCTTCGCAGTTTAGGCAGCAAACTAACGACCAGCCACAGCAAGAATCAAGCCAGTCTGCTTCCGCCGAGTGATGTCGCGCTCTTTGGATAGAGTGGACGAAAGGCCGTGCCCCAGCCGTTGTTTCTATCACTCTGGCTCCGGCAGGTTTAAGGTGTAACGCGTATGTCGGCGTTCACCGCTGCGGTTCATTGCCCCCTTCTCCACCATATCATGAAGGTCTCGAGTCGCCGTTGCCCGGGAAGCCCCTGTGATCGAGATGTAATTTTCCGCGCTCAGGCCACCTTTGAAGCCTTCAATCCCTTCGCGGAACATGCGGGAGATCGCCTTGGCGATTGTTGAACTGGTCGCGGAACCGTTCATAGAACTTTGCCTTGCGGATATAAAACGCAACGCGCGTGAGAGTCGTCTGCTGCGCATCGAGAATGGTTTGCAAGAAGTAGAGTAGATGAGCCTTTCGATTATATCGAGCTTACGCTGATTTGTTTCGAGCTCTCCGTAATAAGCCTTGCGGCTCCTTTTGATCGTATATGCAAGCGAGATCAGGCTCGGTTGCCCGATGTTTTGCGCGAGCGACTTTTGAGGGCCGAACAAGCAGCCCAGCAGGTCGCCGCGCTGAAGAAAGATCGTGACGAGCCGGCATACCATCATGCGGGTTCGAGACGAGAAACCACCTCGGTCGTTGGCAGAAGGAACAATGATGACCGGCTACACCATTGAACCGGACGGGCGTCAGGTGGAGGAGGAAATCCACCTTGGCGGGGTTGGCCGAACAGGTCGTGGCAAGCACGGATTGGAAGGAGATCTCCGCCGGGAAAGGAAGCTCGCGGGGCAAAAAGCGCGGGCGCTCCCTTATGAATCAGCTAGTCAAGGACGAACTAACCCGAAGCGATGTGCCTCGTCCAACAGCGCCCTAACGGAAGAGGGCTGCCACCTCCTGCCACCACGCGCCGGCCGTTCCCCCATCTGATCCAGTTGCGCGGCAATGTCGCGCAGCGACAAACTGGGGTCGGCGATGGTGATCGCGGCGACCAACTTCATCAAATGATCTTCGGGCGCGCGGCGCGGTGAGCGGGCCAGCAGCTCTGGCTCTGCAAGCTTCTCACGAACCATCCGATGCACCGCGCGGCGTAATCGTTGGACCGTCCAGTGATGACCGCGACGGTTAAGGACGCGCACGACGTTGTCCCAACTATGCTGTGGCCTGAGCTGCCTCACGGTCGGCAGCCAGGTCTGTGCCGACGAAATCAGTTCGTCGAGATAAAGTTTCTCGCGTGCTTTCGACACCGCCTTGATCGCCTCCGGTCGGCGCTCGCGCAGACCGGGATTTCCGGGAAGCTTCCCTCTGGCTTTCGCAGCCTTGATGCCAGCTTTGGTTCGTTCGGCGATCAGGGCGCGCTCAAGCTGGGCGACGGCGCCGAGCACCTGCAAGGAAAACATTCCCTGCGGCGTGGACGTATCGATCGGATCGCGCAGCGAGCGGAAATGAACTCCGCGCTTTTCGAGGTCTTCAATCACGTGAAGCAGATGGCTGACTGATCGGGCCAAGCGATCGAGACGAACGACGACTAGCACGTCGCCAGAGGTGAGATCCTTCAGCACTTTGGTGAGCACCGGTCTTGTGCGGGATAACCCGGATCCGTGCTCCTGATGAATGCGATCGCAGCCGGCGGCGCGCAACTCATCGACCTGGGCATCGTTGAGCTGATCGTCAGTCGAAACCCGGGCGTATCCGATCAGCCGGGGCCGCGGAGAGGGGGAGCTGGCGATTGCAACCTGGGGCATTCGTTCTGGCTCTTTTTTGATGGCCTTTGTACAGATAATGAATGCATGAGAAAATGGGGATTTGCAAGCGTGTTTTATGACAAAAATGGGAGGCGATAGAGAGCGTTCTATGACGTGAGGCAGGCATCGACCCATCGCCGCCCGAGAACGCACGTCAGCGGGCATCTATGGCGAAAACGCAGGGAAATCGGCTATTTCGGAAGAGGTCGCTCCGGCTCCGGCTTTTTGATGAGGTTCTGACGCCGAGAGGCGGTCGGGGAGGGGAAGAGCTCGACCGGTTCAGCACGCGTTATTTCCGCTCAATCAGGCAGAATTTCCAGCGACCCAAAATGAAAAGCCCTCAAGGGGCCCGGATTTGCGGCTTTTCCGCCAATTCTCACGGACAAATACGCTATCTCTTGCCGCCAAAAACCATCACCTATCGATACGCATTACTTATCGGAAGTGATTGCCCATCCACGGCGCCGTCCCGAGTGACGGAAGCAATGGCTTAAATAGCTTCTGTTCTGGAAAAGAACAACGTTAATTCATATGGGTAACGAGATGGAAACGGCCAACATTCCCGGATAAAAGGGGTACGTGGGTGTCGCTTTTAGCTAAGAATTTCATTGATATGCAGATGGTAGGGAGGGGAGGTTCCGGGCGTGGGGAGTTGTGTAGCCTCGATGGTTTCTGGAACGATCAGATTTTGTACCGCCTCTGACCAGATAAGTATTGCTCTATCGGGATCACAAGGCCTCCTAAGTGGCGCGGCAGGGCGTAACGAGGCGAGATAAGACGCCACGTTGCGCCCGTTTGCGCGCCAATTATACCAGTGATTTCGGCGCTTAAACGGCCGCATTTCGACGTTTTTGGCGCCCTCCCTCTGCATGTCGCGGGCTATGGCTTTGGCCACCTCGCGGTCGCTGAAAGTGAGGCCGATCGGCTTTCCGTTCTGATAAATTTCATGCATGTCAGGTCCTTTCTAAGGGCGGAATGCCCGACGCGTGGAAAATATAAGATGAGTTACATTTGTCGCCGTCCCTGATTCAGCGTCCGAACCTGCTCCTCAAGATGCTCGGTTGCCGTCGTCGCGGCTCATGCGGTCGCGTTGCAGACCGGCGGCCATCAACTCCCATGAGGACGGTGGCTTGGCGGCTCCGGCACTAGCTCGGTGATGAAAGAAAGATGCGCCGTTTCCATTGGCTGCGCCACCACTTAGCAATTCCGATTTTCATCCCAATCGGCGGTGGAACATGCACTTTTCATCGCCGCGCCCATCAAAGGACGGTACCGAAAGTTCTTTACCATTGAACTGCGTCAGCGCGAGCAGGGCGGTCTTGGCGTCAAGCTCGAGGTGCATCGGACAACTGCGCACGGCCACGGGTACGTGAAGAAAAACCAAGGGAAGCAAGCGAATTGACCCTGTTGCAGTTACCGGTTGCACTCGATAATCTGCCCCCAACTTGGGTTGGGGAAGATCATGAAACGGATGATACTGGCGGCTGCAGCCGCCCTTTTTGCGACCGGCGCCAATGCTATGATGGCCCAGGATTTGGCGCGCGACTGCAAGAGCAGCATCACACTTGCCGGAAATTACGTCATGGGCTTCATGGAGAAATGGCGCGAGGATGAGATTGTATTCGATAGCGTCGTTAAGATGGGCATGAAGGACGAGCAAATGCTCGGGATCGCTCGGGAGAGCATTCTCGGGAAATTCTGCATCCCGAAGGGCGCCAATGTCGCCCGCGCCATCGTGATTGGCTGCGACTGGGTGACGACGCATCCCGAGAAGGGAACCTGGCCGGCCGAGCGTTCGTTGATGGCTCCCTATAAAGCTGCATGGCCTTGCGACCAATGACCAAGACCGCGACTATCCAATCCCATGTGAGCGTAAATTCCGTGATCTGGATCACGTCCCTGCATGAGAGCGAGCACGGGGTGACCCTCCGCGTCCTCGAAGATTTGGAACCCTTGTTGCAGGCCAACCAGATCTTCTTCATGAAATTTGAGCCGAAGAGCGCCGCTGATCTTCTGGGATTCTTGGATTATGTGGCGAAGGTGGTTGAAGACGGCCTGCTGCCGATCATCCATTTCGATACCCATGGCGATGAGGACATGGGTATTCATATCGTCGCCTCGAACGAGGATTGCAGCTGGGCCGAGATCACAGAGAGACTGCGCGCGATCAACATAGCCACGGCCAATAACCTGTGCGTCATCTCGCTGGCCTGTTTCAGCTTTCATCTCGTGAAAGAAATTCATGTCACGACCCGCGCGCCATTCTACATATTGGCCGCGCCCCAAAACAAAGTTACGGCAGGCGATGCGGAGGATTCTGTGGTCCGGTTTTACCGGCACGTCTTCGAGAAGAGCGAGCTTATCGGTGCGTTCCGAGCAGTCCTGAAAGACAAGCTGCTCCTCATGCATAGCGAGGAGCTGCTGTTCACGTCGCTAGTGCGTTACGTCCGTGCATTTTGCATGGGCAAGGGCGTTCAGAAGAGGGTTGATGAGCACCTCACCGAGGCACGGAATCTGGGCTACCTGACCAATGGTTCGGATATCGCGTCCTTCCGCAAGGCGGTCAAAGCCAATCTTTTGGCAGACCAGTCGCTTGTTGACCGATTTGTGGAGATGTTCCTGCTTGGCCGTCCGGTCGGCTATGACATCGAGGCCGTGAAGAAGGCCGCACGGGCTCTGCCAGATCCCTACGCGGACGGGAAGCGGAAGCGGCCGACCGTGGCCGATAGCATTAAGGGCATGACGCTGCCGCCATTGAAGTGACGACGCGCCCGCTCGATTTATTCCGCGCCAGGGTTGTATAGGCACGATTCGTAAAGGTTGAGAGAGTACAGATGACTGTCGCGAATTTGTTCGGCGGGGGCTTCATGTATCAGCTTATTCTTACCGTCATCCTCGTAATCGTTGAAGTCCTTCGGTACTCGCCGAAGGTTCGCTGGGCGGTCGCAATCATTTCCATTTTGACCATTGCCGGAAGCTTCTATGTCGTCTTCTATTTGGCAACAAGCCACGTGTTCGTGCAAGGCTATGAATATAAGCCGCACGACCTTCAGCCGGGCATCACTATAGGGGTCGTCTTCGCCCTGTTCATGCTCGTGATGGTCGCTTTCAGCGTGATCGACCGTGATAAGCTCAAGGCAATCGTAGATCGTGACAGCGACGACCAGCTTCTCAGGGCGTGGGCATCCAGCTTCACTCCCTTGCTCGACGCGCAGTCTGGAGGCGCGGGCGGCGATGCCAAGATGGCGCCGCAAACCGAAAGCGCTGCCAAGTCCGACGACGACATTATTCAGGGCATCAAAGCGAACCTCCGTCAGCTGATCGAATACTACATCATGAACAAAAGTCAGGCGCGCAGGAGTTACACTGCCAGCCTGACCGCCATCGTTGCCGGTTTCGGGACGATCATTGGGGGTACGTGGTGGGCGTTCTCCTCGGGCCGAAGCGATGGGACGGCATATATCGTTCCCTTAGCGGGTGTACTGCTTCAATTCATCGGCGGAGGCTATTTCTATCTCTATAACCGAAGCCTGATTCAGCTTAATTTCTTCTTCTCCCGTCTGGCGCAAATGCAGGACACGCTTTTGGCAATCCATCTTGCCGAGTCCTTGCCAGAGGGAAAGGAAAGGGCGAAGGCCGTGGACAGGCTGATATTCATTGTAGCGGAACGCAGCACGACCGCGCCCGCTTACCTTCCGGACCCAGCGGCAAAGAAGCCAGCGGCAAGGCGCACCAGAACGCAACCCGAGCCAGCCGCCGAGTAGCGCGACCGACTACGCGTAATGCTTGCCAGCGTGATGAAGCTGCACGTCGCACCTTTGCATAAGCGCGGCACGCCTTTGACGACGCCGACCACTGCTCTCCCTCGATCGAGCGAGCCGACATTGATGTTCGATCTTGAAATCGTTTTGGCAAAGAGACGTTTCAGTGAAATCGTTAGCGGAAAATCGCCCTTCATTTATCGGCTAAACCTAACAGACATATGAAGTTTTCCCATTTGAAATAACAAAGTAGAAGCCACACTTTTCGAGCCGGCATTGAGTTGGCGCGTCTCGACGAGCGCATCGCCCGCTCCGCGGTCGGACAGGGGTGGATCGAACGGTCGCACTTTGCCGACGCCTGCGCCTCGCTGTGGATCGACGGCGAACTTGTTCACCTCGAAGACCTCGTCCTCCACGACGACACCCGCGATATTCGCACACCCACCCATGAACTGACAATCGCCCGCGACGCGTTGCGCACCCGGCGACGCATTGCCGCGCAACCACCGGTCTGGGCACTGTCGCCCGACGGCATTCGCACGCTCAGGCAAACCTCGGATGTGACATCGGTCAGGGCCGATGATGCTGAGTCGGGCGCCGCCGCCAAGCGGCCTGTCGCTGTCGAGCCGATAGGGGAGGGGGACGATGCTGACGACGCCAAAGATCTGCCTGGCGTCGATTATGCCGCCATTGATGCGCTGCTGGCCCGGTCCGAGGCGGCGATCGAGAACGCACGGTCCGGACGGGCCGGCGCGCAAGAAAAAGATCCCATGATCTACGATCTCGATTGGGACGAGGACGCGCGGCTGGGCGAGTGGCGCAACGTGTTGCGGCAGACCGATGATCTGCCGGCGGTGCTGCAGGCGATTGTCGCCCTCGATGCCTGGAACGAGATTGCGGTGCTGCAGCACGCGCCCTGGCTTGGACGACTGTTGGCCGCCTCGATCCTCCGCCAGGCCGGTGTCACCACGGCCGCACATCTCGCAGCCATCAATCTCGGACTAAAAACCATTCCCGTCGATCGGCGCCGACATCGCGATCGAGAAACCCGGCTGCTCGCCATCGCCCATGGACTGGTCGCGGCCGCCGAGATCGGGCTGAAAGAGCATGATCGGCTGACGCTGGTGAAAACGATGATGGACCGAAAACTGGACGGGCGCCGGACGTCGTCAAAACTGCCGGAGCTGGTCGAGCTGGTGATGGCGAAACCGCTGGTGTCGGCTAAGATGGTCGTAACGACGCTGGGCGTCACGCCGCAGGCGGCGCGGCGGATCGTTGGCGAGCTCGGATTGCGCGAGATGACGGGGCGGGGGAGGTTTCGCGCCTGGAGCGTCCTGTGAATTAGCCGAATACATTCTTCTAGCTTGACCATGTTAATTTTTTCCTCCACAAATGAGGTAGAGAACATTAACATGAGTAGGCGGCATGGAAAATATCAGCCCAAAGACAATCACTGATCCTGAGATTGGCGACCTTTACCTTGCTCGTCTGGAACTTGAGCGTGAGAAATTGATCGCGGCAGGTCATCACGCACTTGCTGCTGCTGCGACTGCCTCACCACTGCATCCCACCAATGCCGCCGGCATGTTCGCGTATATGGACGGAGTGAAGGGCCTTCGAGCCGAAAACCTCGGTGGAAATTGGGAGATCTTTAGCGAGGAAGGTGTGGAAGGCATCCGCAATGACGTCCTCAAGCTTCGAGTTCTCTTTGTAAATGTCAATCAAGCCTGCCGCAAAGCGGATCCTAGAGCGCGGTCTCGAAAAGGCGCTGGCTCCGAGCGCGTGGCTTGTGGCGATATGTTTGAAGCTGCCGGTATCGACCTCCCTATCAGCGTGGTCAAGTTTCATGGAGACCACAAAACATATTACCTGATGGTCGATCAGTTTGGCGCAATGGAACTCAGCTTACCTGTGGTGAAGAATGGCCAATTCCTTCGCTGTATCGATCGCGTATTTTTGATTGAGGGTGGCGATCTGGACGCGGTCGATTTTGGCATCAATGAACCGACCAACGATCCGGATCTGGATATCGTCGTCAGTCGAAAATAAAGCCGAACAATCATGTTCAATGGAAAGAGACTCAGCCTCGCCAGGAAAAGGCAGAAGCTGACAGCGAAGGAACTCGCAGAAAAGGCCGGCGTATCGCCGGTCACAATCACGCGGCTTGAAACCGGTCAGAACCAGGCGGATTCTGGAACACTTGAGAAGCTCGCAGAGGTTCTCGGTTATCCCGTGCAGTTTTTCTTCAAGGAGGACCCCGCACTCCTTTCAGCAGAAATCGTCAGCTTTCGCAGCCTGTCGAGCATGACCGCGAAAGAACGAAACGCTGCCCTTTCGGCCGGCGATAACGGGGTCGAAGTCTATGAGTGGCTTGAAAATCGATACAATCTACCGGCGTTGGATTTGCCGCATTTCGACCCGGAATTGACACCTGAAGCTGCCGCCGATGCTCTCCGCCAGCACTGGGGCCTCAGTTACCAACCCATCGCAAACATGATGAAACTGATGGAGGCCAAAGGCATCCGCGTCCTGGGGCTAGAAGAAACCACCGCAAATGTCGATGCATTCTCGTTCTGGCAAAATGACAAAGCGTATGTGTTTCTGAATTCGTTCAAATCGGCGGAGCGTAGTATTTTTGATGCGGCTCACGAACTGGGCCATTTGGTCCTGCACAGGCATGGCCAAACCTCAGGCGCGGACGAAGATACACGCACGGCCGAGGTGGAGGCAAACCGCTTCGCTTCCGCCTTTCTAATGCCGGAGGAAGACGTCAGGGTCAGAATGCCCCGTCTTATAACGGCTGATCTCATTTTACGGGCGAAGAAAAGGTGGCGCGTCTCGGCAATGGCGCTGGCATACCGACTGGCACATCTTACCAGACCCATGCTCTCCGAATGGCAATACCGTTCCATATGTATCGAGCTTGGGAAACGCGGTTATCGCACGAGCGAGCCTGATGGCATCCCCAGGGAAACGTCTGTGCTATGGGGGAAGGTTTTATCCCAGCTTTGGGCGGAGCGGAAAAGTCTCGTGGACGTTGCCGATGAGCTATCGCTTCCAATGACTGAGGTCGAACGACTTTTATTTTGTATTCTGCCCCAGCACGGTACCGACAATGAGGGTGGTGAAGTCCGACGCTCAAAGCTCAGTATCGTGAAATAGACGTCAAGATTGAGTGGACGCGATGACCAGGGATCACACGAGTCATGGCAAATGGTCCGAAGCTGGGGTGCCCAAAAAGGGATGGTCATGTGTCGGGATCGAGGATTTGGGTGAGCCTTCCCAGCTTTGCGAAATGTGCGAAAGCGTCACCATCCGCTACGTCCATTATATGGAGCACGGCCAGACCACGGAAGCATTGGCCGTTGACTGCGTCTGTGCCGAACATATGGAAGAGGACTATGTCCGTCCGAAAGAACGGGAGAGGGGATTAAGGAGCCTCGCCAAACGCCGTAGGACATGGGCCGAGCGCTCATGGAAACGTTCGGCCAAGGGCAATGATTACATCAACACCGAAGGGTATAATCTGACGGTATTCCCTAAAAATGCAGGCTTTGGCGTGGTGGTGACGAACCGCAAGAACGGTGCGACCCGCAGCGGCAACAAGGAATTCGCATCCGTGGAAGAGGCAAGGGCAGGGGCGTTGAGCGCGCTGGTCTGGGCCAAGACGCATTTGCAGTCAGAGTGAGGAAGCATGACGGAGACCACCGAGGAAGAGCGACCGATCACCGTGCCCAGCATTGGTATTTCAGTCCAAGGCATGGAAGAAAAAGCAGGCGAGAAGCTCGCCTATTGCGTCGGCGATTATGTGCGGGAGTTGAGCCGTTACATCAATCTCGAGCGGCTGGACGGCATCACCATCGCCGTCGATTACAAGGAAGCGCTTCTCGCACTCGATAGAGGATATGAGACGGACCACCGCCTAACGCCCAGCTCCGAGCTGGTCGAAGGCGTTGCGATGGCGCCGAGCGTCATCCGTGACGGTATTCTCAAATCGCATTTGGTACTGAACGCTGCCTATATCTATTCACTGCCGGACGAGAAAGATGAGCACTATGCCCATTCCCTGCATCTGCTCGCTCATGAATGCGCACATGTCGAACTCGCCATGACGACTGACAAGGCGTTCCCCGATACGCTGCTGAAAAAAATCTACGATGATGCCGCAGATGCCTGCGAAGGGCAGGCCGAAAACGCCTGCTGGGATGAGTATGCGGCTTGCCGCATCGCAGCCCCGTTCGGCCGAGATCCTCTGCAGGATTACACCAATGCATTCATCACCCATCTCGAGGAGACGATGAACCGGGCAAACGAATGTATCCGACGCTATCGCACCGATCACGACCATGACCGAATACTCTCCGAGGTCCTGCGGTATTACCAGAACCTGATGACGAGCGGCAGTTATCTGCTCGGCCATATGGACGGTCACGGCTTGACGATAGACGATGTGCCTGCGGTTCGCAGGGCGCTGGGAGGGCATTGGTTCGCGCCGTTTTTCGAAAGGCTGCGCACCGCGCTAAGAGAACTGTGGGCCAGGTACGGGCAATGGGAAGATCGAAGCGAATTCGCACCGATCGGCGAGATCATCATCGATGTGCTGGGCGAGGGTGGCTTCTTCTTCCAATGGGATGAGCACGGCAATTGCGGCTTCCGCATTCCGTTCACGTTCGCCACGATGTAGGAACGGCCATATAAAGACACGGGTGCTCTCCAGTACCAGGCTGACGGTACGGAAAAGGCTGCTGCGGTCCAGTTCGCCTCTCTCGACAAAGGTTTGGCGCTGACGGCTGCCGACTTCCTGATTATCGCATAGTCGCATCGCATTCCGCCGAACCATTTGGCGGTGGGATTATCCTCCGGATAGCTATTTGACTCCACATGTACCGGTGGCAACCAGGAAGAATCGCATGAATGATGATCAGCCCCAGATAAATGAAGCATGGCTGCAATGGATGAGGGATTTCCGCATGGCTCGGCGAAGCTCGCGGACGTGGACAGCTTCGATGCGCCGGAAGGCGAAGAGCCCGAACTGCTGTTCGTGAAATTCGCGCTGTTCGCCCGTGCCCTGACATTGTTCGACACGGCATTGTTGCTCGCTGAGCATGACAAGGTGCTCGATGTGCGCAGTACCTGCCGCAAGGTCGTCGAATGCGCGATCCATATGGATGCAGCGTGCCGCAAGCCTGACTATTTGCAGGCGCTCAAGGATGACGAAGCCACGAGTAAATGGTCGAGAGCCAAGGCGTTAAAGGACATGCAGACGGACCTTGATGCCGGCTCGCATAAGCTGCTGCAGGAATTCCTGAATGACAAGAAGGGCGCGCAGCTCAAGCCGAGTGACCTGAGCAAGGACAGCCAGTTCCCGCGCATGGCGCACATGTATCGTGAGATCTCGGCCGACACGGCACATGTCACCTACAGCTCGCTATTACGGCATCGTTCGTTCCTGCCGGACGGGACCGCATTGTTCAGCCTCGATCCTCTGCTGGAGGAAGACGAGCTGCAGGAGACGCTGAACATACTCGGCCTCTCCGTTTTGCTGTGCGTCTTCAGCCTTGTGCGCATGATACTCACCATGGTGGGCGACGAAGCATTCTATAACCTGCATGCCCGCTATAAGGTGCTTGCCGCCGGCGGGCAGGCGCAGCTGGGTGAAACCGCATGAGGTGAGGGGAGAGAGGGGCTAATATGGATACGAGCGACACGCCGCGACAAGAGGTGCCTGCCTCCACGCTTCCGCAGATTCAGGTGACGGTACAGGGCATCACCAACCAGTACGGCGCCGAATGCCTCGGGCAGCAGATGTTCCACATTCTGCGCGAGGTCGGGGAATATATCGATATCAGCGCGCTCGACGGTGTGACCGTAGCGGTCGATTACGACGAGGCGCTGCGCGACCTCGATCGGGGCGTCGAAGGGCTGGCGCCGTTGAGCCGCACCAATGACGAGGGCCTGGCCGGCGTCGGAAAGAGTGTCGTGGTCATGCGTGGCGACGCCGTGAAGACACATATCGTTTTGTCCGCGGGTCCGGTATGCCCGATTGTGCTCGAGGGGGCCGATCGCGATGAAGAGGATTTCCGCACGGCCATTGCCATCATCGCCCATGAATGCGCACATGTCGAAGAAATCGCCTTTCGCGAGGACCAATTCCCGGCATCCATTTTCGTCCGCCGACCGGGCATTTCATCAGCGATCACGAGCAGCACTTCGCCGAAGCCTGCCGGGGTGAATATGCGGTCTGCCGTTTGTCGGCGGGGTTCGCGGTCAACGAGGAAGCCCGTTTCCGCGACAATTTGGCCGTTCGGTTGAAGGATTGCCGCGGCAGGGCGCACGATGCCATCCGGTCCTATCGCCTGCATGGCAATGTGGTGCGGGTCTTTCAGGAAGTCGGTATTGTCATTCTTGAGCCCTTGCGGATCGCATCCTACCTGTTCGGCCATCTGGACGGGATGAACGAATCCGACAACCTCTGCGAGGTGGCGCCAGAATTGCCGACCGAGGATCAGGCTTTGGTCAGGGCGATCGGCCGGCTGGTGGAGCAGCTGCGCGGCCTATGGGATACGCGTGGTGAGTGGCCGAGCTATGATGCGCTGATCGATGTCGGGGCGGTCGGTTACCGGCTTTTTGAGGAATTCGGCGTGCATGCGCAGCCGCAACCTGACGGGCAGGCCTATATCAATGTCCCTTTCACAGTGGATACGATGCCGGCAGGGTCTGCACAGGCCGATATGTTGCGCGCCCTCATGGGCGGCTACAGAAGCTAGGCCGGTATGATGAGTCATCATGGCTGATTGACATATGATTATATATAAAATTGTTCAGTGATACAGATCTGTATATCAGAGTTGCGCTGCCTTACGGAATTGTCTATATATTATCCTGTATATCTCCCATCATGCGATACAGGATAATGATCGTGGCATATAAAACAGAGCATATAACACAGCAGTTACGCGCTGCCCGGGAAGGACAGAAAGTAAGCCAGCGTGAGCTGAGCGCTCGTTCGGGCCTGACGCAGAGCCATATTTCCCAGATCGAGCGGGGTACAATGGAGCCTGGGCTCGGCAGCTTGGTGGATGTGGCGCGCGCGCTCGACCTCGAGATCGTCCTTGCGCCGAAGAAGCTGATGCCGGCGATCCGCAACATCCTCGAAAGTAGTTCGGCGTCGAATGACGTCCTCACATCTGACCAACGCAAACTGGTCGCGCGTCTCGAGCGATCGTCTGCGCAGTACGGGTATGGGGTCGGGACGAGTGCCGACGCGGACGCGTTCAAGGATAGCCTGGGCCTCCTACGCCATCTGCCACTGACTCCCGACGAGCTGGACATCCTCAGGCGGGCAGCCAACCGCCTTGAAAATTCTCAGACCGACAAGATGTCACGTCAGGAAATGGGTGCGATCGTTCGCGAGATAAGGCAACTGCGCAACGCCGCGGTGCATCGCGACCGGGATGACGCAATCCCGCGCTCGGCCTACGCGCTGGATGAGGAGGACGATGATGCCTAAGGTCACGGTACTCGATGTCAGGCTAAACGGAGAACCGGTCGCGACCCTGACGAACCTGCAGGACGGGCGCACCATCTTCGCATTCAACGAGGACTATATCGAAAACGAAAAGCGGCCGACACTCAGCTTGTCCTTCAAGGACCCGTTCGGCGCCCTGATTACGAAGTTCCGCCCATATAACATGGTGGTCCCACCCTTCTTCTCGAACCTGTTGCCGGAAGGGCCGCTGCGAAAATACCTCGCCGAGCGTGCTGGCGTAAAACAGACGCGGGAATTCTTCCTGCTCTGGATGCTCGGTCGTGATCTGCCCGGTGCAGTGACGGTCCATCCCACCGTGGGTGATGACCTGCCGCCCGATGACGAGCAGGCTTCTGTCGAAGCGCGACCGAATGCATTGCGCTTTTCGTTGGCCGGTGTGCAGCTGAAATTCTCGGCCTTCAAGAACACCACGAAGGGAGGCGGCCTGACTATTCCGGCCGAGGGTACCGGTGGATCATGGATCGTGAAGCTGCCCTCCCAGCAGTATAGCGGCGTGCCGGAGAACGAATTCTCCATGATGACCATCGCCGCGATGATGGGCATGGACGTGCCGGAGATCCAGCTGGTCGAGCTGGATGCGGTGAGCGGCCTGCCACAGGGGGTAGGAGAACTGCACGGGCAGGCGCTCGCCATTAGGCGTTTCGACCGTACGCCGGAGGGTCCGGTGCATATCGAGGATTTTGCGCAGGTGTTTGGCGTGAAGCCGGATGACAAGTACAGCAAGGGCAATTACCGGATGATCGCCCGCGTCCTCGGCATCGAGACGAGCACGGCCGACGTGGCGGAGTTCATCCGCCGGTTGGTCTTCAGCACACTGATCGGCAATGGCGACATGCATCTGAAGAACTGGTCGCTGATCTACCCCGATCGCCGTACCCCTGCGCTCTCGCCGGCTTACGACCTGCTATCGACAATCCCCTATATCGAGGGAGAGGATACGGCCGCGCTTAACTTTTCACGCACGAAAAGAATGGCGGAGCTATCGAAGGACGAGCTTGCACATCTGGCCGCCAAGTCGGCGCTGTCCGAAAAGCTGGTCCTCGACACAGCACGCGAGACGGTCGGACGGTTTATGGATGTGTGGAAAAACGAGAAAAACAACCTGCCGATGGCCGCGAAGGTGCGCGAGACTATCGATGCACATCTGCCCACAATCGAGCTGTATCGGGAATTCAACGAAGCTACCTAGAAAAAGGTCATCATCGGAAGATGATGCCCCACCGCCAAGGATGAAATCATAGATCTATATAGGGTGCATTTTCCGGAGATTTTCGCTACTGGAACAATGTGAATCCTGGAACGACTTCACCATCGGCAAGGTCATGGACCACCGCTACCGTATGCCTTGCGCGGGTTAGGGCAACATAGAGTTTTGCACGGGTTTCGGCTTTCAACGCCGATTGGGCGCTCTTCAGCCAGTCCATCATTTCATTCGTCGGATAGATAATGACGCGGTCAAAACCGAGTCCCTTGGATCGTCCGAATGTAAGCGACGGCAGTTCTACAGATGCGACCTTAACGGCGGAACTCCATCGCAGCTGTACCGGTCGTCCGGTCTTGAGATAGCGTGGCAGATCGTTACGTCGGACGATGTGGAGACCCGCATCACCAGGGACCGGCTGCCTGCAGTCGACGCATTTACATGCAGTCGCAGCCGCCAACTTTGGATAGAGCTTCGACGATAGTTCACAGATAGCGGTGCTATTTCGGTGCGATGTCATGAGGCTGGTCACATCAATATCGCAGGTAACCTTTCGGGGAAGTTCCGCCCGAATGAAGTCGGCAATGCCGCCATCCCTGTACTTCTTAAGGCGAGCCTCCAGATGGGTCACATAGGTGACCTGACGGGGATCACCCACCATGACGACGTTGACGGGGCTTTGGAAGAGCGCCGCCAAAATGTCGAGGTCGTGGCCTGCCAGATCCTGCACCTCATCTACGAAAATAAAGTGATAGATACGGGAAAGCCGCTCGATGACAGCGCCGTCCGATGCCTCGTTGCACCGTATCATCAGCCTCGACAATTTGTCTGAATAGACGCGATTTCGACGGTCGAAGTAGCAGCGTCTGAAATCTTCCTCACCCCAATACATGGGACGGCCTTGCCGGTCGCGCCCGCGCAAACCGGATCTCTGCGAAACTAGAAGCATGCCAGCGACATCCCAATCGAACAGCTTGCCTTGAAAGGGCTTGATGCCGTGCTCGATCAGCAGACTGAACCAGGTCTGGATATGCACGTTGCCCGGAACCGAGCCATTGATTTCGAAAAATTTGCGCCGGATCTCTTTTTCGTTCGATTCCGTGTAGGTGGTGATGAGGACCCGTTTTTGTTCAACGGCAAGCGCCTGCCTGACGAGGTAGGTGGTCTTCCCCGAGCCTGCCGCAGCAATGACGAGCTTATTCGGCCCCATCATTTGGCGATCGCATCCAGAATATATTTCGGATAACTGATTTTCGTCTTCGCCGAGAAAATCGCCAGCGCGCATTCGGTCTTGTTGTTCTTCATATAACGATGAAGGTTATCGAGATCATGCTTGGTACCGAACAGCGTGTTGAAGGTCTCGACGCTATTGGATTTGACCAGTTTCGGCTCAAGGGTGTTATAGTTGAAAGGCTTGCCGCCGAGGACCAGGTCGCCCTTATCCACCACAGGATCATAGCAGATTGTGATATGATCGACGTCCTTGTATTTGGCGTACTTCTTTTCAAGCGCAGCAGTATCCCCGTCGTTGTCGGTTGCGACCACGACGGGGATTTTCAGCGCCGTCGCCAGTTCGAGAAAACGCAGGAACGAAAGCCCGACCGAGATGACATCGATCTCGTCGTCGATCGGCAATTTTCCCCCGTTGGTATCCATGTAGGCCCGTTGGACGACCAGCTCGTCCGCATCGCCCTCTACAAGGATCGACTTCTGCGACAACACGAGACGCAGCGTGTCATAGCCAGGCAGCTTATGGAAGAAGTCGCTCGCGTCCAGATCCTCGATCCGTGTGACCTTCGCTTCCCGTAACAGGATCAGGTGGTCCAGTCCTAGTTTGTTCGCGACGAAGCTGCTATGCGTGGTGATGATGACCTGCTTGCCGCTATTGTCGGTGCTGATATCGCTGATGAGCTGGTTGAGCTTCGAGTGCGAGAGGTGGTTTTCCGGTTCCTCGATCAGCAATACGGTCGCTTCGCTGTTCTTTTTGCTGCTCAGCGCGAGTCGCGTTTTGACGATGCACTGCTCGCCCTTGCCGATATAGTGGAAGGGCACATCCTCGATATAAGTCATGAGGCTGTTTTCCCAGGCATTATGAGACGACATATCGACCGAGATGCTGACCTTTTTTCGGCTGATCTTCGCCGCTTCCGCCAATCTTTCATTAATGGCGCCGACATTGCCGTCGGCCTTGAAGGCGTCTTTCAGCTTGCGGTGGGCTTGGGATATCGCAACACGTTCCTTGTCGTCCAAAAACTCTCTGACGATGCGGGAGATGTACATATCCGAACCGCTCTGCACACGCGTGCTTGTTGAATCGATGAGGGCCGATTTAATGGGAATGGTGCGAGGCATCGCCGGTTGGCGGGAGAATTCCGACCATTGCACCTGATAGAATTCCAAGGGTATCGAGTTGATCTCCCTGTTCTTCAGCAACTCGGTATAGGCACCGTCATATTTCTTGTCGAACTCGATCGAGAAGAGAAGGCCGCGAGCCTTGTCGTTTTTCTCGGAATTCCCGTTTCCGCGCAGGTCTTCCAACGCGTCGCTATCACCGCCGAAAAACAGCTCGATCTGGATCTCCGGCGGATCGAGAGGTTGTTTCGCGGCGATGCTGTCCAGATACGCCCGCTCGACCTTCCGGTTAAAAAGATAGGGAGATAATTCGTTGCGCAGGTATTTCCCGTTCAGCATACCCGTCAGGCATAGATGGATAGCTTCGAGCAGCGTGGATTTTCCGGCTTCGTTGTTGCCGACGATGATGTTGACGCCCCGATTGAAATCGGCTGCGAACCAGCCTTCGAAACACTTGAAGTTCTTTATCTTGACCTTCTCGATGTACATCGACTTCCCTATTTCCAGCGAGGCAAGAATTTCCAAATTGACACAGCTTCGGCGCGAACAATACGTTGCAAATGTAGGGTGACGCGAATCATCGGTGCGACGTCTCGGTGCGATGGTTTTACTATCGACAGGTGCGACGGGGGAGGCCTTGAATGTGGGCAGATAATGAGACTGAAAAAGACTTCCTTAATTTTTCGGGAGTGGCCGACACCGTAGCGGAAATCATCGTCCAGGCGCGGGGGCGCCCAATTTCAATCGGTGTCTCGGGATCATGGGGCATTGGAAAATCCTCCATGATAAAACTGACCCAAGCATCCCTCGCTAACCGAGAGAGGAAAGAAGGCGAGAAGGACTTCGTCTTCGTCGAATTCAATGCTTGGCTTTACCAAGGTTATGACGACGCTCGCGCCGCATTGATGGACGTCATCGCGACGAAGCTAGAGCAGGAAGCAAGAGCGCGCGAAAGAGGAGTAGACAAGGCCAAGGCGCTCATCAAGCGCGTGAACTGGCTGCGTGCAATGAAGCTCGCTGCCGGTTCGGCGATAGCGGTGTCGATGGGACTTCCTCCAACTGGGCTCATCGGCGAAGTGTGGGGGCTGGGGCAGCGGTTTCTAGGTGGTTCCGTCGACCAAAAACTAATCGAAGACGCCAAATCGAAAGCGGGTGAGGTGGCAAGTGCTGCCTCCGGGCTTCTCAATCCGGCAGAGGAAACCTCACCACCTAAGGAAATCCAAGCCCTCAGGGATAATTTCGAGGAGACCCTTGAGGAGCTTGGGGTAACTCTTGTCGTGTTGATCGACGACCTTGACCGTTGCCTCCCCGAGACGACGATCTCGACCCTTGAGGCCATACGGCTGTTCCTGTTTCTGAAAAATACGGCATTCGTCATCGCGGCCGACAACGACATGATCAAACACGCCGTCCGCAAGCATTTCGAAGGCGTTCCCGACGATCTACTTGTAACGAGCTACTTCGACAAATTGATCCAGGTGCCTATCCGCGTTCCTCCCTTGGGAACGCAGGAAGTCCGCGCGTACATGATGTTGCTCTACATCGAAAACAGCGACTTGAAGGACGACGTAAAGGAAAAACTGCGGGTTGGGATAATCGATCAGTTGCGAAAGACGTGGCAGGGCGCGCGCGTCGACAAGGCATATGTAACGGGACTGCACGAGAACATACCGGCAGATCTTATCGGACGTTTTGATACGGCTGAAAGGCTTGCGCCTATCATGACGACTGCCTCGGGCATCGTCGGTAATCCCCGACTGATCAAGCGTTTCCTGAATGCACTTTCTATCCGCATGGCGATCTCCAATGCTCAGGGCGTCGGCGTGGATGAGGCGGTCCTCGCCAAGCTTCTCCTGTTCGAACGTCTCGGTAGCCCGTTGGCTTACGCCGAACTATTGAAGGCCGTTAGCCAAGACGATGACGGCAAACCCAGATTCCTGAAGGATTGGGAAGAAGCGGCCACAGAGGGAAAAGACCTAAACCTTGCCGCGCCCTGGGATGCTCCTTTCTCGAGGGAATGGCTGGCTTTGCCTCCGCCGCTACACGATGCGAAGTTGTTGGGCGCTTTGTATGTGAGCCGCGAGCACGCGCCGCTCATAACGCCCGGTGACCGTTTAACGACCGAAGCGGCCGAAATATTGACCGCAATGCTCACCCACCCTGAAATGGCTGCGGCCCTGGTCGACAAATTGGCACGCGTGTCGCGCGTAGAAACCTCGATCATTATGGATCGTCTCCTGGACCGTGCTCATCAAGAACAAGAATGGGGAGTTCCAGCTATCCTGGAAGCCTGCCTCGCGGTTGCGAAAGCCGATCCTCAGCAAGGACTACGATTGGCGGCATTTCTGAACGATCGTCCACCGGCGCAGATTACTCCGGGGATCGTTCCGAAAATCGGAGACCAACCTTGGGCGGACGGCGTTTTCGAGAAATGGAAGCGCACGGGCGTGCCGCTGGTGGTCAAAAGAGCGATTGAGAAGGCCGAACAATAATGGGGACATCTCAATCAAGTAACGGACCCAAGGGAGGCGTCCACATGGTGCCCGCGTGGACCCCCGCGCCACCGGCGGAAGATCCGCCTTCCGGTGATCAACCACCGGACGCGCCGCCAGACCCCGCTCCAGATCTAAATCCGCCGGAGCAGGAGCCGGTAGAT
The DNA here is from genome assembly GCF_000359745.1 of Rhizobium freirei PRF 81. GTDB lineage: Bacteria > Pseudomonadota > Alphaproteobacteria > Rhizobiales > Rhizobiaceae > Rhizobium > Rhizobium freirei. The sequence goes on from NZ_AQHN01000065.1 coordinate 79,521, forward strand.
GCCGCTCCCAACAAACCCGTTGCGCCTAACGTGCCGCCACCAGCGGCCCCTCTCGCGCCCGGTCACCGGTTCGCTGGTACCCGCCGAAGCCTTGGCGAATTTGCGAAGGCCGGAAACTTAAGTGATATGCGCCGCAGCTTGGGAAACTACGTGCGTAACGGCTACGGCGGATCGAGGACGACCACCAGCAGATTTGGTGGGACCGCTTCCACAGCCAGTGCACTCGGCGGCATCCTCGAAACTATGGGGCAACAGCCCGCAGGCAGTGCACTGGATCCGGCGCTTCTTGCGGGCCGCACCGCGAACGAGGTGATGGATGCTGTCGTCGAAGCGGTTCGGCCGGTCGACGGCACTCAGGACGCCGAGGCTGAACGAACCGCCATCAAGGACTCGCTTTCGGATCTCTTGGTGAAGTACCCTGATGCCGATTTGGCTGCCCTGACACCGGAACAGCGTGAATTCGCCATCGAGCGTTTCACCGCAATGGATGTTGCTCGTCGGTTCGAACTCGATGTCGGAAAAACAATCATCGAGAAAGCGCCCACCGCCACAGTGGCTCTCAGTCGCCTGAAACAGGTGCGTGACTACATCAAGCAGACCGTAGCTGCTTCCTTTCGCAAACTCAGAGCGGCGGGCAAGAGCGTAAACTCGAACCGTATCGCCGCGGTGGTTAGAGATGCACTACGGGATACCTTTCAGGTTTTCGAGGGATACGCAGAATGAGGCTCGTTTGTGGACCTGGATCGTTCGAGCTTCCATTGGAAGAAGGCGATCTGCGTGTTGTCCTGTATGGTCAGCCACGCATCCCCTCGGAGGCAAGTGCGGGTGAAGCCGTCAAGGCAGAGCTTCGGCGAAAGGGGCTGAACCCCCATCGACGGGCATGGGATCTGCTTTCGATCGCACTTTCAATCATCACCGCCGACTTTTCGGTACTGCGGGATGACAGCGCCGATGGCTGGACTAGAGAGATTGAACTCGATGTCGCCGTTTCCGACCGAGCTTTCTGGAATACGATGGCCAACGAATTTCGGCAGGCGCTCGCGTTCCTGACAACGGACCGCTGGAAGCTTCGGTTTCATGACGGCGGCGTTTTACCCGCTCCGCCGAAGAAGATTTCGGTGCTGAAAGAAGACTGCGTCGTGTTGTTGTCCGGCGGATTGGACAGTCTCGTTGGCGCAATCGATCTGACTCGTGATGGATTGAAGCCGGTGGCAGTCAGCCAGAACGTTCGAGGGGACGGTCTGAAGCAACGGGATTTCGCACAGGAAATTGGTCTGACGAAGCACCTGCAGCTCAATCACGTTGCGACTTCCCCCACCGTGCAGGAAACGTCACAGCGAGCGCGCTCTCTGATCTTTTTGACCTTTGGCGTGGTCGTAGCTACATCGCTGGAGAAATACGCAAAAGGCAACACCGCCCCGCTCTACGTTTGCGAAAATGGGTTCATTGCGATCAATCCGCCGCTCACCGGTTCCCGGCTTGGAAGCCTGAGCACGCGCACGGCGCACCCTGTCTTCCTAACGCGATTCCAGAAGATCCTCGATGCCGCAAGCCTCAACGTGAAGATCGAAAATCCCTACGCCCAAAAAACGAAGGGCGAGATGCTTATCGAATGCAAGGACCAGATTTTCCTTCAGACCGAGGCCGCGCATTCGACCAGCTGTGGGCGCTTTCAGCGGTTCAATTACCGGCACTGCGGTCGCTGCGTTCCCTGTCAAGTGAGACGGGCAGCATTCGTCGCATGGGACGCGAAGCGCGATACGACGGATTACGTCTACGAGCCCTTGGGAAAGGATGATGAAGACCACGCGTCGTTCGATGATGTTCGTTCCGTTGCCATAGCGTTGGCTTCGGTGAAAGCTGACGGCCTCGATCGGTGGCTTGGCCACACCTTGTCGCCTCCGGATATTGGTGATCGTAACGGTGTCCGCGGCATGCTAGATCGAGGGTTAAACGAACTCGGTGAGCTGCATCGACTATATGGTGTTAAGTGATTGACTTCCATTGCCATCTTGATCTGTACCCGGATCCTGTTGCGGTCACGCAGTCCTGCGTGAGCCGGAATATCTATGTTCTCTCTGTCACTAACACGCCCTCGGCTTGGGAAGGTACGCTTGCTCTTTCACATAAGGCAAAGCGGATCAGAACGGCGCTCGGGCTGCACCCACAGATTGCACATGAACGCCATGGCGAACTTCCCTTATTTGAAAAACTCCTGCCATCAGCCACATACGTAGGGGAGATCGGGTTAGACGGCTCACCCGAGTTGCGACCCCACTGGGAAACCCAAAAGCGGGTGTTTCATCGCATTTTAGATCTATGCGACCAGGCGGGCGGTCGTGTAATGACTATTCATAGTCGGCGGGCGGCCACGCAAGTAATGGACGCACTCGAAGCGCACAAAGGCGCAGGAACACCAATCCTTCATTGGTTTTCGGGGACAAAGCGAGAGCTGGATCGCGCCGTCTCCATGGGCTGTTGGTTCAGCGTGGGACCAGGGATGATCCATGGTCAGAAGGGCCGGGATATCGTCAAAATGATCCCCCGTGATCGCCTGTTAACCGAATCTGACGGACCATTCACACAAATCGAGGGCAGGTCTGTTCTACCATGGGAGCTCGACCGCGTATTGAACGCGATCGCAGAACTGTGGTCGGAAGATGCGCTTTCGGTCGAAGGGCGGGTGGCGGAGAACTTACGACAATTGGGCTATGGTCGAGCCGAAAGCTAACCGCGCATAAGGGGCGCGATCGCTTGTCGAGAGCATCCTCCTAAAATATGCGTTGCGTCAAAACCATGGGCCATTCGATTTATCGCGAAATGAATGTGTTTTCAGTACCTTGCAAAATTTCGTTCCGGTCGGTAGTTCGAATTGGTTCAAGGCGTGCGAGGTTGGCGATATGGCGATCCTTGCGGCACCGTCGAGGACATCTCGAGATCTGTTGAGCGGACTGTCTTCGATCCTTCGCAAAGGCTGTTGAAAAGATCAGGTCTCGGCACGGTTAAGAGCGAGATGCGAAGGGTCAGGCAGGTGCGCCAGCCGGCTGATTGCGACGAACGCAAATACGGCAATCGCGCCGACAGTGGCGGCAACCGTTAGTGACCAGAACACCCCGACGTTCGTCATCAGGAATGCCAGGATAAAGGGCGCCGTCGACGAGACCACCAGACGGATGGCCAATACCTGTCCCTGTCGTTGGCCGTAACCCTCACTGCCGAAGAGCGCCAACGGCAAGGTTCCCTGCACGATGCTGCTCAAGCCCGAGCCGAGGCCAAAGACCACGGCGAACACCAGTGCGCCTGGCACGGAGGGGGCGGTGACAATCAGGATGACCAGCGCGGCCGGCAACAGCACGGCGGAGATCAGCGCCAGCACCAGCTGCGGTAGGCCGCCTCCGAAGACCATGTTGATGAACCGGCTCAGCACCTGCGACGGGCCGAACAGCGTGCCTACCATGAGCGCCATCGCTCCGAGCCCAAGTCCCGACAGAACCGGGACCATGTGGACGAGGAGCGCGGCATTGACAAAGCTCTCCAGCGCAAAGCCTGTTACCATTAGCATGAAGGCTGGCGAGCGGATCGACGGAGAGAGACTTGGCTCGACATGCTTTGCAGGCTCGGCCGATGCACGCTTGCGGCTTCTGGTGACGCTGGACGACAGCCACGCATGGATCGGCAGGCAGACAGCGACATTGAGCGCAGCGAAGACCAGATAGACATTCTGCCACGACATATGCGCGTTGAGCGCCGTCGTGATCGGCCAGAAGATCGTCGAGGCGAAGCCGGCGATCAGCGTCAGGTAGGTAATGCTGCGCTGGGCGACCTTTGGTCTGATCTGAACGAGAAGCGCGAAGGCCGCACCGTACTGCACGAGATTGGAAGCCGTCTCAAGCGCGATCAGGGCGGCGACGAAGGCAATCTTGCCAGAGGCAAACGCACAAGCCACAAGGGCGGCGGCGGCAATCGCCGAGCCGGCTGTCATGACGCGACCGGCACCAAAGCGGTCGATCCACTTGCCCATGGCTGGGGCCGCCAAGCCGCCGATCAGGAGACCGGCCGACAACGCGCCAAAAATCCATTTCGACGACCATTTCAGATCCCGCGCTATGCCCGGTGCGAGGATGCTGAAGCTGTAATAGAGCGATCCGTACCCGATGATCTGCGTGAGACCGAGGGCAAGGATAGCCGCGACGGGCGGTCGTTCGGTGCTGATCATCGTCATATGGATTTGAGGCTCACGCGCTGTTCGAGTTTTTCGGCCTCCTCTTTCCGCTCGCTGTAGCGGTCTGTCAGGTAGCCGGACGCATCACGCGTCAGCCAGGTGAACTTTGCCAGCTCCTCGCAGACATCGACGACACGGTCATAATAGGAGGATGGCTTCATCCGGCCCTTGGCATCGAATTCCTGGAAAGCCTTTCGAGTGCTGCGGCAACCTCCCGCTCGCCCCAACCGGCGTCGACCGCCTTGCTGACAAGGCGAAGGACAGATGCAGCGCGTACTGGCACCAAAGGTGCCGGTCCGGATCTGAACTCTCACAGCGAGGAGGTTGAATATAGTCATCTCTGAAATGTCGCGATTATCTTTCTCCGCGTCAAGTGATGGCCGCCTTGCCACCAAGGATATGCGCACAGTTGAACTTGGATATCCGCCACACCGGTAGTGCTTTCCTACAACCCCTGATCAACCTAATTATGCGCGATTTGCAAGTCATTTACCGTCGCTGCAAGACCATTGGTATGGATGGAGGGGGCTGCGTATGCCAGCCTCGGGCTCAGGTCTAAGTGATTTGCCAGCAGGTTCCTCTTTAACCGATTGGCTATCTTCCGAGACCTCATCGCGAGCAGGGGCCATGGCCCCACCCACGCCTCAGAGCATCTATTTCCGCAACAATGCTTGGTTGGCTTTGTCCAGGCAGACGGCGGCGAATGCCAACAGGATCGTGCAAATCGATGAATAGATGGTGCTACGGAACACGTCGGCCATGCCCACATCGATCCTCAGAAATTCAAGTGTGGCGCCGATCATAAAGAAGATTGCGCCAAGGCCGAGCACCAAGACTGCGGCATTCAAGGTCAGGCGTACCAGTCTCATCCGTTCATGTCCTCTCCCTTTAGGCGTCACGACACCGAAGTGGTGATTCTGTCCGGCTTTTGAGAACGAGTGAAGAACCGCTTTTCACTGGTTATGGATGTGGGAGCGGAAAGCAGTGCCGATCCGATAGCGCGGCAAGGATCTTGTCTTTCTCTGCGATGAAGATGCGCCCCTCATAAACCCCTGTTTGATGAGGCGAGCTGTCTCCCTCCGCTAGTACCAGCAAGGGCAAGGACTGGTTTTGCTCTCCAACAAGGGCGATGACGCTTTGTCTGGGTCTCGGCCATTCTATGCGCTCGACATTAAGCTTCATCGCCAAATCCGGGAACGAGGCCAGCACCCCCTCCAGAAGGGCGCAGTGCCAGCAATAAAACTGCTGACCTGGATAGGCAGAATCGTCAAAGCCCGGGCGCAGCAAGAACAGTCGGTCGCGGTTCGCCATTTCATTTCCTTTCCGATTTCAGTGCATTGTAGAGCGCGGGCTTGCCAATCTTCAAGTGCGCGGCAGCCTCTTGCACGGCCCGCAAAACGTCCGTTTGTCGGACAGGCTTTTTCCAGTTCGCCACACCTCCGCAACGAAATTGAAAGATTAGGCAAAGGTGCGGTATGGGTCAATTTAGGCCGAATAGGCTGTCCGAAATATCTCCTCTGTTCGAAAGCCTGCCAAGATAATTTATGACCAGGTCATTTTGCCCCGTACGGACAGTTATTGGACTGCGTGTCAGTTTCTGCAGTCGCTGCCAGTGATCAAGTCCCTGATCGGAAACATATCTTCGCCGTAGTGGTGAAGCCGGGTGTGATGCCGTCGGCATAACCACCGCACCCTTAAAGGCTCATCGTATTGATCATGATGGGCATCGACCGCTTCGATCCCGCAAACCTCGCATATTTGCTTTTCTAGCTCGCCTGCCTTCACCGCTCGCTGCACAGCAAGGTGAGCATCGTATTTGCCTGGATTGGCACGGCGCCAATTCGCTTGGCGGGTATCGGTTTTCAGCATCACAGCATCCTGCTTGTCTATCCCTGCATCACCTATGAAACGAGGTGCCGTGAATAGGCATAGCACGGCGTAAATCGTTCTTCATTTGTTTTCCCATCGGTGCCACGTGATTTCACAGGCACGTCCTTCGGACCAGGCTCTATTCCGCCGCAGCCTTGCTGCAGCTCCACGGAACCCCTGACGGGTTGGTGTTCCCACAGGTGGCGGTCCGTAATGTATTTAGGCGTGCTGGCTATGATGGACCGAGGTAGAAAGCGCGTGTTGTCGACTATGTAGCTGACGCTTCCGCTGACGCCCTCGAGTGCGGATGCTATGGCCCGATCGCACATCCTGTGAATAGTACTGCCCCATGCACCTGAAACCGCCTCCTGGGACCAGGCTTGCTCCAGCCCTTGCTTCAACACGATTGATCCGACGTCAAGGGAAGCGGTTTCGAGGCACGGCTCTGAACTCGGGTTAACGTTTCTTCCCTGAACGGTTTGGGTGTGATTCAAGAGTGTCGGTGATTTGGAGGCCGACATGTTTGAAGACGATCGCCCGCGGCTGCGGGTTTTGCTGGACCATTTTAGTCTCGTTGAGGATGAGCGGGAGCAATGGCGGGTCGCCCATCCGTTACCCGAGGTGCTTCTTCTGGTCGTTTGCGGGACGATCGGCGCATGCGACGATTTTGACGAGATCGTCGAATGGGGAGAGGATAACCTGGCGTTTTTACGTCGGTTTCTTCCCTATCACCATGGCATACCGGGTTCGCGCTGGCTGCGCATTCTGCTCAACCGGATCGATCCGGACCTGTTTTCGAACTGCTTCATATCCTGGGCGGCGACGCTTCGACCCGATGCTCCGGCGCTGGTGGCGATTGACGGAAAGACCTCGCGCGGCAGTCATGACCGGGCCAACGGCCGGGCGGCGCTGCATCTCGTCTCGGCTTTCGCCACCCGTGAACGGCTGGTTCTTGGACAAGAGGCAGTGGCAACGACAAGCTGTGAGCAGGACACCATCCCCTTGCTGCTGGAACGGTTGGCCGAAAAAGATCGCCTGAAAGGCGCGCTCGTGACCATCGACGCCATTGCCTGCAATGCCAAAACCGCCTAGGCGGTGCTCGATGCAGGCGCTGATTACCTCCTGGCGGCCAAGGCCAATCAGCCCGGCCTGATGGGTGAGATCGAGCGCTTCTTTGCCGACGCTCCGGCAAACCTCACCTCAACCGTGACCGAAGTCGACAAGGGCCATGGCCGGGTCGAAGAGCGGCGGGTCACCGTCTCCACTCAAATCGACTGGCTCTCCGGCGACAGGCGCTTTCCCGGCGAATACCGCTTCCCGTCCATCGCCACCATCGTCAAGGTGCAAGCACAAGTCTATGAAAAGTCCAGGCAAAGCAGCCAGGTCCGCTTCTATATCTCCTCACGGTCGATGACCGCGCTCCAGTTCGCCGAGGCCATACGTGGCCATTGGGCCATCGAGAACTCCCTCCATTGGGTACTCGACGTCACCTTCAACGAGGATGCCGCCCGATCTCGAACCGGGCATGGACCAGCCAACATGGCCGTCGTCCGACACTTCGCCATCAACATGGTTCGAAGCCATAACGACAAGCGCAGTATCAAACTCAGACGAAACAAAGCAGGCAGAAACCCACAATACATGGCCGAAATCATCCGAGCATGACTGTTAACCCGGATTCAGAGCCGTGGTTTCGAGGTGCCGCAGCGCGTCCATGATGATGGCCGCCGCGGGCGCCTCGCGGACCTCGAGAACCTTTTCACCGGTTGAAATGTGTTCGAGCCCGACAAAGCGGCCGTGTCCGAATTTACCAACTGTTTTATTTAGGAGCGGGATTGTGTCGATCAGTGCAACGTCATGGTCATCAATTGACACGAGATTTCCGTCGATAAACCCCAGTTTGATCTCTACCGGCTGCTGCGCGGCAATGTTACGGGTCCAATCAAACGCCTCTTCCGGGATAGAAAAGTTCTCGGGATCGTCCAAAGGTCCAGACTCAAATTCCCGGCACCAGAGGTTTTCGTCCCCGCTCCACGTGCGATCCGTCACAAAAGTCAGTCCGAACTTGGAGAGGGCGGCGGCCTTCTGCTGCCGGCAAATCACCGAGCATTCATACGGACTGCCGAAGTTATCGGAGTCCACGCGATAGATTTCCGACGCGGTGAGCGACACAGCACCGTAACCTTTGGTCCTGATGGTCTGGGGTGCCTGAACAACCGCAATTTGCTTAGCACCCGAGGAAAAGAACTGACCTATCTGGGATTGGGTCCAATATTGCGCTCCTTGCCCTTTTGATGCGCCGCGAACAAAAGCGAGAATCCCATCCTCGGTGGATACGAGATTCCACATGCGGCTCTACCAGCTCGCAGTCCACACCATCAACGGCGTCGTCATGGCAGGCGAGACGCTGATGCTCGTCGTACCGGAGGCAGATGATCTGACCGTCGAAGCCCGGGTGGCCACCCGTGACATCGACCAGATCCACGTCGGGCAGTTGGTCGAGATCCGCTTCAGCGCCTTTAACCAGCGCACCACGCCCGACGTCGAGGCGGAGGTCGTGACGGTCGCTCCCGACCTCGTAACCGATGAGCGCACCGGGGCCACCTATTATCCGCTGCGCATCCACCCCGATCCGGAAAGCCTCGCCAAGCTCAAGGGCCTTTCGCTCTACCCCGGCATGCCCGCCGAGGTCTTCATCAAGATCGCCGACCGTACCGTCATCTCCTACCTGACAAAGCCGCTCACCGACCAGATGCAGCATGCGTTTCGGGAGGATTGAGCAGCGCGTGGCTGGAGCGGCGAGTAGGTATCGGCGAATGAGGTGGGCGCCTCGGGCGGGGCAGCGGTTTTTAAGAACGATGCGTTCCGGGGGAATGCTTCGTCGGCGTATGGGGGTTCGCAGCGCCTCACGTGCAGGCTGTGGCTCATATGTAATTGGGGTTAGGACAGGAGCAGTTCAAAATCCTGCGCTAAGGACGAATGGATCATGAACATCGGTTATTGGCCTCTGAGTAGCAACGGTACAGAAAACCTAAGCGATCGGGCGGTTTATGGTGAGGTCAATCCTTCTCTACTGTGCGTCCTCCAAACTGGTACCGGAAGTCTTGACCCCTGCAGAACGGTACAGCCGTAACTGCGCACAATCGAAGAGAGAGGAATCCCAAGATGCCGCATCCAAGCCAGACCGGAAAACCAAGCCAGACGAGCGACGACTGGTGGATTAACGACCAGACGCCCGACAACCCATATGGCAAGAGCGAGGATTATGAGTCCTTTATCGACCATCTTGGGTCATTGCCCAGTTGGCTGACGCCCGAGATCGCTGCGGGAACGGTGAGGATCAATCTCTACGAACTCAACAACCACCCGGAATACAAGGCCGCCGCGATCGGCGCCTTAGAGATGTGGGCGTCTGTCACACCCCTGAAATTCGAAATCATCGACGACGCGCCGTTCGACGGCACCACGGACCAGATTGAGGTTGTCAGCCCCGAACTTGGCGAGGAGGACGATGGCATGGCCTATTCGAACGGTCACCATGTCAGCATCGGCCAGGGTTTCGACGACAAGGAAGCCCACAAGACCGATGTCGGCGGCTATGTCTTCCAAGCCTTCATGCATGAATTCGGCCATCAATTCGGTCTGAATCATCCTGGAGACTACAATTACAGCGGTCCCGACGGCGCGAGCCGATCACCTATCGGAACGATGCGACCTGGATATATGATCGGTGGCAATACAGCGTCATGTCCTATTTCGATAGCAACGCTGTCGGCGAAACCAGCCTCTGGTTTGCGTCGACGCCGCTTATGGCCGACATCGAGGCCTTCATTCGCCGCCTTTTTTCAACCGTTGACGCGAATGGAGTGCGCACCTACCAGCACATCGACCTCAACACAGAGAACAATATCTACGGCTTCGGGAGCCCACAGCGTAGCTACCAGCTGACCTCCTCTGGCAAGCAGCATGACATCGGCTTCGCGATCCATGATACCGGCGGGACCGACACGATCGATTTCTCCGGCTCGACGGCGGGTACGATCCTCGACTTGCGCGCCGGACATTTCTCCAGCGTCAACGGTTGCAGCAACAATGTTTCGATCTTCGCTGGACACAACGCGGATGCGACCGACTATTACGTCGAGAACGGCATCGGCAGCAGCCATGACGATGTCCTGATCGGCAACGACGGCGCCAACGTCCTCGACGGCCGCGGCGGCGCCGACCGCATGGCTGGCAACGGCGGCGACGATATCTATTTCGTCGATTCCCCGGACGACGTCATTCACGAGAAGGCCAACGGCGGGAACGACACCGTCATCCTCCTGTCCAAGAACCTGAAAATTCCGCAAATCGCCAACGTCGAACACATCATCTACGCCGACGAATTGCCTGGCAACGATGGCAACATCCTCTGTGGCGGAGCTGGCGAGGACACGCTGACCGGCGGCGAGGGTCAGGATACATTCCGCTTCTCGCCTGAGCTTGGGAACGGTAATGTCGAGCGGATCAAGGACTTCAGGGTGATCAACGACATGATCCTGCTGGACAGTCTCGTCTTTGAGAGCGGCGGTGGAGACGGCGCTCTCGCCTTGGGCGCGTTCCACGGGAGCGCGGAGGGCATCGCTCATAACGCAGGCGACCGCATCATCTACAACACCGATAGCGGCGCGTTGTCATATGACGTCGACGGAGGCGGAGAGCTTGCGGCCATTCAGGTTGCGCAGCTGACCCCAAATCTGAGGCTTTCGGCAGCCGACTTCATTGTCATCTAACTCGATACCAGGAGGGGCGCTTGCAGGCGCCCCTTCCGATACTACATTTGCAGTGGTTTATCTTTTCGAGCCCTTAGCTGAGCGGCAATCTCGCTACCGCAGGGCCTTGCGAGGCAATCATGGAGAGTGTGCGATGAAGCACCGGACCGACCGCCGCACAGTATTACAGGCCGTTGGGGCTGCGGCTGTTGCGGCGGTCGCCGGACCAGTCGCTGCTCAATCGTCGGATATTCGCGGCACGGTCACGTTCGAGGGCGGCGCGGTGATACCGAAGGGTCGTCTTGAGATTTATCTCGAGGACCGTGCCATTCAAAATAATGCGCGACGTCGCGCCACGGAAACGCGCATCAGAAGCGACGGCGGGTCAAAGGCGATAGCCTTTTCCTTGTCCCTGCCCGCAAGCTCGGCTGCTTCGAGAACGCTGCAGATCGTCGCGCGCTTGGAGCGTGCGGATGGCCTGCTGGTTGCGCGCGGGAGCACCCAGCTCAAGGCGGCTTCGCCTGTCGACGTCACACTCAACATCGTGATGTATTAAGGGGGCAAGACCAATGACTGACGACAGAACTCGTCTCGAAAATCGATGTCGACAGGTGACCGCCTGACTCGCGCGTAGACACTGGCTAATAGCGGCAGGCTTTGCTCCACCAAACTGGCGCACCATCAAATCCCAGGTTGAGAGATCGATCTGCGGGTGAGGGCACCCAAGGGCTAGGGACTTTGGTTGTTCGGCCGCCTTTCAGAAGGGGCGTGTGAGCTGCTCATAGGTCCGCCGGTACAAGGCGTCGCCAAACAGCCGCAGGACAGCGTTCCGGATCGCACTCGAACCCGGCCTAAGTTTATCGCAAGCGCGCGATTTCTCCTGTACCCAGCAGACGCGACCAAATTTCAAGGGCGGCTACCCGCTTTCCGACGTCACGCGCAGAGCGCCTGCCCCATCTGGCCGGACCGATGCGTCACTCATTCTCGTCAGGTTGCTTCGAGCACCATGTTGAGGGGCGTCTGGGCTGCACGCCGGATATGAGTGAAGCCGCCTGAGCGGATCACCTCGGCCAATCGCCGCTCTCCAGCTTGCGCACCGAGCGCGAGCCCTGTCTCCTGGGCAAGCGAGGTCGGAACGCAGATCATCGTCGAGGCTGAGTAGTAGAGCCGTCCAACCGGATTGATATTCTCCTCCAGGGTATCTCCGGCCGTTGGTTCGACCACCATCCAGACCCCGCCTTTTTTTAACGCCTTTCGGATATGAGCCGCAGCGGCTTTCGGGTCGCCCATGTCGTGCAAACAGTCGAAGCAGGTGATCAAATCGAAATCTCCGCCGTCGAAATCCTGCGCCCGGCCAACCTCGAAGTGCAGGTTCGTCAACCCGTGTGCCTGGGCGTGCGCGATCGCAGCGGCAATCGAGCCTGCATGGAAGTCGTAGCCCACAAAGCGGGAATTGGGAAACGCCTGCGCCAGAAGGATCGTGGATAGCCCGTGCCCACATCCGACGTCCGCCACCTTCGCGCCCGTTTCCAATCTATCGATTACACCGTGGAGTGCCGGCAGCCAGTCCTGCACAAGGGAATTAATATAACCTGGGCGGAATAGTCGCGCGACGGCGCAGAACATGCAGCCAGCCTGATCTCCCCAGGCAACGCCTCGGCCGGTTTTGAAGGCGGACTGCACCTTCGGCTGGTTTTCGACCATCGCAGCAGCGATATCGAACGCGCCAACGAGATTGACCGCGCTGTCCGGCTCGGCAAACACGAAGGCCTGCTCCGGCGTCAGCGAGAACAATCCTCGCTCATGATGCACATAACCTGAGGCTGCCTGTGCCGCCAGCCACTCCCGCACATAACGAGGTGCGCATCCCGAGGCATCGGCAAGTTCGTCGGCCTTCACCGGCCCGACTGCCTTCAGCGTCCTGTATAGCCCGAGAGCATCTCCAATCCGTACCAGCGGCACGCTGAGCGCTCCGCCAAGGTCGTCAAGGACGCGGCTCACGAGTTCATTGAGCGTTGTTTCGTTGATTTCTGTCATGTGAAATTCCTCGTGATTTGTGGCGGCCTCATGCGCCGCTTGTGGTTCAAGGGGTCGGAAACAGATGAACTCGATGCCCTCGATTTCGGATGTATGCACCGCCTACGCTTTGCGTAGACGCTCATCTAGAACCTGCGCATCCCTCTAACTGCATGGCCTTCTCGCACGACAGTAACGCGTAGACGCTTGCGGTGCGCAAACTGGGCGGTTTAATCGCCATCCGTTTTCAGCGAATAATGCCGCCGATGGTACCTCCGTCGCGCTCTTGGGTTTAGCCCCCCGGCTTCTTCTGAGCACTACTCGTGCCAATCAGGTCGCCCCCGCAACCGTCCGAGATTGCGGATGTTTCATCGGGGGGGTGTAGGGTTGCGGACATGTCGTGTCGCAATCCGCCCCCGATCAGTGCCACGATGAAGAGGAAGTTTTGGGAGGGGCGACAACAAATGGGCGAAGACGGTATTAACGAACGCCCGGATCTCGATGCAAGCTGCGGGTCTGAAAGCCGAGGAACTGAGAATGGCCAACACTGATCTAATTCCGGCATCACTGCTCGCACGCAAGGCTGTCGTATGTCTGCGGCAGTCACAACCAGAGGTCATGTCTAACTTAGAATCATAAGCGGCCGAAGAATTCGTTTTTCTTTCCCAACCTGATTTCGCGATTCAAAGGTGCAGACGGACAGGCTGGTTGCGATTTCGCTCACTGGGGCGACCAGCCATAATCCCCATCGGCCTCCCCAACGCGTGCACTGGGTTGGACGCCGGGCGATCAACGGCCAATATAAAGTTTGTAAGGCGCTTAAGAAAATGACTGCCCTCAGAGCTCGTATGTCGATCAGTCCCCGCACTTCGGCGTCAGTTCTTCAGCACCCATCGTGCCATGCACGACAGATTGCGTTTGAGAAAATTCTTCCGATAAGCCATCGCTCAAAACAGTAATTCAATCCATTTTGCTCGGAAGATTAGAACATCTTCGCCTTTCTAAAAGCTACTAAATATATAGGGTAAATTATCTAATCAATCGGGACTCGTGGTCATCATGAACATCCTCGCGCTGAGTGGCAATGTCAAAAGACCGTCCCGCACGGCGTCCTTGGTGAAGGTCGCCGCCGATCGCCTGCGGCAGCGCGTTGGTGGCCACGTGCAGTGCATCGAGCTTGTCGATGCAGCACCGGTGCTCTTTCGGGCGCTCAGAGCTGATCAGCTCGATACCGAGGGCAGGGCGGTCATTGCCGCGGTGGAAGGAGCCGATATCATCATCGCCGGATCACCCGTTTATCGGGCGTCCTACAGCGGCGCGCTGAAGCATCTGTTTGACCTTGTCGATCATCGAGCGCTGACGGGCAAGCGCGTCGTCCTCGCCGCAACCGGCGGCACGCCGTTGCATGGCCTGATGCTTGAGCACCAATTGCGGCCGCTCTTCGGCTTCTTCAATGCGCTGACCGTCCCGACCTCGATCTATGCGCTTGAGGCCGACTTTACCGATCACGAGCTCAGGAATCCTGCCGTCCTCGAGCGCGTGGATCGAGCCGTCGAAGAGGTTTCTGAAATCACGCCGGCGCTCGACATCGGAGCGATCGCGGCCTCGGCAAAACACAGCGGATTGGCAGCTTAGCCATAGAACGAAATTCCAGAGGGAGCCTTACATGACTTTTTCCAATGCCTCAAACGATCCGGTCAAATTTGCCTATTGGGTGCCGAATGTCTCGGGAGGACTGGTGATTTCGAATATCGAACAGCGCACAAGCTGGACGATCGAATACAACAGAAAGCTTGCGCAGATCGCCGAAGCGAGCGGTTTCGACTATGCCCTAAGCCAGATCCGTTTCACGGCAGGCTATGGAGCGGAATTTCAGCATGAGTCCGTTTCGTTCAGTCAGGCCCTTCTTGAATCGACGACGACATTGAAGGTGATCGCAGCGATCCTGCCTGGTCCTTGGAATCCGGCCGTTGCCGCCAAGCAGATTGCCACCATCAATCACCTGACCAACGGGCGCGTCGCAGTCAATATTGTCAGCGGCTGGTTCCGCGGTGAATTTGCCGCCATTGGCGAGCACTGGCTTGATCATGACGAGCGCTATCGCCGCTCGGAGGAGTTCATCCGTGCGCTTCGCGGTATCTGGACCGAGGATAATTTCACCTTCCGCGGCGATTTCTATCGCTTCAACAATTATTCGCTGAAGCCGAAGCCGATCGATCCGCAGCCGGAAATCTTCCAGGGCGGCTCCTCACGCGCAGCTCGCGACATGGCGGCGCGTGTGTCGGACTGGTACTTCACCAACGGCAATACGCCGGCCGAGATCCGCAAGCAGGTTGACGACATCCAATCGAAGGCCAAGGAGAATGGCCATTCAGTGCGGATCGGGGTGAACGCCTTCGCAATCGTGCGCGAAACCGAGGAAGAAGCCAAGGCAGTGCTTGCCGAGATCATCGAGAAGGCCAATCCCGAGGCGGTCAATGCTTTCGGGCATGAAGTTAAGAACGCCGGCAAGGCGTCGCCGGAAGGCGAAGGAAACTGGGCGAAATCTTCTTTCGAAGACCTCGTTCAATATAATGATGGCTTCCGCTCGAACCTCATCGGCACGCCACGGCAGGTTGCCGAGCGGGTTGTGGCGCTGAAGCAGGCGGGTGCGGATCTGATTCTGCTGGGCTTCCTGCATTTCCAGGAGGAGGTCGAGTATTTCGGCAAGCATGTGATTCCGCTGGTTCGTGAGCTCGAAGAGGCCGCCAGCACGCAGCCAGTGGCGGCCGAATAGGCCTCGCTGCAGCAAAATACCTCGTAAAGTGAAACATGATGGGTGCGTGGGCCGATTGGTCCACGCCGACGGGATTGGCGTGCCATGTTCAAGCCGCGCCCGAGCCGAATGGAGGACACTGAATGCCTGCCGCGACCTATTCCCTTGACGTGCTGGATCCCGGTACGCTGCGGGACTCCGGCGACCAGATTGCCCGCGCGTTGCCACCGGGCAAGACCGGCGGCATCCCGCAGCATGACGAAGAGACCCATGCTCTCTCTTTGCATGGCATCAGCCTGTCATTCGGTGGCGTCGCTGCCTTGGTCAATGTAGACCTTTCTGTTGAGCCGGGGGAGATCCGGGCGATTATCGGTCCAAATGGCGCAGGCAAGAGTTCGCTGATCAACGTCATCAGCGGTGTCTATCGCTCGAACCATGGCCATGTTCGTATCGGCTCCAACACCTATCGTCATGTGCCGACGGAGCGATTGGCATCGCTTGGCGTTGCGCGCACGTTCCAGAACCTCGCCTTGTTCAAGGGCTTGAGTGTCACTGATAACGTCATCGCCGGTCGAGCCTATACCGTGTGCTCGACCTTTGCCGAACAGATCCTCGGGCTTGGCCGCGCGCGCCGCGAAGAGGCGGATGCACGCGAGCGGGCGGCCCGTATTCTCGAGTTCCTGCATCTGGGCCAGGTCAGCCATCGTCTCGTAGGCACGCTGCCCTACGGACTGCAAAAACGCGTCGAGCTCGCCCGCGCCCTGGTGGCGGAACCGAAGATCCTGCTTCTAGACGAGCCTATGGCGGGGATGACGGCGAGCGAAAAGAACGACATGGCCGACGTCATCCGGTCTGCCCGAGATCTGTATGACACGACGGTGATCCTCATCGAACACGATATCGGCGTGGTCATGCAGCTTTCCGACCGGATCGCGGTCCTCGATTACGGCCGCAAGATCGCCGACGGCAGCCCGGACGAAATTCGTGCCGACGAGCGCGTCATCGACGCCTATCTCGGCGTCGTTGCGGAAAACGAGGATGGGGAGGGCATCTGATGGCAGATTTCGACTGGCCGTTTCTGATCGAAGTGCTGGTTGGCGGCCTGCTGTCGGGCGTTATGTATTCGCTCGTCGCAATCGGTTTCGTGCTGATCTACAAGACGTCGGGCGTGCTTAATTTCGCTCAAGGGGCAATGTTGCTGTTTGCCGCGCTGACCTTTGTCAGCCTTCTTGAGCGTGGCGTTCCCTTTGCCTTGGCGCTCGTCATTACATTCGCTGTCATGGTGCTGATCGGCATTGCCATCGAGCGTACCGTGCTGCGACCATTGACCAACAAGCCGCCGATTACGCTTTTCATGGCGACGCTCGGGCTCTCCTATATCATCGAGGGGGCGGCTCAACTCATCTGGGGCACGCAGGTCCACGGTCTGGAGCTCGGGATCGAGGATGTTCCATTCGACATTGGCGGCGTGTTCATCAGCCAGTTCGATCTTTTTGCGGCGGCAGTCGCTGCTGCGATGGTGGCGGCGCTGTCCGCCTTCTTCCGCTACACCCGAATTGGGCTGGCATGCCGGGCTGTAGCGGACGATCAGTTCGCTGCGCTTGCAGTCGGACTGAAACTGCCCTGGATTTGGGCAACGGTCTGGGCGGCTGCCGGTGTCGTGGCGCTGGTGGCTGGCCTGCTATGGGGCGCGCGGCTCGGCGTGCAGTTCTCCCTGTCGCTGGTGGTGCTGAAAGCGCTGCCCGTTCTCGTGCTTGGCGGCTTTGATTCCATTCTGGGTGCGATCGTCGGCGGCCTGCTAATCGGCGCGACAGAGAAGCTCGCGGAAGTCTATATCGGCGAATATTTCGGCGGCGGCATCGAAGGTTGGATTGCCTATGTCGCAGCACTCGCCTTCCTGCTCATCCGCCCCTCCGGCCTGTTTGGGCAAAAGCTCGTGGAAAGGGTCTGATATGGCCGTCGTTACCACCGATCATCATCCCACACGGCTTTTCAGCCGCTGGATGACGCCGATTGCCATCCTTGCCGGCGCCTATCTCGTGGTTCCCTTTGTCGGTTCGACCTATTTGTTCGAGGCGATCCTTTTGCCGTTCCTGGCGCTCAGCCTTGCCGGCGTCGGGCTGAATCTGCTTACCGGCTATGCAGGCCAGGTCTCGCTCGGAAGCGCCGCCTTCATGGCCGTCGGTGCCTTTGCTGCTTACAATTTCAATCTGCGCGTCGATGGCCTGCCGTTGATCGTCAGCATCCTGCTGGCCGGCCTTATGGCGGCGGTGATCGGCATCGTCTTCGGCCTGCCGAGCCTCAGATTGAAGGGCTTTTATCTTGCGGTGTCGACGCTCGCCGCGCAGTTCTTCGTGCAGTGGGCTCTCACCAAGTTTAGCTGGTTTTCAAACGACTCTGCCTCCGGGGTCATTGATGCGCCGCCTCTGACGCTTGCGGGCGTCGAGTTTACGGGCCCGGCAGGTCGCTATCTCTTTTCACTTACGATCGTGGTGGTGCTGACCTTCCTGGCGCATCGGCTGACGACCTCTCAAACCGGGCGCAACTTCATCGCCGTTCGGGACAATGAGATCGCGGCGCGCATCATCGGCGTGCCCGTACTGAGAACCAAGTTGCTGGCCTTTGCGATCTCCTCTTTCATCATCGCGGTTGCGGGAGCGCTTTGGGCCTTTGCTTACCTGAGGACCGTCGAGCCGGCCGGCTTCAATCTCGACCGATCGTTCCAAATCCTTTTCATCATCATCATCGGCGGGCTTGCCTCGACGCGGGGCGCCTTTCTCGGCGCCGCCCTGATCGTCGTCTTCCCGCTCGTGCTATCTCGATTGGGCTCGTTCCTGCTCGGTGATGTTTTCGATTCCGGCGTGCTCGACATGAGCCAGCGCATCGTGCTCGGCGCCTTGATCATTCTGTTTCTGATCCTGGAACCGGACGGGCTTTCCTCGCTTTGGGGCAAGATCCGAAGGCGGTTGGGCTCTGCCATCGACAGGCCGGCCTGACCAAGCCGGGGCACAAGCTCCGCAAACATCAAACCCATCGCTCATTCAACCCAGTTCCGGCCATCACACCGGACAATACCCGGAGTGTATCCAAACATGACCATGCTTGCGAAATTGAAGGCCGCTGTCATTGCGGCTGGACTAGCCGTCTCGGCCGCGATACCGGCCGCCCATGCCGATGAACAATATTTCCCGCTGCAGAGCTATCGCGTCGGGCCCTATGCGGCCGGCGGCACAGGTTTCTTCGGTGGTTTTATCGATTATCTGAACCTCATCAACACGCGGAATGGCGGCGTCAACGGCGTCAAGCTCACCTGGTCGGAAGCGGAAACGCAATACGAGGTTGAACGCGGCGTCGAGGCCTACGAGCGTCTCAAGAGCAATCCGAATATTGCCGCCTGGAACCCGCTTTCCGTCGGTATCGCCTATGCCATGATCGACCGCATCACGCAGGACAAGGTGCCGTTGATCACCATCAACCATGGTCGCACGGATTCCACTGATGGCCGCGTTTTCCCCTATGTCTTTCCGCTGCTGCTCAATCCCTATAGCGAGACCTCGGGCATCGTGAACTACATCGCCTCGAAGCTCGGCGGTCTCGACAAGCTGAAGGGCAAGAAGATCGTCGTGCTGTATCACGGCTCGCCCTACGGCAAGGAAACGATCCCGATCTATGAACTCTTGTCGCAGAAATATGGCTTCGAACTGCAGCAGATCGAGGTGCCGCATCCCGGCAATGAGCAACAGGCGCAATGGCTGACGATCCGCCGCGCCAAGCCGG
This sequence comes from Rhizobium freirei PRF 81, assembly GCF_000359745.1. Classification (GTDB taxonomy): domain Bacteria; phylum Pseudomonadota; class Alphaproteobacteria; order Rhizobiales; family Rhizobiaceae; genus Rhizobium; species Rhizobium freirei. The sequence continues at coordinate 98,914 of NZ_AQHN01000065.1, forward strand.
ATTACGTCGTCCTGCGCGGCTGGGGTGTCATGAACCCGGTCGCCCTGAAAACCGCGGCCAAGACCGGCTTTCCTGCCGACCATATCATCGGCAATGTCTGGTCGAACTCGGAAGAGGACGTGATCCCGGCCGGCGACGCCGCGAAGGGATATACCGCCATCACGACCCAAGCCTCCGGCACGGAATATCCGATCGTCCAGGAGATCGTGAAGACGCTCTATGACAACGGCAAGGGCAATCTGGAAGACAAGAAGCGCATCGGCTCCGTCTATCATAATCTCGGTATCGTCAACGGTATCCTGAACGTCGAGGCGATCCGTATTGCCCAGGAAAAGTTCGGACATCGGACTCTGACGGGCGACGAGGTCCGCTGGGGCTTCGAGCACCTGCAGCTTGATCCGGCTCGCGTCGAGGCGCTCGGCGCCAAGGGCCTGTTCCATTCCATAAACGTCACCTGGGACAATCACGAGGGCAACGGCTACGTGACCTTCCAGCAGTGGGACGGCAAGAAGTGGAACGTCGTCTCCGATTGGATTGCGCCGGACTGGGCACTGCTCCGGCCGATCATCGAGAAATCCTCGGAAGCCTACGCCAAGGAAAAGGGCATCAAGTTGCGCACGTCCGAAGACGCACAGGCCGTGACGAACTGAGCCCGGTGGCTGGGCATCGGCAGCGCGGTCCTGCTGCTGTCTGCCGGTGCCCGGCTCGCATACGAAACCACACTGAGATTGGGTGGACCATGGCTGGAAAAGACGTTCTGCTGAGCGTGGACGGGATCAAAGCGACCTACAATGGAGCAATCACGGCGCTTCACGGTGTCAGCTTCACACTGCGCCGCGGCGAGATTCTGGCGCTGCTGGGTGCCAATGGCGCCGGCAAGACGACGACGCTCAAGGCGATTTCGAACCTGCTTCCAGCCGAGCGCGGCGAGATTACCGCCGGCGGCGTCCTGTACGAGGGCCGCGACGTCACCACTGCAACGCCGGCCGAATTGGTGCGCGCCGGCCTCGTGCAGGTCCTTGAGGGCCGGCATTGCTTCCGCAATTTGACCATCGAGGAAAATCTCGTTTCCGGCGGCCTTGGACGGAGCGGCTCGCGCTCCGAGATCGCCGCCGATCTGGAGAGAATATACACGATTTTTCCCCGACTAAAGGAGAAGCGCCGCGCGCTGGCCGGTCTTACCTCGGGCGGTGAACAGCAAATGGCGGCGATCGGCCGTGCGCTGATGTCGCGTCCAAAGCTTTTGGTGCTCGACGAACCGTCCATGGGGCTGGCGCCGATCGTCGTGCAGGACATTTTCCGGACGTTGCGGCGGCTGAATGTTGAAGGCGGTCTTTCCATTCTCGTTGCCGAACAGAATTCGGCGATCGCCCTGCGTTATGCCGACCGCGCGACAGTCCTCGAAAACGGCGCTGCAGTGCTTTCGGGAGATGCGGCCGAGTTGCGCGGACGCGACGACGTCAAGGCATTTTATCTCGGTCAGAAATCCACACCGGCATCCATACCCGCCACAACAAGCCTCCCACAGGCCTGATCGGCCGCCATCGTCAACCAGGAGAATCCATCATGACGCTCTCACAGGTCAATACCGAAAATGCCGTCAAGGCTGTGCCGGCGGTTCCTCGTCCGGCTGAGCCCGCCCATGTCATCAAGGACGATGCCGAGGCAATCGCTGTTGCCCGCCGGCTTGCGGCCGAATTCGTGAAGGACTCCGCCAAGCGCGATCGCGAACGCATTTGGCCCGTCGCCGAGTTGGATGCCTTTTCGCAAAGCGGCCTATGGTCGATCAATGTGCCAAAGGCCTTCGGCGGCCCGGAGGTTTCGTACGCCACGCTTGCAAAGGTCATCGAAATCATATCGGCGGCGGATTCATCGATCGGTCAGATCGCCCAGAACCATCTGGGGGTCGTCGCTGCCATCCGGACTGTATCGGATGTCGCCCAGCAGAAACTCCTGTTTGCCGAGGTGCTGAAAGGCACCCGTTTCGGCAACGCTTTTTCGGAATTCGGTTCCAAACGGGCGGTCGATTTCGAAACGCGCTTCAGCGATGCCGGCGACCACGTTGTCGTCAACGGGCGCAAGTTCTATTCCTCCGGCGCTCTGCTCGCGCATCTTGTGCCGATCGTCGCGCTCGATGACGAAGGGCGGGCCTGGTATGCGATTGCCGAGCGGGATGCGCGGGGGCTCACCGTCATCGATGACTGGTCCTCGTTCGGGCAGCGCACGACGCTGTCCGGCACCGTGCTGCTCGACAACGTCAAGGTGCCGAAGACCCATCTCGTGCCTGGATACAAGGGCTATGAAGTGCCGAGCGCAGATGGTGCGATCTTCCAGATCATCCAGGTTGCCGTCGACACCGGTATCGCACAGGCCGCCATTGACGAGACGGTCGCCTTCGTGCGCACCAAGAGCCGGGCATGGGTGGATAGCGGCCAGGATCATGCCTGGGAGGATCCCTATACAATCCAGGCCGTCGGCGACCTGACGCTGCGCCTGCATGCCGCGCAAGCGCTTTTGGAAAAAGCCGGCTATGCAATCGACCGCGCCGTACTGAACCCCAATGCGGAGACGGTCGCCGAAGCGCAGATCGTCACGGCCGAGGCCAAGATCCTATCGACCGAAATCGCGATTGCTGCGACCAACAAGCTGTTCGAACTCGCAGGCACTCGCTCAACACTCGCCGAGCACAACCTCGATCGCCATTGGCGCAATGCGCGCACCCATACGCTCCATGACCCCGTGCGCTGGAAATACGCCATTCTTGGAAGATATTTCCTGAATGGCGAAAATCCCCCGCTGCATGCGTGGAGTTGACGATCCGCAAAAGTCTCTTGCGCCGTCACGGCGTGAGAGACCTCAAGGTTCGTGGCAAAGTGAACCAAATGCGGCCTCTGCCAAACATATGTCGGAGGCGTTGACGAATAAGCCAATATGATCTGCATTATCAAAAGCCGGAGCAGCCGATGGCGCGCATGGATTCGTCTTCGCGCCGCATTTACCTCCTGGCGGCTTTGACGAATTCGTCGGAAAGGTCGTGCCGCTTTTGCAGGAGCGGGGCGTGTATCCGCACCGAAGGCGGAGAAGAGACGCTCCATGCCAACCTCGGCTTGCCTAAACAGTTGCCGGCGGCTGCCCCGTCAGGCTTGGCGGCGGTGATATGAATGATGACGGCCGCCGGCTGTTGCGAGATCGCCAGCGCTTTCGCTGCGACATCCGGCCCTTCGACACGAAAGGCTCTCCTTTTTAAGGGGGTACTTTGGTCAGGCGGCCGGTTCAACCGACAGTCGCTGTCGTGAGTCGGTTCAGAGATTGCTCATCTCGCCATCGAAACCGATTTTTATTGACACTTACCGGCCCCGCCACTGAGGTTCTAGCGCATTTGGCGCCACAGTTGACGATTTGGCACGGTTCTTGAGTCTCGCTTTGGGATCGATCACGGTGACAAGCGCATTGTCCCTTCCGAACCTCTCGCCGGCTCAAGACTCCACCTAGGAACCGCACGATGCAAAACTCGGCCATGAACACGGAATATCCAGCCATCTCAAACCGCGAAAAAGCATGCCTCGCATGGACTGCGAAAGGTAAATCATCGTGGGCGATCGGGAAGACATTGAGCATATCGGAGCACACGGTAAATTTTCATCTTAGGAATGCCATGCGAAAGCTAAACTGCAGCAGCAGAATGGCTGCTGCATTGAAAGCTGTTGAGCTCGGAATCATTGGATGGCATTAGGAATCTGTAATTCGCATCGGGAAGTGCAGGACTAACCGGAATTCGAGTAGAGGGTCGATGAACGAGAAATATCTTCCCATCGCACCAGCAGGTCAGAAGCTCAGAACGCAGGCGGAGCTCGCCTTAAACCCCCTCCGGCGGGGGGCGGGTATATTAACTTCTGCCTTATCGAATCGAGAAATGGGCAGGTCTCCCCGACTTATGAAACTATCTTGCGGCTATCAAGTTGGGCTTGAGGTCAATATTGCTGAACTCGTTCGAAGCTAAATAAGAGATCTTGCGCGGGGGGCGGATCACTGTCACGGGAAGCGGTTTAGGTATGCGAAAAGAACACGCCGGTACGCATGCGAGATGCTCGCCTCGGATCTGGCGACGAAGCAGTTCACTCCCTTTGTCATAAGACTGAGGCGGGTATGGATGCGCCCGAGCTTCTCTAGCGAGGGTGACGGCTCGGAGGAACAATCCCGCCCACTCCTCGGAATTCTCGTGCTTGCACCGTGTCCAGTCGTCATTTGAGGCCGCCATGGGCAAGACCTGCAACGAGATAACGCTGCAGGAAGAGTGCCACCAGATAGACTGGTGCGATGCCCGCGAGAGAAGCAGCCGCCATCTGTCCGAAATTGACCAGCCGATCCCCCTGGAAGAGCGAGATGCCGACGGGAAGCGTGCGCGTCTCGTCGGAAAAGGTGAAGGCGGAGGCAAAGAGGAACTCGTTATAGGCGAGGACCGAGACAATGATCAGCGTCGCCACGATGCCTGGCACAATGATCGGCACGACGATATGGACAAGGATCCGGAAGGGGCCGGCTCCGTCGACTGCTGCCGCCTGTTCAATCTCCAGCGGCATGCGCCGGAGAAAAGGCGTGAGAAGCCAGAAGGCGACGGGAATATTGGCAAAGCCGTAGAGCATCACAAGTCCGGCATGCGTGTTGAGGAGCCCGGTTGCCTTGAGAAGATAGAACAGGGGAATCAGAGCCACGATCGGTGGCGCCATGTAGCTCGACAGAGTGAGATCACCGAGCCACTTGCCACCGATGCCGAGTCGCAGCACGGCGTAGGCGGCGGGGAGGGTGAGCAGCAACGTCAGGGCGCCGGCGAGCAGCGATACGGCAACGGAGTTGGCTATGAATCCTGAAAGACAGGCAGCCTCGAAGGCGGCCGGCCAATTGTCGAGCGTCGGGCTTGTCGGCAGGAAGTGCCCGCTCAGCACGTCGTCTTTGGTCTTGAAAGAAACCGAGATGAGATACGCGATCGGCAGAGTGAAGAAGATGAAGATCGGCGCGGTCGCGGCAACGAGCAGAATGTCGGAGCGGTTGATCTTCATGCGTCTTTCCTCTCGAGATGCTGGTGAATGCGGATGACGGGCCAGAGCACTGCGCCAATTACCAGACTATAGATCAGGGTCTCGGCGGCGGCGCGGGCGACATCGAACTGTTCCAATGCGCGGCGATAGATGGAGAAGCCGGTCGTCGTAGTGGCAAAGCCCGGACCGCCGAACGTCAGGACATAGACGAGGTCGAAGACCTTGAAGGAGAGAATGAGCTTCAGGAGATAGATTGAGGAGAGCGGCGCCGCCACGAGCGGAAGCGTGATGTGCCAGAAGCGTTGCAGAGGTGATGCTCCATCAATGATCGATGCCTCGTGGACGCCTTCGGGAATGGTCGAAAGGGCGGCGAAGCTAAGGATGACGACGAAGGGCGTCCATTGCCAGACATCGGCAACCGCGATCGCGAACCAGGCAAAGACAGGATCGCCCAGGAAGCTTACGGGCGCGTCGACAATGCCAAGGTTCAGGAGCACCCCGTTCAGGAGCCCTCCGGCCGGCGCGAGGATCAACTTCCATGCGACTCCCACCATCACCGGCGGCGTCATGAGCGGCAGCAGGATCAGGCTTACCAGGAACCGTCCGGCCTTCAGGAGCTGGCTGAAGAGCAAGGCGATCAAAAAGCCGATAGCCAGCTGGGTACTCGCCGTGATGAAAGCATAGGCGATGCTCTTGGTCAGAGAGGTCACAAACAGCGGATCCTGGAGGACGTCCCGCACATGTCGCAATCCGACAAAGCTGCGGAAGGGTTTCCCGAGCGTGCTTTTGCTGAGCGCAAGGGCCACCAAGAGAGTGTGGGATAGACCAGGGTCGAGGCGAGCCCGAGCAAGATCGGAGAGATCCACAGCCAACCGATGACCCGGTGTGCCGAAATACCGTGATCTGCCGTCGTTGAGGCGGCGCGTCTTCGAGCGGGGGGGAAATCGATCGCAGTCATGTCATCGTGCCTGTGGTCTTCGTCGTTCTTCTCTGGAAAGGCGTGCCCCCTCGGCCGCGAGCCACGCCTTTGGGACTGGTGTACGACGTCCGCAGGTGGGCCGGGGCTCAATGATCAGCCATTGGCTTCGATGATGTTCGTCCAGGACTTATGGGCATCGGCGATCGCCTGTTCGGCACTTTTGGTCCCGGCAAGGGCGAGGGAGAGTTCATCGGTCAGCGCGTTTTCCAGCTTCGGGGCATAAACGGCCGTGGGCCAGGCGAGGCTGTTTTCAAGTGCACCGTCTGCCAGCAGCGGCTGGACGAGCGGCTGGAAGGCCTTGAACTTTTCGGAGTTAAGGCCGGAGTGACGGTCGGGATCGATACCGGAGCCGGTCAGCGTGAGCAGTTGTTCGTGGTAGCCCTTGCTGGTCGCGAGCTTGATCAGTTCCCAGGCGACGTCCTTGTTCTTCGACCCGCTGGTGATTGCGAAGCCGAAACCGGCGTTGAAGGCAAGACGCGGTGTCTTGTTGGCGCCACCGACTGGAATGCGGGTGACGCCCCACTTGTCGACGATCTTCGAGCCCTTGGGATCCTGGGCGTAGCCGCCGAGGTCAGTCCAAAAGTCGATCTGGGCGGCCTTACCGCTGAGGAAGGCGGGTAGACCTTCCTCGAAGCGCGTCTCGAGCGGCGTCGGCAATGCATGCGGTGCGGATGCGAGGAGCGACTTCAGCGCCTCCACGGCTTCGGCGCTGTCGAGGGCCGAGGTGCCGTCTGCTTTCAGGAAGTTGCCGCCAAAGCCGGTGAGGCGGTTGGCATAGGTCGACAGGATGATCACCGGGATCTTCGCGCCCAGGACTGCAGCACCGTAGATACCGTTCTTGGATTCCGCGTCGGTGATGATCTTGGCGTTTTCATTGTATTCGTCCCAGGTCGTTGCTGGCTTGAGGCCATAACGATCGAAGAGTTCCTTGTTGTAGAACAGAAGGTGGCTGTCGCCGTCATAAGGCAGGCCATAGCGACGGCCTTCATGCAGCGTGTACTGGTCATAGATCGTCTGGATGAAGTCGTCGGGTTGGATTTCCGCCTTGTCTTTCTCGATCAAGTCAGTGACGTCCTCGATCACGCCGTCCTCGGCCAACTGGCCCTTGTAGGTATAGAAATAGTCGATGACGTCGAATTCACCGGCTCCAGATTGAAAGTCGAGGGTCGCCTTGACGCTGACCTGGTCGTAGGGAACGGCGGTTACGTTGACCCTCGCACCCGTAAGCTTCTCGAAATCCTCGGAGATCTTCTTGCCTGTGACGACATGCGGCTGAATGATCAGGAGATTGAGGGTGTGTCCGGCGAACCGATTGCCTGCGGCCAGGGCGGAGGACAAGACGCCCGATGAGAGAAGAGGAAGCGCTCCTGATGCCAGCATGGTCTTCAAGACCGTGCGGCGGCGATATGCTTGGTCGATGATGGGGTCGGACATGAATTGATCCTCGGTTGCGATGGTGCGGGCCGCAGGAATGACCACGGAGCGGTATTCCGTGTGGCACCCGCGTCGGCCTTTGGGGGATCATTCGCCAGATAACTCCTGCCGTTAACCAACAGGAATTTAAAGTACACAAAAAACATAGAATTTCTTTTCGGCGCGACGCTTCGAGCGGCTAGAGCCGAAGTGGCGACGCACGAGCGGATGCTGTCAAATAAGGCCGATCAGCGCGATAACCGAGACGAGAGCCATTCACTGCCCATCAAACTCCGAGAAAAAAATTCCACGAAATAGTCTATAAAAAACATATAATAACTGTTAAATATGTGCAGTGTCTGGATGCTTCGGGGCCAAGCCTGAAATTCGGATGGGATCGAGGAATGACCAAGCAGATACATTTCAACGCCTTCGACATGAACTGCGTGGGTCACCAGTCGCCCGGGCTTTGGGCGCATCCCCGGGACAGATCCTGGAAATACAAGGATCTGGACTACTGGCAAGGTCTTGCGAGGACGCTCGAAAAGGGGGTCTTCGATGGCATCTTCATCGCTGACGTGATCGGCTACTACGACGTCTACAAGGGCAACAACTACCACGCCATCCAACAGGCGGCGCAGATTCCGGTTAATGATCCGATCCAACTCGCGGTCCCGATTGCGCTAGCCACCGAACATCTCGGCATCGGCATCACCGCCTCGATCTCGTTTGAGCACCCCTATCCCTTCGCACGGCGTCTGGCCACCGCCGACCACCTGACAAAGGGGCGCGTCGGCTGGAATATCGTGACCTCCTATCTGGAGAGCGGTGCCAAGAACATTGGACAAGGCGGATTGCGTGCGCATGATAACCGCTACGAAGTGGCGAGCGAATATCTCGAGGTCATCTACAAGCTCCTTGAGGGTTCCTGGGAAGAAGGTGCCGTACTGCGCGACCGCGAGAAACGCATCTTTACCGATCCGTCGAAGGTGCACGAGATCGGCCATAAGGGCCGCTTCTTCGAAGTGCCGGGCTACGCCCTGACCGAGCCGTCGCCGCAGCGTACCCCGGTGCTCTATCAGGCCGGTGCTTCCGGGCCGGGCAAGCAATTCGCGGCGGAGCATGCAGAATGCGTCTTCGTTGCGGCACAGACCAGGACCATTCTGAAGAACTATGTGCGTGATGTCCGGCTGCGGGCGGCGACCGTCGGGCGCGATGCGTCGAAGTTCCGCATCTACAATCTGATGACCGTCATCGTGGACGAAACCGACGAGAAGGCGCGCGCCAAATTCCGCGACTATCTCGATTACGTTTCCTATGATGGCTCGCTGGTTTTCATGTCCGGCTGGACAGGCGTCGACTTTTCGCGCTACGCACCGGACGACCTCGTGCGCAAGGTCGAGACCAACGCCATCCACTCGGCGATCGAGAGCCTTTCGGAAGGCGATCCGAATAAGCGCTGGACGATCAGGGAGCTCGCCGAATGGGGCGGTATCGGCGGTATGGGACCGGTGGTCGTGGGATCGCCCTCCACCATAGCCGACGAGCTGCAGGCCTGGGTTGAGGAGACCGACGTTGACGGCTTCAACCTCGCCTATGCCGTAACTCCCGAGACCTTTGAGGATATCGTCGGCTATCTGGTGCCGGAACTACAGAAGCGCGGGGTCTATCCGACCGGCTATCGCCCCGGAACGCTGCGGGAGAAGCTGTTCGGCGAGGGACCCCATTTGCCCAAGGCCCATCCGGCCGACCGTTACCGCGACATCGAATCCTTCAAACGCAACCAGGCAATTACGCTGGCCAATGCCAGCTGAGGTCCTTAACCGACGAGGTTTTTCCTTATGGGAAGCATCACCGAGACCAAGATTGATCACAGCGTCCATCCGCGCGTCAATTCAACAGACCCATTGTCGCCCCGTCCGCGCCCGGTCAAGCCGGCGCATGTGATCAGGAGCGAAGAGGAGGCTATCCAGATAGCCGAGAAGCTGGCCGCGAGCTTCAAGGTCGGGGCGGCGCTGCGTGACCGGGAGGGACTGCTTCCGATCGCCGAGCTCGACGCGTATTCGCAAAGCGGTCTCTGGAGCATCAACGTGCCGAAAGCTTATGGCGGTCCGGAAGTCTCCTATGCCACGCTCGCAAAGGTGATCGCCATCATCGCTGCGGCCGATCCGGCCATCGCGCAGATCACTCAGAACCATCTGGCGATCGTCGCGACCGTCGATCTCGACGGCACGGAAGGGCAGAAGAAACTGTTCTTCGGCTGGGCGCTCGAAGGGATCCGTTACGGCAACGCCTTCTCCGAACTGAAGAGCAAGACCGTCGCCGATTTCGAGACCAAGGTCGTTCATGATGGCGACGACGTGGTCGTCAACGGAGAGAAATTCTACACGACTGGCGCGCTCCTTGCCCATATCGTGCCGATCGTCGGCGTCGACGAGACTGGCCAGGGCTATCTCGTCTTTGCCGACCGCGACGCCCCCGGTCTCACCGTCACCAACAACTGGTCGAGCTTCGGTCAGCGCACCACCGCGTCGGGTTCGGTTAAGATCGAAAACGTGCGCGTGCCTAAGGCTCGGGCGCTGAAGGTCACCTCTTTCGACCATCCGACAGTCGGCGGCCCTGTCTCGCAGATCATCCAGTCGGCGATCGATGTCGGCATCGCCCGGGGCACGATCGACGATACGATCGAGTTCGTCAGCAAGTATAGCCGGCCTTGGATCGACAGCGGCAAGGCGACCGCCGGCGAAGACCTCTTCACCATTGCCCAGATCGGCGACCTGAAGATCAAGCTGCATGCGGCCGAAGCGCTGCTAGAGATCGCCGGGCACGCCATCGATGTGGCGCGCGCCAATCCGACGCTGGAGACGGTCTCGGAAGCAACGATCAAGACAGGCGAGTCCAAGGTTCTGACGACGGAGATTGCGATCCTGTCAACGAACAAGCTGTTCGAACTTGCAGGAACCCGCTCGACCCTCGCCGAGCACGGACTTGACCGCCACTGGCGCAATGCCCGCGTCCATACGCTGCATGATCCAGTGCGCTGGAAGTTCTACCATGTCGGCAATTATTATCTGAACCGCGTCCACCCGCCGCGCCACGCCTGGAACTGACCCCAAGATGAGCACAAATGATCGCAAGCTGCACCGGGATGCAGCGCTCACCGCCGGCCGTCCCGCGCCGCGCATAGCCGCGCGCGGGGGCCTGGCCCATGTCATCCGCGATGATGCGGAGGCCATCCAGATCGCGACGGACCTTGCGCTTGAATTCGCGGTCGGTGCCGCTCAGCGCGACCGCGAACGACGCCTTCCGCTTGCGGAGATCGACCGCTTCTCGCAAAGCGGTCTCTGGGCAATCACCATCCCGAAGGAATATGGCGGCGCCGGCGTCTCTGCGGTGACGCTGGCCGAGGTCACCGCCATCATCTCGGCTGCGGACTCTTCAATCGGGCAGATCCCGCAAAATCATTTCTACATGGTAGAGGCGCTGCGACTGACCGGCAGCGAGGAGCAGAAGCAGCACTATTTCCGGGGCGTGCTGCAGGGTGACCGTCTTGGCAACGCCTTCACAGAGATCGGCACGAAGACGCCGGTCGACTTTAAGACGCATTTCGCCGAGCGCGACGGAAAACTCTATCTGAACGGCCAGAAGTTTTACGCGACCGGCTCACTGTTCGCCCATATCGTCGTCGCTGTGGCGAAGGGACCGAATGGCCGCGTCCATTTGGTCTTCATGGACCGGGCTGCTCCGGGGCTCGGCTTCGTCGACGACTGGTCGTCCTTCGGGCAGCGTTCGACAGGGAGCGGGACCGTCACCTTCGACGACGTCGAGGTGGCGCCGTTTCAGATCGTTGACCATGATGGAAGCTTCGAACAGCCGACGCCGATGGGTCCTTTTGCGCAGATAATCCATGCTGCTGTGCAAGTCGGCATCGCGCGCGGGGCGCTCGCGGAGACGATTTCCTACGTTCGTGCCCATGCACGGCCATTTTTTGAACTGACGATCGAGCACGGTTATGAGGATCCGCACACCATACATGGCGTCGGCGACGTCGCGATCAGAGTGCATGCGGCCGACGCGCTGCTCAAAAGGGCGGGGCGGATCATCGACCGCGCCATCGCAGAACCGACGGCGGCGAGCGTAGCGCAGGCATCCGTTGCTGTCGCGGAGGTTAAGGCGCTCGGGACGGAAGTGGCACAGCTTGCCGCCACCAAGCTTATCGAGTTCGGTGGTGCGCGCTCGACGCTCGAAGGCTATGGGCTCGACCGCTTTTGGCGTAATGCCCGCACGCATTCCCTGCATGATCCGGTGCGCTGGAAATATCACCATATCGGAAACTTCTATCTGAATGGCATCCTGCCCCCGCGGCATGGCGCCCTCTGATTTTCAGATTACCTATCGAATTCTGTGGAGATCCGAATGAGATCGCCTTGGCGCTCTGATATCGGTGACGGGTCTGGCCTATGGTACAAACGACCCTGCGCACCGGATAAACGTCTCCGCAGGTAAGATGACACTCTTTCCGGAGCGACCCGACGATTTCCTGAACTGCTCGCAGAGTGTTCGACCGAGGTTGCCGACGAAAGACTGATCGGTCGAGATGGCCTGCCTTATCCCTGGCGTTCCGTTTTCGGTGACTATGTGGCTGCCCGACTGCGCCCCTTGATCGCAGAGGGTCGGATCGTGCACTGCCGAGCCACAATCCAGACAGTTGGCCGAGACGGTCAGGAATATCGCTTGCAGGCTGCCGACTGATCCGAGATTCGAGCCGATTTCCTGGTCCTTGCCGTCAGCCATCCGCCGCCGGCTTTGCCCACGTCCTCGTGCCGTTGCGCGGAGACGGCAAACTCGTCATGGATGTCACGGTCGCTGGTGCGCTGGCCCCATCGCGGCGACCGACCATGTGCTGATTATCGGGAACGGACGGACCGGGCAGACGTCGTGGCATCGCTGAAGCGTCGCGGACGTTATGGCCACATCATCCATCTCTCGGCGCGGTCTTCGTTCGCGCGGGCACAGCCGGCCGGACAGGAGGCGCTGGGCGATCTCGTGACGGAACCCGCAATGACGGCGAGCCGCCTCTTGCGGCACGTGCGCACAGCGGACAGGAAGGCTGAGGCCAAGGGACTGTCCTGGCACTGTGTGCTCGATGCTGTTCGCTTGCAGGGACAAGAAGTGTGGGCCGCTTTGCCGATGGCCGAACGCCGGCCGATCGCCCGCCATGTCAGGCCGTTCTGGGACGTCCACCGCTTCCGCATCCGCCGCAGGTGGAGGATGTCATCAATGATGAGCTCTCCAGCGGCAAACTTGAGATCCTCGCCGCTTCAGTAGCGGCGGTTGAGAGAACCGGCTCCAGCTTCAAGGTGAGCCTACGACAACGGCACAGGCGAGATAGTCGGGAAATCATGGTCGAGGCCATCGTCGTGACAACAGGGCCGGGGCATGGCGCTATTCTCGAGAGCCAGGACTTTTTACGCGACCTTAGCGTCGCCGGCCTCCTGCAGCCCTGCCCGACGTGGCTCGGTATCGCCTGCAATGGTAAAGCACATTCGATCTCTCGAGGGAGTGAAGCCGTGTCTAATGTGCTCATTGCCGGCCCCTTGGCCGAGGAACCTCTGGTGAACTGATGGGTCTGCCCCAGGTCACCGAACACGCCGTGTTCGGTGCGAACCGTATCAGACAGACACTTACTGATCACTTCGGTCACTAAGACCGCCGCAAGAGAACCGATCTTTTCGAAAGCCGCACGATAGTTGGAAGAAAATTGCTTATGAAAACTATAGAATTTAATAATATCGAGAAAATCTGTAACGGTTCTGCCGCTTTTGACAGGAATGGGAATGACGGTAATCGATAGGCCTCTCGACTTTCTTTGGTTCATCCCTTCGTCCGGTGACGGTGCGTATCTGGGGTCGGACGATCTCAGCCGCCCGGCGGATCCCGCCTATTTCCGCGAAATCGCGAAGGCTGCCGACCGGCTGGGATATTCCGGCGTGCTTATCCCAACGGGGGCGGCGTGCGAAGAATCCTTCATTCTGGCCGCCGATCTCGCCGCCCATACCGAGCGACTGAAATTTCTGGTGGCCATTCGGCCGGGTACGGCATCGCCGGCTTATTATGCGCGCCTTGCCGCGACGCTCGACCGCGTTTCCAATGGCCGCCTGCTGATTAACATCGTGGTCGGCGGCAGTGCCCAGGAGCTCGCCGGTGACGGCATTTTCCTGCCGCATGACGAACGCTACGATCATGCGGGCGAGTTCTTCCAGGTGTTCAACTCGCTGGTCGAGACCGGAAAGGCCAACCTCGACGGCAAGTATATCAAGGCCATCGATGCGAGACTTGGCCTGCCGCCTATACAGGAACCGCGCCCTCCGCTCTATTTCGGCGGATCGTCCGACGCTGCAATTGCGTTTTCCGGCGGTATCACCGACAAGTACCTGACCTGGGGCGAACCGCCGGCGCAAGTGGCAGAGAAGATTGCCAAGGTCCGCCAGGCCGCCGCGGCGAAGGGCAAGCACGTCAGCTTCGGCATCCGTCTTCACTTCATCGTTCGCGAGACCGATGAAGAGGCCTGGGCCGCGGCCGACCGGCTGATTTCCAAGCTTTCCGACGAAACGATTGCCGCAGCGCAGGAAGTGTTCGCGAAGAGCTCGGATTCGGTCGGCCAGGCGCGCATGGTCGCCCTGCATCAGGGACGCCGCGAAAAGCTCGAAGTCTCTCCCAATCTCTGGGCGGGGATTGGTCTCGTCCGCACGGGTGCGGGGACCGCACTGGTCGGATCTCCGAAGACCATCGCGGAACGTCTCCGGGAATATCAGGAGCTCGGGATCGATACCGTCATCGCCTCCGGCTATCCGCACCTGGAAGAAGCCTACCGGGTTTGCGAGTTGCTCTTCCCCGAAATAGGCCTGCCCGGCCCTCATGGGCAGATCCGCTCCGCATTCGGCGAACACCGGGTCTTTGGGGGAGGCGGACATGGCGGAAACGTGAAGATCGCATCCGCCTCCTGAAGAATTTACCGGCGAGCTCCTCCTGTCTGGAAGGAGCGCACAATGGCTGCCGCTGGGAGCCGAACCAGAAACCGACGCGGGCGGAGAAGTCGATCCACGGGCCCCGTTGGGATCTTTCATTAGACCTCGTTATTTAGGAGGAGACGGCCGTTTCAGAAGAGTGATTGACTCTAACGCCCCAAATCGCATGGGAAAGGTCGGCTTGCGCTAAATATTGCCTGCGGGCTACCCTCGACAACAGACTGTAGTCTCGTGTCCACCTCGCTCAAATGACCGACGTCTGAGCCGATCAATTCGAAGAGGTGATGGTTCAAGAAGCTGTAGAGATCAGCCGCTAGCCGGGCTGCCTCTTCTCCAAGGCAGGCCAGGTCGTAGATTCGATTGCCAGACCGGGCCTCGACCGTATGCCACAAAAGCGCCTTGCTGACGGAAATGGCGATAACATCCAGGCAAGGAAGACTGACGCCGTCGCTGACATCGAGCTGTACGGTCGCGGAAAACGATGAGTTAAAGCGGCACCTTCCATTTTCCCTATGGAAGGAGGGGTGCAAAGAAACCAGGCTGGTATGTTCGAACGCGCTCAAACATCAGAGCTCACGTGCTACCAGAAAATTCAATCCGGTAGCCACGCGCAATCAATCCAGTGCCGTTCATACCGTTTCGCGAATTCTGTCATCTCCCGGACATTCGCTTGAGGGGTTTGGCAGGCGCGGGCGCAGGTGGTGACCACATCCCGGTAAAAAGTAGGGGAGACCGGCCGAATGCCCTCGTAGTTCATGATCAGGTCGGGAAGGCGCTCCGCGATTGCCTCGCCACGGCGCGCCATGACAACGGTCGGCGGCGTTCCATATGCATTGATCAAGACGTATCGCCAGCTCGGATCTGCCTCTCCCTGCGCGGGAACGAGTTCACAAGGACAAGCATCACCAGCGCCGGAAATCTCCTGATAGATCGCGTCGAGCGCCTGTGCTTTTCTGGCGATCAGGACGTAAGGTCCCGAAGGAGTGTAGCCGCCCATCCGCTCGTCATACGCGACGCCCAACAGGCGTGAAAGGTCGTAGCGGGCCGTTCTGTCCAGGGAGGAGCGTTCCGAGAGAAACCATTGGAGTTGTCGCAGGGTAACGCCGACCGTAGCCGCAATCTCTTTCGGCGGATTGGGCCAGCAGGCGACCAGATTTTTGGCGATTTCCGCCGTATTGTCGTGCTCTTCATAAGCTGGAAACTCGTCATCATCGTCCATGTCGCCTAATGGCTCCTCTCCCGAAAGCAGCCAGGTTCTGCCGCATAAGTTGTCATGGTGAAAATAACGCGGCCGATCGGGCGGCAGCGAGATCTCCCAGGATGACAGCCATGGACCGACTTCCCAATCGACGTCTTCGAGGGGAATGGATGGCGGGGTGCGCATTGGCAACTCCAGCCACCGCTCGATGTTCTCGAGTTTTCGGTTGCTGAGCCTGCGAGGACCCCGGCCGGCCCTCCAGTCGTGATCCTTATGTGCATCGCGGCAAAGGGCCTCGACGGACGCGGCCAGAGACGGATCAACCGGGTCGTGCTTCTTCAAGTACCCCTCCGCAGAGATTATGACTCTTTGACTGGATAGGCCTTGTGGAGTTTTTCACGGGCTTTTTCGGTGGTGAACATCCATTGGATTTGTGCCCTTTGCGCGTTTCTCTGCTGCTGCCAAGCATTGATCTCTGCAATCATCCTGTGTTTGTCGTCGATCCTGCGGTCGAGGCATTGGCTTTTCAAAACGCCAATCTCGATCTCGACCATATTCAGCCAACTTGCGTGTTTCGGCGTGTGGTGGAATTCAAGCCGCTTGAGCACACGACGGGCTTCGGCGGCAGGAAACGCGTCGTATAGCGCGCCGGGTGAATGGGTAGAGAGATTGTCCATAACAACACGAATGGTCTTTGCGTCAGCATAGTCAATGTCGACCAGTTCGCGCATGCACTCGGCGAAGTCCTTGTTGGTGCGCCGATCGGTGACCTTCACCCGCCGCCATGGCTGATGCGCGTCCAAGAAAACGAAAAGATTGACGGTGCCATTGCGGCGATATTCACAATCGTAGCGCAAGGGCTGCATCGGCTTTGCAGAAATGGGGTCCCGCACCTCGCCAATCAGTTGGACCGGGCTTTCGTCAAAGCAGACAACCGGCCTTTGCGGGTCTGGGGCTTCGGCATACAGGTCCAGGACGTCTTCCATTCGGGCGACATATTCCCCGTCGACCTTGGGAATGCACCACATGTCTTTTCGCCATGGCTTGAGATGATTTTCACCAAGCCTTCGGCGCACGGTCTCGCAGGAGATCTGCGCGTGATCGGTCAGCTTGATCATCTCGTCAGCCAGAAGCTCAAGCGTCCAACGTGCCCGGCCGGGCGGCGGAGTTGAGCAAGCCGTCGCCACCAGCAGTGCTTCCTCCTTGGCTGATAGTTTGCGGGCAACGCCGGGCCGTGGCTCCTCACTCAACGCGCCTTCGAGATTGGCCTCTACCAGGCGGCGCTTGGTGCGATAGATGGTCGATCCGCTGACATTCAAAGTCGCAGCGATGACCTCGTCGCTCACACCCTCATTCGCCGCCAACAGGATTTGTGCACGCTTGAGCCTGCGCGCCGAGTGACGGCCACCGCTCAAAAGAGCGTTCAGTTGCTCACGTTCAAGCTGGTTGAGTTCCACATGATATCTTATATTCATTTGAGCCTCCTGATGCGATGAAACACAGGTTAAACTCAAATGAATCAAACGTTTGGCAAAGAGCCTCCTGCCGGAGCGCCACAGTTCACGCAGCTGCAGGGCCAATACCTGGCCTTCATTTATGCCTATACCAGGATCTTCAAACGCTCCCCGGCAGAAGCGGACATGCGTCGCCACTTTGAGGTGACCGCACCGTCTGTACACCAGATGGTGATAACCCTGGAAAAGGCCGGTCTCATTCAACGCCAGCCTGGAGAAGCGCGAAGCATTCAATTGCTCGTACAACCCGAAGCGCTGCCAATCTTGCGATAGCTCAACCCGTCAGAATCTCTGCGGAACGGTACTAGAAGCATCCTGGGCCGAGCGCAACGATGCGGGTACCGTTTTGTCCGTGGTGTCGGCAACCTCAAGTCGGATTCCGATTTTAGTGAGATCCGCCGCCAGCGATGGATCGGCCTGCATAAGATAGATGGTGTAACGGGCGGATCCCAGCCAGGCGAGTTTGAAGGCTTGGTGGTCGTCCCTCACAATGATGGTGTCGCGGAGTCAGGAGTGGCCTGCTCCATAGCATCACGGAGAGACGACCATGAAGCAGTATGCCGGAATCGATGTCTCGTTGGAATACTCGAGTGTGTGCGTGGTGGATGCGGATGGCCGCATCGTGCGCGAGGCAAAGGTCCACAGTGAACCCGATGCGCTGATCGCCTGGTTTGGCGAGCAGGGCGCGGCGATGGAACGAATTGGTCTTGAGGCTGGCCCCTTGTCGCAATGGCTTTACGCGGAAATGGCGAAGGCGGATCTGGCGGTCGAACTGATCGAGACGCGCCACGTGCGGGCGGCCTTCAAGACGATGCCCGTGAAGACCGACAAGAAGGACGCACGGGGTATTGCGCAGTTAATGCGGCTTGGCTGGTTCAGGCCGGTCCACTGCAAATCTCTTCCGGCCCAGGAGGTGCGAGCGCTGCTGACCGCACGCAAGCTCATCCAGGGAAAACTTCACGACATCGAGATGAGCCTCCGGGGCATTCTGCGCGGTTTCGGCCTCAAGGTAGGGCCGACCACGCGGCGCACCTATGCGGCACGGATCCGCGAGCTGATTGAAGGTCATCCGACCTTGGAGGCGATCACCGTTTCACTGTTGAAGGTGCGCGACGCGCTTATGGACGAATTTGCAGGTTTTGAACGAAAGCTGCGTGTCATGGCCCGTCAGGACGATAATGCACGTCGGCTGATGACGACGCCCGGCGTTGGCGTGCTGGTGGCGCTGACATTCGTGTCGGCTGTTGACGCGCCTGAGCGCTTCCGATCATCACGAGCGGTGGGGCCGCATTTCGGATTGACGCCCAAGAAGTATCAATCGGGCGAAACCGATTATAGCGGCCGCATCTCGAAGATCGGTGATGCGGGCGTACGAACCGCGCTCTACGAGGCGGCCAATGTCATCCTGACGCGCCCCGTGAAGGGTTCGGATCTCAAAAGCTGGGCGCTGGCGGTTGCAAGACGTGCGGGACCCAGAAAGGCGCGTGTTGCGCTGGCCCGTAAGCTGGCGGTGGTGTTGCACCACATGCTCAGGGATAAAACCAACTTCATTCCCCACAAGGCGGCGTCAGCCATGACCGCCTGAGCAGGAAGCGAGACAACAAGACAAGGTTTCGGGCGGGCACCACCATCAGCCCACCGGAGCAAGGTCCCTTCGCCGGGACGATGGAGCGGATAGGCCGATGAACCGCAAGCAGCACTGAGGTGACTGCGCGTCCTTAGATTGGCCAGCCGGTCCTCAGCAGACCCCATAAAGCAGCGACCCCGGCGTCGACTGCGGACAGAAGCAAGCACTCGGCGAGGGATTAAGCTCAAAAGGGATTGACTCGGGACAGCCCGTTACAGAAGCGGTTCACACGGAGAATGTCTGGCAAGCCACGCGATCCCTGCGCGCTTCCCCATGCCGTCAGCAACACTTCGCGAAATGTTCTGCGATGGGTAACGGTAGAGAATGTCAGCCAGCGGATTGGCAGGCGGGCGACAGCAACGCCATAAAGCAAAATCGGACTCAGTCCATATTGCTTAGCGTCCGCGAGCTTAATGGGATCACGCGCAGCCACAATGCCATGCTGAGGGTGGTGGAACAGAAACTTGGCAGTTGAGACGCAAAAGTGATGTTCGCGGTTTGGCTGTTGCGCCTGATTGTCCATGGGTGCTCTCAAAATACTGAAACCAATATAGACCATGGTACAATTTCGGCGCAAAGGTCCAAAGAATTTCCCTGCTTTGAACAGCGCTTGTTTGCAATACCTTGGCAGCACGCCCCGAGCAAAATACACCGGATCGGGGTTGCCGTCGCTTGCGCTGACGCTTTGCATATTGTGCACGCATTCCCGTCTGAACCGAGCGCAGCCGTCTGGCTGCACTGATATTTTTTTACGATCTTTACGGTCGGCGTAGGCTCTGAGAGTCGGATTCGAAAAGCGTTCAACGATATCCATACCTTGCTAGCCGTCTGGTGATGAGACGAATGTGGGCGATCATGATCCACGCTTCGGCTGATGCGATCGAGCGTTCGACGTCTTTGGCCAATCTGCGGCATCTGCCAAGCCAGGCGAAGGTCCGTTCGACCACCCATCGACGCGGCAGAACCTCGAAGCCTTTCGCCTTGTCTGAGCGCTTGATGATCTCGATCGTCCAGCGCCCGATCTTTTTCAGTCGCCGCTTCAACTTATCGCCCGCATAGCCACCATCGGCGAAGACATGCAGTAACCATGGCCACCTGTGGCGGATGGATTTCAGGAGATCGGGAGCACCGTCGCGATCCTGGATGTCGGCGCTGTGCACCATGAGACCGACCATCAGGCCGAGCGTATCGACGATGATATGGCGCTTGCGGCCTTTGGTCTTCTTGCCCGCGTCATAGCCCCGGATGCCGCCGCTTTCGGTGGTTTTGACGCTCTGGCTATCGATCACACCGGCCGTCGGGCTTGCCTCCTTGCCCTCAACTCGCGCGTTTCCATCACGAGACGATGGTTGATGCGTGGCCAAAGTCCCAACGCTCTCCATTCATAGAAATAGCGCTGGACGGTCGAGCAGGGTGGAAAATCCTTCGGCAGCATCCGCCATTGGCAACCAGTTGTGGCGATGTAAAGCAGGGCATTCACCACCTCTCGCAAATCCGTGGTCCGCGGGCGGCCCAAGCGGCGCGGCATTGGCAGGAAAGGCTGAACCAGACCCCATTCCCGATCCGTCATATCGCTTGCGTAGCGTGCCGTTCGCCGGGCATATTGCCGGCGGGTGATTTTGGTCCAGGCCATCGTGTTCTCCATCGAATCTCGCAAATCCGAAGGAATCATAACCTGCTGAAATCACCCACCTCTTTTTGAGGCAGCCTCTGAGAGATCGCCGATGCAGCCGTGAATGAACTGCGCGTGTCTGAGCAGGCGTCGTTGCATTGAGGTCTCACCATATTGCGAAAATTCGGCAGACCGGCCAATTCGTCTTCTTTGATAACGATGTTCGATTAATGTCGCTCGGGAGACGTGACGGCCAGTGCATCATTCGGTACGGTGTCCGGCATCTTGATCGTCAGGCACAGGTTTATGGAGATCCATGCCATGCAAAGTTACTCGCTAGTTGAAGATGAAGATCATACCTACGCCGTCGTCGACGCTCGTTCCTTCGAAACAGTTGTGCGATCCGGTATCATACTTGAGCATCTGTCTCCGCAAGTAGCTGAAGGAATCATCCCGGTGCTTGAGGCGCTGGATCGCCACAGGGAAATGCCCAAGTGATCCACAGGGCAGGGCCGATCGGGCTTTGTTTTCCACCGCAATTGGCGAGACAATGGCGAGTCGTGGATATCCATCGCCAGATCTCGGTATATTCGAGGCCCATGGTGTTTGTCCTAGGGATGAGCACGGACAAGCATTATAGCAGGGCCGGCCAAGAGCGTCAGACCAATCAAGAGCGAAACAACGAACTTCAATATCTTGATACGCCGTGTTCTGGCGCCGTTCCAATCATATGCCACGTAGAACCTCGCGCGCGAAACAAAAAGGTCTGGGCTACAGATAATGGTTGCAAGCGGGACCGGCCAAGAGAAATCGACTTGGCCTTTCGTTGTAAGGCCAAGCGAAAAGACAAGGCAACGCCCGAATTTAAAGGCCGGAAAACAACCGAGCCAGCTTCAGGCTTGCCGTAATCCCCATTCCCTTTCGAATTCGTCCGTAAAATCGTTCGGCGGCTCCTTCATCGTTCGGGCGGGGGACTTTGGATCAGCGCTGATAGTCACTGGCGAGAGCTCTTTTGCCGACCTTTTGCCGTCTTCAATCTCAAGAGTATAGGAAATGGGTACGCCTGGAGTCAGATGAGGCAGCTTCGCCTTTATAGCTTCACTGAGATGCACGAAAATATCCGGGCCACCATCGTCAGTTTTATAAAGCCGTACTTCTTGTTCGCGTCAAACCATTTGACTTTCCTTGCCATAACCTTCCCCATGTTGGCTTTATTGGTTGGAGTGCGAGCGCTATCGCAGCTAACCTCTTGAAGCAATTCTTCGGGCATCGAGGTTGCTCGCGGCGTTCAGGCGATACTGTATGTCTTTTCCCGCCTTGAAAAAGGGAACCCACTTCTCCTCGACGAATATCGATGTGTTCGTCTTTGGGTTTCTGCCTGATTTCGACAAGCGATGGCGGACACTGAACGCGCCGAACCCTCTTAGCTCAACCCTGTCGCCACGCATCAGCGCTTCAGCCATTTCCTCGAGGATCGCATCAACGATCCTTTCCGCATCCTTCAAATGCAGAAAGGGTCTGCGATGAGCGACAATTTCGATAAGTTCGGATTTGATCATGTTCCAATCTCATGTACGGAAAACTTGACGTTCGTTAAAACAGGCAACCTAGCCGGTACCGGGCGGAACTGCGAAGCGGCACGGCACTTTGTCGAAAGTCCCTCTTGCGTGAGAATTTTGCAAGAGACGAAGCACCGTCATGGGCAGATATGCTTACTTGCTGCGAGCCTTGCAGGCGGATTTTCCCTACTGTGGCTATCGAGCGAGTGTGGGCAGACATCAGCCTGCACGTAGGCCCAGCCGTCCTCGCCAGAGCTTCCAGATGACCCACGATATGCACGCAGTCAGAAATGATGTGAACATATTAGCCTGACTGTCGTGACGAGTGCGCGGCGGAAGAAGCGCCATCGGTCATCGCGCTGAACATGTGGGCTGCGAGTGCCGTTGTACTGGAGTTTATCGCCCGTGCTTTTCCATTCCGTCATGATGGGACGGCAGCCATAGCAAGGAGTGTTTTCATGCTCGTGCGGCGAGGACCGCTGATCATGTCCCAGGACGTGGTGTAGCTTAGACGACCACGGCTCATCCCAGAGGGTCGGATGAGTATCAGCTTGCTGCTGGCAGGCTGATGAGCGGATCATCGCTCATTGTGGCGATTGTCTCAAGTGTCATGTAGCGGGATCGCTGGACGGCCCATTCATCGTTCTGTTCGAGCAGCAGCGCACCGACCAGGCGCACGATGGCGTCGTCGTTGGGGAAAATGCCGACGACCTCTGTGCGCCGCTTGATCTCACCGTTCAATCGCTCAATGGGGTTGGTCGAGTGAAGTTTGGCCCAATGCTGCTTGGGAAAGGTCATGTAGGCGAGCACGTCTTGCTCGGCACTGTCCATGAGACTGGCGAGCTTCGGTACCTTTGGCCTGATCTGGTCGGCGACGTTGCGCCACTGAGTGCTTGCGGCCTCCGGCGTGTCCTGAGCGAAGGCCGTTGCAATGAACGCGGAGACAACCCGGCGTCCGCTCTTTCCAGCATGGGCCAAGGCATTGCGCATAAAGTGCACCCTGCAGCGCTGCCAGGTGGCGGAAAGCACTTTCGATACTGCGGCCTTGATGCCCTCATGGGCATCGGAGACGACGAGCTTGACGCCGCGCAGCCCCCGCCTGATCAGCTTTCGAAGAAACTCGGTCCAGATCGCCTCGGCCTCGGACGTGCCGATCTCCATGCCGAGCACTTCGCGTCGGCCATCGGTGTTGACGCCGACGGCGATGATTACGGCGACGGAGACAATACGACCACCGCGCCGAACCTTGAGGTAGGTCGCATCGATCCACAGGTAGGGCCATTCTCCTTCGATGGGCCTGTCGAGGAAGGCCTTCACCTTCTCATCGATCTCCTCGCAGAGCCGGGACACCTGACTTTTGGAGATGCCCGACATGCCCATGGCCTTGACGAGGTCATCAACAGAGCGGGTCGAAACACCCTGGATATAAGCCTCCTGGATGACCGCCGTCAGAGCCTTCTCGGCCATGCGGCGCGGCTCCAGGAAGCTCGGGAAGTAGCTGCCGGTGCGAAGCTTGGGAATGCGCAGCTCGACGGTGCCCGCCCGTGTCTCCCAATCCCGGTCGCGATAGCCGTTACGCTGGGCCAGCCGGAAGCCATTCTTCTCGCCATAGGCCGCGCCGGTCTTCGTGCCGACCTCCAGCGCCATCAGCTTCTCGGCAGCAAAGCCGATCATCTCCCGCAGCAAATCGGCATCAGCGCTCTTCTCAACGAGTGAGCGCAGGTTCATCATGTCGTCGGTCATCGGTGGTGTCCCTCAGGTTGGCTCTAAGCAACCCGACCCTACCGGAAATCACCGATGGCTATGAAATCAAGCTACACCACTCCATGGGACACGATCGGACCGCTTCGCAGAGGAGAGTTTTGAAAAATGGCGCGCCGGCTGTTGGCGTGATTTGTCGCGCTACGCCAAGGACAGGAGTGAAACTGCCCGCGAAGACCCTCAAAACGCCTTCCACCATCCATTGCTTAGATCATTGCGATCCAACCAATCAATTTTACCGATCTTTCGGAGATGCTTATTAGAGGTCGAAACTGAAAATCAAGGCGCCGAATTGCCGGAGCATGAGAGTAAATATGAAGATAAATCGGATAGTTGGGATCGATGTGGCTCGTTCATGTGCGATTTTCCTGGCTATGGGAAGTCACGTCTTGGCGGTGTCCAAATTGGCAGACGTTTTTAAGGGAGCCTATGTTGATGGTCTTAAATTAATGATGGCGCTTGCAACGCCAACGTTCATTGTTCTTTTCGGAACGATGCTTGAAGTCGTATACAGACCACGATTTGATACCGACAAGCGCAGTATATCGATCGCTCGTCTGTGGTCGCGGGCCATTCAATGCTGGCTGTTATACAGTCTTTCCGTCGTCGTTCTTTTTTTCGCGAAGTCGGAATACTCGTTCTTCTTTTCCCTATCGACGATCTTCATGCTGGGGGTGACCCCATTCACTGACATTCTGAAGTTTTACGCAATCGCACTGACTGTGGCTCCCGCCCTTTTATGGACGCGCAATCGCCTGGGCCTAGTTCCGCTTCTGATCCTGGCCGTCGCCATTCACATTCTTCATCCGGTCTTGCGCGGGCTGCCAAGCCCCGTAGTATTTGGCTTGCCAACGGAAGTGGACCGTCTCGCGATGTTCCTGTTCGGAATAGGGGGAGCCAAGCTCGGTGGCCCCTCCGTCCTGCATGGCATGACGCTTGTCATATCCGGAATGGCCCTCGGGAAAATTCTGATGGGCTCGGCTTCGGGTGTGGCCGCAGGGATGACTCGGCGCGCTTGGCTTGTGCTCCTTGGCACCGGACTGTCGCTCATCGCGGGCGCGTGGATACTCGATAGCGAAACGAAGAGAGGCCTTGGGAACATGGCCATGCGACTGGACAGCCATCCGCTTTACTTCGCCGCCGGCATTCTCGGTGCTTTTGCCGTTACGGCCGCCGCTGTCCTGCTTACCCTGCGCCAGTCGATTGCGCCGACCGCGCTGTGGAGATCGCTAACGTTCTTCGGTCGCACGAGCCTCTTCACCTTCGCCTTTGGCAACATGCTGCTCTATTGCGTGCCATTTGAACCAACCACCATAACCCAGTCGGCTCTGCTCACAGTGCTCCTGATGGCGGCGATTACGTTGCTGAGCTTCTGTTTCGACAGAGCATCGCAGCAGGACGGCCGGATGGCGAAGACCGTTTCCGGCGTCCAAACCTCCATCCACCGACTGGCGACGATGTTGTCAGACCAAGGATTGCGTTTGATTGCCAGATGAGGAGCGGAGATGATCAGGGTCGCCGGAACCTACGATGATTCCGTTAAGGAGGCTGCAGGGGTCGCCGAGGCCAATGAGTGGATTATCGTCTCCGACACGTCGTGGCGATGCCCGAATGCTACGAGCCGTCGCTGTCGCCTGGCGGATACTGGCGCGTGTTGCCGACGCATTCATGACGGTGGATGAGGACGACGCTGTCGCGACAATGAAGCGTCTGGCCAATCCAATTGTCGGAGACCCCGCGGTAGTGCGGGCGAAGGCGGCGGCGTGGGCCTTGCGGGGCTCATCAGCGCTCTGCGGATCCGGAAGCCAAGAAAGCTTCGCCTCGATCAGGATCGCCCCGGCGCCCAAGAGACCGGCGCCCTTTGCAGCCCAATCCCGCGACGAGCCGGCGCCCTAGCGTTCTCCTGCAACGATCACCGTATCCAGTCCGCCTTTTGATATCGTTGGCCTACCTCCCATAACGGGCCTACCTCGCCTTAAGCGCTATGGATCGTGTGGCGCGCGGATCGGCCGTCGATGAGGAGGTTGGCCGCCATTCCGTTGTGGGAAAGTCCTTTGACCATCGCTTTCCAGCTTCCGCGTCGGGTGGCATAGACGTTCAGGGTCGTCTGCAGGATTGCCCTCGACGATCAAATGCCTGCCCGCTTCGCTGCCGGCGGATATCTGGCCTGCCGGCGATATGTGGTCGGTTGTCATATCATCGCCGAGGACAAGCAGTGGATGGGCGACGAAGTTGCCGAGACGGTCTGATCGCCGAGGCTGTCGATCATGGCGAGCGAAACTGGCGAATTGCTTCTTGGTTTGTCGTCACTGATACGCGTCTTGCTCGCGCCATGAGCGGCCCGCTTGCTCAAAGGTCAAATAGCTTCGTCCGAGGAAGAGACATGCGCGAAATAGCCTGAAATGGCTATTTGAGGTCAATCAATTTTTCATTAGAAGCTGACAGGGGGCCAGTTGTTTGCCGTCACTCCAAGCGCGCGACAAAACAGTGAATTTGGTGGAGCAAGTTGACCGAAATTCTGACGCTTAAGCTCGAGGCGACGTCGCTCACAACCAGTGAGGTCTCCGAATGGCTTAACGGTGAAAAGCATGACAATTTCTATCGGCCTCTCAGTAGCGATAGCCGCGGTCTTTTCTCATTCGGTGTCCATGGCGCCGGCGAGATGGTGGGCTGGACGGGATCGACTTCAACGGACCGCGCCTTTTCCGTCACGATCGAGAATGATGGCTTCATGTTCTTTGTCGAGCATGGAACCTGCTATGACCTGGCAACAGGCGGCATAAGTCATGCTATCACGCCCTGCACGGGACTGCTGACGACGGCCGACCGCTATTCCGCGGTGAACATTCACGCAGGCTCTGTTGCGGAGGGATTCTGCATCCCAAGGAGCGCAGTAAACGCCGCTCTGATCAGCACCTTCGAACGCCTGCCACCTGTCGATTTCGAATTCGCTCCCCTGCAGGACCTGACAGCGGGACCGACGCCACCTCTTTTAAAACTCATGCGTTTCTTCCGAGATGAGATCTGCGCCGATCAAAACCTAGAGGTTTCTCCCCTTGCCCTGACGAGCTTCCAAGAGATGTTCTGTCTGCTGATGGTGCAGAATCTGCCTCACACGTTTTCGCAGACGAAATCGCCGGTGCAGACCATTGCGCCTCGCCAGCTTCGAAGAGCGCTGGAGTTTGCCAGAGCACATATCGCAATGCCTATCACGATTGCGGACATGGCAGCGGCAGCGGGCGTCAGCGTGCGGGCACTTCAGATCAATTTTCGACGTTTTTTGAACGTCACTCCAATGGCTTATCTGAGGCAGCTCCGCCTTGATGGCGCACGTCGCGATCTTTTAACTGCCACGCCATCTGCGACGGTCAGTGAAATCGCGCGTCGCTGGGGGTTTATACAGATGGGCCGCTTCTCTCAGGAGTATCGTGCGGCTTTCGGCGTCCTGCCGAAATACGATCTAGGGCGCAGCTATGATAAGAATCGGACTACGGCGTTATAAAGCGCATGTTGACACCCGTTCCATGTCGACGCGTGTTCGCGGATTGATAATGGACAGATCGAGGGCGATGGATCTGCCAGCTAGAGAAACTGAGCTCTCTGGGCAATTGCACCTGCTATTTCGCTCGGGCTGAATTCCCACGCAGGTACCCTTCGTTCCAAGAGCGCTTTCCGACCCCCCATGGTCGGGGCGAACATACATAACGCGATCACTGTCAAGCCGAGAGCGCCATCGTCGCTCGTCGATGGCCGAGAGCTTGTCATTGCTTAGGAAAGTTGTGAGCCAGATGTAACGGGTAGCATAGTTGCCCGGCGCCATCGCATCGGGCCGAACCCGTTATTCACCTGGCGCACATCACCAGATCTAGAAACAAAATTTCTCACAAATGTCATTGCCTGGAAACATTCAGACGTCCCCGGCCGCCGGCAATAATCTAGGATATCGAGGCTCTTTCAGAGCGGCAGCTCTCAGATCGCTTTAGTCAATTCTGACATATAAGAGATTCGTTACGGAGCCTGATTGCCGATGTATCAACCTGAATGTTATCGTCAATAACGCTCTGATCCCGGAATTCTCCAATATGTCGGACAGCACGTTGCCTGTGATGGCAAGGGCATATTCGATGTTGGTCAAGGCGCAGGAACGGGATTCTCTGATGGCCTTATACGGCTATGCCCGTCGGACTGAAGCCAAGCTTCATGTAGCCTCTATTGATTGCCAGCTTCACTACGATATGTCCGATCCGTTCAATGAAACATATATGCGTTCGATTTTCGACCTTGGCACGCGGGAAATGTTGTCAGACGCGTTATGGAAAGACGAGCCCCTGTTTACGGTCGCCGCGTCTCCATACGGCGGTCAACTGCTGGCAGTAATCCTCCCATCCATCCGAGAGCCAGGCTACTATTCCCCCGGAGGTAATGCGGTACTCCCCAAAGCCTCGAGCGCTCTATTCGCTTGGCGCAGGCCGCTCGGCAATGTCGAAGACTGCGGCGTTGTCCTGGATTTCCCTTAGACCCTTGTAGGAGGCGTGACGAAGGCTGCCGTCATGTGTCCAGCCGCGGAACTCGATTTCGGCAATAATTGTCGGCTGAGCAAAGACGAGATTCTTGCCCTTCAGCGGCACGACCGGCCTGGCTGTCTTCAGCTTATCGAGGGTCTTGCGCAGGTATTCGGCATCTTTCGTGTTGAAGCCGGTTCCGACCGAGCCGACATAGGCCCAATCATAACCTTTCCGCGCGGCGAGCAGCAGGCTACCGATGCCGCCGCGTGCCGAGGACGACTGTTCATAGCCGACGACCATGAAGCTCTCGCTTTGGATGCACTTGATCTTCTGCCAATCGCCGGTGCGCCCGGAGCGATATGGCCGGTCGCGGTGCTTGGCGATAATGCCCTCAAGCCCTGCCCGGCATGCGTGCTCCAGCAGGACCTCGCCGTCCAAGGCCATCTCCTGCGACAGGCGAACGGCGCCGTCGCTCGTCGGTGAAATGAGATCCTCCAGCAGATGCCGCCGCACCGAAAGCTCGGTGCCAGTCAAGTCGTGGCCGTCAAGATAGAGAAGGTCGAACGCATATAGGATCGCTTCGTCTGACGCCTTTTTGCCGCCGCGGCCACCAAGCGAGCGCTGCAATGCCCCGAAGTCGGAGCGGCCTTGATTGTCAAGCACGACGGCTTCGCCGTCGAGAATGGCGCTGTTGACCCCGAGTGCACGCGCCGCATCGACAATTGCCGGAAAGCGGTGCGTCCAGTCGTGGCCTCCGCGAGTGATGACCTTCACATCCTTCCGATGGATGTGGAGCGCCAGACGGTAGCCGTCCCATTTCACCTCGAACAGCCAGTCGGCTCCCTTCGGTGGTGTCGGCTTCAAAAGCGCCAGGCACGGCTCGATGCGCTCGGGCATCGGATCGAAGGGCAGGCTTGGCTGGGCGGGATCGCGCTTTCGCACCTGGCGTGACTGAAGGGTCGAGCCGGATTCGTCGAGCAGCGGCATCGAGGCTTTGCGTCTTGTCGTCATCTCGTCGATTGCTTCCCTGAACCCCGTTCGTTCTCGATGGACTTGCGCAACGCATCCATGATGTTGATGACATTGCCCGTCAAAGCTTCAGCCTTCTTCTTCGGCATGGCTTTGGACGGTTTCTTCAATTGCTTCTTCTTTGTGTTGATAATGTCAAGCAGCGTCTCCTGCATCGGATCGGCGACCATCTTCGGGCTCCAGCGCTGAGTCTGTTTCTTGATGAGCTGTTGCACGAGCGGCATCAGTTCCGCTTCTGGCTCTTCATCATCGATTGCGGCAAAATAGTTTTCCCCATCCCGCACCTCATCACCATAGCGCAGCGTCCAGAGCACGATACCCTTGCCGCATGGCTCGGGCATGACGGCGCGTTCCCGCCGCGAAGGCACCAGCCTCGATATGCCGACCATGTTCTCTGCGCCCATGGGGTCTGGCAAGACTTTGAACGCTGCCGGTCCAGGGGAGGGTGAATGTGCGACCGTTGGCCCTTTGCGGATATACTTGAATGACGACCAGCGGCAGCAATTGTCGGAGCCGAAATCGGCCCCAACATGATGGGAAACGGGAGCGTTGATCCCCTATTGTGTACATTTTTCGGCGCGACACTTGTTCTATAAAGGGACGACAAAAGCGTTTCGACGCGAGTCGGTATCGTCTTGTCAGACCGTTGGTCAGTTTGAAGGTCGACGTGTTCCAGCCAACCGCGCAATGGCGATCCGTTCGCGGCGCAGCGGACGGACAGAATCGCTCCCAAAGCTGGGCGCAATCGGGTGACGTGCTTTGCGGCAGAACTCGCCAAACTCGTGAATTTCGCATCAAGAATATGTAATCGCATCACAAATTTGAAAGTCGAGACGTCTGGTTGCCCCTATCATGCCCTTTTGCGACCTTAAGGGAGCCGGCATGAGTGATATCACAGACTTCGAATCTAGTTTCACGCGGCAAAGGCCGTCGCCATCGGATGCGAGGATCCATCCCGTCGATCGCCACGTCGGACAACAGATCCGCATTCTCCGAATTCAAGCCAATTTATCGCAGAACGAGTTGGGCAAGGGCGTCGGCGTCAGCTTTCAACAGATGCAAAAATACGAAAGCGGCAAAAACCGCGTCAGTGCTTCGATGCTCTATGAAATAGGAAGTTGCCTGCATGTGCCAGTGGCGCGGTTTTTCGAAGGCCTGCCGGAGCCGGGCAGCGGAGTTCCCCACCAAGAAGCCGCGGAGATTGACGAACGTATCGCATACCTGTCGACGGCTGACGGTCGCCGACTGATTGAAGGCATTTTGCGTCTGTCGCCCCGAATCAGGAACCGGGTTCTTTCGATTGTCGGTATTCTCGCCGAGGAACAGGAACAGGCCGGCGAGCAGACGGCCGAAGCGTGACAATGTGAGCAAAGATAGATTTTCTCTGTATAGCTCTTTTGCCCGCCGCTGCCGCATCTCTCTACCCGCGGCAGGACACCCCGGCTTAGTATTCCTCGGCCAGCATGATCGCGAGGACACGGACGATTTGCATCGCGTCGGTCGGATCTTCGGAGCCATGCATCATATCGCTGACGTAGTAGTTGATTTTCCAGAACACCTCGTGTCCATCAGCCAGCATCGCCCCCAAAATCGTACTTGTCATGGGGATCGTTGTCGGGCGTGAAGCTGTTAAAGTCCTGCACGGCGTCGGCAATGCGGGACCGGGTGGGATCGGGAAGCCTGCGGATACCTTGCGTTACGAGCACCTTGCCGGTAGCCAGCTCGAGCGGAGAAGGTCGTTCCGGCTCTGGATTCGTGGCGTGCGGTTGATCGTCATAGCTTTTGCTTTCGTTGGTTGATTGCGCCGATGGTACATTCCGCACGAATGCGAATGGAGAGGCCTGTCCTGCCCAACACGGATCGGAGCGGGCCCGGCATGGATGGCAACACGAGGTTTGCTTAGGAAGGCCGCCACTCATGGCAGCCGGTCAACCCGAAAGCCTATGCCGAAGCTCCTCCCAGATCGCTATAAGCCCATCCTTGTTTGCCATTGACCGACGGCAGCGCGCGCATGTCGCCGCTTGCCGCGCGTTTAGGCCTGCGCACACTGGCATTCCCCCGCAGCGTCATTGCGGTAGCGGCTGGTGGAGGTCTGATAGTACTGGGCGCGGAGGGCCGCCATTGCCTCGATTAGCGGTCCCCACGGCGCCGGAAAGCATTCTTCCGCCATCACCCGGTGCAGCATGCGCGTATGGCCGGCCAACTCGTCGTTGAGGAACTCTACCACAGGCATAGCCGGGTAGCGCTGCGACAGCAGGATCGCCGCGTTGTCGGCCTCGCCGCCCGACCTGTCCTTCTCGCGTCCATGCAGATCGTTCTGCAGGCGCCCTATCGCGGAAATGAGCCGTAGGACCTGGCGGAACGCCGGACGCGCGCGCAACGTCGCCATGTCCAGCCCCCAGAGCAATGACATGCAACAGAACACGTTCGCGTAGGCGATCGAATCGACGCCGTTGTGCAGGTATTCGGTGTAGGACCAGCGTTCCGCCCCTTGCGCCTGCGCGCGTCCGGCGCGCAGAGCCGCGCAGTAGTACCGGGTATCGTCGAGAAGCTGAGCATAGTCACGACAATCGTAGGCGAGCGCGGCCAGCGAACCCCGCAGCGTAGCGCAGCCCTCGAATCCAGGGAGCGCGCACGGCACATCCTGTCCCAGCGCCCGCTCCACCGCGGCGAGCTGCTCTGGCGTGATCAGGCCAAGGTCGTTACAATCGTCGAGCCAGAACAGCAGCGCCAGTTCGCGATAGAACGCCACAATCAGGGTTTCGTCCTGCGGATCGCGGCCCGTGCGAACGCTAATGTCTCGCAGGCTCGGGTCGATGCACTGCAGGATGTACTTGCCGCCCCTGACCGCTTCGACGGCATGCTCGTCGGCGAACCCGGTCAGGGAACGACCCCACTCCAGCACCTGCTGCAGCGCGCCTTCGGTCTGGATCATGGCGCTGCTCCTGCTTCCTCGGCAGCGCGCCGCCCCCAACTGAGCGCCAACCATAATCCGGCGAGTTCGGCCACGCGCACGACCCGGGTCGGGCAATACAGTTCCTTGCCGATCCACAGCGGCGTCTGCGGCAATCTATGCGCCGCATGGCGGGCGAGCATCCATTCCAGCGCACGCGCCACCACCTGAGCGATGCGCGCGCGCCCTATGGGTTCTTCCCTCCCATCCATCACATGTAACGCAAACAGCGCATAGGCGGTTTCCTCGAATGTGGACGCACGACCGGCGCCCCAGCCGCCGTCGTCGCGCTGCGCCTGCAGCAGCGCCGCCAGCGCGCGCTCGTCGCGCCACTGTTGCTTGCCTTGCGCCAGCGCAGCGAGCGCATGTGCGGTGGGATACAGCCATGAAACGTGCCATTTTTCGTTGTCCCACAGTCCGTGCGGGTTGCGAGTGGCCTCGACGTAGGCGCTGGTGCCGGCGGCGCGCTTTCCCAACAGTCGCAACGCATGCAGGGCATGGATGTTGGTCGACACCGAGGCATTGCGCTCGCCGGGGAAGGTGACGAACAGCCCCCCAGTTTCGAACTGGCGCAACGCGTCGACTGCCGGGTCGCGGCCCGCAAGGCGCAGGACGCACAACACAACGGCGGTGTCGTCCGCGTCGGCGGCGAAGTGCAAGGCCGGCCCAAGACCGCGTACGCCCAGGTGGGCTTCAAGCTGCGCAACGATTTCGCGCACCGCGTCTGCGAGCGCGGGATGCGCGAACAGCCCCGCCAGATGCAGGGTGTACAACGACCAGCATGGCTCAAACACATTGATCGGCCAGACATTGGGAACGACACCTTCGATGCCGCTGCGCGTCGCCCGCGATGCCGCTTGCAGATACGCGTCCGCGCGCCCGACCTGCGGCGTACTCCCCTGTACTACGGCGTGCGCACGCCACGCGGCGGTGGCCGCCGGGCTGATGCCGATGCTGCCGTACTCATCCGGGCATGCGGTGGTTGGCGACGTCCCCCAGGCTTCCCAGGTGTGCAGCAACGGATGGCCGCTCGGCAACATTGCCATCGCCCCCAGCTTGACCAGGCACTCTTGCCGCAACGGCAACAGCGCCGAGTAGCGCGGAAACGCCACGCCGCCCGGCAAGGATGGGGCCTCGCCGCAAAGCTGCGGCAGGATCAGCTCCGCACCGATCGGCGCATCTTCCGGCACCGCATGCGCATAGGGATCGGGCTGGCGCCGGAGGAACCGGGTTGCAGCCTGGACTGCGTCGGCAGCACCGGGAAGAAGATTGGCACGCTGCAATGCCAGCAAAGCCGCCCACGTGGGCGCATGGCGGAACAGCGGGAAGTCCGCGCTTCCCCATCCGCCATCAGGCTGTTGCTGCGCGATGAGCCACGCATATGCGTCCTGCCAACCGGCGACGTTGCCGCGGAACTGCAGAGCTCGCGCCGTGTCGTAGACGGACGGACCGACGCCGCCGCCATCGCTCATCTCGCTCAGCAGGTGGCGCAATTCGGAAAGGATCTGTTCGGACAGCGCGTTCACGCGGGATGTTCCTTCTGCAGACGGTTGACAAAAACCAGAATCGGGCAGTCGCCGCGTGCGCGCCGCGGCAGTGCTAGGCAACCGCTGCGATCGGCGACGCGGACTCGGAAACCGCACAGCATGCACCGCTGCTGCCACCGATCGCAGCGGCACAGGGGCGGTTCCACGCGGGCGGGCGCGCTCATGCGCATGGCGCGTGCGTGAACAGATATGCGTTGGCCCGCTGCAGGATCTGCGCCAACCGTTCCGCACGCGGCCCCAGCGGGGCGATGGCATCCTCCGCGTCGCGCAACAGATCCGCGACGAACTGGCGCGCTGCCTTTAGCCCCATGATCGACGCGCAGGTCGGCTTCTGCGCCGCCGCGTCCTTGCCGGGCGTCTTGCCAAGGGTCGCTTTATCCGCTGTCGCGTCGACAATGTCGTCGACCACCTGCAACGCCAGGCCGAAACAGGCGCTGTAGCGATCGAGCGCACAGTACAGCTCAGCGTTCGCGGCATCCTCCGCGATGGCGCATAGTGCGCCCATGCGAACGGACGCGCGCACTAGCGCTCCGGTCTTCATGCGGTGCATCGCCAAGATCCTGCCCAGCTCAACGTGCTTTCCAACCAGCGACAGATCTATGGCCTGCCCGCCTGCGGCACCCTCGGCGGACACTGCCTGCGCCAGTTCGCGCACGAGCGCGATACGGTTGTCGCCCGGGGCATCAAGGCTCGCCAGGGTCAGGAAGGCGTGCGCCTGCAGTGCATCCCCGACCAGGATCGCAGTTGCTTCGCCGAACTTGACGTGCACGGTCGGAAGGCCGCGGCGAAGCACGTCGTCGTCCATTGCGGGCAGGTCGTCGTGGACCAGGGTACAGGCGTGCATCATCTCGATGGCGGCGCCGACGACGTCGAGCATGTGCGCCGGGGTGTCGGCCAGTTCGCCGGCAGCCAGACAGAGCAAGGCGCGGGTGCGCTTCCCGCCATGCAAGGTAGCGTAGCGCATCGCCGCCATCAGCTCGGTCTCACCGTCGTCCTCGGGGCAGAGAAGACGCGTCAGCGCCTGTTCGACCCGCTTTGCGCCGTCCTGCATCCAGATCTCCGGCAGCAGCCTGCCGGATGCGCCGGGCGCCTGCGCGCCCAATCCGCCGAGCGCGGAAATGCCAGTTTGGTCATCGTGTAGCGTGGAACCGGTCTGCATGTTGTCAATGTCCTTGTTCCTGACAGGAGAGGGCCACGGCGAGCGGCGAACCGCCTTAGCGTTGCCGGCGTCGCTGCCACGCCACGCGGAGCTTGCGACGCCAGCTCATGAGAATCCGATGCGGATTTTCATGGAGGGCTGTGCTGTCGGGTAATAGCGCCGGCCTTTTTCAGCGTCGCTCAGCAACCGCGGCCGCACCCCGGCCTTGTGCATGGTCAGTGCCAAGGCGATGCCGAACTGCACCAGTTCCAGCCATACCAGGTGGTAGCCGATGCAGACGTGTGGGCCGCTGCCGAACTGCAGCATGTCCACCGGCCGGATCGGCCCCGTGCGTTGTAGCCACCGCGCCAGGCGGAACTGATCAGGCGCCTCGTGCAGCAGCGGTGAGGTCGAGAAATGCAGCAGCGGGATGCCCAGACTGGTGCCCGCAGGAATGCGCCGCTGGCCGAGTTGTAATTCCTGCGTCGCGCGACGCGGTAAGAGCGAGGACGCCGGATGCATGCGCAGCGTCTCGCGAAACAGCGCCTCGGCGACCGGGCACTGCGACAGGTCCGCGTGCCGGGTCGGCACCGCGCCCACGCGTTGCGCCTCCTCGACGAGGGAGTCCCACAGCTCAGGCTGCCGCGCCAGCTCGATCACCATCCAGGCCATCGTTGAGGCGGTGGTCTCGTGACCGGCAAGCAGCAGCAAGCGAACGTTGGCGACCAGGACGTCATCGGAGAGCGCGCCTTCGCTGCGATCGAACGCGCTCACCATGTCGTTGATCAACCCGGTGCGCGCGGCATGCGCGCGCGCGCCGCGGATGAACTGGCGCGACTGCGCGTCGATCCAGTCGCGGGCGGCGCGGCCGCGCCGAAAGGGCGTTCCGGGCAGGTCGATCGGCGGCGCGAGCATCAACTGCAGCAGTTGCCGGTACTTGCGATGCCACTCCGGCAGGTCTTGGGCGGGGATGCCCATGAGATAAAAGGTGAGCTTCAGCATCAAGTCGCCGGTCTCGGGCAGGATAGTTACTTCACCGCGCTCGCGCCATGCCTGCACCCGGGCCCGGATGACGGGCTCGAATAGCTCGCCAATGCCGGCCTCGGTCAGGCCCCTCGGCAGGAATGCCGACTTGATCCCATCGCGCGCCTGCCGATGCGCGCTACCGTTCAGAGTGACCAACGTTCCGCCAAGGATTTCGGGTGCAATCTCTTCAATCAGTGCCGAGGACACGTCCTTGTGCCGGAGCAACGCAAACGCATCCGGATCCAGGCACGTCATCAGTTGTCCGGCAGGGCCAAAATCCAGCCAGAAATGGCTGCCCAGCGTCCGTTCCGCGCGCCGCAGCAGGCGCGGCAGGTCACAAACGATGGCGGGAAGATGCCCGACCAGGGGGAAAGCGCCGGGCATGACCGGGATGTCGTCCCGCAGCCGGTGCCGACGGTTCAGCGGGTTGAGCAGCATGTCTATTACCTCTCTGGCGCCGCGGCCGCTTCGGCGGTGTCACTGGTCGGCCGCGCGGCACGGCTGTTGCCACCATCGGCGTATGTCGGCACATGCGTCAGCATGCCGCCGTCGATGCACACGACTTGGCCGGTGATGAACGCAGCATCGTCGGAGAGCAGGAAAGCCACCAGCGCGGCCACGTCCTCGGGGCGGCCGACGTGCCGCAGGAGCTGGTGCCGGCGCAGATGCCGTTGCATGCACTCGTCCAACTTGTCGAGGAGACGTTCGGTCATGATAAGACCCGGCGCAACCGCGTTGCAGCGGATCTGCGCGTGACCATATTGGGTGGCGAGCGAGGCCGACAGCATATTCATCGCGGCCTTCGACGCGGCGTAGGAGGTCAGCGCGGTGTCACCGCTGAGCCCCTGGCACGAGGACATGTTGACGATCGCGCCACCGCCACGGGCGATCATGCGCGGAATGGCCTGGCGGCAGCAGAGCAGCGTGCCGCGCAGATTAGTCGCCATCGTTTCATCCCAAACCGCCAGGTCCAGATCGAGGATCGCGCGGTCGCATGGGGTCAGATGCATGGCGCTCGCGTTGTTCACCAGCAGATCGACCCCACCGAAGTGCCGCTCCGCCGCCTCAAATAGCGCGGCCACAGCCTGCGCATCGGCGATGTCCATGGCCAAGGCCAGCGCGTGGCCAGCTTCGGCCGCGATCTGCGCCGTGCACGCGGTGGCCGCTGAGCCGTCAATGTCGGCCACGACCACCCTGCCGCCCTCGCGCGCAATGGCGAGGGCGCATGACTTCCCGATGCCGGCGCCGGCGCCGGTCACCACGGCCACCTTGCCCTCAAACCGTCCCATCGTGTCCTCCTGGATTGCATTGGTCTTTCGTGGCATGTCGCTCGGCCTCTGCCAGAGAAGGCGTAGGGTCGGCCCGGGCTGGCTCGCCATCCCCAGCGGCGCTTTCGACGACCCAAATGGCGGCAACTGGGCACTGGCTGGCAGCGAGCCGCACGGCGGCGTGCAGCGCTTGGGGGACCGTCACCACGCACACTTCGGCCACGCCGTCCAGTTCGCGCTGGCGAAAGACGCCCGGCAGGGTTAGCACACACTGCCCAGTGGTTCCGCAAAGATCCTGGTCGACCACGACGCGCATCTCAGCGCCCCGCCTGCGCATGCAGCCGCACGGGCAGGGCGCGGAATGTCCTAAGGAACGCGGATGGCTCCAGGGTCGGCTGATCGGCGAGTACGAGCGTAGGGAAGCGCGCCTCGATCCGCGGCAGGCTCTCGGCTAATTG
Source organism: Rhizobium freirei PRF 81 (assembly GCF_000359745.1). Lineage (GTDB taxonomy): Bacteria > Pseudomonadota > Alphaproteobacteria > Rhizobiales > Rhizobiaceae > Rhizobium > Rhizobium freirei. The sequence goes on from NZ_AQHN01000065.1 coordinate 136,565, forward strand.
CACCCGGGCCAGTTGCGCCCCGAGGCAGAAGTGGATGCCGTGGCCGAAGCTCAGCATGATCTTCCCGTCAATCGACATGCCAGGACTGGTGCCGTAGAACCGTACGGGGTCGAAGCGGTCGGGATCGGCAAAGGCGTCCGGGTCACGATTGCCGGCGGCGATCAGCACGCGCACGTCCGCGTTCTTCGGGATTACCACGCCGCCCAGTTCGATGTCGCGCTGTGCGATTCGCGGAATGGAGCTGAACATGGCGGGTGCGTTGCAGCGCAAGACTTCTTCGACGAATGCCTCGACCCCCTTGGCATCTCCCTGCAGCCAGTGCCGCTGTTCGGGATGCGCCAGCATCGCCAGGACCGCATGGTCAATGGTCGCAGCAGTGGTGGCGAAGCCACCCAGCAGCATGCCCCATAGCATGCTGATCAACTCCACATCCGACAGCATATCGGCATCATCGCCGTGTGCGCCGACCAGCATCGACACGACGTCCTGGCGGGGATCGGTGCGCCTGCGCTGTATGAGGTCGCCGAAGTAGGCCTTAACTTTGGCGCTGGCTGCGTCCGCCTCGGCGAGCTGGGGATCGCTGGCGTGCGGGCTCAGGCCTTCCAGGATGGCGCCGATGTTGGCGGCGAGCCCGAACATGTCCTCCTGGGGTATGCCGAACAGTTCGGCAAAGACCAGCATTGGCAAGGCAAGCGCGAATTCGCGATGCAGGTCCACTGCCTCCCCGCGCTCAAGCGCGTGCGCCATGCCGTCCAGGCGCGCTGCGACGATGTGCACTATGCTCGGCCGCAGGTTGTCGATCTCGCGCATCGTGAAATCGCGGGAGATCAGCCGGCGCAGACGCGTATGCGTCGGTGGATCCTTCATCGCTAAAGTGGACGCCAGCAGATTGAGCGACAGGCTGGTTGCCGCACGCGGGAAATAGCGCGCCAGTTCGCCCGGCGCCGGTCCCCGAAACGCATCGCCCGTGGCCTTGAGTGCCCAGTAGATGTCGGCGTGGCGGCTCAACAGAAAGAGGCCTGACGCTGCCCGGTGCACCGGATCGTGCTCGCGCAACCACCGCATGAACGGATATGGGTCGTGGATGCACGCCGGCGACGCGAGTTCGGCGAAGGCGTCCCGGCATACCGCGGTTGTTTCTTTCACGTCCATCTTGGTTACCTGTTGGTTGCTGATCTGGCCGGCGCGCCAGGCGCGCCGGCCATGCGGAGAAGATCACGATCCCCAGCGGCTTCCACGCATCACCAGAACACCGGAAACTCCTCGAACCCGCCGGTGATGATCTCCTTGCGCAACTTCAGTTTTTCGGGCGCCACGGCGAGGCGCAGCGCGGGAAAGCGCTGAAAGATCGAACCGAACACCGCCTTGAGTTCCAGCCTGGCTAGCGCAACGCCGATGCAATAGTGCGGCCCGTAGGAGAACGCCAAGTGGGGCTTTCCTTCGCGTCCGATGTCGAAGATTTCCGGGTCCTCGAAATGGCGCGGATCGAACGCCGTCGCCGGCAGGCCGACCAGCACCTTGCTCTCCGCGGGAATACGCACGCCCGCTATGGTCACGTCGGTTCTCGGGTAGCGCATGACGCCGTCCCAGCCCGCGCCCGGGGGGTACATACGCAGGATTTCCTCCACTGTCTTGTCCACAAGGGATGGATCGCCGACCAGGCGTTCGCGCTGTTGCGGATGACGGAACATCGCCAGCAGGCCGAATTCGATCTGCGCGACGGTGCTCTCGTGCCCCGCCACCAGCATGCCCGCCGCCAGGCCGATCGCCTCTTCCTCGGTCGCTTTGCCCTGATCGACCGCCGCGAGCAGATCCGTCAGCAGGTTGTCGCCGGGGTCCTCGCGCTTGTCCCGCATCTTGCCGCGAATGTAGGCGCGCAGCTCTTCCCAGGCCAGGCGCGACGCGCTGCGCGGGCCGCTTTCATGCTGGTGCGTCATCACCTCGTCGGACAGCCCGGCGAAAAAGGCGTGATCCTCATAGAGCACGCCCATCAGCGCGCTAATGACAATGGCCGGAAGCGGAAAGGAGAGGTGGAGCCGCAGGTCGGCGGGCTGGGGCTGGGCCGCCAGCGTCTCAAACAACTGCGCGGCGATCGCCTCGACCTTCTGCGCGAGCAGCTCCATATTGCGGTCGCTGAAGGCCCGTCCCACGATCGTGCGTAACCGCGCATGCTCGTCCCCCTCGTGCGAGACCAGCCACCCCGGCGAACCGAGAATCACTGAATCCGGGGTAAATGCCGCCGGCGGCATCCCCGCGGGCCGGAATGCAGTGTCGGAGAGCACCGCCTTGGCCTCGTCGTAGCCTGTCACCCACCAGCCTTCGTGCCCGGACGGGAAGCGCACGCGATGGATCGGACCGTTGGCGCTTAGCGTTAGCATCTCGGGCGAGGGCTCGATGTGATTGAGGCGCCACATCGGCAGCGTCGGCAAGGGTTGTTCGGACATGGTGGCAGTTCACTCTCTAAGCGATGGAAAGGGCGGAAGGTGACTGGCAGGCGACGGGCAGCGAACGACGGAAGACGGCATGGAGGCGATGTCCTCCACCGCGATTGTCAGCGCCAGGTCCTCCAGCGGCACGAACGGCGCGGGGAAGGTGCATCATAATTCTAGGCGCGCCGGCGCAGCGCCCAGGCGGAATTCCGACGCTTCGCCGAGCGACAGGTGCGGGTCGTGCCAGATGACGTCGAGCCTGTCGGAGTCGGCATAGATTGCCTAGTCGTAGAGCTTGGTGAATGAGGTTCGACCCTACCCGCCAGCGACGTCTCCGCCAACACGACCTCCGGACCAGTCCCACACCGCCGGTGGCAGTTAAACTAGATCGCATCCAACACGTCCCTGCATTTTCTCGGGGTCCACAACCACGCGCCAAGTCATTCCCACAGCGAACCGTCGGATCAGACGCGAACAGCGACGCGGCGCCGTGTGCGTCCCAAAGACCATCGCACTGCGATTGGTGATGATGCCGCAAACAGAGCAAATCGCGTGCCGAAGTGAAATCGCAGGCTCAGCGGGCACTTCCTAGCGGCGCGTAGTGTCAGGTTACTGACATTGAGTCTCAATGCCGACAACCGGCGGAGCAAGTGCCCGACAAAGCCCTGTTCGTGCGCTGAATGTGAGGAGCTGTCCTTGCGCGATATTTCAAGCATCCGGATTGCCTGCAACAGGCGTGGTTTGCTGGAAACCACTCCGATGTCGGCGGCAACGATCAGGAAAATGAAACCCGCTCTCCGACATCTCGCCGGGTCGGATGGGCATGCGACGCGGAAGCCGCAGGGTCGGGTCGCCGAGCTTGGGAACCTACCTGCCTTGGTAGTTCGCGCACGCGAAATGCGACTGGTATATTCCATATCGTGCATACGCTCCAACTAGCGACATGCTACCCGACTTTGCCCTGTCGAAGTAGGTAGTCGCGGGAAAAGCCGGACGATCTGCAAGCGCGTTCGGTTTTTTCTTTGTTAGGTTCTTCCCTCAAATAATGCGGTGAATGGACTATCAGCGGGCGCGTTGCTATCTGCTACATGCGAACGAAATAGAAAGGGAGACCCGACACACGGGTCAGAGTTCCGGGTATCACCCTTCAAGTTGAAGGAAATTGGATTGTTTGCGCCGTCGCGGAAGGCGATGAATGGAACTCTTCTCGCTTTGCCATGAATCTTACATCCTCTCTAGTTGAGATATTTCTAAAGTATCATCCTTGCCGATTGTCGTTCGAGGCGTGACAGGAGAGAGCGAATCTGCTTCTTCCTAATCAAAGCATTTTGGAAGACGCCAATATGGATGAAGCAGAAAACGACCTGCGTTTGATCGCCGTTATGCGGCGCTACTTCGCTGTTAGGGACGAGCTGGCAGGTTTGAAGTCCGCGCTTGAGGACAAGCGAAAAGCGGCGGGAATCGCGGTCGGCGAATTTTATCACGTGCGCGCCGACAACCAGCATGCAAAGGATGTAAGTCGCACCGTCGCGCTGAGACGGGAGCTGGAGTTTCTGATGAGCCTTGCCGAAGGCTGGTCCCGGGGAGACATCATTCATCTCGCCCCATCAGCCGAATGATCTGGCAAGCGCCGATGCTGCGGCGTGTCCTGTCGGGTTAGGAACGACCCCTCGCCGGGTCGCTCCTCCCTAAGACCGTACGCGCAGTTTCCCCGCATACGGCTCAAGCCTCCACTAGGCCCTGTTTGACCAGAGCCGCCAGTTCCTGTTTATCGGCAGAGTGGGCGGTTCCATCAGGCCGATCCGTAGTTTCCGAGGGCAGACCACGCCTGCGGCGAAGTAGCGGTCCCACATCGGATCAAACGGATTCGCTTCGGCCCGGATTTTGCGGTGGCGACGAATAGGAACGTCGGGTGTATGGAGTAACCGCCGGAACGTGATATTTCCGGCAGTATCCTCGACTGCTGCGCGGAATACCCAGTCTCGCCCTCGCTATCGGCCCAGTGATCGGATGCGGCGCCATGTGAGGACTGCGTCTGGACCCGGAGGCGAGATTGATTGCTGGCGGGAAGCGTTAGCGGCTCAACCCGAAAAATAATGGCCATCCGAGTTCGCGAGCTTTCGGAAAGGCGAGTCAAGGAATCCGCCGGGATGGAAAATGGTCTCTGCGCTTGCTGCGGGAAACGCCATCGTCCTTGCACCTTCGGAACTGCGGCCGTTCTCCATACCTCTACATCCCGACATCGCCAAGTGAGATTTACGGAATCGACCGCCGCCGGCGGCGCGATCATGAAACGATCGCATCCACCCAAATCAAACTGATGACGCTCGAGCTCGGAGGCAAGAGTCTTCCGCGGACTTGAAGGTCGCGGCCCGCTTCGTCGCCCGCTTCGGCAGGCGTTGCGAGCGTCGCGGACGTTGCTCGTCGACATGACTTGGTGCCGCAGCGGATTTACACCTGGCGCCGGCAGTTTGCGAAGAGGGCAGAAGTGCCCGGTGACGATTGGGCCAAGCAGCGAGTTTGAGGAACGCCAGAGACATGCCGGCCGCGAATTGTATTCATTCAAACAATCAATTTTACGCAGCGCCCCGAACGCCTTAAAAATTGCAGGACAGATGGAGTCGAACGAAACCTGAGCGGGTAAGTCATTGAGTTCGCTGCCCGCGAGCTGAAGACGACCGGGGAGTCTTCAAGTCCATCCGCAGATGCGTGCGACGGACGTAAGTTCGCAAGACGATATCACCTTTGTCGAGGTCGGCTAAGCAGCTAGACCTTTCCGGCCGATTGTGCCAACTCCCGACCAGGTTGAGCTGTGTGCAATCGGGGAGTCCTTTCGGGTTTACGGCACCTGCTAGAACGTGTGTGACGGCCGCAAGGGAGCATCATCTTTCTAACCGGAAAGTTCCCGCTGAGGGAAGTTTCCGGGGAGTGTGTTGCATCGCCCCGCCTCCGATTGTGACAGCGGCAGAACTCGACACGACGCACCAATTATCGATCACCTATTGCAGCCTCCGATTACGACGAAATTTGGCTTCAAACACGATTGAGGTGAGGCATGTTGTATAACTTCCTGCTTGCGTCCTGGGGGACGTCGGGTAATCTGGGCCCGTTGCTGACTGCAGCTCGACAACTGCAACGGGTTGGCCATAGCGCCCGCATTATGGCTGATCCAGAGATGCGGCGTGAAGTGGCTGCGGCGGGTTTCGACTTCGTCTCCTGGCGGCGTGCCCCGATGGGGATCGACGCGGATCCTGCCTGCTTTTCAGACATGCAGGACTGGTTCCAAAAGGCGGTGTTCGGCCCGGCGCCAGCCTACGCAGCCGACGTCCAGGATGAGATCGGCCGCATACCGACGGATGCTGTCATTGCCATCGATATGTTGTTTGGTGCCGTGTTGGGCGCCGAAGCCGCTGGCGTGCCGATCGCAATGTTGTCACCCCATGTGAGCCTTCGCCCTTTGCCAGGAATTCCGCCGGCCGCCAGCGGATTGGCGCAGCCGCAGACGCCAGAAGAGCGGATCGCGATCGCGGCGGCGAACGAAAATTGGGCTTGCTTCCTGGACCAATTCCTTTCGCTTCTAAACGAGGCGCGTGCCGGCCTCGGCCTGTCCGGTTTGGCCAGGACGGTGGATTTATTTGAGTGTGCCGATCGGTACTTGCTGGCGATCAGCCGGACCTTCGATTTTGAGGCCGACCTTCTACCGGACAACGTTCGTTATGTTGGGCCACTGCTGGAGCAGCCAAATTGGTCAAGGAGCTGGAAGGCGCCTTGGCCTGTGGACGCCAATCGACCTCGTGTGCTCGTCGCCTGCAGCTCCGGCGCTCAGGGTCAAGACGACTTGGTTCAACGGATCATTTGCGCATTGGGTACGCTGGACGTGCACGCGGTGGCGACCATCGGACCTCATGTTGACGCGGGGAAGCTGGTCGCCCCCGCGAACGTGCATCTGTTGCACGGCGCTCCGCATGACACAGTGATGAAGGAAGTCTGCCTTTTGATAACGCAGGGCGGCCACGGCACCGTCAGCCGGGGGCTGATAAACGGTCTACCGCAACTGGTGCTCCCCAACGGGCGCGACCAGGGGGATAATGCTGCACGAGTTGTGTCGAAGGGAGCTGGTCTTCGACTACCCCCGAGTGCTAGCGAAGCCGAGATCGCCCATGCCGTCAGTGGCCTGTTACAGGAGCCGCGCTATCGCGATGCGGCGCGCCGCTTGGGCGATGGCATCAAAGCTGAAATCGCCGCCTCCGGTCTCATTGACGAATTGGAGGCTATGGTGGCAAATAAATCCATTGTTGGATCGGCGACCTGATGCGGGCGGCTTGATCGTGCATTCGGATTGTTCGATTTTATCGTCGGTGCGCTCAGGCATTTCCTCCATGGGTATTTAGGCACCGATATCTTTCCTTCGATGCTTGCCTACCGGGCAAGTCGATCTTCGTCTCCGGCTTGGTGCCGCTCACAGTTCATCATGTTCAAGTGCTGCCCCATTTGCCACGGGCATTCTCAACTGGATCAGTTTGCAATCGGCAAGCCATTGCTCTCGCGGTCTGAGTGCCGCGGGTCGTTCCCCTCTATGACACAAACACTCTACCCTTTGCTGGCGAGCCCAAAAAAGAGCCGAACCCCATGAATGTAGCCGAATCGAGCCCCGTCCTGATGAACCGCGCCGGGGTGTGCCTTGCGCACTTCGAAGCAATATCGGCTTCGCCCCTAAGTCCGCCGCTCGTCCTGATTCACGGCTGGACCGGCGATCACAGGATATTCACGCCGCAGATCGAATATTTTGCTAAAAGTCGGCACGTCATGGCGGTAAACCTCCGCGGTCACGGAGACAGCGACGCGCCGAAGCAGGAGTACACGATCGAGGATTTTGCTGACGACGTAGCGTGGCAATGCAGCGAGCGGAACCTGGTGAAACCGCTGATCATCGGCCACAGCATGGGTGGATCGGTCGCACTCGAGCTGTGCGGCCGCCATCCTGAGCTGGCCTCTGGTGTGGTGATGATCGATTCTATTGTCACGCCCCGGTGGGCGCTTCGCGACAGCCCCGAAATTGATCAGTTCCTGGATGCAATTTCGAGCTCAAACTATCGGGAGGTTTTGCGAAAAAACGCGTGGTCCATGGCCCTCGACTACGACGACCCTTCCAGGCGCGAGAGCATCCACAACACCTATATCCGCGCCTCGTGCGAGAAGACACCGCAGCATGTGGCGTATTCTGCAATGCGCAATTTCATCCTCAACTATGATGCGTCTCCTGCGGCAACGCGTTGCAAGGTCCCGATGGCCTACATCGCTGCCGATGTGCCGCTGGTGAGCGCTGCATGTGATCTCGACTGGCTAAAGGTTCGCTGCTCCCAACTCGTTTTGGCCAAGACGCTGTTGGCTGGCCATTTCAATACCATCGAGGTGGCTGACCAGGTAAATGCGATGCTCGACCGCTTCTTAGCAGTCGGCCTTAGGCCGCGCCCCACCACCCGGATGTAACGGATGTGCCTAATAGACTGGTTTGCGATGCTATGCCGACCGAGGCCAGCCGAATTCGTGTAGGGTCCGCTGTCGCGACCGACATGAAATCTGGCGGGGAGTGTAAAGGCGTTCTCAAGGCAAGCGGCGCTTGATCGTCGTTAATGTAACCGTGGTGCGGATTGCCCGGCACGACCTGTCATGCCATGAAAGTTTCGCCTCGTTGCTCGCCAAGCGGGCATTAGACCTGATCTGTGTTTCGATGACGCGCTCTATACCGCGGGTCGAACGGCCGGTTACAACAGCCGCACGCGCATCGCCCACAGCCGCACCATCTTCTTGTCATTTGACCGCTAACCATCGCCATCACGGCCGCATTTGCGTATTCGCCTGACCTTTGCGCCTCCTTGCAGGCGTGAATCGTACGCATGTTTCTTGGGAGGCTAGCGAGACGAAAATGGTCGCTCTCCGCTCCGTGACCAAATATGTGGTCGCTCGCCACCATCACCGGGCAGGGCAATCCATTCGTCACGTGATGGCCGACCAAGCACTCCTGAGAGCCTCGGCGAGGCGCACCTTCCCGCCCGTGCACTCAATACCAGGCCTGGTGACCTATGCGCGCCTTCGCCCTTGTGGGGAAATCAGTACGAGGATCGTCTCAGAGCCATATGGAAGTGACAAACCTGGAGCGGTTGCGACATTGCAGTGCGACTTATCCTACAAGGCCTTCATGCTCCCAAGCCTTTGATTCCAGAGGGTCAGTTCAGATGCGCTTGATTGGCACAGCTCTTGCCGAGACGAGAGGCGGAGCGGTTTGTTTCAACCGCTTGGACGTTGGATTTCGGCGAGGTAAATTATGCGCGGTACATTTCTGAATAGATTGGTGTTGGCTATGGTTTTGGCGATGGCATTCACCATGGCGGCTTCTGCCAAGGCGCCGATGACCACTGTTGCCAAGCCGATCGATTCCAACCCTAACAACGCTCCCAACGACGCCGCCGACCCTCGCGCCTATCTGAATGAGATTGACGGCGAAAAGGCGATGGTCTGGGTGAAGGCGCATAACCAATCAACCGTCAACAAACTGTCGAAAGATCCACGCTATGGCGAATATCAGGCTGACATTCTGAAGATCTTGCAAGCCACCGATCGCATTGTTCGGCCCGGCTTCGCGCATGGCAGCACGATCGACAACTTTTGGCAGGACGGCACGCACGTGCAGGGTCTGTGGCGGCGGACGAGCTGGGAAGCCTACAGGTCTGGAAGCCCTCAATGGCGCGTCATTCTCGATGTCGAGGCGCTGTCCAAACTCGAGGATAAGACCTGGGTGCTCAGAAGCGAGAACTGCCTGCCGCCCGTCGACAATCTCTGCCTGCTCAGCCTGTCTGATGGCGGCAAGGATGCAGATGTGGTGCGCGAATTCGACATCGCCAGGGGCCAGTTCGTTAAGGAAGGCTTCGTCCTGCCTGAGGGCAAGCAGTCGGCGACTTGGGTGGACGAGAACACCATCTACGTGACTCGGGAATGGACGCCGGGCGAAGTGACGGATTCCGGCTACGGCTACGTCACCAAGGTGCTGAAGCGGGGCCAGAGCCTCGATCAGGCGGTCGAGATTTTTCGCGGCGACAAGAAAGACGTCTCGTCTCGCCGCAGCGTGATGCGCGACATTGATGGCAAGTATGTGATGGACATCTCCTATCGCGACCTCGACTCGTTCAACACAGAACTAGCCTTCTACCCGAACGGTCACACCGATAACCGCAAGGTCGTTCTGCCATTCCCGACCACAGCTGCTTTAAGTGGCTACTACAAGGGCCAGGCAATCTACAATTTGAAGTCGGACTGGGCCTCGGCCAATGGCACCGTCTTCCACAATGGCGCGCTAATCGCTTTCGATCTCCGCGCGGCGCTCGCCGATCCGGCGCACGTTGAACCACTTGTGCTGTTCATGCCGAACGACCACCAGTCTGTCCAAGGGATTACCCAGACGAAAAATCATCTTGTGCTGTCGATCCAGTCGAATGTCAGCAGCGAGGTACGCAGCTTTGATTTCGGCAAGAATGGCTGGTCGTCCTTTAAATTGGCCCTGCCGGAAAATTCGACTTTGTCCGTGACGTCGAGCGACAATGAGAGCGATCACCTGTTCATCTTCTCGGAAGGTTTCCTCGAACCCTCCACCCTTTTTTACGCGGATGCTGCAAGCGGCAATGTCGAGAAGCTCAAGTCGAGCCCGGAACGCTTCGATGCTGAAGACCTGCAAGTACAGCAGTTCTGGGCGACCTCGGAGGATGGAACGAAAGTTCCCTACTTCCTCGTGGCGCGCAAAGATATTAAGCTCGACGGCACGAACCCCACCATCCTCTATGCTTATGGCGGTTTTGAAATTTCAATGCGTCCCACCTATTTGGCAACACTTGGCAAGTTGTGGTTGGAAAAGGGGGGTGCCTACGCGCTGGCCAATATACGAGGGGGTGGCGAATTCGGACCAAAATGGCACGAGGCCGGTTTGAAAACCCATCGTCAGCGTGTCTATGACGACTTCCAGGCCGTGGCGCAGGACCTGATCGCGAAGAAGGTTACCTCGGCACCGCATCTCGGGATCATGGGTGGTTCGAACGGCGGCCTGCTGATGGGCGTGCAACTGACCGAGCGCCCTGATCTATGGAACGCGGCCGTGATCCAGGTGCCGCTTCTCGACATGGTCAACTTCACCCACATGTCGGCAGGAGCCTCGTGGCAGGGCGAATATGGCAATCCGGACGATCCTGTCGAAGGCGCCTTTCTGCGCTCGATCTCGCCATATCATAACGTAAGGGCGGGTGTGGGTTATCCGGAGCCTTTCTTCGAAACCTCGACCAAAGATGACCGCGTCGGTCCGGCGCACGCGCGCAAAATGGCCGCCCTGTTCGAAGATATGAGTCTGCCCTTCTACTATTACGAAAACATCGAGGGCGGCCACGCCGCTGCCGCCAACCTGCAGGAACGCGCGCGCCTCTACGCGCTCGAATACACCTACATGTCTCAAAAACTCATGGACAATAAGTGAGCATGGATCCTCGCGATTGGAACGGATTTGCAATCCGGTTCGAGTAAAGGATCGGACCGTTGCCGCGTGCGTTTCTTTGGCGGCGGACACGCACGACAAAATCGGGTTGTATCAAGCCCCAATGCTTCTTCCGCGCTCAGAAGACCTATCTGGTCTTACGCAAGATCGCCTTACGTCCCTCGATAATTTCTTGGCACCGTATTTGCGCGAACTGATCAACCCAGGTTCGTTCCTATCGATCCGGCGTCCTGATCCGAATGCCGATCGACCGGAATTAGGACGAGACAACTGGAAAAACTGGAGACTGCTTTGGAGGATGCTTCAAAACACGCGCAGACGGCACTCGCCGTGCTCCGAATCGTTACCGCCCTGCTGCTCATTGAACATGGCGCCATGAAGCTAGCCGGATTCCCCGCGTTCGGCGTTGGCGGAGCAGGGGACGAAGCCAATTTATCCACTCTGATGCTGATTTTTAGCCTTCGGGAGGTGTTCGGCGGCCTGGCTGTGCTGACTGGCCTCCTGACCAGACCGGTTGCATTCCTTTTATCCGGGCAGATGGGCCTCGGCTATTGGACTACCAATTTCTCAGGCAAGAGCGCCTTTCCCGTGCCGAACGGCGGCGATGGTACGCTCCTGTTTTGCTTCATCTTTCTTTATCTGGCCTCTACAGGGCCCGGGGCTTGGAGCTTTGACGCAAAGATGAAGCGAATATGAGAGGGGCTTCGTGACTGCAGCGGGAAGAATCGTACGTCCGGAACCACCATCGTTGAATTCCCCGCTTTGGATCGTATCGGGAAGTCACCGTATGACATCTGGTCAGCAAACATGCTGAAGAGTAAGTGACGACTGACCTAGAGAAGCTCTCCTTCTTTATTCAGAATATACCACGAACTTATTGGGGATCGCGAGCGTCAACCTTTGCGGTTGACAATGCCGATTGCCTGTCGACATAGGTATACAACAACATTAGGTCGACAAGAAGCGGCGTCGAGGTGGAACCCGCCACGGGCGAATGCTAGTAGACGAAACCAAAAACAACCGCTCTCCGAGCGCCGTAATCGGCCAACCCTTCAGTCCACGCCTAAGAGGCGAAGGCGACTGAAGATCCTGAGGCAGATGTCATGCCTGCCAACACTCGGATAAGAGTGGAGAGGAAATAAACCGCCTCGTCACTGGAGGTTTCGGGCGCCGGGCAAGCTATGTTCAATTAAAAAATGGTTGTCGCAAGCTCTATGAAACTCGAGAGACGATCTTGTATGAACCGACAAGATCGATGTCGCTGGCACCTGGAGAACACATGATGGAAAATAGCGCCGATGATGCCGTTTTTCGATATTGCGGCTCAACGTTCGATAGCATGATCGAAACTCTCAGCGAGGTTTTCGGGACATTCGACGCTGAACTCGTAAGTCGCTCCCAAGAGTTCCATTGGGGGATCGATCTTTCGACTTGTGAAGGCGCCGTGTTGATTACCGGTTCCCATCAGGATGGGTTTCAGTTCCGCACGGAATGGTGCTCGGGTGCAACGGAGCATCTATCGATCGTGGTGCCGCGCAGCGGTGGCATGGGGGTTACGTACGGTCGGCGCACCGCCGAGGCAGCACAAGGGAAATTGCTGCTTTACCGGAATTTCGAGCCTGACGGCATCGTGATGCACGGGCAAGCCAATCTAATAGATGAGTTGGTGCTTGATTGGGCCTTATTCCAACGGACAATTTGCGAGACTTTTGACGTGCCTTTCAATGGCTCCCTTGACCTCCTGCCTGAGCTGGATCTGTCAACGCCAGTTGGCCGCACGATCGGCAATCTCGCCGAAACAATCATCGACGGAATGCGCGCTAATGGTCCGCTTTTGCAGTCTCCTATAGCCATGGCACATATTTCGCAGGCGCTCGCCGATGTGGTGATAAGGATGGTGCCTCATCGGCTATTGCATCTGCTGGATAAGAAACCCAGCATGATCGCTCCCAGACATGTTCGACGCGGGATCGAGTTCATGCGGGCCAATATCGACCAGCCGATTACAATGCCGATGGTGGCAGACGCAGCGGTGGTTTCCACCCGAGCGCTCGAAGCTGGTTTTCGTGCTTTTAAGGACATGACACCCGCAGCCTATCTACAAATGCTTCGGTTGCGGGCAGCACGGGAAGACCTGCTAGATCCAGAGAACCGCATGCTTTTGAAAGACATCTGCCTGAAATGGGGGTTCTTTCAGTTCGGGAGGTTTTCCGCAGTTTATAGGGCGCACTATGGAGAAAATCCGTCTGAAACAAGGAGAGGCGCTTGCGGGTTGCATTCTTTTAGCGCCCCGGGACGAAAAAAGATTGGCTGGAAATGACGGACCGATTGTTTTCAAGGCGAAACGATCATGTTGGATTTCAACCGCTACCTTGTCTTCGTCATTCTTGCCATCGGTTCCACAGCGTTGGAACTCCCGTCAGTACGCGATAAAAAAATTAAGCCGCAGACCCGCGAATTGCGGACACACTGTATCGGCACAAAACGAACGTCCGGTGTCCGAACGTTGTTTCGATAAACGCTCGGTTGGGTCTGCACCCAGCGGTCAAATAACCAGGCCGCCGACAGAAAGTGAGTGAGACCTGCCAGGTTGAAGAGCACCAGTGCCCTACGAGGACTGGAATACCGCCGCTTTCAAAAAGACGTGGTCTCCTGTGGCGCAGTTTCTGCCCGCCAACCGCTTGTGCCGGCCGATATCCCCTTACTGTAAGGCGACGGCCAGGGTGGCAGCAGTCAAGAAGCATGACTCCGGCGGCTTGCCGATTACTGCGGCGGCTCGTGGATTGGCGATAGCCATTTGCGAAACGAATTGGTCTTATCCAAACAATCGATTTTCAATCGCCGCCGACATCGCATACGGCAATTACGTCGTTCCAATTCGTCGGAGCAATTCTAATGTACGTTCTCGATTTAGAGGAGATGGCCCAGTTCTTCGTGAAATCGTTCACGCTGGTTGCGATATTTGCTACGACATGCGTCGTACTCGAGGTGATCTTTCCGGCTTATCGATATAGCTTTGCCTCGTACGTTCGCGGCGCGCGGAATTGGGTTATTCGCATTGGATGCGGTGCTGTAATCTGGCACTTGTATGCTCTGGGTTTGCAATTGTTAGGGATTAAACCGCTCCTTCTGTAACGGGCTGTCCCGAGTCAATCCCTTTTGAGCTTAATCCCTCGCCGAGTGCTTGCTTCTGTCCGCAGTCGACGCCGGGGTCGCTGCTTTATGGGGTCTGCTGAGGACCGGCTGGCCAATCTAAGGACGCGCAGTCACCTCAGTGCTGCTTGCGGTTCATCGGCCTATCCGCTCCATCGTCCCGGCGAAGGGACCTTGCTCCGGTGGGCTGATGGTGGTGCCCGCCCGAAACCTTGTCTTGTTGTCTCGCTTCCTGCTCAGGCGGTCATGGCTGACGCCGCCTTGTGGGGAATGAAGTTGGTTTTATCCCTGAGCATGTGGTGCAACACCACCGCCAGCTTACGGGCCAGCGCAACACGCGCCTTTCTGGGTCCCGCACGTCTTGCAACCGCCAGCGCCCAGCTTTTGAGATCCGAACCCTTCACGGGGCGCGTCAGGATGACATTGGCCGCCTCGTAGAGCGCGGTTCGTACGCCCGCATCACCGATCTTCGAGATGCGGCCGCTATAATCGGTTTCGCCCGATTGATACTTCTTGGGCGTCAATCCGAAATGCGGCCCCACCGCTCGTGATGATCGGAAGCGCTCAGGCGCGTCAACAGCCGACACGAATGTCAGCGCCACCAGCACGCCAACGCCGGGCGTCGTCATCAGCCGACGTGCATTATCGTCCTGACGGGCCATGACACGCAGCTTTCGTTCAAAACCTGCAAATTCGTCCATAAGCGCGTCGCGCACCTTCAACAGTGAAACGGTGATCGCCTCCAAGGTCGGATGACCTTCAATCAGCTCGCGGATCCGTGCCGCATAGGTGCGCCGCGTGGTCGGCCCTACCTTGAGGCCGAAACCGCGCAGAATGCCCCGGAGGCTCATCTCGATGTCGTGAAGTTTTCCCTGGATGAGCTTGCGTGCGGTCAGCAGCGCTCGCACCTCCTGGGCCGGAAGAGATTTGCAGTGGACCGGCCTGAACCAGCCAAGCCGCATTAACTGCGCAATACCCCGTGCGTCCTTCTTGTCGGTCTTCACGGGCATCGTCTTGAAGGCCGCCCGCACGTGGCGCGTCTCGATCAGTTCGACCGCCAGATCCGCCTTCGCCATTTCCGCGTAAAGCCATTGCGACAAGGGGCCAGCCTCAAGACCAATTCGTTCCATCGCCGCGCCCTGCTCGCCAAACCAGGCGATCAGCGCATCGGGTTCACTGTGGACCTTTGCCTCGCGCACGATGCGGCCATCCGCATCCACCACGCACACACTCGAGTATTCCAACGAGACATCGATTCCGGCATACTGCTTCATGGTCGTCTCTCCGTGATGCTATGGAGCAGGCCACTCCTGACTCCGCGACACCATCATTGTGAGGGACGACCACCAAGCCTTCAAACTCGCCTGGCTGGGATCCGCCCGTTACACCATCTAACGGTCAATTTTGGTGCCTTGCTTCACTCTAGCAATCCGCTCATCAACACGGGGCTCGCCGTCCTTTCAGGTGTGCTCGTCGCGATAGCCGGTGACTTCTTCTATTATTGGATGCATCGCGCCCAACACGCCGTTCCGTTCCTTTGGCGCCTGCATGCCACTCATCACTCAATTCGTGAACTGACGGCCTGGAATTGCAATCATCATTTTACCGAGCCATTTGTATACGCATTGTTTGTCACGCTACCACTTACGCTGGTTAACTTCGAATCAGGCGTCGTGCCCGTCGTTGCCATGACCCTAATTACCTTTCAGGCCCACCTTTCTCACTCTAGCACACGAGTCAACCTTGGGCCGCTCCGATACATTATCGGCGACAACAAATTCCACCGCATTCACCACTCGATGGAACCGCATCATCGGCATCGAAACTATGGGTTCTTTACGACGGTATGGGACACGATTTTCCGCACGGCATATTGGCCGAAAAAGGACGAGTGGCCGCAAGTTGGTCTCCGAGATCAGTCCGAACCACTCACCGTACGTGACTATTTTATGTTTCCGTTTGATAAGCGACGTTGGATCAGAACCAAGGTCGGAAATGGTATGCGGGGAGTTGAGGCTGGCGGATTGAACGCGGCGGAAAGAGATGGACCTGTTCGTTCGGATATCAGTTCCGCAGCTTGAAGTTCAAAGAGTTGGGTCTGATCTAAACTTGGTGGCGGCCTTGATCAGGAGGCTGCTTAGCGAGAAGATCTGCAAGGCTGCGGCCCACCGTTTGGTGATGATCCTATCCGGCAAGTTGAGCACGAGGGTCGGCTCAGATCCGTTTCATCTTAGCATCAAAGCTCCCCGGCCCGGCCAAGACCAGATACAGGACGACGAAGCAAAACAGGATTAAGCCATCGCCGCCGCCTGCGGGCAGCATTGGCGAAAACCAACTGTCCTGCCGGTGCCTCGCCGCCTGAGGGGAAGCCAAATAGTTTCACAGTGCCATGTTCAGTGAATAGCCGCGCGGCAACAATCCAGAGCACGGCAAGTGCCGTCTGCGTGTTTTGAAACGTTCCTTCAAATTAGTATTGAGCCTCTTCGCCGCATCATAAACTCCCGCTCAATCGGGATCCGGGTCAGAAGGCGCTCGACCGCTGGGATGAACCGAATTGATCTCTGGCAAATATCACGCCAATAGAAATTCG
Organism: Rhizobium freirei PRF 81; assembly: GCF_000359745.1. Lineage (GTDB taxonomy): Bacteria > Pseudomonadota > Alphaproteobacteria > Rhizobiales > Rhizobiaceae > Rhizobium > Rhizobium freirei. The sequence continues at coordinate 153,270 of NZ_AQHN01000065.1, forward strand.
CAGAGGACGTGAAACCATTGTTACGCATGGAAAGGTCTTTCCGGGCGCCGAAGGGGATTGCCCTCCGAACAGATCGACTACCGATATAGCGATGACAAAAGGCCTGCCGTTCACTCGCTGAAGTTCACCAGGATGCTGTGCGGATCGCTCTTTCTTTCCCACCAAATGGGCCCGCTGTCGGACTGCGCGATATTCAATTTTCCGCCCACTATGCGATTTGCGAAGAAAGTTTTCACAGAGCGTCTTTGCGCTGTGAAAACGTCAATTTGTATTACTAATGAGGAGTACTGATAGGTTTGTAGGGCGTACATACACGCTGTGGATAGATAAGTTATGCGGTTCAATGGGCTTGACCTAAATCTCCTAGTCGCGCTCGACGCCCTGATGAGCGAACGCAATCTGACGGCGGCGGCGCGCAGTATCAACCTGAGCCAGCCAGCCATGAGCGCGGCGGTCGCACGGTTGCGCACCTATTTCCAAGATGAGCTGTTTACGATGGCCGGCCGCGAATTTATCCCCACCCGGCGGGCTGAAGGTATCGCGCCGGCGGTGCGCGAGGCTCTGCTGCAGATTCAGCTCTCCATTATTTCGAGGGAGCCGTTTGACCCGGCTAGGTCGGATCGCCGCTTCAAAATTGTGCTTTCCGATTACGTTACACTCGTGTTTTTCGAAAGGATTGCGGAGCGTGTCGCGCGAGAAGCTCCCGGCGTCAGCTTCGAATTTCTTCCCCCCGGCGATGATAATGAAGACCTTCTTCGGCGCGGCGACGTTGATTTTTTCATTCTGCCGGAAATATTCTTATCAAACGCCCATCCCCAAGCGAGACTGTTCGATGATGTCCACGTGTGCGTAGGCTGCACCTCGAACAAGCAACTGGAAGAGCCGTTTACGTTCGAGAGATACATGTCGATGGGGCACGTTGTGGCCAAATTCTATACGCGGAGGCCGGGACTCGAGGATTCGTGCCTCCTCGAGCACGGTCGCGAGAGACGGATCGACGTCGTCGTACATGGCTTCAGTATGATTCCGTCCATGGTTTCGGGCAATGAGCGCATAGGAACCATGCCCTTACGGCTGGCGCAGCACTTCGCAAGAACAATGCCGCTGCGCATCGTCGAGCTTCCGCTGCCACGACACCTTCCGTTCACCGAAGCCGTTCAATGGCATGAACTTCACAATAGTGATCCGGGAAGCGTCTGGATGCGCGAAATGCTGTTTGAGGAGGCGTCCCGCATGGTTTCGCCGATTGCCACGACCGCGCCGCTCAGCAACTCAAACCAGCACGAATGTTGTCCTGCGCACATGTGATCCGAAAACTTCATCGGGCCATGACTATTATATGGCTGCCATAGCGCCGTTTCGGGCGCCGCGCTATACGCCGCGCGTTAATGCTGCCGGCAAGCTTATACGTTCCCGCGCCCGCTCGCCGACCGCTTTGACGATAGTGGGATTAGCTTAACACCGGGGACGCTAGTTTAGGGTAGCCGATCGCGAACATCGCTCATCCATGACCTCACGTTTTGCCGGTCTGTCTGCCGCTCAACGATGTCGGAGATGCGACTACGCCGTGAGGGCCACTTGGGTGATCTTGTTGGAAAGTGGCACTTTGAGCCATCGGCAGATCCGGATAATGCACGCGCCCCGCCGAAGAGTAGATGATTGCGTCCATCGCTCGTATGTGACTGCTGGGCTGCCGGACAATTGCCGCAGGGTATCTTGTCGACGTGCTCACTGCCCAGTTGGATCAATGTCGCGGACATGGTCATGAAGAACCCCCGGTCAACGCCGTGCCAAGATTGTAGGACTCGGCGCGGCGATGGCGGGTGATCAAATTGATCGGTGATCGTGGGGTTGCTCACTGCTTTGCGGGCGCGGATTTCTGCAGTTTGTCGTCAAGTTTCTTCACGAGAACAGGATCCTTCTGTGCAGCGGCCAGAATTTCGTTGTATTCGTCCACTGAAATATTGGGAGAGGTCTGAACGGCCTGTATCATCTGTTTTCTTGCCTCGCTCCGTAGCTCTTGCTTCGCTGTCTCATCCGGCGCCGCCTTGATCTTGGCCGCGTACTCCTGCCTAATCTTGTCCACCTGGAGATAGGCGACGGCAAAAGCTTCGATCTTCTGGTCACTGATGGCCGCAGCCGCACCATTGCCATCTGGTTGCCCTTGGGCGGGTTGCGTCTCTTGCGCCGCTGCAGGATTGCTGAGAAACATCAAGCCCAAAACTGCAGCGGTCAACGATGCGGCAGAGATGTAACGATCGATCATTTTAATTCCTCTCATATAGTGCGGGGGACAAGGCTTCTTTCCCAGCGTAAAGCCAAAAGCGGTGATATAGCCGGCTTCGGTCGACGAGGATTCGGCGACAATGTGGCCTTCAATGCTTGCCATAGGACGATAGCGAGGCGATCATGATACCATGAACGGGGCGCTGCCGAGAACTTTGCCATCATCAGGAGCATATGAACCGGATGCGACGGCGAGGAGCTTGACGTTTAGCATCCAACTGGACGGCCAGCACGGCGCAGGAAAAGTTGTTGGGGCTCCAAATTATGGCGCATCAGTTAAGACGAGCCATAAATTCGGATTGAATAGTGGCTGCTGTGTAAAGGGAAGCATCCAGCGGCAGGGTCCCAAATGCAAGTTGACACAGAAGATAGTTGGCGCCTGCCTCTTCTACCTGGCTAAGTAATGTTTGTCTCACCGACGCCGCCGACCCTGCGATGCATAACTCGTTCTCAACCGCCTCGTCGAAAGTCAGCGGCAGGTTTGGTGGAGTCTGCAGGTCATTTAGCTCGTAAAGGAATTCAAAGCTGGCGAGCCAGTGTTCGTAAGCCGGCGCTGCGAGCACCCAGGCTTCGCGGTCAGAACGCCCAATCACGATCATGCGAAGCAAGCCACGAAACGAGGATTGATCATCTTCGCCCGTGTTCTCTTTTCGATGGGCGCGGAAGGCGTCAGTAATTTTGCGGACAGAAGAGGACGGTCCCAGGCACGCGATGTTTGCGCCGTTCGCAGCGGCCCAGCGGGCCGATTCGGGTCTACCTGTGGCAATCCACATCGGTGGATGCGGGCTTTGATGAGGTTTTAGTGTCAAAGGTATGTTGCTCAGCTCAAAATGCTGGCCCTTATGGGACAACGTGCCGCCTCTCATCGCATTAAGAAGAATTTCACTGGCTTCCGCATAGCAGCCTGGTGCCGCGTCCGCACACATCCCGAAATAACTTAATTCGATCGGGAGAGAACCGCGTCCAATCCCGACCTCAACTCTGCCGCCGCTCAATTGGTCCAGCATACAGATTTCTTCAAAAGCACGCAGCGGGTGATAAAGGGGCAGCAGCATGACAAGTGGCCCGATACGAATCCAACGCGTACGCTGCGCGACGCTCGATAAAAACAGATTTGGCGATGGCCCTCTCCCATGTGGAGTACAGTGGTGCTCAGCAAGGTGATAAGCGTAAAAACCAAGGCCGTCGCACGCCTCGGCTAACCTCAGGCGATCTGAGTACTGCTGGGCTATGTCGCAGCCGTTGTCGTCCAGATGATCGAAGATGCCGAAGGTCAGATTAGAAGGAATGGCATTTCCCATTCGATTGTCTCCAATGTTAGATGAAAGATGTCGATTCAAGCGATGAAGAGGCGGTCTATGCTCCGGCCGTGGTTCTCCACGACGAGGCATCAAAAGGCACCAGGGTCAGTGCAATCGCCGACACCGGTTGTGTCGACCTCATTTGGTGCGGAGATCTGGGTATCCCGGCCAAATCGACTTGGCTGTTTCTGTGGTGTCGGCAAAAACAAAGATTAGCCGTGCGTGACCGGCTGCATCTTCAGGCTTTTAGAAATGTCAGCGGCGGCTGATAGGAATGCATCCATTTGGGTTTTTGAACCGACGCTTACGCGAATATGATTTTCCAGGCCGTCATCGGGAAAGACGGCAACAAGTATCTTTCGTCTTCTCAACGATGCTTGCCACCACGTGCCGTTTTGCCCAGGTGGTGCGCGAGCAAGCAAGAAATTTGCATGAGACGGGGTCACCGAAAATCCGAGTTTAGAGAGTGCGGCCGTGGTTCGGTGTCTTTCATCTTTGATATGTTTGTGGTTCTCGGCGTAGGCGGCGCGGTGCGAGAGGATGCTGGTGCCGACCGCGTGGGCAATAAGATTCATATTGAAGAGATTTTGGCTGTTACGCAGCCTTCCGATAAGTTCAGGATGACCGAAGCCGAAACCAATGCGAATACCGGCGGCGGCGTAGCTTTTAGAAAATGTTCTTAAGACCAGCAGGTTCGAATGGCGATTGATAAGTCGTAGAGCATCGTCGGGCGCAAAATCGACATACGCCTCATCCAACACTATCAAACGGTCGGATTGCGCAGCGAGCCTGTCGATCTCGGCTATTGGAACAAAGGTTCCGCTCGGGTTATTCGGATTGGCCAGCAGGATGAACTTTGCCTCTTTTGCGGGACCGAGAAGCAATTGCTCTATCGGCAACGAATAAGCTTTGCTCCATTCGATTTCGAGAAATTGAGCACCCTGCAACAAGGCTAGTTTGCGGTTGAACGAAAAACCTGGCGACATCATCGCCACGCTATCACCCGGAGCAAGGAAAGCCCTGTAGATTAGCCCCAGCAGTTCAGACGATCCATTGCCGGCGATCACCTGATCGCGGGAGAGGCCATACGCATTGGCGGCCGCTTCCCGCAAGCAGCGATTATCATCCTCCGGATAAAGGTAATGCCGTTTGAGGGCGGCAATCGCGCTTCGCATCACCAGCATTGGCAACGGAAATGGATTCTCATTCGTGTCCAGCTTAACGCAATTGGCTTCAGGACCCGGCTGTTTAGCCGGAATAGCGTCGAGCTGTCTCACCGTCTGCGAAAGAGCCGAAAGCACACTTTGCAGTTTTGCATCAGACATATCTTTTCTCCGTATCAGTTAGTCGAACCCGCTAGCATGTGATCGGCAGTCCTAGCTGAAGCCCATGTATCTTCGTTCCGCTTCGACGACGGCAGCAACGATCATCCTGTCCGCAGATCGCCACGCAACGCTAACCCTCTAAAACCGCAATTTGCTCAAGCCTTTGAAATTAGAGCGGCGCCTTTGGACCAGCCGCCTCTCACGATGTGATTTGGCGGCCAATGCCGCCAGCTTGCCCCCGCCGTTTTCGAATGCGGCTCTCACCCGGCCCATCCCCTAAAGTGGTAGTCTCGGCAAAACTCCGAAGGCAGCTGACGGGATCGCAATCGCGACCGACCGCGTCGAGACCGGCAGAAACGTGCAGCTCGCTTGGACGATCACCACGGAAATCTTCATGAGGGCCTCCTGGAGCATGAAATTACAAGCCGAGAGCTACGGACTGGATCGAGACCTCAAACACGACCATGCGAGCGAGATCGATACCGTCCGTCGGCGGATTGGGTATTCTGATCTGCCCAATACCTTCGCCACTGATGAGCCGGCCGTCGCCAGTGGGATCAATGGGGACATCGTCGACATCCCTGCCGAGGAGGCTTATCGTCATGTGAACCACCACTGATTAGCATCGCCGACCCCACCGTCGGTGGAGCACTTCACCGCCTATTTACGCTTGATCGGCCCATCGGGATAATCGATTGATTTAATAGGACTCATCCAAATGTCGGATGGTTGCGGCAAGCTTCGCATCACAGCGGTGAAAATCGACCAGGGCAGGTGTCGTCGGTTCGTGCCCGCGGCGGCGTCGCTCGTGGCAGCGCAATAGACTGCCGGCCATGGCTCTCGCGGGCTCCTCGACTCACCGCCGCATCGACATTGCAATGTCCTAATCATCGTCTCGGCACGATTTGCTGCAGGCGATGTTCAGGCCGTCATTCCAACGCGATCGGAAGTACAGGCTCTCCCTTGAGTCTGATGCGGGCACTATCTCGCGATTTTCATTGGAGGATTAGGTTATCGTCGAATTTGGCGGCGATCGCCGGCTCCGCTCGTGCTGTCGGCACCCTCGCCGGCATTGGCGAGAAGACCGACCGGCGGGACTGGGTGTTCGAGGAAGCTGCGGGACTATAGCGCGGGCTTAATGCGAGCCTGGCTCGCGGGCAAATGACATATTTTGATGCAAGCGCCGCTGCGAGCAACCTCCCAGCGTCGAGAAGCATGTTGCCTCCAGCTGCAGCTCCTGATCCGCCTTTCCTTCGGATAGAGACGTAGCCGCAAATGCTT
>NZ_AQHN01000066.1 GCF_000359745.1 Rhizobium freirei PRF 81
AATTACTCGACGATGGAGGCAACGATGCCAGCGCCGACGGTACGGCCGCCTTCGCGGATCGCGAAGCGAAGCTTTTCTTCCATCGCGATCGGAACGATCAGCTCGACGGCAACGGTGACGTTGTCGCCAGGCATGACCATTTCCGTGCCTTCCGGAAGCGTGACGATGCCCGTCACGTCCGTCGTGCGGAAGTAGAACTGCGGACGGTAGTTCGTGAAGAACGGCGTATGACGGCCGCCTTCTTCCTTCGTCAGGATGTAGGCTTCGGCCATGAACTTCTTGTGCGGCTTGACAGAACCCGGCTTGCACAGGATCTGGCCACGCTCGACGCCGTCGCGGTTAACACCGCGAACCAGTGCGCCGATGTTGTCGCCGGCCTGGCCCTGGTCGAGCAGCTTGCGGAACATTTCAACGCCGGTAACCGTCGTCTTCGACGTCGGGCGGATGCCGACGATTTCGACTTCTTCACCAACCTTGACGATACCACGCTCGACGCGGCCGGTCACAACCGTACCACGGCCAGAGATCGAGAACACGTCTTCGATCGGCATCAGGAACGGCTGGTCGATCGGACGCTCCGGCGTCGGGATGTAGGCGTCAACCTGAGCCATCAGCTCGCGGATCGCGTCTTCGCCGATCTTCTTGTCGCTGTCTTCAAGAGCAGCAAGTGCCGAACCCTTGACGACCGGGATGTCGTCGCCCGGGAAGTCGTAGGACGACAGAAGTTCGCGAACTTCAAGCTCGACGAGCTCGAGAAGCTCGGCGTCGTCAACCTGGTCGACCTTGTTCAGGAACACCACGATCGCCGGAACGCCAACCTGGCGGGCGAGCAGGATGTGCTCGCGGGTCTGCGGCATCGGGCCGTCGGCTGCAGAGCAAACCAGGATCGCGCCGTCCATCTGCGCAGCACCCGTGATCATGTTCTTGACGTAGTCGGCGTGGCCGGGGCAGTCAACGTGAGCGTAGTGACGATTCGGCGTCTCATACTCAACGTGCGCCGTCGAGATCGTGATACCACGAGCCTTCTCTTCCGGCGCCGCGTCGATCTGGTCGTATGCCTTGAACTCGCCGAAGTACTTCGTGATCGCTGCCGTCAGAGACGTCTTGCCGTGGTCAACGTGCCCAATCGTACCAATGTTGACGTGCGGCTTATTGCGCTCAAACTTACTCTTTGCCATTT
>NZ_AQHN01000067.1 GCF_000359745.1 Rhizobium freirei PRF 81
TGACGGGAAGATCAACGGGGCGCCGCACATATCGACTTTGAACCCTCTGGCTTTGCCGCCCGCAGTCCGGACAACTTCCCGAGCGAAGGCGCGATCGCAGCCGAATTTGAACGCTGTCCGCGACAATCTTTGCTTCATCCACTGCAAGGCCGTCAGGGGCAAGGCTCGCGCGCTGGAAGCGATGCTGCATAAGCTGATCCTCCGATGAATCAGCCAAAGCGTCGTCCGCAACAGCCGCAATTCTGAGTCAGAGCCAAATCGCGGCGCAAATGAACAGTGTCCCAGTCGGAAGTCCACCCGGTATCGATCTTAACCTCATTGGGGTTTCGTCGTAGATCTTCTTGAATTGAATGTCGAATTCTGTTGTCGAGTCGGCGGGATTGAGACAACGCGATGGGTAGTACGTTGACCTGCACGTCGTGCGGATTAGACAAAACTGGGTCGGTCGTCCACGGAGGCTCATACACTCTTCGAGACGCTGCCTGCGGCGAGGCAATTGTCGCGACATCGTTCATGACGATGCTCGACTCGGAACATGACTGGGTCACCTTTATCGGTACAGGTCCTGGAAAAGCCCCTCGGCAGGAGGCGCTCGTCGCGCGCGGACCGCTTCATCAGATATCAACGGATTCAACGTTGCGGCATGTGATGGAAATCCGATGCGTCCGATTCCCGAAACAAGAGAAGCGCCGCCTAGACGTCATTTGTCCGGGACTACATCGGTGCCCCCCCGCCCAGGTGTTGCCGAACGAGGACCTTGTCGCCAGGTCGTTAGTTCAATAGTTCAATAGTCCGTTTCGCTTCCGCCACCCTGGCGGTCTCGCTTGCTTGATTGTTCGGCGCGCTGCGCTTGATTTATTAATAGATAACAACAATTGATATTTGCGCGTCTCTGGCTCATATTGCAAAGAAAGGAGCCAAATTGTCATGGCAAGTTTCGCACTGAACGACCATTACGAGCGCTTCATCAGGAAGCAGCTTGAATCCGGCCGCTACAATAACGCCAGTGAAGTTGTTCGCGCGGGCCTGAGATTGCTCGAAGATCAAGAGGAGGCCCGCGAACGCTGGCTCAATCATGAAATTCCGAGCCGCTATGCGGATCTGAAGCGCTATCCATCGGCGAGCGTGACCCTTGACGATGCCTTTGCCCGGCTGGAAGCGGAGCATCGGGCCGAGCTGGCGAAAGCCAAATAGAGTATGAAATACAAAATCGTCCTGTACAAACAGGCTTAGGCAGAGTTGCTTCAGCTTTACCGCGATCTCGCCAGTATCGAGAAAGCGGGGCCGGCGGTCGCTTGGAACTACGTCAGTGGCATCCGGCAATTTGTTATGGAGTTTGCAACGTTCCCCAGGCGCGGCCCAGTTAGGGATGGCATTATCCCCGGTTTGCGGATTATTGGCTATCGCCGGAACGTGAGTATCGCCTTCGTGGTCGAAGACGACTCCGTGCTGGTGTTGGGCGTCTTCTACGGTGGGCGGGATATTGCGGCGGAAATCCTTCAAGAACGCCTGTGAGGGATTGCCTCATCTCTCTGGGGAGAGATGAGGCGGGACAAGAAAAACCGGGAGAGCCCTTCATTCGGCATCAGCGCTCACGATGAAATTGGAATTTTAGGTCCCGAAAATGAGAGCACAGGATGGCAGCGATGTAAGGAATGTCAGATAATCCGATGCGCGTCGCATTCCGGGCCTTAACTCCTCTCATACAACTGTGCTTGTTCGTTCACTCAGCGAGGCCCAAACAGAATCGCTGGCCCAGTCTTCATGCCCATGGCGTATTCGGATCACGAAAATTGATCCGTCCGCAGTATGCATTGCCAACGCGGCTGAGGAGACGGAGCATTGTGGAACCTGATGTTATCGTTGCTCCGGTGAAGAGGATAGCCACAGGCACCGTCACGGAATGCGAAACAGACAACTGCCGATGGTCGTTACTACCGTCGATATACATGGCATGCTCGTCCGCCGCGAAAGGGTGGACACCACCGAAGCTGGGCGGACCGACACGCCCCCTGGGCCGTGCCTGCCGCGATATTCCAGGCTATGCTATCGCCTTCCTCCCATCCAGACGCTTTCGCACAGACGCTCCGGCCGCAGTTTTGCCTGCCTCGCCGAGACCGCATTATCCGGCGCCGCCGACAACCCATGCGGCCCCGCGCAAATGTCCGGGCCACGCCGAAGCGCGCAGTTCGACCATCGAGCATATGCAATCCAAGATTGTTTTATTTGTATTTGTCGACCCAGATTCTAACCAACTGTTTTTAGAGGTATTCTTAGTCTAGTTCTAAACTTGATTTTTTTTATCATCTTTTATTGACCGCAGCTTAAAAGGGTGTAAGTTCGCGTCCGTAAACAATCTGGCTTGCGTTCTCGTAGATCATGACGTCGGGGAGGCGTGAATGAAAACGGGCATTGTTCAGTACCAACTTCTCGACCCTCGAAAGCTCATCCCAACCGAAGAAATCGATAACGACCGGGTGATCGAACTCGAACGGGAGATCGTCCAATCCGGCCGGTGGACGCGACCGATCACCGCCCACCGCGCCGATTGGTTCGTCATGGACGGGCACCATAGGCTCACCATTGCACAGCGCCTTTGCTTCAGGGTCTTGCCAGTCGTTCTCCTGGACTACGACACCGTGCGGGTGGAGGCTTGGCGGCCGGGTGAGACAATCACGCCCGACATGATTTCGGCAATGGCGCGCAGCGGCCGAAGATTCCCCTCCAAGACGACGCGCCACATTTTTGAAGGCGCGCCTCCTGCCTGTGACATCCCTCTGAAAGATCTTCGGCACCCGAACGCCGTGCAAAGCACACAGGCGCTTGAGGCATGGGCCAAGCCTTCAATGTCTCCCGACTAGAGGCAAGCGTGCCAGCGGCCCAGTATGGATTCATCGATCTCGATAATTGACGAGCGAAATCAGAGCGCTCGCTCGCCGAGACCGCTTTTGTCACCTCATATCACATCGGCAACATCGAAAGGCATCGACGATGACCAAGACGTTCATGCATACGCCTGCCATCCATATCCTCACGCGTTCCGATCTATCGGATATCGAACTGCCACCGGCCGAGGTTATTCGGCTCGTCGAAGATGCCTATTTGTCCTATGCCAACGGACGGTCCCGTTGCCCGACGAAGCTCATGATGCCGCTTCCGAACGAACAGCGGGACGCGGTATCCTACTCGATGCTCGGATATGATGGCGCGCTCGAACAGGCCGGGTTCAAGACCTCCTATCGCCAAGGCAGCGAAAACGCCGAAAAATACTACACGACAATCAGCCTCTATGACGACACGACCGGACTGCCGTTTGCATTCATGGATTGCCATCGCGTCGGCGGTTCGCGCACTCCGGCGACGACAGCGATCATTGCCAAGCATTGCGCCATGGCGAATGCCCGATCGGTGCTGATGATCGGAACGGGTGCACAGGGTATCAACACGCTGCCATATCTGCTGACAGCTCTGCCCGACCTGCAAACCCTGCGCCTCTTTGGTACGCATCCCGACGGGATTGCCGCCAGCCTTTCCACATTTGCCCGGTATTTCCCCGATCGCGAGATCGAGCTGGTGAAGGATGTTCCGGAGGCTGTTGCCTCATCCGATATCGTCGTGGCCGCCTCGGGCCGCGCGGCGCACCCCAAAGTCCAGACGCGGTGGCTCAAGCCCGGGGGCCTGCTGATCTCAGTAGCCAGCAAAGGGGTCGAGACGGGCGCATTGCAGGATGCGGACTATGCGATCGCAACGAACGAAGGCCAGTTGGGTGTCACCGGCAAGAGGATGGCCGGCCTGGACGGCGTTGCCAGGATCGATGCCGAACTGCCTGATATCGTCTGTGGCCGCAAACCCGGGCGCAACACCCAGAACGATCGGGTGTTTGCATTCAGCAGCGGCATGATCATCACGGATATCCCTGTCGCCCATGCACTCGCCACCAGAGGGATTGCCGCCGGCCGCGGCAAGCGGGTCGCGCTATGGAGCTAGCGATCAATTCGATGCGCGCTCGTGAACAGGCCTGGGCCATCGCCGTCAGGCAGGACATTGCGCTGCTGAGCCACATTCACCACGCGACGGACGGGCCGTTTCACATCATCCATCCCGAGAGCTTTGCCGACAATCTGGCGGCCTTCCAACGCGTTCTTCGGGAAAGAAACGTGGCAGGACGCGTCTATTTCGGCAAGAAAGCCAATAAGGCGGGCGCATGGCTGCGTGAAGTAGCGAGGCTGCGCGGATCGGTGGACGTCGCCAGCATACCCGAATTTGTCCACGCACTCGCCAACGGCATTCGCGGCGAGGATATCGGGGTGACGGGGGCGGCCAAGAGCAACGATCTTTTGTGGCTGGCTTGCCGCCACGGTGCCACCGTTGCCATCGACGCCATGGACGAGCTGGAGCGGGCGATCGCTCTCGCGGCGGAGACCGCCCCTTTGCGGATCCTGCTGCGTGTGCTGCCGCCCACGGGACAGAACAGCCGCTTCGGACTCAATTCAAATGATCTTCGCGGGGCACTCGAACGCTGCGCGAAGGCGGGACACCATCTGATCATGGATGGCTTTTCTTTCCACCTCGACGGTTATGCTGTGCAACCGCGCGCCGAATTGGCGTCAATGTTGATCGGCCAATGCCTGGAAGCACGACGACAGGGCTTTCCGGCTACCGCCATTTCCATCGGCGGGGGCTTTGCCTGTGCCTATGTCGATGAACAGGACTGGAGAGTTTTCAAGGAACTTATCGATCCGGCTGAGTTTCACGCGGGAAAGAGCTTCAATCAGTTCTATCCCTACTACCAGGCGCCCACCGGCGCCACCATGCTCGACGCGATCCTGCAGAGCGTCGATAGCGAGGGAACGCTCTCATCGAAGCTGACAGCTGCAGAGGTGCAACTGTACCTCGAGCCGGGGCGGGCACTTCTCGACGGTGCCGGAGTTACGGTCTTTCCAGTACAGGGTTTCAAGCGAAATGCGGAACACGGCATCGTAACCGTCGCCGGCCTTAGCATGAGCCTGTCGGAACAGTGGAAAAACAGCGAGTTTCTCCCGACCCCTGTTCTTGTGCAAAGGGGAACGCCCCGCCCCCAAGACCCCGTTCGGGCAGCGGTCGGTGGTTCCAGCTGCATGGAATACGACGTTCTGACCTGGCGCAAGATCCCATTTCCTGCAGCGCCTCGGTATGGCGATCTGATCATCTATCCCAATACCGCCGGCTATCAGATGGACAAGAACGAGAGTGAGTTTCACCAGCTTGCCTTGCCGCCCAAGATTGTTGTGACCCGGCAGGGCGAACGTTTCACCTGGAGAATGGATCAATGACGAGACACATTAGCCGGCCTGCTGAACGAGTCGTGACGACAAGCTCCGAGCTGATTGGCGACACGCCTTTGCTGGAACTTGCCCGGACAGGATCCGGCAGCCGATTGCTGCTGAAACTGGAGCAGTTCAATCCCACCGGCTCTTGCAAGGTCCGGATGGCGCGGGAGATGATACTGGCAGCCGAGCGGGACGGCGTACTGAAGCCTGGCGGTCGGATCGTCGAGCCGACCTCAGGCAATACCGGAACGGGCTTGGCTCTTGTAGCAATCGAACGGGGCTATAAGTTTACCGCTGTCGTCGACAGTCACGCATCGCGCGACAAGCTTCGGGCGATGCAGGCCATGGGCGTCGATCTCGTTTTTGTCGAGAGCAATGGGAACGGCCCGAGCACCGTCGAGCGACGTCGTATCGCCGGGAAAATTGCCGACGAAACCGGCGCATTCTGGCCGGATCAGCACCACAACCCCAACAACAACAATGGCTATGTCGGCCTTGCGGCCGAACTGCTCCGTGACCTCGGCACGGATGTCGACTATCTCGTCGGCGCGGTCGGCACCGGCGGCACTCTATGTGGAACGGTAAGGGAGCTGCGCCGCCTCGGCTCGCAGGTCATGAGCATCGGCGTCGAACCGACAGGATCGATCATCTTCGGTGGACCCGCTGGCAAGTATTGGCAGACCGGCGCCGGCGCGCCGGGCGGATTTACCGTCGGCCCCAACGTCGATCGTGCCCTGATCGATGAGAGACTGACGGTCGACGATATCGACGCGTTCACCGCTGCCCGTGTCGTCGCTCGCCGGACGGGTATGCTGGTCGGCGGGACGGCCGGTGCCGGGATCCATGTGGCGCTCAAGCGTTTAGCCCTTGTCGAACCGAACAGCACGATGGTGGTCCTCGTCTGTGACGCAGGCGAAAAATATCTCGACACCATCTACGACGATGACTGGCTTCGGGAACGCCACCTGTTCGACGAGACGGCACATCGACGCCTGCAGCGGCTTTTCGATGCCTATCGGGAATCGATATATCTCGCATCTCGAACCGTAGCAGCGGTGGGAGCATAACGACGTGGCCACGATGCAATTTCGGCGCTATCAGGAAATCATCACGCTCGCCGCCCCCATTGCCGGCATTCAGTTTGCCCAGGTTGCTCTTACCAGCACCGATCTCCTGATGATGGGCTTCATCAGTGTTCAGGCGGTTGCCGCGGGCGGTCTCGCAATCTTGCTCTACAATCAACTGCGCACGATGTGCGTCGGCATGGTGACGGGCGTCGGCAACTTGATCGCCGCCTCGGTTGGGCGGGGAGAAAAGAGAACCGGCACGTCATCCACCGACGCAACAACGCACGAGGAAGTTCGCGATTTGCTCCGGGCATCCATGCTGCTTGCGACGATGGTCGCGATCGCCGCCGGCATCATCCTTGTCGTTCTCGGCTATTGCCTGGTCTTTCTCGGGCAGAGCAGCGCGGTCGTCGAACTTGCGAGGCCGATCATGCTTACCCTCGCACCGGGCCTGCTGCCAATGCTGTGGCTCAATGTCCTTCGTCAGTTCGCGGTGGGAATGCGTCGCGCAGGCTCCCTGTTGCGGGTTACGATCATCTCGATCGGCGTCAACGCTCTGCTCAACGGCGCCTTTATTTACGGATGGCTCGGCTTGCCGAAGCTTGGCCTGGCGGGCATTGGTCTCGCAACCACGCTTGTCCAGATATGGACCTTTTTCGTTTATTTGCGGACAGTCCAGCGGGACGAAAAACTGAACGCCCTCCTTGCTATGGATGGATGGCGAGCCCAGCCTGCGACCATAAGACAAATCGCGAAGATGGGAACGCCGATCGCATTGACCTATGGTTCCGAAGCGGCCATCACCTCGATCGCGACCATATTCATGGGCACGTTCGGTCCAGTCGCTCTTGCCGCCTCCAACATCGTCAATCAGCTCGCCTATATCGTCTATCAGGCCAATATAGGACTGTCACAGGGCTCCTCGATCTTGGTGAGCCGCACGGCCGGAAAGGGTCACGCTGGAGAAATCGGTGCGATCGCAAGACGCACCTTCACGATCAGCTTTTCCATCACGACGGTTGTCGGACTTCTATATGTCTTCCTTCCAAGAGCAGTGCTGCGTCCTTTTCTGGGCGACCAGGCCGATCCGGCCGTGCTCGCCGCTGCGACCACGCTTCTCTGGTTCGCCATAGCGCATCAGTTCTTCAAAGGTTCGCAAAATATCTGCATCGGGCTGCTGCGGGGGCTTGGAAACACCAGGGCCGGGCTGACCAACACCCTGATCGGCTACTGGCTTATCGGCATCCCGGCCATGGCGGTGTGCGGATACTGGATCGGCTGGGGTAGCCATGGGATCTGGTTTGGCCTTTGCCTCGGATTCGGAGCAACCAGCTTCCTGCTGTGGTGGCGTTTCATTACGGATCTCAGAATGGCATCCGCTACGCTGCAAGATACCGAGTATCAGGCTGCTCGTTAGAGCAATTCCAGGAAAACTGCGCAGCGGTTTTCCGTCTGGAATTGCTAGAAAACAAAGAGATAGAGCGGTTCAGAGTTTCCGTGAAAAGCTGAACCGCTCTTGGCTTGGCCGGCATGCGTGGCGATATTCCACATGCCGCGATAAAAGATGATTGTAATAATCATCTTTTATCGTTAAAGCAGACAACAAAGATCAAGTTTTGCAGGCAAAACCGCTGGGATGCCGTGTCTCTTCCGTTGATGGATGGGCCGCCGGCGGTGTCTGTGAAAAGAACGTTATGTTGTAACGAATATTGACCTGGAGGGTATCGCCATGAGGCGGCGCGTGTTCGGCGTGTTTAATATTGCAAGCATTATTGTCCTATTGACCTCGGGGGGCGCTTTCGCCGAGGAAAAACAGACGCTTTCGATCGTGGATGATCGCGGTAAAACCGTGCTGGCCCCGGTCAACCCGAAGCGGATCGCCTCGGTTTCCTACCTTGCGGTCGATGTTGCGCTTGCTCTCGGTATCAAGCCTGTTGCGACCACCTACATGACGGCCGGACGCGAACCGGACTTTCTTCTTGGCCTGACGAAGGACATGAAGCAGATCGGGCAACGGGCGAAGCCCAACCTCGAATTGCTGTCGGAAGTCCGGCCCGATGTCATCATTGCCATGAAGCGCTATACCGTCGGCAATGCCCCGCAGTTCGAAAAGATCGCGCCCTATATCGCTTATAATATGGAGCTTCTGAGCCAAAGCTACCAGGAGGTCGCCGACCTTTCGAAGCTGTTTGGAAAGCCTCAACGCGGCGAGGAGCTGAATGCTGCTTTCAAAAAGGATCTCGGAGCTTTCGCCGCAAAGGCGCCGAAGGATGCGCACCCGCGTTTCCAAATCATGTGGGCGGGCGATACCCCATTCTCCTTCCATACCGAAAACACCGCAGCATCGATCGTTGCAGCGCTCGGAGGCGACAATATTGTCGGCCCGATGACGAAGGAAGGCCGGTTCGGCGAAGAGCTGAGCCTTGAAACCATGCTGGAAAAAGATCCGGAAGTGATCTTCGTCTATGACAGCGGCCCGGATCGTCCGCATGAGAACAACCCCATCTGGCAGCAGCTCTCGGCGGTCAAGAAAGGCCGCGTGCATTATGTCGGTGACGAGTGGGTGGAAACCAATGGTCCGATCGCCCGTGAGCTGGTGCTGCGTGAGGCCGCCCACTACCTCTACCCTGACACCTTCCCTGCCGTCGATGTCAAGGCGGAGGCGGCCAGGCTGATTCCGGCCGACCTGCAAAATTGATAGGGGTCGCGGCCACCGCGCGGCGACGGAATGATCTTCAGCCGCTGGTGATGACGATCATCATCATGGTCGTTGCTGCGATCGTCGTAATCTGCGGACTTCTGGTCGGCGCCAAGCCGCTTCAGCCGCGTGCTCTTTGGACGATCCTGTTCGCACCCGACGGGAAGATCGATTCCATTCTCGTATGGACATTGCGGCTGCCACGCAGCCTCGCGGCTTTTATCGGGGGCGCCGGTCTCGGCGTCTCCGGTTATCTGCTGCAGATCCTGACCCGCAACCCGCTCGCCGGCCCGGGTTTGACCGGCGTGACATCCGGAGCGGTGACACCGATCGTTTTCTGTTTCGTTTTCGTGCCGTCGCTCTCGTCCATATATTATCCATTGGTCGGGCTGGCGGGCGGTATGGCGGCTGCGCTGTTGACCTTCTGGGTCTCACGAGGAGGAAGAGGACGCCCCTTGCATCTGGCGCTTGGCGGCATCAGCATCTCCTTGTTCCTGAGCGCGGTCACGACCTACATTCTCCTATTGAGCGGACCACAGGTGCCGTCATTGCTTTTCTGGCTGTCTGGCGGCTTTCAGGGACGTTCGTGGACGCAGCTCTCATACATGACCCCATGGGTTTTTGCCGGCACCGCCGGCGCACTGGCATGCCAGCGCGTGATCGGGCTTCTCGCCCTAAGCGAACAGGCAGCGGCCGGGATGGGATTGCAGCTCTCGTTCTGGAAACCCTTGCTGCTTCTTCTGGCGGTTTTTCCCGTAGCGGGGGTCACACCCGTGGCGGGTCCCGTGGCGTTTGTCGGGTTGGCGGCGCCGCACATCGCCCGGCTTTTGAGGCCGAACGGCCCGGGATGGGCGATCGCCCTGACAGCAGCGCTCGGCGGTCTGATGGTGGCTGCGGCCGACGTGATTGCGCGAAGCGTTGCCGCCCCCCAGGAACTTCCGGTCGGGATCGTCACGGCGCTGATAGGAGGACCTGTGTTCATCTACCTCGTTCAAAGCCGCGGCTTCTCGTTCAAGGGAGAAGCGTGATCATGGCCACATCCTTGTCGCTCCGAAACAATAGCAGCGCCGGGTTCCTGCTTGTCTTTGCCTTTGTCTTCGTCGCGTTCCTCTCCTTCGTGCTGGCGGTGTTTGTGGGGGTGGCAGATATTCCGCCGTCGGATGTCGTCGCGGTCCTCACGGGACACGGTTCGCGGCAAGCGCAATCGGTCGTCATCGATATCCGTCTGCCTCGTATCGTGACGGGAATACTGGCCGGCATTCACCTCGCTGTTGCCGGCCTTATTCTTCAAAGTGTTACGCGCAACCCGCTTGCCGACCCGTCCATTATGGGCGTCTCCCAGGGGGCAACGCTCGCAGTAACCATCTTCCTGCTCTTCACCGTCTATATTCACTATTCCGGATCGACGACGGTCGCAGAACTTCCCCTCGAGTGGTTGCCCGCCGTCGGCACGGTGGGAGGACTTCTTGCAGGCGGCATTATCTATATGCTGGCGTTTCGCCTCGACCTGGGGCCGCTTCGCATCACCCTTTGCGGCATTGCCGTGGGCGCCGTGCTGCAAGCTTTGGCCATCGGATTGATCGCAGGCTGGGGCTCCGCGCGGATCGAAGTGTTGCTGGAATGGCTTTCCGGCAGTCTCTACGCGCGGAGCTGGGAACATGCCGCCTTTCTGCTCCCTTATACGATTGCCGGCCTCGCTGCCTTGCCTTTGATCCGAAGGCCGCTGGAACTCCTGCGTTTCGAGCCCTCCATGGCCCGCTCTTTCGGGCTTTCCTACCGGCGGCAGTTTTCGCTTGCCTTGCTTCTGTCCTGCGGTCTTGCGGCGAGCGCGGTTGGCACGGTCGGCCCGATCGTCTTCATCGGGCTCATCGTACCTCACCTTGCCCGCTTCCTTGCCGGCAGGCGGACCACCCTTCTCCTACCGCTGACGATCGTCCTCGGCGCTGTCACTGTTACTCTGGGAGACCTTGTCGGCCGGCTGATAGGGCAGGCTGACGAAATCCCGATCGGCATCGTCACAGCGATCTGCGGCGTTCCCGTGCTCATCGCGCTTCTTCGCAAAACCCCATGAGGATGCCATGCTGCTATCCTGTACCCGTCTATCTGTCGCTTATGGTGCTCGAAGAGCGCTGAATGCCCTGGATCTATCCTTCAGGCCGGGCGAGATCCGTGCGCTGATCGGACCCAACGGCTCCGGAAAAAGCACGGCGCTCCAAGCTCTTTCCGGCCTGATCAAATCGGCCGAGGGGAACACAGAGATTGATGGCAGGCCGATCGCATCCATGTCGCGACGGCAATTGGCCAAGCACCTTGCATTTCTGCCGCAGCAACCGGCCGCACCTGACGAGATGACCGTGGCGCAGCTGGTGCGGCAGGGTCGGTTCGCGCATGTCGGTCTGTTTAAAAGCTATGGTCCGCGGGACGAGGATGCCATTCGCTGGGCGCTGGAAAGCACCGGCCTTCACGACTTTGCCGACAGGAGCCTGCGGGAACTGTCCGGCGGCGAACGCCAGCGGGCTTGGATCTCGGCGGCGATCGCACAGGAAGCACGGATCTTGCTTCTCGATGAGCCGACGTCGTTCCTCGATATCGGCTACCAGGTGGAGGTCCTCGATCTCGTCCATCGGCTCAGCCGGGAAAAAGGCGTCACCATCATCATGGCGATCCACGATCTCAATCAGGCGATGTCCGTCTGTGATCAGATCTCGTTGCTTGATAGGGGCAATCTGGTCTTCGACGGTGATCCAAGGGTACTGGCCGGCACAGGATTGATCGAGCAGGTTTTCCGGGTGAAGGGGCGCTTCGTCCCAATAGCCTCCGATGCGCCTCCTCATTTCGATGTGGAGCTTGCGCGGCGGTGATGTCAGGTTAACGCAGCCGGATGCTCGGTGCAATCATCCCCGATCTCGACCGTGTCGCCGCTGCGGAGCAGGAGAACGTGCTCACGCTTGCAAAGCCTTGCGCGGCAGGTCTGCGCCACCTCGTCAGCGAAAAACCGGCTTGTCCTTCCAGAGACTTCCAGCGGCAAATTCGGCGTATCCAAGGTTATAGACCGCTCGCATGTAATTGGTGTTGAACGGATCGAAGGTGGAGTAGGGAACTTGTGCATCGATCGAGGCAACGCGGAAACGGGCTCCGGTTAGCCTGGAGTAATTGTAGAGAGCGGTCAGCGCACTTTGTGTCTGCGATTTGATGAAGATGGAATAGGCCCGCATGATAACCGGTAAGGTCCTGTCGGGTGTCGTGGAAAATTCCGGCATGAGCGCATTGTTGACGATCACGTAGAAATTGACGCTCTGGCCTTGGGTGAGCAAGGGCCGGCTGGAGCTGGTCAGGAGAGCTTGCGGCATCATCAGTATCTGCGAGGCCGATCCTCCGTCTGAATGCATCTCCTCGAAGTGACGCCCTCCGGAATCTGCCCTGATCATGACCGCGGGATAAACGCCTGGAATGCTCGCCGACGCCGTTAGAACATCTTGAAACAGCTTCAGGGCATCGGGCCGGCCACTGTTGGCAATGGCGCCCATGTTCCACACGACCGCGCGCTGGGTGTCGAGATTGGTCGTCAAGATGAACAGCCGGCGGCCTTTGCGATGTTCGGCGGCAACCTGCCGCAGGAGTGCTGGCGTCACGTAGCGCGCGATCATCTGTCTTAATGGTTCGGCTCTTAACAGGCTCGATCCAAAAAGGCCGACGAAGCCTTTCGTCCGAACCAACTTTTGCGCGATGCCGCTGGTGTAGAGATCAACGAGGGTGTCGTCATAGGCCGATCCGAGAAATGCATAGGGCGCGATCAAGGCACCCGTACTGACGCCGGTGACGACATCGAACTGCGGGCGGGTCCTGGCCGCACTCCAAGCAGAAAGCACGCCGACGCTGAAGGCGCCGCCGGCACCGCCGCCGGAAATCATAAGAGCATCGAGTTTCCCTCGTCTGGTCGCGGGCGCCCAGTTCGGGACATCCCGCGGCGCTTCCTCGAGCCGGGCATCCAGATAGGTCCGGATTTCGCCATAGCCTGCAACCGAGGCTTTGTCCGCCTCGCTTGCGTCCAATGCCCTATCCAGCGTCTGCACGCATCCGGACAAGATGAGCAGGAAAGGAAGCAAAAGGCCAAGCGCCCGGACCAGGCTCCTCCCTGTCGAATGGCAGGACGCGCAGGCGGCATTGCGGCGCCGCCTGCGAGGGTATACGTCCCGCGGCTTTGTTCCGGCGGAAGGAACTCGACCGAAGAATTTGCCCTGAACGGCGCCAAACATGGCGTCTGTTTTACCAGGCATCATTTATGACCCTGCCCTCGTTTTGAGTGATCAGGCCTGAAAGCGATCGCTTTATGGTCATTGGATGCATCGTGCAGCAGCTCCGGGCCGAAGGTCACTTCGCGACCAAACCCAGCGCGACGAAAGAGCCGATTGAGGGTCTCGTGGAGGTCGTCCACAAAAGTGAAGATGACAGGAATGACGATGAGGCTGAGCAGCGTCGACACAATGACCCCGCCGATCACCACGATAGCCATCGGCTGCCGGAAGCTGGAATCACCGCCCGTCAGGCTGAGCGCGGCCGGAAGCATGCCCGACGCCATGGCGATGGTGGTCATGACGATTGGCCGCGCACGCTTGTGACAGGCATCCACCAGCGCATCGAACCGGGGCATGCCCTCATTTCGCGACATGATGGCATATTCGATAAGCAGGATGGAATTCTTGGTCACCACGCCCATGAGCATAAGCAGGCCGATGACGGCCGCCATCGAGAAGCTGGTTCCGGTCAACACAAGTGGCAACAGCGCGCCGCCGAGCGACAGCGGCAGTGCCATCAGCAGGGTGAATGGCTGCAGGAAGTCATGGAAGAGCAGAACGAGGACCGCGTAGATGCAAAATATGCCGATCGCCATTGCAAGGGCGAAGCTTTGGAACAGTTCCGAGCTGCGCTGAAGTTCGCCCTGTTCCACCAGGGCAACTCCCGGCGGCAAGTGCCGGAGCGCGGGAAGCGCCTGCGCCTCGGCATGGACATCGCCCAGAATGCGGCCGTTGAGTTCGACGGAGACCGTGACATTGCGCATTCGGTCAATGCGGTCGATCTCGGAGGGGCTGCCGCCAATCCGGATGTCGGCAATGGACCCGAGATCGACACTGCCATTCGTGCCGACCAGCCGCATATTCCTGATGTCGTCCAGCTTCGTTCGTGTCTCGGGCGAGAAGCGCACGACGATCGGGACCTGCCGCTGCGGCAGGTTGAGCTTCGGCAAGTTGGAGGAATATTCGCCATTCGTGGCCACGCGTACGGCGCTGGCGATCGCATTCGACGTTATCCCGAGTGCTGCGGCACGCGCGAAGTCGGGGGTGATCTGGATCTCGGGGGCTTGCCTCGATGCGGTCGACGTGACCGCGCCGATCCCCCGTAGCGTGCGAAGCTGCTCCTCCAATGCCGTGCTGGCGCTATCCAACACATTGGCATCGTCGCTGGCCAGGGTGATATCGAGCTTGGTCCCGTTACCACCGCTGCCAACCTCCACACGCAATCCGGGAAGGACGGAGAGAGCCTGCCGGATATCATTTTCGATCGCCGACTGCTTTCGATTGCGCTCAGAAATGGGCGTCAATACGACGACGACCGTGGCTGATCCGACATTGCTCGTCGCGGAGGTATCCGGGCCGCCGCCCGAGGATGCGGAACCGACCGAAGAAAAGACACGCGTCACGTCGGGTAGCTTGGCTACGATATCCGCAGCCTTCCTGGTCGCCGCATCGGTCTGTTCAATCGTGACGCCGGGCTGCAGCGTCAGCGTGATCTGCGTGCGCGCATCGTCGGATGCCGGGATAAAGCCCGATTTCAGCAGGGGGATCGCGGAAAACGAAAGTGCGACCACCACGGCGGTTGCAGCCACCGTGATCTTCCTGTGGTTCAGGGCTGCTTTCGCGACGGCCATATAGGCGCGCATGATACGGCCATCCCTTTCTTCCGTCGCAGGATGGGCCTTCATGAAATAGGCCGCCATCATGGGCGTCAGCAGGCGGGCGACGACAAGCGAGGCGAGGACCGCAACTGCAGCCGTGACGCCGAACTGACGGAACAGAAGGCCCGGTATGCCGCTCATGAAAGCCGTCGGCAGGAAGACGGCGACCAATGTGAAGGTGGTCGCAATGACGGCGAGCCCGATCTCGTTGGCCGCTTCCATCGCTGCATCGAGCGGCCGCTTGCCCATCTTCAGGTGGCGCGCGATATTCTCGATCTCGACGATGGCATCATCGACAAGGATGCCGACCACCAGCGACAGCGCCAGCAGGGTGACGATATTCAGGCTGAAGCCGGCGAGGTACATGACCAGGAAGGTCGGTATGACCGATAGGGGGAGTGCCACCGCCGACAGGATCGTCGCACGCCAATCCCGAAGAAACAGCCAGACGACGACGATCGCCAGGATCGCGCCCTCGTAGAGCATGTGCATCGAACCATCATAATTGTCGATGATCGGCCCGATCGTGCTGTAGGCTTCGTCGATCTGCACATTGTGATGGCTGGCGGCGAACGTCTTGATCGCCTTGTCGACATCGGTCGCGACGCCGCTGTCCGAAAAGCCGTTGGAGCGTTTGATCTCGACCGCCACAACCGGCTTGCCGTCGAGATAGGCCATCGAGGAGCGGGACGCGAAGCTGTCCTTGACGGACGCCACGTCATCGAGGCGGACCTGCTGTCCGTTGGCCAGAGGAATCCGGAGCTCCTTCAAGGCTTCGACTGAAGGCATGGCGCCGAGTGTGCGCAGCGTTTGCCGGGCGCCGCCGATTTCCCCGAGACCGCCTGACGTATCCGCCTGCACGGCTTTCAGCTGCGCCGATACCGTGGCGGCGGTAACGCCGAGCGAGGCCATGGTCGTGGGATTGAGATCGACGTGAACCTCTCGGTCGATGCCGCCGATCCGGTTGACCTGTCCCACGCCCGGCACCGACAGCAGCGCCTTGGTCATATCGTTGTCGATGAACCAGGAAAGCTCGGTCTCGTTGAGAGCGCTCGAGCGGACGGCATAGGTGACCAGCGCGGAACCCTGCGTCGTGACCTTGGTGACGCTCGGCGTCTCCATTTGCGCGGGTAGATTGGCCTTCACGCTATCCACGGCATTACGGACCTCATTCAGTGCTGCTTCGCTGTTTTTCTCCAGCTTGAAGGAAACCTTGATCGAGACGGTGCCGTCGGTGATCGTCGTGGTGATGTGGTCGAGATAGGTCAGCGAGGCGAGACTATCCTCGATGGTGCGGGCGACCTCGGTTTCAAGCTGCGTCGGCGCCGCGCCGTCGAGCGTGGCGGTGACGGTGATGGCCGGGAGGTCCATGTCGGGGAAATTCTGGACCGGGAGATGCCTGAAGGCCAGCAGTCCTCCGACGGCAAGCATTGCAAACAGCAATATCGCCGGGACAGGATTACGGATCGAGAAAGCGGAGAAGTTCATCAGTCTTTCTCCGCAATCTTCACGACGTCATTGTCCGACAGAAACGCCCCGCCGGACTTCACGACTTGCGACGACGGACCTATGCCGGAAACGACTTCAACTTCTGCGTTGTTACGGCGACCCGTTTCCACACGGACCCTGCGCACCCGCTTGTCCCCGTCGGCGATGAACACGTAGTTGATCCCATCGCGAAACACGAT
This sequence comes from Rhizobium freirei PRF 81, assembly GCF_000359745.1. GTDB lineage: Bacteria > Pseudomonadota > Alphaproteobacteria > Rhizobiales > Rhizobiaceae > Rhizobium > Rhizobium freirei. Next base: position 16,716 of record NZ_AQHN01000067.1, read on the forward strand.
CGCCGTTTCCGGAACCGCGAGGGCCGGAGTGGCTTGCAGCTCGATATTGCCCGTAACGTAAAGTCCAACGCGCGGACGGACGTCGGCTGGAAGCGCGACATAGACGATCGCCCGGCTGGTATCCGTGCTGACCGACGGTCCGACAAGCCTCACCCTGCCTTGGACCGAGAGAGCATCCGCTCCGTTGATTTCGACCTTCAAGCCTTCCGAAATGCGCGGAAGGTAGCGGGCGGAAACCTCGGCCTGCCATTCAACTTTCTGCTGACGAACGAGGCGAAACAGCTCCGTGCCCGCGGAAACGACGGCGCCGAGCTCTGCGGACCGCGACGTTATCATGCCGTCGTCGACGGCAGTGATGGTCGTCTGGGCAAGCTTGATCTTGGTGCTGTCGAGGGCGGCTTCTTCAGACGCCAGACTTGCTGTTGCAGTCTGTTCGTCGGCTAGATATTCGGTGATCTTCTCCACGGAAAGCGCACCCGAGGAGCGAAGCTGGCGCGCGCGATCAGCATTGGCCTTGGCCTTGGCCAGATTTGCTTGTGCGGTGACGACGGCCGCTTCCTGTTTGCGAAGATCGGCCAACGCGCTGTCCTGGGAAAGTCGGACTAGCGTCTGCCCTTTCGTTACCACGGATCCTACATCCACCAGAATATCGGTGATACGCAAGCCGGCCGTTTCCGAGGCGATGATCGCTTCCTGCCATGGCTTTAGCCAGCCGCTCGCAGGAACGGTCTCCGGCCAGTCCCGCTGCGCCGGCGTTGTCACCGAGACGGTAAGAGCAGGTGCTGCGACCTGCTCCGCCAACCCATCGCGGGAGGGAAACACAAGCGCTGCCGCAAAAAGTGCGACGGCGAATGTCATGAACGACTTTCTCAACGATACATTCCTTAACAGTTCAAGGCATCGCGCGGGCCATCGTTGGCCGCGACGAATGCCGCCACGTCGATCAGTAGCCGGACGAACGTTAAGTGCAGTCAAGTTAGTGTTAAGCTAGGTAAAACTTGGTCCCATGCCCGCGTTTGTGTTGTAATATTTCCAAATACGAATGACGGACAATGTGAATGAACAAGGTTCTCCTCATCGACGACGATGTCGAGTTGACAACGCTGCTGCAGGAATATCTGACAGAAGAAGGATATGACGTGGCGACGGACACGGACGGGCGCGCGGCAATTGCCGCTGCCGCTGGCAACACGGTGGATATCATCGTGCTCGATATCATGATGCCCCGTATGAACGGGATCGAGGTTCTGCAGAGAATCAGAAAGCTCAGCCCCGTTCCCGTCTTGATGCTGACCGCAAGAGGCGATGACATCGACCGGATATCTGGCCTGAACCTCGGTGCCGACGATTATGTGCCGAAACCCTGCTCGCCCGGTGAACTCGCGGCCAGGCTGCGCGCGATCCTTCGCCGTGCGGGCCAGCCCACAGCCGGTGCGGCGACCGACACGCTGAAGGCGGGGCAACTCGCGATCCATCCGGGCAGCAGGACGGCCGAATGGCGCGGCGAGGCTTTGGATCTTACCGGCACGGAATTTAGCCTGCTGGAAGTTCTCGCCCGCAGTGCCGGCCAGCTGGTGTCGAAGCAGGATATCTCGAAGCGGGCCTTCGGAAAGCCGCTTACGCCATTCGATCGCCGCATCGACGTCCATATCAGCAGCGTTCGCCAGAAGCTCGGGCTCAGAGAGGACGGACAATCCTGGATCCAATCCGTTCGCGGCCAGGGCTATCAACTTCTCGTGGACTGACCATGCCCCGGCTTTTCTGGAAGTTCTTCACGATCATCTGGCTGACACTGGCGGTGACCGTCGCGGTCATCATCCTTACCGTCAAACTGCTTCAGGCAGTTCCTTTCGCGCGGGAACTGGCCGAGGAACGGCGAGGTCTCCTTCTGGACCTGACGGCAAACGTCCTGGTTCAGGACGGCGCAGATGCCGCTGCGCGTTTCGTGCGCGCGAGCGAAAAGACGCTGCCGCTCGGCCTTGCCATTTCGGGGGCTGCCGATCCCGACACCTGCGCGAAGGAGAACACCGGCGATACAAGATCCGTTGTAAGGGATGGGGCTTGCTATCGGATTTCCCTGTCGGCTCCAATCGGCTTCTCCTTCGAGAATTTCGCTCCATTGATGCCGTGGCTCGCCATCCTGATATCGAGCACGCTGGCGGCGGGTGCCCTTGCCCGATACCTCATTCGTCCTGTCGTGCATCTTCGCGATGGTTTGAGTGCCCTTGCCCATGGCCGCTTCGATTTTCGCATCGGTGACAAGATGGCCGGTCGAAAGGATGAGGTCACCGCACTTGCGCATGATTTCGATTCCAGCGCTGCGCGGCTGCAGGAGCTTCAAGCCGCACAGCAGCGACTTTTCCACGATGTCTCGCATGAACTGCGCTCGCCCTTGTCTCGTCTGCAGGCCGCGGTCGGCGTCCTCAGGCAGAGCCCGGCGAAGGTCGACATCATGCTCGACCGCATGGACAGGGAGGTTGAACGACTTGATGTGCTTGTAGGCGAAATTCTGACGCTTGCCAGGCTAAACGCCGGCTCCAGCTTGCCGCTGAGAACGCAATCCGTCGATATCATCGAACTGCTAAACGACATCCTTGGGGATGCAGCATTTGAAGCCCAGGCGCGGCGCGTCACGATCACGATGAGCATCGACGGCATTTTCCTGGCCGAGGTGGAAGGCGAGCTTATCTATCGAGCGCTCGAAAACGTCGTTCGCAACGCCGTCAAATACACCGCCGAGCATTCGAATGTAACCGTGTCTTGCGAGATGGCCGCGGAGCTTCTCATTATCCGCGTGACGGATGCGGGGCCAGGGGTCGGGCGGGACGAAATCGAACGAATCTTTCAGCCGTTTTCCCGAGGTAACGACGCCGAGCCGCAAGGGGGATATGGCTTGGGCCTGGCGATCACCCGGCAAGCGGTCGAGCGCCATGGCGGACGCGTCTACGCATCGCTGCCGGTAACCGGCGGCTTGGAGATCACCCTCGAGATTCCCCGAAAGCCTGAAACCTTTGGCCCGATGGCGGATCACGGCCGATCTGGCTCGAGCCTCCGCAACCTCTAGGGAGAGGTTCCTCTCGCCGGGACTTTTACCTAACTTTACACAGCCTTTACTGCCATTAACGCCGGGCGCGCTACAGCTGAACTATCATCAAAGTTCACAAGATCCGCCCATGACGTTCGGCCTTTGGCAAACCAAAATCTCAGCGCGTACGACAGTCTGCATCGTGCTGCTCGCAGCACTCCCCTCTTGCGCAAACATACCTCTGCATCAGGGCACCTCCCTTGGTTCCTATGCCGGCATGAGCGCTTCGGGAGGCTCAATGACCAAGGCAAAACTGCGGGTCGATTCGCCCCAGGTCCTTGCCGCGCGGACCGTGCACATCGAGCCGACGGTAGCGCAGATCGGTAATAGCAGCGCCTTCGATCCCAAAAGCCTGGCTCTCGTAACAAACGCCATCGACCGGGCGTTATGCATCGGGCTTGGTGACCGCTTCCAGATCGTAGCAGCGAACCAACCAGCGGATCTGATCGTTCATGCCACGATCACGGATATCGTTCCGACGAACCGGACGGTTGCAGCGACGTCCGCCGCGGCATCGCTTGGCACGTCCGTTGCGCTCGCCGTTCCAATTCCGAGGATCCCGATCGGTCTTGGAGGCTTGTCCGTCGAGGCAGAGGCAATCGGTCAGGATGGGTTGCAGAAGGCGGCAATGCTCTGGTCGCGCGGCGCAAACATGCTCACGACAAAGGCCCGCATCTCCGTCGTTGGAGATGCTTACTCCCTCTCCTCCGCCTTCGGCGGCGACTTCAGCCGCATGCTGGTCAAAGGCCGCGATCCATTCAAAGGAACGCCAGCCATGCTCTCGATGCAGAGGATCAAGGCATCGCTCGGTGGCGACCCGAAATACGAGGCCTGCAGGCCATTCGGCCGCGCACCGGGCATCACGGGAGCGGTCGCCGGTCAATTGGGCTTGCCACCAGGCTGGAGCGATAAGGGCGCGGCAGCCTCCCCGTGACGACACTAGGCGGATGACGCCCGCCATCACCGGCCATCCAGCAAGTCGCTCGCAACGAGCAAACTTACGGCACTTCAAGCAAGATCAACGAAGAAAGGATATCGATATGAAAAACTATCTGAAACGAATGGCGGTGGTTGCCTCCATTTTTGCCTCAGGCCCAGCGCTTGCCGCGGAAGGACAGGCCTATCTGACGCCGCAAAAGGCGGCCGCCATCCTCGCCGACGGGCGGCCCTGGGCGGCGAATGCGCCCGACGGCAAGGCGCTCAAGATCATCCTGAACAAGGATGGCACCGGAAGCGTGCACGGCCCCATGCCGTTTACGCTGTCCCTCACCTGGTCGGTTAAGAACGATACAATGTGCATCCTCGGCAAGATGGGAACCAAATGCCTTCGCTTCCGCGAGGTTCCCGGCGGGCTTCAGAGCTGGGACGGCGAAAAGCCCGATCTGAAATTCAGCCGCTAGACGATGTCAGCGTAATGAGTCCGGTCGCAAGGGAGCATCATGGTGGTCATGATGACCCTTGTCGCCGGCCTCGTGCTTGGTGGAACCTTCGCGCTCACGACACTGAGCCAGACCATTCAATATGATCCGCGCTCCGATCGCCAATCTAGCCGTCGGCCAGCTGATCATCGGCAGCAATAGGCTGCTCACCTCCTTTAATCGCGAAATTGTAAATCCTGCCGCAAGCGCAACAGTGAAGCTCTTGACGAAATGTTATCGATAACATAGCCTCCTCATCGAAGCTTTGGGAGGAGCGGAATGGACAATGGAAAGCTGCTCGAATTTTCCGACATCACCAAGGAATTTGGCGGAACGCGTGCACTATCGAATGTGTCTCTCGACTTGCAGCGTGGCGAAATCCTGGCACTTCTCGGAGAAAATGGCGCCGGCAAATCGACGCTCATCAAGACCTTAGCAGGCATCTACAAGCCGGACGGCGGGCAGATCCTGTTTCGTGGCAAGCCCTATCATCACCGGCCGCCGCAGCCAAACCAGCGTCAGCCGGTCGCTTTCATCCACCAGGATCTCGGGCTGATAGAATGGATGACGGTTGGCGAGAATGTCGGGCTTGCGCAGGGTTACTCCTTACGTGGACGACTGATAGACTGGCGCGCGACTGAGCGGCGCACAGCAGAAGCCCTCAAACTGGTCGGCTGCGATTTCGATCCTTCGACCCGCGTGCAGGAACTGACCCGCACGGAAAAGTCTCTTGTTGCAATCGCCCGCGCGCTCGCCGTCGAAGCGGACGTACTGGTTCTCGACGAGCCGACGGCAAGCTTGCCCGCCGACGAAGTCGAGAAGCTGTTTGCTGCCATTCGTCCGCTGAAAGAGCGCGGCGTCGCCATGATCTATGTCTCGCATCGCCTTGATGAAATCTTCCGCATTGCCGACCGCGTTGCGGTTCTGCGCGACGGGCAATTGGTGGGTCAGAAGCCTGTTTCCGAGACCACGCCGGATGAGCTCATCCGCATGATCGTCGGACGCAAGGCTGATCAGCTGTTCGTCAAGGCCGGGAAAAGCGCAGGGCCTGCTATCGTGTCGGTGAGGGAGCTTTCCTGCCGCGGTGCCGGACCCGTATCCTTCGATATCCGCCAGGGCGAATTGCTTGGCCTCGTCGGGTTGCGAGGCGCCGGTCAGGAGCTGATCGGGCGCGCCCTCTTCGGCTGCGAGCCGTCGCAGGGAAGCGTGCAATTGAATGGGGCCGAGCCTGATCTTTCCAGCACGGTTGCAGCGATGGCCTCCGGGATCGGGCTGATCGCCAGGGACCGGACGGAAGAGTCCGTCGCCATGTCGCTCAGCCTGCGCGAAAATACCTTCCTCAATCCAGGCGCATCGGGGCGCAGCCTGTTCTCTTTCCTGTCACCGCGCCGCGAAGCGGAAATGGCCTATTCTCTCGGCAGCCGGGTCGGTCTCCGGCCGAATGATCAGAACCTTGCCATCGAGGCGCTGTCGGGCGGCAATCAGCAGAAGGTCGTTGTCGGACGCTGGCTGGCAACAGGCCGCAAATTGCTGATCGCCGAAGACCCGACCGCCGGCGTCGACGTCGGTGCCAAGGCCGACATCTATCGGCTTATCGCCGAGGCGGTCGAGGCGGGCCTCGCCGTCCTCGTCGTCTCCACGGATTTCGAGGAAATCGCCCATATCTGCCATCGTGCCCTCGTGTTTTCGCGCGGAAGGATCGTGCGTGAGCTTAGCGGCGGCGACCTGACAACACCGGCGGTCATCGCCGCCGCATCTGCGTCCGAAGCGGCCTGAACCGGAGAGGAACATCATGCAATCGATCGAATCCAATGCACTTGAGCCAACTCGCGCCGAGCTTTCGTCAATGAGCTTCGGCCAGAAGATCCAGCGCCTGCTGCCGGTCTATGGCCTCGTCATCCTGACCGTCTTCCTGATCCTGCTTTTCTCCATTCTGCTGCCGCAGACCTTCCCGACGATGCTCAACCTGCGTTCGATCATTTCGGACAAGACGATCATCGCCATCCTGTCGCTGGCGGCGATGATCCCGATGGCGGCGGGACGCATCGATCTGACGATCGGCTATGGCATCGTGCTCTGGCATGTGCTTGCGATCAGCCTTCAGACGATGTTCGGGCTGCCCTGGCCTGTCGCCGTGCTGATCGTCATCGCCCTAGGCGCGCTGACCGGTTTTCTGAACGGCCTATTGGTGGAGGTCGCCAAGATCGACAGCTTCATCGCCACGCTCGGCACCGGCACGGTTCTTTATGCGATCGCGCTCTGGCATACGGGCGGCCGGCAGGTTGTGGGCATGCTGCCGCAAGGATTTTATGCACTGAACGGAACGATGGTTTTCGGCCTGCCGATCACCGGCATCTATGTTCTGGCGCTTGCTTTCGCGATGTGGATCGTCCTCGAATATCTGCCGATCGGCCGTTATGTCTATGCGATCGGTGCCAACCCGAAGGCTGCCGCCCTGAATGGCATCCCCGTCCGCCGCTTCGTCATCGGCGCGTTCATCACTTCAGGCACACTTGCCGCTGTCGCCGGCGTTCTGCTTGCTTCCAAGCTGCGCATCGGTCAGGCAAGCGTCGGGCTTGAATATCTCCTGCCTGCACTGGTCGGCGCCTTCCTCGGATCGACCACCATCAAGCCGGGCCGCGTCAACGTGTGGGGCACGATGATCGGCGTCATCATCCTGGCCGTCGGCATTGCCGGCATCCAACAATTCGGCGGCTCCTTCTATGTCGAGCCGTTGTTCAACGGTGTCACCTTGCTCGTCGCCATCGGTATAGCTGGCTATGCGCAGCGCCGTCGCAGCCATGCCGGGCGCATGGCGCCACCCCAGGCGTCGCAACTCTCCGCCAAGCCGGCGGAAGAATAAAAGTCATCTGCCATTCAAATGTTCAAAGGGAGGAGAAGACATGAATCGTAGACAATTCCTGCAAGCCGCAACCGCGGTACTGGTGCTTTGCGCCAGCCACGCCTATGCCGATCCGATGGCGGACGCCAAGGCCGTCGTTGACAAATATGCAACCCCGGTCGCCAAATGGGACGGCCCGACGACGGGACCGAAGGCGCAGGCTGGCAAGACCATCGTCGTGTTGGCGGGCGACCTCAAGAATGGCGGTATTCTCGGCGTCAGCAACGGTGTCGAAGAGGCGGCAAAAGCGATCGGCTGGCAGGTGAAGGTTCTCGATGGCGCAGGCTCCATCGGCGGACGCACGGCCGCGTTCGGCCAGGCGATAGCCCTGCAGCCTGCCGGCATCATCATCGACGGCTTCGATGCCGTCGAGCAGGGGCCTGCGCTGGAACAGGCAAAAGCCGCCAAGATCCCGCTGGTCGCCTGGCATGCCGGCCCGGTCATCGGTCCCGATGACAAGAACGGCCTCTTCGCCAATGTCAGCACCGATGCCATGGAAGTCTCGAAAGCCGCAGCCAACTGGGCATTCGCCGATGCCAAGGGCAAGCCGGGCGTCATCATCTTCACGGATTCGACCTATGCGATCGCCATTGCCAAGGCCGACAAGATGAAGCAGGAGATCGAACGGCTGGGCGGCAAAGTGCTCGAATATGTCGATACTCCGATCGCAGAGACATCTCAACGCATGCCGCAGCTCACGACCTCGCTCCTGCAGAGGTATGGTGACAGCTGGACGCACTCGCTCGCGATCAACGACCTTTATTTCGACTTCATGGGTCCGTCGCTTGCCTCCGCCGGCAAGGGCGGCACCGATGCGCCGATCAATGTTGCCGCCGGCGACGGTTCACAGTCGGCCTATGAGCGCATTCGCGCTGGTCAATATCAGAAGGTCACGGTCGCCGAGCCGCTCAATCTCCAGGGCTGGCAACTGGTCGATGAACTCAATCGTGCTTTCGCCGGCGAGAAATGGTCCGGCTATCTGTCGCCGCTGCATGTTGTAACGTCCGGCAACATCCAGTCCGACGGCGGCCCGAAAAACACGTTCGATCCGGACAATGGCTACAGAGATCAATACAAGAAGATCTGGGGCAAGTGATCCCGGCCATGGGAAGTGGCGCGGCTTGCAGGCCGCGCCATTTCGCTGAGCTTATACTGACGGCCGTCGGCTGCTTTCGCGCGCGATCAGCTGTGGCGAAATCTTAACGTCGGCGACAGTCTGCGTATCGTCCAGAATATCGAGGATCAATTGCGCGGTCCGCGCGCCGATTTCCCGCGCGAAAGCGTTGATCGTCGTCAGGGTCGGCACACAGACTTCGCCGATTTCATAATTGCCGAAACCGCCGATGGAAAAACGCTCGGGCACAGGGATTCCAAGCCGGCGACACTCCGTCAGTGCACCGTAGGCAGCAAGATCCGAGACGCAGACGACCGCTTCCGTATCCGGATAAAGTTCGATCAGCCTCGCCATGGCATTGGCGCCTTCCCGCATCGAAATCGGCGGCGATCCCGCCGCGATCAGCCTGGAAGCATCGAGGCCATGCGCTTGCATTGCCGCGACAAAGCCTAGTCTGCGCTCGCTACCGCGCGAATCCCGCTCGACATCGCCGCCGATGAAGGCGATACGCCGACAGCCGAGCGCGACGAAATGATCGACCATATCGCGCATGACGGCCCTATTGGAAAAGCCGACATAATGGCCGATCGGATCGGCCGGAATGTCCCAGGTCTCTATGACCGGGATTGCCACAGTCTGCAAAAGCCGGCGTGCGCGCTCCGTGTGCACACCGCCGGTCACGACAATCGCCTGGGGCTTGCGACGGAGCAATTGCTCGATCAGCCGCTCCTCTTCCTCGACATTGTAGTTGGTGTAGCCAAGCAGAATCTGCATGTCCCGCTTGGACAAGGTATCGGAGAGGCCACCAACCGTATCTGCGAAATTGGCATTGTTGATGGAAGGAATGGTGACCGCGACAAAGCCGGACTTTTGCGAACGCAGGTTGGAAGCTGTGCTGTCGAAGACATAGCCAAGCTCTTCCGCGGTTCTGAGGATCGCTTCGCGGGTCTCCGGGCTCACCAGGCTATCGGCCTTGAAGGCACGCGACACCGTCATGGGAGAAACCCCCATGACGCGGGCGATATCTGCCATGATAGGCTTTTTTCGATCGTTACTCATTGATGGCCTATGTTATCGTTACCATCAGAGTAATATGCCTCTTTCCTAAATGGCAAGAGGCACTGCAGGGTGTCGCGTTAGACGGTCACAGAACTTTGACGGCCCGGCGCTGGAAAACACCTTGCGAAACATCCTATAGCTGGAACTCATGCGCAAGCGTCACATGATGATGGATACGTCCCTCGAAAAACCGCGACAGCACCGCTTCCGTTGCCGCACGGGCTTCGGTGCGTACCGGGCTTGCAAGAGCCTTTTCCACGGCAGCCATGTCGGGATAGTTGACGGCTAGAATCATCGGAAATTCAGGCGCCCCTTCGTCGCGGGCCTCGGCAAAGGTAACTCTGACGTCGAGAGCGCCGGGAAACTGCTTCCATTTCGGCAGAATGGTTTCCATGACCGCCGTTCGAAACGCCTCTGCCTCCCCTTCCCTGACCTTGCCTTCGAATAATGCGTATCGGGTAATCATCCGGCGATCTCCTTGTTCGGCCCTTTGAAGAATTCCATCAATGCCGCCTGATCTTCACCGCCGAGCCCGGAAGCCGTCAGCATGCGGTGGATCTCGGCGCAGACCGCCGTCAGCGGCATTGCGGTATTGGTACGCCGGGCGAGATCCTGAGCGCCGTTCAGATCCTTGACCATGTTGTCGATCCGGCCGGTCCGGCGATAATCCTTGGTCACGTAGCGCGGCATATATTCCTGCAGAATGGCGCTGTCGGCCCTGCCGCCCTTCAGCGCCTGCGGGATCTTGGCGGCATCGACGCCGGCGTCAAGCGCCAGCTGCGTCGCCTCCGCAACCGCGAGAAAGTTCAATGCGCACAGAACCTGATTGATGAGCTTGGTGGTCTGACCGGCGCCGACAGGCCCCATATGCGTATAATTCGATGCCACATGACGCAGAACCTGATGCGCATCCAGAACATCCCGTTCGCTGCCGCCGGCCATCAGGGTCAATTGGCCGGTCAAGGCCTTCGGCGCACCGCCGGAAAGCGGGCTGTCCACCCAGCGCAATCCCCTATCTGCCGCTTCTGCGGCGATCGCCTTCGTCGCGTCGGGATCGATCGACGACATATCGATAATCAGCGCGCCCGGCCTTGCGCCTGCGGCAACGCCTTCAAGCCCGAACACCGCAGCATGAATGATCTTCGGCGAATTGAGGCTCAGTATGACGAAATCGGAAACAGCTGCCGCCGCAGCCGCGCTGGCGGCTGCCGTGGCACCTTTTGCGGTGAGCGCGGCAACCTTGTCCTTGTCGAGATCGAAAACCGTCAGGTTGTTGCCGGTTTCCACTAGGCGAGCGCCGATCGCCCCGCCCATTGCGCCGGCGCCGATCAGCGCCACCTTATTGCTCATGATTGCCTCTCCTCCAATGCTGTCATGATGGCCGCAACGACCATATCCAGCGGCTGATCAATATCGACGGTAATCGCTTCTTCGTCAGCACCGGGCGGTTCGAGAGCAGCAAATTGACTGTCGAGCAATGCCGGCGGCATGAAGTGATCCCGCCTTGCCTGCAAACGTCTCAGGATGGTTTCCCGCGTGCCGGCCAGATGAATGAACGAAACCGGCGCGCCGACGACCTCCCGGATCCGGTCGCGATAGCTACGCCTCAGCGCCGAACATCCAATCAGCGCCGTGTCATCCGCCAAAGCCAGACACTGACCGATCTTGTCGAGCCAGGGCCATCGATCGCCGTCGGTCAACGCAATGCCTGCGCTCATCTTGGCGACATTGGCCGCGGGATGAAGATCATCCCCGTCGACATAAATACCGCCAAGGCGCTGCGCGAGCGCTGAGCCGACCGACGACTTGCCGCAGCCGCTGACCCCCATGACGACGAAGCGGCGCGGCTCTGCGCCATCAGAGCGAGGCTGTGATGCCGCCATCGACATAGAGCACATGACCGTTGACAAAGGAGGAAGCGTCGGAGGCTAGGAAAATACAGGCGCCGACCAGTTCTTCGACGCGCCCCCAACGACCGGCGGGCGTGCGCTTTTCGAGCCAAGCCGAGAAATCCGCATCGGCGACGAGAGCCGCGTTCAATGGCGTATCGAAATAACCGGGCGCAATCGCATTGCATTGCAGCCCATACTTGGCCCAGTCCGTCGCCATGCCCTTGGTCAGATTGCCGACAGCGCCCTTCGTCGCCGTGTAGGGCGCGATCGAGGGACGCGCCAGTGCCGTCTGCACGCTTGCGATGTTGATGATCTTTCCGGCACCGCGCTTGATCATGTGGCGGGCGACGGCCTGACCGACATTGAAGACGCTCGATATGTTCGTGCGCAGAAGCCGCTCGAAAGCATCGGCCGGAAAATCCTCGAGCGGCGTGCGGAATTGCATGCCGGCATTGTTGACGAGGATATCGATCGCACCCGTATCGGCCTCGAACGCATCGACGGCCTGCCGCGCAGCCTCATGATCGGTGGCATCGAATGCCAAAACATGCGCCTTGCTTTCGAAGCTCTCAGCCGCCTTGGCGAGCTTTTCCTTATCGCGGCCGTTGAGCACGAGCTCTGCGCCGGCCGACGCCAGCCCCTTGGCGAGCGCGAGCCCGATGCCTTGGGAAGAACCCGTCACCAGGGCGCGCCGCCCTTTCAGATCGAAAAGACCAAGAGACATCGCTTCCTCCATTTTTATCTCGACAATCATCGCTGCCCCTGTTTATGTTATCGATAACATTCGATGTCAAGAGAGGACGCAAAAGATGGACAAGCCACCGATCCTGCAGATTGGCCCCTACCCGCAATGGGATCAGGAGCCGCTCGATGCGACGTTTCAGGTTCATCGCTATTTCGAGGCTGCCGACAAGGAAAAACTGCTCGCCGAAGTCGGGCCGTCGATCAGGGCCATTGCGACACGGGGTGAGCTCGGCGCCAACCGCGCCGTGATCGAAGCCTGCCCCAAACTGGAAGTCATTTCGGTCTATGGCGTCGGCTTCGACGCTGTCGACCTGCAAGCCTGCCGCGAACGCGGGATCCGCGTCACCAATACACCCGACGTTCTGACCAATGACGTTGCGGACCTGGGGATTGCTATGATGCTCTGCCAATCACGCGGCATGATCGGTGCGGAAACCTGGGTACGTGATGGCAGCTGGGCGCAAAAGGGCCTTTACCCCCTCAAGCGCCGGGTCTGGGGACGGCGTGCCGGTGTGCTCGGCCTCGGCCGCATCGGCTTCGAGGTCGCCAAGCGCCTGAAGGGCTTCGACATGCAGATTGCCTATTCCGATGTCGAGGCAAAGCCCTATGCATCAGACATGACATTCGTGGCCGATCCGGTCGAGCTGGCTAAACAATCGGATTTCCTGTTCGTGACGCTCGCCGCTTCGGCTGCAACCCGGCATATTGTCGGTCATAAGGTAATCGAGGCGCTCGGACCGGAAGGCATGCTGATCAACATATCCAGAGCCTCCAATATCGACGAGGAAGCGCTTTTAGGGGCATTGGAGACCGGCAAGCTCGGATCGGCAGCGCTCGACGTCTTCGAAGGCGAACCGAAGCTTAATCCGCGTTTCCTGGCGCTCGACAACGTGCTCCTGCAACCTCATCATGCCTCCGGCACGATCGAGACGCGCAAGGCCATGGGCCAGCTTGTCCGCGACAATCTCACTGCCCATTTCGCCGGCCAGGCGCTGCCGACACCCGTTCTTTGAGGAGCAAGACATGAAAGCCATCGTCGCTCACGCCGCCAAGGATGTGCGGATCGAGGATCGTCCGGAGGAAGAACCGGGTGCGGGAGAAGTGAAATTGAAGCTCGCGACCGGCGGGGTCTGCGGCAGCGATCTTCATTACTACCACCATGGCGGCTTCGGCACGGTGCGCCTGAAGGAGCCGATGATCCTTGGGCACGAGGTCAGTGCGACCGTGGTCGCACTTGGCCCCGGCGCGCAAGGCCTCGAGGTCGGCCAACTCGTCGCCGTTTCCCCTTCCCGCCCGTGCCGGACCTGTCGCTACTGCCTGCAGGGATTGCCCAATCAATGCCTCAACATGCGCTTTTATGGCAGCGCCATGCCCTTCCCGCATATTCAGGGTGCATTTCGCGAGACGCTGGTCGCCGACGCCATCCAATGCGTGCCCGCCGATGGCCTGACCCCCGGCGAAGCGGCGATGGCAGAACCCCTGGCGGTCACCTTGCATGCAACGAGACGCGCCGGCGAGATGCTCGGCAAGCGCGTTCTCGTCACCGGCTGCGGCCCGATCGGTGTCCTGTCGATCCTGGCGGCGCGCCGGGCGGGTGCCGCCGAGATCGTGGCGACCGACCTTTCGGATTTCACACTGTCGCTTGCCAAGACCGCCGGCGCCGACAGGATCATCAACACGAAGAATGAGCCCGAAGCCCTTGCCGCCTATTCCGCAGATAAGGGCACCTTCGACGTGCTCTATGAATGCTCAGGCGCAGCCGCAGCGCTGGTCGGCGGCATTGCAGCCCTTCGTCCGCGCGGCATCATCGTGCAGCTCGGCCTCGGCGGCGACATGAGCCTGCCGATGATGGCGATCACCGCCAAGGAACTGGAGCTGCGCGGCTCCTTCCGCTTCCACGAGGAATTTGCGGTCGGTGTCGACCTGATGCGCAAGCGCCTTATCGATGTGCGGCCGCTGATAACGCATACCGTGCCGCTTGCCGACGCGATCAGCGCCTTCGAAATCGCCTCGGATCGCAGCAAGGCCATGAAGGCGCAAATCGTCTTTGCCTGATCCCGCCAGCGTGTATGAAATCCGCCCGTCGCAAGGCGGGCGGATTTCACACGAGATAATCTCTACTCAAGATCCGCGCCGATCGCCTTAAGGGCGGCGCGTGCCACCTGCTCGTCCTGTTCTCCAGAGCCTGATCCCACGCCGATCCCGCCGAGAAGTTCGCCGGCAACCCGGATCGGCAAGCCCCCGCGCAAACCCGTCATCCCGCCATGGGTGGCAACCGCCAGCGGCACTCTCGCATGTTCCGGCAGGGAGTGGCTGAGTGCGCCGATGGAAGCGGCCGTCTGTGCCTTGGCAGTTGCGCTTTTGAGCGACTGGAAGCGTGAACCGCGCATGCGGAAGGAACCAAGCGTTACCCCGCTCTGATCCACGATGACAATGCACTGCGGTTGCCGCATCTGCGATGCTGCGCTGATGGCAGCGGTCAGCAAGGTCATCACACCTTCGTCGCTCAGAACACTCGATGTCAGAATATGGTTCATACACAATCCTCCCCGCTTGCGGACTCATCTGAATAGGTTATCGATAACACATCGAACAGACGGTGTAACTTTATGGGAGGTATTGTCGCAATGTCGTTCTTCGAGATCATAGATCCCGCCTTCGGGACGTTCGTCCTCGGCAATGCTCCGGTCAAGCAGATCGCCACCGGCTTCGATTGGGTCGAGGGGCCGGTCTGGTTCGGGGATCTGAATTGCCTGCTCTTCTCCGACATTCCCAACAACCGCATCATGCGCTGGATACCCGGCGTCGGCATCAGCGTCTTTCGCGAGCCTTCCAATTTCTCCAATGGCCATACGCGCGACCGGCAGGGCCGCCTCGTCAGCTGCGAGCATGGCGGCAGGCGGGTGACGCGCACCGAATTCGACGGATCGATCACGGTGATCGCCGACAGCTATCAGGGCAAGCGTCTGAATTCGCCTAACGATGTCGTCGTCACCTCCGACGGCGCCATCTGGTTCAGCGATCCACATTATGGCATCGCCACGGATTACGAGGGGTACAGAAGCGAGCAGCAATTGCCCTGCAATGTCTATCGTGTCGATCCATCCGGCACGATGCAGGCGGTGCTGACCGATTTCCATTGCCCGAACGGGCTTGCCTTCAGCCGGGACGAGAAGAAGCTCTATGTCGCCGATACCGGCCGTATCCACAGCGGCGATCCGCAGCATATCCGCGTCTTCAATGTCGATGAAAATTGGCGCCTCTCCGGCGGCGGCGTGTTCCATGTGATCTCGCCTGGCTGCGCCGATGGCATGCGGCTCGACAGCGACGGCAACCTTTGGTCATCCGCAGCCGACGGCGTTCATTGCATCGCGCCCGACGGGCATCTCATGGGTAAAATCCTGGTGCCGGAAACCGTATCCAATCTATGCTTCGGCGGTCGCGGCAAGCACAGGCTTTTCATAACGGCGACCACCAGCGTCTACGCAATTTCGCTCAACCGGAGCGGTGCGCTCTGATAAAGGGCTCTCGCCCAAAGCCATCTGTCGTCGCCAGCCTTGTCGATCAACCGGCGCATACGTTCGACGATGCCGTCGCTATCCACGACGGCATCGTCCAAGTCGGCAAGCTACGACATATGATAACCGGGCTGTAGACAAAGCGGCACATGGGAACAGTGCGACTGGGCCTCGCGCGCATAGGCCTCGTCGAATACGAGGATCTTCTGTGCGATCGACGGCTTGCGGCCTAACCATGCGCCGACGGACGGCGAAAAGCGCCCGGTTGACCCAAGGGGGTCGTCAGCCGGCCACGATCAGACCCTTGGCCTTCAACACGGGTTCAAGTTTGCTGACTTCGATCACCGTCTTACCCTGCTTATAGGCTTCGATATAACCTGCCTCGGCATCGTCACGCGCCTGCGAAAGCCGCGCTACCTCTTGCGCTTCCTCTCTGCGAACGACAACGAGACCGTCCGCGTCTCCGATGACGATATCGCCCGGATTGATGATCTCTCCGCCGACGATGATCTGATCGTTGACGGCTGCGATCGTCTCCTTGACCGTGCCCTTGATGCAGACACTGAGCGAGAAGACCGGAAACCCAAGCTCTCTCAACTGCAGCGTGTCGCGCACACCGGTATCGGTCACCAATCCACCGATGCCCTTGGCAAGGCAGGCATTGGCCAGAACATCGCCGAATGAGCCCGCTTCCTCATATTCGCCGGCGGACACGACGACGATGTCGCCCGGCTTGGCGTAGTTGATCGCAAGCTGCAGCATGATGTTGTCGCGCGGCGCGCACTTCACCGTGAACGCTGGCCCGCAGAGCTTCATGCGATAGTCCACCGGCTTCAGGCGCGAGGAAAGTGCGCCGCGGCGCCCCTGGGCCTCATGGATCGTTGCAGGCGAGAATTTGGAGAGCGCGTCGATGTCTGCCTTGCTCGGTCGCTCGGCGATATCTTTGATGTGGGTCATGGTAACTTCTCACGGTTGGGCCAGCGGCGCGCATACCGCCGCCGGCAATGAGCGATTTTCGGAAGGATGATTGATCGGACGCTGGAGCTTTTCCAGGAAAAGTGCGCCGCGGTTTTCCGTCCGGAATGCGCAAAGAAACAAGAGGATAGAGCGTCAGGGAATTGGGTCGAACTTCAATTCGGAAATCGGTACGACCTTTTCGGTGCGGGTCATTTTATATTCCGTGTTCGGACCGAGCCATTTTTCCCAGATCTTGCCGATCTCGCCCGCTTCGTCGAGTTTGTGCAGGACTGCGTTGATCTTTGCGGTCAGCGCAGGCTGGTCCTTTTGCATGCCGATACCGACCGGCTCCAAAAGCATCGGCTCATCGATCATGCGCATCTGCTTGCCCTTCGTCTTCGACTCGTTGACAAGCAGCGTCGTCGTCATCGTATTGGCCACAAGGCCCCGCGCCTTTCCCTGTTGAACGGCAAGATAGGCGGAGCCGGTATCCTGGAAGGTCAGCGGATCGGACTTGTTGAGCTTGATCGCCAGCTCCGAGGTCGAGCCCTTGGTCGAGGCAAGGCGTTTGCCTTCGAAATCGCCCTTCTTCTTGCCGGCATCATCGGCGGGAACAATGAGCATTTCCTTGGCAACATAATAGGGGTCGCTGAACTGGATCTGCTCGGCGCGGCTCAGCGTGTAGGCAAGGTTGGCGACCGTGATGTCGACGCGGCCAAGCTTGACCTCGGGGACGCGCGCTTCGACCGAAATCGGCTTGATCTCAGCTTTCACGCCAAGTTCATTTGCAATCGCCTTGCACAGATCGACGTCGAACCCGACCATTTCGCGGGTCTTCGGGTCCGGTGAGGAAAAGGGTGGAACGTCGGCATAGGTCGCGCAGCGCAGCGTCTTTGCCGACATGATGGTGTCGAGCTGATCTGCCTTGGCCGGCAGGGCTATGGCGATGCCGGA
Organism: Rhizobium freirei PRF 81; assembly: GCF_000359745.1. Taxonomy (GTDB): domain Bacteria; phylum Pseudomonadota; class Alphaproteobacteria; order Rhizobiales; family Rhizobiaceae; genus Rhizobium; species Rhizobium freirei. The sequence goes on from NZ_AQHN01000067.1 coordinate 34,359, forward strand.
AAGCGCCAGTGTCGCGGTGAAGCATTTCCAGTTCATAGCTGTTCTCCTTGTTATTGATTTCAAATGCTTAGTGGCGCAGATCGGAAAGAAAGCGCTGCGCTCTGGGATGACGTGGATTTTTGAAGAACTCCTCAGGCGGAGCAGTCTCCAGGATCTCGCCGGCGTCGATGAACCAAATCCGATCAGCGACATCGCGGGCAAAGCCCATTTCATGCGTGACGCAGAGCATGGTCATTCCTTCGGCCGCCAGGCTTTTCATGACGCTGAGCACTTCGCCCACCATTTCGGGGTCAAGTGCGCTCGTCGGTTCGTCGAAGAGCATGACGGGCGGCTCCATCGCGAGCGCACGGGCGATTGCGACGCGCTGCTGCTGACCACCTGAAAGCTGACCGGGATAGGAATTCGCCCTGTCGGCAAGACCAACGCGATGAAGCAGCGCGATGGCCTTCTCGCGCGCCACCTTTGCCGATACGCCCTTGACCCGGATCGGCGACATCGAAACGTTGTCGACAACCGACAAATGGGGAAACAGGTTGAAATTCTGAAAAACGAAGCCGATCCGGCTGCGCAGCCGATTGAGCTCGGCAGCGCCCATCGGGGCATGAATATTCTTGCCCTCGAAGCTTATCGACCCGCTATTGATCTCCTCCAGCCGGTTGACCGTACGGATCAGGGTGGACTTGCCGGAACCGGACGGCCCGCAAATGACAACCACCTCGCCGCGGCTGACGTCGGCATTGATGTTGTTCAACACCTGGTAATGACCGTAACTCTTGCAGACCTCGCGAAGACGTATCTCCTGAGCGTCCTGCGAACTGGAAACTGGGATGCTCATAGCTGCTCCGTGAATGTCTTGAGAGGAACGACGTCGGTGCGAAGGCCAACTTTGCGCGGTCCCGCGCGCCTGCGGGCGATGCGCTTTTCGACGCTGTTGGCGACTTGGGTCAGGCTCCAGCAGAGGAGATAATAAGCCACAGCGAGGATCAGAAAGACCTGGAAAGGCTGCGAGAGCAGCTGGTTGTTCACCTGGCTTGCCGCAAAGGTCAGATCCGGCACATTGATGACGTAGCCAAGCGTCGTATCCTTGATCGTCGAGACGAAAGTCGAAATCATGCTCGGGATCATGTTGTAGAGCGCCTGCGGCAGGATCACGAAACGCATCGCTCCGATGTAACTATGGCCGAGAGCCCGGGCGGCGTCCATTTGCCCTTGACCGAGCGAGACGATGCCGGCCCGCACGACCTCGCTGAGGAAGGCCCCTTCATAGATGACAAGCGTTACCAGCATGATCAGGAAGCTCGGCACGTCGGCGCCGGTCCAAAGCGGAACGATGAAATAGGACCAAAGGATCAGCATCAGCAGCGGAACGCCGCGTGTGATGTAGACGAGCCCTGTCACCGGCCATCTCAGCACCGCCCATTTGGAAAGGCGGGCCATGGCGAGCAGAATGCTGACAGGGAATGCAAGCGCGATGGCAAGCACTGAAAGGATGAGCGTATTGGCAAGGCCGCCCAGCGGGCCGTTGGGATACTGGCCAATGAGCAATAAAAGCCAATAGTCGTGGATGATTTTGATGACGTCCTGGATCACGCGCGCGCCCTCCGCACCGGATCCGAGCGCACGGAGAGATACGCACCCAAAACCATGATGATGAGCGAGAAGAACAGATAGATGACCGTACCGATCAGATAGATCTCAAACGTGCGAAAGCTGACATTGTCGATTTCCTTTATCGCATGCGTCAGCTCCGACGCGCCGACGACAATGGCAAGGCTGCTGTTTTTGAAAAGGGACACACTGTGATTGATCAGCGGCGGCAGCGCATTGCGCAGGCCCTGCGGCATGATCACGAAACGCATGGCGGAGACATAACCATGCCCGAGCGCCTTGGCAGCCTCCATCTGGCCGGAACCGACCGAGCGCAGGCCGGACCGCAGGTCCTCGCTGAAATAGGCCGCTTGGCACAACCCAAGCCCGATGACAGCGAATATGGCTTCGGCATTGTGGTTGGCGAGCCAGTCGGTGACGCCTTGCGGCATCAGCGAATAGATCCCGAAATACCAAAGCATGAGCTGCACGAGCGTCGGGACATTGCGATGATAGGAGACGTAGGCCTTCACGATCGGATCGCCAATGCGAAGCGGCGACATCCGAAACGCGAACAGCAGAATGGCGAGCGTCATGGCGAGCAGCCAGGAGCCGATGTAGATGACGAAAGTCATCTCGATGCCCTGCAGAAGCATCGCCCGATAGTCCGGATTGGTCAGGATGGCGGAAAGATCGAAGCCGCTCACCGCTTTGCGCCTTCCGCATCATACGTTGCAGCAGGCGTCTCAGGTTTCGCCGTCTGAAGGCCGCCCATCACCTGCAATGTCGGTGTGATCTCCATATGGCCGATATTGACGGCAACAGGCGCTGAAATCGCAAAGGCGATGGCGTCAGCGATATCGGCGGCCTGCGGCAATTCAAACCCGTCGATGAAGCGCTCACGCACACTCGGATCATTGCCATGGACATGGTTGAAAATATCGGTCGCGACGCGGCCGGGGCAGATTTCGGTCACGCGGACCCGTTTGCCGAAGGCATCGATGCGCAGCTGGTTCGACAGCATGGCGACGCCCGCCTTGACGGCATGATAGGTGGAGTTGCCACCGAAATTATAATTGCCGGCAATCGAGGAGATGTTGATGACATGTCCGCGGTCGCGGGCCACCATTCCGGGCACGATCAGACGGCAGATATGCAGGACGGCGCGGAGATTGACGTCGATGAGGAGATCGATGTCCTCTGCGTCCGCCTGAAGGAATTTCTTCGGCCGATCGACGCCGGCGTTGTTGACCAGAATGTCGAACTGAACAAGGTTTGCAAGATCGGCGATGGCTGCACGATCCGTCACATCGATGACGTGCGCGATGCATCCCGTACGCTCGGCCAGTTCTTTCAAGGCACCGGCGCTGCGGGCGATCGCGTGCACCTCGATACCCTCACGGCAAAGCCGCTCCACCACTGCAGCGCCGATACCGGAGGAAGCGCCGGTGACCAGCGCGGTCTTGTAATCGGAGAATGGCATTGTGATCCCCTTGTTGTTGTCACGGACATTAGCGGAGCTTCAACTCCTTGCCTAAGACCGATTATTTTTGGAGTAATAAGCAAGTTTTATGGAGACAGGCCGGCAACCAGCGGGCGGGCTTTTGCTGTGAGCGATTGTGCCTTTTTGCACGGGCCTGCATGGTTTTCCGACATCGATGCGCGTTGCCAAACCGATGCGCGTCTGCAAACATGCCCCGCAAAGACAGAACTGTACTCAATGCCATGGATATCAGACGCTTCAAGTCCTTCATCGCCATCGTCGATAGCGGCAGCATTACGCGGGCAGCCGATATCCTGCACCTCGCCCAACCGGCTCTCAGCCAGCAGTTGGCGGCGCTCGAGGAGCATTTCGGTCAGAAGCTTCTGATCCGAAGCCAGCAGGGGGTCAGCATGACCGATGCCGGACATGCGGTTTACCGGCATGCGCAGATCATCCTCCGGCAGATGGAACAGGCCCAGGCAGATGCGGCCGCTGCCGGCAATTCGCTTGCGGGACGGGTCTCAGTCGGCCTCGTTCCTTTCAGCAGCGCTGCGACGCTTTCGGTCGACCTTCTGGCGGAGACGAGGAAGAGGCACCCTGGAATTCTGCTTCATCTGACGGAAAGTGTCGGCCAGACCTATAGCCAGATGATCATGAACGGCCGACTGGAAATGGCGCTGATCCACGGTACAGGACCGATCAAGGGCGTGCGGTTCGAACCGATCCTCCGGGAGGAATTCTATCTCGTCGCTCACCGCAATTTTGCGATCGATTCAGACCAGAAGCCCGTGCCCGTCAGCGCGCTGGATGGCATGCCTATGCTGTTGCCTCCGGCTTACAATTTCGTACGCCGGGCCGTCGATGCCGCCTTCACGCGCAGTCGAATCAATCTCAAGGTCGTGGCCGAAGTCGAAATCGTTAGAACCCTGGCGCGGGCCGTCGGCACCGGTCTTGGCGCCACCATCATGCCGAAGGCGATCGCCAACCGCATCGTCTCGGAATCGAGCGAGCCTCTCGTTTGCCGGCTCGTCTCGCCCCGGATCGAAGAAACACTGTCGCTTTGCACCTCCGACCAGAATTCGCTGTCGGAGCCGGCATTTGCCGTCAAGGACATCCTCGTCGAACTGACCGAGCAGCTGAAGCTCTGAACTTGAAAGCAGGCGCTAATGGTCTCCGACCCGGAAACCGGGTCGGACGAGCGCGGTCATCTATCAGCGCATATCGCGGCAAAACTGGGCGATACGGGCGCAGCCCTCGCCAAGCATTTCCATGCTTGTTGCATAGGAGATGCGGAAATAGGGGCTCATGCCATAGGCGGCACCCTGTACCGTCGCAACATGGTGCTCATCCACGAGCGCCATGACGAAATCGACATCGGTCTCGATCTTGCGTCCGCCCTTGGTGGTCTTACCGATCAGGCCGGACATATTGGGATAGAGGTAGAAGGCGCCCTCGGGCTTGTGGCAGCGCAATCCTTCAATCTTCGACAACTGCTCGAGCACAAAATCGCGTCTTTCCCTATAGATCGCCGCCCGATCCTTCAGGAGATCCTGCGGACCATCCAGCGCCGCGATCGCCGCCGCCTGCGTCACCGTCGTGATGCCGCCGCCGTTCTGGCCGTTGACGTTGCTGATAGCGGCGATCAATTCCTTCGATCCGCTTGCGCAATATCCCAAGCGCCAACCGGTCATGGCATAGGCCTTGGAGACGCCGTTCATGGTCAGGACGCGATCATAAAGCCCGGGTTCGGCATCGGCGATCGTGCAGAATTCGAACCCGTCATAGACCAGGTGCTCGTAAATATCGTCGGTCAGAATCCAGACATGCGGATGGCGCAACATGACGTCGGCGATCGCGGCCATTTCCGCCCGCGAGCAGGCAGCACCGGTCGGATTGTTCGGAAAGTTCAGGATAAGCCACTTGGTACGCGGCGTGATCGCCGCTTCAAGGTCCTCGGGACGCAGCTTGAATCCGGACTGCTCGAAGCAAGGCACGGCGACCGGGACGCCGCCGGCAAATTTGACGATGTCGGCGTAGCTGACCCACGACGGCGTCGGAATGACGACCTCGTCGCCGGGATTGCAGGTGGCAAGCATCGCATTGAAGATCACCTGCTTGCCGCCGCCTGAAACGACGATCTGGCTTGTATCGTAATCGAGGTTGTTGTCGCGCTTGAACTTTCTGCTGATCGCGGCCTTCAGCGCCGGCGTGCCGTCCATCGGCGGATATTTGGTATCGCCGGCGAGCGCTGCGGCATGCGCTGCTTCGATCGCATGACCGGGCGTTGGGAAGTCCGGCTCTCCGGACGAGAGGCTGACGACCCCGATGCCCTTGGCGGCCAGCTCCCTGGCGCGCTGGGTCATAGCGGCGGAAGCGGATATGGAAACATTCTTCAGGCGATCGGCTATGGAAGGCATTGGCGTGATCTTTCGGTGAAAATGAAAAACTTGAGGGCCGGAGACGGTTAGGACGCGAGCTCGGCCGCAGGCGTAAGCGTCGCGCCGGAAGCCTCGATTTCACTGCGGACGAGCCGGGCAAGCTCGAGCGAGCCGGGCGTATCGCTGTGCACGAGAATCGACCTCGCCGGCATTTGGATGGTCGTGCCGTCGATGGCCTCGACGATGCCATCGGTCAGAAAACGGCGTACCCGCGCCCGGACCGAAACCTCGTCCTTCACCAGCGCGCCCGGTAGGCCACGGGCGACGAGCTTGCCGTCGCCATCATAGGCGCGGTCGGCCAGAAACAGCGCCAGCGTCTTGAGTTTTGCACGCTTTGCCGCTCTTTCGATTTCACTGCCTGATGTCACAAACACAACGAGACGCGGGTCCACCGTGGAAATGGCATCCATCATCAGATCGGCGAGGACGGCATCACGATTGACCATATTGCCCATGGCCGCATGAAAACTGAAATGTCCGACGGTCATGCCTTGGCTCTTGGCAATCGCGATCAATGCGCCGAGCTGGTAGAGCATCTGCTGCCGAAGTTCATCCGGTTGAAACGGCATCTCGCGCCGGCCGAAACCGGACCGATCCGGCAGACCCGGATGCGCGCCGATACCCACGCCGTTCTCCTTCGCAAGACAAACCATACGCGCCATCGTGTCCGGGTCACCGCCATGAAAACCGCAAGCGATATTGGCCGACGAGACGATCTTCATCATCGCTTCGTCATCACATAGCCGATAGGGACCGAAACCTTCGCCCATGTCGGAATTCAGATCGATCTTCACCGCTTCCTCCCTTCGCTTCCCGAAATTGCCGTCAAGCCATCGCCTTCAAAGCGCGCTTGACCATTTGCGACGTCCGCCTGACATCCTCGACATAACGGGTCACGGCCTGCTCCACTGAGCGCGCCTCGGCATGCGTCGAGCGGACGAAGCGGAGCCGGGTTCCGATCCGGGCTTGGCCCAGCCGCCACAAATCGCATTCGATGACGCCGGCTATCTTGGGATATCCGCCCGCGGTGTTGGCATCGCTCATTTGAATGATCGGCTCGCCGCTGGGTGGAACCTGGATCACACCGGGCACCACGCCATGGGAGCGCATCTCGATCGTCGCCGTCGGTTTGATCGGTTCGCCGGACAGGCGATAACCGGTACGGTCGCTGCTCGACGATATCCTCCAGGTCTGGCTCCAGAACGGCTCGCCGTCGGCGGCGAACAGCTCATGCTCGCCAGCGGTTATCGCGCGGATCGGCAGCACGCCGTCAACAGGGCTGGGAAAGGCATCACGCAAAGCAACAGCCGGTTCGATGACCCCGATGCCGTTTGACGGCAGGGGGAGCACATCCGAAGGCATGCCGAATTCAATTCTATCACCGTTGATGAGCGGTCGACCGGCATTTCCACCAAAGCCGCCACGCAGGGACGTACTGCGCGAGCCCATGAGGACCGGCACGTCAATCCCTCCACGAAATACGATATAGGCGCGGGCCAAGCTCGGGGGCTGCCTCAGCTCCAGAATCTGACCCGGCTCAGCAACATGGGTGCACCAGGAAAGCACTTTCCGACCGTCGAGCATCGGATAGCCATCCGCACCCGTGACGGCAAAAACGCCACTGGTCTCGAACCGCAGTTTGAATGGAAAAGTCTGAACCTCTATTGCGGCCGCCTCGTCGTCATTGCCGACGAGGATATTGCCGATCTTCACCGCTAGAGGATCCATCGCGCCACTGGCGGATACGCCGATATCGCGATAGCCGGGGCGGCCGAGATCCTGGACAGTATTGAACGGGCCTGTTTCGACGATCTCGATCATAGCTCGATCCTTGCCGGCAGGAAGCGCACGGTATCGCCAGGTGCCATCAGGGCGGGCGTCGCAGAAGTCGGATCGAACATCTGCAGTTCCGCATGGCCAAGGGAATTCCACCCGTTCGGACCCGTCAGCATCGCGACGCCCGTCTGCATCCCGCCGATCGTCACGCTGCCCTTCTCCATCCTCAATGAAGGAACGGTCTTGCGAGGCATGTATATGCGCGGATCAAGGCCATGCAGGTAGCCGAAACCGGGGGCGCTTCCCAAAGCAAAGACGCGATAGCTTGCCTCGTGGTGAATGCGCACCACCTCGCGGTCACTCAATCCGCAAAAATCGCAGATAGCAGGAAGATCGATCGCATAAGCACCGCCGTAGTGAACGGGAATTTCGATGATATTCCCAGTCAAGTCGAGCCCTTCGGCATTGTTCCATGCTTCCAGGAGCCGGCCCGCAACGACTTCAGGATCCTCGGGCGTCTCCTTGAAGATCGTCAGGAGATTGGTCATGCCGGGGATCACTTCCGCGACATCGGCCCAACCTTTTACCGCTTGCGCGAGAGCCCAGATCCATCGTTGCGCCGACAGATCGAATTCGCCCGGCGCTTCGAGCAGGAAAGATCGAGTGCCGATGCAGGAAACCCGTGCCCGGCCTTTTGTGGCGGGAACGATTTCACGACGTGACGCAAGGGCGTTCGAAGTAGCAATCATGATATCGGCTCGATTTCGAACAGGGGATCACCAAATCCGGCAAGCGCATCGGGTTCCACCAGCCGCCTGGTCAGCATGCCGGACTGACCTGCAGAGATGGGAAGCAGCACGGAACCTATGCGGATGAAGCCGATCACGTCCTCGCGGGCAACAGTGCGAGGCAGGCGCTCGGCTCCGTCGGAATCCGACGAGTGCAAAGGATAGAAATGACCTGCCATCGGCGCTTTGACCGTTGCCGTTCGTATCGCGGCCAGGCCCGGCTGCGGGTTTCCGGTCAGGCTAACTTGAGACCCCGCCATGGTCGAAACCACGATGCGGAGACTGCCGCCAGACTGCGAGATTTCCAGACCGTCTACCCCTGCTGCAGTCAATGCATCTGCGAGGAATGCAATGATCGCCGGATCGCTGAAGTCGATCGCGCTCATGCCGCCCTCCGATGCTTGAGCCACTGCTCCAGGTAGTGGATGTCCGTCCCACCGCGGACGAAGCCTTCGTCGTCGAACAATGCGCGCAGCAATGGCAGGTTGGTGGAAATCCCTTCTATTCGGGTGGCGGCAAGCGCCTCGCGCATTTTCACCATCGCTTCCGCACGACTGGGCGCGTGGACGATGAGCTTGGCGATCAGCGAGTCATAATAGGGCGAAACCCGATAGCCGGCATGGATATGGGTATCGACGCGGATGCCAGGTCCTTCCGGCAGGGCAAGATCGGAGATCGTGCCCGCCGAAGGCAGGAAGCTTTCGGGATCCTCCGCATTGACACGGCATTCGAACGAGTGGCCGGTACACGTCACATCGCCCTGCGCCGTTTCCAGGGCAACTCCTTGAGCGACCTGTATCTGCACCTGAACAATATCGATGCCGCTGGTCATCTCGGTGACGGGATGCTCGACCTGCAGGCGTGTGTTCATTTCGATGAAATAGAATGCGCCATTCTCGTAAAGGAACTCGAAAGTCCCGACACCACGATAGCCGATTTGCCTGCAAGCTTCGACGCAGGCCATACCGACGGGTTTGATCGTTTCTGAGGAAATCCCAGGTGCCGGTGCCTCCTCGACGACCTTCTGATGCCGGCGCTGCATGGAACAATCGCGATGCCCAAGCCAGATGGCGTTGCCGTAGGTATCGCAGAGCACCTGAATCTCGATATGACGCGGATGTTGGAGGAACTTCTCCATGTAGAGCGCCGGGGAACCGAAAGCCTGACGGGCCTCTTCGCTCGTCAAGGCGATGGCCTCATGCAGCTGATCTGCCTCGGGAACCACCCGCATCCCTCTTCCGCCCCCGCCGCCTGCGGCCTTTATGATCACGGGATAGCCGATCTCCTGCGCAATGCGTTCGACGGAAGCCGGATCGTCCGGAAGCGACGTGTCTGGGCCAGGCACGCAAGGCACACCGGCAAGGATCATCGCCCGTTTTGCCGCTATCTTGTCGCCCATAGTCGCAATCGAGGAAGCTTCGGGGCCGATGAAAACAAGGCCGGCCTTCTCGACGGCCGCAGAGAAAGCGGCTTTCTCCGACAGAAACCCATAGCCAGGATGGATCGCGCCAGCCCCGGTCAAATGTGCAGCAAGCAGGATCGCATCCTGATTGAGATAACTGCTGGCTGCGTTCGAAGGACCGATGCATAGAAAGCTGTCGGCTGTCTTGCCGTAGGGTGCCTGCCTGTCAGCTTCAGAACAGATCGCGACGGTCTTCAGGCCAAGTTCGCGGCAGGCACGCTGAATTCGCACAGCAATCTCACCCCGATTGGCAATCAGAACCGTATCGAAACGCCGTTCCGCCAGGTCTGCCTTGTCGAGAGGTTCCGCCATCACGCGATCTCCGCGAGCATGTCGCCCGTCTCGACTTCGCCGCCATCCACTTCGGTAAGGCGCCCAATGCGACCGGCGTGCGGTGCCGTGATCTTATTGAAGACCTTCATCGCTTCGATGATGAAAAGGGTCTGCCCTTCCTCCACCACATCGCCGATCTTAACGAAAGGTGCCTGCCCCGGCGCAGGCGCCCGATGCAGGACGCCAAAGATCGGCGCCTTCACGGTGATGATCGAAGCTTGGGTATCTACCGAGGCGTCGCGATCCGACTGAAGGGGTCGCGCTGACGAATTCTCCGAAGTTTGCGCCGGGGTGGCGGGAATTGTCCGATCCGGCGCCCGGAAGATTCGAACGGTAACGTCTTTTTCCGTTACCGTGAGTTCGGTAACATTCGATCGTCCAACAAAATCGATCAGCGTTTTTATCTTCGACAGGTCCATGCGAGCACTCGGTATTTCGGAGTACCTCTCGCAATCCAATTCATGACGACTGCGTTTGGCTGACTTCCTCCGTACACGATGACTGTCGCGATGGGGTCAGAAGAACTTTTGATGACGTAGGTCAGCAGCCGATGAGATAGCTGACCCCAAAGGGTCTTAGGTTGACTTTCGCGGGCTAGAATCGGCCTCTTCGATTTCCTCTGCATCCGCGCCATGGCTCACTGGAAGGCCGTGACCGGCACGCGCCGGTTTCGCAGATCCGCACCCTTTTTGATCAGGGATGATACAATGCGACATCGTTTATAGTTCGGATCGCTCAACTCCCACCATTATGTCGATTAAGAGCGCAGCCGGGACTTTCCGCAATCTTTCCTATGCAGTTTCGAGGGCGATTATCCTCCTGAAATCATGAGAACAACAAGTCATGATGAAGCTATTTTGGCATTTACTTCCGTAATCGTTACAGCAATCCAAACCTATCTCCGCCTTCGATTCGGCTTAAACCGGCTGCAGTTGTCCGCGGACAACTGCAGCCGACAAATCCGATGGATGAAGGATGCCGAACACCGCCGCGTTCCTGCTTATCATCGCCGGAACGGGTTGCAGAGGAAGTGAACTTACTTCGCCTGCAATCACCACGTGGCTTCAAACCCGTCGCCGCTCACGAACTCGCAGGCGAGAAGAGTTTCACCTCGAAAAGCGACCGACTGGCCGGCACCATTCTCATCTTCATAGCCGGCCGATCATCCCCCGATGACGAGCCCGCAGGACATAATGGCGGTTCCAAGGAGATTGCCAAGGCAGTCCGCTTTCAAGTGACAAGTCTTAGCAAGATTATCAGCCCGCAAGCCCTCAACCAACGCGCCAACGCTCGTGTCCGCAAAGACAAGCTGGCCCGTCATGCATTTTTGCTGCCGATTTCGTCGTGTAGGGCTGCTTGCAGAGTGCGGCGTCGAAGAACGACGCTATCAAAAGCCAGAGCGCTCAAAGCAAGTGAAAGCGAAAGACCCGCGTTCAGAGACAGGAATGCCTTCATGTTCAAGATGGCCCTCTGAAAACGGCTAGCCAATTCAAGCTCTGCTACAGCCGGTAGCTACCGCGCATGTATCGGCAGATCGCGCGTCGGCCAAGCCGGCCTTCGCAAGATTTGACCTGATATCAGCAATAGATCGGGTCCTCTGGTCAAATTGAAAAGGGGCACGTCATAGACGTCGAGCGCTGAGCATGGCTCGGCGGGATGAGGTGCCTCCCCCGCTTCTTCAAGACTAACGCGACTCGGCGGATTTCCCTTTTGTTTATCCTAGTGGACAGGCAGCGGCTAAAATGAGGGCGAGGCGGGATAAGATGATCTTGCGGCTTGCTCTCCGGAGCAGGAGAGCGTGCCCTGACCGCCCCCCCCCCCGAGAGACAATCTCATTCTGAAATAATCGCCTCCAACGATCGATGAGCAAAATTGCAAAGCCCTAACGCGGGAACCTGGGAATCCCGTCGAGCTTGGCCGCGGGCACTTCCCTGCGGGAAAATATGAGATCTCCGCTTAGACCAGCCGCGCAAAGGGAGCTTCGCGACACTGCGACGCGGCCACATAAGATCCATACAGGCGATCGATTATCGGGCAAGACGGGTGCCGCGCACTCAATACCTTCCGCAGCCAAACGCAGGCTAGGCACCAACCGTGAAAATCCCGTTAACCAAAACTTGCGGTAACCGTCATCCCTGCATATTTAAGTACTCAGCCAGCGAAGCCGCCGGCAACCGGAGGCAGATTCTTTGCCGTTCCGTCAAAATCACTTCACATTCAGTTCGTAATGGATTCCGAGGCAGAGGAACGATTTCATGGAAGAACCCTGGATGACCAATCGCGGGCCGATCGTGGCAATGGCGCTCGACGTCAAGAAGGCGGAAGCGATCAACACGCTTCTCGTTCGCCGTATCGATATCCTGCCGTCGAAGCCCGGCGACATTATCCGACCCTTCGCGCTTGGTCTGTGGAATGACATTCGGCCGCTTCTGAAGCCTGACATGCCCGTCATGTCGCTTCGCCGGGCAACCAGCGCCTTTCTCCATTCCAAGCGATATTACTTCGCCTGCGCCCAGCCTGACTCGATGCGCCATGACATGGCGGGAAATCCGATCGAGCCGCTCTCGGCCGAGGACAGGCTCGCCGCGCAGGAACGCATTGCAGCGCTCAAACAGACGCAGGCCAAATCTCCCGCACCAGCAAGTGAACCCAAATCGCCGCCGCCAGCTTCGAGCAAAGCGGAGTTGATCCGAGCCTCGCTTCTCGGCGGCCGCAAACTCTCGGACCGCGTCGCTCGCTAAAGCGGCGCAAACCTAATCTCGCTGAACGGTGGAAAGCGGCAGGCTGCAAAGTTGTCAGCTTCTTCCAGATGCCATCGATCGAAGACAGAGGAGCTTCATTATCCTCTGAAGAGAGCATCAAGCCTCGAAGTTGTCCGCGGACTACGCACCCGGTCGAACATGGCGTCGCGAGAAACGACAATACTCTCCTCACCGGGTAAAGCACCATCACTCCAATAGCCGCACTCGATGTCGTAGTCGTCCGCGGACAACTTTCGATATACAGGATTGCTCGACCGAGTTAAGCCGGCAGCATCCTCGATCTCGGTCAACATGCCCAGCTGCTGACGAATCGGCAGTTGTCCGGCGTGACCTCCCACGCACTCTGCGGGTAAAAAATCGCCAAAATCTGCCAATTGTTTAAGCATTTGTAAAACGGTTGCGAATCGGAGCATATTATAACTGCGTAGTTCAGCGGCATTCCGTCACAATTGCGCAGTTAATTGGGAAAACGATCATGCAACCGAGTCTCGTGCTACAGGACGATCAAGAACATCTTCCGACGCTTCTGGCAACAGATGCGCAAGAGCTGTCTTATCAGCTCCAACAACACCAGGCAAAACTCTTCCCGCCTCAGTCACAAAAGACGATGCGGATGTTCTCGCCGGCGGAGGCCGCCGCCTTCATCGGCATCGGCGAAGGCTATCTTCGCCAGATTGCAGCCGAAGGCCATGGGCCGGATCCGCTTTCGAACGGGCGCCGGCTTTACACCGCCGACGATATGGATCGGATCCGCAGGGTTCTCGACGAGCGGAACGGCACGCCGAAATACGTGCCGTGCAGAAGGGGATCCGAGAAGCTCCAGATCATCTCGGTCATGAATTTCAAAGGCGGCTCCGGCAAGACGACGACCGCAGCCCATCTCGCGCAGTATCTTGCGCTACGGGGATATCGGGTACTCGCCGTCGACCTCGATCCGCAGGCTTCCTTGTCTGCCCTGTTCGGGCACCAGCCAGAGCTCGACGTTGGCGAAGGCGAGACGCTTTACGGCGCCATCCGCTATGACGAGCCCCGGCCAATTGCCGATATCGTTCGATCCACCTATACGCCGAACCTGCATCTCATTCCCGGCAATCTCGAACTCATGGAGTTCGAGCATGAAACGCCGCGGGTGATGGCAGCCGGTCGGGCCGAAACGATGTTCTTCGCGCGCATCGGCGAAGTTTTGACCGAAATCGAAAACTTCTACGACGTCGTCGTCATCGATTGCCCGCCCCAGCTCGGCTTCCTGACGATGTCGGCGCTTTGCGCCGCGACCTCGATTCTGATCACCGTTCATCCGCAGATGCTCGACGTCATGTCGATGTCGCAGTTTCTGACCATGACCAGCGAGCTGATGACCGTGGTCGAGAGGGCAGGGGGACGCACCAGTTATGACTGGATGCGTTATCTCGTTACCCGTTTCGAGCCGAATGATGGACCGCAGAGCCAGATGACCGGCTTCATGAAGGCGATCTTCGGCAATCGCATGCTCCACAATGCAATGGTCAAATCGACGGCCGTTGCCGATGCCGGCGTTACGAAACAAACCCTCTATGAAGTCGAAAGAGCCCAGTTCACCAGGGGCACCTACGATCGCGCATTGGATTCGCTCAATCTCGTGAACAGCGAGATCGAGACGCATATCCGTTCAACGTGGGGAAGGAAGTAAATAGATGGCGCGCAAGAACCTGATCGAAATTTCCGCTCCCAATACGGTGCGGACTGAGTCCGTTCCGGCAAAGGATAATCGTCCGATAGCCGGCTTCTTGCCTCAAGCAAGAAGCGGCGGCCCCGTGGGCGGCATTACCAGGACGCTTGGCAATATCACGGAAAAGATGGAGCGGGCCAACGACCTCGAGCGGCAGCTGGCCGAAGGCCAAACCATCGTCGATATCGATCCGGATCTCGTTGACGGATCCTTCGTTACCGACCGTCTCGAGATTGACCTTGTCGAACTCGGCCAGCTTGTCGAACAGATCCGCGAACATGGTCAGCAGGTGCCCATCCTGGTGCGTCCGCATCCGGAAACCAAGGGCCGCTATCAGGTCGCCTACGGGCATCGCCGATTGGCAGCGACGCGGGAACTCGGCATCAAGGTACGCGCTGTCATTCGTCAGTTGACCGACGACCAGCTTGTCGTCAGCCAAGGCCAGGAAAACAGCGCGCGTACGAACCTCTCCTATATCGAGCGGGCTCTCTTCGCCCTGCGGCTGGAGCAGCGTGATTTCGGCCGTGATATCATCATGGCAGCGCTCGGCGTCGATAAAGCCGCGCTGTCGAAGATGCTGATCGTCATGAGGCAGGTGCCGCTGGCGCTCATCAGCGCGATTGGTCCGGCTCCGGATATCGGCCGCAGACGTTGGCTTGAATTAGGAGAGCGCCTCGAGAGCATCGATTGCGAGCCGATCGTTGCCGAGTTGTCCGCGGACAACAGTCGCAAGCTGTCGAGCGATGAGCGCTTCCAGCAGGCAATGACATTGGCAATCGGCAAGCCCGCATCGGCAAAGCCAGCCGCGGCGCCATCGACCATTTCCGGCGTGCCGGTGACATTTAAGAGAACTCCGGCGCGTGCCACCTTCGTCTTCGACAGCAAGGCGGCTCCCGGTTTCGACCAGTTTGTCCAGGAGAGACTGGAAACTCTCTTCAACGAATTTCAGCAAGGAAAGGAAACGTAACCCGCAAAAGAAAAAGGCCCCCAAGCGACACCGTCGTGGAAGCCCTTCTCGATCTTAAGCAAATCAAGAATCGCATTTCCCCGAATCACAGTCAAGAGTCTTTGGCATCGTTTTGGTGAGCAGATTTCTTTTGCCTCAACGTAGGTGAAGGAAAAATGGAAGTTGAATATGTGACGACGCCCTTTGGGCGGCGGCCGATGACGCTTGCCATGTTAATAGCTCAAAGAAGAGCTGGACATGGAAAGTCCGTCAAATCGGTCGACAAGTGGAAAATCTATCGCGCGCTTTGCGAAGCCAAGCCTCATCTCGGTGTTACGGATCGAGCGCTTGCCGTTCTCAATGCGCTTTTGAGCTTTTATCCGAAGAACGAACTTTCGGATGATGCCAATCTCGTCGTGTTCCCCTCGAACGCGCAATTGTCTCTGCGTGCCCATGGCATGGCGGAGCAGACTATCCGGCGCCATCTTGCAGCCCTTGTCGAAGCGGGGCTCATCGTCCGCCGCGACAGTCCCAACGGCAAGCGTTACGCGCGCAGGACCAGGGCAGGGGATCTCCATGAGGCCTATGGCTTCTCGCTCGCCCCTCTCCTTTCCCGCGCCGAGGAGATCGAGCATCTCGCTGCAGAAGTCGTCGCCGATCGCCTCCATATCCAGGGGCTACGCGAGCGCATCAGCCTTCTGCGCCGGGATATTGCCAAGCTCATCGAAACTGCGCTTGCCGAAGCCATTACAGGCGATTGGGATGCCGTTCATTCCGGTTTCCGCAGCCTCATCGACAGCCTTCCCAGGTCCCCCAGCGCGGCAGAACTGGAGTTTCTTTTCCAAAAGCTCGGTCTGCTGCATCAGGAAATCGTCAACCGACTGGAAAAACATGCAAAAACAAAAAAAATAAGCGCCAATCACTATCAAAATGAGCGGCACATACAGAATTCAGACTCCGAATCTCTAACTGAATCTGAACCGCCACAGCCAAAACACCCGGCAATGTTGTCCGCGGTTCCCGCAGAACCGTTGCCAAATGCAGCCTCCGTATCTGAGAACCTGCCCCTTCATCGAAAAGAAGCACGTCCTCCTGTGCCGAATACACGTTCTGAAGGTTTTGGAGAAAGCAAGGCAGGACTGAAATCCTTTCCTCTCGACCTTGTTATGAAGGCATGCCCGGAAATTGCTGCCTACAGCCCCACCGGTCAGATCAGCAGTTGGCGGGATCTCATAATTGCCTCGGTCATCGTCAAATCGATGCTTGAGATCAGCCCAGCGGCTCACCAGGAGGCTTGTGCCGTCATGGGCTCGGAGAACACCGCCACCGTCATTGCCTGCATCCTGCAGCGAACCTCGCATATCAAATCCGCCGGCGCTTATCTTCGCGATCTGACGCGCCGGGCACAGAAGGGCGAATTCGCCCTTGGTCCGATGCTGATGTCGCTTCTGAGAGCCAACACGACCTTAAATGAAAGGAGATTGGCCTAACTCACCCGCATTTAAGGTTTCATTGTCAGGTCTGTTTTCGGCCTGAATCAACGTTACATCCCAGGTCTTTGCCGGGATGCTGAATGATCGCCCCGTCAACGAGAATAGTCGTTTGGCGAACGATGCCGCATGGACCGTGTATGCCTAGTGGAAGGGAAAGTATGGATAACTTCTCTATCGGGAGGTTATTGCAGAGAAATCAATTAGATAAAAAATGCGTAAAATTGAGTGGGACTGACGAAAAAGAATGCGATAGGTGCCTGTGTGCCGTCCAAATCCGTTCGTTTTATGGCTGATTTGCGCGAAAAAGTCCATGCACTGTCGCGCGGGAGACCGTTTCGCGAAGACGAGAGCCATCGAGGCTCCCGTCAAGGCATGGAAGGCGATAAGGGCATGGCAAGTCCCGCATTCCGCTGTCACAAAGCGGCGATCAGCACTCTTACTCGCAAATCGGTATCGGGCGGGCCGGGGGAGCTGGATGGTCTTTCTTATATTGCACGATGACCGGCTCCAGCGTTTCCTTCGGCCAGAACTTCGGAGCGCCGATTTCCTTCAAGCAGGAATCGTTCCAATACAATCCTGCCTGCGCCGCCGACCGGCCAGCTGCGACCGTTTTCGCTACGGCATTGATGTCGGCCGACTCCGGATAGATGTAGAGCGTCGTCGGATTGTCCTTTACCATCGAGATGATCTGATTGGCATCGGACGCCGACCAGCTCGTGCAGCCGTCGCTGCGGCCACCCGCATATTCCACCAGTTTGCCGAGGGGGACATATCCGTCGCGGTTGGCATAGGGGCTCTGCGGATCCTTCTTCATACATATGCCGGCAACCTTCGCCGCAGCATGGCCACCGATCGCGCGCTGACGCGCATTGGCGGTTTCACCCTCGCCATCGAATTGGAGGAAGCTGCGAAGGAAGGCCATATTCTTGGTCTGCGACGACCGATAGTAGCCCTTGAACGTCGTCTTTGTCTCCTCGGTCATATAGGAGCCGCCGGTCGTCAGGTTCGAATCCATCGCATTGCCGAAGTTCTTGGCGCACATCCGCCCATTGCCGAAATTGGCAACGCCCTTGAGATCGCGACCGCTGCCATGGCCGGAGGAGACGACGCGAAATGTCTGTGTGGCTTCGCAGACGATATAGAATCTGCCGCCGTCAACCGGATCGTTCGGACGCGTCGCGTCCATGGCGAAATAGCAAGGATTGCTGACCTTGCCTTCACTCACCTTCCGCATATAGAGCGCACGGGCTCTCTGCAGCACAGGACGGGCGACCTGGCCGTCGCCCTGGCCCAAATGAGCGGCAAGCCATGCCGGGATATCGGACTGTTGTCCTGCAGCAAAGGAAGGCGGTGCGGTCGCAGTGACGATGGCGACGGAGCAAAGGCTGAGCATCCTGACGATGCTTCGGGGCGCATATCTCAACCGCACTGAATTAGATCTCCTGTTGCATGCATTGGACCGGTGCGGCGGAATGTGACGGCATGCTTGCCCCCAACAAGCTCGGCTGTCATGCGCTCGGATCCGGAAACCATAGTTGTGCGCCGCTTTGCTGAACGAGATCCTAACGACGACGCAAAATGATGAGGTATTGATGCACATGGCGTGCTGACCATCAGATTTGTTCCAGCTGCTTTGCTCAGCACTCAGAGCGTATAGCGGCGCAAATATGGCTGCTTGTCGACCATCGAAGGCGGCCGGGCACGTGCGGACAAAAAAAGAGGCCCAGAAGGGCCCCTTTCAACGCTCTGAGAGAGGCTCAGCGTGCGAGATTGACGAGGACGTCAAGCAGTTCGGAGCCCGACTGGAACACCTTGGAATTGGCGGTGTAGCTCTTCTGCGCCTGGATCATGTCCGTGAGCTGCCCAGCCAGGTCGACGTTCGAGGCTTCCAGCGAGTTGGACTGGATGTAGCCGAGACCGTTGCTGTTGGCAAAGCTCGTGACCGTGACGCCGGATTCGGCGCTTGGTTGATAGACGTTGCCGCTGAGCGGCGTCAGCTTGTCCGGGCTTGCGACGGTTGCCAGCGGGATCTGGTAGATCGGCTTCGGATCGCCGCTCTTGTAGTTGGCGTAGACGACGCCGCTCTTGTCGATGGTAACGCCGGTGACCGGGCTTGCCGCCTGTCCGTTGGTCGATCCCTTCGAGCTGAAGTCGCTGGCCTTCTGCGTCATCTTGGTCAGATCCATCGCGATCGATCCAGCGGTTTTTGGATCATTGATGGTGAACGTGCCGCCGCTTGTAAGATTCCCGTTTGCATCAAACGTCAATTTGGTCGGCGCAGAAGCTGGAGGAGCGCTAAGGTTGAGAGGACCGGAAGAATAGGGGAACGAGCTGCCGCCGGTCGTATTCGCATCGGCATTGCGGTATACCGCCACTTCCCACTGATCTGTCGTCGGCGGACTAGCAGTGAGATTGGCGGCCTGTGTCTTTGTATAATAGATATCATACATGACTGTGTGGCCGAGCGCGTCATAAGCAACAACCGAGCTCTTCTGGGTATTGGCTGTAGCAGCCGCCCCCGTGCCACCAGCGCCAGTGTAGGCGGTGCTCGGGAGTCCCGAGGTAACAACCGGCGCGTTGGCATTGAGGTTGCCGGTAAAGCTCCCAGATGTCGATGCGGAGTTGGCAAGGCCGTCCTGATTGACATTGATCGGTATCAGGCCATCGAAACCGTTGACGACGACGGCTGGGGCGCCCGACGCATAGGAATAACCCATCAAGGTGTAGCCGGCGGAATTCACGAGGTTACCGTTTGCATCGGGGGCGAAGTCGCCCGCACGCGTCAAAACCGTTTTGCCGTCGGCGCCCTGGACCACGAAGAAACCGGCACCCTGGATCGACAGATTGCTGTTTGACGAGGTCGATATGGTGTCGCCCTGCTTCGACACGGAATAGCTGACATTCGTCTCGACGCTGCCGGAATTGTAGTCGCCGCCGCCCGAAGGCAGGATCAACGACGAAAAGCTGGCCGATCCTGCCTTATAAGCCGTTGTATTGACGTTCGCGATGTTGTCCGACACGACGCTGAGGCGATTTGCCTGCGCATTCATGCCTGAAACCGCCGTTTTCATGCTACCAAAGATGCTCATTGGTTCCTCGCACGTTGCTGATGCCGCGACGATAGCCAGAGTGACTTGTGTGAAGCTGGCTTTTTCCCCCTTGCGGCGCAAGCTTGAAGCAACCTTGCGGAGCGATGGGCACATTGTTCCTCCAGCCCGGAGGCGGCTGGATACTATGGCGCAAGCGTATTTGGTGCAGGAAAATCCAGCACGCCGCGCGTGTAGCTCTCGATCAATGCACTGAATGGCGTGCCGTCCGGCAACTTCAATACGGCGTGATGTTCGAGAAGGAACGGCGGCAAGGCAAGAGAGCCCGTTGCGGCCGCCGGAAGGCCTGCACCCATCTCCCAACCCCCGGGAAGCGGAGACCAGAGCAATTTGGCAGACAGGTTCGTCCGCGTGAAGTTGAGCGCCTGGACGGCTCGCCCGAAAGCGATGTCGCTCGTGTTCAGCGCCTCGTTCATCTCTGTCGTCAATTTTGCCGGCACATACCAGTTGTCCGCCTCCGACAGCACCCGATCTCCGCATGCAAGACGAACATGACGATAGGCGATCGGCTCGTCGGGTTTAGCCGCCAGCAGTTGGCGGATAAGGGCGTCGGCCGGCTTGTCCTCGCCGCGTACCCGTTGCGCCACGATCCTGGAGCCCGCCGGCGCAAGCTTATGGGAAGCGCACCAGCGATCGAGTGTCAGCGTGGCGCTCGCATTGCTGAGAAGATCGGCATTCAGTGTCTGGAGGATGGCAAGGGCTTCCACCCGCACGACCGGCGTATCGGGCCATTGCGATGGGGCAGATAGATCCTGCGCTGCCGATGCCTGTGCACCCAGCACGATGGCGGCCGCACCGGCCAGAGTTGCAGCTCGGGTGAGCGTCGAAGGGCGAAAGGTCATGGGAGATGAAATCCTTTGTGCGAACAAGTTCTGCGGGATCGGAACGCGAGTTTCGACTTCTGGAGCCTTTGTTGGCCGGTCGATGCCTAAGATGGAGAAAACCGAGCCGACGGCAAGTCCCACCTCATAGGCTCCGCTTGCCGAGCGTTGCATTCACCAGTCTGCCGTCCGGCCGATATGGATGCTGTGGACGCTTGCGCGTTCCTGAGCGACGAACTCGGCGAGCGCTGCCGGAATTTCGACATTCGTGCTGTGCCGCGCGAGAACGCGAAAGCCTCTTGGAAGGCAAGCCATGATGCGGTCGATAATCTTCTCATAGTCGACGATCAGCATTTCTCTCCCGACCAAAAGATCAAACAGGATGGGATCGACGATGACATGCTCGTTCTCGCAGAACCAGTAGGAGGAGATGGTCAGATCCGGGAGATAGCCGATCTCCGCCGGCAGGTTCCGCCGCTCGAATTCGAATTTGCCGGGAAGCCGGGCCGCCGAGATAAGTTCCTCGCCGAGCGAGAGCTGCCTCTGCGAGGCATCCAGTCCATGAAGTTCGAGATCGGCATTATCGGCGAGAAAAGCAAAGGCAAGGCTGAAAGAACCGGAGCCGCAGCCGAGATCGCACACTTTCCGATAGCTGCGGATCCTGCTTCCGACATTGACGAGCGCCTGCAGGCACTTCAGCGAGTTGCGCATCCCGAAGGCGCGGGTAAACGCATCGGCGGAGCTGCTGTAATCGAATATCTCGATCTGGCGCCTGCTTTCGACCGCGTTCCGCAGCGCAATGGAATCGATGCTTGGGCGGTAAAGGTGATGACATCTAAGCAGAACATCGGCAAATTCGTCAAAATGTCGTACTTGTCCATCCATGCATGTCATGCAAGCCGACCTCCCCGCTCCTGTCTAAAGACGTCTCTTCAAGCACGATTGAAAGAGGATTGGTAGGGATGCGCCAGGGTGGCGGTCGTTGGCGGGATTGAAAAGATCGCCTGTGCCAAAAGGCGCGGGCGAACGCGACAAACCCGGCCTCGAGTGTTTTTTCCTATCTCATGCCGTCGCCGTGCCAGGTGTGCGACAGCGGCACCGGAAAGCCTTCGAAAGTCTTGAGCGTGTCGAGAACGATCGAGGTCTTCACATGCTGCACGGATTCGTGGGGCAAGAGCACGTCGTTGACGAAGCGCGACAGGCCGGCGAGCCCGCGGGTTGCGACCTTCAGGTGATAATCCATCTCGCCCGTCAGCGCATAGGCTTCCAGCACTTCCGGCAGCCCGTTGATCAGCTGGGAAAATCGGCGGGCATTGTCCCTGTTGTGGGTGGCGAGCGTCACCGAGATGACCACCAGCATATCCAGACCCAGCTTCTGCCGATCGAGGTTGGCCTGATAGCTGCGGATATAGCCCTCCGCCTCCAGCCTCGTTCGCCGTCGCGAACATTGTGACGGGGAAAGCGCGATGCGCTCGCCTAATTCATTGTTGGTCAGCCTGCCATCTTTCTGGAGTTCCTCCAGCAGTCGCAGATCCAATTTGTCGAGCTGTTCATCCATTGCGTAAAACTTCCAGAATACTCACAGATCGTGTATAATATTTTCGCTCCGTTTAGAGAATGCAAGCACTTTGCGCGCGTTTGGGGCCATACTTTGCATCATCAAGGTTTGGCCTTCCGAGGAGGAGAAAATGGGTCCTTTCCCGCATGACGCACCGCCGTCCGAAATCACCGCCGATAATCCGGCCGGCACCGACGGTTTCGAGTTCGTTGAATTCGCTCATCCCGAGCCCGAGAAGCTGCGCGAGCTCTTTACGCGCATGGGCTACGTCCCCGTCGCCAAGCACAAGACCAGGGACATCACCGTCTGGCGCCAGGGCGACATCAACTACATCCTGAATGCCGAGCCCGGCAGCCATGCCGCTCGATTCGTCGCAGAGCACGGTCCGGCTGCGCCGTCGATGGCATGGCGGGTCGTCGACGCCAAGCACGCTTTCGACCATGCCGTCGCGAAGGGCGCTGTTCCCTATGAGGGAAATGACAAAGCGCTCGATGTACCGGCAATCGTCGGCATCGGTGGTTCGCTGCTCTATTTCGTCGAGACCTACGGCAAGAAGGGATCGGCCTACGACGCCGAGTTCGATTGGCTCGGCGAAGCCAATCCGAACCCCGAAGGTGTCGGCTTCTATTATCTCGACCATCTGACGCACAATGTCTTCCGCGGCAACATGGACAAGTGGTGGGACTTCTATCGCGATCTGTTCAATTTCAAGCAGATCCACTTCTTCGATATCGACGGGCGCATTACCGGTCTCGTGAGCCGCGCCATTACCTCGCCCTGCGGCAAGATCCGCATTCCGCTAAATGAATCGAAGGACGATACCAGCCAGATCGAGGAGTTCCTGAAGAAGTACAAGGGCGAGGGCATCCAGCATATCGCCGTCGGAACGGACGATATCTATCAGGCGACCGATACGCTTGCCGACAACGGCCTGCGTTTCATGCCCGGCCCGCCGGAAACCTATTACGATATGTCCTATGCGCGCGTGAACGGGCACGAAGAACCCATCGAACGCATGAGGAAGCATGGTATTCTGATCGACGGCGAAGGCGTGGTGAATGGCGGTATGACGAAGATCCTGCTGCAGATCTTCTCCAAGACCGTCATCGGCCCGATCTTCTTCGAGTTCATTCAGCGCAAGGGTGACGAAGGCTTCGGCGAAGGCAATTTCCGTGCTCTCTTCGAGTCGATCGAAGCTGATCAGATCAAGCGCGGCGTCATCGGTACGGCAGCCGAGTGATCCTTATACGACCCGGTGCCTGCACCGGGTCGCCGGCATTTCAGGGAGGAGTTGAGCGATGGACCAAACAATATCCAAGGCTTCCGACCGCCAGGCAGCGGCGTCGGAGAAGCTGCAATATATGCCCGGCTTCGGCAATGACTTCGAGACGGAGTCGCTGCCGGGTGCATTGCCGCAGGGCCAAAACAGCCCGCAGAAGTGCAATTATGGTCTTTATGCCGAGCAGCTCTCCGGCTCGCCCTTCACTGCGCCGCGCGGAACGAACGAACGCTCCTGGCTTTATCGCATCCGTCCAAGCGTGCGCCACACACGGCGCTTTTCGAACGCCTCTTATCCGCTCTGGAAAACAGCGCCATGCCTCGACCATCACTCGCTTCCGCTCGGCCAGCTTCGCTGGGATCCGCTGCCGGCACCGACGGAGCAGCTGACCTTCCTGGAAGGGATACGCACGATCACCACCGCCGGCGACGTCCTGACCCAGGCCGGCATGGCTGCACATGCCTATGTCTTCAACGAGGATATGGCCGACGACTACTTCTTCAATGCCGATGGCGAGCTGCTCGTCGTACCGCAGGTCGGTGCCATCAGGGTGTTCACCGAGATGGGCATCATCGATGTCGAGCCCTCGGAGATATGCATCGTCCCCCGCGGCATGATGTTCAAGGTCTCCCGCATCGGCGACGAGAAAGTCTGGCGCGGATATATATGTGAGAACTACGGCGCGAAGTTCACGCTGCCGGATCGCGGGCCGATCGGCGCGAACTGCCTGGCCAATCCGCGCGATTTCAAGACGCCCGTAGCCGCCTTCGAGGACAAGGAAACGCCCTGCCGCGTGCACGTCAAATGGTGCGGAAAATTCTATGTCACCGAGATCGGCCACTCGCCGCTCGATGTGGTGGCATGGCACGGCAATTACGCCCCCTATAAATACGACCTGCGGACCTTCTCTCCGGTCGGCGCCATCCTGTTTGACCATCCGGATCCGTCGATCTTCACCGTGCTGACAGCTCCGACCGAAAGCGTAGGGACTGCGAATGTCGATTTCGTCATCTTCCCGCCGCGCTGGCTGGTGGCCGAACACACCTTCCGCCCGCCCTGGTATCATCGCAACATCATGAGCGAGTTCATGGGCCTCATCCATGGCCAGTATGATGCGAAGGAAAAGGGCTTCGTGCCTGGCGGCATGAGCCTGCACAACATGATGCTGCCGCACGGGCCTGACGCTTCCGGCTTCGAAAAGGCATCCAATTCCGAGCTGAAGCCGGTGAAGCTGGATCACACCATGGCCTTCATGTTCGAGACCAGATTTCCTCAGCAGCTGACGAAATATGCCGCCGAGCTCGAAACGCTGCAGGACGATTATCTGGAGTGCTGGGACAATCTGGAGCGGAGATTTGACGGCACCCCGGGCATCAAGTGAAGACAGAGCATGTCGCGCAAAAGTGTGAAGCGGTTTTGCGGCAACGACATGCGAAAAATTAGGGGCCTAAAGCGCGTTTCGCCCTTTAGGGCGTTCGCATTCTCTGACAGTGGGACCGGAACATGAAGCTTGCGACTTTGAAAGACTCCACCAGAGACGGCCGGCTTGTCGTCGTCTCGCGCGATCTCACCCTCTGCTCCGAGGTCGGCCATATCGCCCGCACCCTGCAAGCAGCGCTCGACGACTGGGAGCATGTGGCGCCGAGACTTGCGCGTGTTGCCGAGGGTATCGAAACGGGCGCCCAGCCGACGATCCGGTTTCACGAACATGATGCCGCCTCGCCGCTGCCCCGGGCTTATCAATGGGCTGATGGCTCGGCCTACGTCAACCATGTGGAACTGGTGCGCAAGGCGCGCAATGCCGAGATGCCCGAGAGTTTCTGGGTCGATCCGCTGATGTATCAAGGCGGCTCGGATGGTTTTCTTGCGCCGCGTGATCCGATCGCCGCTGCCGACGAGGCCTACGGGATCGATATGGAAGGCGAGGTGGCCGTCATCGTCGCCGATGTCGCCATGGGGTCCAGCCCCGAGGTTGCCCGGCAGGCAATCCGCCTGGTGATGCTCGTCAACGACGTGTCGCTGCGCGGCCTTATCCCGCAGGAATTGGCAAAAGGCTTCGGCTTCTTCCAGTCCAAGCCGGCTTCGGCCTTTTCGCCGGTCGCGGTCACGCCCGACGAGCTGGGCGATGCATGGGATGGCGGCAAGCTGCACCTGCCGCTCTTGGTCGCGCTGAACGGCAAACCTTTCGGCAAGGCGAATGCCGGCGTCGACATGACATTCGATTTCGGTCAGCTGGTCGCCCATGCCGCCAAGACCCGCAGCCTTGTCGCCGGCACGATCATCGGTTCGGGGACCGTGTCGAACAAGCGCGATGGCGGGCCGGGCAAGCCCGTCGAAAATGGCGGCGACGGTTATTCCTGCATCGCCGAAATCCGTATGATCGAAACGATCGGAACCGGGTCGGCGAAGACCCCCTTCATGCGCTTCGGCGATCAGGTCCGCATCGAGATGCATGACCGTGCCGGTCATTCGATCTTCGGGGCGATCGAGCAGACCGTGCGGAAATATGAAGGACCGCAGTCACGATGAGCGAGGTCGTCCTTTACGATTATTGGAGATCGTCGGCGAGCTACCGCGTCCGCATCGCGCTCCACATGCTCGGAATGAGCTACAGATCGGTATCGGTCAACCTGTTGGATGGCGAACAGCGGAGCCCGGACTATCTCAAGCTCAACCCGCAGGGCTTCGTGCCGACGCTGGTAATCGACGGCAAGATCATGACGCAATCGCTCTCCATCATCGAGTATCTGGCCGAGCTTCGGCCGGAATGCGGGTTGATGCCGGCAGCCATCGCAGATCGGCAGCATGTGCGAGCACTCGCCTACGCGGTCGCGATGGATATTCATCCAATATGCAACACTCATGTCGCAGCCTACGTCGCGACCATATCGGACAGGGCTGAGGTTCGCGAGGAATGGATGAGGCATTTCATCTCCGGCGGACTTCACAAACTCGAGGCCATGTTGAGCGGCTTCGATGGCCCATTCAGCTTCGGGGATACGCCGACGATGGCGGATATCTGTCTCGTCCCGCAGGTCTACAACGCCCGCCGTTGGGGCGTGGACCTTACCGATCTCAAACGTGTCGTCGAGGTCGATAGACGATGCTCCGAATTGCCCGCATTTCAGGCGGCGCATCCGGACCGCGCAAAGCTTTAGCGAAAGGCCAGGGGCATAATCCGATGATGTCGCCGGGCAGGCAATCCGTCTGTTCGGCGTCGTTTTTTAGATGCTGCCCATACAATCATTATTCCTTAGCGATTGCCGCCTGGAATTCCCGGTTGCAGAAAGTTGGCGTATTTTTATGTAGTTGTCATCTGGCTTTTATAAGGGTGAGGAGGAAGTAACCAAGACGCGGGGGTATCAAATGCGTAAACTTCTTCTTTCTATGGTGTCGGCAACCGTATTGGCTGGGGCCGCCAATGCTGCAACCGTCTACCCTTTGGACCGGGCAACGGTACTCGTTGGCTCACCCTTCGACTTCAAGGTCGAATTCAGCAAGGTCGTCAAGCCGGAAGACGTGAAGATCACCATCAACGGCGAGAGCTACGACGCCGTTTTCGGTAAGGCTGCCGATTTCGTTGCCGAGGAAAAGGGTGCCGAAGACAAGGTTCTCGGATCGGCTCTGATCCTGCGTGGCATCAAGCTCGCAAAGCCCGGCCAGTACAAGGTCGAGGTTGCGGCCGGCGATGAGAAAAAGTCGGTCAATTGGGATGTTTATGCCACGTCGGCTGCGCCCAAGGCCAAGAACATCATCTTCCTGCTCGGCGACGGTCTTTCCGTCGCACATCGTACCGGCGCGCGTATCATGTCCAAGGGCATGACCGAAGGCAAGGCCAACGGCCGTCTCGCCATGGACGATGTTCCGCCGGTTGCCTTCATCGGCACGTCCTCGACATCGGCCATCGCGACTGATAGCGCCAATACGATGTCTGCTTACATGACCGGCCACAAGTCTGCCGTGAACGCGCTTGGCGTCTATGCCGACCGCACGCCGGCAAGCCTGGACGATCCCAAGGTCGAAACGATCGGCGAAGCTCTGCGCCGCACCGGCAAGAAGTCGCTCGGCATCGTGACCACTTCCGAAGTCGAGGACGCGACGCCGGCGGCGCTGGTTTCGCATACGCGCAAGCGCTCCGACAAGGCTGAGATCGTCGGCATGATGTACGACGTCAAGCCGGACGTGCTGCTCGGCGGCGGTTCGGCCTATTTCTTGGCCAAGAGCGTCCCCGGCTCGAAGCGCAAGGACGATAAGGACTATATCGCGCTCTTCAAGGATGCCGGCTACGCGGTTGCCACCGACAAGAACGAACTGGTGACGGCCGCCGGCTCCAACCAGGACAAGCTGCTCGGCCTCTTCCACACCGGCAACCTCGACGTCACGCTCGACCGCGAATTCCTGAAGAAGGGCACAGTCGGCAAGTTCCCGAACCAGCCGGGTCTGGTCGACATGACCAAGGTGGCGCTCGACAAGCTTTCCAAGAATCCGGAAGGCTTCTTCCTGATGATCGAAGCCGCGTCCATCGACAAGATGAGCCATCCGCTGGATTGGGATCGCGCACTGTTCGATACGATCGAGTTCGACAAGGCCGTTGCCGTTGCCCGTGAATTCCAGGCCAAGAACCCGGACACGCTGATCGTCGTCACCGGCGACCATACGCATGGCGTATCCATCATCGGCACGGTCGACGATAATAAGCCGGGTACGGAAATGCGCGAGAAGGTCGGCACTTACGCTGCCGCCGGCTTCCCGAACTATGAAGATAAGGATGGTGACGGCTATCCGGACCGCGTCGACGTTTCCCGTCGTCTGTTCCTTGCCGCCAATAACGGCCCGGATCACTACGAGACCTTCCGCCCGAAGCTCGACGGTCCTTTCGTTCCGGCAATCCAGAACGAGAAGAAGGAATATGTTGCCAACGAGGCCTACAAGGACGTGCCCGGTGCCGTCTTCGTTCAGGGCAACCTTCCGAAGGATGAAGACAGCGGCGTTCATGCCGTGGACGATATCGTGCTGCAGGCCGCCGGCCCGGGTGCGGAAGGCTTCCGTGGCTACATGGAGCAGAGCGACGTCTATCGAGTGCTGGCCGACACCTTCGCTCTCGGTTCCACGAAAATGTAAGGTCCGCTGATAGCTCTGACTTTGGACAGGCGGCCGGGAAGCCGCCTGTCTTTCCATCTTTCATGGGGGGTTCTCATGTCTCAGAGAAAGACGATTGTCGTCAGCCGGCGGACGCTGCTGACCGCCGCTGCCGCGCTGCCTCTGATGGCCTCTGCCATCGCAGCAAATGCCGCGGAAAAGCTGAGTTTCGGCGAACTCTATAAGAGCTTCGGCCCGCTCGGGCTCGAATTTTCCGACAAGGTGAAGCAGCTGAACGGCAAGGATGTGGCGATCAACGGCTTCATGGCACCGCCTTTGAAGGCGGAGGCCGCCTTCTTCGTGCTGACGGAAATTCCGATGTCGCTTTGCCCGTTCTGCTCTTCCGATGCCGACTGGCCTGACAATATCGTGGTCGTCTATCTCTCTTCCAAGCAGACGTTCGTGCAATTCAACGCGCCGATCATGGCGCGGGGCGTGCTGGAATTCGGCTCCTGGACCGATCCCGAAACCGGCTTCATCAGCCAATTGCGTCTCAAGGACGCCTCCTTCAAGACCGTCTGAACGCTATGCTCACTCTCGATGTTTCCGACCTGAAGATGCATTTCCCGGGTCTGGCCGCGCCGGTCCTCACCATTGATCGGTTTCATCTGCCGGCAGGTGGCCGGCTCGCGATCACCGGTGCGTCCGGTTCGGGCAAAAGCACGTTCGTCAATGCCATCACTGGGCTCGAAGACGTCACGGGCGGCACCGTGTCCTGGAGCGGCACGGAGATCACGCGCCTCTCCGCCGGCCGGCGGAGTGCCTTTCGCGCCCGCAATATTGGTCTCGTCATGCAGGACTTCCATCTGTTTCCCGGCCTGTCTGCCTTCCAGAATGTCGTGCTGCCGATCAAGTTGGCGCGGCGTCTCGCGAATGACGAGCGGGAACGTGCGCTCAAGCTGCTGTCCATGACCGGCATCGCCCGACCGCAGCAGAGGATCGAAACCTTGTCACGCGGCGAGATGCAGCGCGTCGCCGTTGCGCGCGCTCTTCTGTCGCGCCCCGGGGTCATCGTCGCGGACGAGCCGACCGCAAGCCTAGATCGCCAAGCGGGCAACGATGTTGCGGAACTTCTGCTTCAGCTTTCCGCTGAGGAGGGGACGACGCTTATCGTCGTCACGCATGACGCCGCACTTGCCGAGCGTCTTGGCCGCCGCATCAATCTGGCGAGCGGGCGCATTGAGGAAGACAGCCAAGAGGTTGCCGCGCAATGATCACGTTCATCCTTGCCGATCTCAGGCGTTTCTGGAGCGGGGCATTGGCTGTCGTGGTGCTGATTGCCCTGTCGGTCGCCTTGAGCGTGACGGTCACGCTTCAGGAGCGGGCCGTTCGGCTCGGCAGTGCACGCGCTGCGGAGAAATTCGATCTGCTCGTGGGAGCCGCCGGCAGCGAGACGCAGCTGGCGCTTTCGGCCGTATTCCTGCAGCCGGCGCCGCTGCCGCTGATGGAAGGAGCCGTCCTTGGCCGGCTTGCCAACGATCCGCGTGTCGAACTGGCGGCCCCGGTCGGCTTCGGCGATTCCGCCTACGGACATCCGATCGTCGGCACAACGACGGGCCTGATTTCATCGCTCTCGCCGTCGCTTTCGCAAGGGGCGATGTTCTCGCGTCTCGGCGAAGCGGTGGTTGGTTCTGATGTGGCCCTGTCGACGGGTGCGGAAATCAAACCGATGCACGGTACGGCAGAGACGGGCGACGAGACCCATACGGCCATCGCCTACAAGATCACCGGCCGCATGGCGCCGACGGGCACCGCCTGGGACCGAGCAATCCTTGTGCCGATCCGTGCTGTCTGGCAGTTGCACGGCATGCACGGCGAGGATCATCACGACCAAGATGGTGATGCGGCAGAGGCCCATGACGCAGGCCGTTCCGATCAAGATCGCCGCGAAGACCATGAACACGAGCATGGTCATCTCAATGCCGATGCGCCGCTGGACGAGCATTTCGACGCGCAAACGCCTGGCGTTCCGGCCGTGCTCGTCAAGCCGAAGACGATTGCCGATGCCTACCGTCTAAGGCAGGAATACCGAAGCGGCACGACGCTCGGCGTCTTTCCGGCTGAGGTGCTGACGAGGCTCTATGCAACGCTTGGCGATGCCCGCAGTCTCCTCCTGGCGATTGCGCTCGGAACGCAAGCGATCGTCATTGCCGCGATCGTCCTGGTGACGATCATGCATGTCGGGTCCAGGCGTCGGCAGATCGGCGCCTTGCGGGCGCTCGGCACGCCGGTCCGCTCGATCGTCGCGCTTGTCTGGGGCGAGCTCTTCATCCTGTTTGCCGCCGGCATCGCGCTCGGCATCGTCCTTGGCTATCTCGCAGCGCTGACGATATCGGCCCGGCTTGCCGCGTCGACGGCCGTGCGCCTGCCGGTCGGTTTTACCTTCGATGACCTATGGCTTATCGGAGGCTTTGCCGCCATCGCGGCGATCATCTCGATCGTGCCTGCATTCAGCGCCCTGCGCTCCAGTCCGGCTGCGGCGCTGCGCGCATGATAGCACGTTTGCGCCAGTTCTGACGGAGCCGGGCTCGCTCGACGAGAAGCGTCTGCGAGGTGAAGCTGATTTCAATGCAGACGTTCACCATTCGCCGGATCGAACAGATGCGTCTTCATCGGATCGATCTTGAGCCGGATAGGCTGGCCCGGGGAGACTGAAGGACGGTCCCTGACCGCCGCAACGATCGATTGGGCGCCGGCCTGCAATTGCAGATGTGTGTCCGAGCCGGTCGGTTCGATGACGATCACTTTGGCATGCACGCCGCTGGTATCCACAGCGATATGCTCCGGCCGGATACCGAGCTGGACGGATCGGCCGAGATGGCGGCGGGCGCTTTCCGGCAGCGGCCAATGCAGGTCTTCCGCAGCCTGCAATTCCAAGGTCCCGTTTCGGTCGGCGATGAGGCCATCTATGAAGTTCATCGATGGCGATCCGATGAAGCCGGCGACGAAGCTGTTAGCCGGCGCATCGTAGATTTCGTGCGGTGAGCCGATCTGTTCGATATGGCCGCCGCGCATGACGACGATGCGGTCGGCCATTGTCATCGCTTCCATCTGGTCATGCGTCACATAGACCATGGTGGTGCCGAGCCGCTGGTGCAGCGTCTTGATTTCGGTGCGCATCTGCACGCGCAGTTTTGCATCCAGATTGGAAAGCGGCTCGTCGAAGAGGAAGACGGCGGGGTTGCGGACGATGGCGCGCCCCATCGCCACGCGCTGACGCTGCCCGCCCGACAATTGCCGGGGATAGCGATCAAGCAGGGCGGTAAGATCGAGGATCGCGGCGGCATCGTTGACCTTCTGCTCGATCTCCTGGCGGCTGCGGCGCGCAAGCTTCAGCGAAAAGGCCATGTTGTCGCGCACGGTCATATGCGGATAGAGCGCGTAGGACTGGAACACCATGGCGATATCGCGCTCATTGGGTTCGAGATCATTGACGATACGATCGCCGATTTCGATCTCGCC
This sequence comes from Rhizobium freirei PRF 81, assembly GCF_000359745.1. Classification (GTDB taxonomy): domain Bacteria; phylum Pseudomonadota; class Alphaproteobacteria; order Rhizobiales; family Rhizobiaceae; genus Rhizobium; species Rhizobium freirei. The sequence goes on from NZ_AQHN01000067.1 coordinate 66,501, forward strand.
GTCGCTGATGCTTTCCAGCCCGGCGATCATGCGCAGCAAGGTGGATTTGCCGCAGCCCGAAGGTCCCACAAGCACGACGAATTCTCCGTCCTGTGCGGCGACGGAGACGCCATGCAGCACTTCGAGTGCGCCGTAGCGTTTGATGGCGTTGCGAATGGTCAGTTTCGCCATGGATCTCTCTCCCGAAATTGTCGGCCGGCGCTTTAGCGCCCGCCCATGCCCGCATTGAGGGCGATGCTGTTGTAGATGAGCTTTTGCAGGATGATCGCGAGGAAGATGCCTGGAAGCATGGACAGAGTGGCGCCGGCCATCAGGTAGTTCCACTGCGTGCCCTGCTGCGTCTGAAACAGGGTGAGCCCGACAGGCAGGGTGGCATTGTCGGCACCGGTCATGACGATCAGCGGCCAGAGGAAATTGTTCCATTGCCCGATGAATGTGAAGAGCGACAGAAGTCCGATCGCCGGCATCGACAGGGGCACGATGATGCTGACGAGGATTCGCAGGCGCGACGCACCGTCGATCCTTGCTGCTTCCTCCAGCTCCATCGGAATTGAGAGGAAGAACTGCCGCATCAGGAATGCGCCGAAGGTGCCGAAGGAGACCGGCAGGATAACGCCCGGGAAGGTGTTGACGAGGCCGAGCTTGTTGACGATCAGAAACAGCGGAATGATGAGCATCAACGGCGGCACCATCAGCGTGCCGATATAGCCGAGCAGCAGCGTGTCGCGCCCCCTGAATTTCAGCCGTGCGAAGGCATAGCCTGAGAGGCAGGAGACGACGACGGTGATTGCGGTTACGCAGATGGCGATAACCGCGCTGTTCAGGAAGAAGCGGCCGAAGGGCAGCCGGGTCCAGGCTGCGGCAAAATTACCCCATTCGAAGACCTCGGGCAGGATATGCACCGGTATCGCCGTTACCTCGGCATTCGAGCGTACTGCGTTCGAGACCATCCAGAAGAAGGGAAACAGAAATGCGAGTGCCACCAGTCCAAGTGCCGCGTGATTGACGATGTCGAATGCCAGCTTTCGGCGTGCTCTGCTTTGGGATCTAAGCGTCATAGTGCACCCATTTGCGCTGGAACCAGAATTGCAGGGCCGTCAGCGCCATGATCAGCGCAAACATCACCCAAGCGATAGCGGAGGCATAGCCCATCTGGAAATTTTGAAAGCCGCGCTGGTAGATGGCATAGCCGAGCGTCGCGGTTGACGATCCCGGGCCGCCTTTCGTCATGACGAAAATCTGGTCGAAGACCTGCAGCGAGGTGATCGCCGTCATGACGGTGCCGAAGAACAGCGTCGGCGAAATCAGCGGCAGGCGAATTTTCCAGAAACGGTCCCAGGCCGTCGCGCCGTCGATCCGCGCCGCCTCGAGATAGGTTGCCGGCACCATGTCGAGGGCGGCGTTGAAGAGAACGGTATTGTAGCCAACGCCGGCCCAGATCGAGGTGAGGACAACAGCCTGCATGGCGAGCGCGCGATCGTTGAGAACGCCCGAAAACGGCAGCGACAGGGCAGCCATCAGGTTGTCGAACAGGCCGCCGCTGGTGAAGATCAGCATCCAGACCATGGCGACGGCAATCAGCGGGGTGAACGTCGGAAGAAAGAAGATCACGCGGAACCAGCGCTGCCCGATCTTCAGGCTCGAAATCCATGTCGCCAACCCGAGCGAGATGACGATATTGAGCACCAGATACTCGACCGTAAAGAAGAGGGTGTTGCGCAAGACCGTCCAGAATTGCGGGTCGGTCGTGAACAGGCGCAGATAGTTGGAGAAGCCGACGAAACGCGGCGTGCCGAGCAGCTGCCAATTGGTGAAGCTCAGCGCGATCGAAGCCAGGATCGGCAGGACGAGGAACAGGACGATGCCGATCAGACCCGGCAGCAGGAAGAACAAGGCCGTCCAACCCTCGCCCCTGAACCATTTGCGCGAGCGTGGCCTTGGTCTTGCGATCATGTCGGTGTGTTTGCCCAGCATCATGGGCCTCTCCTTTTCGGCAAGGGCACGGTGGTCGAGCCTATAGGCCCGACCACGACGTGCCGGCCAGGTGCCCGGACTACGGAAGCTGGCTCTGAATGTCGCCGAGCACGCCTTCGGGCTTCGAGTCTCCGGTCAGCGCCAGCGGCACGTACTGCATCACCAGATTCTCGAACTGGTTCCATTTCTCGTTGATGCGGAACGGCGTGGTATGGGCGAACATATATTGCAGCGTGTCGCGGGTGCCGCTGACGTTCTTCGCGGCTCCGTCATACCAGGCGGTCTGCTGCGCAAGTCGCGCCGGCAGCGCCCGCCCGGCCGAACCGAGGATTTCGGCGGCCTTCGGGCCTGTCAGCACCTGCAGCGCCTTGAAGGCGGCATCCTTGTGCTGGCTGGTGGCGGAAATACCCCAGCCCGAGCCGGCCGTGATGAAGCGCGACGGGCCACTTCCGCGCGGCAGCGGCGCGATGCCGATCTTGAAATTGGCATTGGCTTGCCCGGTAATCAACGACCACGGGCCGTCGATATACATGGCGACGTTGCCCGAGGCAAAGCGGCCGCTTGCGGCCGACGCATCGGCTGCAGATGCAAAGACCGGCGAGAGTTTGTCCTTGGCGGTGAGATTGGCATACTTGCCGAACGCGTCGACAAAGCCGGCGTTGGTGAGGTCGAATTCATTGTCGGCGTTGAAATAGTCGGCACCGAGCGCGACGGGGCCGGCGATGAAGTCGAAGGCCTGGGTGCCGTAACCATAGGTTCCGTCCTTGGTCAGGGCCTTGGCATCGGCCTTGAAATCATCGAACGTCCAGTCCTTGGCGGGTTCCTTCAAACCGGCTGCGGCGAACTTGTCGCGATTGTAGAAGATCATCCAAGGGCCGACGTCATACGGCAGGGCATAGAGTTTGCCGTCGCGGGAAAGGCCGGACATGATCGATGTCTCGAAGTCGGCAATCTTCACGTCGCTCTTCTTCACATAATCATCGAGCGGGGTCAGGAGCGAGTAGAAGTTCGGCACGCGCATCGACTGCATCGAGACGATATCAGCAATTTGTCCCGATGCGGCCAGCACGGGCAGCCGCGTCCAGTAATCCGTCCAGCCCGAAAGCTGCAGCTTGACCTTGATATCGGGATACTGCTGGGTGACGAGATCGGCCAGCTGCTGCCAGAGCTGCGCATCGTTGGGCTCTCCCCACATCTGCCAGGTCAGGGTCACGGGAGCATCCTGCGCTTGCGCGCCGATGCCAGGTAGAGAACTCGCCGCAAGGGCGGCGGCAAAGATCAATGAACGCTTCATGATGGTTCCTCCTCCTTAATGACTTTCGTTGCAGTGATGTTTATCACTATCCGGACGCTCCCCTCCGGCTTGGTTTGCGGCTTGTTCACGCCGCGATCATGGCCTCCAGGTCGGCGATCAGGCCGATCAGTTCGGTTCGCTGACGCCGCCATGTGTCCGGGCCTTGCACCGGCTCCAGAATGGCGGTCATCCGCTGGAGAAAGTCAGGCGGCAGCCGTTCGAGTTCGGCTGCCATGGGTAAATTCCAGCCATCGCCCGGAAAATAGACCCGGTTGAAGGCAAAGACGGTTTGCAGGATGGCGTTGGCAAGCTTGCCCGTCAGTCCGACGAGAAAGACGAGATCGCGGCGGACGACCTTGCTCTCATAGTGATAGTCCCTGGCCCAATAACGCAGGATATCCATGTATTGGTTGAGGACTGAGGCTCTGAGCGCTTCCGGATATTGCGCCAGCCGCTGCTTCCAGCCGGCCAGCAAACCCCGTGGATCGGCGATGATCTGCTGGCTGGCAAGATCCGTCGGCAGGTGATAGCCCCAGATCGTCCATTCGAAGCTCTTGGGCACGACGATGCCGGCAAGCCAGGAGTCCAGGTCGCGCTGGACGCCGGCATACCGCCGCATCCAGACGCCATCCATGCGGATGCCTTCGGCCTGCCATCTCCGCAGCGCCGCATCGAAACGCTGCCACGCTGCTGTCTGCCGAACCTCCGGTCCACGGTAGGCATCGGCATAGACGCGGAAATCGAAATCCGATTGCGCATCGGACCTGCCCTTGCCGCGCGATCCGGCAAGCGCGACGGCGCCATTGCCGTCTTCGGCCAGATCGGCGATCAACGGGGTCATTGCGGCAATGAGTTCGGCTTCGCGGCTCATGACGGCACCGGGCGGCTGGGCTTGGCTATCTCCTTAATCTTTGAGGATCAGTTCGATGACCGGCGTCACGACGTCAGGCTTCAGAACTGGCAGCTCCAGGGTCAGAATACCCTCGCCGACGGCGACGCCGATGTTGGAATCGACTTCGGCATCCGGGTCGAGCCAATGAAGCTCGCTGGCGTCGTGCAGGAACTGGGCATATTTGACCTTACGCCCCAGTCCTTCGATATGAATGTGACGGAACGGCCAGGTCTGGATGTGCAGATAGAGCCGATTGCCCTTCTGGGTGAAGCGGCAACCGCTCGGAGCCTTGTAGGTTGAAGGTCCGGCGCCGTAGATCGCACGGCCGTTTAGCCGCATCCATTCGCCATAGGTGTCGAGCGCCGTGATGGCGCGGGCGTCGAAGGTGCCGCGGCCGGTCGGGCCGACATTCATCAGAAGATTGCCGCCGAGAGACACCGTATCGATCAGGATATTGATGAGCTGGCCGGCATCCTTCCAGCTGGTTTCGTCGCGATAATAGCCCCAGGAGCCGCTGAAGGTGTGGCAGGCTTCCCAGCGCACCGGCAATCCGGCAATCGTCGGGGCGACACGTGGTGTATATTGTTCCGGCGTGACGAGGTCGGGCATGTGGTCGGCATCGCGTGGCAGGTCGAGACGGTCGCCGACGATGATGTCGGGCTGCAGCTGGCGCACCAGCTTGATGAGATCGTCGCTTTCCCAGTCGGCGCGGCCCTTGCCGGGCAGGCCCTTATAGATGCGGCGGGGATAGCTGAAGTCGAACCAGATCACATCGATCTTGCCGAAATTCGTCAGGAGTTCGCTCACTTGGTCGCGCATATACTTGGCATAGCGCTTCACGTCGCGACCTTCATTGAGCGCGGCGGCATCGGGATGGTTGCGCTGCGGATGATGCGCGTCGATCGGGAAATCCGGATGATGCCAGTCGAGCAGCGAATAATAGAAGCCGACCTTCAGCCCCTCGGCGCGAAGCGCTTCGACGTAAGGGCCGATCAGGTCCTTGCCATAGGGCGTGTTGGTGACCTTGTAGTCGGTCACCTTGCTGTCCCAGAGGCAGAAGCCCTCGTGATGCTTGGCGGTTAAGACGACATATTTCATGCCAGCTTCGCGAGCGCGACGTGCCCATTCACGGGCGTCGTAGAGATCGGGATCGAAGTTCTCGAAATACTTCTGATAGGCCTCGGTGGTGAATTCCTCGCGGTTTTTCAGCCATTCGTGGCGTGCGCCGAGGGCGTACAGTCCGAAGTGGATGAACATGCCGAAGCGGTCGTGTCCAAACCATGCCTTGCCGTCGGCCATATTACGGCCGCTACTGATCGCTGCGTCGCTCACATTATCCTCCCAGGATTTTCAGCTCTATCGAACCGGTTCGATTTAATCATTGATTCTATCGTCCGGCATGTCAAGTGCGCTGTTGAAATCTCTTTCCGCATATTGCTTCGTGGCCGACAAATGCTAGATTTGTGACAGGGACTCAACTGAGGGAATACCTTCAAATGGAAGGTTGTTGGCGATAGAAACGGTTCGAAAAATTTATGGCCACAATTCGCGACGTCGCCAAACTCGCTGACGTATCCGTCTCGACGGTGTCGCTGGCTTTGAGCAATCCGGCGCGTGTCAGCCCGAAGACGCTGGAAAAAATTCGTCAGGCGATCGCCTCAGTCGGTTTCGTCGCCGATCCGCTTGCGCAGAGCCTGGCGCGAGGGCGCAGCCGCATGATCGGCTTCGTCGTCGGCAATGTCGGCAATCCGTTTTTCGGGGATATCCGGCGCGAGCTGGAGAACTACGCGCTCGATCACGAGCATTTCGTCGTTGTCACCGACTCCTCCGGCAAGACGGCACGCGAGAGGGCGATGGTCGAGCATCTGATCGGTCTCAAGACCGCCGGCCTGGCGCTTGCGCCGTCGGGTTATGACCAGGAGTACCTCGATTTCGTAGCCAGCCTGAACGTACCGATCGTCTGTTTCGACCAGAAGGTCGCGGGCATCGAGCGCGATTTCGTCGGCTCCGACAACTATCTTGCCGGCGCGATGCTGACCGAGCATCTTCTCCAGCTCGGTCACAGGCGTATCGCCTTCATCACCGGCCCGAGTCATATGCATACGGCAACCGAACGCTATCGCGGCTTTGCCGAGACCATGGCCAATGCCGGTGTCGAGGTGAATTCGAATTTCGTCGTTGATGGGCAGTTCACGCGCACCGCCGGCTACGAGGCGGCCATGCGTCTGCTGATTCAGCCCGAGCGTCCAACAGCGATTCTCGGCGCCAACAATACGGTTGCGCTTTCGGCGCTGCAGGCCATGCAGGAACTGGGCTTCCGCTGTCCGGAAGACATTTCGCTTGCCATGATCGACAATGTGCAGTGGAGCTCGGTCATCACGCCGCGCATCACCATGGTGGTTCAGGATACGCTGGCGCTCGGCGGCATCATTGCAAGGCGGCTCATGCACCGCATCACCAACCCGCAAGGCGCGGTCGAGCCGCCGCAGGATTTCGTGCTGACGCCGAAATTCGTCCCCGGCAATTCCTGCCGGCGGATCTAGGGCAATTCCAGGAAAAGTGCGCAGCGGTTTTCCGTCCGGAATTGCGTAAAAACAATAAGTGTGAGCGGTTCTCAGATTCCGTGAAAAACTGAACCGCTCTAGTTCCATCGTGCACGACGTCAGGGAGATGCGGCGCCGGAAACTCCTAGGCTTTGGCAGCCAGGCGCTGCCGGCCTCTGCTCTCCAGCAGAATGGCGATCACGGTATAGACGGCCGCCAATATCCATAGCGTCAGGAATGGTTGGCGGACGTAGGGTAGGGGCGCACCGAGCTGCGAGACGGCAACGATGCCGTTGATAGCGGAGGTGCTCGGCAACACCGTCGCGATGGCATGCAGGAGGGGTGGCATCGCCTCGGTCGGCCATGAAAAACCGGCAAGGAAGAGGAAGGGTATGCCGAGTGCTGCCGACACAAGCTGCACCGTCAGGGGGCTGCGGAAGAGGCCGGCGATAACCAATCCGAGCGCACTGACGGCCAGCACGAAGGGCAGGGCAAAGATGAAGATCGAGAGCGGTGTGCCGAGACGCGGGATATTGTAGAGATAGGGAATGACAATGAGGTAGAAGGGCATAACGACCGCTTCGAGGATCAGGTAGGCGAGCAGCTTTCCGGCAACGACCGAAATCGGCCCGATCGAAGCCGCCGGCCCGGTCTTCAGCGCATCGTTTCGATAGGTGCCAAGCAATCCGACGCCGATAAGCAGCGTCTGCTGCATGATGAGAATGAAAGCGGCCGGCAGGATATAGGTTGCGTATCCGCCCTGCGGATTGAAAAGCGGCACGGCGGTCAAAGGCATGGGGTCCGAGGCTGCGGCGGCAATTCTGGGATCGACCCTTGCGGCAATCAGCCTAGCCGTCTCGACCTCCGCCCCCATGGTCTTTGCAACGGCGGTCACGCCGCCGGATATGCGCTGATAGATCAGGAAATAGCTGGCATCGGCGTAGAGCGCGACGGGCGACTGTCGATTGTGCAGCAGATCGCGCTCGAAATATTGCGGAATGACGAGAATGCCGAAGAGGTTGCGGGCATGGACCTCGCGCTCGGCGCTCGTCTGATCCGGAAGGACGGCGACGACCGCCACATCCGCGGACGCATCGACGCGCCGGGCAAGTTCGCGGCTGCTGTCGGTGCCGTCGAGATCGACGACGGCAATCGGCACATGACGCAGGGCTTCCGTGCGGTAGGGCTGCGGATAAAGGACGGCATAGATGATGGTGGCGACGATCAACACCGAAAAGGCAGGCTTCAGTGATAGAACGCGTCCGAGCTCGATACGGCAGACGGTGAGAACTGACTTCATCCCGCGACCCTCCCCTCGGCGGCCGTTTGTTCCATCTGGCGTCGCCGCCGTGCGCGGATTATTTCCAACCGCAATGCCGTCAGGCTCGCAAGCAGAAGCACCATGAAGAGCAGAACGGCAATCGGTTTCCAGGAAAGATCAATTGGCGTACCGCGAATGGTCTGGTCGATGCGCGCCATCAGATACCAGGTGCCGGGGATGATCTGCCCCCAGTAATAGGCAAAGGCATTCATGCCGATGCGCGGGAAGCCGATGCCCATGAAGCCGAAGGCCGGTGCCATCAACAGCGTTCCGATGCTGATCGCACTCGCCATCGGCCGAATAAGCAAAGCCAAGAGCACGCCGATGAATTGGTCGGCAAGAATAAACAGGACACCCGCCAGCACAAGCAGGTAGCGATTGCCGCGCAACGGCATGCCCAAGGCCCCGAAAAGAACCCAGTCCGCAATGCCGAGAACCACCAGGAACAACAGCGTATAAGGGAGTATCTTTCCGGCTATCGCCGGCCACAATCCTCCGCCAAGGCGCCGCAACAGGCGCAGGCGATGCACCGTTTCGACATCAAGCCCGATCGTATAAGCCATCGTCGTGACGATAATGACCTGCAATACGCTCGGCAGCAGAGCGGCGAGCAGAAAATGCGCATAATTGAGCGTCGGATTGAAGAGCGGATTGACCTGGACGGGTATGGGCGCGAGCGCCTTTTCGGCGGCATCGACGGGTTGGCCCTCGGCTGTTCTGAGCGACAGACGGATGCCGGCTGCAATGGAGGGAACCGCGGCGCTGACGCCGCGCAGCGTCAGATTGCCCGTCGTCATCGTCTGCGTGTTGTAGAAGAAGACGACTTCGGGGCGGCGTCCGGAAAGGACATCGCGCTCAAGGTTGAGCGGCAGCATCAACAGGCCATGAACCTGGCCGGACAGGATCAGCCGCCTGCCCTCCGCGAGGTCGCTGACATTGCGGATGACGGCCGTATCCGGTGTGGCGTCGACGGTGCGGATGATCGTTCGCGAAAGATCGGTATTGTCGAGATCGAGCACGGCGATCGGCAACCGCGTGGCAAGGCCGGCGCTGAAGACGGCTGCCAGCACCCCCATCAGCAGAAGTGGCAGGATGGTCGTGAGGAACAGCAGGAAGGGGCGGCGCCAGAGACGATCGAATTCCCTTCTGAAGACCGTCAGGAAGCCGGGGCGCAACCGCCCTTTCGCCATCATGTCAACGCTCCGCCGGCGGCCAGGATGCAATGACGCTCATCCCGGGGCGCAGGCCCTTTACGGGCTGGGCCGGGGTTGCCCGTACCTCGAAGGTGCGAAGGTCGAAATCCCCCGTCGCCCGTGTGGCGCGCCAGGTCGCATACTGACCCTGAGCGTTGATCATGGTCGTTTTTACGGTGATCTTGCTGTCGCCGAGGGCTGGAACGGTAACGTCAAAGCTGTCGCCAACCTTCAGGCCCTTCAGCAGATCCTCGCGAAGATTGAAGGTGAACCACGGGTTTTGCAGGTCGATCAGCGAAAAGATCGGGGCTCCTGCCGAAAAATTCTCGCCGAGTTCGGCGACACGCGTGGTCACCTGTCCCGAGATCGGCGCGAGGATCGTCAATTCATGAAAATCGGTCTGCTGCTGGTTGAGCGAAGCCTTTGCCTGCTCGACCTGCGTTGCCGCCAGGGCCTTTTCTTCCTTGCTGGCACCGGCGACGGCGAGCTGGAGATTGGCCTGGGCAGACTCGCGTTTGCGGATCGCGGCTTCGAGGTTCCGGGTCGTTTCGTCGACGCGCGATTGTGTCGAGGCCCCGGTCGTAATCAGTTTTGCCTGGCGATCCGAGTCTTCCTGGTACAGCCTGACGTCCGCATCCGCGGCAGCGAGTTCGGCCTGCCGCGCCGCGATGGTTTCCGGTCGCGTGCTGTTGACCCTGACGAGATCGGCCTGGGCAACGGCAAGCGCGGCTTCGGACATGTGCAGAGCGGCGGTCAGCTGCGGGCTCTCGAGTTCAGCGATTGCCTTGCCGCGCTCGACATTGTCGCCGACATCGGCATTCAGCTTCGCAACCCGGCCGGAAACACGCGGGCTGATGTCGACGCGATTGGCTGAAACTTCACCTTGGACGATAAGTGGCGGCGGTCGTGTGGCAAACCATAGAAGGACACCAAGCGCTGCCAGGATCACGATGCCAATCACAACACGTATCGTTCGCCACATACAGTCGTCTCCCCAGTTGCGCTTTCGAGGCCTGCGCCTCGTGACGGCCGACACTGTTTCGGGAGCTGGCCGAGGTCGCAGAGATGGCGAGGTCAGATGTGCATCCGCGCCCGCTTGCGTCATCTGCGCTATATCGGCCGGCTGTCCCGCCGCCGGCGATTGCCGCAGGACTGTAGCAGAGGAAAATGACAAAAGCACTTGCCGTTGAGCAGCTTGCCGCGTCTCTGTCCCTCGGGCATCGGCCTGCAATATTCCACAAAAATGCGGATTGTGATCCGACGCCGAAAAGCTGCCCCTCTTCTTAAGCGATGGCTCAAATAGCCAAGCCGTGCTTGACCATCCCACGCGAAGCTCCAAATAGGTTCGATAGGCCGGGTCGCCTTTTCATCACGGCAGTCTGTCCAGTTTCGCCATCCCTTCGATTACCTTTCAAATAATTTTGTTCCTCTTCATGCTCGCGCTCCTCAGAAAATTTATGATGTTGGGCACTGCCGCTCGCAAGCATCGAGTGTTGCCATAATGATGCGCGTCACTTTGAAAGTTCGGTCATCGCGATGATCATCGTTGCCTGCTCCAATTCGAGCGGTACAACAGCGCTTTTCGGAGGCGAGAGGCTTTATAAACCGTCTCGCAGAATTTGTTTGGTATTGCTTTTTGATGTTGACTATGACCCGTGCCGGCAATTTGCTGCGGGTCCATGCGAGGGTTTGGGACAGTGATGGAGATTCAAACACATTTGCCGTCCCTGGTGCGCGTCCTCGGGCAGGTGGCGATCATCGTCTACGCCTATTCCTGGGTCACCCGAACCATCGAGCGCGGCGTTTTGAAATCTGTCGCGGTCGGACTGCTCTTTGGCCTGGGAGGTATTCTGTCGATGGGCGATCCCATTCGATTTATGCCCGGCGTGTTCCAGGACGGCCGCTCGATTCTGCTTGTTCTGACGCCGATCTACGGAGGCGCGGTCGGTACAGTGGTTGCTGCCGTTATGATGGGCGTGTTTCGCTATCTGGTTGGCGGGATTGGGGCCATGGCCGGAATCGCCGGCATTCTGATCGTTGCGACCGCAGGATATTTTTTGACGCTGCTGCCGCGGCAATTGACTGGCACCGGATGGAAGCGCTCGGCCCTGTTCGGCCTGGCAACGACGACCTCGCTCGTCGTGCTCGTCTTCCTGCCATGGCCGGTCGCGCGTGAACTTCTCCTTTCGGCGACGCTTCCGGTGACGATCGTCAACATTCTCGGCGTTATGCTGCTCTCGGATCTGCTTGAAAAAGAAAGCTACCGCATCGGCATTCTGCGCGCACTCGAGAATGAAGCGACCCTCGATCCTCTGACGAAGCTTCCGAATCGCCGTGTGCTGCAGCGGGAAGGCGATCGCTGCAGCAAAGAAGCTGGAACGAGGCGGATTCCCTTTTCGATCATCATGCTCGATATCGATCACTTCAAGAAGATCAACGACAATTGGGGGCATTCCTTCGGCGATACCGTGCTGGCGCGGGTGGCGGATGTGATCCGGCTGACGGCTCGCAAGACCGACATCGCTGCCCGCTACGGCGGCGAGGAGATCGTGGTCCTGCTGCCGAACACCGACATGAGAGCGGCCGGCATCGTCGCCGAGAAGATCCGCGCCGACATCGAGACGACGGTCCTGATGTTCGGCCAAGAGGCCATCCATGTCACCGCCAGCTTCGGCATTGCCTGTTCCCATGAGCCGTCGGTCGATTTCAAGCAGGTTCTCGAAGCGGCCGACAAGGCGCTCTATCGCGCAAAGGCTGCCGGAAGAAATCGCGTCGAGCTCGCGGAAACGGCATAGGGGGCTGCTGCCGGTTTCGACTGGCGGCGCGGTAGCGTCTTTATAACTTCGTTAAAGCCGTCTTCTTGACGGGGATGGGCAGTCCGGCGTAACTGGATGCGACGGTTCCCCAAGGAAGACTCCGCGGGGATTAATAGGGAACACGGTGAGGACGACCCAAAAGGGACCTAGACCGTGGCTGCCCCCGCAACTGTGAGCGGATTGCCGATCATCCAGGAGTGACCAGCCCGCTGTTCACCTCTGAAGGCTTCAAGGCCATGCCACTGCGAACATGCATCGCGGGAAGGCAGATGATCGTCAGATATCCGCAAGCCAGGAGACCTGCCGTCGATCACGATCCAATCAGCCGGGCGGGGATGCTCGGAAAGGACAGAGATGATTGACCTGAGCCTTCGACATTACCGGGCGTTTTTCGGCCCTGATTGGGATCTCCGTCACCGGCGGCGGTCTGTCTGAGCGCAACTGCGCCGACACCGCCAGATTTCCATTCCGATCGAGACCTTTCATGCGCCATTTTTTGACGACCATAACATTTGCACTTGGGCTAACCGGGTTTGCCGCCTCCGGCTTTGCCGCGACCCAATATCCGCTCACCCTCAACAATTGCGGCCAGCAGATCACGATTCAGAAGGCGCCGAGCAAGATCGTTTCCGTCGGCCAGGGCATGACCGAGATCCTGTTCTCGCTCGGCCTTGCCGACAAGATTGCAGGAACGGCCGTATGGGTCGGTCCGGTGCTGCCGCAGCATGCCGAGGCCAATAGCAAGATCGCCCGGCTTGCCGACAACGATCCGAGCTTCGAATCCGTCGTGGGCAAGGAGCCCGATTTTGTCGCAGCCGAATTCGAATGGCATATCGGCCCGCAGGGCGCCGTCGGCACGCGCGAGCAGTTTTCCGAGCTCGGCATCAATACCTATATCGCGCCGACTGACTGCGTCGCCAAGACCAACGCCGGGGGTGGCGATGGCGTGCGCAAGGAGCTGTTCACGATGGACCTGATTTATCAGGAGATCGGTGAACTCGCTGAGATTTTCGACGTCAAGGATCGCGGCGAAGCGCTCGTCGCCGATCTGAAGAAGCGCGAGGCGGATGCGGTCGCATCGATTGCCGGGGCCAAGGCCAAAGGCCTTCCGATCGTGTTCTGGTTCTCCAGCAAGGAAGTCAGCGGCGATGCCTATATCGCCGGCAAGAACAGCGCGCCGGCCTATATCCTGAAGACCCTCGGCGCCAAGAATGTCGTGACGACGGAAGAAGAATGGCCGCTGGTCGGATGGGAAACCATCGCGCAGGCCAACCCTGCCGTGATCGTCATTGCGACCATGGATCGCCGCCGCTATGCGGCCGACGATCCGAGGGTCAAGCTCGGCTTCCTCGAGAAAGATCCGGTCACCAGCCAGCTCGACGCCGTCAAGAACAAGCATTTCGTGATGATGGACGCGCAAGCGATGAACCCGACCATCCGGACCATCGACGGCATCGAAATATTGGCCAAGGGCATCAAGTCCTTCGGTCTGGCGCAGTAAAGATGCGTCTGGTTGCCGAACGGCGAGAAAGGTGGGCGTTATTGGCGCTCAGCATGGCCGCGATCCTGTTTCTGGCCTTCATGGTCAGCCTTGCAGTCTCGATCGGCGAGATTTCGATCCCGCTGTTGACGACGGCAAAGGCCGTCTCGAACCGGTTGTTCGGAACGGCTTTCGAGCTTAGCCGGATCCATCAAGGCATCGTCTGGGATTATCGGCTCAGCCGTGCGCTCGTTGCGGCAAGCGCCGGAGCGTCGCTGGCGCTGAGCGGCGTGATCCTGCAGGCCCTGCTGCGCAATCCGCTCGGCGAACCCTATGTGCTCGGCATTTCCGCCGGTGCCTCCACCGGCGCGGTCTGCATCATGATCCTCGGGCTCGGCTACGGAGTTCTGGGGCTTTCAAGCGGCGCCTTCATCGGCGCAGTCGTCGCCTTCCTGTTTGTCGGCCTGCTTGCAGCCGGTGTCGGCGGCACGAGCGAGCGCATCATCCTGTGCGGCGTCGCCGGCTCGCAGCTCTTCAATGCAGTCACCTCCTATATCGTCACGACGTCTGCGAACGCCGAGCAGGCGAGGGGCGTGATGTTCTGGCTTCTCGGCTCGATGAGCGGCGTGCGCTGGCCGGATGTCTATCTCTCCGGGCCGATCGCCATAATCGGCTTCGTGATCTGCATGGCGCATGTCCGCGTGCTCGATGCTTTCGTCTTTGGAACCGATGCTGCGGCTTCGCTCGGCATCGCCGTGCGCCGCGCGCAGATCGTGCTTCTCGGCACGACGGCCTTGATGACTGCGGCGGTCGTCAGCGTTGTCGGCTCGATCGGCTTCGTCGGGCTCGTCATTCCGCATGCGGCGCGTTTCATGGTAGGTCCCAATCACGACCGCCTGTTGCCGGCGTCGGCGCTCGGCGGCGCGATTTTCATGGTCGCCGCCGATATCGTTTCCCGGATCATCATTCCTCAGCAGATCCTGCCGATCGGCGTCGTGACCGCGCTGTTCGGCGCTCCGGCCTTCGCAATCATTCTCTATCGCGCCCGGAGGACGGCATGAGCATCGCGGTCGACAACGTAAGCTTCGCTGCCGGCAACACGCTGATCGTCAACGGTATCAGCCTGTCGGTGGAAAAGGGAAAGGTGCTTGGCCTGCTGGGGCCGAACGGTTCCGGCAAGTCCAGTCTTCTGCGGCTGATCTGCCGTCTGAGAAAGGTGAGGAGCGGCGTCGTCAGGCTCGGCGGCAGCGACATTGCCTCGATTTCACGCGGCGACATCGCTCGTCGTATCGCGCTGGTGGAACAGCAGGCAACGACGGATACGCGGGTGACCGTCATCGATGTCGTCCGTCTCGGGCGCACCCCCCATCGTGGCCCGCTTTCTTCCTGGAGCGCCCGCGACGATGCAGCGGTTTTGGATGCGCTCGCCCGCGTCGGCATGCGGGATCGGGCGGGGCAGCTATGGCAAACCTTGTCCGGCGGCGAGCGGCAGCGCGTCCACATCGCCAGAGCGCTCGCACAGACCCCCAGCGAATTGCTGCTCGACGAGCCGACAAACCATCTCGATATACAGCACCAGCTCGATATTCTCGGCCTGATTTCGAAACTCGACGTCACTTGTGTCGTCGCGCTGCACGATCTCAATCTGGCGGCCATGTTCTGCGATAGTCTGGCGGTGCTGCAGAAGGGCGAAGTGGTCGCGGCCGGTTTACCTGAAGAGGTGCTGACGCAGGAGCTGATCGAGCGGGTATTCGGCGTGCGTGCCCATGTCCAGAAGTCGTCGGTCCACGGCCGCTGCAACATTCAATACATGGCAGGTTGATCTCATGGACAGCGCGAATTTCGATCTCAAGGAAGAGATCCGAGACTATTGGTCGAAGCGATCGGAAACCTTCGATCTGACTTGAACCTTTTCTCCCCCGTCTGCGTGCGGCCTCACGCCGTCTCGACGAGCGACTTGAGGCAGCTGAGCGCGCGGTCCCACCCGGCCGAGATGGCATTGAGGAACGCTCGCGCCTCCTCGATGCGGCTCCCGTCGAGAGCATAGAGCACTTCCTTGCCGTGGCGTTCGTGCGTCACCAATGCAGCTGCTTCCAGAACCTGCAGATGCTTTACGATCGCTTGCCGGCTGATCGCCTGCCCTTCGGCTAGATTGGTTGCCGACAAAGCGCCGACGGTGAGAAGCTGTGTGACGAGGGCCAGGCGTGTCGCGTCTCCCAATGCGGCAAAGATATCGGCCAGCTCGCGTTCACGCCCGTTCGACATAGCGCCTGATGTTCTCGACCTGTGCAGCCCAGCCGCCGTCATTCATCAGGAAGGCACGCTTGCGCCGATGGTCGGGTATGCCTTCGAAGCCGGATTCGGTAATCGTCAGCCGCGTCCCTTCCGTGACGGGTTCCAATTGGAACTCAACGAGCGTCGGCGATTCCTTAGCCGGATCGCAATCGATATCGATACCGTAGGGGATCCAGCGGAAGCTGAAAGATCGCGGTGCTTCCATCCGCTCGACGGTGCAGAAAACCGCATTCTGCGACGGCTGGCGAATGTCGGTGGGATCAAGACCCAGCGAGGCCTGATATTGCCGTAGAGCCTGAGGGTCGAAGTCCCCTTCGAACGTGCCGGTTATGGCCCGGCCAGGAAGAAAGGGTTCGTTCAGCTTTACGCCGAACCATTGCGAAAATTCCTCGACATCGGTGATGGCGCGCCAAACACGCTCGATAGGCGCACGCAGCACCACCTGTTTCTCAATGCGATCAAACATCGTCACATGTCTCCGCTTTCGCAACGACAAGGGTAGAGCATAGCAGCACGATAGCATGATGTGCAACCAATATGTTGCACATCATGCTATCGTGCTGCCGTTTCGGATTTCATGGCGCATCCGAAGTTTCGCCGATCCACGAGGAAGAAGCCGGCATTGCCGAACGGCAAGCCGATTGTCGCGAGCATCAGGATCCAGGCCAATGGCTGTTCAACTGGTGAACTTCAACACCATTTCGATCTCGTCCTCGAACATCTCGCCCGTCGGCACAAAGCCGAGGCGCCTATAGAAGCCTTCGGGACTATCGTCGCCGACGACGTAGCAGGTGAACAACTCGGAAAATCCGCGTGCTTTCATCTCGCGGACGACGAGTGCGATCGCCTTCTCGCCAAAACCCATGCGCTGATAAGGACCGGCGATCATCAAACGCCAGAGGAAGGCGCCGGGGCAATCGATGACGTCGTAGTCGGAGCCGATATGCAGCATCACGAAGCCTACCGGCGTGTCGTCGGCATAAATGGCGCGAAACCATGCATTTTCGGAAAAATGCGCTTCGGCGATGGAGGTGCCGTTGTCGGCGACCTTATCGCGCTGGGCTTCGGTCAGCGTCTCGCTCAGTTCGCAGATATCGCTGACAGTTTGCGAGGTGATGCGGCGCAAAGAGATTTCGGAGGCCGAAGTAGGCTGTTCGGTCATGATCGTTTCCATGTTGAGATTTTTGATCCGGCAACGCCGGCATGGTTTGCATCGTCCACCGACGATCCGAGATTTGCCCCAGAATGAGGTAGGTTTGCAGACGAGTATTGTCAATAAATAAAACTATAGGATGAAAACGGAGGAGGCGCTTCAACTCATTTAGGCAGATCGCTACCATGGTCGTGTCAATGTGCGCTCCAAAACCGGCCCTCAAGTTTGTTGCAGGCACCGGCTCTCTAAGCCGCCTCGCCCGCCTCTCCGATCTTTCTCGGGAACTTGCGGATTGGGTAACCATGTCATCACCGCGCTGCAGGTTGATGACATCGGGATGAGACGATGATCTTTGCCGTCATCCGATGGCACCTTCACCCCCTCGAAGGTCGCAACCGGTGCCATTGTGTATATTCTCACCAGCTGGGAGAAACCTGTTCTGGCCAGGAAACCGGGGCCACCGCATCGGCTGACGCCTCAGCGAGAACGACCACGCGCGGAAAGAGGCAGAATGAGAGCTGCGCCTTGCGTCCTGTCGCGGTAACGGCCTTGCGGCCCCGAAGGTCGACGGCGATGTGCTCGTAGCCGAGGACTTTGCCGTCGAGCGGATAGCTGGCCTTGTAGACGGCCTCCTTGGCGCTGAACAGCAGGCGCAACGCAAGATGCTGGTCGACGCCCTCGAGGATGTCGCCAGAGATTGGCACGATGGCGGCGATGTCGTCGGGTAGAGGTTCGGCTGGCTCGACGTCGATCCCGAGCGAGACGGTGCCGGTCTTGCGCGCCACGGCGGCAACCGCCATGACTTCGTCGTGGGCAAGGGAACCCGTAATTCCCTCCGGCCAGAGCGGGGCGCCGGAGGCCGAACGCCGGATGACGGGATTCTCGATGCCTTCCAGGACAAGCAATTGCCGGGCGATCGCGCGCACCGCGCCGCTTGCGCGCCGGGCATGAAGCTGGCGGGAGGTGATGGTCCGGGCTTCTTGCGGCAGCAGCAGCTTTTCGTCGCCGTCGCGTATGGTGCGGCAAGCGATCCTGACGCCGGATGGCGCCAGCTTCGCTATTTCTGCAAGCAGCGCCATCTCCGCCGCGCGGGCAGGCGCTTCGCCGCCGCTCATGCGTCGGCGACCGGCCTGACGAAGGAATGGAGCTTGGCAGGATTGCCGCGCCAGATCGAGTTCGGTTCCAGGATCTCACCCTTCATGACGAAGCAGTCGACGTCGGCGATCGAACCGTCGCCCATGGTCACGCCGTAGTGGATGAAGGCGGCGGGACTGAGCGTGCAGCCGTTGCCGATGCGGATGTGATCCGACTTGAAGGCGCCTTCCTCCAGCGAATGCGCCTGGATGACGCAGCCTTCGTTGAGCGTCGCATCGTCGCCGATCTCCACCAGCGAGCGTTCCGTCAGGTTAGAGCCGCCGTCATAGACGCGCCGGCCGACCTTCACCCCGAGCGCCCGCATGATCATCGGCCGGAAAGGCGTACCCGCGAAAAGGCGCACGATCGGGGAATCGGCGAGCTTCCAGTGGCGCTCATGCCGCCAGAAGGTGATGTCGTAAATGGTCGTCATCTGCGGCCGGAGGCGGCGGAAGCCAAGGCTTGCCCACTCCACCAGAATATAGAGTGGTATCGTGAGCCCCGCCGTCAGGACCACCGCGACGAACAGCGCCGTCTGCGCCCATTCCGTATAGTAGTTCAGCGCCCGGTCCCAGATCGTCAGCGTGACGAACAGCGCCACCCATTGCACGGCGAGGAACATCAGCGCGGTCGCGAAATTGTGGCGGTTCTTGTGCGGCAGGCGGGCGCGGCGATCATCTTCGCTCACCCCCTGGATCAGTTCCTTGTCGCGCTTGACCATGCGCGGGATTTCGAAGGGCGGCGAACCGAGCAGGCCGACATTTTCGCGCAGCACGCCATCGACCGGCACCATGACCTTCGTGCCGAGCAGGCAGTTCTCGCCGGTGCGGCCATCCGGCGGATAGAAGATGTTGTTGCCGAAATAGTTTCGCTCGCCGACCTTCGTGTGCTCCAGCCGGAAAGTCGAGGCCGACTTGTGGATGTTGATCATATAGAGCCCATCCGACACCATCGTGCCGCTACCAATCTCGCACATAAGCGGATTGTCCTGCTGCTGGTTGCTGCCGAAATTCGAGCCGGTCTGCACCACTTCGTTGAGGTTCCAGCCGAGCGCGCGGATATAATGGACGACGGCAGAACTGTCTCCGAAGAGCAGGTTGACGAGGCGTATGTTGGTGCACACCTCGACGACCGACTGCAGCCAGAAATGGAAGCCATAGAGCCTGTAGGTACGGCCTGGCTTGAGAACGAGGCTGAACAGGCGGGGCACTGCCAGTGCTGCGAATAGCGCGACGGCGATGGCACCGAAGAGGGTGATGGTCGTCCCGATCGCGACGATGCCGATCGTTTCCTGGTAGTCGTCGCTGACATTCTGCCAATAGGTTTGGAACAGCAGCGGAAACGGCGTGACGAGGGCGAACATGGTGATGAGCTGTACGGTATCGTAGAGGATACGCCGCGTTCTCGAAAGCGTCACGCCATGGACTTTGCAATAGTCCGCCGTCGTCGAGACGGCGGGCGAGCCGTGCCAATGCCCGTCATCGGGAATATGCTGGCCGCGCTGCAGTGACGAGGCGTGACCGAGCTGGGCGCGGGCGCCGATCGAGGTGTCGATGTCGATGACGCAGCCGAGGCCGACGAAGGCATCGCGGCCAATGGTAATTGGACCGGTGTGGATATAGCCGGCCTGGGCATGGTAGCCGAGGAGCATCGATTCCTTGCGCAGGATCGAGTTCTCGCCGATGGAGATGAGGTCGGTGCACACGGGAATGGCGCGGCACTCGATGGTGGTGTTGCGGCCGAGCCGAGCGCCCAGCATGCGCAGATAGAGGCTGTAGAGCGGGCTGCCGCGGAACAATACGACCGGTGCCGTGCGGATCAGCGTCTGCACAACCCAGAAACGATAGTAGCGTACGCCCCAGATCGGGAAGCTCTCGGGCTTCCAGCGCCCGATCAACAGCCATTTCATGATCACGGCAAAGCCGGACATGCCGAAGAAGACGCCAGCCGAAAGGAGCGCGCAGCGCAGATAGAGCTGCACCGGGTCGTCGAGCATGTCGTAGACCCAGTTGAGACCGTAGTTCAGAAGCCAGAGGCTGAGATAGCTGTAGACGCCATAGAACAGAAGCTGCGCTGCTCCGCAGGTCCAGTAGGCGAGGTTCGAGGCGCGATGCGTCAGGCACGGTTCTTCGACCGCCGCTGCCTCTTCCTCCGGCCCATGCAGGTGCTGCGCAAGGCTGGAGACGGTCGGATACATGTAAATGTCGCGCATCGACGTGGTCGCCCATTCCTTGCGCGTGCGCAACTTCGCGCAGAAGCGGGCCATCAGCAGCGAATTGGCGCCGAGGTCATCGAAGAAGTGATCCTCGACATAGATGTCGTCAATCTTCAGCACGTCCCGCAGCGCCTCCGTCAGGAAGCGCTGGTCTTTTGTGGACGGCAGGATCTCCTTGCGCTCGGTCCCGAGCCTCAGGCTGGCTGGCTTGGGAAGCTTGCGCGTGTCCACCTTGTCGGAAACGGTCATCGGCAGCGCCGGCAGCTCTTCCAGGAACGAAGGCACCATATAGTCGGGCAGGCGGCGGCGCAGTTCCTTGGCAAGGTCGGCGCGGGCGATCGAGTCGACCCCGATTTTCAGCGCATAGTAGCCGACGAGTTCGACACGGCCGGGCTCGATCTCCCAGGTGGTGACCGCTGCCTGCGCGATGCCGGGCTGGTCGAGCAGCACCGCCTCGATCTCACCGAGTTCGATGCGGTAGCCGCGGATCTTCACCTGCGTGTCGATGCGGCCGTGATACTCGATCTCGCCGTCGCTATTGATGCGGCCGAGATCGCCGGTGCGGTAGATCCGCTGCGAGGGGTTGTTGGGCAGGCCGACGAAATCGGGGATGAATTTCTGCTCGGTCAGGTCCGGGCGGTTGAGGTAGCCGACGGCAAGGCCGATGCCGGCGATGCCGATCTCGCCGAGTTCGCCCGGCTCGGAAAGTTTTGGCGACTGGGCGTCGAGGATGACGATGGAATAGGTCGGCAGCGGTGCGCCGATGGTCACCGGCTTGTCGGGCGTCAGGTATGCCATGGTCGCCGTGACCGTCGCCTCGGTCGGGCCATAGGTATTGAGGATCTGCCGCCCGTCCTTCGACCAACGGGTGACGAGATTGTGCGGGCAGGCCTCGCCGCCGACCAGGATGGCGCGCAGCGTCGGCACGTCGCTTTCGATGGAGGAGAGCAGCGTTGGCGAGCAGGCCATGCAGGTGATGGCATTGGCGCGCAGGAAATCCGACAGTTCCTCGCCGACGAGCGTCATTCGCCCTGGCGCGGGCACCACCGTCGCGCCGGCGGCGAAGGGCACCCATATCTCCTCGGTCGAGAAGTCGAAGGCGATGGTCATGCCCTGATAGACGCGGTCGCCCGGACGGTAGCCGTAGGCCTCGGCGGCGATGCGCACGAAATTGCAGATGCTCTGATGGCGCACCGCCACGCCCTTAGGCCGGCCGGTCGTGCCTGATGTGTAGAGGATGTAGCAGATGTCGTCGTCCGTTGCGGCGATATCCAGCGGCGTGTCGGCATATGAGGCGGCGTCGGAATAGCTGCCGTCGATGACGATATGGGGTACGGAAAGCCCGGCGGCACGCGTCGCATAATGAGGAACAGTGATGACGAAGCTGACGCCGGCATCCTCGACGATCAATGCCATGCGCTCTTCAGGGAACGCCGGAGCGAGCGGCACGAAGGCCGCGCCGGCCTTCATCACGGCGAGGATGGCGATATAGGTATCGGCGGAACGATCAAGAAGCAGCGCCACCCGGTCGCCCGGCTTGACGCCGCGTTCGATGATCAGACGAGCGAAGCGGTTCGCCTGGGCGTCCATTTCGCGGTAGGTCCAGACGCGTCCGCTATCGATAACCGCCGGCGAAGGGCCGTGGACATCGGCCAGCGTTTCGAAGACGCGGGAGAGCCGCTCATCCGACCGGCCCTTGTGGACAGAGTCGGGACCTCGCAGGATTTGCGGCGCGCGGCCTTTCCCGATTACTTCTATAACGTCCTGAGCCTGGCCGTGCATATCGGTCCCTAGTCGTTCATCTTCAAAATCGTGCTTGGTTGCCGTGTCCGGCGGTGCCAATGCGGCAACATTCTTCGCGCAGGCGCCTTACGAGCAACCCAAGCAAAAGGGAAGTGGATTTTTCGCCGCAGCGGAAAAAAGCCCCCTTTTGTGTGGTGTAAGTGCGAGCAACCCCCAAAACCCGGCGCGAAAAGCACTTGCCACTCTATGACTTAGCAGAAAGAAGCACGCCGTTACACCGGAATGTTGGCGTATCTTCGATATCTATCCCGGCATGGTTGACGATCGGGATCATGGATGCGCGAATTTAGGTTCGATCACCTTGTTTGTTCGCCCGGCATTGGTGCCGCTCTACACGACCGGCTATCAACAATAGCGGCCTGCGAAGTGCATCATGCCTGCAACTCCCGCTGCGCGGAACGGCGGATTGCCTGTGGCGGCTGGCCGAAGGCACGCAGGAAGGCGCGGCGCATGCGCTCGCGATCGGCAAAGCCGGTTTCTCGGGCAACGACATCGATCGCGTGGCGGCCCTGTTCCATCATCAGGCGGGCCGCTTCCAGCCGCAGGTTTTCGACGGCCTTGGCCGGCGACTGGCCCGTTTCGGCCCGGAACGTCCGGCTGAACTGGCGAGGGCTCAGATGTGCGGCCTCCGCCAGTTCTTCCACCGACAGTGTGGACGTCAGATTGCTGCGCGCGTAGGCAAGCGCCTTTTGAATGCGGTCGGATTTCGGCTCCAGTTCCAGAAGCGTGGAAAACTGCGACTGACCACCAGCGCGGCGATGATAGACGACGAGCTTGCGGGCAACGGCTCGGGCGATCTCCAGCCCGTGATCCTTCTCGACCATTGCCAGCGCCAGATCGACGCCGGCCGTCATGCCCGCCGAAGTCCAGACCGAACCGTCGATGATGTAAATGCGGTCCTCCTCTGTCCTGATCCGCGGATAACGGTTTCTGAGTTCGCGGGCGAGATACCAATGTGTCGTAGCGCGGCGGCCGTCGAGAACGCCGGCTTCGGCGAGAAAAAAGGCGCCGGTACAGATGGAGGCCAGACGGCGCGTCGCGGGAAGGGCTGCGCGGATGAAATCCGCCTCGGCCTTGGTTGGCAGCTTGATGTCAGGTGCCCCGGCAACGATCAGCGTGTCGAAACCGGGATCGCTTAAGGCTTCCGTATCGATGATCATGCCGAGCGAGTTGGCGATCGGGCCACCGGTCTCCGAGAGGAAATGAATGTCGTAGGCTTTCTCGTCGAGCTCGAGATTGGCGAATTCAAAGGCCGAGACGGCTGCGAGGCTCATGATCTGGAAGCCGGGAAAGAGCAGGAAGGCGATTTTCTGCATGGCATCATGTCCTGAAAGAATATGTCCTAAAAAGTGGTATATTTGACATTCATGACATCGGCAAGCGGGTATAAAACTCTCCTTAAGCGCAAGGCACCCGGCCGGCGCGCAAAAACGGAGACACGATCATGACACAGGAACATAAGGGTACGGCGCTGGTAACGGGCGCATCTTCGGGCATTGGTGCGATCTATGCGCATCGGCTGGCAAAGCAGGGCTACGATCTCATTCTCGTCGCCCGCAATGGCGAGCGGCTGAAGGCGCTGGCAAGCCGGCTGACCGATGAGACCGGCCGCACCATCGAGACGCTGTCCGCCGACCTTGGCAGCAAAGACGATCTCGCCAAAGTCGAAAAGGTGCTGAAGGAAGACCGGAGCATCACCATGCTCGTCAACAATGCCGGCTTCGGCGGTACGGCGCCGCTGCTCCAGTCCGACGCCGACAAGATGCAGGAAATGATCAATATCAACGTGACCGCGGTGATGCGGCTGACCTATGCCGTCGTGCCCGGTCTCGTCGCCCGCGGCGGTGGCACCGTCATCAATATCGCCTCCATCGTGGCGATCGCGCCCGAGGTTCTGAACGGCGTTTATGGCGGAACGAAAGCCTTCGTGCTCGCTTTCAGCCAATCGCTGAAGCATGAGCTTGCCGATAAGAACATCCGCGTCCAGGTCGTGCTGCCGGGCGCGACGGCCACCGAATTCTGGGGCATCGCCGGCACGCCCGTCGAACACCTCCCCGGCGAGATCGTCATGTCGGCGGAAAACATGGTCGACGCTTCGCTTGCAGGCCTTGCCGAAGGCGAATTCGCGACGATCCCGGCGCTTGAGGATGCGCAATTGCTTGCAGCCTATGAGCAGGCGCGCCAGGCCTTGATGCCGAACCTGTCGCGCGCGGCACCGGCTCGGCGCTACAAGGTCTCGTGAGCGCCGCCAACTAAAGCCGATATCGCCCCATGAATGCATTGGTTGCTCCGCCTTCGTGAAGCCGAAGGCGGAGCATGCAGCGATTTTGGTCGCCGGAAAGGACGCGACGCTTGCATTCGCCTTTTCGGCGGCCCGAAATCGCCTTGCCGTCTGCGCTCCTACAGAGCAATGATATAGCTGGCTTAGTTTCTCCAAGTCATTTGCAGCGTTGTTTTGTCGCGACCGAAGTAAAATCGATTAGGGTTCTGGCGATCGTATTGACGCCGCAAAGCCGGCCTGATTTGTGGTTTGCAACACGCATTATGTTTGCTGGTCGCAGATATTGCAGGGATTTGGACCTCGCAGGGTGGATTTATGACGGCGGATTTTAATGCCGAGCTCCATGCTCGGCCGTCCATTTACTTCACCGGCCCGGCCTATGTTGAACACATTGCGCTCATGCCTTCCGCGCCGCCCGCCTTGCATGGCAGCCGGTATCTGTCCGATGGCGGTGGTAGTGAGGATCCGCGAACCCAGGTGGAGCACCACACCGAATTCGTGACCATCACCCGCGTGACCCAATTAAGCACAGATGCCGACGAATGGCCCGTATCCGGCTTTTCAGTGTCTGAGATAGCGGCTCTCGTGGATATGGATGCGCCGAGGCTTATATCCCGGGTCGGCATTCTCGTGCTGGGAAACCCACCGGAGGAACTGGGGCCAACGCTTTCAAAGCTCGGATTTCGCGATACGGCGGCGTCTTCGATCGGTGGAGGAGCGGCGCAGGTATGCTCTGACTTCCGTGTCCAGGACGACCACACGAGCCGCGTCCTTCTCTTCAACAGGGATCTGAACGCCTACCGTCTGGGTCGAATGGTTCGACGGGTCTATGAAATTGAAACCTATCGATCCATGGCCCTGCTCGGTCTTCCCGAAGCCCGTCGCTTGGCCCCCTTGCTCGGCAACTACGATAAAAACCTCCTCGAGCTGACAAACCGAAACCAGACGACTCCAACCACCGAGCATAAGAAACTGCTCGAAGAGATTTCTGGCCTGTCCGCTCAGATCATTTCGGCCGCCGCCGAGACGCGAAATCGGTTTGGGGCCACCGCTGCCTATGCCAAAATTGTCGAGGAGCGCATCGGCGAGCTTCGCGAATCCCATGTGCCCGGCTTTCAGAGGTTCGGCGTTTTCGTTGCAAGGCGGTTCAGGCCAGCCGTTCGGACCTGCGAGGCGACCGCGTTGCGCCTGGACAAGCTCTCTCACGCCTCCATGCACTTGCTCGATCTCCTGCAGACGCGTATCCAGGTTGAAATCGAACATCAGAATGCTATCCAGATTCAGGCCATGGCAGATCGGGCCGCGACCCAGGTCAAGATCCAAAGGGCGGTGGAAGGCTTCTCCATCATCGCCATCAGCTACTATCTTTTGAGCTTGCTCAAAGTCGCCTTCGAGGCGGCCGATCATGCGGGTTACCACATAAGCCCATTGGTCATGCTGGTGTCGATCCCGCTCGTCATCGGGGCTGTCGCAATTTCTATCCTGCGGGTGAAACATGCCCTTTCCGCGCATGCCTAGAGGAGTTCCCGGAAAAGTGCCAAGCGGCTTTGCGTCTGGAATTGCGTGAAAACAAAGCGATAGAGCATTTCCATGGTTCCGTCTAAAACGGAAATGCTCCAGGTCTCGAAACCTTAGTCATTGGCGATACCGGAACATCGTTCTCCACGCTGGGCGCTTTTCCGCTCGTCATGCGGCTTGACTTCCATCAGCCATTGTCTGCTGCACCGTCTTGCAGGTCGCGCCGAAGCCGTCCAGGGAGGTGGGCCGATGCGCCGCTTCTCGTTAAAAATGAAGCAGAGGGGTGTGAATGCGCAAAGCCCGTTCCGGTGGGGAGCTCAGGCAAAACGCAGGGGGGCAGATCACTGAACGCAGCTCTTCAGTTTGCCAAGCATCGGCAAGCGGAGGCGAAGTTCAGCAACACAGTTCAGCCCTTCCCAAACCATGTTCGCGAATATAGTCTCGGCCTGAAAAGTTGAGGGGGATTGATGGCTGCGACGACGGATATCAAA
This sequence comes from Rhizobium freirei PRF 81, assembly GCF_000359745.1. Classification (GTDB taxonomy): domain Bacteria; phylum Pseudomonadota; class Alphaproteobacteria; order Rhizobiales; family Rhizobiaceae; genus Rhizobium; species Rhizobium freirei. Next base: position 92,904 of record NZ_AQHN01000067.1, read on the forward strand.
TCGCTGAAACACCAATCCGGCAGATCCCTTGCGATGCCTCTCGCCGCGCTCGGTATCGTCTATGGCGATATCGGCACAAGTCCTCTTTACGCTCTGAAGGAGGCGGTCAGGGCCGCCACGAACGGCGCGCCGGCAGGTGCCCAGGCAGTGATCGGAGCGGTATCCCTGATCTTATGGGCCTTGATCTTCATTGTCTCGCTGAAATACGCCGTGCTCATCCTTCGCGCTGACAACCGCGGCGAAGGCGGAATTGTCGCGATGCTCGCACTCCTGCATGCCCGCGAAGCCCCCGCCCGTTCGCCACGGGCGGCCCTGCTCGTCGTTGGGCTCGTTGGTGCAGCACTTCTCTACGGCGACGGGACGATCACACCTGCCGTATCGGTCCTCTCGGCGGTCGAAGGCCTGAAGGTCGATGCACCCTCGCTGAATGCCTATGTCGTGCCGATTACCATTGTCGTGCTTGTCGGCTTGTTTGCCGTCCAGCGATACGGAACCTCCTCCATCGGCCGCATCTTCGGCCCGATTATGCTTCTCTGGTTCGTTGCCATTGGGCTGCTGGGGCTCAAGGGCCTGCTGGAAGGTCCCGCGATCCTCGCCGCGGCAAACCCGTTCAATGCCCTGGAATTCATGATGCAGGTGAGTTGGGGCGGCAGGTTTGCGATTCTTGGCGCCGCATTTCTTGCCGTAACTGGCGGCGAAGCGATGTATGCGGATATGGGACATTTCGGCCGCGGGCCGATCCGTACAGCCTGGTTCGCTGTCGTTCTTCCGGCACTGGCGCTCAACTATTTTGGCCAGGGCGGTCATCTGCTCGCCAATCCGGATGCGATCGACAATCCGTTCTTCCAGCTTTCACCGGATTGGGCGCACTATCCGATGGTGTTTTTCGCGACTGCCGCAACTGTCATCGCCAGCCAGGCGATCATTTCAGGTGCGTTCTCTCTCACCCAGCAGTCCATTCAGCTTGGCTTCCTGCCGCGCATGCACGTGAAGTACACGGCGGCACATGAAATCGGGCAGATTTACATCCCCTTCGTCAATACGCTCCTGGCAATCGGTACGATCACCGCCGTGCTCGTGTTTCGTTCGTCGGACGCGCTTGCCGGTGCCTATGGCATCGCGGTTTCGGCACTCATGATCATTACGACCATTCTGGCCGCTCTGATTGCGCGGCAATGGGGCTATAACCTGTTCGCGGTCGTCGTTGTGAACGGCACCTTCTTCGTTGTCGACGCGGTGTTCTTCTCGGCGAACAGCATGAAATTGTTCGAAGGCGGCTGGTTCCCTCTTCTGCTTGCCGCTCTCATCGCCTTCATCATGCTCACCTGGCGGCGGGGCGAACAAGTCGTAGAAAAGATGCGAATGGGGCTGAGACATCCCGAAGAGGAAATGCGCCTTAAGATCGCAAATCCGAAACTCATCCGCTTGCCTGGAGTTGCGGCCTTCCTCACCTCCGCAAAGACCGGCATGCCGCTGGCCATGGCAAATTTCCTGCGGCATAACCACGCCCTCCACGAGCGCATTCTTCTCGTGACCGTGGAATCGAGCGAACAGCCCAGAATTGCAGATGAGATGCGGACGAAGGTATCCGACCTCGGCTCCGGCGTGAGCCGCGTTGTTATAGGCTACGGTTTTACGGAACAGCCGGATGTCCCGAAAGCAATCGGCGAAGCTGTTGTCGACGGAAGTCTGGACGGCGTCGATCCGCACGCGATCTCCTACATCATCGGGCGAGAGACGATTATTCCGTCTGGGCATCCGCACACGATGGCACATTGGCGGGAGATTCTATTCGCATTCGTGCAGCACAATTCGGAGCGAAGCGCCGTCTGGTTCAAAGTACCGGCAAGGCAAGCGATCGAGTTTGGAACCGAAATCGAGATATGACGACGCTTTACCGAGGGCGCGGCCTGTAGCGCTATCGGGTTACGGGCGTTTTGAAGCGGGTAGTGGTGACGGAAAAGCCAAGCGCCGATAGAGGGATCGCACCGACGGTCAGGAACAGAAACCTATCTCGACATAATCGGTGCGCCAATCCTTGGTCCCGGCCGGACGGATTACCCCGTCACCTAGTCGATTTACTGAAGCACCGTCACAAATTGCGCCTTTGGAGGCACGGGGCTCTCGTGATGCCCCGAAGTCGATCCGGCGATAACCGCAACGATTGCGACCACTATGTAGATAATGGTTCCGTTCGGCTTTCGCTCCGATATGCAACGCCTCGTCGACTCTAGCACGCGCGAATGTTCCGACATCTTGATCCTTTGCCTTGAAGGGCGCTTGTTTAGTCTATCAGCGGAGCCTAATGAATATCCAGATTCGCGTGGCTCCTTTGCAAAAGACGAATACCAGAAGACGTTTGGCCTAAACCGACACGATCAGTCTGTTGTTGGTTCACGGGCTGGGCTTCATACTCGCCGATATGAGCAAGCCCAATCAGTGGTTCCAGCCCGTATTGCTCTGACGGAGGAGGATTTACCAGCCAGCAAACTGCGAGACGAGCGTGTCGGAAACGGTCGAAAGTTCGGTGAAGGCCTGGTCGAGCAAGTTCACCGCGTGGCGGACCTCGTCTTCCGTCATGGTCAAAGGCGGGGTCATTTCCAGGACGTTGCCGTTCATGCCGACATAGTAGAGAACGAGGCCGAGTTCGTAGGCGCGGTAGATGAGCTTCGCCGTTTCCGCTCTTGCCGGTTCACGGCTCTGCCTGTTGCGGACGAGTTCCACACCGCAGGCAAGGCCGCGGCCGCGGATGTCGCCGATAAGCTCATGGCGCTCCGCCAGTCGGGCCAATCCCTCGCGCAGCAGCTTGCCCTTGCGTTCGGCCGCCGTCGTAAGATTTTCCGCTTCGATCGTTTCCAGAACGGCGAGGCCGGCTGCGGCACAAACCGGATTGCCGTGCAGGGTCTGCATGGCGAAGGCGCTTGCGCAGTCGAGGATTTCGGCCGGCGCGATGACGGCCGAGAGCGGCAGTCCGCCGCCGAGGCCCTTGCCGAGCACGAGGATATCAGGCACGAAACCCTCGTGCTCGAAGCAATGCAGGCGGCCGCTGCGGGCAAGCCCTACCTTCACCTCGTCGCAGACGACCGAGATGCCGTGCGCGCGGCAGATATCGGCGAATTTCCGCAGAAAGCCGTCGGGCGGCACGATCAGCCCGCCGTCCGACTGGATCGGCTCGATGAAGGCGGCGGCGATGGAACCGGCCGGGACGGCCGCCAGCCTCTCCTTGAGAAGCGCCAGGACCGCATCGCCGGTCGGGTCGTCCTGATAAGGTCTGTAAGGATCGGGGTAAGGGAGCAGGATCAGCCCGTCGGCCTTTGCAGCATCGGCTTGAACGCTATGGCCGGAAAAGGCCATCGAACCGACGGTGCAGCCATGATAGGCGCCGATGAAGGCGATGACGCCGGTGCGGCCGGTCGCCCGGGTGATCGCCCGGTATGCGGCCTCGTTGGCGTCGGATCCGGAATGACCGAACCAGACCTTATGCGTGCCCCGGCCGGGAAAGCTTGCCGTCAGCCTTTCGGCAAGCGCCACCGCCGGCGCATTGGAGGCGGAAAGGATGCTCGCGCCGGCCGGATTGGCGGCGGCACGGGAGACCGCCTCGATGATGGCGGGGTGGCCGTAGCCGAGGCTGGCCGCACCCCAGGCGCCGGAGAGGTCGATCAGTTCCCGGCCATCTTCCTCCACGAGCCGCGCGCCCTGGCCGCCGGCGACGGCGAGCGGGAAGAACCGCAGTTTCTGCAGGCTGCCGATTGCCGCGCCGTCGCGCCCGTAGAGATTTCCGGCCATCAGCCATGCTCCTTGAGCGTTGCCTTGAAACAGCGCGTGAGGCGCTCGCCCCATTCGCTAACGCCCAAGAGCGTGTCGATCAGGTCGTGCCGCACTTCGATCAGCGCGCCGGGAAGCCCGCGATCATCCGCATGGACGGGCACGGTATAGTCCTCCTCGGGATGAATGTTGTAGGGCTGGTTGTCGCCGATGGTGAGGGTGGCTTCGCTTTGCAGCTCGCGGATCAGCGTCTGGCCGAAGCCGGCTGCCTCGCCATAGAGGATGCCTGCATGCCACGGGCGCTGCTTGCCGAAATAGACGGGCGTGAACGAGTGGATGCCGACGACGAGCGGGCGCTTGCCCTCTTCCTGCAGACGGTCGAGCCGGCGCGCGACTGCATCGGCAAAGGGTGTGAACAGCGTGTCGATACGTTGCTGCCTTTCGGCGGCCGTCAGGTCGAGATTGCCGGGGATTTCCGTCGTCTCGCTCACTTCCGGGATCGCCGAAGGCACCCCGAGCGGCCGATTGCAGTCGATGACGAGGCGCGAATAGTTGGTCATGAACAGCGGCGCATCGAGCGCGCGGCTGAGATGCTGGGAAAGCGCACTGACGCCGATATCCCAGGCGATGTGGCGCCGGCGCTCGGCCTCCGGCAGGCCGAGTTCGCCGAGCGCACGGGGAATGAGGTTGGAAGCGTGCTCGCAGAGAAGCAGATAGGGCGACGCCCCGTCCGGATTGATCACGGCATAGGGTGGCGGCTCGTCGATCGCGAGCAGCGGCTGGCTGGGATCGTGCCGCAATCGGTTCCCGGACCGCATGATGACCTTGGTCGACGTCATGATCTGTCCATCGCTCAGTAGACGGTCGCGTAGCGGGCGCAGAGGTCTTCGGGCGAAAGCCCGTCGACGATCTCGATTTCCTTGCGCTTCATGGCGAAGTAGCAATCGAGGAAGTCTTTCGGGAACCAGCCCGTCACCACCTCGTCGGCCGCCAGCGTGTCGAGCGCTTCGGCAAGGCTCGACGGCAGGCGGCGGATGCCGAGCTTTTTCTGCTCTTCCGGCGAAAATTCGGAAGGGTCGGAGTTGATCAGCGGTGGCTGCTCAAGTCCTGCGCGGATGCCTTCGAGCCCGGCGCGAAGCACGACCGCCAGCGACAGGTGCGGGCTCGCGCAGGCATCGGCGGCGCGGTATTCCATGTTGAACTGCTTTGCCGGGTTGCTGCCGGGCAAGTCCAGCGTCGGGCAGATGCGCAGCGTCGCCTCGCGGTTCTTTTCTCCGAGGCACGTATAGGCCGCGCTCCAGTGATGCGGCACAAGCCGCATGTAGGAGAGCACGGAGGGTGCGGTGAAGGCGACGAGCGCCGGCAGGTGCTTGATGACGCCGGCCGCGAAGGAACCGGCGATCTTGGAAAGCCGGCCGGGGCGGGAGGCGTCGAAGGTGACGGGATTGCCGTCGAGGTCCGTGAAGCTGACATGCAGGTGCACGCCGTTGCCGACGCCGTTCGGATCGGTCTTCGGCGCGAAACTGGCGTTCCAGCCTAAGAGGGCGGCGACTTCCCTCGTGACGGCGCGGATCGTTGCGCCGCGATCGGCGGCGACAAGCGCCGAGGCGGGGCGGCAGGTGACTTCGAACTGGTCCTTGCCATATTCCGGCAGGAACATTTCCGGCTCAGCACCGGCTTCCTTGAGCGCGGTCATCAGCAGCGAGCCAAAGGGTTCGGCGCGTCGCTGGGCGCGCAGGCCGAAGGCGGGAGCGGCGGGCCAATCGGCGCCGAGCACCTGGAATTCCTGCTCGACCGCACTGAGGACCTTCAGGCCGGCTTCCTTTTCGAAGTCGGCAAGCGTCGCCTTGAGAAAGCTGCGCACGCAGCAATCCCAGGGCTCGCCCTTCAGGTCGGTAATATCCGAGTGGTAGAAATGCAGCGGTGTGACATCCGGCAGGCAGGTCACGCGCGCCTTGCTGGCGGGGTCGGCCATCAGCCGCAGGTCGCCGGCCGAGCCCCACGGATTCGGATCGGCGATAAGGTCGAACGGCGTCAAAGCGAGGTTCGCCGGCACCCAGCCGACACCCTTGCGCAGGTAGTCCTCGATGTAGGAGGCTGCAAAGCTGCGGCCGCGGGTGATGCCGGCTATGTCTGTCGTGACGAAGGTTGCAAGTTCCGTCAGGTCGGAGAGCGCCTTGCCATTGCTGCTGTCGTTCATGTTGTTCCCCTTTTTGAAACGATCAGGCCTGGCCAAGCGCGGTAAGGCGGCGGACGACGGTCTCGGTGTTTATGGTCCAGCAGTAGCCGGAATAGGCGCGAAGGGCGGCCTCGTGACGTTCCTGGCTGTAGGTGGCGCAGGCATCCTCGACCACGGTCACCAGATAGCCGCGATCGGCGGCATCACGGACAGCCATGTCGACGCATTGATCCGTCACGACGCCGGCAATGATGAGATAACGCGTATTGAGATTGCGCAGCACGTAATCGATGTTGGTCGAGTTGAAGACGCCGGAGGATGTTTTCGGCAGGATGATCTCGTTGTCGATCGGCTTCAGTGCGTCGATCACTTGCCCTTCCGGTGAACCCTTCGGCACATGCATGTCGGAAAGCTTGTGGTCGAGCGAACGGTCGCGGCCGTCGAGCGTCAGGCTTTCGATGATCGTGTGCAGCACGTTGCAGCCGGCCCTCCGGGCCGCGTCGAGGATACGAACCTGGTTCGGCACCACCGTATCGCGCAGGCGCCGGTGATAGTAGCTGTCGGCATCCTGCGGATGGGTCGGGTCAAGGTTCGGCTCGCACCAGATGCGCTGCATGTCGACGAAAAGCACGCTGGTCATGCCGGGCTCGTAGGCGCTGTCGCGCCGCAGTAGATCCTTGCCGTACTGTATTTCAATCATGGCCATGTCTGTCCTCCAGAGGAAATTTCGTTTCGTCGTTATCGCGGGATCTCACGTCCCGCCGCCGACTGTTGCCGTGTAGGCGTCTTCGGTAATGGCGTAGCTGCGGCGCAATTCTTCCATGCGCTCGATCCGCTGCCGCGATTGGGTCGCGAGCCGCGCGGTAAGGCCGGCAATCAGGGCTTCGGTCTGCGCTATCGCGGGAACCATCGTGTCGTAGGGCGACACCGTATCGACGGTTGACGTCAGGGTGACGGAGGCGAACTGCGCGATGGGTGAGAGCCATCGGTCGGTAAACAGCACGATCTTCGCACCCTGTTTTGCCGCCTGGCGGGCAAAGCGGATCGTATCGTTCTGGTAGCGCCGATAGTCGTAGACGAAGAGGACGTCGCGCTTGCCGAAGTCGACCAGATGGTCGACCTGATCGGCCTGTGAGCCGTTGATCCAGCGCGTGTCCGGGCGCAATTGCTTCATATGGGACCAGAGAAGGCCGGCCATGAAGCCGCTGAAACGGCCACCCAGGCAGTGAACCCGGAGATTGAGATCGGCTGCGGCATCGATTGCCGCCTCGAAATCGTCGGGCGGCAGCATGTGCATAGACGATTCGAGCGCGTGAATGCTGGCACGCATGAAGTACTGATAGAAATTTTCCTGCTCAAGCGAAGGCTTGCGGGTGTCGAGCATCGACAGCGGCGAACTCATGCGTTCCTGCACTTCGTCCAGCAATGCGGCCTGGAATTCCGCATAGCCCTCATACCCCAGCTTGTTGGCGAAGCGCACGACCGTCGGGTTGCTGACGCCGGCGGCCGCGGCGAGATTGGCCACGGTATTGAGGGCCGCCGCCGGATAGTTCGACAGCAGCTGCCTGACGATCTTGAGTTCGGCTCGGGTAAAATCGATGCCTCCCTCGGTGAGGCGATCTCGAATGGTCACTTCCTATCTCCCCCTGCGATCGGCGTTGGTCCGCTGATCTTCATTTTGTTACATTATTGCTATCAGTCAACAGAAATTGAAACAAGATTGACATATTGATTTTCTCGATTAACGTTTGTTGCGGGAACGGCCCAAAAAACCTGGGCTTAAAAAATCGGGAGAATTCTGATGGTGCGCATAAGGCGCGGGACCGTCGTCGGGATCGTTGCGACGGTGCTCCCTCTGGTCATTGCGACCCTCGTGGCGGCAGGCCTCTTTCCGGGAGGCGGCGAACGGCTGGTAACGCTGTTCCTGATCTACGTCGTCGCCGTGATTGGTACGTCCGTCTATAGCGGCAATTCCGGTATCATCTCGTTCGGCAATACCGGCTTCATGGCGATCGGCGCCTATGCTGCCGGGCTACTGACCATCAGCCCGATCATACAGAAAACGGCCCTGCCGCATCTGCCGGTTTGGCTGACGGGATGGGGTCTACCGTTCATTCCGGCCCTTCTCGTCGCTCTCGTCGTCGTGGCGCTGGTGGCGATTGCGATTGGTATTCCAGTGGCGCGGCTTGCCGGATCGTCTGCCTCGATCTGCACGCTCGGCTTTCTGGTGATCGTCCATGTCGTGCTTGTCGCATCGAGCGATTTCACCCGTGGCAGCCAGACCTTCTTCGGCATACCGCGTGCGGTAAATATCTGGATGGCGTTGCCCTTTGCGATCGTTGCCGTGGCGATTGCGCGCATCTACCGCGATTCAAGTGCGGGCATGAAGCTGCGCGCCTCGCGTGAAGATGAAATCGCCTCCACCGCCGTCGGCGTGAATGTGCGGCTGCATCGTTTCCTTGCCTGGGTTCTCGGGGCCGTTCTCTCCGGAGCGGCCGGCGTCCTGCTCGGTCATTTCATCGGTGCCTTCTCGCCGAAGGATTTCTATTTCAATCTGACCTTCCTGTTGCTCGCCATGCTGATCCTCGGCGGCATCACCACCGTTTCCGGGGCTGTCATCGGCACGGCGGTCATCATGGTAATCGTCGAACTGCTCAGGAAGCTCGAAGGCGGCGTCGATCTTGGTTTCTTCTCCCTGCCGACCGTCTTCGGCCTGACCGATATCGGCATCGGATTGGCGATCCTGCTTGTGATGTATCGTCTGCAGGACGGCCTTCTCGGGGTGCGTGAAATCGACGAGCAGCTGCCGCTCCTAAAACGCCTGGCTGGCGGGAAGGCACACTCGGCTGCGAAGCCCGCCACAACGGAAGCAGCCAGCATTGAAGGCGACGTGCTGCGGGTGGAAAATGTCGGCAAGCGGTTTTCCGGGCTGGTTGCGCTCGAGGACGCCAATTTCGAAGTCCGCCCTGGCCTCGTCACCGGGCTGATCGGCCCGAACGGAGCCGGCAAATCGACCCTGATCAACAGCATCTCGGGCGTCGTGCCGCCATCGACCGGACGGGTGACTGTCGGCGGCGTCGATGTCGCCTCGCTGCCGGTTCATCGTGTGCCGATTGCCGGCCTTGCGCGCACCTTCCAGAATATCCGCCTCTTCAAGAACCTGACGGCGCTGGAAAACGTCACGGTTGCCGCAAGCGCGATAGCGCGCGATGGCGCGGATCCCGTCGATCTTGCCCGCGAGGCGCTTTTCGAGGTCGGCCTTGGCGACGTCGCCGACCAGCTGGCGGGGACACTCTCTTACGGAGCGCAGCGCCGCCTCGAAATCGCCCGCGCCCTGGCGCTGAAGCCCCGTTATCTGCTGCTCGATGAGCCGGCAGCCGGCATGAATCCTGCGGAGACGATGGAATTGATGGCCGTGCTGGATCGGATCCGCACGAAATATCGCCTCGGCCTCCTCGTGGTCGAGCACGATCTCAAGCTCATCATGCGCCTGTGCGATATCGTCGTGGTCCTGAACAAGGGGCAGCAGATCGCCATCGGTACGCCGGCCGAGATCCAGTCGAATCCGGCCGTCATCGAGGCCTATATCGGCCGCCGCCGCTCGGTTGCAAAGCACGAGCCATCCAAAACCGAGGCACCTTTACTCAATCTCGATCCGCATACGAGCGGCAAGACAGCATAACAATCCAGAGGAGAATAATAATGAAGTCGACATTGAAGGTTCTTTTCCTGTCAAGCGCGCTTGGCGCCATGGCTCTTCCGGCTCTGGCCGACGATCTCGTGGTCGGCCTGGCCACGGCCCAGACCGGCACTCTCGCCCCTTACGACCAGCCGTCGCTCAAAGGTCTGCAGATGGCGGTCGATGAGATCAATGCGGCCGGCGGTGTCGCGGGCAAATTCCCGATCAAGCTCGTCGCCAAGGATACCCGCTCCGATGCGGGGCAGACCGCTCTCGTCGCGCAGGAGCTTGTCGATCAGGGCATCAGCATCCTGATCACGCCTTGCGATGCTGATCCTTCGATTGCAGCCGGCCAGATCACGCAGGCGGCACATATCCCGGCCTTCTCGTTCTGTGCGACGACACCGACCATGCCGCTGGCTGTCGGCGACTATATGTTCGGAAACTATCCCGCCGACAACGTGCAGGCCGCAGTCCTGGCAGGCTATGCCAAGGACAAGGGTTTCAAGAAGGCCTATATCCTGAAGTCTCCCGACACCGCCTACACGCTGAAACTGCCCGAATATTTCGCCACAAGCTTCAAGGCAAAGGGCGGCGAGCTGCTTGGCGAAGGCACCTTCGCCATGGGCCAACAGGACTTCAGCGCCGAGGTGACGAAGATCAAGGCTCTGAACCCGGCACCCGACGTCATCATGACGGCTGCCTACGAGCCGGACTTTCCGGCCTTCATCCGCCAGCTGCGCGGCGCAGGCGTCAACACGCCGATCCTCGGCAGCGACGGCATCGACTCGCCCACCACCTTCGGTCTTGGTCCGCTCGTCGACGGCGTCGTCTTCACCACCGCCGGTTTTGCCGTCGAGGGCAGCCCGCTTGCGGCTTTCAATGCGAAATACAAGGCCAAGTCCGGGCAGGATCCGGATACGGTCTACATCGCCAACGGCTATGACCTCGGCAAGGTCATCGAGGCAGCCGTCACCAAGGCCGGCAGCATTGAACCGACCGTAATCCGCAATGCCGTCGCCTCTCTCGAAGGCGTAAAGGGCGTGACCGGCGCCATCACCTATGCCGGCACCAAGGGAATGCCGCTACGTTCTGTCTCGCTGGTTCGCATCGATGGCGGCAAGCGTTCGCTGGTGAGCCAGGGCGTGCCGAACGCCGCGGATGTTCCTTCTCCGTGATCTCAACGACATGCCCCCGGTGCTTTGCCGGGGGTATGTCGCCGGAATGAATTCGTTCTATGGCTCAGGCGCAGAGGCTGCGGCAAGGATTTGTCCGATGATGATGAGTAGAATTTCCGACCAGGACCCCTTGCTTGATGTTAGCGGGCTAAAGGTAGCTTATGGCCCGGTCGAGGCTCTGAAGAGTGTTGATCTCCAGGTTCGCAAGGGACAGATCGTGACGCTGCTTGGCGCAAACGGCGCCGGCAAGAGTTCGACCCTCAACGCGCTTGTCGGCCTCGCCGCAAAGAAAGCGGGCAAGGTGACATTCGGCGGCAAGGACATTTCCGCGCTTCCACCTGAGACGATCGTCCGCATGGGCATGACGCTGACGCCGGAAGGCCGCCGCATCTTCCCGAGCCTCAGCGTCGATGAGCATCTTCTTCTGGGTGGTGCCATGCACAAGGGCCGAGGGGCCATCGACGCGGTGCGTGAAGACATGCTGTCGCGCTTCCCGATCCTGAAGGAGCGTCTGCATCAGAAGGCGGGATCGCTGTCCGGCGGCGAACAGCAGATGCTGGCCATTGCCCGTTCGATGATGTCATCGCCTGATCTCCTGCTACTGGACGAGCCGTCGCTCGGTCTTGCGCCGCAGATCGTCGACCAGATCTTCGAACTCATCTCGGGCCTGCGCGAGCGCGGTTTGACGATCCTGCTCGTGGAGCAGAATGTTTCTCTTTCGCTCGAGATCGCCGATGCCGGCTACGTGATGGCCAATGGCAGGATCGTACTCTCGGGCTCCGCGGCCGACCTTCGCAATTCCACCGAAATCCAGGGCGCCTATCTGGGCGCCTGACCGGCAAAGGGACTTCATCTCATGGACATGTTTCTGCAGCAGCTGGTCAATGCGCTCAGCCTCGGCGGCACTTATGCGCTTCTGGCACTTGGTCTTGCCGTCGTCTTTTCGATCATGGGCCTGATCAATTTCGCCCATGGCGAGCTGATGACGGCGGCCGGCTATGGTCTCTGCTTCGCATTGATCGTCGGCCTGCCTTTCGGCGTGGCAATCATTGTGGCGCTGGCGGTCGCGATCGTGCTTGTGCTCCTGATGGAGCGCACGGCCTTCCGGCCGGTACGCGGGGCAAGCGGCACCACGCTGCTTCTGACCAGTTTTGCCGTCAGCGCCATCCTGCGCGTGCTCTTCCAGAATTTCGTTTCTGCCCGCCCGAAGCCGGTCCCGATGCCGATGAGCCTTTCCGGCACGATCGAGATTGCCGGCCTGCATATCGGCATCATCCAGGGGATTTCGATCCTGGTAACCTTCATCATGCTGGCGGGATTGAACCTCTTCCTGCGGACCACCGTGCTTGGCCGAGCCATGCGTGCGGCCTCCGAGGATTTCGCCATCGTGCGGCTCATGGGCATTCGTGCCAATGCCGTCGTCGCCACGGCCTTTGCGATCTCCGGCCTTCTGGCGGGCGTAGCCGGCATTCTCTGGGTGGCGCAGCGCGGCAGCGTCGATCCGCTGATGGGCTTCCTGCCGGTGCTCAAGGCCTTCATCGCCGCGATCATCGGCGGTCTCGGCAGCCTTTCGGGCGCTGTCGCAGGTGGCTTCCTGCTGGGTTTCATAGAAGTCTTTCTGCAGGCCTATCTGCCGGAAAGCTTGCTCAGCTACCGCGACGCCTTCACCATTCTCCTGGTCATAGCGGTGCTGCTCTTCGCGCCGCAGGGACTGCTTGCCCGCAAGACGATCGTGAAGCTTTGAAGCTCCGTTCGCGCGGCTCACTGGCCGTCAGCGATGATGCCGATAGAGGGGATCATGTGCGCATCTGGTCATATTGCAGATGCCGCATCTGGATCGATGCTCGCTGGATTTTACGGTGCGTGCCTGTATCGTGGCGGCCTCCCCGCACGCAGATTCAGTTCGCGTGCTTGGAACTAATGAGGGGGCTAAACTGTTCTACCATAAGTTTGATCCGACGCTGACGTGCCCGGCCGATCTGGGTAAGCGGCGCTCTTGAGGAGTTCGCATCATGAAGATTTCGTCCAGATTTCGTTCAGCCGCGTTTGCCGTCATCGCCGCCACGGGAGTAAGCCTCGCCGGTGCCGCGCATGCCGATAGCGGTTCGATCCGCTTCGCCGTCTACAAGGCGGCCTTCTTCATCGGTGGCTCTGGAGGCGAGGGCACGCTGACCTTTCATGGCCGCCACTATCCCGTTTCGATCGGCGGCATTTCGGGCGGCCTCGCCTTCGGCGCTTCCAAGACCTATTTCCAAGGCACAGTTCGCCACATTCGCCGTGCCGGAGATGTGACGGGCGTCTACGGAGCCGCGGGCGGCGGTGGCGCTGTCGGCAAAGGGGCCCAGGTCATCGTCATGACCAATGAGAAGGGCGCCCAGCTCGAACTCACAGGCCGGCAGGTAGGCCTGCAAGTCAACGCCGATATCAGCGGTATGAGCATCACGGTGAAATAAGGACGGAACTCCGTTCCTCATTCCTTGGACGGGCCCGATTTGCTGGGTTAGGCGAATGGGGCCCTCAAGGGAAGCCGTCCAGGCTTTCGCGGGCTAAGGGGACGTCGGATGGCAGAAAGCGCCGCGAAACCCGCTATCTCTGCATGGCCGAGACGCCGTCCAAGTGCTGTTCGGCAATCACGACGAGCAGCGAGCGACCCATGTGCAAACCGCCGGCGCCCGACGTCTTTTCGCCGGCATCCCAATCTCGAAGCGGCGTGTCTCGGACGCGCCGCTTTTCCCTGAGAGGGACGCTGCCAGCACGCTCTACGACCAGCGCTCGCAAAAGGTCCCGATATCGCTCGACTGAAAGTCGGTGAGCCGCGCCATGATCGTCTCGAATGGCCAATCCCACCAGGCTATCGGCGTGAGCCTCTCTGCGATGACCCGCGTGAACCGCTCGCGAATGAGTTTGGCGGGAACTCCACCGACAATGGTATATGGCTCGACGTCCTTGGTGACGACCGCACCTGCAGCCAGCACGGCACCGTCGCCGACCTTTACGCCGGGCAAAACAATGGCCCCGTGGCCAATCCAAACGTCGTTGCCAATGACGGCGCGATCTTCTTTTCGCCGATCAAAAAAGGAAACGTCGCGTGCGGCGCCCGCCGAGTAATATTCCGGACAGTAGGTGAAGCGGTGCATGGACGGACGATCCATCGGGTGATTGGGGGCGCCAATCCTGACGTCTGCAGCGATTGCGCAGAACTTTCCAATCGTCGCATCGCCGACAATGCAGCGAGGCCCCAAGTAAGAATAATCCCCGAGTTCGACCGTGTGCAGAGACGTGTCCGCCAAAATCTCACAGCATCGGCCTATGCTCGAATCTCTTACGGTCGCCGTCGAGTGGATAACGGTCTCCGCGATCTTGGGGCGATTGGGTTGTGCGGTCGAGTGCATGGACAGTCTCCGGATTCTGGCTTGCCTAACCGGAGACGATGAAGGGTGTGTGACACAAGGCCGCCGAAGGACCGGGCGGGGAATCCAGCGATGGAATGCCGCAGAAAAGGCGGGCTTCGCAGGCAAAGGCGCTCGCCGCTCAAGGCTTCGTAACGCCGGATAGAATACACCAGATTATTCACAAACATAAGCTTATGCTAACTCAACCTTGCCGTTTATACTCAGAATGGATGATGGGACATTCGAGTGTGTCCTATGGTAAAACCTAGATAATCTTGGAGGGTGGGATGTTGTATGTACGTCACGCCGCGACCGTTGCGCTGAGCGTGGTGATGCTCGCGCCATTGCCTTTGAAAGCTGCCGAGACCGTCGGCCAGGCGGTGCTCATTAAGACCGAAGTCAGGGGCGCTGGCGGTCCGCTGGCGGTTGATGATCCCGTCCACCGTGACGAGCAAATCCGGACCTCCCTTTCAGGCCTTGGACAGTTCACATTTCGAGACGGCACGAAATTGGCTGTCGGAGCCGGGTCGTCCGTTACCATCGACAAATTCGTCTTCGATGACTCGGGCTCGGTCAAAAAGCTCACCATAAATGCGGCGAAGGGCACCTTTCGCTGGATGAGCGGAAATTCGGACCATTCGGCCTATCAAATCGTGACGCCGGCCGGAACGATCGGTGTGCGCGGAACCGCGTTCGATTTTTATGTCGGCGCCAACGGCGTGACGGCGGTCGTTTTGTTGAATGGCGCCGCTCAATTTTGCGGTGCCGGCGGCTGCAGGCAATTGAAGGAACAATGCGACTGCGTGGTGGCCAAACGCAACGGCGAGATAAGTGATCCGCGCCGTGTCAATCGCGATACTCTCAAGAAGCTCGGCAACCAGCGAGCTCTACCGTTTCTGTCCGGGGATCAGCAACTCTCTGGACGAATGGGCTTTGTCGGCGGTGGGTGCGGTCTGTCGACGGCGTCGAAAGAGCCGCCAAACGGGATATCTCCGCGCAGCGCTCCGGCAAACAATCCTGCTCCGGCACAGCCCAATACGCCGAGCGTACAAAGTACGCCGGAAACGCCACACACCCAGGCAGCGACACCCAGCACACCCGCCACTCCCAGCACGCCGAAGGACCATGATCATCATCATCATGACAGAGGCGATCATGACGACGAAGACGACCAAGGTCACGACCGCGACAATGGCGATCGGGACGGCGAGCATCAACATCGTTAGCACGAGGGGAGTTGTGGGCGGCAGCTGCAAAATCAGCAAGAGTACTTCCGCTTTTCTCCGATTTGCGAAAGCGCTCCATTTTCTTGTTTCATTCCGCATTCCGGACGGAAAACCCCTGCACACTTTTCCTGGAAATGCGTCAGATGTCGGCCGCTTGGTCTCCAGGCTCGTCGACGAAATGTCCGGCTCTGCGCGAAATCTGGCTGTAAAACCCCTGCAATAGTCCTGTCGTCGCAACCTGAGCCTTAAGTCTCGTGGCGCCGATAAGTTTGCGGCTGCTCGTCGACCGTGTTCGCAGCGCAGCGACAAGCTGCCGGTGCATGGCCTGAAGTTCGACAAAGTCGGCAGATTTTGCAAGATGCCTGTCGCCAACCACGGCGAAGAGCTTGGTTCGCATACTCTTACCCTTCAGCGTCAGCGCCCCCGCCTCGAGCAGAGCGCAATCGGGCAGCAAGCCTGCTGTCGGTCCAGATACCAGAATGTCGAAATTGATGTCCTTGCAGGCGGATTCGATGCGCGCGGCAATGTTCACGGCATCGCCGACGGCGGTGTAATTGAATCGTGTCTCGGCACCCATATTGCCGACGCATGCAAGCCCCGTATGGATGCCTATCCCTATTGCGACCCGCCGCTCGTCTCCGAAACCGAATGCATCGCTCTTGTTGAGAAGGGCGAGCGTTTCCCGCATGCCCAGGGCTGCGTGCACGGCCTTGCCGGCATGGTCGGAGACATCGACGGGAGCGTTCCAGAAGGCCATGATCGAGTCGCCGATGAACTTGTCGAGAGTGCCGTCGTTGGCGATGACATGGTGGCTCAGCGCATCGAGCAGCGTGTTGAGAAACGCGACGACGGCGCTCGGCGTCATCTGCTCGCTGATCTGGGTGAAGTTTCGCACGTCGACGAACATGACGGTCAGCTCGCGCTCATCTCCTCCAAGGCGCAGCGCGTCGCGCGTATGCTCGATACGGTGCAGCAGCGATGGCGAGAGATAGTGGCCGAAGGCTCGCCGCACGTCGCGCCGTTCCCGATCGGTCACGAGAAAGCGGAAGGCCGTCGCAGCGAAATGCGTGATCGATCCGGAGACGATCGGTGCCAGCGGGTCGAAGAGAAGCCCCCCGTAAAGAAAGGCGATCCAAGAGGCCACAAGGGCAAAAAAGGTAATCAGGAGGCCGCACGCAAGGGCGACAGCCGGATTGACGAAGGTGGTGACGATCACCAGAAGGCTGCCCAGCACGGCGATGGACAGGATTTCCAGCCCGTCCGCCCAATCCGGTCGGGAAAGGAAACGGCCCGAAAGGATCTGCTCGACGATCTGCGCATGAATGGAGACACCCGGCACGTTTTCGCCAAGGGCCGTCGTGCGGACATCCTGAAGGCCGGAGGCAGAGGTTCCGATGAAAACGATACTGCCGCCGATAGCGGCTCCGACATCGGCGGAAGCGCCTGCGGCTGCGAGAACCCTGCCTGCCGAAATATACCGTTCTTTGGTGTCGGGGCTGACATAGAGCCAGAGCTCTCCTGATGCCGTGACCGGCACCACGAAATTCCCGATCTTGACCCTGGTCAGCGTATTCGGTGCATCTGGTGCTGCGTCCAGCACGTAGGTCGAGGCCCCTTGAGCGACGCGCAGTGCTTCAAGCGCTAGACCGGGGTAAAGCTGCTTGCCGCTACTGAGAAAAAGCGGAACCGCGCGCACCACCGCCGATGACGTCCCCGGATTGAGGCTGATATGACCGAGCCCTGCGGCATTGGCCTCCAATTGCGGCTGCAGCGGCGTCGCGGCCTTGATCGCAGGCGGCGCACCGAAGGGACTTTCGCCTGTATAGGCAAAGCCTGCCTTGACCGGCGGCAGATAGTCCCCCTCGTTGGAGAGGCCGAAGCCTAGCACCACCGGCTTGCCCGAGAGCGATTGCGAAAAAATCTGATCATTATCCGGCAGCTTGCCCACCAGCGAGGGATCGATGCCGGTGACGTCGCGAACGACATTGCGAGGCGACAGGCGGTCAGGCTCGGCGAAGAGGACATCGAAAGCGATAGCGGCCGCGCCCATATCGGAAAGCCTGTCCACGAGGGTGGCAATCCGGTTTCTCGGCCAGGGCCATTGACCGAACTCGCGTAGCGACGCTTCGTCGATGTCGATGACCCGGACAGGCTGGTTCTCGAAGGTCCTGGGCTCCAGGCGCTGATACTGGTCGAATGTCAAATCGCGGGCGAGCCTTAGCAACTGAGGATCGCTTGCCCGCAGGATCGCAAGCGCCGTGACGATGGCCAAGCCGATAACGACGCCAATTTGCTGCGCACGCGTCACCATTTCGGTGTCTGTCCCTCTGCCCCGCATCCCTCGGCAATAAGTAGAAATTCGGAGAAATACAAAAGTCTATCTGTCGGTCGGTGCGACAGGGAAGAATATGCTGCCTTGTTCTCAAGGGTGATGCAACGATCAAAGTATCGAAGAGATACGGAATAGAATTATCGCGCAGCCGTATTCGGGCGAATCCTGCGTGGATTGAAAGAGCTGAATATTTTCGGAGGCGACGTTGTCGAACGTGGCCCCCAATACGATACAACGGCAAATACAGCGCATATTGCGGCCCGAATGGTGTTAGCCGTCTTATGCTTGATGGTGAGCGTCTGAACGATAGCGGTATGGCGGGTAAATCGTAAGGCATCGGAGGCGACGGCTCTCGCAGCCGTCTTCATCTCATGCCGGATGCCCTCTACCAGCCATCCCTTGCCCTCCGGCGAATTATCGCGGGTAGGGATCTTACGCGACGAGCCTGCTGCCGAGCATCCGAGCAAACGCTCTTGCTCTCTCCTCGGTCTCGCCTGCTGCAAATAGGGCCGCACCTACGACCGCGACATCAACCTCCAGTTTCGCAAGGCGCTTGAAGTGGTCTGGTATGATCTTTCCGTCGACGATGGTGTAAAGGCCTTTCGGGCGCTGAGAGAGGCGCTTAAAGGCATGTTGGTCGAATGCTCCACCGCCGGCCGGGGCCGTTAGAAAGAGGCAGCCGTCAACGTGCTCCAGGAGGGGATCGAGCGCTGCGACGGGTGTCGTGTGGCGAAGCGCCGCGTGTACTTTCGTTCCGTTGCTCCGGGCAATCTTTGCGATCTCAGCGAAGTCCACTTCCGATTCCACATGAACAGCAATGGACCTCACGCCCATTTCTGCAAAACGGGCTGCGGGAACCTCTGGCCGCGAGACCATCAGATGCACGTCGAGCGGTACCGTCGCGAATGGGCCGGCCCGCTTTCGAGAACTGTATTTGAGACGGAACATCCGCTCGCAATGTCGCCGGCGCCGAAGTCTGTGCTGGCCAGGCCGACACCAACAATCCGTGCATACGCCGGCAAAGTTACTTGTCTCCGAAAGTCGAAGCAGGGTGACTTTGAGACCAAAGTCAGAGGTGACCGCACGCTAACCCTTTGTGGTGAAGTCATAGACGGTTGCTTCGTTCGACTGCCTACATGGAGACGGAAAGTGAGCGATTTATGTACGAGTTTGATAGTGGCGATCCGATTCTGAAATACTGTCTGACGAGCTCGCGATACTTTGCCAGCGAAGTTTGTCGGAAGTCTATGACATCAGCCGTAATCGGTTCGAAGCTGCACGTTGTCGCGATTAGTGCCGTTTCAGTAGACGTGGGTGAGCCTTCAAGGCATGGCGCAGTGGAAAGTAAGGTTATTCATGCATGCGAGCAGGAAGTGATTTGACTCGGAACTTAGCTGCAAATTTTCGTACAATTGCCGAGTCCGGTCAGGTCGCTTGTGATGCTTGTTTCGCTCACACGATCGCCGTTGAGGGCGTCGAGACGATTGAATGGTCCGGGGCCGGCGTCCGATGCGGTCTTGGCCGGATGTTTGAAGGACCGGCGCACTGTCGCTGGATCTTGTCGAGTGCCGAAATCGTGCAGCGCCCTGCTGCCCCGATGATGGCCAAAAGTCTGGTCGTGCGGCAACCGCTGACCTCGCCGATGCTGAATGGTGTTGCGATCGGCCGTTCGCCGGTGATCGACAAAAACCATCCTCTTTCACGTCTCGGCGATCAGGCCAGAGCCTCGGCGGCACACACCAGGGTCGGAGATCAACCTTGAGTCAGCACCTTGGCTTCGATCCTGTCGCAGTACAATTATCCCCAGACATCCGCGAGCGCCTCGAGAGCAAGGCCAATTCCGTCGGTCGGGCGATGCGTCAGCGCTTCGCCGCGCAATGGGTCGAGGCGGAAGTCGATCTTCTCTTCCTCCATTATCTCTACGGCGTTGTCATGGCCGCGCTGCCGGATGCCGGCGCGCAGCAGGTGCTCCATATGCTTTGCCATCTCGCTGCACCGACGGTCTCTGCCGACGCGCTGGAGCGAGCGCTGCACTCCGTGCCGGAAACGGCGAATCTGCCTTTCGTCCGTGCGCTGGAAGCCGCCGAGAATATTGGCCGGCGCGATGCCGAGAGCCTTCGGGCGGACGAATTCGGCAGGCGCGCGCAATTTTTCGAACCCAGCGACGACAATCGGGCGCCGAATGAAGCCCAACTGCTGACGCCGAAATCCGGGGGCGGACCTAGGGGCGAAGAGCCCGCCTCCGGTCGAAACGACGAACAAGCTGAAACGCAAATTTTCGGAACGTGAGAATGTACAAGAATCAACTTGGAAATGTGGTCGGCATCCATGGTGCCGTTGGCAAGAATACACGCCGCCGGATCGTTGCGATCCTGCGCATGGCGCACCGCGTGCTGGGCTTCAAGCGCAGGAGGCTCGGCTTCGGGCCACTGGGTTGCGGCGGAACCGCGCGAATGGCTGGCGTATCGGTTGGAGCTGCCGCCGCGTTGACGTTGTTCGGTGTTGGAGTGGAGCCGGCATTCGCGCAGTCGGCGCCATCGATCATTACGACCACGAACGGCGTAGCCGTTCAGACTGGCATGTCGAACAGCTACAATTCTGTAGCAACAGTGTTTGTCACAGCAAATACAAATAGCGATCAAGGATCTTCAGAAGGTGTTTTGCTCAGTGGATATGGAATGGGTACTAGTCAGCGCAATTACTTTTACGGGTATACGGACTCTGCGACCGCTTTAACGAATATCATTATTGGTGACTCGACGAGCGCGTCTGGTAACAACAACAAGTTGACTGTTTATGGCGGACAAGTCGCGATTGGCAACGCTGCGAGCGCTGCGAGCGCTTATGCCTTCGCGATCGGCAATTCTGCCACTGCCAACGGTACCCATACGCTGGCTGTCGGGGATAGTGCCAAAGCGCTCGCGACCAATGCGACGGCACTTGGCTTCGGCAGCAACGCCACGGCGGCCGACAGCATCGCCCTCGGCGGCCAGTCCACGGCGGGGGGTACGGACGCCATCGCGATCGGTCGCAGCGCCACCGCCTATGGCACCGGCTCCATCGTGATCGGCCGCGGCGCAAGCGCACCCGGCGCAACTCCGGATACCAACGCCATCGCCATCGGCGTGAACGCGGTCGGCTATGGCTATAGTGTAGCGCTGGGTGATGGAGCCTCGGCGGACCAGAACACGTACCTGAAGCAAAACGGTGGTGTCGCCATCGGCCCTTCGGCCTCTACCAGCGACGGTACCACGCGTGCCATCGCCTTGGGCTCAGGTGCCGCAGTAAATCCCGCTTCGGGCGTGATCGATGCAGCCACGGCACTTGGCGCGGACGCGAGAGCCAGCAACAACGGCGCAGTCGCGATCGGCAAGACATCGACGGCGTCGGGCGCCGACTCGATCGCCCAAGGCACCAATGCCACGGCGGGGAATACGAACGCCATCGCCATCGGTGCGAGCGCCGCGGCGGGGAATACGAACACCATCGCCATCGGCGGCCAGTCCAGTGTGGCGGCAGCCGCCACATCCGGTATCGCCGTTGGCGCGCGGGCATCGGCTGCGTCCTCGAACTCCACGGTGCTCGGAACAGGTGCTGTCGTCGACGGAAATTCGGCCAACTCTTCCGTACTAGGGCAGAGTTCTGGTGTAACTTATGCGCAGAATGCGCTGGCGCTCGGGAGTGGCGCGAAGGTCAATGGTGCATCAGGCAGCGTGTCTGATCGCTCCATGGCAATCGGGAACGGCGCAACGGTGTCGGCCGGCGCGACCGATGCGATCGCGCAGGGCAGCGGCGCCAGCGCACAGACGTCGCAGTCGGTCGCGATCGGCAAGACTGCCACCGCAAAGGGCGGCAAGACCGTGTCGATCGGGTCGGGCAATACGGCCAATGGAGATGGCGCGGTCGCGATCGGCGATCCGAACATCGCGACCGGCACCGGCGCCGTCGCCATGGGTGCCAACAATACGGCCAGCGGCCAGGGTGCGGTCGCGCTTGGCAATTCCAGCACGGCGATCAATCAGGGGTCTGTCGCGATCGGCAACATTTCGAAGGCCGAAGATGCCGGTGCTATCGCCTTGGGCGACAGCGCCGACGCCAGGAACGTGCAGGCTGTGGCGCTCGGTTCAGGCGCTATTGCCAATAACCAGGGCGATGTGGCTCTCGGTGCTAATTCGACGACGGCCGTAGCGAATTCCGTCAGCGGCGTCACCATCAATGGCATTACCTACACCTTTAAAGGCACCACTCCGGGCAGCGTCGTCAGCGTCGGTTCCTCGGGCAACGAGCGCCAGATCACCAATGTCGCCGCGGGGCAGCTCAGTGCGAATTCGACTGATGCGATCAATGGCTCGCAGCTCTTCGCCACCAATCAAGCCGTTACGACGGTCAATGACCATGTGAACCGGCTTGGGAATACGACAGCGTCCGCGCTCGGCGGCAACGCCGTCTACAACACTACGACCGGCCAGCTGACGATGAGCAATGTCGGCGGCACCGGCCAGAACACCGTCGACGCCGCGATCACGGCGGTGAACACGACCGCCAACAAGGGCTGGAGCCTGCGGGCGAACGGCGACGCGGCGACGCAGGTCAAGCCGGGCGACACGGTGCAGCTCCTTGATGGCCAGAACATCAAGGTCACGCGCAGCGGCACGGACGTCACCATCGCCACCGCCAATGACCTGGTTGCCACCAGCGTGACGACGGGCGATGCCAAGCTCGATACGAACGGCCTGACCATCACCGGCGGCCCGAGCGTGACGAAGAGCGGCATCGATGCGGCAAACACCAAGGTGACGAATGTCGCAGCCGGCACAATCGCTGCGACCTCGACCGATGCCGTGAACGGCGGCCAGCTCTACGCCGTAAGTCAAAATGTCAATTCGCTGCAGAACGACGCGCTGCTCTGGAATTCGTCGCTCGGTGCCTATGACGCCAGCCACGGCACCAATTCGCCGCAGAAGATCGCCAACGTTGCCGCTGGTATCGCTGCGAACGATGCGGTCAACAAGGGCCAGCTCGACGCGGTGTCGACCACCGTTGCCAACCTAGGTGATCGAGCCGTCACCTACGACGGCAATCCGGGCGATCCGAAGGACAAGATCACGCTTGCCGGACCGAACGGCACGACGATCACCAATCTGGCGAAGGGCGGCGTGAGCGCCACTTCCACCGACGCGATCAACGGTTCCCAGCTCTACGGATCGTCGAAGAGCGTTGCAGCCGCGCTCGGCGGCGGCTCGACCGTCAATTCTGACGGCACGGTCTCCGCGCCGACCTATGTGATCGGCGGGAACAATTACAGCAATGTCGGCGATGCCTTCGGGGCAGTCGACAGCAACCTGACCACGCTGAATACCCAGTTCACCAACATCAACAATGGCGGCG
Organism: Rhizobium freirei PRF 81; assembly: GCF_000359745.1. GTDB lineage: Bacteria > Pseudomonadota > Alphaproteobacteria > Rhizobiales > Rhizobiaceae > Rhizobium > Rhizobium freirei. The sequence continues at coordinate 116,043 of NZ_AQHN01000067.1, forward strand.
GTATCAAATATTTCCACGCCAATTCGTTGCTGGCCGACAGCCAGGCGAAGGGCACGGACAGCGTGGCGGTAGGACCGGCGGCGGTTGCTTCCGGGGCCGGCAGCATCGCCACCGGCAGCAACGCGCACGCCAAGGCCGATACGGCGGTGGCGCTGGGCGCGAACGCGTCCGCCAACAATGCAGGCGATGTCGCGCTCGGATCCGGGTCCGTCACGCAGGCGGCCGTCCAGACCTCGACGATGGAGGTCAACGGCAAGACGTATAAGGTTGCGGGTACCGCGACAGCGACAGTCTCGGTCGGCGACACGGGCAAGGAGCGGACCATCACCAACGTCGCGGCCGGCCGTGTTAACGCCGCCTCCACCGACGCGGTGAACGGTTCGCAACTCTACGCCACCAATCAGGAGGTCGCGAGCCTCGGCTCGCAGGTCAATACGATCGACGCCACGGCGAAGAACTCGGTTCAGTACGACACCGACAGTGATGGTAAACGGACGAACTCCGTCACTTTTCAGGGGGGAGATCCGAAGGCTCCGGTCCTGCTTTCCAATGTGGCCTCCGGCACGAACGACACTGATGCCGTCAATGTGAAACAATTGAAGAGCAGTGCATCCACGACTTTGGCCTCGGCAAACAACTACACCGACAACCGCACCGCCTACGCGATCACGACGGCAAACAGCTACACCGATACGAGGTCGGCTCAGACGCTTTCGGCGGCCAACGCCTACACCGATGAAAAGTTCGGTATGCTGTCCGGTTCGATCGGAGAGGTCCGCAGGGAAGCCCGGCAAGCGGCGGCGATCGGCTTGGCCGCCGCTTCGCTGCGATACGACGAGCGTCCCGGCAAGCTTTCGGCCGCCATCGGCGGAGGCGTCTGGCGAGGCGAAGGTGCGGCCGCCTTTGGTCTCGGCTACACCAACGAGGACCAGACGATGCGCGCCAATGTCTCGGCGACCGCCTCTGGCGGTCAGTGGGGCGTCGGCGCTGGTCTGAGCTTTACGCTCAACTAGGGGTAAATCATGTTCGCGAAGGCCGGAACCCGCATCCCCACTATAGTGCCGCTCCTGGTCCTTGCGGGCCTGAGCGGTGGTTCCGCCATGGGCGCCGATCAGAAGAGAGGGACGCCGCCGGCAATGACCTCGCCGGCTTCGTCCTCACCGACGCCTGGACATACCGTAAAGCCATCGGATGTGGCACTTCCCGTCGACGTCCCGCCCGGCCAGTATCGCAGGATCACGCAGCCGTTCCAGAACTGGACTCTGATCTGCGACGAGAATCTGGTGAAGAAGCAAAAGGTCTGCAACATCACGCAGACCGTCGTAAACGCCGCTGGCACAACCGTCTTCAGTTGGTCGCTCGCCGCCAGCCAGGATGGCCAGCCTTTCTTCATCCTGCGCACGCCCCCGACGGTCGGCCAAGGGCGGACAATCCAGCTCGACCTGCGCGATGGCGGTTCCGTCGTCGCCGTGCCGGTCAAGGGCTGCGATGCCACTGTCTGCATTGCCTACCAGCTGGTCGGGCCCCGCCTTCGCGCCGCCGTCGAGAAGGGGCTTGCCGTGCAGGTCTCCTACGCCGCCGGCTCTCCGCCCGACACCGTTTCCTTCCGCGCCCCCTTCCAGGGACTTGCCAATGCGCTTGCGGCCATCTGAGCCGCAAGGACCGATTTTTCCGGTGTGCACCGCCGTGATTGCCGCCGATACCGAAAGGACCAGCCGTGAACGAAAATGAAGTGAAGAGCATCCACCAGCGGATCATGGACGCGCGCCGCGACACAGGAGGCGACCGTGATCTGTCGGCAAATCACGAAGAGCCGACAAAGAAAGGCTGGCGGCGCCCACTGATCTACGCCATCGCCGCCGTCGTCGTGATCGCAGCGGGCGGAATCGGATTCTACAAGTTCCCCGTCCTCGGGGAATCGATTGCGCAGGCCATGGACAAACAGAAGGCTGCCGCCGATCCGGCGCCGACCCCGCAACAACGTATCTCTGCTGAGGCTGCTCCGGCCACAACGGATCTGTTCCTGACCCACGCCAAGCAGGCGGGTGCCAATAGCTGCGCCGCAACCTATGCAGGTCTCGGAAATTCGTTGACGAACGGAACCCAGTTTATGGTGCAGACGCAGACCGCGAAGGCGGAGCCTGATCGCCATTCGCTCCAAGGCATTGTCGGCATGATGTTCAAATCCGACAAGGGTTATTCCGGCCCCGCTGCTGGGCTCGTATTCGCCGCGCCCACCGGGGAGGGCTGCGAGGGCAACATGGTGCGCGTGGTTCCCTTCCAGCAGAACTGTCAGGCCGCCGCCTCTTTCCTGCCACAAGGTAGTCAGGCAATACAACCGCTTTCGGGTGTTCCGGTCTATGCGCTTGGCACCGGTGGTCAGGCCATGCTCATGTCCGCCGGAAGTGGCTGTGTCGCCATCTCGATCATACGCTCGGGAGCCTAATCCGATCTCCCTAGTTCACTTTCCTATGTTCATTTGCAAATCAACCGTACATGGCCACTCCTTTCCGTCTGGCGGCGAAAGGCAAATACCTGGAGCTGCCGAACAAGGCAGGAGGCGGGGCGCTTCGACGAAGGCCGGCATCCTTTCATTCGCTGTCCGGCTGCCGCATTTCCGTAGGTCCATCTGGGACTGCAGCCGTCGAGTGTCAGGCTTCGATGTATTTGCCGCATGGCGGTATCGAGGGTTCTCCACCAGGCCCCTGCCTGCAACTTTGTTCAATGAGCAGATGAACTCGGAGCGCCGATTTTGGGCTGACTACCGATCTAGAGCGTCTTGAGTTGTGCAAGCTGCATAGGCACTTTGGTCGGGTTGGCAGCGAAGATCTTTTGGGCTGGCGTGCGCTAGCTTGCGACTGTTGCGCCAATCGCTCCTCCTTGGTGCGACATAGAGACGTACTCTGCGCCGTGAATATTGGATTGTCACCGCAGCCTAAAAATAGGGGTGTAAAAACCCTAAAATTCGGATAACGATAAGTTGAAGCATATGGACGGATTCGCTTCGAGGGTACGAGTGCAGCAACCTTATCGGGTAAAAAGTTTCGATTTGGAGACGCGTCTCTGGCCCCAATGCTCTATTGATGGACGGCGAAAAGCAGCTGCGCACGAACAAATCTCATCGCTGCTTCGCCTTGGGGATAACGCGATGAGGAACGGCGCATTATCTGCAGTTCGCTCTTCCTCGGTATTTCTCGATGCCTACTTTTCCGAGGCGTGTTGGAACACCGATCCCGCTATGACGACGATGCCGTCGGCAAGACGATGGGCCGGCATGATGGAGCCTTGCGCTAGGTACTCGGACGCAAATTCGCTTCGGCAGTTCTTAGCGGAGGCCCCTGATAGTTTTTTGGCGGGACCGTTGGCCGCGGACATCAATGCGCGACCACCTCTGACAAGAGGTGGTTGCGTTGTCTTGCTTTTCGCGTGTCGCACGGCCGCACAAGCGGAGAAATTGCCGCTTGAAGTCCCTGCGCCGTCGCAGCCTTCAGCGGTAATCTGAAATTCGCTGTCCGGGAGTTGGGTGCGTCGAACGGAACCTTCGGGGCCACGCAAGCATTGTGGCGGCAGGTTGTCTCGTATCGACTGAGAATATGAGGAAACAAAGGAGGTGCGAAAGAGAAGGTCGGACGGCCGAACGCCACCGGGACAGTAGGGTGGGAGATCGAATGCAAATAGCAAGAATTCTGTCGCGTAGAGAGCACTGAATGGTTCGTATTCAAGAGGAATTTGCGGCCCAACCATTGGGTCGGAGTGTCGGCGATCTCGATCTGCCGAGTTGGTTGGTCGACGATGCAAAGGCACTGCAGGAGCATCCATCATTTCATGCGGCACTTCGCCTCTATGCTGAGCTGGTGACCGAGAACTTCGAGAAGACATACGCGCTGACGAGGATCATCAGCGAGGAGGCCCGCTATATGATCAGCGTCGCATGGCTTGCGATGCATCATTCGAGAGATCCGCACGATCCAAGTTCAGGTGCGACCACGACGCGGCTGCAGGCATTTGCTGCACGATTTGGTTTGGCGGGTCCCAATCGTGTTGCTGCGCTTGTCGCTATTATGAGGCATGCGGGCTGGCTCCAGCAGAGGCATGTAGCAAGTGATCGGCGTATAAAGCTCATAGAGCCAACGGCACGAGGGCTTGCCGTTGCCGAGGCAATGACGGTCGCAACGCTGAGACCTATGCAGTTGCTCTCAAACGAGCACGACTATCTTCAAATCATGCGCGCCGATCCGGAATTTGTTGGTCGGTATTATGCAGAATCTATGCGCCTTTACGAGAGTGGTTGCAGGATCGCCCTTGCTCTCCCCGAATTCGATCTTTTCGGCAAGCAGAACGCGGGCCGGGAAGTGATGTTCAAGCTGTGGATTGCCATGACGAACAAAGGTCCGGTGGAGCCGACAGTTGTTTCGTGCGCTTACAATCAGCTGGCAAAAAGCTTCGGGGTGTCGCGAGGGCATATTCGGCGCATGATCGAGAAAGGACAAGGGCAAGGGCTCTTTGTCGTGCGCGCGCCCGGCGGGCAGGCGATCGAGATTCTGCCGCGCTTTATTCATCTGCATCTCACTCTGACCTCGCTCGAGTTCGCGCTGATGATTCGTGCGGCCAATGCCGCCGCGGCAACATCAGGGCGCGCCGAGCGGGTGTTCTGATGGCTCAGCCAAAGCATGATGCGGGTGGTCAAACCCAAGATCCCCACCAAAATGACCAGATACCAATCGAAATGACCGTTTGAGAACAAAGCAAGGAATCTTAAGAAGAAACAGGCGGTTGGAAAGCTCTTAAAAGTGCGAAATTCGCCAGCAGAATAATAAATTGCGCGAAGTCGGCGGTCTTTCATGACGAAGTCTCGATAAGACCAGGAAAATTTAAACAATACACCCAGTGTCGGCTCGATCTCAGCTGCCGCTATTGATAAAGTTGCGGGCAGAGCGGATATGAATACTGTTGTCCCACAGAACCGTGTTTTCAATTCGTTGCCGAACTCCCTTGCAGCTGGGACGTTGCCCGACGGTATCGGTCGGAGCTTTTTTGATGGCAACGAGGCTGTTACGTTCTTGAGGGATAGTACACAACTCGGTTGGCATGGCACTTATGCCGCGGTAACGCACGAGCGACCGCACGAGACCGAGCGACGGCCGATACCGGCGGTATGGATTGCTACCGGACTCACCAGGACCAGCCTGCGGCGCATCATACGAGGCCGTGAGGACTACGATCCCTCAATTCCAAGCAATGTGGTGACAATCACCCCTCCCGGGGAGAACGTCCGCGACGTCATCGGTCTGGCAGCCAACGCGCTTCACGTTTTTCTGTCAAATTCCATAATTGGCGAAGTGGCGGCGGAAATGTTTCCAGGTCGCGGCGAAGAGGTGTCGATTGCACCAGCTTTCTGCGTCGGCGATCCGGTGATGGCGCCTCTGCTGCAAATCGTTCAGCAGGCACTTCGAGATCCTGCAAGCGAAGCGCAATTGAAGGTTGATCACCTCACGCGTGCGCTTGCGGCGCATATCCTCTCCATGGGGTACAGGTCGGAATTCGTCCGGCCGGCTAACGACCTCGCCGCGCGACAGATGCGGGTCCTTCGGGAGTACATCGAGGGCAATCTCGCGAGCGAGATTTCGATTGCCGATCTTGCAAATCTGCTTGGTCTCAGCCGGACGCAGTTTCTGCGGCGCTTTAAGGCTTCAACCGGAACCTCGCCCTATCAGCGGGTGATGGAGATTCGGATCGAGAAAGCAAAGGAACTGCTTGTGCCCGCGCGGATGAGCTTGAGCGAGATCGCCGCCGCGTGCGGTTTTGCGAACCAGGCACACCTCACTGCGGTGTTCAAGCGCTTTGTCAAGCTGTCTCCGGGCGCTTTTCGTCGCCGGTTCTGAGTGCATGAGGATTGGGAAAGTTCATGACACTGATATTGGTTGTAACGAAATACCATTACGCAGTAAATTCAGGGCCAGATCCACATAAACGGCGCTGCGCAATGAAACGATTTTCGACGCGCTACGTTCGTGAAACAGGGCACCGTGAATGATGGCCCGCCAAACTGTTCAATCGAGCCAGGGCGAAGCGCCATGTGGAACTGGCAGCAAAACGTCCGGTTGGGACGATCATGTCGCCCCGAGCTTCTCAACATCCGGTCGTTCGGCGCAGCTTGGCGAATTTACATTGGAGCAGACGTCTCTTCGCATAGACGCCAACGTTGGTTTGGTGAAATCGAGCCAAGGACTTGGCTGGACAAATATTTATGTGGCGCTGACAACCGAACAACCCCATGAGGCACTGCACAGGGCGATCCCGGCTGCCTGGTTCGCGACAACCTTTACCGGTATCGACATGCGCCGATCCAGCATCGAAGGGGAACAGCATCAACGTTTTCCGAAAAACCTCGTCACGATTACGGCACCGGGTGAAGCTGTTCACGATGAGATCGGAAATCCGCTCGAGGCGATGCACACCTACCTCAGACAGGATATTCTCGACGAGGTCGCTGGCGAACTATTCTCCGATCGCGAGGCTAAGCGAACTATAGTCTCGGAGCTTTCCACGGACGATCCGGTTCTCAGATGGTTCTTGGCATCGATTAAGGCGTCCCTTGGCGATCCTCCCCTCAGCAATTCGCTTAAGATGGACTATCTTTCGCGTGCGCTTGCCTCACATCTCCTTCATAAGCACTCGACGGCAAACCCTGGGCGTATCAAGCCAGCACAGGCGGAAGCGCTGAGCGCGAGACAAGTTGGCTCTGTTGCCGACTACATTGAGGCCAATCTGGCGTCAAACCTGACGCTCAATGAACTTGCTGCGATTGTGGGCGTTGGACGCGCTCAGTTTCTCCGCAGGTTCAAGGCCGCCACGCGGATGACACCTCATCAATATGTTCTCATGAGACGCATCCAAAGGGGTAAGCGATATCTCGCCGATCTGCGGCTGGATCATTCATCGATCGCGTTCATGTGCGGATTTGTGAACCAAGCGCATTTCGCGTCAACCTTCAAACGCTTCGTCAATATGACTCCCCGCGAATTTCGCCGGACGGCGACGTAACTACCACCATCGGAAGTGAAAATTTCGGTCCTAATTTAACAACGTGCACCCAAATCGAAAATACGTCGGACGCCTAAGTGCGTATTATCGGCGACGTCCCACGATGCAGGTTTGCGTGAAATCCGAATGATTCTTCGATCGAAGATGTGTGAGAGGATCAGGTTACTAGAGCGTTTCTGCTTTTCTCTGAATCGCGGAAGCGCTCTATCTTCTTTTTTTTTGCGCATTCCGGACGGAAAACGGCTGCGCACTTTTCCCGGAAAAGCTCTAGGTGGAAAAATCTTGGTGATCGTCGTAGAGAAACGCCAACTTTTAGAGACAGATACCGTGGATTGCTTTCGATGGGCAATGGGAACGCCGGCGATGGGGCGCCTATGACGGGACTGCCCTCAACTGCACTCAAAAATGCTTTGGCAGGAACCTCGCGCGGGACTTTTTTGCCGTCTGAAACCCCTGCGATCAGTGGGGGCCAAGGGGCGTTGCGACTTGATATTCGCGTTCTCAACCGAATGCACATCGTTGCGGCCTTTGGAGCCGATGCCGCTGAAGCGGCCCAGCGCGCCATGGCTGACGCAGCGTCGCGTTATCTCCTCAGCGACGCAGCCATTCGGGCGATGCTTGGTGTTCAGCTCGCTGGGCCAGGGCTCACTCCCGTGCGTCAAATCGATGAAGACCTCATTGGCGTTGATCTGAAGGCTTACCCGCCGCTGGTCGATATTTCTTTGCTGATCGAAGGCCTCTCTCTCGCCCTCGCCCTCGAACCGGTGAGTTGGGAGGGGGAGCGGATCCATGTGGCGCCTCTGGTGCAGGTGTCAGGGGTTGCGACTGAGAACGTTTCGAACGACGGCGATGACCTCCTCCTGAAATCGGCTGTGTCCGACCCGCCTTTCGGCGGAGATCCGGTTCTCAATGGCGACGATTGGTCGGATCGCTACCGCCGTGACATGACCGCCGCGGCGCGGCTGCTCAATGATCTTGCCGCCGACGAGTTGAAGTTCGCCTACCAACCGGTCCGAATGGCGGGCCGGTCGAAGAGCCTACTCTACAGCGAGTGCCTGCTGCGCGTTCCGCAGTTCGGCGAGGTTGTACGCCAAACCGGGGCTGAGATCATCGCAATGGAACGGCTGGGGCTGGTCCGGGCACTCGATAACCACATGGTCTGGCGTGCTATCGATCGCCTGCAGGCAGATCCAGAGCTGCGGCTCGGCATCAACATCTCCGCGCAGAGCGCCCGTATTGACGGCTGGTGGGCCGGCCTTGAATACAGGCTCAAAGCAGAGCCTCAGCTGGCGCAGCGCTTGACCATTGAAATTACCGAGACCTCTTCCATCCCCTCCATCCCCACAGCAACCGCGTTTACTGATCGGATGAGGGCGCTCGGATGCAAGATTGCGCTGGATGATTTTGGCGCTGGACGTGATGCGATCCGAGATCTCTATGCACTACGGCCTGATATCGTGAAGATCGACGCCTTCTTTCTGCGCCAGGCAAGGCATTCAGAAAAAGGGCAGGCGGCGCTCAAATCTCTCGTTGGATTGGCGCGCGCGTTTGGCGGGGCAGTGGTTGCAGAGGGCGTGGAGACGCAGGTTGACAGCAACGCTGCCCTCGAGGCGGGAGCGGCTTGGCAGCAGGGTTACTTCATCGATCTGCCGAGACTGGAAACTCCTGGAGCAGGATGTGAGGTCCTGACTGAGAGGCCCCCTATCTTCGGACGACGGCTGACCCCGCCGCCCCATGTTGAAAGCAGCATTCCTGTAGCGTTCTCCAGCACTGCCGGTGCATTGCCGATGCAATCCTACTTCGAAGCCCGCTGGCTTCGTTGGGCAATTGTGGCAGCGGCCGCCACCTGGGCTTTGCTGTCGATCGGCGTGTAGCGTGCCGAACGGTCCGGCGTATTGCGTCATTGGTGTCGCAACGATCTTCAGCGGCGGTTCCATCGAGAGTTTCTTACAGGCAGCCAGGCGGGCTAGATCACCGCTATCGGCATCGACGGGGCGGGCGGCGCCTCCGATGGGGCGCCTCATCGCTCCCCTTGGGGGCGAGAGGGTTAGACAAGAGAAAGGTGAAAGCAGCTAATGCAAGTACACGAACAGAGACATGACGGTACGCGGGACACCTTGGGGCCTGCGGAAACCTTCAGCGGCGACGAACTTTTCGTCCGTACGACTGCGCGAATAGTGGGAGCGTATGTTTCCTTCAATCATGTTCCGGCGACCGAGCTTCCTGCGACGATCTCGGCCGTCAAAGGCATGGTCAGGAGATTGGCTGGCGGTGCGCTGCCCAGCGAGGCAATCATCATGCCTGCGGTCACGGTCAGAGATTCCGTCACCGGCGACTTCATCATATGCCTTGAGGACGGGAAGAAATTCAGATCGCTGAAGAGACATCTTGTCAAGCTCGGCTTTACGCCGGAAGAGTATCGAGCCAAATGGAAGTTGCCTGCAGACTATCCAATGGTGGCGCCCAATTACTCCACGATGAGGTCGCGGATCGCAAGGGAATTCCGCTTAGGTAGACGGAGAGAAAAACGATCCCCCGTGGCTTGAGCTACGGGCGCCTCGATCCTGAAAGCCCAGGAGTTGATTCAGCTCGCGATAACGCGCCGCATATCCAGCCGCTAAGAGGATCGCCGATAAACACCGGCGCATCCAAGGCCAATTTCTGGTCCGATCGCGGCTGGCGCGATGCAGGTTTTAAGCGGCATTTATGTACATTGTTAACGGTCAGGCGGCACCCGGACGGTGGGTAGGCGCGATCGAATCTGACGGCGGAGTAACGTGATCGCGATGCCTGGTTTGTCTCAGTGTGCGACGTCGCACTTCGGTCCCGCTACGGGGTTCCCCTAACCGATCAATCCGCGCCTGATTGCCTCGGCAACCGCCTCGGTTCTGTTGGCGCACGAAAGTTTCTTCGTCACTGCTTTGAGATAGCTGTTCACCGTCAAAACTGAATAGGCGGTTTCCTCGGCAATCTCCTCACTGGTCAGGCCGCGCGACGCGAGTTCCACGCACTGCAGCTCGCCCTTGGTCAGGCCGAGACGCTTTGTGATTTCCGGGATGAATCGTTTCGAGAGCGCCGAGTGAAGCGGCTCGGCGATGAAGCTGAGATATTCCTCTTGTCCCACTGTTAGTCGATGCTCGCTGGTGACTACCAACGAGCCGTAGATGCGGTCTGCTCGTGTGAGCGGGACCGCTATGCGGTTTCGGATGGCGTACCGATCGTGGAGTTGGCGGAGCCGACCGTCGGCATCATCGGATTGTTCAGTTGCCCAGGCCTCTTCGTCCGTCACTCTGCGGCGCTGCGTTATACACATCCGTGCCATGGGGTCGTGCGTGAAAAGATCCTCGGCGAAATAGCTGGCTAGGTATGCTGCCGGAAAATCTGTCGCGAGGATGGTCCCAGTGCCCGTCCTGTAGCCCTCGAAATCGAGGCCCGTGACGAGGATGTGCTCGAACGGAACCACTTTTCGTGATGCTTCGATGAGGCGCTTTGCATCATCCGGGACGAGAAGCTGCGCAATACTGATGTCTCGGATGATATCCGTGGAAACTTCTCGCCCGTGCAACTGTATCAGCATTGTTTCCTTAGCTTCTTCGCAACTGCAATGTTTTCGGTTTTCCGGATCGCCGGGCAAGAAAGCCCCATTTTTAGGTTTTCCGGAACCCTTTAAATCCGACAGTCCGCCTTTTCCACACGCCCCACGCTCAAAAGATCGTGTGTCGATCGCTGTCGGTCACGAGAGAGGCGCCGACAGGTTGGAAACCAGAGGTCATTCAATAGGACATGATAGCTCTTCGATATGGGACACGTTGGGTGGTTTCCCTCACTTTGGTGCGGTCAAGTGACAGTGTCAAAGAACGAAACCCAACCAAGCAATCGCGCTCCATTTGTCCACCTGAAGGAGGGATGCCGTCAAGGAATAAACAACTTGCTATGAGGCTAAGGGATTGGCGACCAACACAATTGTGGCGTCATGACCTACATGGGGTAGCGCTGGCTTCTTCAAGCTACGGATCGTATCCATTCCGCTGCAGGAAGAACCGAATGCTTTGGGCCGGTATTTGTCGGTGAGGAGCTCCTTGCCCCGGCACCGTCAGCCTTGGTCTCTGAGAAACTTGGGGGCTATGGCAGAATCCCGATCGCGTCGCGGCGGCCGGTGTCTCCTTGTCAGGAGGTGCGATCGGCCGGCACCGTCAAAGTCCAGTTCCGGCCGCTTGAACGCCATAGCCGATGAGGCGGGTGTTCTTTTCATTGGTGGTCGTGGCGCGAAGGTCGCCGCGGCGCGATCTGCATTCGCTCGGAAACTCCACACCACACGGCGCTGGGGAAAGTTTGATTCTCTCATGATGATGATCACGTCACGAACTGAAAATCAGCGGCGAGTTCACATCCAAAACGCCTGCGCAGGATTGGCGGGAGCAATATTCGTCCGAATCCGAAACCCATGACTCCAATCTGAAAGACGCCAGGCAGAGACATGAATAATGTTTCCGTAGCGAAAAGCTGTGCTGTCGCACCCTCTTTGGATATAGCGACCTGATTTCTGCGCGACTATGTCCGGGCGGACAGCAAGGCGACATCAGAATTGGCATGCAACTCGAACATTGTACGAGCGCGGATGCGAAATGCGCCCTGGATGGGCTTTGGTTTATATTTATCTCGGAAGTTTGTTATCGGGCAATCCAGTGATACACGAGCGCGCACCGCTGCATACAAGGTTTCCAAGTCGTTCCATCACGGTGGAACCATGACCCGGCCGGTAAGCGATCTGACGCGCAACCTGTCGGCAAATCTCTGCGCGCTTTTCTCGACCGGCCGCCTTACTCGAGACGCTCTTGCCGTCATGACGGGTTTGAAGCTCTCGCAGATCGGCGAAATAGTGGAATTGAGTGCGGACCCGACGCTGGAGGTTGTCGAGTTGATCGCTCTGGTTCTTGACTGCGACGCTGGCATTTTGCTGGATAGCGACCCGGGGCGCGTTTGCGCAATCTTCCTCGAGGGGCTTCCTCCCCAAGGTCCACACCTGTTGCATTAGCCTCCGAGCGAGTTTGAACAGGCCAAGACATGGGCAGCCGTAGCGCGTTGCGTCGATTCCCTTCACATCGGGATTTTTGTCAATGAGCGCAAGGCGCTCTGGATCGCTGACTGTGCATTGATTGCGCAAGATGGCGAATTGTTGGGCGAGGCGGTTATCCAGCCGTCTCCTCTTTCACCTGCGGCCCCTTTGAGGAAAACGCCCCGCCGCCGCCGAGCTGGATTACTCTTTGCCCTTCTATTGCCAATGATGCGGTATAACCTCAAGTTATTGGATGTCACATTTTTTTTGGACTCCCATCCCTCTTCGCCACTGTTAAAGTTTGGCCAACAAAGAGCGGGAACACGGCGCTTCCAAAGTGAAGCGACCGACAAAGCAAACAATACGACGCTATGAGCCAGGGCGTTCGCGCCGCCGGCTAAGCGTGCGCGTCATCGGGAGGCCAATGGCATTGGCGACAGCAATAGCTGCAACTGGCTTTCGAAATCTCTGCCCTGCAGAAACCCTAGGGCTGGGCCAGAAATGAAAGCTCAATACGGCAAAATACAAATCGGCCTGCATTCTCTTAGCAAACACTACGGAATCCACACCGTTCTGGACAGGATCGATCTCGAAGTCAGCTCCGGCGAGGTTCTCGCGATCATCGGTCCCAGCGGTTCGGGAAAGAGCACGCTACTTCGTTGCATCAACTACCTCGAACAGCCTTCGGGTGGTACGATCACTGTAGGCTCAACGACGATCAACGCAGCTCAATTGGTGTCTCGTGCCGAGCTTTCGAGCCTGCGCCGGCGTGTCGGCATGGTCTTTCAATCGTTCAACCTCTTTCCGCACATGTCTGTGCTGCGCAATGTCAGCCTCGCGCAAGAGCGCGTGCTTGGCCGCAGCAGAGCGGAGGCAGACGAGCGCTCGATGCAGCTGCTCAGTCGCGTCGGGCTTGCCGAAAAGGCAGGGCAGTTTCCGGGCCGTTGTTCGGGCGGGCAACAGCAGCGGATCGCGATCGCTCGGGCTTTGGCGCTCGATCCGGAGGTCATGCTGTTCGATGAGCCGACTTCGGCGCTCGATCCGGAACTCGGGCTCGAAGTGCTGGCTGTCATGCGCGAACTGGCCACGAGCGGGATGACGATGGTCGTTGTGACCCACGAAATGGGTTTTGCCGAAAACGTCTCCGACACCGTGATGATTATGGCAGACGGCCAAATCGTCGAAAAAGGTCCGTCGACCGAGGTCATGCGCAATCCACAGCACGAGCGGACCCGCCGTTTCCTTCGCGCGGTGCATGATCGATGAACGCCGCCGACCTCCTTGTGTTCATTCGAGGCCTCGCTTGGACCACGGCCTTGACGGCCGGTTCCTTTGCGATCGGTGCAATCCTTGCCGTACCTCTTCTCGCGGCTCGTCGAAGCCGTCTCCTTCCAGTGCGTCTCGCCGCCGGTGTCCTCATCCAGATCGTCCGCGCAATCCCGCCGATCCTATGGCTGTTCATCATCTTCTTCGGTCTGGGGATGAGCTATTTCCCGATCAATCCGTTTGTGGCGGCACTTGCCGGTCTGGGACTCATTGCGGCTGCAAACATGGCGGAAATCTACCGAGGTGCCCTAAGCTCGATTCATCACGGACAGTGGGAGGCCTGCGCGGCTCTCGACCTCGGCCGGTGGGATACGATGAGGGATGTGGTGGCGCCGCAGGCTTTCAGAGTGGCTTTACCGTCGGCGGCAAGCTATCTCATCGGCCTCATGAAAGAGACAGCCGTCGCCTCGACAATCGGTGTGACGGAGCTTGCCTACCAAGGCAACCAGCTTTCGCAGCTGACATTCCGCGGTCTTGAGGTCTTCGCGATCGTCGGGCTGTTTTACATTTTCCTCAGCTTGCCGGTCGCGTGGCTATCGCGGCTGGCTGACGCCCATCTCAGATCCAAGGTGGCGCGCTGATGTTTCCAAGCTATGAGGAAATTATCACCTGGATGCCGGATCTCCTCGGCGGTCTGTCCGTTAGCGTCCAGGTCACCGCGCTCAGCCTGCTCTTTGGTATCCCTTTTGGACTTTTGCTTGCCCTGGGTGTGCTGACGCGCAACAAAGCCTTGCGGTACGTTTCGCTCTTTCTTGTCGAAGTCGGGCGTGGTGCGCCGGCACTCGTGCTTCTGCAATTCATATATTTCGGATTGCCGAGTGTCGGGTTGACGGTCGAGTCCTTTGTCGCGGCGGTAATAGCACTCGCTTGGAACACCGGTGCCTATACCAGCGAGATTATCCGGGCGAGCCTCCAGTCGATTGCGCATGGCCAGCGCGAAGCCGCCGAGGCGCTCGGCCTCAGCCGAACCGACGAGCTGCGTTACGTCTTGCTTCCGCAGGGCCTGCGTGTGGCGCTGCCGGCGCTCCTCGGTTTCTCGATCCTCATTTTTCAGGGCACCTCGCTGTGCTTCATGATCACCCTGCCGGAACTCGTGAGCCGCGCTTACGAAATCGGCTCCAACACCTTCCGTTATTTTCCGGCCCTGCTTTGCGCGGGTGCTCTCTATGCCTGCATTTCGATACCTGCTGCCCTCCTCGTCAATCACGTCGAGAAACGCGCAAGCTTCTACACTCAACGCTAACCTTCCACAGAAAGGAATTCCGGCATGCCCGCATTCAAGTCCAAGACTTATCTCCTTTTGCCCGGTATTGTCGGTATGCTCCTGTCGGCGCAGATCGTGCACGCTGCCGATTGTACGCCTAAGCACAAGTTCTCGACGATCGAGCCAGGTACTTTGACCGTTGCTGTCACGACCTACGCGCCGCATTCCTATCTCGACGACACCGGTAATATGAAGGGGATCGACGGCGATATCGCCGCCGAATTCGCCAAGCGTGAATGCCTGAACGTCAAAGCAGTTGCAGTCGACCCTGCCGCAGCGATCCAGTATGTGCTTTCCGGCCAGGCTGATATCACCACCGGCGACTGGTATCGTACCGCGGAGCGTGCCAAGGCGATGAACCTGTCGGCACCGCTCTACACGGACCAGATGGCGATCTACTCGAAGCAGGACTTCAAGAAGGTATCCGATCTTGAAGGGAAAAAGGTCGGCACCGTTCAAGGTTATCTCTGGGTTGCCGACCTCAAGACGTTGCTCGGCGCGTCTCTGAAGCTCTACCCGAATTCCGTCAACATGCAGCAGGATCTGTTTGCCGGCCGCATCGAGGTGGCCGTCGACGGTTACTCCACGGGCGTCGTGGCCGCGCAGAAGGGTGTGCTCAAGGAAGTCAAGGTAGCGGTCGCGGCGGCCGATCCGCGCGTGAAGGCCACCAAGGAGGCAGCGCAAGCCGCTTTTCCCTTCTCGCTGAAGGCAAAGGACTTCGGTGAAGCCCTCGATAGCAACATCGAGGCGATGCACAAGGACGGGACGATCGTCAAGATTCTGAAATCCTATGGCCTTGACGGTACGGCGGCCGAAACCGGTGCGCCACGCCTGGTGCAATAAGTCTTGCTGAGCGGGGGAGGCAATCTCCCTTGCTCTTTTCCAACAGATATTGGGAGATTTGGCGATGACGGTCTATACGGTCACACGCAAGACGCAGTCTTGGTATGGAGAGCAGATCGGTATCCTCATTCTCGATGCTGCCTATCCTTGCGTTCCCGGCAATGTCGGGAATGCCACCACCTACACTTATCCTGTCCGGTTTCAGGAGGTTCGCGGAGCGTCGATCGACAGGCTCTTGAACCAGCGCGATCCCGCCTTGAAGGATGCTTTTGTGGAAGCGGCGCTGGAATTGCAGAGCCGCGGCGTCAAGGCGATTACCGGCGCTTGCGGCTTCATGGCCTATTTTCAGGAAGAAGTGGCAGCGGCGCTGGACATTCCGGTCTTTCTTTCGAGCCTGATGCAAATTCCCTTCATGCATGCGCTTTGCGGTGGCAGCGTCGGCTTGATTACCGCGAACGCCTCGCGCCTCGCGCCGAGACATTTCAGGGCCTGCAACGTGCCGGACGGCATTTCGCTGGCGATCGCAGGCATGGAAGATCAGACGGAGTTTCGCGAGGCGATCCTTGAGGAAAAGGGAACGCTTGATTCAACGGAAATCGAACGCGAAGTCACACAGGTTGCTCGCCGTCTCGTGAAAGAGCATCCCGATGTACGTTCCATCCTCCTGGAGTGCAGCGATCTTCCTCCCTATGCCCATGCCGTGCAAGCCGCCACTGGGCGCCCCGTTTTCGATTTCATCACGATGATCAACTATGTCCAGCAAAGCATTGCCCGCCGGCCTTACGAAGGCAGCATGTGAGGCATCGCAGTTTCGAGCGGGGGGAACATGACTGTCGATCAATATTATCTGCTCGGGCGCTCGGGGCTGCGCGTCAGTCGTCTGGCGCTGGGCACAATGACCTTCGGCAATGGTGGAATTCGTGGCATTGGCGGAAGCTGGGGTACGGACGAACCGACAGCACGGGCGATCTTCAATCGCTATATTTCCGCTGGTGGAAACTTCATCGACACAGCCAACTCCTATGCGGGCGGGCTCAGCGAAAGTCTTGTCGGCACCTTCGTGACGGAAGCGGGTTTGCGTGACGAGGTCGTCATCGCGACGAAATTCTCCAATAGTCTCAAACCCGGCAATCCGAATGCAGGCGGAAATGGCCGCAAGGCGATGATGCAGGCCGTGGATGCCTCGCTCAAGCGTCTAAAGACGGACTATATCGATCTTTATCTCCTTCATACCTGGGACCGCATGACCCCGGCTGAGGAAGTCATGCGAACATTCGACGACCTCGTCCGTGCCGGCAAGATCCGCTATGCCGGGCTCTCGGATGTGCCGGGCTGGTATGCTGCGCGTGCCCAGACCTGGGCGGAGGCGCACTCGCTCACCCAGCCCATTTGCCTGCAACTGCCATATTCGATGGTGGAACGGAGCATCGAGCATGAATTCGTGCCACTCGCCGAGACGCTTGGCATTAGCATCACTGCGTGGAGCCCGCTGGCCATGGGGCTTCTTTCCGGAAAGTATCGCGCCGGCTCGGGAGAGCAGGCGCGGCTTTCACAGGATGCATCAGGCGGTGGCCTCGGATTGTTCACCGAGCGCAACACGCGCATCCTCGCTGTGCTGGAAAGGATTGCCGGAGAGATGGGGCATAGCATGGCGCAGGTGGCGCTCAACTGGTGCGTAAACCGTCCCGGTGTCGCTGCCGCAATCGCTGGTGCAAGCCGGCTTTCGCAACTGGACGATAATCTTGCCGCACTGGATTTTACGATCCCAGCCGAATTTCGTTCGCAGCTCGACAGCGTCAGTGCCATTGATGCTCCCTATCCCTATGCGCTTTTTGCGGATGACTATCAGGCCGCGATCTTGAATGCCGGCGCGTCCGTCGGTGACAAACCGCCAAGCTATCGCAAGGAAATCCTGCTGCCCAAGGTCACGGATTATGTGTTCGGTCAATCGAAGAACAAAGATCTCGGTTGACCCGGCGATTGGTTGCAAGGAGCCATGACATGTTGAATGACGCACGCTCCCACGGCCTGTGGGAAAAAACGGCCATCCCAGCTCCCCTGACAATCTCCTTGTCCGGCGCGCTTACCGCGGATGTGGTGATTGTCGGTGGCGGTTTCACCGGGCTGTCTGCTGCGCTGCATCTTGCCGAAGCCGGACGGAGCGCCGTCGTGCTTGAGGGTAATGAAGTCGGCTTCGGCGGATCAGGCCGCAATGTCGGCCTTATCAATGCCGGCATGTGGGTGATGCCCAACGATCTACCGGGAGAGCTTGGCAATATTCACGGCGAGCGACTGCTCCAGCTCCTCGGCGATGGTCCGCAAGTTGTCATGTCCATTATCGACAAGCATGGCATAGAATGCGAGCTCGAACGCAGCGGCACCCTGCATTGCGCGGTCGGTGCCTCCGGTCTGAAGGAAATCAACGAGCGCGCGAGACAATGGCAAAAGCGCGGAGCACCGGTCGAAATCTTGGACGCGGCTGAGACTGCAGCCCGCATCGGTACGAATGCCTACGCTGGCGCGCTGCTTGATCGACGTGCTGGAACACTTCAACCGCTTGCTTATGCGCGCGGCCTTGCGAATGCGGCGTTGAACGCCGGGGCCAGGCTGCACACAGGATCGCCTGTCCACTCCTATGCGCAGGAGGGGACGGGCTGGAAGGTCTCAACCGCGGCTGGATCGGTCACGGCCAAATGGGTTATCGTTGCGACTGATGCCTATAGCGAGGGGCCGTGGGCGAAGGTTCGCCGCGAGCAGGTACATCTACCCTATTTCAACCTTGCCACCCGGCCGCTGTCATCCTCGCTGCGCCATTCGATCCTTCCCGGTCGTGAAGGAGTGTGGGACACGAAGGAGATCCTCTCGTCCTTCCGGATGGACAGGGCCGGCCGGCTGGTATTTGGTAGCGTCGGCGCTCTGCGTAACACGGGCACCGCCATTCATACCAGTTGGGCAAAACGCTCGCTTGCGCGGCTGTTTCCGCAGCTGGGTCCTGTCGAGTTCGAATATGAATGGTACGGCAAGATCGGCATGACGGATAATGCCCTGCCGCGCTTCCATCGTTTCGAACGGAATATTGTGGGCTTTTCCGGCTACAACGGCCGCGGCATTGCGCCGGGAACGGTCTTCGGACGGGTCCTGGCTCGCCATGTCCTCGGCGAGTTGAAAGAAGCCGATTTACCTTTGCCCGTCACCGATATGAAAGACCCGTCTTTTAGAGGCCTCAAAGAATCCTATTACGAAGTAGGTGCACAACTTGCGCATTTTTCCGGAGAGAGATTCTAGAGCAATCCAGCAAAAGCGCGCTGCGGTTTTCCGTCCGGAATGCGTAAGAAAACAAGAAGATAGAGCGTTTCCGCGATTCAAAGAAAAGCGGATGCTCTAGGTCGCGGACATCCCGGCCGTTTCGAAGATCGGGGCGTCCGCATCTTGGTCGAGCAGCCAATCTCGAAACAGCATCGCACCATGCTTTGCAGGACGCTGAGCCGGCATGACGATATATATCGTCTGGCCGGAACGATGAACCGCGTCGAGCGGGTAGACCAACCGGCCGGCCCGGACGTGGTCATGAACAAGGTGCTTCCAGCCGAGCGCGATGCCTTGTCCGAGAACGGCGGCTTCGATCGAGCTGAGGGCGTCCGTGAAGATGAAATCCTGATTGAGGCGGGCGACCGGAACGGAATGCTGCGCCAGCCATTCACGCCAGCCAAGCCGGACACGATGCCGTTCTTCGAAGTGCAGAAGCGGGTGGTTGAGCAAATCGGAAGCTTCGCTGATCGGGCCGTGCTCCCTTAGATAATCCGGGCTGCAGACGGGAATGACCTCCTCGGTCACGAAATGCCAAGCGTGTATCCCCGGCCATTTGCCGGCGCCGAGCCGGGCTGAAATATCTATGTTCTCTTCATTCAAGTCCTGATCGTCGCGGCTGCTTTCCTCGATGCGCAGCGCGATATCGGGATATTTCACCTTGAAATCCTTAAGACGCGGCAGAAGCCAGAGTTGCACGAAGGAGGCCGAGAACGAAACCCTGACGGTGTCGTTCGAATGCTTCGTGCGCAACGAGGTCAGGACCATGTGGAGATGGTCGAAGGCTTGCTGGGTCTCCTGATAGAATCTCAGGCCCTCGGCGGTCAGTTCCAGGCGGGTATGCTCGCGGCGAAACAGTTTCAGTCCTGTCGCCTCCTCCAGGAGCTTGATCGTCTTGCTGACGGCCGGCTGGCTCACATTGAGCTCCTCGGCCGCCGCCGTGAAGCTTCGCCGCCGCGCCGCCGCTTCGAAGACGAAAAGATAATTGGCGGAAGGTACAAGCGATCGAAGTCTATGCATAATCTGAAGTTATGCTCCTTTGCATTTTTTTGCAACGTCACAACCGAAGTCGCCGCCGCTAGTCTCGCCCGAAATCAACTCGGGAACTCCTAATGCAAACTCATGCTCGCGCCGTTGTCATCGGTGGTGGTTGTGTCGGCGCCGCCATCCTCTATGGACTCACCAAACGTGGCTGGACAGATGTCGCGCTGCTGGAGCGTACCCAGCTCACCGCGGGTTCGACCTGGCATGCGGCAGGCCTCATCCCTTCTTACGCCCGCAGCATCAACATCGGCCGAATGATCTCCAAGACGATCGAGATATATGAGGGCCTGGAGGCGGAAACCGGGCAGCATATCGGTTGGCACAAATGCGGGCAGCTGCGGATCGCCAATACGCGCGACCGCCTGGACGAGTACAAGAGCTATATGAGCGTTGCTGCCGTTCAGGGCATTCGCGCTGAGCTCGTCACACCGCAGGAAGCGCGCAAGCTTTGGCCGTTGCTCGAAAACAATCATGAGATGTTGGCAGCCCTCTATCACCCGGATGATGGCCATATAGCGCCCGCCGATGTCACGCAGGCGATGGCGAAAGGCGCTCGAGATCGCGGTGCCAAGATCTATCTCAACACCGAGGTTCGCGGCTTTGAACGCTTGCCGGGTGGCGAGTGGAAGATCCTGACCAACAATGGCGAGATCATTTGCGAACATGTCATCTCGGCAACCGGCAATTATGCGCGCCAGACCGGCGCCATGCTCGGGCTTGAAATTCCGGCGATCCCGATCGTCCATCAATATTGGATCACCGATGCGGTTCCGGAAGTCGCGGAGCGCAAGCGCCAGGGGTTGCCGGAAATGCCGATCCTGCGCGACGAGGCCTTCGAGGGATATCTGCGCGAGGAGGGTGATGGTCTCATGTTCGGCCCCTATGAGAAGACGGAGCACCTGAAGCTTTTTGCCGAGAACGGCGTTCCGGAATGGTTTGGCGCCGACTTGCTGGAAGAGGATTTCGATTCCGTTTCCTGGAACTGGGAGCGCGCGATGGAGCTTGTTCCGGCTCTTGGCCGGGTCGGCATCAAGGCGAATGTGCGCGGCCCATTCCAGATGACGGCTGACGAGTTGCCATTGGTCGGGCCGGCCTGGGGACTGGAGAATGTCTGGATCGCCGAAGGTGTGCCGGGTGGCATCCTCTGGGGTGGCGCGATCGGCTATTACCTGTCGGAGCGCATCGTCGAAGGAGCAAACAGCCTGGATACCTCCGAACTCGATCCGCGCCGCTTCGGCGACTATGCCAATAAGGAATGGACGCGACAAAAGGTACGCGAAAGCTGGGGCACCCACGCCGAGTTGCACTATCCGGGCCAGGACATGCCGGCAGCTCGCCCCCAGAAGACGGCACCCTCCTATGATATCCTGTCCAGGCGCGGGGCTGTCTGGGGTGTCCTCAACGGTTGGGAGATGCCGAACTGGTTTGCGCCGGATGGTGTCGAGGCGAAGGATCAATACAGCTGGCGCTGGACGGAAAAGGGCAAGTATGTCGGCGAGGAAGTCCATGCGGTGCGCAACGCCGTCGGTCTCGTCGAAATGACGCCGATGACCAAGTTCGAGATCTCCGGTCCGGGCGCCGAAGCGTGGCTCGACGGCATTCTCGCCAATCGCCTGCCAAAAGTCGGCCGCGTCAATCTCAGCCATCACCTGACAAAGAATGGCGGCGTCCAGGCGGAGTATATCGTGTCCCGTCTTGAGGATGGCACGTTCTATCTGATTTCGACGCCGCGGGCCGAGCGCTGGAATTTCGACGATCTTTCGAAACTTCTGCCGAAGGATGGATCGGTTCAGCTGCGGAACGTGACGAACGAGCGCGGCTGCTTCACCATCGTTGGGCCAAAGGCGCGCGAGGTGCTTCAGGGGCTTACTGAGCTCGATCTGTCCAATGAGGGCTTCCCCTGGTTTGGAGTCAGATCAGCCACGGTCGGTCTCGCCACCGACGTCCGGCTGCTGCGCGTGAATTATGAAGGCGAGCTGGGATGGGAGCTTTATCACCCGCTTTGCTATCAGCGGCATCTGCTCGAAGCCTTGCTGGCAGCGGGCGAGCCGCACGGCCTGCGCTTGATCGGTCTGCAGGCGCTGGAATCCCTCCGGCTGGAAAAATCCTACCGTGCCATGTATCGCGACATGAACCCCGAGCTGACAGCCTGGGAAAGCAGCCTCGACCGCTTCATTCGATTGGACAAGGGCGAGTTCATCGGCAGGCAGGCTCTGGTTCGGCAGAAAGAGCAGGGGATCAAGCAGCGATCGGTTACGATTTCCATCGAGACCGATGGTGCAAGCTCGCTCATCCATGAAGGTGTCTATCATGACGGCAAGCTCGCCGGCCGCATCACCTCCGGCGGTTACGCCTATACGCTTGGCTATGACGTCGCTTTCGCCCTGCTTCCTGTCGAGCTTGGCAATCCCGGGACCGAACTCGAGGTGCCGATATTGGGGGAAATGCGCAAGGCGTGCGTGATTGCTGAGTCACCCTACGATCCCGATGCCCACCGCGGTCGCATGTGAGCCGCCAAAGATCGAGTTCAGGAGAAAACAT
>NZ_AQHN01000068.1 GCF_000359745.1 Rhizobium freirei PRF 81
ACAGAACGGCATCACACCAGAACCGACGCGCCACGATCGTCAATTCTACTCGCCGGCCGCTGACGGGAAGATCTGCCCGACCTGAGAGATAGGTGACGCTTTGTACCGGAGACATGGGTAACACTTTCCGTTTTGAAGCGGGAGGTGTTGATACCGTGGAGAGAAACTTCGGTGATGGAAGAACATCTACGATTTGTCGCCCGGCTGCTTGAGGGCGAAGGCATGAGCGATGTGTGCCGTGACAGAGCGGAGCATCTCATGGGAGCGGGATGGAACCGACTCCGGCTGGTTCTTCGCCGAGAATGTCGGGTCCGCGAGAAGCGGTTCCAGCTATCGCCCTGGAGGCTGGTGGTTCCTTCCGAAGTGATTGCCTGACACTGAAGAATATGAAGTTGGACCCTTCAAAACCAAAGCTGCAGCGCCGGCAGAAGCGGAGAGGCTGGCTGCCCATCAGCTCACGAGATGGCAGGAAGGATCAACTTCCATCCGCCGTGGCCCCAGGACACCGCTTATTCTTCTTGCGACAAGTGGTATAGTTAGATTTCGGTCGTTCACCTAGACGATACGAGAAAGGAATTATTCCATGGGAGACCAGAAGCGCCCGCTGCAACCTGGAGAAACCGCACCTGCGTTCGCGCTAGCCACGGCCAACTTCAACGGAACGGTCTCTTTCGCCGACTTGAGCGGTCGTCCGTTCTTGATCGGCTTCTTTCGCGGGCTGCACTGCCCGTTCTGCCGGCGTCAGGTAGAACAGCTTGCCAGCGTACAGCCAACGCTGCGCGCTGCCGGGGTGGAGACCGTGGCCGTAATAAACACGCCGGTGGAACGCGCCCGGCTATATTTCCGCCACCGGCCAACGCCAGTGACGCTTCTATGCGACCCGGACTGCCGCACGCATCAGGCCTATGGCGTGCCGCATGCCGAGTTCCTGCCCGATGGGAGCAGCGAGCAACCCGAATGGCCATATGGCGCAACGATGGCGCAGTTCCAGGCGGCACGCATCAACCCCACGGGCGAGCTGCCGGAACCGCTACACCCGATGGAAGCCAACACGGTACTCAACGCCAAGGACCACTTCGAGCTTGATGAAGCCGATAATGCGATCCTCGCGAACCACGCTACCCAGCTCGTCGGGCACTTCCTAGTCGATGCGAACGGCATCATCGGCTGGACGCAAATTGAGGCGCTCGATGGACCGAACAGCCTCTCCATCTTCCCGACCGCGGCGGAGATCATCGCCGCCGCTGGCAGCCTTGGACACTGATCTGCAGTGAACAGTCCGCCAGCGCTGCTGCGCGATGTCCAATGAGCCGACGACACGCATTGATCCGGCGATGACCACTCTTGGCGCGTATTGCAGTCAAGCTGTGATCGATCACATTTGGCGTTCGTTCAATAAATTCGGGTGCGCCACCAAACGCGCCCCAGTTACACATGGAAAATCCCAGACGCGTTCGGCACCTGAAACAGCCATTAGACAGTTGCCAGCAAAAGGTTCCTGAAAATCTCTGATGATCACCGAGGCTGTGAATTGAAAGCACGCTGACGGCAGGTGTTGTCGAATTTGTAAAGCAGCTTGCCATATCCTATCCAGGAGGATAGGAGCGAGTCGAATTCGCTGCGGGGCTAACCTGCATAAATAGGACCTGACGACGAGGCTTTCATGTTCACGACAATCAAGGAATGGCTCGGTTTCGGAGGCGCTGACGCACTCCAAGGGCATGGCCATGGACACGGCACCCACGGCCATTCGCACGGAGAGGATGGGGGGCACGGCCATACCCATGGGGTGGTCGATCCGAGTATTGCGACATCGGAACGCGGCATCTGGGCCATCAAGTGGTCTTTCGTGATCCTCGCGATCACGGCGATCCTGCAGTTGATCGTCGTCTTTATTTCCGGCTCGGTGGCCCTGCTTGCCGACACCATCCACAATGTCGGCGATGCAACCACGGCCATCCCCTTGTGGATCGCTTTCGTGTTGGTGCGGCGACCGGCGACGGCCAAGTTCAACTACGGGCTTGGCCGTGTCGAGGATCTGGCGGGGATGCTGATCGTCCTCATCATCCTGTTCAGCGCTATCGTCGCCGGCTACGAGGCGGTCAATCGCCTGATCCATCCGCAGCCGATCACACAGCTCGGCTGGGTCGCCGCGGCAGGCATTATCGGCTTCCTCGGCAACGAGATCGTTGCGGTCTTCCGCATCAAGATCGGCCGTGAGATGAACAGTGCCGCCCTGATCGCCGATGGCTATCACGCCAGAACCGATGGGCTGACGAGCCTGGCCGTCGTTTTGGGCGCAATCGGCGTCTATCTGGGTTTCCCGCTTGCCGACCCGATCATCGGGCTTCTGATTACGATTGCGATCTTCGGCATCGTCTGGCAATCGGCCCGCGCCGTCATCACCCGAAGTCTCGACGGTATCGAGCCGGGCGTTGCCGATGAGGTCCGCCACGCAGCCGAACACGTACCGGGCATCGCGAAGATCACCGATGTCAAGGCTCGCTGGCTCGGCCACAAGTTGCACGCCGATGTCACGATCGCGGTCGGGAACGACAAGACGCTCGCCGAGGCCAACGGCATCGCGCTTGCCCTTCGCGAAGAGTTGCATGCGCATGTTGCGCCGCTCGGCAGCACGACGATCCAGTTCGATACTGCAGGCGTTTCAGCCGTGGCCGCCAATCACGGCGATCATGGGCATCACCATGCTCCCGACCCGTTCACGGTCAACTCCTCGCTGGCGACCGGGCTTCTCGAGATCGTCGACACCCCGGACGGTGAGAGAATGCGGCTGTCGATCAGAAGCCACGCTCACGGCCTCCAGGCGGTCGTGAACATCAAACGGCCGGGCGGTGTCATAGAAGCGTTGCCGCTGTTGCCGTCCGCGACCGATCATCATGCTATGCAGAGCGCGGAAGCCCCGGCCGAACCGCACGAGTTCGATGCTGAACTCGTTCTGACGGCAGGTGACAAAGTCGAAGTCCTTCCGTTCCGGATGGAGGAGCCGGAAGGGCATCATCATTGAAATCGTCCGAGGCTCGGAGCGGCGACCCCTTGTCCTCCGGTCACCTTTGTCCTCCAGTCAGGTGTGCTACCGGTCCCAATATTGACAGGTATCCCCTCCAGGGGGATACAGGAAGCCATGACAGAACATACCCACGCGACGCATCCCGAAATCGTCAAGCGCCTGAAGCGGGCCGAAGGGCACCTGAAGAGCGTCATCGCCATGATCGAGGGTGGCAAGCCATGCCTTGACATCGCCCAGCAGCTCTCGGCCGTCGAAAAGGCGATCGTCAACGCCAAGCGGACGCTCATACAGGATCACCTCGACCATTGCCTGGAAGAGACCGTCGGCGCACTCCCGCGGGATAAGCGGCAATCGATCGACGAATTCAAGTCGATCACCAAATTCCTCTGAGGCTATGGCTGATCTGCTGGCCTATCCCGGGCTTTTCGCCGCCGCTTTCGGTGCCGCTACAATCCTGCCGATGCAGTCGGAGGCGGTTTTCGCGGGACTTCTTCTGACGGAAAATTATTCGACGCTCTGGCTGCTGGTGGTCGCCAGCCTCGGCAATATCCTTGGCTCCGTCGTCAATTGGGTCCTTGGAAGGGGGATCGAACGGTTCCGAGGTCGGCGCTGGTTTCCAGTCGGCCCTGATGCACTC
>NZ_AQHN01000069.1 GCF_000359745.1 Rhizobium freirei PRF 81
TTCAACAACCCGCGGGCAGCGGTGATAAGTTCACCGCTGCCACAGATTAAGTCACTCAACCGGCTTGATCGAGGCGACGATTGCCTTGACCTCAGCATCGTGCTTGTCTTCTGCCCCCTTGTCTCCCCAGTACGTCACCACGAGAGCGTTGTCAGCGCTCACCTGTACGATGAGCAAGCCGACGCTAATTGGACCGTTTTCATCCTTACCATCCCACTCCAGGGTGGCCATCTGCATACCGTTGACGTCGGTAGCGGGCGTCTCCTTTTGAGTAGAGGGGTCGATCGTCACTTTGTTTTTTGCGAGAAAATCGATCGCACCGGTAACAACTTTCTCCATGGATTTGGCGCTGGCGACCTCGGCTGAAAGATAGACTGCAGAATCGGCCGAGGTCCCCTGGACGCCGCCGTCGGTTTCCTCCGGCTTCCAGC
This sequence comes from Rhizobium freirei PRF 81, assembly GCF_000359745.1. Lineage (GTDB taxonomy): Bacteria > Pseudomonadota > Alphaproteobacteria > Rhizobiales > Rhizobiaceae > Rhizobium > Rhizobium freirei. The sequence goes on from NZ_AQHN01000069.1 coordinate 432, forward strand.
TATCTGGAATGGTGATACTTGCGACGGGCTTGTCACCAGGAAATGTCAGGGTTGCAGCGTGCGCCGCAAGAGGAGACATTAATGCAAGCAAGGCCAATGCGATGATTTTCTTCATGGTAGAATCCTTAAAGCTTAAAGCCGATATACCGGATGGCCATGAGACGTCTAAATACAACATATTAAGATCGTGACCCACTTGGCGAACGAAGGAACACGTTTAGAGAGAACAAACCCAACCGAGACATGCTGTTGTTACTGGCATGCTCAGTCTGACATCAATCTCTAGTCGCAGGCCGTATCGTCATACTCGATAGTTGCGCAAAGATAGTTAGGTCGCGGATATTAAAATCCACATTAAATTGACTGCAATTCCCATTTCGCGATCGCCTAGAGTTGGTGGGAATTAGGAAAGGATTTCATAAGCCCGTCCCCGCCCGACCGGGTCAATGCCGAGCGGAAGCGACCAGCACAACCTCGACCTCAGCCAGCGGCGTGCGGACGCAATCAAGGAAATCCTTGCGGCACCTTCGCGGCTGCACTTGATCGTCTCTTCGCGGTCGGGATCGACGAGGCTTCCCGATTGTGGGCTTGAAATCAATGTCGTCGGGGGTGTCCACCCCATCATTAAAGGGGCACAGATATCGGCGCGTGACTCGTTCAGCTCTCAAATTGCGGCTTACATCTTAAGGGTGCGATTTACACATATATACAATCATAGCAGCGTAGATGCCTTGGACTGTTATTACTCACATCGCGCATGTTCGCCCTTCCTTTTATCGGCCAAGCATTGCACTAACCCCAATAACCACGCAGCCATTCCCCGCACTTGGTAAGAGCATGAAGCGCTGGCCGTTGGGGTCTTCGATCAAAGGCAGGCCATTCAGATTAGCAATTGCTCTGCCTTTGCCAAGAAGGTTGGCCTGCAATGCGCCGCAGCTACGCGCCGAGGGTAGAACCTGCATGCCGATACCGTCGCATTTCCCGCTTTTGGACGGCACCACGGCAACCACCGAACCGGCGCGGGGCCCTGCTTGCTGCACATAGCGCAGACCGGCGATTGAGCCAAACAGCCGCTCATCAGGACTGTCCGGAGATGGTGCCCAGAATGAGAATGCCTCGTGCGGCGCATCAATGGAATAGGGCAAGAGCCGTGCGAGCGTGTCGGTACAGGTTTTTACGCCCGCTTGTTTGGCGTGAAGCAGAGCCATGAATTCGGGCGCCTGGGCAGCTTCTCCAGCCGGAAGTGCTGGGACGAGCGTTACATCTTTCTTCGGCCCAGAGGACTTTTCCGGCTTTTTCTGTTTCGCCGACGCTCTATCCGGCTGGGGTGCCGGAACGCTCTGGGTTTGGGCGACGGCAAAGCCGGAACCGAAGAGAGGCGATAGGGACGTGGAGAGGACTGTTGAAAAAATCAGGCACCACAGACGCGCGGTGGCGCCAAGGTCAGGCTTTGCCTGGATGGGGCGGAAGAACACCATTACTCTTACCAAGCCATAGTCAGGCCGACACGTCCCCCAGCCGTGCCGTGGGAAAGTCCCAAGCCGAATCCGCCATTGGCGACAATTGTGTCTGAAAGCCGGATTTGACCGCTGACGGCAAAAGCCGCTGCTCCCTGGAAGGCGCCGAAATTGGTAGAAATGGCATAGGTCTTGTCCGACGGCAGTGCGCCGCCGCCCATGGCAATCGCCATCGCGGAGCCCTCAAAGGCTTTGTCAATTTGTGTCTGGAGACCATGGATCTGCCCTTGGAGGCCATTGACCTGCGTCTGAATGCCGTCAACCTGATTTTTAAGAGCACCATTGCTAGTTGAGGCAATGGCGGCATTCAACTGATCGAGGTTGACAGCATCCGTTCCTGCGGTACCTGCCGCGACGTTGGTAATCTGGCGTTCGCTACCCGCGGAGCCGACGGAAACCGTGTTGGCGCGATCCGCCACTGAACCGGCGCCAAGAGCTACAGAATTGTCCGCGCTGGCCGAAGAACTTGCGCCAAGTGCCATGGAGAAGGAGCTTGAGGCCGAGGCCGAATTTCCCACAGCAACCGCGCTATCTGCAGAGGTCGAGGCGTAGTAACCGACCGCGGTGGACGATATGCCCGACGCGCTTGCTCCCGCACCCACGGCCAAAGCATTGGTCGCGCTCGCGGCGGCGTGTGAACCTAAGGCAGTGGAAGAAGATGCAATAGCTTCCGAACTGTCACCTACCGCCAGTGCATAGTTGGCGGCGGCACTCGAACTGCTTCCAAAGGCGGAAGCATACATGCCGGAGGCAACGCTGTTTGAACCATAAGTCGAAGAGCCGAAGCCGGAAGCGGTTGCTCTGTCGCCAAAAGCCGCAGCACCTGTTGCTGACGCAGTTGTATGCTCACCGAAAGCCAGAGATTGATCGCCAGATGCGGCAGATGCATAGCCCATGGACATAGAATATGTTCCGCCGGCCGTGCTGAACGTGCCGATGGCGATTGCTGCTGTTGCTGTATCCGTCACCGAGGCCTTGTCTCCCACTGCCACTGACGCATCGGACAGCGCGCTGGCGGCGGTTCCCACGGCTGTCGATCCTGTGCCTCCCCCTGTGGCTGCAGAACCAAGAGCAGTGCTCTCACGTTGGCTGGCAGACGAAGCGCTACCAATAGACGTGGAAAATGAACCAGTAGCCTGAGCGTTGCTACCAACGGCGACGGAATTGCCTCCGGTTGAAGTACTTGTAGTTCCGACAGCGATTTCCGATGCCGAGGTGTTTTCCGCGCTTGCAGCTGGTGTCGTGGCTGGCGCGGTGACGGTCTGGGCTACCGCGCTAGAGAAAAACAGCGGCAAAGTCACAGCAGGCGCGAGCATTGCGCTCAATCGTCCCGCCTTTAGAAACTGGGTGAGTTCTTTCGTTTTTATGCGAACGTTCTGTGCTGTCATTTTTCGCCCTTGAGCAGCGTTTCGAAATCCAAGATTCCTTCCATTCCGTTTCTATCTAGATCGAAGGATGCGCGATCTCTTGTCCGGAAAGGAGGAAAAAGTAGTCCAAAATGGATGTCCGCAATTGTTCCTGGCGGCATTGTTTCTTGCGAAATCAAAATTATGCTCGGAACTTGATTGGGTGTTACCGCCGTTGGGGTGTGCATATGAGTGAAGAGCGAGTTCGTACTTCCGCCATTCGATTTTCAACGGAGGATTTCCCGGAAAAACATCGGCTGGAGGCGTGGCGCGAGCTTATCGGGCGTGTTGCCATGGGTGCCGATCTGTTGCCTTTAAAAGAAAAGAGCCCGATCGTCATTATGGAGCGGCGAATGATCGGCGATATTGGGTTGGTAAAAGCGGAGCAACCTGCATATCGCTCGATCCGCTCTAAGTCGTCGCTCGCCAACAGCCCCGATAACCTGCTTTTGTTCTGTGCGGAAGGTCTTGTAAGGGTTGAACAATCGGGGCGGGAAGTCACGCTTGAAGCGGGCAGTGCGACTTTGATTGACACCACCGTCGAAGGCAAAGTGATTATTCCTGAAACGCACAGAGGAGGAGGCTTGGTCCTCAAAAGGTCGGCGCTAGAGCCGATGTTGAGATCAAATCATCTGGATAATCCAAATCTTATTCCGAAACATGATGAGATTTTGAATTATATCAAGAAATACATCACTTTTCTTTGGGAGCTGCAGCCAGAATCGGCCGCTTTTCAGGCGTCCATCACGAGCCATATTCATGAGCTTGTGGCGCTTATGCTTGGCGCTCACAACGACGTTGCGGAGTATTCTGCTGCGACTGGTGGATTGGCGGCCATGCGGCTCACGCAGATTGCCGATTATGTGAAGGCCAATTTGCATCGGCGAGAGCTTTCTCTCAGCGAGATAGCGGCGCAGCAAAGAGTTAGCGCCCGCTATCTACGCTCTCTACTGGAGAGCAAAGAAATGACTTTTTCAAAATTGGTACGGGACATGCGCCTAGAGAAGGCTCGCCACATGCTGACTCAGCCGCAATACCTGTTCGTCAAGATCTCTACCATTGCCTACGATTGCGGTTTCGGCGAACTATCCAATTTCAATCATGCTTTCAGGGCACGTTTCGGCCAAACGCCTCGTGAAATTAGAGAAATGGCCAAAAAATCAGCGCGAGACACTTAACTTCCGACCGATGCCTCTCCTGCAAAAATTCCGGTTGGTTGGCGAGGTTGTTCAGTTCGCAACGCGTTGACCCAGATTTGTATTTGCGGCTGATCCATTCAATGGCTGAGAATCCGTTGACGAATTTGCGATGTCAGCATCCGGGAAGGGTCACGACGAAATGCAAAGTTGGATGAAATCTCGACACAAATGAACAGCTCTCGAACCAAAGTGGCTGCATTATATTATCTCCTGACCGATTTTTAAGATCTTTACTTCAACTTGCTGGGTGTTGAAGCCGGAATTGATAATGTTCCCTTCGTGGACAGCCATGCTCGTCTCGGAGATCATTGATATGGTTACGAGTTTTCCATCGTTCGAGCCCCCCACAATAAGCAACTTATCACCGGGACGGACGTCAAGTTGGGCGTGTGACATATTAATGATGTCGGGCTTACAGAAGATGCTGTCGTCAGCGTAAACGACCGGCAATCCCTCAGTAGCTCGGATTGAAAATCTCCCATACCGAGAACCGATGCGTTGGCCAACTTGAATGTATATCTGCCGTAGGCGGTGCACATAAGGATCTTCCAATCGCATCTGAATACTTGCTCTTATCGCTTTCTCATCGAATTCAGACGGAGGTCGTGTTCCTTTTGGGAAAAGAACCGAGCCAACTGCTTTGAGCAATTCAGAATTGTGGCTGCGTGGATCAAGAGCAAGCCGTTCCAGGTCAAAAATAGTGCGAACACCGAATTTCCAGAGTTCCGCCAGCGCCACGGGACCAACTGAAGCGCAGAGCTGAGCCTGAGCGACCCAATCCATGATCTGATAAACACCATAAGGTGTCTCGACAAACAACATTAATGGATTTGCCGCAGCCAAATTCTGAGTGGAAATAATGTGGAAGTCTGAAAGACGATCCCGGATCTTCGTGTCAATTCCATCAATTAGTTCCAAGGGAATGGCTTTGAAGTAGCGGTAGATCTGCTCATTATCTTGCTTGAAATTCCAGAGCCGGCTTCGACTCAGAATTGCACGTTGAGCTGCTTGAGGCAAGAATCCCGCGGCGAATGCGATTAGTATGGAGACTTCGTCCCTCACTGCACCAATCACAGGTAGTTTGTTATTAAAAAACGCATCGCTCGCGCGAACGATTATTAGTGCAAGCGCTATCCCAGCTAACATGTCGAGCGTTGAGGCAATAAAAAGCGATGGGCTAAGATCGAAATTGTGAATAGCCTGTGCGAGCGATCGCATGGCGGCCAAATAGGCACCCAAGAATGCCGCGCAAGCTACATCACGGAAGAGTACGGTGACAGGGATGCTTGATATCGCGAGGACTTTCGGCAACGAAAGTGCCAGTAGTTTAAGGCAGATCCATGCTCCCAATCCACTAACAACGCCGAACGGGATTATGGCGACTAGCCAAGCCCAATTGGCAAAGTCTTTAGGCCTACGGACCACGCCGCTTCCGTAATTTTCGGGCAAAAAATACTTAAATTTCACGAATTCAAATGACGGTATCAGCCTATCACCGGCAGGCAGGCCGGGGGGGCTAAAAACCGTTGCCAAGTCCTGGATGATTTCTTGCCTATGGCTTTTTACGGTCTGCCGGATGACAACCAAGGATATCGGCAGCACGACGCCAACGAAGGCTGCTATCATTAGATGCCATGTGTCAGAGTCGAGCATCATTTTCGCCTCCAATTACTAGCAGGCAATTTGGGAAGATGCGGCAACATCGAATTCTCTCCAACGTAGACAGGTATTAGAGCGGCTCTCCGTCAATAACGACAAATGCATTCGAAACTGGCTGCCCGTTGTGATGGGGAAACTGACTTCCGCAGAACGTTTTCAGATCATTGATGGCCGCGATGACTCGATCGCGACTGTCGATGAAGGGGATATCGACGTCTGCGCTGCGAAGCTGTCCAGTCAGATTGATGCAGCCGACGCTCGCAAGGAACCCGTGCCCTGGATGCACTAGGATTTCGGTTCTGTTTCCGGCATGGAGCACCTCGAATCCGGGTTTGGGTGTCTGATCAGGATCGGCGCTGACGAGATAGCCGATCGTGACGTAGTGCAAGCCGTCGTGAGTGCCAATTGGATAGATTCCCGCTTCGATCCGCCTTCCGTTCCCTTGCACCTTATTGTCGCCCGGCCCCTTCGTCTCGACAGCGGTGCCGGAGAGTTCAGCAACCGCAGCGCCGTCATGGAAGACTTGATAGGACCCGATAGTGCGTTTTCGACCGCGCCTATCCTGAGCGCTTGTACGTTGGATAAATAGTTCCCAACCGCGACCTGTGATTGGCATCCGCGTTCTCCGCCAAATGATGAATTTAGGCACGGTGACGGCACGCCAAACCGCAACCAAAGCGAGCTTGGCTGAGCGATCAATTCGTCGAACTAAACAATAAATTTCCGATGCAGAATATATATTGCAATTTTAACGACGGTATGCAATTCATTTTTTATCGCATATAGTTCAACCGTATGCACAATTAAGTACATTACGCATATCCGGCATGCGTGCTGGAGGTTGTATTTCGCGAACCATCCTCGAAGTTTGCAGTTTCGAATAAATCTTGCTCTGGTGCTAATTCGTTGGCTTAGGCCCGCAAGAGTAATTTTGCGTGATATCTGGAGGGCTAAATGTGCAGAAGGCTTTGGTCGCCACTCATGCTTGCCTTAGCGATCGCCTTGTGGGGATCATCAGTTTTCGCCGAGGGTCAATCACATCAAGCTCAGATTTTGGTCGCGCCAGGCTTGGACGCCAAGATAGTTCAGCTTCAAATAGATCAGTTAGGTATCCGACGATTGGAATCGGCCGACAGTGATGTCGGTACTTTCTTGTCTCGGTTTCATGCAGGGGATCACGTCTTAATTGTCGTTGACGACGAGAAAGATCCAAAGACGATTGTGTCCGCCAGCGTCCCCCGCATCGAAATCCCGACGTCGAATGTCGTGATCGCAATCGTTGCCAGCGGCATCGTGCTTGCAGCGGTAGGATTTCTGTTCGTTCGAGCAAATCTTCTCGAATTGATCAGGGGAGAAGATGGTCGCTATAGCAAGTCGAAACTGCAAATGGCTTCATGGTTTCTGGCCGTTTTCTCCATTTATCTGGCGGCGACAGGATTGCGTGTCCTCTATTTTGGGGTCGCATTCATCGGCGGAATTAACGTACCGCAAAATCTTGTCCTATTGACTGGCTTGAGCGCGTTCACTTTCGGAGCGGCCAAAGCGGTGAGGACCCAAAAGGATGGCCAGGTTGAACGCGAAAATAATCCCCTCACGCGCGTACCCGCGAAAATAACCGACCTCGTTCAGAGCGACAATGGGCAATTTGATCTCGGTGACTCCCAGATGCTGCTTATCACCTTAATTGCGATCGTCGTCTTCATTGGAACGGCGATTGCATTTCTGCAAACCTTAGCGATGCAAGCGAGCATTACGCTGCCGGATGTCGATACAACAATACTATCGGCAGTTGGTTTGGGACAGGGAGCATACTTGTTTAAGAAGGCGGCATCAGCACCCGGAGAGGGATAGGCTTAGCCCGTCAAGCACTCTTACATATTCATCTGGATCTTTCAAAGGGAACGATGATGCAAAGGCCACAGGACCTCCCTCCCTCAAACCACTACGCATCGACCGACCAAGCATTGCTGACAAAGGAATACCTCTGGCTATGGTCGCAGTTGTTTGCTAATGGACCCAAATATCCAGAGGCGAAACGAGCAGCGGATGTCGCAGTACAAAATAAGGCGAGATACCAGACTGTTTCGGAACAAACCGATGTACCTTGGTTTGTTATAGCTGCCATCCACTATCGCGAAGCCTCACAGTCCTGGAGGGGATGCCTCCACAATGGAGACCCCTGGAACAAAACGACGATACATGTGCCAGCAGGGCTGGGGCCATGGAATTCCTGGGAGGATGCCGCGGTAGATGCAATGAGATACGAACACTACGCCAATCTTCACGATTGGGGATGCGGAGACGTTTTTCGACGGTTGGAGTTATACAACGGACCAGGATATCGAATTGGCAAAGTGAAGGATTTCATTTGCCATAAGCAGGGTAATCGAACTGGAACGTTTGATGGAACTTACTACGGGTCCATGCAGGATACTACGCCGCGCAATGCCAGTCCGTACATTTACAACGGGACACCCTTTTATCAGAAAGGTGTCTCCATTGAGGATCATTCGTTCTATCCGGACGCGGTCGACGACAACGTCGGCGTCATGTTCTTCTTGAAGGTTCTGGAAGCGGAATCAAAAGAAATCCTGTTTCCTCAATAGGACAGCCCAGCCATTGACAGGTTTCGCGGCGGGCGTTGCCGACCAATTTTGATCCGCACAAACAAAAGCAGGAACTAGAGAGGGAAGCGCATCATGATCCAAACCGTCTATTTCGCGACCAATCGTCAACCGTTGCTGGACCCATCAGACCCCAAGCAAGAGCGTATCATTGGTTTCGGTTCCGAGCTCGGGCCGACCAGCGGCATCGATGTCCGCTATGGGAGTGCGAAGGTTGACGTAGACCTTTCAAAGAAGACAAATGTCTTGGTCCCGGGTTCCTTGGTCGTTGCTAACCAGCAGCTTTTATTCACCGAAGGCCAGTCGCCGATATTAGGCAGTGACACGATCTTCGACGCTATACGAGCGTCGATGAAATCAGATAGCAAGCCGACAATCGCTTTCATCCACGGATTCAGCAACAGCTTTGTCGACTCTATCGAGCGCGGAGGCTGGTTGGGCGTCTTTTACGGCATCGACGTGAACATGTTCGTCTTCTCGTGGCCCTCAATCGTATCGCTATTGCCGACACCTACGCCGTTTGGGGACTACGCTCATGATCGTAAGACGGCCGCCGCCTCCGGCCTCGCTATCGCTCGAACCTTACGTCGGCTCAGTGATTTCGCTGACAAATTGGAACAGGAAGAGCGCTGCGATCAGAGTATTCATCTCATCTGTCACAGCATGGGGAACTACGTATTCAGAAACGGGCTGCAGGCGCTGTTAACGCTGCCCGAGCCCACGTCTCCGGCTCTCTCCGCAATTAATACCATGACATCTCTCGATGGTTCGTCACCGGCGCTACGCCGCTATTTCGACAAGGTAATCCTTGCGGCTGCGGATGAAGACGCTGACGCATTTGATGATCCCACCAAGCTCAAGTTCCTGCCCAGGATGTGTAAGTCCGCCACTGTCTACTATTCCGAGAAGGATTGGATATTGGGGACGCTGAGCAATGGCACAAAGTTCAACGGACCGCGCCTGGGATCCGGCGGTCCTGACAATATGAGTACCACCAGTGATAAGATCTCAGCGATTGATGTCAGCGATATACTGGATGTATCCGAGCCCGAAAATCATCAATATTACCGGGTCTTTCCGCAAATTCGCGACGACATAAAGGCTGTTCTCATCGGCACTCCGCCCGACAAGATCGCAAACCGTCAGGCGATTTCGCAGGCTCGATGGAAGATCACGAAAAGGCGCGGGAAAACCACCACCGCCTAGAGGCTGTCGAGTTTCACAACATCCTGACCCATATTTGTTCTTGAAGGGATTTGAACCGTCCGCCCGGTTGTCACAAAAGTTATTTGTCTGAAATTCTTCAGTAATGGACATTTCTTTGCCCGCATGGGATGACCGATTTGGAGCCGTGAGCGGACCGTTCGCTGGTGCGTGACAGGGCGAGTAAGCTGCAATTCGGCCGCAGATCAGGCGCCAGCAGCGCTCAACCCCAATGCGGCGGGTCTGATCTCGATCCAGTTTCAGCCATTCGCTGCCGATTGCACCCGTTTCAAAACCCGCCCTTTCTCCGGACTAGGTTACGCGCGACCCAAAATCCTGGACGGCAGGGAACTTGCGACGGATGTGGGCCATGCAGGCGACGCGCGCCTGCGATCGACGAGTTCTCGCTTGCGACCCTCCCGTTTCGGGGCGTCGCTATGCCTCGATCGCACCTTTCTTAGGAATTCTGAGTCGACCTCCGGCCTCAGCCATCAGCGTCCACGCCGTCAAGCATCACCAAAAGCGCGTCCGGTTCTTCTCGACAGTCGAGCTGGTCAACGCTCTGGAGCAGGAGAAGTCCCAAGGCCGCCCAGGTGAAATCGCCAACGTCTGGCGCATTCCGATCTCGTCATCCTGGACGAACTTGGCTATGTTGCAGTGAGTACGGGTATTTTCGAGGAACTGCCACAAACAAGCCATCCTGTTCGCGGCACTTTCCGAATGTGAATAGCGCAATGTTGATCAAGGTGCGAGCCGGACACCGCTTACTTTCTGCGATGGTATGATCGCGGACTTGCTGATTAACCACAAGCGGTGAGTTAAAGTGCCAAACGACATATGTTCGCTTCTGTTCATAACTAGAGAGGCCGATCGGAAACCAATTAGTCGGCTTGAATGTCGCCCTCGGCCTCCCAGCCCCGAAGCAGCCGATGCAGCACGTCGCGATCCGTCACGTCGAGCCGCGGCAACCCCGGCACGCGCACTGGGCCGACATCGAGGCCGGAATAGGTGACTGCCTCCTTGACGACGGTCACGTTCGCGCCGTTGCGGAATTTGGTGCGCATCCGCTCGAAGGGTTCGAGCTTGTTGACGATCGCTCTGGCTGCGGCGAAGTCGCCTTTCTGAAGCGCTTCATGGACGGCCAGCGAAAGCTTCGGCGCGACATTGACGAGACCAGAAGTGAAGCCGTGCGCGCCAGCTGCGGTGAATGTCGGCGCCCAGCTCTCCGCCAAGCCGCAGACGAACAGCGCCCCATTCGGATCGGCAGCGGGAATGGCCCTCGACAGCAGCAACAGATCAGTCGTGGCAAACTTGATGCCGGCAATATTGCCGTGATTGGCGAGGCGCACGATTTCGGCGACTGTAAAACCCTCGGCCCTGACATAGGCGACGAGCGGCAGGCCGCATGCATCGGCGAGATTGCAGAAATAGTCGATCTGCGCCGATGGCGCCGCGAACGGATCGACGGGCTGATGCGACATGACGGCCGATGCGCCGATCGCGGCCGCATCCCTGGCCATGCCGACTGCCTCGCGCAGCGACCGGCCGATCGCCGCAGTCACCGGCGCCCGGCCGTCGACCCCGGAAACAGCGGCCTCGTGGACGATCCGGATCTCCTTCGGCGTCAGCGCATAGAATTCCCCGGTATTGCCGGCCGCGACGATGTTATGAATGCCGGCCACGGCCACCCGCTCATAGACCTTCGCGGTAGTCCGCGCCTCGACGTCGCCGCCGGCGTCATAAGCCGTAACGGGGACGCCCGACACGCCCCTAAGCGCCTTGCGCATGATCGCGATGTTCATTTTGGTCCCCCGTTCGCTTTCCATCAGGATGATTGAATGTCCCGAGGACATTAGCCTGCAAAATAGTGTTCATATCGACGCCACTGGCAATGCCGGCAAGATGCACGACGCCGTCGATACCGCGCAAAACGGCCGTTGCCTCGTCGAGCCTGGAGAGGTCGGCGCGGACGAAGCTTTCATTTTCGGCCAGTTCCTCAGGCTCATGAATGTCGATGAGGCTGAGATGCTCGACATGCTGGCGAAGGAGTGGACGCACCAGCGTTCCAACGCGTCCGGCGCCACGGCAACTCGTCTCATCATCCGTCCTTCCATTATCGCTCAGACGCCCTGGAACATGCGCGCGCGCGCATTCAGTATGTGTCTCTTCATCGCGTCGTGCGCTTCGGTTTCCCGCCGGGCGAAGATCGCGTCAACGATCACCGCATGCTCATCCTGGACGCTGCGGATCTGCTCCGGCGTCCGTTTCAGGCTCAGGCTTCTTGTTACTGAATGGCCGATGGCGAAATGCGGTTTGAACCATTCGCGTACGGTGATGTGAAACTGATTGCTCGTCGCCATCGCAATCGCGTCGTGCAGGGCCTGATCTTCCTCGGCGCCGAGTTCGCCGTTCCTCAGGCAGTGCTCGATGGCAAGAAGCGCCTCGGTGATCCGCTCCATGTCGGACGGCTGCCAGTTTCGCGCAGCAAGCTCCGCAGCTTCGGCCTCAAGACCGGCACGGAATTCGAAGAACCGCTGAACATCGGCGAGCGAGCCTACCGGTACCATTTTCAGCATCGACGAATCCGGCCGTTGCCGGACATAGGAACCGGAGCCCTTGCGCGAAACAACGAGGCCATCGGCCCTTAGGCGTTCGAGCGCTTCACGCACGACGGGTCTCGATGCTCCGAAATCGGCGGCGAGCTTGGTTTCCGAAGGCAGCCGTTCGTTGACAGGAAAATGGCCGTCCGCGATCATTCCCACGATCCTCTCGTAGATGATATCGCTGAAGCGGATTGCGCTCCGGTTCGAAACGGCATCGACTGCAACCGTCATTATCGCTCTTTTCTCCCCCGACAAGTGGCGAATCCACCCCATCGGCTCTTCGCCCGACGGGCAGAAGCCGGGCACGCCTTCTAGACCATGCGCGGGCATCGCTTTGCGGCGTTATGGACCGCGATGCAAACCGTTTATCGCATCTGACAGCTTGGACTTCATCTGCCAGTAACGGTAGAAACTCCCATTATTGGTCGTCAAACCCGATATTCCATTCTTATTGAATCTGTAATTATCTGTCAACTCTTGTAATCATTTGCGAACGTGTCTATGGTTTCGTCCAGCGCCGAGGAGGGCGCAAAATGGCGGTCGGGAGCCCGCCGCATCCACCGGGAAACGCCTGTACCGGCATAAAGGGGAGGAATCGATGCCCAATGACATTCTGTCTCGCCGTATTACCCGCCGCGCCGTTCTCGGCGGCATGGCTGGTGCTGCAGCATTGTCCGTCGCCAGTCGCGCCTTCGCGGCTGGCGGCGAAGCACCTGCCCTGGCTGCGCTCGTCAAGGATGGCAAGCTGCCGCCGCTCGCCGACCGGCTGCCAAAGAAGCCGATGGTCGTTACCCCTTACGAAAAAGTCGGCACTTATGGCGGCACCCTACGACGCGGCCTGCGAGGCTCGTCCGACCATAACGGCATTCTGCGCATGGTGGGCAATCAAAGCCTGGTGCGCTGGAACCTTGAGTTCACTCAGGTCCTGCCGAACCTCGCCGAGCGCTGGGACGTCAATGCCGACGCCTCGCAATTCACCTTCTATCTCATTCAAGGCGCACGCTGGTCCGACGGCCAGCCGTTCACGGCCGACGATGTGGTCTTCGCCATCGAGGACTGCGTCAAGAATACCGATCTTTATAGCGCGACGCCGGCGCAGCTGTCCGTTGCCGGTAAGGCAGTCGATGTCGCGAAGATCGACGACTATACGGTGAAATTCACCTTTGCCGCACCGAACGCACTTTATCTGGAAAATCTCGCAACGCCGCTCGGCCAGCATCCGACGCTGTTTCCGAAGCACTATTGCAGCCAGTTCCTGCCGAAATACAATCCGAACGTCGCTGAGGATGCGAAGAAGGCCGGCGTCAGCAGTTGGCCCGAACTCTTCCGCGCCCGCTGCGGCGACATCGAGATTCCCTCGCGCTGGGGCAATCCGGACAAGCCGACGCTCGATCCCTGGGTCGTCAAGGAACCCTATACTGGTGGCGCAACCCGCGTCGTCATGACCCGCAACCCATACTTCTGGCAGGTCGATACATCAGGCAACCAGCTTCCCTATGTCGACGAGATCAATTTCGGCATCTCGCAGGACGTGGAATCGCTGATGCTGAACGTCATTTCCGGCAAGATCGATATTCAGGAACGCCACATCAGCGTGCTCGCCAACAAGCCTACACTCTCTCAGAATATCAAGAAGGGCGACTATCGTCTTTTGACGCTCATTCCTTCCAGCTCGCAGCAATGCCAGATCTACTTCAACATCACCCACAAAGATCCCGCGATGCGCAAGATGTTTGCCGACAAGTCGGTGAGACAAGCACTCTCGCTCGGCATCAACCGGCAGGAAATCATCGACATCGTCTATTTCGGCCAGAGCGAAGGCTATCAGGCGGGACCTCGACCGGAGCATCCCTGGTACAATGAAAAATATGCCCGCCAATTTACGAACTACGATCCGGACAAGGCCGGCGCGATGCTCGATCAAGCCGGTTACGGCAAGAAGGATCCAAGCGGCTTTCGCCTGAGGCCGGATGGCCAGAAGATGTTCTTCACCGTCGACGTCATACCAACCCTCTATCCCGATCTGGTCGATGCCCTCGAACTGGTGAAGGCGCATTGGGCCCAGATCGGCGTAGACATGAAGGTCAACACGATCGAACGTGCTCTTTATTACACCCGTGGCGACGACAACGCCCATGATGCCCAGGTCTGGCCGGGCCCAGGTGGCCTCGACCCGATGCTTGATCCGCGCGATTTCTTCGCCTTCCATCCGCAGGGCTCACGCTACGCCATCCCGTGGTCCGTTTGGTACACCTCGAACGGCAAACAGGGCGAAGAGCCGCCGGAAAGCCAGAAGAAGCGCATGAAGCTCTTCGACGAGGCGCGCTCGACGGCCGATCTCGACAAGCGTGGCGCCGTCATGAAGCAGATCTTCGACATCGCAGCTGAGGAATTTGAAACCGTCGGGCTTTGCCTTGCCGTCGGCGGCTTTGGCATCATCCGCAACAATCTGCGCAATGTCCCGGAAAAGCAGCCGGATAGCTGGTCGTGGCCCAATCCGGGACCGGCCATGCCGCAGCAATTCTTCTTTACCAGCTGATCGGATTGATCAAGCGCCGCCTTCCATGGGCGGCGCTTTCCTGCATGCGGAGCTGCCCGGGGCAGCGCTCAACGCGAGACATAGCCATGCTAGTCTTCATCGGTAAACGCCTTTTGTGGATGATCCCGTCCCTTTTCGCCATCAGCTTCCTCGCCTTCGTGCTGATCCAGCTGCCGCCCGGTGATTATGTGACGACCTATATCGCCACGCTCGCCTCCTCGAACGAGGTGGTCGACCAGAACACGGCGACGCAGCTGCGCGAGCGCTTCGGCCTCGATCAGCCGATGCTCATCCAGTATTTGAAATGGATGTGGGGCATTCTTTCGCGCGGCGATTTCGGCATTTCGTTCGAATGGCAACAGCCGGTCTCCGGTCTCATCTGGGAGCGCATGGCGCTGACGCTGATACTGGCGCTCGCAGCCCTGATCGCCACCTGGGCAATCGCGCTGCCGATCGGCGTCTATTCCGCCGTCAAGAAATATTCGATCGGCGATTATTTCTTTACCGCCTTCACCTTTTTAGGCCTTGCCATTCCCTCCTTTCTGCTGGCGCTCGTGCTGATGTATGTCGCCGCCGTGGAATTCGGCCAGGATGTCGGCGGCCTGTTTTCCTCCGAATTCGAGACAGCACCCTGGAGCATCGCCAAGATGCTGGATCTCCTCTCGCATCTGTGGCTGCCGGTCGTCATCCTTGCCGTTTCGTCGACCGCAAGCCTCATCCGCGTGATGCGCGCCAATATGCTCGACGAGCTGCCGAAACCCTACGTGACGACGGCCCGCGCTAAGGGTCTCTCCGAGTTTCGGCTGCTGGTCAAATATCCGCTGCGCATCGCGCTCAATCCGTTCATTTCGACCATTGCCTGGCTGCTGCCCAATCTCATTTCCGGATCCGTCGTCGTTGCGATCGTTCTCAACTTGCCGACGGCAGCGCCACTGCTGCTGCAGGCCCTGATGGCGCAGGACATGTATCTTGCCGGCGCCTTCGTGCTGCTGATCTGCGCGCTGACGCTGATCGGGTCACTCATCAGTGACATTCTGCTTGCCCTCGTCGATCCCCGCATCCGGTTGGAATAGGAGCAGCCCATGGTCGATATCGCCGTCACAAACCTGCGCCCTGACCGCAACGCCGTCGCCTCGCAATGGCAGTTGATCTGGTGGGCATTCCGCCGCCACAAGCTCGCGATGGTCGCTCTCGTCGTTACCGTGATGATGTATATCGTCGCGATCGCACCCGGATTCTTTGCCATCAACGACCCCAATCAGCAAAATGCGCGTGCGACCTTCCATCCGCCGCAGAGGGTGCATTTCTTCGATACGAACAACGGCTTTTCCTTCGGTCTGCATTACTATCCGCTGAAGCTCACTCGTGATCCGGAAACGCTTGCGGCGATCTTCAAGGAAGATACGACGAAACGCGTCTCAATCAGCCTGTTCGGTCGCGGTTACGAATATTCCGTGCTCGGCCTCTTCACGAGCAACATTCACCTGCTGGCCTCCACGGACAAGACGACGCCACTTTTGCTGTTCGGTGCAGACCGGCTCGGCCGCGACGTCTTCAGCCGTACCGTCCAGGGCGCGCAGATTTCGCTATCAATCGGCCTCGTCGGCGTGTTCTTTTCGCTTCTGCTCGGCATCGTTCTTGGAGGGA
The DNA here is from genome assembly GCF_000359745.1 of Rhizobium freirei PRF 81. Taxonomy (GTDB): domain Bacteria; phylum Pseudomonadota; class Alphaproteobacteria; order Rhizobiales; family Rhizobiaceae; genus Rhizobium; species Rhizobium freirei. The sequence goes on from NZ_AQHN01000069.1 coordinate 16,829, forward strand.
TTTCAGGCTATTACGGCGGAAAGCTCGACTTCTTCATCCAGCGCCTGATCGACTTCGTGTTGTCGCTGCCGACCATTCCGATCTGGCTTGCCATGGCGGCGGCCCTGCCGCAAGGCTGGCCGGCGGCACTGCAATATATGATGATCACGATCATCCTGTCGCTGACCGGCTGGGCGCAGCTTGCCCGTGTGGTACGCGGCCGCTTCCTCTCGCTGCGAACTGAAGAGTTTGTCGCTGCGGCCAGGCTCGATGGCGTCAGTGAGGGGCGCATCATCTTTCGTCATATGCTGCCGAGCTTCGCCAGCCACATCATCGCCTCAATCACGCTCGCCGTACCGGCGATGATCCTGGCCGAGACATCTCTTTCCTTCCTGGGGCTCGGCCTGCAGCCGCCGACCATTTCCTGGGGTGTGCTGCTGCGCGAGGCGCAGAATATCCGCTCGATCGCAACCGCACCATGGCTCTTTCTGCCGGGTGTCGCTGTCGTCATCGCGGTCATGGCCCTGAACCTTCTCGGCGATGGCCTGCGTGATGCGGCCGATCCCTACAACAAATGAGGCGGGCATGACCGATATCGTTTCCATGAACACCGCTCGCCCTCTGCTGCAGGTCAAGAACCTCACCGTCGACTTTCCTTTAAGAACCGGCACGTTTCGCGCGGTCGACAATCTCTCCTTCGTCATCGAACCCGGAAAGACGCTCTGCGTCGTCGGCGAGAGCGGATCGGGCAAATCCGTTACCGCGCGCTCGATCTTGCAGATCGTCGACACCCCCGGCCGCATCACCGGCGGCTCCATCATCCTGAATGACGCCAGCGGCAAATCGGTCGATCTCGTCAAGCTCAATCCGCGCGGGCGGCAGATCAGGTCGATCCGCGGGCGAGATATCGCCATGATCTTTCAGGAGCCGATGGCATCGCTTTCGCCGGTCCATACGGTCGGCGACCAGATCATGGAGGCGCTGCGCCTCCATACGAAGGTGAACAAGGCCGAGGCACGCGCCGAGGCGATCTCACTTTTGAAACAGGTGGAAATCCCTTCGCCCGAAAAGGCGATCGACCGCTACGCCTTTCAATATTCCGGCGGCATGCGCCAGCGCGCCATGATCGCCATGGCGCTTGCCTGCAAGCCGCAGCTGCTGATCGCCGACGAGCCGACGACCGCGCTCGATGTCACGACGCAGGCCGAAATCCTCGACCTCATTGCCCGGCTGCAGCAGGCCAATGGCATGGCGGTGCTGTTCATCACCCACGACATGGGCGTGGTCGCCCAGATCGCCGACGATGTGCTCGTCATGCACAATGGCGTCGTTAGGGAATACGGTCCGGTCGAACAGATCTTCCATGCGCCGAAGGACGACTATACCCGCATGCTGATCGGCTCGGTGCTGAAGCTCGAAAGGAAGGCGGAAATCCGTCTGGCACGACCGCCGCTCGACAGAGCGGCAGCCCCGATCCTCAAATTGCGCAATGTGTCGATGGCCTTCGGCGAGGTCCGTGCCCTCGATGATGTCTCGATCTCGCTTTTGCCGCGCGAAACGCTCGGCATTGTCGGCGAGAGCGGGTCAGGCAAGACCACGATGGGTCGCTCGATCATGCGCCTTATCGATCCGAGTGCAGGCGAAATTCTCTATCGCCGCGCCGATGGCGACGTCACCGACTTGGCAAGCGCCAAGGGGACGGCCCTTGCGACAGCGCGCCGCGAATTGCGCATGGTGTTCCAGGACCCGTTCGGTTCGCTCAACCCGCGCATGACCGTCTCGCAGATTATCGGCGAGCCATTGCTCGTCAACGGCATCGCCAAGGGGCGGGCGCTCGACGAGCGCGTTTGCCATCTGATGGAACAGGTCGGGCTCGATCCGAGGGCGCGCGAGCGCTATCCGCATGCCTTCTCAGGCGGTCAGCGCCAGCGCATCGGCATCGCCCGCGCCATAACCCTTAATCCACGCGTGATCGTCGCCGACGAGGCGACCTCCGCTCTCGATGTTTCCGTGCGCTCGCAGGTGCTCGATCTGTTGATGCGCCTGCAGGACGAACTTGGCCTCGCCTATATCTTCATCAGCCATGATATCGGCGTCATCCGCTACATGTGCGACCGCGTCGGTGTCATGTACAAGGGTCGCCTGGTCGAGGTCGGCGATGCCGACAAGGTCTGCAACTCACCCGAACATGCCTATACGCAAGCGCTGATTTCGGCGATTCCTCGCCCTGACCCTCGCGATCGCGATCGCTCGCGACGCTTTCGCTATGTCGAGCCCGAAGCTGTCAAGAACGGGAGCGCCGCATGATGACTTCCCTCCATACCGCCGCAACGCCCATTTTCCACCAATCAGGCTTCGCCGCGACGCGGCAACGATTTCCCCACCTGCGGCAGCTCCCATGCGGCATTCATGTCAATCGATAGAAGGAAGATAAGATGAAGATCGACCGCATGCGGGTATTTATGACCCGCGACAAGGATCGCCCGCGCGTCATCGTGGCGCTTGATACGGATGACGGACTGACCGGCTGGGGCGAATGCTACAACCACGGCCCGGATTTGGCACTGCCTCCGATCCTCGACTATCTCTATGGCTTCATCGCCGGCCAGGATCCGAGCCGCATCGACTATCTCGTCAACTTGCTGATCCAGCAAAGCCGCTTCCCGCCGGGCGCGCTTGGCCTTTCGGCCATTTCCGCGCTCGATCATTGCCTTTGGGACCTCTCGGCAAAGGCCCTGAATGTTCCGGTCTACAAGCTGCTCGGCGGCGCGGTGCGTGATCGCATCAAGGTCTATGCCGGCGTCTATACCGCACCGGATGCGCCGGCTGCTCGCGATGAGCTCGACCGTCTGAACGCCGAATGGGGCTTTACTGCCTTCAAGCTCAGCCCATGGCGCATCGACATGCATGCCCATCGCTGGGGCAATGTCGTCAAGGCATCGGCCGACTATTTCCGCTCGCTGCGCGAGACCGTGCGCGACGATTATGAGATCGCCTTCGACGCCCATGCGAAGATTTTCGAGCCGGTCGCCGCCCGTCAGCTCGGCAACGCGCTTGCCGCCTATGATCCGCTTTTCTACGAGGAGCCTCTACGCCCGGAAAATATCGAGATGTGGGGTGAATTGAAGCAAGGCCTCAATTGCGTGCTTGCGACGGGCGAATCCCTCTATAATCGCAACGAGTTCCTGCGTCTGCTGCAGGTCAAGGGCGCCGACCTTATCCAACCGGATATCTGCGTCGTCGGCGGCATCAGCGAGATGCGGCGCATCGCGACGATCGCCGAGGCGCATTTCGTCGGCGTTGCCCCACACAACCCGATGGGACCACTCGCGACCGCCGTCAACGTGCATTTCTCGGCCGCAGCGCAGAACTTCAGGATACTCGAATATCGTCTGCCGAAGGGTCAAGCCTACGTCTATGGTGGCAACGAGGTTGAGCAGCGCCAGGGCGAAACCCGCTATGTCGTCGATCCCTATCTGCCGAAGGACGGCTACCTTGAACTCAGACCCAACCGGCCCGGCTGGGGCGTCGACATGGATGAGAAGGCCATGGAAGAGGAAGGCTACATCCATTGGCAGCGACGCGTGCCGAAACGCCCGGACGGCTCCTACGCCTTCGCCTGAGTGCCTGATTTGCAAACCTGATGACGCGGCTGGAAGACGAGCGCCTCGCGATCTATCGGCTTATGCTCGAGTTCGATCGGCTGGGCGACCTTCAGGTCATCGAGCGCGATCTCGTCACTTGGCATTTAATTGGGGTCTTCTCTATTTGGCGGACCGAGGTCAAGGGTATTGCGCTTCCGGCTTTTCTTCGGCGTTGACGTCGTTCACGGGGCCTCGCTTCTCTTCGGGATCAGCTCTTTGCCGTCCCAGCATGGGATCAGAAGAACGAAGCGGTTCAATCTTCCTCGCGTCCTGATCGCAATGCGCCATCGGCAACAAGGCGCCGATTTCGCTCATGAACGGCTCATCTGCACCCCCGCCGAACTGAGCCTCAACCCCGGAAAATTCCAGCGCCCGCTGGCCGAAATTCGGGAAGCACTTCACATAATGGCAATCGGCGCTCCGAAAACTTTGTTTTCTTGCCTTCCTCCTCAGTTGGAAGTCAGTTCGCAAATGTGGGGACGACGGTTCGATACCCGTCAACTGCAAACACTTACTGCTCGACCTCGCATCGGCTGTAAAGTGATCGCAGTTTGGCTCGTTGGGCACTCGACATGCTATGGGAAAAGTCGCTCAATGCCCAAAACATCGCGATCCTTTCCAGCTGAGCCGGATTAACCATTCCGCATCGAAACAAGTCGACCAGCGCGGCAGCAAAACCCTCCCGGCTGTACGGAGTATCATCGAACCAACTCTGCGTCGTTGCTAAGTCAAATACTCGCTTTATGACTTCGAGCTCGCTTTGCGACAAATCGCCCTGTGTGAGGCGTTTCAACCTTTCCATCATCTTCTCCACGGCGAGAATGCTGACAACCCCATGTAAGCTTGGCATGAGCAGAGACTGCCAAATGCCGGTTGGGCTCTCTTAGGCTTTTCTGACCTTGACCGGGCATGCAGTGTCTGCGGAATGGGCCAGTGCACTCGGCGGTGTGAAGCAGCGTAGGGTTTCGGCGCCAATAGGCACGATAAGCAAGCTAGATCCCTCGACGTTTCTCTAGGGCAGCGCGGTATCGGGCAAATGTATGAACCGGTGACATTGAAAGGACGAGAGCTTGCTAGCAGTGACCATGCGTATCACCGACAAGCCCGTGCAAATGCGCCCTTGAGAGCATCGGGAACTTGCCCTTTAAAACCGAAGGAAGAGCAGCTTGTGATGCCTTCATAGGAGACGTCACCTGCGGTGTATCGAGCTCACCGGCGACACCACCAGCATAGTGCACCATTCTTGCAAGTGCCGAGATCTCGCCCTGACGTTCCTGTTCTTCAAAATCGGTCACCCTAAAAGCTCCACGAACCAATTTGATAGGGGGAGATTGGCACATTTCGATTAACGAGGTGCGTTGCAAAAGCGTTGCGCACGCAACCCCTGCACTAAAGATCAACTGCATACGGTAAAATTGTGGGAAGAGCTTGGGCCGCAGGCCGTCGCATTGAAAGACCAGCCCGCGGTGCGTGCCCGCGACGGCCCATCGCGATTGAGCACAACCCACTACGAAATTAGCATCGACGTTTTGATCGACCTAGGTCGGGTTGACAAAGTGGATTCCCAAATCGGCTCAAGCGTGATTCAAGACTGCTTTTTAGGAGGCAGTATTGGCGCGAGGCGATTTGAGTGACGAGGAATGGCGTGTAATCGAGCCGTTCCTACCCAGGGGAACGGGGACACAAGTCGCGGCTCGCTCACGATAATCGGCGCTTTTTAAACGGGATGCTGCACATCCTGCGCGTTGGCTGCCCGTGGCGCGACATGCACGAACGCTACGGCAAATGGAACTCTGTCTATGTCCGCTTCCGACGGTGGGCAGAGCAAGGCGTCTGGGACGCTCTGCTTGAGACCCTTGTGGAGCTCGGCTTAACCGACGACTGGCAGCATATGATCGACAGCACGACCGTTCGGGGTCATTCGCAGGCTGCTGGCGCAAAAGGGGGACTGATAAGGAGGCTTTTGGTCGATCACGCGGCGGCTTTACGACAAAAATCCACGCCCGAGCAGACGGTCAGGGACGCCCTCTCGGCTTTGTCCTGACAGGCGGTGAGGCATCGGATTACAAGGCCGTTCCCCAACTTCTTGCTATTCCCGTCAGCAGACCGCGCAAAATGCTGGCGGACAAGGGATATGATGCGGATGCAATCCGCGAAGAACTCCTGCTGCATGGCACTCGTCCTGTTATCCCATCGCGCTCGACGCGGAAGCGCCCGCTACCGTGCGATTACGTTGCATACAAAGACCGGAACCGCATCGAGCGCATGTTCAATAAGCTGAAGCAGTTCAGGCGCATCGCTACGCGCTATGATAAGACGAGGATGTCGTTTGCTGGCTTCCTGGCGCTGGCCTCAGCCAAACTCTGGTTGCCCTTCATTTGCGCACAGGCTTAGGGCGCTCTTTCTCCGCTCCCCAGAAAGAAAGCCGCGCGTCTGGCGCTTCCTTGTGAACTGCAATCTGCATATGAGCCCGAAGCTCCTTGCGGAAACGTGAGGCGTTGCGTGCTCCCCATACGCCGACGAAACAATCCCCGGACGCATCGTTCTTGAAGACTGCCGCCCCACCAAACGCAGAAGACAGGCCACCTTCGCCAATGATACCTCCGTTACCGTAAATTGCGACAACGCAATCCAACGGCGCAACGCTGACCACCGTATCGCCCGATGGGGCGAAACCTGCGCTTCTGAAAAGGTAGACGGGGCAAGGAGAAGTCATCATTCGCTGAGCATATCTCCGTCATCGGAGACCACAAGCTCCTGATGTAACTTTGTCAACATGGCCTAACCACGGTCGATTTCCTCTCTGATCTCGCGCCAAACTAGGAACCAAATTATCGGGTTCGCTCTGCAATACTCGATATCTGCTTTATCGTTTTTGCTATTTCTTACTGAAAGAGTAATCATTGCGCTGGCAATACCAAATATAAACGAGCAAAAAAATGGAATTAAAAGGATATAAAAAATCCATTCATCTATTATATTTCCGATGCTTTGAGCGAAATAATCTTCAGAGAAATAGAATATCCCGCAAAAAAAGAATACTATAATAAATGCCATGCTTGTTCTTGCGGTCATTTCCACACCTTACGTCTTCAGCCAAGATAATTATGACATTACATCTCAGCCGCATCACCCAATGGTCCAGAGGACGCATCCCTAACCGCATCCTATCTATCCTCGCCTGAGGGCATCGTAAACTTAACAGTCGGGAGGAATAGCGGTCCGCTGAGGCTTTCGGGATTCACGCCCGAGCGATTTGCGTCCATAGGCTCATCGCCGCAGCACGCAGTTCCCGATAATGGCTTGAGGTGACGTCGTGTCGGGGGGTGTGGAACAAGTTGGCAATCGGATCATGGATAGAGACGAAGCGTTGCAGATGTCGCTTTGATTTGAAGCGCTTCATGATCCGCTCTCGTCGCCGGATTGGCTGGTGGGAATTCTCCGCGCGATTGTTCAAGCCTTTGTGGGCGCGGTGCTCGACGCCGGGCATGATCTCCCGCTTTGCGGCTTCGTAGGATCGAAGCTTGTCGGTAATCATTACACGCGGCGCGCGGCCATGACCCTTCAACAGTTTGCGCATCAGGCGCTTGTGTCGTTTTGCATTTAACCGGGTTCTTCCTCAATTTCTGTGGTTAACACGGTGTTAGCGCCTCGACCGTTATCTGCAGGGATGCGAGCGCAATTGAATTGGTCGCCCGGCCCAGGGGTCAAAATTCTGGGTATCACCCTTCAAAATGAAGAAAACTGGGTTGTTTCCGCTGCTGCAAAGCCTGTCGGTATCTGCCCGGATTGTGGAATGCGAAGTCGGCATCGGCACGGCTGGCACAACCGCCGTCTCCAGGACTTGCCTGTTCAAGGTCAAGCTGTGAACATCAGACTCGCACTGAGCCGGTGGCAGTGTAGGTACCGGAAATGCGAGCGACGAACCTTCACCGACAGGCTGCCCGAGATTGCTGCACCCTATGTGCGACGAACTGGGCGGATGGCTGAGATTGTGGGCTTGGTTGGCCACAGAATGGGCGGTCGTCCGGGAGAGAACTTGATGCATCGGCTCGGCATGCTGGTCAGCGACGACACGATCTTACGGCAATTGAAGCGCGGTAATCCAGCGTCCACACAAAAAGACACTATTCGGGTAGTGGGCATTGATGATTGGAGCTGGCGGCATTCCTCGCGATACGGGACGATTATGGTCGATCTTGAGCGTCATTCAGTTGTCGATGTTCTGGAGGACCGCAGCGTCGAGAGCGCAAAAGCATGGCTGCAAGAACGCCCGACGATCGAGGTCGTGAGCCGAGATCGCTGTGGTTTGTATGCTCAGGCAGCCAGAGAGGGCGCGCCTCAGGCCCGCCAGGTGGCTGACCGCTTTCATCTGGTTCAAAATCTCAGGGAGGCAATCAAGGAACAGATGAGCGTTTACGGTCACGCCCATGTTAGGCCGATACTCTCCGAAGATGCTATCGCCAGCGCTAGGTCACAACAGCGCCGTGCCCGCGTGGCTCACAGGCAATCTCGTCAGGAAATATTCGACATGCTTCAAGCTTTGCGGCAGCAGGGCCTCAGCTACAGCGAGATTGCAAGGCGGACCGGATACGAGCGCCGCAGCATCGCGAATTGGCTTACTTCCAAGGCACCTCGAGACAGAAACCGGGCAGCATTGAATCCGACATCCCCACTGTATTTTGAAGCTTTCCTGGCTGAATGCTTGAAAAATGGAAACCGGGTCGGGCGCCATTTGTTTTACGATATCAAGAACCGCGGTGTAAGCGCTGTCTTGGGGCCACGGCGGGTGGCATCTGTTGCTGCTATTTTGTGGGTTGATGGGCAGCCAGACGCTCTGCTTCTGCCAACGCGGCAGTTTTGGTTTTGAAGGGGCCGACATCATGGTCTTCCGTGTCAGGCAGCCATTTCGGAAGGAACCACCAGCCTCCAGGGCGATAGCTGGAACTACTTCTCACAGAGCCGACATCCTTAGCGAAGAACCATCCGGCATCGGTTCCATCCTGTTCCCATGAGATGCTCTGTTCTGTCACGGCACACTCCACGCCTATTCTTTTGTCGGGAGCATTTTATCGGCCACGTATGACCAGGGCAACAACTCGTCGATCTGGCTGTTTGGGTGACCATTGACGATCTTGGTGAGCACATCGGCGAGATAGCCGAGCGGTTCGACATTGTTGAGCTTGGCGGTCTCGATGAGTGATGCGATGGTCGCCCAGTGCTCGGCCCCGGCGTCGGAACCCGCGAAGAGTGCGTTCTTGCGATTTAGGGCAATTGGCCTGATGGATCGCTCGACTATGTTGGAGTCGATCTCAATGCGGCCGTCGTCGATGAAGCGGGTCAATCCTTCCCAGCGTGACAGGGTGTATCGGATCGCTTCGGCCAGCTTAGTCTTCTGGCTGATGAGGCTGAGCTGTTGGGTGAGCCATGGCGCAAGGCTGTCGACGATCGGGCGGCTCTTTTCCTGTCGGTTGACACGGCGTTCCTCGGAAGCCCGACCACGGATATCATCCTCGATCCTGTAAAGCTCGGCAATGCGCCTTAGCGCCTCGGTGGCAATGGGTGCGGGACCGGCTGCCGCCAACTCGTAAAAGCGTCGCCGAACATGCGACCAGCAGAAGGCTAGCGAGACGGTATTCTTGGCAGTCAACGGGCGGTAGCCACCCTAACCATCGACCTGCAGGATCCCGACGAAGCTGTCGAGATGGGTCATCGGGCGCTCAGCCTTGCGATCTGGCGCATAGACATAAACGACACCCGGCGGATCCTTCCCCTGCCATGGTCGGTCGTCCCGCGCATAAGCCCAAAGTTGCCCGGTCTTGGTCTTGCCGCGTCCCGGATCGAGCACAGGCGCTGTCGTCTCGTCCGCGAAGAGTTTGGATGATGTCTTCAACACCTCAAGTAGCCGCTGATGAACCGGCCGCAGATGCCAGGCAGCGCGTCCGACCCAATCAGCCAGCGTCGAGCGGTCGAGGTTTATGCCCTGCCGCTTGTAGATTTGCGCCTGGCGATAGAGCGCCAAATGATCGGCATACTTTGAGACGAGAACATGGGCGATAGTTGCCTCGGTCGGAATGCCACCTTCGATCAGCCGGGCGGGAGCCGAAGCCTGAACGACGACATCCTCGCAGGCCCGGCAGCCGTACTTCGGACGGCGAACAACCAGCACCCGGAACTGGGCCGGAATAATGTCCAGCTTCTCGCTGATATCTTCGCCGATCTGATGCAGATCATGATGGCAGCCTGGGCAGGCATGATCATCGATATCAACGACCATCTCGATCCTTGGCAAGTGAGCTGGAAGCGAGCCTCGGTTCATTCGCCGTTTGGCAACCCGCGTCTGGCGCAGATCGGCTGAGGCGTGCTCCGTTCCTTCCAGACCATCCGCCTCGACCTGTTCGGCCTCTTCCAAGCCAAGGAGAAGCTGATCCTCGGGAAGCGTTTCCGCCCGGCGACCAAAGCGGTGACGCTGCAATTCCTTGATGATCTGCCGTAAGCGGGCATTCTCCGCCTCGCGCGAAAGCACCATCGCTTTCAGCGCGTTAAGGTCATCCGGAAGCTCGTCCGCTCTGATCGTCATGGGCAAAGAACAGCATATCTCGCCCCGTAAGACGAGATGTCTGGTGCGGCTGATTCAATTGGTCGCGGCTGCTATCCGGCCTGAATAGGCGTGCGCGTTTCGCTCGGCGCATGCACGCGTTTCCAATCCAGCCCCTCGAACAAAGCCGAGAACTGGGCGGATGTCAGATGCATTGCGCCGTCCTGCATCCGGGGCCAATGGAACTCGCCATCCTCAAGCCGTTTTGCCACCAGGCATACGCCGCTGCCATCCCAGAAGATCAGCTTGATGCGGTCGGTTCGCTTGGCCCGGAACACGTAGATTGTTCCGGAGAATGGATCAGCTCCCATCTCAGCCTTTACCAGTGCAGCCAATCCCTCTGCACCCTTGCGGAAGTCGATCGGTTTGGTGGCGATCATGACTTTCACCGCGCCGGACGGACCAATCACGATGATGCTTTCATGGCCGCAATGACGGCTGCAATCGTCGTGGCGTCAGCACCGGATGCAATCCTGATTGTCGCACCACCAATTTCCAGCTCAATCACGGCGTCGCCGTGAGCCTTCTTCGGTGAACGTGCTCGCCGTACCTTCTTCGGCATGGGCATATCCTGTGCGACGACGACGGCAGGCGCAAACATCGGTGCCACGTCCGGCAATACATCGAACGGCTTGCGGGCAAGCCGCCGCCAGGTGAACAACTGTTGCGATGTCAGCCCATGACGCCGCGCCACCGAGCACACCGTCACGCCGGGCTCATAGCTTTCCGCGACGATCTGCGCCTTCAGTTCGTCGCTCCATTCACGGCGACGACCACTTCCAGTGAAAACCTCAAACCGTCGAACCGGCTCATCATCCTTGGTTTTAAGCGTAAGCTCTGAAATCGACATATGTCCAAGCCCTCTGTTCAGGCTCAACATCGTCAATCACAAGATGATCCGGAAGGTGGGGGCAAAACGACGCTTACACCGCGGTTACACGGGCAGCCGCTCCAATCTGGAGCGCTTGCTGAAAGTGTGGCGTGCAGTCGAAAACATTCAACTCGACGAGCCGCCTCCGGAGATGGATGTTTCAGAACCCGTCCGCGATCCTGATACGGGCCATATGATTTCCTCCGTGGTGGCCGCAGCTTTGTGCATAAAACCGCGCGACCTGCTGACAGATCGTCAGGCCAGAAAGGTCAATGCATTGAAGCAGGGCTCTCGAGCGTTCGCTATCATGCGCGGCTTGGCCATGCGCTTCAACGGCATCTTGCGCAGCACGGGCTCGCAGGCACTGGATGAATGGATCGACGATGCCATCGACACCGAGCTCACGGCAATCATGCGTTTCGCCAGCGTTTTGCGCCGGGATATTGATGCCGTAAGAAATGCAATCGAACTCCCTTGGAGCAACGGTCAAGCCGAAGGTCAGATCAACCGCCTCAAGATGCTGAAGCGAGCAATGTACGGTCGCGCCGGCCCGGAACTGATGAGGGCGAGAATGATGCCGCTGAATCACAGAAATTGAGGAAGAACCCATTTAAGTGCAAAACGACACCCTGTAAACGCACATCCGCAACGATATGGCGCATTCCGTTCGTTGTCGTATCGGAGACGACAAAACCGCCTTGGCTGGCGACGGCAAGCGGAAGAGCTGCGGGAATGTCAATCACGACATGCTCGCTGGCATTTTGGAACGGATTGAGCCACGCAACCGGATTGAAGCCCATCAGTGGCATCCTGGGCGCCGTCTCTTCAATTTCGTAGTGGACGTGGCTTCCAATCGTAACCTTAGGCATGACGACCGTGGTGGTTACTGACGACACAAATCCGGGCGCATCGCGCGAAGCGGCACTCGGGCGGGTAAAAATGGCGTCAGCAGCCGGTTTATGACGGGACCCATCGGGATCTTCAACCCAGCCGCTTACGAAGCGGAAGGAAACGTTCCGCGGATTATAAGTCATCGCCAGTTGCGACGCATCCTTTACCTGTGCCTGCTTTTGCACGAACGAGTCGATCACCATCGTCAACTTGTAGGAGTAGTCCCTTGCGACCTCGTAACGCAGGCTCTCGACCCGCTCGGGAGACTGCTCGGCACAGGCCAAATCACCAAGGATCAGCAGCAGGCCTGTAGCGCAAAGAAGCGCTTGAGCAGCGCGCTCGATGATCTGTTTGCCACGCGCGTCGGGGAACTTCCAAAACAAACCGCCATCCATTGAAATAAGCCCTATTCCTAAAAGCGATTGCTACACCAGTTTGGCCAATCCTACTGACAGACGGCCGCGGCCTGAAATCCCATGCTGGATTGTTGGCTCCTGAGCATATCCGTAAAACGCTAGCTCAGTTCGCATTGATTTTGAACCTTGAGAGAAGACCAGGACGCATCACCAATAAGCGCGGTGCCTCAATGCCGACGAAGCTGCACCAATTCACCCTGTGCACCCTCATACTCGAAAAATGTCTTTGGGCATGAGAAGAGGGCTGCATTGAACTTTGGAACGGCTTCGGCGGTCTGCCCACGCAATAGGTGCCATTCGCCAACATAGAATATGGCCTCACAAAGACTGTCGTTGTTTGATGCCTTTGCCGTGACCTCGGCCGGTGTCAATTCTCCAAGGAAGAGCTGATAGACCGGATAGGGCCACTTGCTTTGATCGAGCTTGCTGGCCGCTATTCGGAGGTTCGATGCGGCTTGGCTGTCGTTGCCTCTTGTTTGCGCGAGAAAGCGCCAGAGATGATAATAAGGCGCGGCTTTCTCATCGCGTTGCGCACTAGCCGCAAAGTCGTCTGCGGCCAACTGATATTGCCCTTGAAAATATTGCACGAAGGGGTCGGCAAGATAGCCGGCCCGGAGCTGGCTGATGGGCCAGATCGATCCCGCCGCAATTATGGCGAACCCAATGCTGCCGATGAGAGCAGCCACACTGAAGCGAGGATGAGGCTGCTTGCTCGGCCAGGCCTTCAGCAAAACAAGCGAAACGATCCCTCCCGCAAGCGCTCCACCAAGATGAGCCGCATAATCGATATTCATGCCACCAGCAGTTTGAGCGACGAGCGGCAGGATGGAAGGTACGAGAATCTGTATCGCGCCCATCCTTAAAATCTCTGGCAACGGGCCGGAGGGAAAATGAAAACTTGCCACGATGACAGCCGCAAACAGGCCGATAATCCCGCCTGATGCTCCGACGCCGACGATATTGTCGAGGTTGATCAGCAGCGATGCCACCGAGCCGCCAATCGCGCTCACGCAAAATAGAGCGGCAAACCAGCGCCAGCCGATCAGGCGCTCAAGTAAAATCCCGGCCCGCCATAAGGCGAAGCAGTTGAAGGCGAGATGAAGGAAATTGCCGTGCAGCAGGGAAGCCGTCACCAGCCGCCACCATTCGCCATATTGCATGATCCGCATGCGAAAGGTGCCGCCGAACACCAATAAGGTCTGGATGTCGGGCGTATCGCCCTTTGACGGAATGACTCCGAATTTAAGCTCTACTATATAGATGCCGACCAGAATGGCGATCAGAGCATATGTAAAGATCGGCGGCCCCTTCAGATTGAAGATCGGCCCGGCATGGTCTTGAACCTGAGAAGCTGGGGACAAGCCACCGTCCGCCAGCGCTTGCTGCTCTCGATCCTTCGCAAGAAAATCCGTGCATTCATCGTATGTCCAGTTCGGGTTACCCAATAGCAGCCTCAGCGAAACGACCGCTGTGGCTTCCGACACTCGCAAGGCTTTCGGGACCCAACGCGCAAGGCCACGCCTTGTCAACGTTCGCGCCACCGCCGGATCCAGATCGACATACATTTGATCGGTCCGTGTACGTTTATATCGTCGGATATCCCGAACCGCGCGCCAGGGTATCGTTTCATCAGCGTAACTTTCGATGAAAATCCCGGCGCTCGATATAGCAAGGCCAGGTTCTGCTTTCACGATCTTGAGCAGCATCGCAATCATGAGGAGGCCGCTGAGAGCGGCGATGGGCAAGAATACAATCGCGCTCGGGTGAGCTTGCCCCGGCCTTTCGGGAAGAAAAGGTGCAGCGGCGAGCCCCGCCGTAAAGATTAGCAGTATGAGAGAGAAACGCAGGACCCTACCCTTGTAATAGGCAAACTCCATTCTCTGAGGAGCCTGTGTATCCATTGTGAAGCTTTCGAATTGAAACTCTGTCATAAGCAGTGACCAAATTCGCCAATCGGAGCAGGCGGCCTCATCTCTCCTGCATCGCTTGCGAGGTTACCTCTACGATCGGCGAGAACAGGTATTCGAGAATGCGACGTTTGCCGGTCTTGATCTCGGCAGTGGCGGCCATGCCCGGTGAGAGCGACACGATATGGCCGTCGACGCTCATGGTGCCGGCGTCCAATTCCACGATGACGGGAAAGACGAGGTTCTGAACGCGCTGGACATTGGTCGTCGGCACGGTCGCCTGCAATTGCTTCGTCGGGTCGCCTTCCACCTGGTTGGCATCCGGTTCCGGGATCGCGTCTCTTGCAACGGCCGTGACATGACCACGGATCACGCCATAACGCGTGAATGGAAAGGCCTCGATTTTGACCACAGCCGCCTGCCCGACGGACACGAAACCGATATCGCTATTGGGGAGATAAGCCTCCACCTCCAGCGTCGAATTATCCGGCACGATGCGCATGAGCTCGACGCCGGTTGTCACCACCTGTCCTACGGTATTGATCGAAGACGACTGGACGGTACCATCGATCGGGCTTGCGATCGTCATGGATTCGCGCCGTTTGCGGGCCTTGACGAGCTGGCGGTCGAGTTCGTCAGCCTGCCGCGACGCCTCGCCAGCCTTCTCCACATTGTCGGCAATGAAGGTGCGGAGCGTTTTTTCGCCGTCGCTGGTCGTCACGACAAGAGACGCCTTTGCCTCCTCGAGCTGGCCGGTCTCCTCTGCGAGTGTGGCTTCCTCTTTCTGGCTTGTCTCCTTGGCGTCGATCACCCCTGCCTTGGAGCCGGCATCCTGATCCACCAGTGTCGCGCGAATGACGACCCGTTCGTTGAGCGTATCGACCAGTCTCTGCTGTGCGGCCATTGTCTGCTGCAGCCTGGCGACGGTCGCCTGTTGCTGTGTGTGCTGGGCAACGATATTTTTGAGGCTGGCGGCAAGCTGTGACAGATCGGCCCTGAAGATCGACTGCTCGCGGTCGCGAATGCTGGACGGCGTATCCTCCGCAAAAGCCAGCGGCGCCTCGGATATCGTCTTGTCGCTGGTCCAAATGCCCTGCTCTCGCCAGCGATCGACCGTCGCCAGAACGGCCTTGCGGCGGACCATCTCGCCGCGATAGGCTTGGAGATTGATAGTAATTGCCTCTTCGTCGGACGTGAGCTCGGTGTCGTCGAGCTGGACGACGATATCGCCGGCCTTGACCCTGGCCCCATTGACGACCGGGATCGATCTTGTCTTACCGACTTCGATCGACTGGATCACCTTCACCCGTCCTGTCGGCTGAATCTTGCCCTGCGCCGTCGAGACGATGTCGAAGGTGCCGAGATAGCTCCACAGCAGCGTGCTTACAACGACGACGGCGATGAACCAGATGAAGGCGGTGCGGATCGGCGAGGCCGGCGTCTCAAGGATCTCGAGCGCCGCCGGCAGGAACTCGTTCTCGATCCTGCCGCGACGCAGCGGCTTTCCCGGTTTCTTAGGAGGGCGGATGATCGGGTTCATAGCTGATTAAGCCCTGTCTGCAATTGCCAGAGATGGGCATAGAGGCCATTCGGCCGGGCAAGCAGGCTGTCATGCGTGCCCTCTTCGACGATACGGCCATCCTTCATGCCGATGATGCGATCACAATGACGGACGGTCGCCAGGCGATGGGCGATGATGATGACCGTCCTGCCTTTGACGATCTCGCGCATGTTGCCGAGGATGATGCGCTCGCTCTCATAATCGAGCGCGCTTGTCGCTTCGTCGAGGATCAGCATCGGCGGATTTGTGGCGAGCGCCCGGGCGATTGCCAGGCGCTGGCGCTGGCCGCCGGAGAGGTTGGCGCCGCGCTCCTCGATCAGCGTGTCATAGCCCTTCGGCAATTTGGCGATGAATTCGTCAGCGCCCGACAGCCGCGCCATCTGCATGGCGGCGCCCCGCGACATCGACGGATTGACTAGGCAGATATTGTCATGGATCGTCCGGTTGAACAGCATGTTCTCCTGCAGGACGACACCGATATTGGAGCGCAGCCAGGCCGGATCGACCTGGGCGATATCCTGGCCATCGACAAAGACTTGGCCGCGGGTCGGAATATAGAAGCGCTGCACCAGCTTCGTCAGCGTCGACTTACCCGATCCGGACGGGCCGACAATGCCGATCACTTCGCCTGGACGCACCGAGAAGGAGATGTCGCGCAGCACTTCCGGCCCGTCGTCCGTGTAGCGGAAGTTGACGCCCTTGAAGGTGACGCCGCCCCTTGGCTTCGGCAGGCTGACTGAGACTTCCGGCCGCGGTTCAGGCGGCGCGTTGAGAATGTCGGCGAGCCGCGCCACCGACACCTGCACCTGCTGGAAATCCTGCCAGAGCTGCGACAGCCGCAGGATCGGCTGCGAGACCTGGCCGGCGATCATGTTGAAGGCGACCAGCGCCCCGACGGTCAGCTCGCCATTGATGACGGCCTGGGCACCGAACAGCAGCAACGCCGCCGAGGTGATCTTGTTGATGTACTGGATGGCGTTCTGGCCCTTGGCGGCCAGCATGGTGGTGACGAACGACGATTGCACATAGCCGGCCAGCCGCTCTTCCCATTGCGCCGCAACGACCGGCTCGACGGCAGAGGCCTTCAAGGTCTGCACACCAACCACGGTCTCGACGAGGAGCTGCTGGCTATAGGCGCCGCGCTCGAACTTCTCGTCGATCTTCTCCTTGAGGAACGGCCGTACCAGAAAGCCGATCGCCAGATAGAACGGGATCGAGGCGACGACGATCCAGGCGAGCTTCGACGAATAGGAGAACAGCACGAAGATGAAGACGATGGTGAAGATCAGATCGAGGCCGGAAAACAGTCCCTGCCCTGTCAGAAAATTGCGGATCGTTTCCAGCTCGCGCACGCGGGCGATCGTCTGGCCGGTCGCTCGCGTCTCGAAATAGGAGAGCGGCAGGTTGAGCATATGGCGGAACAACCGCCGTCCGAGCTCGACGTCGATGCGGTTGGTCGTGTGCGACAGCGCATAGGTTCGAAGATATTGCAGCACGACATCGAACAGGCCGACGGCCGCCAGGCCGACGACCAGCACGATCAGGGTCGAATAGCTGCGATGGGCCAGCACTTTGTCGACCACGACCTGGAAGAACAGCGGTGTCACCAGCGCGAAGATCTGGACGATCAGCGAGGCCAGCAGGACGTGACCGAAGGCATGGCGATAGCGCCAGATCGACGGCAGGAACCAGCGGAAACCGAAATTGCCCCTTGAGGAGCCGGGGCCTGCCAGCCGCCGCTGCAGCAGGATGAAGTGACCCGCGGTCTCGGCCAGCAGTTCATGAGCAGCTAGATTGCGGCTGGAGAAGTCGATGGGATCGATGATGCGCCAGCAATCGTCCGGTGCCGCCCCGCCAAAGAGCGCGAAACGGCCGTCCGTCAGGCAGGCGATCGCCGGCGTCGGCAATGTTGCCAGCCGGGCATCACTTTGGATCTCCAGATGCTTTGCCTTCAGGCCGACGAGCTTTGCCGCGCGCAGCAGGTCGCTCCGTCCGGCCGGCTCGGACAATGCCAGGTCACGCGCCAGAACATCCGGGTTGGAGGCGATGCGGAAATAACCGGCAATCGCCGCGATCGCCGCAAGGCCACTGTCCAGATCCTTCATTTCCGCCATTGAAGCGGTCGGCAGATGGTCCGGTTCGAGTGTGGTCTGGTCCATATTTGGCGGACTCTGATTACAGATAGCACGCGAGGACATTGCCACTGTCGCTATTCACGGCGTTGGCTGAATGCCACTTTGCCATGCGCCAATCCGTTCCCCTCATTGAGACCCTTCCGACTGATGTCGCAGAGGTTTCGCGTTTGCCGCACGCGTGCCGGAAAGCTGCAATGCCTTTGCTATGCCCGCACTCATAATGTGCTTCTGCGCGAACCGGACATAGTCCTCATAGGGAATGGCGCCCTTGGCGGTTGCGGAAAGGATTCTGCGACAGAACTCGTGGCGCGCATTGGCCGGCGAAACGTCCATCAGTTCTGCAAGCTTCTGCAAAAGCGCGGGCTTGAGGCTATAGTGGCTACACTGCTCGATATTCCAGTTTAGAGCTCTCGGATCGCGCAACATGTTCTGATCAAACTCGTAACGGCTCCTCGTCGAGATAGAAGCGGCGTCTGCCGCCACACAAGACGCGGCCAAAAATATCGTAGCGAAAATCGCCCGGTAGCTTTTCATGCTTCCCCCAATCGCTTGATATCGCCATGCCAGACCGGTAATCCTCCGGCATGCTCTCTTGTGTCGGCATTCACTACGTTGCGCTTTGTTTCGGGATCGCGGGCTGATAGCTGAGTGTCGCATCGGCGGCCAGATAGTGCGATGCGTTGTCAGTTGTCTGGTACGAACTTGTTCCCGTGATCGCAGAACCGTCGGAGAAGGATTGGCTACCATCCGTCGTCGATAGTAGGTTGATTAGCTTGATCCCCGCCTGCGACATGGTCTCCAACTCGCCGGGATCGACAACACCGTTCTGGTTAACGTCGCTCCAGATACGGAACTCGCTCCACCGCGCGTCATTCGCATCAAGCACATTGTCGTGGTTGGTATCGAAAGCGAGGCGCAAACCATCAAGATCTGATACCGAGCCGCCATTTGCAGCGACCTGATCTGGCGTGGCCCATTCGGAGAAGGCCAGTTCCTTCGACTGATCGATCACGCCATCGGGTCCGGCCTGGCCGTTCTCACCAAGATCGATCGCAAGGAAGCCATCCTGCGGTCCGACCCAGGCCGTCCCATCGCGCGCGCCGTCACCGTTCCAATCGAAAGTGACGGACGAGCCCGTTGCAAGCGCATTAGTGTCGAGTGGCCTTAGGTCGATATGGCCATCGCCATTGAGGTCGAGCAGAATGGGTCCATGCCCGTAATGAGGTTGTGGCCAATAATCCACCATCTGATAGCCTGACCCGCCACCACCATTTGGGCTCCCGCCACCACCGGTTTGCGCATAGCGCTGCCAGGCTGTAAGAGTCCCGGATCCGTCATACTGATAATTGGTATAGCTTCCATCGTCATTGTACGATGTAGCGGTATTTATGACACCTGAATTCACAAAGTTCTGGACCAGCCGTGTCCACGGCTGGTTATTGTTCACATCGTGAGATGTGATGGTCCATTTGCTGGCATCGTCGCTATAGACATATTCGGTCGCCAGTTGCCCTGCGGCTGTGTAGACATTGGCCAGATACGACCAGCTTTGTGAATTGCTGACGTCGAACGTGTATTGAACCTGGCTGCCGTCATCGTTGTATTGAAATTGGTTAGTCATTTGACCGGAAGTATTGAATACCTGAGTCATGCTCGACCACGGTTGGGAATTCGTCACGTCCCAGATGTATCCCGTTCGCGTGCCATCATCGTTATAGTTCATTTGGGTACGCAGGCGGTTCGACGAATCGAACGACTGGTCCACCTCAGTCCAAGGCTGTGCATTCCATACGTCATAGGTATATGCATACCAGGACCCGTCGTCGTTAATTTGCGCCTGATAGTAAAGTTGATTTGCAGACGAGTAATATCGATCAAACCTCTGCCAGACCTGGGTATTGAGGGGGTCGTAGTTTGTCGTCGTGCGCGAGCCATCATCATTGAAATTAGTGATTGACATCAAGTGGTTACCGGAATCGAACACTTGATCCTGGCGCGACCAGGATTGGGCATTGGCAACATCAAATGTGCTCACATAACGGCTTCCGTCGTCGTTATATTGCGTTTGCGTAACGAGTTGACCGCCGGCGTTGATCGCCTGTGAGATGCTCGACCAAGTCTGGGTATTCGCCCGATCATAATTCCAGATGAATTGCGAGCCGTCGTCAAAAGTCGTTTTTTGATAGGTCACCTCCAGGGCGGCGTCGTAGCTCTGGTCGACTCTCGACCAGCTGGCGCTTCCTTGGGCATCGTAGTCAATGGTGTTGGTAAGCTGCCCGGCCGCATTGAAATAACTAACGCGCTGCTGTTGGCCGTTGGTTACAAGGAACGTGATCTCCACGTGCGTCCCATCGTCATTGAATTGCTTCTCGAGCGTCTTTCGGCCAGCACTGTCGAAATACTGCTCGACCCAGGACCAAGCCTGAGCATTAAGCGGGTCATAAAGAAACACGCTGGTGAGAATGCCGTCGCTATTCGCGTTACCGACCGAGAGTTTTTGGCCGCTGGCGGCATCATAGGTCGTTGTCACCGAGCTCCCATCACCGGCAACGACGGTTTGTGCCGTCTTGCGGCCTTGACCATCGCTGGTCACACGCAGCGTCAGGCTGCCCAAAGCCGAAACGGTATCAACGACAGTCTGTGTCACCGCGCTGCTGGCGTTGAGGTCGACCTTCGTCAGCGTGATCGACCCGTCATTGTGAATGACGGAGGTTTCCTTGTGATCGATGACGCCGTCATTGGTGGAATCCTTGGCTAAGACCGTGATCAGGCCATCCGTGCTGGTCGTGATTGTGCCCTTGGCGATCACGCCGCCGCTGGCATTGGTCTCGATCACCGTGGCTACTGTCGAGCCGTCGGCCTGAAGCTGCGACTGCATGACGACCTCAAATGTGCCATTGCCGTCATAATCATATTTTACCGTCTTCGTACGGCCATCGGCGGAACTGTCGGTCTCGACCTTGGCGGCAATCGCCTTCTTCCAGTAGACCTTGCCGGCCAGAAGATAGTTCGTCTTCTGCGCGGTGGCATTGTTTGTGACGATCGAAACCGTCGCACTTGTGGTGTCGGCGGTGAGCGTTTCCACCTGGTCGACGGTGCCGTCGCCATCGACATCCTTGGAGGTCGTGCGCACCATGCCATCGGACGATTGTTGGATAGTCGTCTTCGACGCAAGCTTGTTGGTCGTCAGGTCCGTATCGGAGATGACGCTCACCTTGCTTCCATCGGCATTATTGGTATTGACCGTGAGGCGACGGCGATCGACGGTGCCATTGCCATCGAGATCCCAATTGGTGGTGGTCTGCAAGCCGTCGGCGGTCGTGGTGGAGGTCGAGCCATCAGCCTTGACGCCGGCGGACTTGTAGTCGGTCACAGTCTGCGTCACGACACCGGAGTCGGCAATCACCGTCTGCTGGTGCTGGTCGATGACACCGTCGCCATTGGCATCGCGGTCGATCGTAACGGTCTGCTTGTCGGCGCTCGTCAGCGTGATGGTCTTGTCGATGAGCTTGCCGGACGCATCCGTCGTCGTGACAGTCTCGCGCTTAGCGCCGTCGGCCAGGATCTCCACCGTATCGCTGACCGTTTGGGTCGCAAGGCCGGTGCGCTGTTCATTGGTCGACACGACCAGACCGTCGGCATTCGTCGTCGTGACGAATTTCGAGATCAGAGAACCATCGGACTCGGTCGCCGAAACCGTACGCGTGCGGCTACCATCGGCATTGATCACGGTGACGTCGGTCGAGGTCTGAGCATAAGTCCCCGCCCCGGTCGGATCCGATTGCGAGGTAATCGACAGGCCATTGGCGCTGGTCGTGGTCAGATATCGGCTCGTCAGCGTCGTGCCTGTGAAGTAGCTGACGGTCTCGGTGCGCGAGCCGTCAGCATTGAGAACCGTCACGTCGGTGCGACTCTTGGTGAAGGTACCGGAGCCGCTCTGGTCCCACTTCGTCGTCACCGTCAGCCCATCGGTGGAAGTATCGGTCTCTGTGATCGCGCTCAAGACAAGGGAACCGCTGCCATTGACGGTATAGGTCTTTTCGACCGTGGTCTTGCTGCCATCCGTGTTGAGCGTGGTCAGATCCGTGACGGTCTTGTTGCCGGCGCCGTTTCCGTCGGTGTCGTAGCTCACCAACGTGTTGAAGCCGCCTGCACCAGTCGTAGTCGTTTTGGAGTGCGATACGGCACCCGCGGAGGTGAGATCGGACAGAGTCTGCGTAACGCTTCCGTCTGCGTTTTTCGTTGTGACGGACTTCTGGTCCACGACTCCGTTACCGTCGATATCGTATGTGGCCGTGACAGTCTTGCCGTCACCGCTGGTCGTGGTCGTCGTCTTGTTGGAGATCACGCCGCTATTGGTGACGACCTCCGTTGTCGAACCGTCAGCGCCGAGCGTCGTGACATCGGTGGCCGAGCGGACCGTCGCGCCGGTTCCGTCGGTCCAACTGGTCTGCTTACTCAAACCATTGCCGCTCGTCGTCGTGGCCGTCTTCGAGATCAGGGTGCTTCCGGCCCCGAACCGCGAGACCGTCTCCGTCTTGCTGGCGTCGGCATTAAGCACCGTCACGTCAGTGATGACCTGCTCATAGACGCCGTCACCGTCAAGATCCGAACTGGTGGTCACGGATAGACCATTGGCGGATGTCGCCGTGACGGCGCGGCTGGAAAGCGTCGTGGTGCCGGCCTTGTAGGTCTCAACCGTCTTGGTCGTCAGACCCGTGGCATCGACCACTGTCGTCGTCTTCACATCGAGCGCGCCATCGCCATCCAGATCGACTTGGCTGGTCGCAGTCTTATGATCTGCGCTAACGTTACTGATCGTCTTCGACAGCAACGTGCCGGCCGCGTTTACGGCCCAATCCGTTTCCGACGTCGAACCATCGGCGCCAAACGCCTTGTAGGCCGTGGCCACTCTGTCAAAGGTCCCATTGCCATCATAGTCGTAGGACGACGTCGTCACCAGGCCGTTGGCATTGACTGTCACCTTCGTCTGGTCTGTGAGCGCGGTGCCGACATAGTCCGATGTGGTCGTTGTTTTCGAGCCGTCATTGTTGAGCGCGGTCGCATTCACGGTCGTTGAATCGACCGTACCGTCGCCGTTCAGGTCGCTCTGAGTGGTGATCGTCAGCCCGTTGCCCGAGGTGGTCGTCGTCGCCTTATCAAGTAAAGCACCCGTGTTGCTCTTGTCTGTCACCGTTTCGGTGTGGCTACCATCCGCATTGATAACCGTCTGGTCCACTGTCGTCACATCGGTGACGCCATCCCCGTTTGCGTCCGTCGCCGTGGTCGTCGTCAAGGCATCGGCGCTGGTGACGACGACAGTCTTGCGATGGAGCACGCCGTCGGCACTCGTTTGCGTCGTTGTTGAGGTCTGGCTACCGTCGCCAGCAACGATCTGGGTCGAAGCGCTATCGGTATGACCGTCGCCGTCGATATCCTTGGTGACCGAGGTCGTTTTGCGATCGGCGCTGACCGTGGTCACCGTCTGGCCCAGCAGCGTGCCGTTGCCACTCTTCGCCGTGACTGTTTCCGTGCGGGCGCCGGCGTTCAAAACGATCACATCAGTGACAGTCTTATCGAAGACGCCGTCTCCATTGAGATCGGACTGCGCCGTCTGCGTCAGGCTGTCGGCAGACGTCGTCGTCACCGTCTGGCCGACCAACGTGCCGTTGCCGGCCTTCTTCGTCACGGTCTCGACCCGCGCGCCGCTCGAGCCGGCGGTGAAGACGTCGGTCGTTATGGCGTCATAGGCGCCATCGCCGTTTGCATCGGTGCTGACGGTCTTGGACAAGCCATCAGCACTGGTCGTCGTCAGCACCTTGCTGACAAGCGAGCCATTCGCAGCAAGGGTGCTATCAGTCTCGGTGATGGTTCCGTCGCCCGCAACCGTGATAACGGTCTGCGAGTCAGTGGAGCCATCGCCGTTGGCGTCGACAGAAATGTTCTTGCTCTCGCCATCGGCGCTGGTCGTGGTGACTTTTTTCGAAAGAAGAGTGCCGTTGGTGCTCTGCTCCCATACAGTTTCGGTTCGGGTACCGTCGGCGGCAATCGCCGTCACGTCGGAATCGACGACATCCGTCGCGCCGTCGCCCGTCAGATCGGTCGATGCCGTCTTCCACAGGCCATCAGCGGTTGTGACTGTAGTCACCTTGCCGCGCAGGGAGCCATCGCCATTGGTCGTGGTCACCACTGTCGTAACCGTGCCGTTGGCGGCAATCGTCGTCTGGGTCTGGTCTTGCTTGTCAGTTGTGCCGTTGCCGTCGAGGTCGCTGATTACGGTCCGTGTATGATTATCCGCACTGGTGGTCGTCGCAACACGCGAAAGAACCGTGCCGTTGGCGCTGCTGTCCGTCATCGTGCGCGTGCGCGAGCCATCGCTTGCGAGTACCGTACTGTCGGAAACGACTTCGTCATAGATCCCATCGCCGTTGATATCTGTCTTCGTCGTCTTGGTGAGGCCATCGGCGCTGGACAGAACCTGCACCTGGCTCAACACCGCTCCGGAGGCGCTCAGCGTCTTGGTCGTGGTAGATGTCGAGCCATCGGCATTGGTAACGAAGGTCTGACTCTGATCGGCCTTGCCGTCGCCGTCCTGGTCAATCGTGGTGGTGATCGTGCTGTGGTCGGCGCTGGTGACGGTCGTGGTGCTATTGAGAACGGAACCATCGGCGTTGAAGTTCGTGACAACCCGCGTGCGAACGCCGGAAGCGACCGTCGTGACGTCCGTCTGCGAACGGTCATAGGTGCCATTGCCGTCGTCGTCGAATTTGGTCGATATGCTGTTGCCGTCTGCACTGGTGGTCACCAGATTCTGGAAAGCCAGGCTGCCGTCGGCATTGTAGGCCTGAATCGTATTCGTCTTCGACTGGTCGGCATCGGTGACGACGGTCGACTTGACAATATAGCCGTTGGAGTCGCTGGCAAGAACGGCGTCGCCTACCGCGCCGGTCGAACCGTCGGACTTGGTATAGGTCGTCGTCCCGGTAATGGCCGAGCCGTCGCTAAAACTCTGGCCGCTGCCCCTTGGCGTCAGGTCGATCGAGGTGATCCCGAGCGAATCCAGCGACACCAGTTGGCCATTGACCATGACCTTGAACTTCGACCACTGCGCATCGCCAGCATCGAGCTTACCATTGCCGTTTGTGTCGAAGACGTCCTTGAGCGCCTCCAGGTCGCCCGTGGCAGTCGGGTCCCACTGCGTAAATTCGAATTCTTTCGAATTGCTGATCTTGCCATCGCCGTCAGCGTCGAACACCAGCACGCCCGTGCCATTGCCGGCCCACGCCATGCGGTGCTGATAGCCGTCGCCGTTCACATTCACGAACTGCGATGATGTCCCAAGCGTGTTGAGGTTTAGACCATTGCCCGAAAGGTCGAGCAACACAGGTTCATCATCATCGCCACCTGGCCCCACGCCATTGTGTTCGGACGGCGCATCCTGTCCCCAGTCATTGCGTGCATAGCTTCCCCCATTGCCCGTCCCACCATAAGCACCGCCGCCCGGTCCTACGCCGTTGTGTTCGGACGGCGCATCCTGTCCCCAGTCATTGCGTGCATAGCTTCCCCCGTTGCCCGTCCCACCATAAGCACCGCCGCCTGGTCCCACGCCATTGTGTTCGGACGGCGCATCCTGTCCCCAATCGTCGCGGGCGTAGCCTCCCTTTGGTGTGCCGTCATTTCCGAGATCACCAAGAAGCCCGCCGTTGAAAGGCTCGAAGTTCATCGATGGCGGGGTTTGAGCAACCGGAACATCTGGAACGTTGGGCATAAAGCCGAAATTCCAGGACGCTCCATCGACGGGCGTAATCGGCGTCGGAGGAACTGGATCAACCGGTGTGTAAGATATAGGCCCAATGCTCTCCGGCGTCGGTGGATTGATCGCTAGGTCAACGTTAAATGGGCCAGAGTAAGGCATCGACGGCGCAACGGGTACTGAATCAGTAGGAGGGGCACCAACACCTAGGTCATCGGCGAGCTTGCCGGGAAAAGGAGCCAACGGACCATCTACAGCCATATAATATCGCGATAAATCAACGTTCAGCATCGGCGTCATCATGATCGATGGCAGTGATGCGGGTGTCGCGATATGTTCAACTAGTTGGCCGCGCACGCTGTAACTGACGGCAGACCCCAAAAGAGTTCGGCTAACAGAAGCGTTTAGTTCAACCCCACCCGGAGGCTTGCCCAACACACCGCCGCCAAAGTTATAACCAGCTCCTGCGAAAAAAGACGCACCTGCAACATCACCCGCCACCGCACCTATGCCAACAGAGATCGTTAAGCCACCTGCGGAGGAATATTGTACTTGCGCAGCTAGCCCCAATAGGGAACCCATCGTTTTGATTGAGGCTCCAGAAGTACCGACCGATGCCGACCATTGTACGCCGGCGAAGCCGGTACCATAAGTCATCCCCGCGCCTCGGATGCTAACACCTACTGACGTCTTCAGATCTGCTGACGAGCTCATTTCTCCTCCCCAAAGAATAAGTGAGATAGTCCTACATTTTTTTGTATTCTTCCAAAATATTCTTGCAGGTATTGATCATCTCAGTAACGTTATCTTCACTGAGAGTGTGAACTCTTGTCACCTCGTCCGCGTTATACATATAGATAATACTTCTCGCAAAATCCTCTTTGTCAGACACTATACTTATGGACGCGTATTCTTTTTCCTTAATATCGGAAAAATATTGCGTACTTAGGAAGTTATACCCGTATGTTTTGACGACTGATCGTATGATCTTCTTAAACATTGCGCCTCACTGATCCTTGGGTCTCACGTTGCCATTTCCCCAACATCAGGTTCGATGGTGCTCAACAACGTAAGTGCATTTTTCGAATTTCCTTAGAGGCCCGGCTCGCGTTGACGCCCTTACATTAACAGGCTCCAAGAGTTCGACTTCAAAATTCATGCGATGGTCTCAAATTTGAAATGCAATAGGCGTTAATTTAGGAGGTGTTGCGATTCAACTTCGGGGCCGCCCTTCTCAATAAGGAACGCAAATAAGGTGCAGTCGTAGACAAATGGCACCCCCAGCAAAGGGCTTCTCATTGCCATGAATCAAAGTTGTCTATGATGCGGCAACGTTTAACCTCCGCGTAGCAGGCCAGCGCTCGTGCGTGCCACGCACGCAAACATATGAAGGTCGGCGTCAGCAAGCTACCGACCTGCTCCGTCGGATGCATCTCTTACTTTGCAACTGATAGGTACAATCGGCGCAAACCAAAGAGGCGGCATAGGATTCCAAGGTTAGCTTGGAGTTCACCATGTGTCATGGGCTTCTGTGATATAAGACAAGAGCGCGGTGAGCGAAAACAAGCCAAGGTCCAGTTCATAGGCGTGCTGTATTCAGATGGAGTTCATGAATACGCACACACTGCGTCACCACCGACACTGCATGACATTCTAAAATGTCGTTACCCAGCCTCCCCCTCCAAAATCCCCGATTTTCTTAATTCCCCAGCCACCACTGACCGACGACACTCGCCCGCGCGATGCGATCGTTATGAACGCACGCTAGTGATATGGTACATGGCTGACACAGAACACATTAAACAAGTGCGCTCCGATGTGCCCAATCGATCAAGTGGATCTGTCGACCATTGTGACTTTATAGAGTCCCCTCCCGGCCGATTGGAATTCCAGTATCCTGCAAATCCCGATCGATACTCGCCGTAAACTAGAACAAATAGGCTGCGGTAAGTTGAGATTATGCAGTCGTACATAGCTTTCGACTATATATACGCGTATTTCATGTGTTTGCAATAGAAGATTCACTATCTATGAGCGATATAAGAAGAAAGCATACAGAGGTGAGCAAGGATCGCCTAGAAAAGCAGGCAAGGATAGCTGAATTAAATCAGTATTAATCCAAAATGATATGTGGATGAATTGAAACTGAATTTGGTGTTGCTCGAAACGGAACAGACTGCCGGAAGGATGACGGCCCGCCGATCCAGCGTCTGACGGCATTTGATAGGATCAGGAGCGGAAAATAAGTGTGCTCTTGAAAGGACTCGAACCGCCGACCCCTTTATTTGGCCGATAAGTTCGCGCTGATTTTTAGTATAGGGGCAACTACTTGCCCCTCGGGCCGTCTTCGGACAGTCTGCTACTGGCCACCAAGATTTGAATAGCGGACGTTGAAGAGGGATTGATCTCAATGACGGCGCCCGGCCTCATCGTGTTTGCTATACCGTCTACCGATGCGCAAGCGTTCGATACGATTCCAGTTCAAACAGCCATTTGCGCCCTGAACGCAACTGCCCGCGCGCTACGATCCCGCAAATAAATGCGATATCGAGAGAGAAGGCCGTCGTGATCGGCTCCTTTCCGCCCTCGGTGTGAAACTGTCCGCTTTTCTTCGGGAGGCAATCGACGGAACAGGCCTGATCGTAGATGAGTGCCGAAACTTGATTAGCTCGGAAACGACGGAGCCTTAGCGCCAGATTTAAGGGGCTCGGAAGCTCGCCACCAACGCAAGTCCGCGTTGAGCATGAAGAAGAAATATCGATTGGGGACAAGCGTTGCTTGCAGCTTGACCCGCCCCAATAACACGCTCTAGTTTTGTTCGCATGATTCTAAATCGTGCACCATATCCAGGCTTGCTCGTCCGAAGTTGCCGTCTTGCGCCCCATAAGATGACGCAGCAGCCGAGCAAGAATTTGAGGTCTTCATTTGCTGCTGACAGCGCGGCAGAAGCCGCACGTGCATAGCAAGGGTTATCGATGTTCATCTCAGAGCTGCGCATCGAGAATTTTAGAGGGTACGGTGAGGGAAGCGATGCCCTCACCCTGCCACTAAGTGCCGGCCTTACAGCGCTTGTTGGCGAGAATGATAGCGGCAAAACGTCAATCATCGATGCATTGCGCCTTGCATTGGGAACCCGTGACCAAGAGAGTTTTCGGGTGGATGATGGCGATTTCCACCACCCCGCAGGTGGCGGGGAGCGCCGGACCGAGATCCGCATTCGTTGCAAATTTGAGGGGCTCACGGCCGGCGATAAAGCAGCCTTTGCGGAGCACCTCAGTTATGAGGATAAAGGCACGGCAAAATCGGTCGTCCTTTATCTTAATTGGAAAGCGATAGCGTCCGTCGCCGGCAGCCGTAACCGCCGATTCACAACCATTGAAACCAGATCTGGAGCGGCAGGAGATGGTCCGCCGTTCGATCAGGGCGCCCGAACCCTCTTATGCTCGACTTATCTGCGGCCGCTGCGCGATGCCGAACGCGCGATGTCAGCCGGGCGAGGCTCCCGGCTGTCGCAGATTCTTCAGCACACCCGTGAAATTAAAGACAACGGCACGCCTTATGATCCCGCGCAGAATCCGCCCGTTGACCCACGGGCACTGACGGTTCTAGGCATCGGGGATTTCGCGAACGAGCTTCTCAAAACACATGTCGGGGTGAACAGCGCGCGGGAGAATCTCAACGATAGGTATCTCGCGCCTCTGTCCTTTGCCGGAAGCAAATTGCAAGGGCGTATTTCGGTAAGCGGGGCCAGAGGCGAGGATGCGACGCGGCTTCGGCTACTTTTGGAGAAGCTAGACCTCGAACTACGGGATGAATCTTTGCCCGATACGCCCGCCAATCGGGGGCTCGGATCGAACAACCTGCTGTTCATGGCATGCGAGCTTCTTTTATTGGGCGCAGAGGCCGACGGTTTCCCCGTTCTATTGATCGAAGAACCGGAAGCGCATCTTCACCCGCAGCGTCAGCTTCGTCTGGTGCAGTTCTTGCAGCAAAAAGCAAACGAGCTACGCGACGATGGACAAAAAATACAGATCATCATTACAACCCATAGCACCCAACTAGCTTCGGCCATTGCACTGGAGAATCTGGTTCTGTTGCATGGCCGCAAGGCGTTTCCTCTCTCGTCGACACGGACAAAACTGGAGAAAACGGATTACGCGTTTCTCTCTAGGTTTCTTGATGTCACGAAGGCCAATTTGTTTTTTGCACGCGGTCTATTGATTGTAGAGGGCGATGCGGAAAACATCTTGCTGCCGACTATAGCCAAGCTGATCGGTCGCGATCTAACCGAAAACGGTGTATCGCTCGTCAATGTCGGCGGTGTGGGGCTACGAAGGTTTGCACGCATTTATCTCCGCAAGGAGCCGCTGTCGGACAGTGTCATCGGCATTCCTGTTGCCTGTGTTACCGATCTCGATGTCATGCCAGATTGCGCTCCTGAAATCATCGGAAAGGTGAAGCCGGGGGACGCATGGCCGCTGACCAAAGATAGAAAATGGCGCGCTGTAAAGGACTT
This sequence comes from Rhizobium freirei PRF 81, assembly GCF_000359745.1. Classification (GTDB taxonomy): domain Bacteria; phylum Pseudomonadota; class Alphaproteobacteria; order Rhizobiales; family Rhizobiaceae; genus Rhizobium; species Rhizobium freirei. Next base: position 47,100 of record NZ_AQHN01000069.1, read on the forward strand.
TACGACCCCTCAGCTCGCTGAGAAAAAGGCAGGGATCAAAGGCAAAGCGTCTGAACAAAACGTTGAGACGTTTGTGGCCGATCACTGGACGTTGGAGTATGACCTGGCCTTTTGCGGTCTGGCAAAAGACGTCTGGGTTGCGGCATCGCTCGCCGAAAATGATGATAAGATCAACGCCGGGAAGATCAAATCTCGCGATGTGATCCGCGAGGCATTGAAATCGTTTGTGGCGTTTGAGGCTTCCGCGGCGACGCCCGAAGAACTTGCCACACGCGTATATGGCTTGGTTCTCGATGTTTCAAAGCCAACTGTTGCCCAGTATCTTGCGGCTCTGCTGGAGCAGCGTCGATCGAGCCGAACGCCGGGCGGCCTGGTATCGGTTTTGCCCTCGTACATTGTCAGTGCCATCACGCATGTAACAACTATCCCCGGCGCGGCCCCTCCGGCCGGGGCAGGTGCCGGTGCTTAGTGATCCTGCCTTCGTGCTTCCCGCCATTGACGATAGCGACACAGCATGGGTGTGCGATCTTCTTGGTTTGCCGTCAGAGGCATTTGCAGGTGCCGATGGGGCAGACCCACGGCTTCCCGTACTGAAATCAACCGAGAGCATCGACATAGAAGCGTGTCCCGGCAGCGGGAAGACCACCTTGCTTGTCGCCAAACTAGCAATTCTTGCGAAAAAATGGACTGATCCACGGAGAGGAATCTGCGTTCTTTCGCACACAAACGTGGCCCGCCGCGAGATCGAGACACAGCTTGGAAACACTGCTGCGGGCCAACGCCTTCTCAGTTATCCGCATTATGTCGGCACCATCCACGGTTTCGTGAATGAGTTCCTTGCGATCCCCTGGTTACGCTCACAGGGCATTCCAGTGCGCGCGATCGACGACCTCTTATGTGAGACCCATCGCAGACGGTTGCTGAAAACGCAGCAATTCAGCGCGCTGGCGAACGCCATCAAACCAAAAGAAGCCGCCAATGATCGTATCAATATCGTAGGAAATTGGCGCGTTGCCACTGCGGGGTTTGCGGTGCTTCGCAACGGACAACCGGAGTTCAAAGACCAGACGAAAACCGCCGCTAAGCAACTTGTCGCTCTTGCCCGAAAATGCGCGCAGGACGGCTATCATTGCTACGACGAAATGTTCATGTGGGCCTGCGACCTTCTCGATCGCTATCCGGATACTATTGAAGCCCTGCGCTTGCGATTCCCCTCGGTGTTCATCGATGAGGTGCAAGACAATAGTGAACTCCAGTCAGGCATCCTTCATCGAATCTTTGTCGCAGGGCCGTCGGGGGCTGCCATTCGTCAACGATACGGGGATTCCAATCAGGCAATCTATGACAGTGCGAATGGGGCGGGCGCCACAACGGACACTTTCCCACT
>NZ_AQHN01000070.1 GCF_000359745.1 Rhizobium freirei PRF 81
CAATCCCGGTGCAGCGGAGAGATGCTGGAAGGTGCGTCTTGCCCCTTCTCCCCGTACGGACGGGGAGAAGGTGGCCGATAGGCCGGATGAGGGGCAAGCCACAGGTTTCGCATTTGCCGATATCCTTAGGCGATCGCCTGCTTCTGCAGATCCACCAGTTCGGCAATGCCGTTCTTGGCGAGACCCATCAGAGTGGCGAATTCCTCTTCGCTGAAGGGCGTGCCCTCCGCCGTTCCCTGGATCTCGACGATGCCGCCCTTGCCCGTCATGACGAAATTGGCATCGGTTTCGGCCGAGGAATCCTCGAGATAGTCGAGGTCGATCACCGGCTGGCTGGCGAAGATGCCACAGGAGATGGCGGCGATATGGTCCTTCAGCACGCGGTCGACCTTGACCATGTTGCGGCTTTCCATCCACTTCAGGCAGTCGTAAAGCGCAATCCAGCCGCCCGTGATCGAGGCCGTGCGCGTGCCGCCATCGGCCTGTATGACATCGCAGTCGACGGTGATTTGGCGTTCGCCGAGTTCCTTGAGATCGACGACGGCGCGCAGTGAGCGGCCGATGAGGCGCTGGATCTCCTGCGTGCGTCCACCCTGCTTGCCGGCTGCGGCCTCGCGCTTCATGCGCTCGCCGGTTGCGCGCGGCAGCATGCCGTATTCGGCCGTGACCCAGCCTTTGCCGCTGTTGCGCAGCCACGGCGGCGTCTTGTCTTCCAAGCTTGCCGTGCAGAGCACATGCGTATCGCCGAACTTGACCAGGCACGAGCCTTCCGCATGCTTGGAAAAATTGCGCTCGAACGACACCTTGCGCATCTGATCGGTTTTTCTGCCTGAAGGCCGCATCCCACTCTCCTGAATGTTCGTTGACCGCTTCTACGACCCACAGGCCGCTTTTGCAAAGGAAAAGCAGGCCGAAAAGTCCAGCTCAGGCGGGGAGTGCATTTTTCCCTTTTGCGATTGCTAACCGAATGATTATATTTTCGCTAAGGCTCAACGGAATGGATTTGGCAGCGAAATGGTATTCACGACATCGTCGGTTTCGGATGTCATTGCTGCGCTCGACGAACGCTCCAAGGAAATATTCCGCCGCATCGTCGAAGGCTATCTGGAGAATGGCGAGCCGCTCGGTTCGCGCAACCTCTCTCGCCTGTTGCCGATGTCGCTTTCGCCGGCGTCCGTGCGCAATGTCATGAGCGATCTGGAAGAGCTCGGGCTGATCTATTCGCCGCATATCAGCGCCGGCCGGCTGCCGACCCAGGTCGGATTGCGCTTCTTTGTCGATGCCTTCATGCAGGTCGGCGATCTCTCCGCCGAGGACCGTGCCAGCATCGATCGTCAGGTGCGCGGCAGCCATCGCGACCAGCCGATGGAATCCGTCATGACCGAGGCAAGCCGCATGCTTTCGGGCATTTCGCGCGGCGCAGGTCTCGTCATTACCTCCAAGAGCGATCCCGTGCTGAAGCATGTGGAGTTCATCCGGCTGGAGGCGACCAAGGCGCTTGCCGTGCTGGTCGGCGATCACGATCAGGTCGAAAACCGTATCATCGAATTGCCGGCCGGCGTTACCTCGTCGCAGCTGACGGAAGCCGCCAATTTCCTCAACGCCCATATGACGGGTCAGACCTTGCCGGAGCTGCGCCGGCAGCTGCAAAATCTGAAGGACAGCGTGCGCAGCGAGCTCGATAGCCTGTCGCATCAGCTGGTCGAGCGCGGTATTGCCGTGCTGTCGGGCGATGACGACGATGGCAAGCCGACGCAGCTCATCGTCCGCGGCCATGCCAACCTGCTGGCCGAAGTGGGTGGCGCCGAGGATCTGGATCGCCTGCGCTTGCTCTTCGACGACCTCGAGAAGAAGGACAGCCTCATCGAGATCCTCAACCTTGCCGAAAGCGGACCGGGCGTGCGCATCTTCATCGGCTCGGAAAACAAGCTCTTCTCGCTGTCCGGCTCCTCGCTCATCGTCGCACCCTATCGCGATGAGGACGACCGCATCGTCGGCGCGGTCGGCGTCATCGGCCCGACACGGCTGAACTATGCCCGTATCGTGCCCATGGTAGATTACACGGCGCAACTGATCTCGCGGCTGTCGCGCCCCGGGATCTGATGAGAGGCGATCTGACGGCAGCGGTCAGTCGGGAAGCAGGGTTCCGGATCCGCCCATTTCGGCTGGAAAATCCTTCTGTTTCGGCAGCCCGTCCTTTAGGTGCAGCACCGTCGTCTCGTAGTTGACGTGCAGCACCGGCTGAAAATCGAGGTCGGGCAGGACGGCAGCGTAGACGTCGGTCACGCCCCACAACGGATGCTCCGTGAGCAGATGGCCGCCGCAGACCGTGCACCACTTGCGCACGCTCTTCTCGGTTTTCTGGTAGCTGCCGATCTTCTCCGCGCCCTTGGTAACGTGAACCGCTTCCGGCGGCCAAAGCGAGAAGGCATTGACCGGCCCCGCCGACCATTCCCGGCAGGAGTCGCAATGACAGTAGCCCATCGCGATTGGCTCGCCATCGGCTGCAATTTCCACCGCGCCGCAGAAGCACTTGCCTGAAAGGGATTTGTCATTAGACATTGCTCACACCCCATGCTGGCTCAGATGTATTTTAGAATATCATCACGGAGAGGAGCTGAACAGCCGACATCCCCAGTGGCCTTTTGGGTGAGGGGGTGTCTTGCTGCGCTCACAATGCCGCGAATTGGCTGTTCTTCTCGACAAAGCCTTGATTTTTTCCGGCTAAACCTCGATATCGGGCACATCCAAAAGACAAAGCAATTCGGAGACCGTCATGACCGACGAAACAACGAAAACCGGACCTGACGCTACGGCGGCCGACATTTCAGCGGATTTCGCGCAGGATGCAGCGGAAGCCGTTGATATGGTGGAACCGTCTCAGCCCGATCCGGTTGAGCTGCTGAAGGCCGAGAACGGCGAACTGCGTGATCGCTACCTTCGCCTCGCCGCCGAGATGGACAACCTTCGCCGCCGCACCGAGCGCGATGTGAAGGATGCCAAGTCCTATTCCGTGGCAAGCTTCGCCCGTGACATGCTCGCAGTGGCAGACAATCTGCGCCGCACGCTGGATGCCATCCCGGCAGAAGCGCGTGCTGGTGCCGATGCTGGCCTGAACACGCTGATCGAAGGCGTGGAGATGACCGAGCGTTCCATGCTCTCGGCTCTGGAGCGCCATGGCGTGCGCCAGCTCGAGCCGATCGGGCAGAAGTTCGATCCCAATTTCCATCAGGCCATGTTCGAAGTGCCGAACCCGGAAGTGCCGAACAACACGGTCGTGCAGGTGGTGCAGGCAGGCTTCGTCATTGGTGACCGCGTTCTGCGCCCGGCCATGGTGGGCGTCGCCAAGGGCGGCCCGAAAATCGTCGAGAATGCCGACGGCGGCAGCAACAGCACGCTCGACGAAAAAGACGCCTGATTGCCACCAAGTAACAAAAAATAAGAGCCGGATGATTTCAGATCATCCGGCTCTTATTTTTGCCTTGGTCCGATGCGATCCAGGCCGCTAAAGCATGTCGCGCAAAAGTGTGCAGCGGTTTTGCGACAACGGCCTGCGCAAAATCAAAAGACCTAAAGCGCGAGAAGCGAATCTGAAAGATTGCGACGCGCATTAGGCGGCGTTGGATGCCTGTTCTTCGTTGAGGAACGCGTAGATTGCCGAAGCGGATTCCGTGGCGCGCAGCTTCGCGACCAGATCCTGGTCTCGCAAAACGCGGGCGATGCGGGACAGTGCCTTGAGGTGGTCGGCGCCTGCGCCTTCGGGCGCGAGCAGCAGGAAGACGAGATCGACGGGCTGGTCGTCCAGTGCCTCGAAATCGACCGGCGCTTCGAGGCGCGCGAAGATGCCGGCGATGGACTTGATGCTGGCGAGCTTGCCGTGCGGGATGGCGATGCCGTTGCCGACGCCGGTGGAGCCCAGACGCTCGCGCTGCAGCACGACGTCGAAGATCTCGCGTTCGGGCAGTCCGGTCAGTTTGGAGGCCTTGGCTGCCAGCTCCTGAAGCAGTTGTTTTTTGGAATTTGCCTTCAAGGCGGGGATGATCGCATCTTGGTGTAGCAAATCTGCCAATGCCATTCTCTTTATCCTTCATGTCGCCGAGAACCGATAACGGGGAGCGGCGGCCGGCTGACTTTATGCGCAGTCGCCGCTCTTCTTCTATTCTCAGCCTTTGATATTGGCCGCGTCTATCCAGCCAATGTTACCGTCCTGTCGACGGTAGACGATGTTCAAATGTTCCTTGCCCGGGCTGCGGAAGAGCAGCAACGGCTCGTCGGTCATATCGAGCGCCATCACGGCGGTCGCGACCGACATGGTCTTCAGTTGTTTCGTGCTTTCGGCAACGATCGCCGGCGCAAAATCGGCTGGGACCTCTTCGTCGTCATCCGGTACGCCGTCCATGACGGTGTAGGCGACTTCGATATGACCGTTTGCGTGATTGCTGGCCTGATGGTCCTTGAGTTTGCGTTTGTAGCGTCGCAGACGCTTTTCGATACGCTCGGACGCCGCGTCGAAGGCAAGCTGGGGGTCCATGGCTTCGCCGGCAGCATGCAATACCACACCGCTGTCGAGGTGAAGCTTGCAATCGGCCGCAAAGCGCGAACTGGACTTATGTACCGTTACCTGACCCGAATACCCCCCGTCGAAGTATTTCGTCACGGCCATACCGATCTGGTCCTCGATCCGCTGGCGGAAGGAGTCACCAATTTCCATATGTTTACCGGAGACACGCACACTCATGGAGTTTCCCTTCTTGTAGTGGTTATTGCGCGTATCAGTTTACGCCAAGCCTCAAGCTCATCCAAGCACTTCACGCGGTCAAAGACAAATTGCGTATATCGGCCGCCTTCGGGATGATGGGGATAAGTTTCATGGTCGTGCTGTCCTGCAGCGATTGCGGCGGGCTTCTAGCCCTGCCGCATGGGAAAGTCAACTGCATCTTAACGGACTGTTAGGAGATCGACAATCTATGGTTGAACGTCGTCAATCGTCAGAAACTGGCGACTTTTGCGAGCGCGCGCTTCTCTCGACGCCGCTGTACGGACGAGGGGATGTTCATGGCTTCCCTGTATTTCGCAACCGTACGGCGAGCAAGCTCGATGCCGCCCTTTTTTAGCGTGTCGACAATATCGTCGTCCGACAGAACCGCATCCGGGGTTTCGTTTGATATCAGCAGGCGGATCTTGTGGCGTACGGCTTCAGCGGAATGGCCATCGCCGCCTTCGACCGCATTGATCGAAACCGTGAAGAAATATTTGAGTTCGAACAGCCCGCGTGGCGTCAGCATGTACTTGTTGGAGGTGACGCGGCTGACGGTCGATTCATGCATCTTGATGGCATCTGCGACCGTCTTCAGGTTAAGCGGCCGCAGATGATCGACGCCATGGATCAGGAAAGCATCCTGCTGGCGCACGATCTCGCTGGCGACCTTCATGATCGTCTTGGCGCGCTGGTCCAGGCTGCGGGTCAGCCAGTTGGCGCTCTGCAGGCACTCCGAGAGGAAGGCGTGGTCTTGGCTGGCCTTGGATACGGATGCGAAATAGGACTGGTTGACCAGCACGCGCGGCAAGGCATCGGGATTGAGCTCCACCAGCCAGCTGCCGTCAGCAGACGGACGCACGACGATATCGGGCATGATCGCCTCGGAGATGCCCGTCTCGAAGCCGCTGCCGGGTTTCGGGTTCAGCTGGCGGATTTCCGCCATCATGTCGAGCAGGTCTTCCTCGTCGACGCCGCAAAGCCGTTTCAGCATGGCGAAATCGCGCCGGGCGAGCAGTTCCAGATTCTCGACCAGCCGTTCCATGGCCGGATCGAAGCGATCCTTCTGCCGAAGCTGGATCGTCAGGCACTCGCTGAGCGACCGGGCAAAGACGCCCGGAGGATCAAGGAGCTGCAAGGCGTCGAGGACACGCTCGACGTCGCCAAGGGCTGAGCCGAGACGCTCGGCCGTTTCGTTGAGGTCGGCACGCAGATAGCCGGTATCGTCGAGCTGATCGACAAGATGCTGTGCAATCAGCCGGTCGCCAATGGCAGGAAGCAGGAAAGGGATCTGTTCGTTCAGGTGGTCGCGCAGCGACACCTGACCGGCGACGAAATCGTCCAGATCGTAGCTTTCACCCGCTTCGCCGCCGGGCATGGATTTCCACTGGCTCAGAAGCTCTGGCGCGTCTGCGCGCTGCAGATTTGCATCGTCGGAAAAAACGTTGTCGAAATTGGTGTCCAGCTCTTTGCTCAGCCTGTCGGCATGACCGGTATTGTCGCTCTCGTACCAGTCGCTCGCAAGGTCGTCCGCGCCACCTTCGGTATCGTTGTTGCGGCTTTCGCCCGCCGCCTCGAAAGGATCGCCCTTTGCCTCGCGATCACTATCGCCGCCCAAATCCTCGTCATTTGACGCAAATTCCAGCAGCGGGTTCTTCTCGACTTCCTGCGCGATGAATTGGGTCAGCTCAAAATGGGTCATCTGCAGCAACTGGATGGATTGCATCAGTTGCGGTGTCATCACCAGGCTTTGGCTTTGGCGCAGGAAAAGATTGGCCGATAATGCCATGGCGGACGCGAGACTCCCTTGAACTTCTCGGGAATTCGCGTTCTTCGTCATCAATATCTTCGCGAAATTCCAACTGGCCCAAAAATTGCGTTTTTATGGGTTTTGGTCAAGCGGAACTGTGAAGCGAAGATAGATTTCGGCAACGCGCCGGACTTCTATAATATTAGAGGGCGAACCGGCCGAATTTCAGCCTATCAAAGGCTGAAATTATCGCCGAGATAGAGCTTGCGGACTTCGGGGTTGCTGACGATATCGTTGGCTCTGCCATGGGTCAGCACTTCGCCGGCATGAATAATGTAGGCGCGGTCGATCAGGCCGAGCGTTTCGCGAACATTGTGGTCGGTGATCAGGACGCCGATGCCGCGCGCCGTCAGGTGATGGACGAGGTTCTGGATGTCGGCGACCGAGATCGGGTCGACGCCGGCGAACGGTTCGTCGAGCAGCATGAAGGTCGGGTCGGTCGCCAGCGCGCGGGCGATTTCAAGGCGCCGCCGCTCGCCGCCCGAGAGCGCGATCGCCGGCACCGCGCGCAGATTGCGAATGTGGAATTCCTCCAGCAACTCGTCGATTTTGCGCTCGCGCTTCGTCTTGTCCTTCTCGTGCACTTCGAGCACGGCGCGGATGTTTTCTTCCACCGTCAGGCCGCGGAAGATCGAAGCTTCCTGCGGCAGGTAGCCGACGCCAAGCCGTGCACGCCGATACATCGGCATCGAGGTAACATTGTTGCCGTCGATCTCGATCGTACCTTCGTCCACCGGCACCAGCCCGGTAATCATGTAGAAACAGGTGGTCTTGCCGGCGCCATTCGGCCCGAGCAGACCAACCGCTTCACCGCGCCGTACCACCAGCGAAACGCCGTTGACGACGCGCCGGGTGCGGTAGGTCTTGGTGAGGCCACGCGCTATCAGGGTGCCCTGATAGCGCGCTTTATCCGCGGCCGGTGTGCCCGATGTCGCAGAAGACGGTCCGGGCACGCCGGGTAGGGTGGTGGTGGTTGATGTCGTCACGAGGGGGCCAGTATCAGTTTTTCTTTTGTTGCTGCTGCACTTGCTGCGACTTCGGATCGAGCTGGATCTGGACACGGCCCCCGCACGAGTCCAGCTGCGCTTCGCCCGTCGACATGTGCACGGTGAGCTGACAACCGGTGAAAACGTTCGGACCGTCCGTCAGGACAACCTTCTTGCCTTTGAGGGTGGCGAGCTGGTTGGTCATGTCGAAGGCGCCGTCGTCGGCGGTTGCCGTCTGCGTGCCGGAAACGAGATAGACTTTGTCAGTCACCAGAATGTGGTCGATGTTCGTATTGCCCGACACCAGCGACTCGTTCTGCTCCTTGGCAGCCTTCGCGACCGGATTGTCCGTCTGCTTGTTGGCGTCGGCAGCCTGCTTCTTCTTGTAGAAGACGGTCATCTTGCCGGCCTGCATCGTCGTGGTGCCCTGAACGACCTTGACGTTGCCGGTAAAGACGGCCTGGCTTTCCTGATCATGGATCTCCAGCTTGTCGCTTTCGATCTGGATCGGCTGATCCTTGGAAAGAGCAAGACCAGGCATCGAGCTGGTCGTCGACTGTGCGCCTGCTTCGGCTGCGGTGAAGAGGGCAAGTGCGCTGAAGGCACAGAAAAGCCCGGCCTTGCGTAAGCCGGAGTGGAAAATTGAATTTTGCCAATAATTTATCATGAACCGCCCGGCTTCTGTTCGCTAGCTGAATTGTGAAGAGCGGACGGCTCGATATGCATCTGAACCTGCCCGTCGAACTGGATTACGCTTCCCTTATCCGTCATCTTGAGCGAACGCGCAACAACCGACATGCCGCCTCGATAGATGGCAACCTGATCCTGGCTGGACAGGTCACCCTTCTTGACGTCCAGGAACGCGGTCTTGAACTCGGCGCGCAACCCGTTGTCCATTTGGATGACGAAAGGTTCGGTCAGCTTCAGCGTGTCGGCCTGGCGGTCGAAGTCCGCGCTTTGGGCGTTCACATGCGCCATCACGTCGGTATTGACGGGCATGGATGCCTTGATCGCCTTCAGCGTGATCATGTTCGGGTTCTTGATATCCTGCAGCGCCTTTTCCGCCAGCATGGAGTAGCTGATGCCGTCCTTGTTGCGGCCGGAGATGGCGGGGCGTTCCATGACCACCTTGCCGTTCTCGATCTTGGCGCCTTCGATCTGGATCTCTGCCGGCAGATAGGCGCGGATGACCGAGACGGCTATGAAGATCAGCGAGACGATCAATGCGGCCAGCGGCAACAGCACCTTCAGTCTCCGCACGCGGGCGGAGTGAAAGGTCGCGTCCTTATACGCACTCCGCTCCGGCAATGAGCGGAGTGTCTCGCCGGGGGTCTCGATCGTATTGAGCATGCAACAGGTCCGTCTTTTCTGATCCGGAGACCGCATTCACGCCATGCGACGCTGTGTCAAAAAGCCTATCGGATCGTTTCGCATTATTGCACTGGCTTGCCAATATGGATTTTTTTCCGGAGCCAACGAAATTTGGCGGGAAAATGTGCCATAAATCGGTTTCATCAGACGGGGCGATATCCTATCTGATGAACCGGCAGAGCGACATTCCGCCGGCGACATCGCAGGCGGGAGCCGCTTTTCTCTAAGGATTGTGCCCGTTTCAAGGTGTTTATATATCCGGTTCGCGGCGCATTCAGTTTATTGCAGGGAGAAATAAGGCGTGATGGACAGTTCTGCAATCGCGGATCGGCGACAATTGCGCCGTAAGCTTGGTTTCTGGCGCGTTGTTGCCGTTCTGCTTCTCATTGCGCTTGGTTTCGCGCTTTATCGCTTTGTTGCCGGCGAGCTGCCCGACGCGCGCGGGCCGCAAATCGCCCGTGTCAAGGTTTCCGGGCTGATCCAGGACGATCCCGAACTGCTCGAGCGGCTGAAGAAGATCCGCGACAATGATCAGGTCAAGGCGCTGATCGTTTCCATCTCGTCGACCGGCGGAACGACCTATGGCGGCGAGCGTATCTTCAAAGCCATCCGCGCCGTCGCTGCCAAGAAGCCCGTCGTGTCCGATATCCGCACCGTTGCCGCTTCGGCCGGTTACATGATCGCGGCGGCCGGCGACAATATCGTTGCCGGCGATACCTCGATCACCGGCTCGATCGGCGTCATCTTCCAGTATCCGCAGGTGAAGGATCTGCTCGACAAGGTCGGCGTTTCCCTCGACGAGATCAAATCGGCACCGCTGAAGGCCGAGCCGTCGCCTTTCCACCCGGCCAGCGAAGACGCCAAGAACATGATCCGCAACATGGTCATGGATAGTTACGGCTGGTTCGTCGACCTCGTCGCGGATCGTCGCAAACTACCGCGCGAACAGGTGTTGAAGCTTGCCGACGGCAGCATATTCACCGGTCGTCAGGCGCTGCAGAACAAGCTGATCGACACGCTTGGCGGCGAGGACGAAATCCGCGCCTACCTCGAAACGCGCAAGGTCCAGAAGGATCTGCAGATCGTCGATTGGAAGCCGGAAGACAAGAGCTCCTCGTTCTTTTGGCCGGTTGCAGCTTCCAGATTGCTGAACTTGCTCGGTTATGATCCTTTTTTGAAAGAAGAAGGTCTCCAGAGGATTATGACCGATAAGTTGTTTCTTGACGGCTTGCTTTCTGTTTGGCAGGGTGCAGCCGAACAATAAATCAATGATTTAAAGGGGGTAGCCGTGATCAAATCGGAATTGGTGCAGATTGTTGCCGCCCGCAACCCGCATCTCTATCACCGCGACGTCGAAAATATCGTCAACGCGGTCCTCGATGAGATCACCGATGCGCTCGCTGCCGGAAACCGGGTCGAACTTCGCGGCTTTGGCGCATTCTCCGTCAAGAACCGTCCTTCGCGCTCCGGCCGCAACCCGCGCACGGGCGATACGGTGTTCGTCGAAGAAAAATGGGTTCCTTTCTTCAAGACCGGCAAGGAACTGCGCGAACGGCTGAATCCGGGCGCTGGCGACGAAGAAGACGATAATTGATCGATCGCTTCGGGCCGAGCCCGCTGTCGACGCCCTCTCGGACATGATTGTGCCGCGACGCGGTGGCACTTGAATTCATCAGCCTCTTTTCTATTCTGCGGCTGGAAGCGGCACGCGTGTCCGCGAACATAAGGAGCTGCGCAATGGCCAAGAAGATCGTCAATCTGCTGATATTGCTGCCGCTCGGCATTGTTTTGATCGTATTCTGCGTTGCCAACCGGCAATCGGTGACGCTGGCGCTCAATCCTTTCAGGCCGGATGATCAGGTGCTGTCGCTGAATGCGCCGCTATTCGTATTGCTGTTTGTGACGTTGATCCTCGGCATGCTCCTCGGCGCCGGCGTGACCTGGTTCAGCCAGGGAAAGCATCGCAAGCGCGCCCGCAATCAGACGCAGGAAGCCGTGCGCTGGCAGGCAGAGGCCGATAAGCACCGCACGCGCGCCGAACAGATCGCCGGCCAGCTGCCGTCAAAGTGATTCGGCGTCGCCAACAGCCTCTCTCAGCCGCATTTCCTTATAGCCGCCCTCCGGCGAGGCACCGTCGCCAATGATCTCGAAGCCGAGCCTCTGATAAAAGGATATGGCGCGCTTGTTATGGACCAGGCATTTCAGCCGGTATCGCCGCCTCGGCCAATCAGGCAGGGCGGCAAGCAGAGCCTTGCCGGCGCCGCGCCCCTGAAAGGCTGGTAGAATATAGAGCATGTGGATGAAGTCGTCCGGCTCCCAGATCGCGGCAAATCCGGCAATCATCCCGTGCTGATCCTCACAGACGAACAGGCGCTCACCATTCGAATGCGTGGCGAACTCTTCCAGCGTGAAGTGGTCGGGATCGACCCAGAGAAATGTTTCGCGGCGAACGCGCAGATAGATCTCCGCAAGCTGCGGCATATCCTGTTCGTGAGCTGGTCGGATGGTCCAGATATCGGATGTCGATGGCATGATTTCTATATGGGCGCGAAACGCGCCCACGGCAATCAGGCGTTGGCCTGATTGTTGATCGCCGACGTGAAATCGGCAAAGAACTGCTGCGCCAGCTTCTTGGCACTGGAATCCACCAGTCGCGAACCGAGCTGCGCGATCTTGCCGCCGACCTGGGCCTTGGCTTCATATTGCAGGATCGTCTCGCTGCCGTCTTCTTTCAGCACGACGTCGGCGCCGCCCTTGGCAAAACCGGCAATGCCGCCCTTTCCCTCTCCAGAGATCGTATAGCTTTCCGGGGCATTGATGTTGGAAAGCTTGACTTCGCCGTTGAAGGATGCCGACACCGGACCGATCTTCAATTTCACGGTTGCGGTCAGCTCCGTCGGAGAAAGCCTCTCCAGGCTTTGACAGCCGGGAATGCATCGCTTGAGGATCTCGGGATCATTGAGTGCAGCCCACACTGCGTCCCTGGGTGCTGCGATCCGCTCCTCGCCGGTCATGTCCATGCGCAATCCTCCCTATGTGACATTTTGTGCATGGATCATCGCAGATAGGAAAGCGCTTTGCCAAGTGGCGGCCAGATGCTATTTGCACGCACATATCAATTTTGAGACAAGCATGGTGAAACATAGGGAAAGCCGGCCCGGTCAGAAGGCCGCGGGCGGTCTCGGGGCAAAACCCCGGCGTGACATGCCCGGCAAGCCACCGGCAAAGCCCGCGCATGCCTCAAGGCTAGCCAAGCCTTCGCGCGATCATGGCGAGCGGGTGAATGAGCAGCGCGATGCTGCGACCGCCTCTGCCGCGCCCGAGCGCCCGCTGATCGTGCGATGCGGCGAACGGCCGACCGAGCGCGTGCCGGTTATTCTAGAGTCGCTCGGCGCCGGGGATTTTCACCTCATCGACAGCGGCAACGGGCTGAAGCTCGAGCAATACGGACCCTATCGTATCGTCCGCCCTGAAGCGCAGGCGCTGTGGCCGCCATCGCTCGCATCGCATGTGTGGGACAATGCCGATGCCATCTTCACCGGCGATACGGATGAGGACGGCATGGGCCGCTGGCGTTTCCCGCGCGAAGCGCTCGGCGAGACCTGGCCGCTGCAGCTGCTCGGCGTCGATTTTCTCGGCCGCTTCACCGCGTTCCGCCATGTGGGCGTCTTCCCGGAACAGATTGTGCATTGGGCATGGATGAAAGAGCAGGTCGAGGCGGCGAAACGGCCGTTGAAGGTTCTGAACCTCTTCGGTTACACCGGCGTCGCCTCGCTCGTCGCCGCTGCCGCCGGCGCGGAAGTGACCCATGTCGACGCGTCGAAGAAGGCGATCGGCTGGGCGCGCGAAAACCAGGCGCTGGGCCGCATGGAAAAGCTACCGATCCGCTGGATCTGCGAGGATGCGATGAAGTTCATCCTGCGCGAGGAGCGGCGCGGCAACAAATACGACATCATCCTGACCGACCCGCCGAAGTTCGGCCGCGGCCCGAATGGCGAGGTCTGGCATCTGTTCGAGCATCTGCCGCTGATGCTCGACATCTGCCGCGAGATCCTCTCGCCAAAGGCGCTCGGCCTCGTGCTGACGGCCTACTCGATCCGCGCCAGCTTCTATTCAATCCATGAGCTGATGCGCGAGACCATGCGCGGCGCCGGCGGCGTCGTCGAATCCGGCGAGCTCGTCATCCGCGAGGCCGGCCTTGATGGCCGCACGCCGAGCAGGGCGCTTTCCACCTCTCTCTTCAGCCGCTGGGTGCCGAAATGACACAGGATTTTCGTAGTGACGGCCCGCGCAAGGTCGGACAGGTCAAGGAGGTCACCTCGCTTGCCAATCCGATCGTCAAGGATATCAAGGCGCTGACGGTCAAGAAGTCCCGCGAGGAAAGCGGCGCCTTCCTGGCCGAAGGGCTGAAGCTCGTCATCGATGCGCTCGAGCTCGGCTGGACGATCCGCACGCTGGTCTATGCCAAGGCCGCCAAGGGCAAGCCGCTCGTGGAGCAGGTGGCCGCCAAGACTGTGGCCGCCGGTGGACTGGTGCTCGAGGTCAGCGAAAAGGTCATCGGCTCGATCACCCGCCGCGACAATCCGCAGATGGTGGTCGGTGTTTTCGAGCAGCGCTGGCGGCAGCTTCGGGACGTCAAGCCGAAGGCGGGCGAGACCTGGGTGGCGCTCGACCGCGTGCGCGATCCCGGCAATCTCGGCACGATCATCCGCACCGCCGATGCGGCCGGCGCTTCCGGCGTCATCCTCGTCGGCGAGACGACCGATCCTTTTTCGCTGGAAACCGTGCGCGCCACCATGGGCTCGGTCTTCGCCGTTCCGGTCGTCAAGGCGACGCCGGAAGAGTTTCTCGCCTGGAAGAAGAAGGCCGATGTCTCCGTCGTCGCCACCCATCTGGCCGGCGCGGTCGATTACAGAACCATTGACTACAAGAGGAAGCCCGTCGTCATCCTGATGGGCAACGAGCAATCCGGCCTTCCTGATACCCTGGCGAAAGAGGCCGATGCGCTCGCCCGCATCCCGCAGACCGGCCGCGCCGACAGCCTCAATCTGGCGGTTGCCACGGCAGTCATGCTGTTCGAAGCCCGCCGACATATCCTGACTTTGAGCGAGACCCGATGACCGAAAGCGAGACCCACGAACAGCCGATTGCAAAGCCGGCCTTGTTTTCACGGCCCCTGCCCATCCTGATCTTCATCGTGATTGCCGTTATCCTCGACCAGGCCGTCAAGATCATGGTGGACCGTTGGCTGCCGCTGCAGGAGACGGTGCCGGTCATCCCGATGCTGGCGCTCTATCGCACCTACAATCTCGGCGTCGCCTTCTCGATGTTGTCGGGCATGGACGGCTGGTTCATCGTCGGCATGCGGCTCGTCATCGTCGCCTTCGTGCTCTGGCTCTGGCGGCATACCCCCAATCACCGCTGGCTCGCTCATCTGGGCTTTGCCCTGATTATCGCCGGCGCGCTCGGCAATCTGATCGACCGCTTTCTCTACGGCCATGTGATCGACTATATCCTCTTTCACACGCAGACATGGTCCTTCGCCGTGTTCAATCTGGCTGATAGTTTCATCACGGTTGGGGCGGCCTGTGTCATTCTCGATGAACTTCTGATGCCGAAAAAAGCCAAAGCCTAAAATTCTAGCGAATCCCTGAAGGCATCGGGAACGGTGCTTATGCTAGCCAGATTGCATGAGCACTCTGGCAAATCTGCAGGGAAAGCCTGCCGCTGATATCACTCGCGACGAAACGCGATCGATCGAAGGGTCGACCGGGAACGGACTGCCCCTCGCAGAGCCGGCCGATGCGACGCGAGAAGCTGCGCGGCACGCCGTACCGCAAGCTCAGGCACGGTGGCTGCAACGTCACTGGCTGAACGGCGGTGGCCTGCTTGCCGGTATTGCCCTTCTTGCGATCGGCTTTGCCGGCGGCCCGCTGGTGCTGGCCGGAGTTCTCGGCCTCGTGGCCTTCGCGCTGGCAGTCGCCGGATTCCTCAAGGGATGGAAAGCCGCGGGCAAGCCTGCCGCTGCCGCCACCGATCTCAGCGAGAGCGATCATGATCGCCTTTGGGAGCGCAAGGAAAGCAATAGCCTGCTTGCCACCATCCACGATGCGCTCGGCGACATCACGGTGATCCGCAGCATAGACCGGCGCATTCTGGATGCCAATGCAACCTTCCGCAAGCTGACGGGCAAGTCTAATCCGGAAGGCTTGACGCTGGAAGAGACGGGCCTCGTCTTCCGCGCCGTCACCGACGCCAAACATCAGGATGCCGAGATCGCCACGCCCGAAGGCAGCCGCGTCTTCGCCTGGCACGATGTCATATTTCGCGATCCGTCAAGCGGGCAGCTATGCATACAAAGCGTCGCGCGCGACGTCACGGAAGAGAGGCAGACGGCCCGTCTTCGCGAAGATGCGAGGCTGAAGGCCGAATATAACAGCGCCGCCAAGTCGCGGTTGCTCGCCACCGTCAGCCATGAAATCCGCACGCCTCTCTCGGGCATTCTCGGCATGAACCATCTGCTTGCCCAGACGCCGCTGACGCTGGAGCAGGCCAACTACCTCACAGGCATCCGCCAGTCGGGTCACGCACTGGTGCAACTGGTCGAAGACCTGCTTGATTTCTCCACGATCGAAGTGGGCCGTTTCCAGCTGCATCCGCGCAAGGAAGCATTGCGACCGCTGCTCGAAGGCGTCGTCGAAATGCTTGCCCATCGCGCCCATGAAAAGGGCATCGAAATTGCCGCGAGCGTTGCGGCCGATGTTCCCGAGATGATGGAATTCGATCCCGCCCGGTTGCGCCAGGTCCTGTTCAATGTCCTCGGCAATGCGGTGAAGTTCACGCAGACGGGCGGCGTTCTCGTTCGCGCCGGCCTGCAAGGGCAGGATTTGACGATATCGGTGCAGGACAGCGGTCCGGGCATGACGGAAGAGGAGCAGGCGCGCGTCTTCGGCGAATTCGAGCAGGCCGGCACCGTCGTCGAAAGAAGCGCCGGCACCGGGCTCGGGCTCGCCATTTCCGCACGTATCCTGCGGGAGTTCGGTGGCAGGCTCAAGGTCGCGAGCGAACGCGGCAAGGGCACCGAGTTCACCATCGGATTCCCTGTCGGCCTGGTGGCAGAAGAGGCTGGAAACGGCCGGCACGATACTGTGCTCAAGGGCGCGCGCGTCCTGCTGCTGGCGCCCGAGGGGGCGGCAAGCACGGCAATCGCGCAGACCATTCGCACCTTGGGTGGCAATTGCCGCATAATCGGCGCCGAGGATATCGCTGTCCTGACGCGGTCGTTTGC
Organism: Rhizobium freirei PRF 81; assembly: GCF_000359745.1. Lineage (GTDB taxonomy): Bacteria > Pseudomonadota > Alphaproteobacteria > Rhizobiales > Rhizobiaceae > Rhizobium > Rhizobium freirei. The sequence goes on from NZ_AQHN01000070.1 coordinate 16,212, forward strand.
CAGCGAAGATGGTCCCTGGACCGATCTGATCGTCGATCACCGCATGGCGCCGCTTTATTTCCGCGAGGGCAACGAGCTGACCATGCCGGCACTGCGCAAGATTTTCCTCGTCAATCCCGAGGAGCGCAATACGCATCCGCTCGATCTCTTCGACGCCTGGCTCATCCGCCCGCTGCGCGAGCAGTCGCTGATCGATGTCCTGAGCGGGCGCATGCGCGGCATGGAAAAGCGCGATACCGTGATCGAGGGCGTGTCCGAGATCGGCATTACTACGCCTGAGTCGGAGGACCCCGCACTTGAGATCCTGCTCGGCGAGGATGATCCGGTCAACGGCATGCTCGTTCGCGCCATGCTCGCCAAGGCCGGCCATAGAGTTCGTCTGGTCGAGGATTTCGATGGCCTGCGTGCCCGCGCCGAGAATGCCGAAGCGCGGCCGGACGTGATCGTCACAGATTTCAACATGCCGGGAGGCTCCGGCGCCGCCGTGCTTGCGCAACTGCGCGCGCAGGAACGCCGGCAGGGATTGCCGGCTTTGCCGATCATCGTCCTGACTGCCGACAGCCGCGATGCGATCCGCCGTCAGGCATTGCTCGCCGGTGCCGATGCTGTCATCGTCAAGCCCGTCGATCCCGATCGCCTGATGACCACCGTACAGCGACTGTCGCGGCTGACGCTCGAACGCGCCTAGCAGAGGCGATCCCATTTTCGCACGAATATTTCGGATGCCGGCTCATCAATGCCCGATGGTAGGCCATGCAGACCCTCAACCGCAGGCTATTGCTCACTCTAAGTTGGGGACGGCGCGTTCATTCGAAAATTTGCAATGGGCACGCTTCTTGCTTTTAGCCAGGCTGCGTGTCACTTTCCTGTCGCACGAATTTGGTTTATGGCGCTATATCAGCCCGCAGGGGGAGAGTCGCCATGTCCATCGAAATTTTGAATCGCGAAGCTCAGGGCGAAATGGTTCAGTCTTCAAAGGCAACGGTCGAGCCGGTTGCCAGCGATGTGCTTGGACGCATCGGAAATCTAGAAACGCGCCTTGCTCGCTCGGCGCGCGAAATCGATGCCGCTCAGGCTGTCCGCTATCGCGTTTTCGTCGAAGAGATGAACGCGCAGCTGCCGGCCGACGCCATGCGTCGGCAGCGCGATATCGATAGCTGGGATGCAGTCTGCGACCATCTTCTGGTGTTGGACCGCTCGCTCGAAGGCGATCCGGAAGACCAGATCGTCGGCACCTATCGCCTGCTCCGCCAGGACGTGGCCATGGCCAATAGCGGTTTCTATTCTTCCTCGGAATTCGACATCGACGCACTGCTTGCCCGCCATCCCGACAAGCGCTTCATGGAACTCGGCCGTTCCTGCGTCCTGCCGAATTACCGCACCAAGCGCACGGTCGAGCTGCTGTGGCAGGGCAATTGGGCCTACGCGCTGAAGCATGGCATGAGCGCGATGTTCGGTTGCGCCTCTTTCCCCGGCGTTCTTCCGGAACAGCACGCGCTGGCCTTGTCCTTCCTCTATCATAATGTGGTCGCCAAGGATGAGTGGGCCGTCAGCGCTCTGCCGTCGCTCGCCCGCACCATGGACCTGATGCCGGTCGAGGCCGTCAACCCGAAGAAGGCCTTGATGGCGCTGCCGCCCTTGATCAAGGGCTATTTGCGTCTTGGCGCCATGGTCGGCTCGACCGCGGTCGTCGATAAGGCCTTCAACACGACCGATGTCCTGATCGTCCTGCCGATCGCCAGCATCTCGGATCGCTACGTCAACTATTACGGCGCAGACGCCGGTCGCTTTGCGAGCTGAACCTTACTAAGGGATCGAAAAAATATCGATCGCGTCCGTGATGCCGCGCAGCGCGACGTGATGCGATTGCGGCTTCAAGCCCCGCGTGGTCAGCAGTTCGGCGGCGCGGGTATTTTCCAGCACCGCACTAGTGGCGAATATCTCGCTCGACGTTGCCAGATGTTGCACGCGGGAAGCGATATTGACGGTTTGTCCGAAATAATCCTGCCGCTCGTTCAGATTGACCGCGATGCACGGTCCCTCGTGGATGCCGATCTTTAAGAGAAGATCGTCGTTGCCGCGTTCCTTGTTGAGGTTCGACATAGCCTCGCGCATCCGCATCGCCGCCGCCACCGCCCGGTCCGGCGTCGGAAAAGTGGCCATCACTGCGTCACCAATGGTTTTGACGACCGCGCCGGCCTCCGCCCCCACGATCTCATGCAGGATGCTGAAATGCGTTTTGACGAGATCGAAGGCCGCAAGATCGCCGACCCTCTCATAGAGCTCCGTCGAGCCGCGTAGATCGGTGAAGAGGAAGGTGAGGCTGGCGATTTTCAGCCTTTGGTTGATGTCGATGGTTTCCGTTCGATAGATGTCGCGGAAAGTCTGGTTGGAGAGCAGACGCTTGGCGGTCAGGAATGGCCTGCGGTGGCCGAGCAAGGTGTGAAGCGCATCGTTGGCAATGCACACAGAGGGCAGCGTGCGGACCTCCGTGTGATTTTCTATGACGATGCGCAATGGGCCGGGTCTGAGCTCCATGGTGTCGCTCAGCCGATGCATGCGGTCGAACACCAGCGATATGCTTTGCCGCTCCTTGGATGGTTCGCCTTTTACATCGATGAATTGGGCGCTATGGGTCACCGGTTCAAAGATGATGATAAATTCGGCCGGCAATTGCAGCGATACCACTGCCTTTTCGCCCGCCGGCAGCTCCAGCGCTTCCAGTATGAATTGCTCAACCTTTTCCTCATAACCCTCATCCGGAAGATCGACGCCCGAACTCCAGTAGATCTGACGAAAATACTCCATAGGCGCTAGATCATGCGGATTGTGGGCGCCGATACGGCGTATGCGCGGACTGACGGTAAAGGTGACTTCGACCATTTCGTCGAGCGTCGGCTCGTAGCCGGCGGCGCATAAAGCACAGCTGTAAGTGTCGCTCTGGACGGTTTTCAGCGACGTGTTGACATCCAGAACACCGCCGCATCCCGGGCACAGCACATTCCATGACATCTCGAACAGGCCGAGACGCGCCGTATGCAGGAAAGTGCTGATGGTTTGTTCTTCGTCGAAGCCATGGTCGGCGGCGAAGGCAAGCGCATTCACGCGATTGAGCTTGCGGTCGGGTGCCTCAAGGACCAGCCGCTCGATTGCATCGACGATATCCCGCGGCGCCGAATGGCGCAGCGCTTCGAATAGGGGTTGAGCATCACTCATTTCCCTATTCTACACCTATTGCGCGGGGCAGCCATCATCTTTGTTCGGCCGCCGGCCCCGCTGGCGGGAACTATGCGCCGGCACCATAGGCGGCGATGGCCGCCATGTTGACGATGTCGGAATCCTTGGCGCCCATCGAGGTGATCTGCACCGGCTTGTCGAGCCCGACGAGCAGCGGTCCGATGACCGTGGAACCGCCGAGCTCCTGCAGCATCCTGGTGGAGATCGCCGCCGAGTGGAAGGCCGGCATGATGAGGACGTTGGCCGGACCTGATAGCCGCGAGAAGGGATAAAGGCTCTCCATGATCTTGCGGTTCAACGCGACGTCGGCTGCCATTTCGCCATCGAATTCGAAGTTCACATGGCGCTTGTCGAGGATATTGACCGCTTCGCGCACCCGCTCCGAGCGCTCGCCCGAGGGATGGCCGAAGGTGGAATAGGCGAGCATCGCGACGCGTGGCTCGTAACCCATGCGCCGGGCGAAGCCGGCGGCCTCTTGCGCGATCTCCGCCAGTTCCTCGGCAGTCGGCATATCATGCACCGCGGTGTCGGCGACGAAGACGGTGCGGCCGCGGGCAAGCACGATCGATACGCCGATGACCCGATGCCCCGGTTTGGCATCGATGCAGCGACGCACATCTCCGAGCGCCGTCGAATAGTTGCGCGTCACGCCGGTCACCATGCCGTCGGCGTCTCCCAATGCCACCATGCAGGCGGCGAAGTGATTGCGGTCGTTGTGGATCAGGCGCGTCACGTCGCGGTGCAGATAGCCCTGGCGCTGCAGCCGGGCATAGAGATAGTCGATGTAAGTGTCGACCCGCTTGGAAATGCGAGCATTGACGATCTCCAGGCCGGGGCGATTGAGATCGATGCCGGCACGTTCGGCGGTGGAGTGGATCAGGTCCTCGCGGCCGAGCAGGATGGCTGTGCCGAGACCCTGGTTGGCATAGGAGAGGGCGGCACGCATGACCTGCTCTTCTTCCGCTTCGGCAAAGACGATGCGCTTCTGATACCGGCGCACGCGCTCGTAGAGCTGCGACAGTGTCGAGGCGATCGGATCGCGCCGGGCCGAAAGTTCGCGGGCATAGGCGTCCATGTCAGGCATGTTGCGGCGGGCGACGCCGCTTTCGATCGCCGCCTTGGCAACGGCCACCGGAATTGCCGAGATCAGACGCGGGTCGAACGGCACGGGGATGATGTATTGCGCCCCGAAGCGGGGCCTTGCGCCCTGATAGGCGGCCACCACGTCATCAGGCACATCTTCGCGCGCCAGGCTCGCCAGCGCATTGACGGCGGCGATCTTCATCTCGTCGTTGATGGTGCTGGCGCGCACGTCGAGAGCGCCGCGGAAGATATAGGGAAAGCCGAGGACGTTGTTGACCTGGTTCGGATAGTCGGAACGGCCAGTCGCCATGATGGCGTCGTCGCGAATGTGCGCCACTTCCTCCGGCGTGATTTCCGGATCGGGGTTGGCCATGGCGAAGATGATCGGCCTGTCCGCCATCGAGCGGATCATGTCTTCAGAGAAGGCATCCTTCTGCGACAGGCCGAGGACGACGTCGGCGCCCTTCATCGCTTCCGCCAGCGTGCGCTTGTCGGTCTTGACCGCATGCGCAGACTTCCACTGGTTCATGCCTTCGCTGCGGCCCTGGTAGATCACGCCCTTGGTGTCGCAGAGGGTGACGTTTTCCGGGTTGAAGCCCATCGCCTTGATCAGTTCGATGCAGGCGATCGCGGCGGCACCGGCGCCGTTGCAGACGAGCTTGGTGGTCTTGAGGTCGCGGCCCGTCAGCTCCAGAGCGTTGATCAGGCCGGCGGCGGCGATAATGGCGGTGCCGTGCTGATCGTCATGGAAGACGGGGATGTCCATGAGTTCGCGCAGCCGCTGCTCGATGATGAAACAGTCGGGCGCCTTGATATCCTCGAGATTGATGCCGCCGAAGGAAGGGCCGAGATAACGCACGCAATTGATGAATTCGTCGACATTCTCCGTGTCGATCTCAAGGTCGATGGAATCGACATCGGCGAAGCGCTTGAAGAGAACCGATTTGCCTTCCATGACCGGCTTCGAAGCCAGAGCCCCAAGATTGCCGAGGCCGAGAATGGCCGTGCCGTTCGAGATGACGGCGACCATGTTGCCGCGCGACGTATAGTCGTAGGCCGTGGCCGGATCGGCGGCGATCGCTTTCACGGGAACGGCCACACCGGGCGAATAGGCAAGGGAGAGATCGCGTTGTGTCGCCATCGGCTTGGTCGGATTGATCTCAAGCTTGCCGGGCCGGCCCAGCTTGTGGAAGTCCAGCGCTTCCTGATCCGTGATCCCCGTCCCCGGACGCGACTTGCTCTTGCTGTCAGCCATTGTTCCTCCAAACCTCCTGTGGGCGACCGGTCCCTCTTGCCCGATAGCTGTTGTCTTCTATAGCGGCGGGCGGATAGGGTGACACCTCATTTTTTTGGAAAAACTGCACCTCCGTGAACGAACGTATAGCCACCAACATCGATGCTTTCTCGGCCGCAGAGCTTGCCTCGGAGGAAAGCCGCGCTTCGGCGACCCCGATGATGGAGCAGTATATCGAGATCAAGGCGAACAATCCTGGTTCGCTTCTGTTCTATCGCATGGGCGATTTCTACGAACTGTTCTTCGAGGATGCCATCGATGCGTCGCGTGCGCTCGGCATCACGCTGACGAAGCGCGGCCAGCACATGGGGCAGGATATCCCGATGTGCGGCGTTCCGGTTCATGCCGCCGACGATTATCTGCAGAAGCTGATTTCGCTGGGTTTCCGCGTTGCCGTCTGCGAGCAGGTGGAAGATCCCGCCGAAGCGAAGAAGCGTGGCGGCAAGTCGGTGGTGCGCCGCGATGTCGTGCGCCTGGTAACGCCGGGTACGATTACCGAAGAAAAGCTGCTTTCGCCTTCGGAATCCAACTATCTGATGGCGCTGACGCGTATCCGCGGCGGCGCCGAGCCGCAGCTGGCGCTGGCGTGGATCGATATCTCCACAGGCGTCTTCCGCCTGGCGGAGACGGAAGCTTCGCGGCTGCTAGCCGATATCCTGCGCATCGATCCCAGAGAGCTGATCCTGCCGGATACGATGTTCCATGATCCGGAACTAAAGCCGGTCTTCGACATACTCGGCCGCACCGCCGTTCCGCAGCCGGCCGTGCTGTTCGACAGCGCCAGCGCCGAGGGGCGGATCACGCGCTATTTCGGCGTATCGACGCTCGATGGTTTCGGCACCTTCAGTCGCGCCGAACTGGCCGCCGCCGCTGCCGCCGTCGCCTATGTGGAAAAGACCCAGCTTGCCGAGCGGCCGCCGCTCGGGTTGCCGGAACGCGAAAGCGGCGCCTCCACTCTTTTCATCGATCCGGCCACCCGCGCCAATCTGGAACTGGTGCGCACGCTTTCCGGTGATCGCAACGGCGCGCTCCTGAAAGCCATCGATCGCACCGTGACCGGGGGCGGCGCCCGCCTTCTCGCAGAGCGGCTAATGTCGCCGCTCACAGATCCTCAGCGCATCAACGAGCGCTTGGATTCGATCGGATTCCTCGCGGAGGAACCATCGCTCTCCAGTGATCTGCGGGCAGCGCTGAAGCATGTGCCCGATATGCCGCGCGCCCTGTCGCGTCTTGCGCTCGATCGCGGAGGTCCGCGCGATCTTTGGGCAATCCGCCAGGGCTTGGCAGCCGCGACCGACGTTGCCCGTATGCTCGGAACAGCACTTCTGCCGGAAGAGCTGAAGGCTGCATTGGCCGGGCTCGTTGCCTTGCCCGCCGATCTCGAAGCGATGCTAGCCGCGACGCTTGCCGACGAGCTGCCCTTGCTGAAGCGCGACGGCGGCTTCCTGCGGGAAGGGGCGAATGCCGAGCTGGACGAAGTGCGGGCACTCCGCGATCAGTCGCGCCGCGTCATCGCCGGCCTGCAGCTGCAATATGCCGATGAGACCGGCATCAAGTCGCTGAAGATCAAACATAACAACGTACTCGGCTATTTCATCGAGGTCACGGCCGGCAATGCCGGGCCTATGACGGATACGAGCGAAGCCAAGGCGCGCTTCATCCATCGCCAGACCATGGCGAATGCCATGCGCTTCACCACGACCGAGCTTGCCGATCTCGAAAGCCGCATCGCCAATGCCGCCGACAAGGCGCTGGCGATCGAGCTTGAAGCCTTCGACCGGATGGTCGCGGCCGTCGTGGCTGCTGCCGAGGCGATCAAGGCCGGTGCCCGTGCACTGTCGATCATCGATGTCGCGGCCGGCCTTGCGCTGCTTGCCGAGGAGCAGGCCTATTGCCGCCCTGTCGTCGATGGCAGCCGCATGTTCGCCATCGAAGGCGGCCGTCATCCGGTGGTGGAGCAGGCATTGCGCCGTCAGGCCGGCGGCCCCTTCGTCGCCAATAATTGCGATCTCTCGCCGAAGTCCGATGGCAAGGATGGCGCCATCTGGTTGCTGACCGGCCCGAACATGGGCGGTAAATCGACCTTTCTGCGTCAGAACGCGCTGATCGCCATCCTCGCGCAGATGGGCTCTTTCGTGCCCGCCGCCTCGGCACATATCGGCATTGTCGACCGGCTGTTCTCGCGCGTCGGTGCTTCCGACGATCTGGCCCGGGGGCGTTCGACCTTCATGGTCGAGATGGTCGAGACGGCGGCGATCCTCAATCAGGCGACCGAACGTTCCCTCGTTATCCTCGACGAGATCGGTCGCGGCACCGCGACCTTCGATGGTCTTTCGATCGCCTGGGCGGCCGTCGAACATCTGCATGAGGCCAACCGATGCCGCGGCCTCTTCGCCACGCATTTCCATGAGCTGACCGTCCTGTCGGAAAAGCTTGGCCGGCTTTCCAATGCCACCATGCGCGTCAAGGAGTGGGATGGCGACGTCATTTTCCTGCATGAGGTCGGGCCGGGGGCTGCCGACCGCTCCTACGGTATCCAGGTGGCACGCCTCGCCGGCCTGCCGGCTTCCGTGGTGGCGCGCGCCCGCGACGTTCTGACGCGGCTCGAAGATGCGGACCGCAAGAATCCGGCAAGCCAGCTCATCGATGATCTGCCTCTCTTCCAGGTGGCGGTCCGCCGGGAGGAGGCGAGCGGGCGGCGCGAACCCTCCAAGGTCGAGGAGCGGCTGAAGACGCTCGATCTCGACGATCTGACGCCACGAGCCGCCCTCGACGTGCTCTACGAGCTGAAGAAAAATCTGACCAAGGCCGGCTGACCGAAGGCGACTTCCAAGGACACAAGCATGCATCTCGAAAATCTTCTCGCTGAAGTCCGCATCCTGGCTGAGCGTTTTTCCCCGATCGCCGCGCGCGGCAAGATCTGCGGTGAAGGCGAGGCGCCGGATTGCGAGTCCGACCGCGGCCTTCTCAGCATCACTTTATCGTGCAGCCGCATTTCCGACATTTGTTCGAGTATCGCCAAGGCCGGCTATTGGGAATGCGAGCGTGAAATGGTGACGCAGATCGGTGCTCAATCGCGGAACATACTATATAGCTTGAATGAACTCAGGCGGACGCTTGAGATGCCCAAAGTGGATTCAGACCTCAGGTCAATTTGACCTGAGGTCTGAATCCACTTTCGAATCAAGGAATTAGAGCATGATGTCGGCCGAAAGCCGCTGACACCTTTCGGCATCATGCTCTCGCCCTAAAACTGCCGATTTCTGCGTCGATTGCCGTCACGCTTCGTCAACCTTGACCCGATAGAAACTTTAGGATCGTCGGGGCGACGGTTTGGCTCACGCCGGATGATGATTGCGGGTGCAGATTGCCTGTGTCAATCGCCGGGCAAAAAGGCTATAGCGCATGCAGACGAAAAGACAGGCGCGCCGGCGGTGGCCCGCCGCCAAAGAACAGGAATCCGGTCGGCAGAGCATGGAAATGCATGACATCGATTTTCCGGCTATTCTCGACGTTCCCGCATTGAGAGCGGAATGCGAGGCACTTGCCAAGCGCCATCTGGACAAGAATGAGGAACGGTCAGCGCTGCTCGCCCTTTTAAAGAAGGCGAGCCAGGAAGGGCGCGAAGAGGCGCGGCGTTTGCTGGCCTTCCAGGGCAGCGGGCTCGATTGCGCGCACCGCATTTCCTGGCTGCAGGACCAGATCATCACGGTTATCTACGATTTCACCGTCCATCACGTTTTTCCGAAGCGGGCCGGTAGCTTCTCCGTCACTGCCGTCGGCGGCTATGGCCGTGATACGCTGGCGCCGGGCTCGGATATCGACCTTCTCTTCCTCTTCCAGCCGAAACCGGACAGCGAAACGCACAAGGCGGTCGAATTCATTCTCTACATGCTCTGGGACATGGGCTTCAAAGTCGGCCACGCCACGCGCACGGTCGAGGAGTGCATCCGCGAGGCCAAGTCCGATATGACGGTGCGCACGGCGGTTCTCGAAACCCGCTATATCTGCGGTAACGAGCCGTTGACGCGGGAGCTGCAGGCGCGCTTTGACAAGGAAATCGTCACCAATACCGGCCCGGAATTCATTGCCGCCAAGCTTGCCGAACGCGACGAGCGCCACAGAAAGGCGGGCGATACCCGCTATCTGGTCGAGCCGAACGTCAAGGAAGGCAAGGGCGGTCTGCGCGACCTGCACACGCTGTTCTGGATCTCGAAATACTACTATCACGTCCGCGATCCGGTCGAACTGGTGAAGCTCGGCGTGCTCTCGAAGCAGGAATACCGCCTCTTCGAAAAGGCCGAGGATTTCCTCTGGGCCGTGCGCTGCCACATGCATTTCCTGACCGGCAAGGCAGAAGAGCGGCTTTCTTTCGATATCCAGCGCGATATCGCGGCAGCGCTCGATTATCACGCGCGCCCCGGCCTTTCCGCCGTCGAGCGCTTCATGAAGCACTACTTCCTTGTCGCCAAGGATGTCGGCGATCTCACCCGCATTCTCTGCGCAGCGCTCGAGGACCAGCAGGCCAAGGCGACGCCGGGGCTGACCGGCGTCATCAGCCGCTTCGCCAATCGCTCGCGCAAGATCCCCGGCACCGTGGAGTTCGTCGAGGATCGCGGCCGCATCGCGCTTGCCAATCCCGATGTATTCAAGCGCGACCCGGTGAGCCTCGTCAGGCTGTTCTTCGTCGCCGACATCAACGGCCTGGAATTCCATCCGGATGCCTTGAAGCGCGTCACCCGCTCGCTGAACCTGATCGACAACGATCTGCGCGAGAACGAGGAGGCGAACCGGCTCTTCCTCTCCATCCTTACCTCCAAACGCGATCCGGCGCTGATCCTGCGCCGCATGAACGAGGCCGGGGTGCTTGGCCGTTTCATTCCCGAATTCGGCAAGATCGTCTCGATGATGCAGTTCAACATGTATCATCACTATACGGTGGACGAGCATCTGATCCGCGCCGTCGAGGTGCTGTCGGAGATCGACAAGGGCAAGGCGGAAGATATCCATCCGCTGACCAACAAGCTGATGCCTGGGATCGAGGACCGCGACGCGCTCTATGTCGCCGTGCTCCTGCATGATATCGCCAAAGGCCGCGAGGAGGATCACTCGGAAGCGGGCGCCAAGGTGGCGCGCAAGCTCTGCCCGCGCTTCGGCCTGTCGCCGAAACAGACCGAGCTTGTGGTCTGGCTGATCGCCGAGCATCTGACCATGTCGATGGTCGCGCAGACGCGTGACCTGACCGATCGCAAGACGATCATCGATTTCGCCGACCGGGTTCAGTCGCTCGACCGGTTGAAAATGCTGCTGATCCTGACTGTCTGCGACATCCGTGCCGTCGGCCCGGGCGTCTGGAACGGCTGGAAGGGTCAGCTGCTGCGCACGCTCTATTATGAGACGGAGCTGCTGCTGGCCGGCGGCTTCTCCGAAGTGTCGCGCAAGGAGCGGGCGGAAGCCGCGGCCGAAGCCCTTGAGCATGCGCTTGCAGACTGGAGCGCAAAGGAGCGCAAGGCCTACGTCAAGCTGCACTACCAGCCCTATCTTCTGTCCGTGCCGCTGGAGGATCAGATCCGCCACACGCAGTTCATGCGCCAGTCGGACAAGGCAGGCAAAGTGCTCGCCACCATGGTGCGCACAGACAGCTTCCATGCCATCACCGAGATCACCGTGCTCTCGCCCGACCATCCGCGTCTCTTGACCGTGATTGCCGGCGCATGTGCTGCGGCCGGCGCCAATATCGCCGATGCGCAGATCTTCACGACAGCCGACGGCCGCGCCCTCGACACCATCCACGTCAGCCGTGAATTTCCCGACGATGCCGACGAGCTGCGCCGTGCCGGCACCATCGGCAAGATGATTGAAGATGTGCTTGCCGGCCGCAAGCGGCTGCCGGAAGTCATTGCGACGCGCACGAAGAACCGCCGCAAGAACAAGGCCTTTGTCATCCCGCCGTCGGTGATCATCTCCAACAGCCTGTCCAACAAGTTCACGGTCATTGAGGTGGAATGCCTCGACCGCACCGGCCTGCTGTCGGAGATAACGGCTGTCCTCTCGGATCTGTCGCTCGATATCCAGTCGGCCCGCATCACCACTTTCGGCGAGAAGGTCATCGACACCTTCTACGTCACCGATCTGGTCGGGCAGAAGATCTCCAATGAAAACAAGCGAGCCAACATTACCGCACGCCTGAAAGCTGTCATGGCGGGTGAGGAGGATGAGATGCGCGAGCGCATGCCCTCCGGCATTATCGCGCCAGCCGCCACGCGCGGCACGGCCGTCGAAAATCCAGATACCGAAAAGAAAGCCGGTTCAGCCGTATGAGCCTAGTCAAGAAATTCATCACGGTCGGTGGCGCGACGCTTGGTAGCCGTATCTTCGGCTTTGCCCGCGAGACGCTGATGGCCGCAGCCCTCGGCACCGGCCCGATGGCCGACGTGTTCTACGCCGCGTTCCGCTTTCCGAATCTCTTCCGCCGCCTGTTTGCCGAGGGCGCTTTCAATGCCGCCTTCGTGCCGCTCTTTGCCAAGGAGATCGAGGCGAACGGTATCGAGGGCGCGAAACGCTTCTCCGAGGAAGTGTTCGGTGTTCTCTTCTCGGTCCTGTTCTTGATCACCGTCGTCATGGAACTGGGCATGCCGCTGATCGTGCGCTGGATCATCGCGCCGGGCTTCGCCGACGATCCGGACAAATTCTCGATCACGGTGCGCATGGCCGCCGTGATGTTCCCCTATCTGATGTGCATGTCGCTGACGGCGATGATGAGCGGCATGCTGAACTCGCTGCATCATTTCTTCGCGGCAGCGGTGGCACCCGTCTTCCTCAACGTCGTGATGATCGGCGCGCTGTTCTATTCGCTCTATTTCGGCGCTCTGCCGCTGCAGACAGCCTGGTATCTCTCCTGGGGCGTGCTTGTCGCCGGCATCCTGCAATTGCTCGTCGTCTACATCGGCGTGCGTTTTGCCGGCATCAGTATCGGCTTCCGCTGGCCGCGCTTCACGCCGAACGTCAAGCGGCTCTTGATCCTCGCCATTCCGGCCGCAGTCACCGGCGGCATCACCCAGATCAACCAGATGATCGGCCAGGCGATCGCCTCCAGCCGCGAAGGCGCGATCGCCGCCCTGCAATATGCCGACCGCATCTATCAGCTGCCGCTCGGCGTCGTCGGCGTGGCCGTCGGCGTCGTATTGCTGCCGGAGCTGGCGCGTGCCTTGAAATCAGGCCACCTCAAGGAGGCTGGCAATCTGCAGAACCGCTCGATCGAATTCGTGCTGTTCCTGACATTACCGGCCGCCATGGCGCTCTGGGTTCTGTCGGACGATATCATTCGCGTGCTCTACGAACGCCGCGCCTTCCATCAGGAAAACACCGTCATCGTCGGCTCGATCCTGGCGATTTATGGTCTGGGCCTGCCGGCCTTCGTGCTGATCAAGGCCCTGCAGCCGGGTTTCTACGCCCGCGAGGACACCAAGACCCCGATGCGGTTCTCCGGCGTTGCCGTTGCCGTCAATTGCGCGATCGCGCTCAGCCTTTTCCCCTTTATGGGTGCACCCGGCATCGCGGTTGCCGAAGCGACGGCCGGCTGGATCAGCACGGTGCTGCTCTTCACGACGCTGCTGCGCCGCGGCCACCTTACCTGGGAATGGGCGCTCGCCCGCCGCACCGTCCTGCTGCTCGTTTCGGCTGGCGTCATGACCGGGGTCATCGTCTATCTGCAGCACCGTTGGGGAGCATATCTGGCGTCCGGCACATCGCTTTTGAGCAAGGTGAGCACGCTCGGCCTGCTGATCGCCATTTCCATGCTGGTCTATTTCGCGGTCGCCTTCCTCATCGGTGGCGCCGATCTGGGCATGATCCGCCGGAACATCAACCGCAAGCGTCCGGCTGCGGCGGCACCGGATGCGAAAGCGGTGAATGGGGAATAGGGGCAGTCAAGCTCCTTCGCCCCGCATTGCGGGGAGAAGGTGGCTTGGCGCGATCGAGCGGAGTGAGATTGCGACAAGTCGGATGAGGGGGCTTCACTGATGTCTCCGCAGAATTAAAGTATGCAGGCGGCACCATTTTAATGACTGGCCAAGATAGTTTGTCGAAGCAGAACATTTACGCATGGCCCCTCACCCTAGCCCTCTCCCCCCAAGCGGGGCGAGGGGACGATATAGCCAGAAGCGGAGCTCTCTCATGCCCCAATCCCTCTTCCTCGTTGCCCTTGTCGTCGATGATTACGATCGCGCAAAAGCCTTCTATTGCGATGCCCTCGGCTTCGATTGCCTGCAGGACGAAGTCCAGCCGGAGGGCAAGCGTTGGATCGTCGTCAAGCCGAAGGGTAGGGAGGGCGCCGCACTCCTGCTGGCCCAGGCTGCGGACGAAAGACAGCGCGCCGCGATCGGCAATCAGACCGGCGGCCGCGTCGGCTTTTTCCTGAAGACGGATGATTTCGCCCGCGATCATGCCGCGATGAAGGAAAAGGGCGTACGGTTCATGGAAGAGCCACGCCATGAAGTTTATGGCACGGTGGCGGTCTTTGCCGATCCCTACGGCAATACCTGGGATCTGATCCAGCATTCTTCCTGAGACTGTGGCACATAGCCTCTTGATCCCCGTCGATACCGCGTGCATAAGCCGCTCGAAACCAGGGGTCGAGTGTGGACTCGCCCAGGCCCTCCACAAGCCTTTTGAGGACGACATGACCGAATTCAAGCCGCTCGTATTCTCCGGCGTTCAGCCCACAGGCAATCTCCATCTCGGCAATTATCTCGGCGCGATCCGCAAGTTCGTGGCCCTGCAGGCCAACAACGACTGCATCTATTGCGTCGTCGACATGCATGCGCTGACGGCTCAGCTCGTGCATGACGACATGCCGAACCAGACGCGCTCGATCACCGCGGCCTTCCTTGCCGCCGGCATCGACCCGGAAAAGCATATCGTCTTCAATCAGTCGGCCGTGCCGGGGCACGCCGAACTTGCCTGGATCTTCAACTGTGTCGCCCGCATCGGCTGGATGAACCGCATGACGCAGTTCAAGGACAAGGCAGGCAAGGACCGCGAGCAGGCTTCCCTCGGCCTTTACGCCTATCCGAGCCTGATGGCCGCCGACATTCTGCTCTATCGCGCCACGCATGTTCCTGTTGGAGACGACCAGAAGCAGCATCTGGAGCTGACCCGCGACATCGCCATGAAGTTCAATCTGGACTACATGGAGCATATTCGCCGCACGGGCTACGGCATCGACATCACCGTCGGCGATGAGCCGGTACATGCCTATTTCCCGATGGTCGAGCCGCTGATCGATGGCCCGGCGCCGCGCGTCATGTCGCTGCGCGACGGCACCAAGAAGATGTCGAAATCCGATGCGTCGGACCTGTCACGCATCAACCTGCTCGATGACGAAGAAAATATCTCGAAGAAGATCCGCAAGGCCAAGACCGATCCGGATGGCTTGCCGAGCGAAATCGCCGGTCTCGCCGGCCGCCCGGAAGCCGACAATCTGGTCGGCATCTACGCAGCGCTCGCCGACCAGTCGAAGGCAGAGGTTCTCTCCGAATTCGGTGGCCAGCAGTTCTCGGTCTTCAAGCCGGCGCTCGTCGATCTCGCCGTGCATGTGCTTTCGCCGATCACGATGGAAATGCGCCGCCTGATGGCTGACCCCGGCCATATCGATGCCGTGCTGCGCGATGGCGGCGCCCGCGCCCGCGCTCGTGCCGACGTGACCATGAAGCAGGTTCGCGACATTATCGGCTTTCTCTATTGATGATGTCGTAATGGGGGGCTCCCGCTTGAAAACGGGGGCTTGCAAAACGCCCGCTTCGGGTGTCAGAGTCGTCGTATGGTATCAAAACGTCTCTCACGGCTCGAAGGTCATCGCCGCAAGTTCATGGCGGTCATCGACGGAACACCAGAATGTCAGCGCGCCGTCCACTATGCCGGCCGGCGTGCCAAGAATTCCAATGGCGGTCTCGTATTGCTCTACGTGATCCCCGAGGGCGACTTTCAGCAATGGCTCGGGGTCGAGGAGATCATGCGGGCGGAAGCTCGCGAAGAAGCCGAGGCGGCGACCGCCAAGGCGGCTCAGGCCGTCCGTGAGAATGTCGGCATCGATGCGGAAATCGTCATTCGCGAGGGATCGCCAGCCGAGCAGATCAATGCCGTCATCGAAGAGGACCGCGATATCGCGCTGCTCGTTCTGGCCGCAGGTTCCGCCAAGGAAGGCCCAGGCCCGCTGGTCTCGTCGATCGCCGGTCGCGCGGCCGCCTTTCCGATTCCGGTGACGGTGCTGCCGGACACGCTGACGAACGAGGAAATCGACGCGCTCAGCTGATGCGGGGCGACCATTTCTTGAGAAACACTCTCTTGAATTGAATGGGCAGAAGGCCTATTTTCTTTTGAAATATTCTAAAGTTGGGACCGGGTTTGTGCCCGCCGCATGGAGATCAATATGTTCATTCAGACCGAAGCGACGCCGAACCCCGCGACCCTGAAGTTCCTGCCGGGTAAGGTGGTGATGGAAAACGGCACGGCCGAGTTCCGCAGCGCTGAGGACGCCGAGGCTTCGCCGCTTGCTGCCCGCCTCTTCGAGATCCCAGGCGTGACCGGTGTCTATTTCGGCTATGACTTCATCTCCGTCTCCAAGGAAAATCAGGAATGGCAGCACCTGAAGCCCGCCATTCTCGGCTCGATCATGGAGCACTTCATGTCCGGCAAGCCCGTGATGGGCTCGACCTCGGTTCTCTCCGAAGTGCAGGATGCCGGCGGCGAGTTCTTCGATGAAGGCGATGAGGCCATCGTGCTGACCATCAAGGAGCTGCTCGATACCCGCGTCCGTCCGGCCGTTGCCCAGGATGGCGGCGACATCACCTTCCGCGGCTTCCGTCACGGCAAGGTCTACCTCAATATGAAGGGTTCCTGCTCCGGCTGCCCGTCTTCGACGGCGACCCTGAAGCACGGCGTGCAGAACCTCCTGCGCCACTTCGTTCCGGAAGTGCAGGAAGTCGAAGCCGTCTGAGC
Source organism: Rhizobium freirei PRF 81 (assembly GCF_000359745.1). GTDB lineage: Bacteria > Pseudomonadota > Alphaproteobacteria > Rhizobiales > Rhizobiaceae > Rhizobium > Rhizobium freirei. Next base: position 32,824 of record NZ_AQHN01000070.1, read on the forward strand.
ACGATCCCAAAGGGCGCTCAGCGGTTTTGGATGGGATCATGCCGATACAGCCGCTGGAGCTCTGGGCCGTTCGAAGATAAAGTCATCCGCGTTACATGTGCGGCTTTTCGGAATTGTTGACATGATCGTACTGGCGCTCGACACGGCAGGTGTGGATTGCGCTGCCGCTGTGTATGATAGCGGCAGTGATTCTGTGATGGGGGAGGTCACGGAAACGATCGGACGGGGGCATGCCGAGCATCTGATGCACGTTGTCGACGAAGCGCTGGCGAAAGCCGGTACGGCGCTTTCGGCCGTCGAACGTGTCGTCGTGACCGTCGGCCCTGGTTCCTTCACCGGCATCCGCATCGGCGTTGCAGCCGCGCGCGGTTTTGCGCTCTCCCTCAACGTTCCTGCGGTTGGCGTCACGACCCTCGAGGTCATGGCGGCGACTGCCAGAACACAGAATCCGGGCAAGTCGGTTCTGGCTGCCATCGATGCCAAGCGCGAGGAGATTTATCTCCAGAGCTTCGATGCCGATGGCAACCCGCTGGACGAGGCTCGGGCCGTGACGATCGACGAAGCGCGGGCAATTGCCGCTGCCTTCGACGGCGTCGTCACCGGAACGGCGGTCGCCCGGTTGAGCGACGCGCCGCCGGCGGAGCGGCCAGACGCATTTCCGATTGCCGTCGTCGCCCGGCTGGGCGCTGGCAAACCTGCCGGCGAAAAGCCGAAGCCGCTTTATCTTCGCGGACCCGATGCCAGACCGCAGGCCGGATACGCAGTTGCCAGGCAGTAGAAATGCTCGAATCCTATCTGACCCTCAAAGCCGAATATGAAATCATCCCGATGGACTTGAAGGATTGCGCCGAAGTGGCGCTCCTGCATGGCGAACGCTTTCCGCGGGTCTGGGATGAGACCGAATTTCAGGATCTCCTCTCGCAGGAGACCACCTTCGGCTTCGTCGCCCGCCAGACCAATGCCATCCTGAAGAAGGCGCTTCCTGGCTTCGTGCTGGCACGGCATGTGGCAGGCGAAGGTGAAATTCTGACGATTGCAGTCAATGCCAAACTCGGACGCTCGGGTCTCGGCTGGCGGCTGATGCAGGCAGCCCTGCGCGAGACCCGCGATCGCGGCGGCGAAACCATGTTCCTGGAGGTCGATGGCGGCAATCGGCCGGCGCTCGGTCTCTACCGCAAGCTTGGTTTCGAGACGGTCGGCGAGCGCAAGGCCTATTATGTCAGCGGCAACGGCCAGAAATCGACGGCGCTTGTCATGCGGCGCGTTCTTCGCTAGTCCGTTGTCACAGTCCAATAGACCGAAGACAGCAATTGATGGATGACGCCGTAAAATCCCTTGAGGAGCTTTGCGCCGAGCGCGGCATGCGCATGACCGAGCAGCGCCGGATCATTGCGCGCATTATCGAAAGTTCCGAGGACCATCCGGATGTCGAAGAGCTCTATCGGCGCTCCGTGCAGGTGGATGCGAAGATTTCGATCTCCACGGTGTATCGCACCGTAAAACTGTTCGAGGATGCCGGCCTTCTTGCCCGCCATGATTTCCGCGATGGACGCTCCCGCTACGAAACCGTGCCGGAAGAGCATCACGACCATCTGATCGACCTGAAAAGCGGTGAGGTGATCGAATTTCATTCGCCGGAGATCGAGGCTTTGCAGGAGCGTATTGCCCGCGAACACGGCTTCAAACTCGTCGACCACCGGCTGGAGCTTTACGGTATCCCGCTGAAGAAGGACGAAGCTTGACGTGAAGGCTTTCATGCAGGAGCAAATGATTTGATGACAAGGCTGCGCATCGGCTGTGCTGTCGCGGTCATCTGCATCGTCAGCGCCGTGATGCTGCCACTGCAGATCCTCTGCCTGCGCTTCGACTGGAAGCTCCGGCGCTATCTGCCCCGCTACTGGCATCGCATCGTTTGCTATTGTCTTGGTGTCCGTATCCATGTGGTCGGCGATATGGAGACCAGCCGGCCGTTGATGCTGGCTTCCAACCATTCGTCCTGGCTCGACATTCTCGTCCTTTCGGCAGTGGCCGACGTCTCTTTCATCGCCAAGTCCGAGGTGCGCGACTGGCCGATCTTCGGCCTTTTCGCGCAGTGGCAGAAGAGCGTGTTCGTCGAGCGCGAGCAGAAGCGCAAGACGGGCGAGCAGGTGAACGAGATCGCCGATCGCATGGCCGATGGAGAAATCATGGTGCTGTTTCCGGAGGGGACCACCTCGGACGGCAATCGCCTGCTCGAAGTCAAGTCCTCGCTGTTTGGTGCCGCGGCGGCTGCCCTGCCGAAGGCGCCGGATGCGGTCGTACATGTCCAGCCGGTCGCGGTCGCCTATACCCGCGTTCATGGCACACCCATGGGGCGCTATTATCGCCCGCTGACGGCGTGGCCGGGCGATATCGAACTCGTGCCGCATCTGAAGGGCATCTTCCAGTGCGGTGCCATCGATGTCGACGTTTGCTTCGGCGAGGCGGTCGATTATCGTGTCGGCACCAACCGCAAGGAAGTCAGCGCCACCATCGCGCGGCGTATTCGCAATTTGCTCGCCAGCCGTCTGCTTGGCCGCGAGATCGCTTGATTTCCAGGTGATTCCAACTTTTTCATTTTCTCCGAGGGCAAAAGCCACTACATAGCGGCGCATGACCAAGGACAGCCTGACCCTCGACGCCCCGGCGACCGACGATTTGCAGCTCGGCCCCCGCGACGGCTCCAACAGCCGCAAGGTCTTTATCAAGACCTACGGCTGCCAGATGAACGTCTATGATTCCACGCGGATGAGCGATGCGCTCTCCCGCGACGGCTATGAGCCGACCGAGGACATGGAAGAGGCCGACCTCGTCCTTTTGAATACCTGTCACATCCGCGAAAAGGCGGCCGAAAAGGTCTATTCCGCACTCGGTCGCCTGCGCGAGATGAAGAAGCGCAAGGCTGCCGACGGCCGCGAGATGATGATCGGCGTCACCGGCTGCGTCGCCCAGGCCGAAGGCGAGGAGATTCTTCGCCGTGCGCCCGCCGTCGATGTCGTCATCGGCCCGCAGACCTATCATCGCCTGCCGGACGCGCTTCGCCGCGCCAAGGAGGGCCAGCGCGTCGTCGATACCGAATATGCGATCGAGGACAAGTTCGAGCACCTGCCGATTGCCGAGAAAACGAAGATCCGCGCCCGCGGCGTCACTGCCTTCCTGACGGTGCAGGAAGGGTGCGACAAGTTCTGCACTTTCTGCGTGGTGCCCTATACGCGCGGCTCCGAAGTCTCGCGTCCGGTCGCCCAGATCGTCGAAGAGGCTGAAAAACTTGTGGATGGCGGCGTGCGCGAAATCACGCTGCTCGGCCAGAATGTCAACGCCTGGCACGGCGCCGGTCCCACAGGTGAAGCCTGGAGCCTCGGCGACCTCCTCTATCGCCTGGCCGAAATCCCGGGTCTTGCCCGCCTGCGTTACACCACCAGTCACCCGCGCGACATGGATGACCGCCTGATCGGCGCGCACCGTGACCTGCGCACGCTGATGCCCTATCTGCACCTGCCGGTTCAGGCCGGTTCGGACCGTATTCTGAAGGCGATGAACCGCCGGCATACGGCGGCCGAATACCTCGCTCTCATCGAGAAAATCCGCGCTGCACGGCCGGATATCGCCCTTTCCGGCGATTTCATTGTCGGCTTCCCGGGGGAGACAGATCAGGATTTTGAGGATACATTGAAGCTGATCGAGGAGGTGAATTATGCACAGGCCTTCTCGTTCAAATATTCCACGCGGCCGGGTACGCCCGGCGCTGACTTGAAGGATCAGGTGCCCGAAGAGGTCAAGACCGAGCGGTTGGAACGGTTGCAGGCGCTATTGCTGAAGCAGCAGCATGCGTTCGCCGAGGCCTGTGTGGGCAAAACAGTGGATATCCTTCTGGAAAAGCCGGGCCGCATGCCTGGCCAGTTGATTGGACGCTCTCCCTGGCTGCAATCTGTGAATGTTGATGCAAAAGCATCGCAAATCGGTGACATTATCAACGTACGAATCACCGGAACCAGCACCAACAGCCTGTTTGCTGATTTGCTCTAGGTTCCGGACCGGCACAAGGAGCCACACCGCTTGAACGGACAGGAATTGGTTTCTTCTTCATCGCGCCAGCCCCGCACCGCGAGCGACGCCAATCACTTCATCTTGACGTTCGAAAATAATCGGTTCGCCAGCGAACTGTTCGGTCAGTTCGATCAGAACTTGAAGCTGCTCGAGGAGCGTCTCGGCATCGATGCCAGAGCTCGCGGCAATTCGGTCGTCATAACAGGCGATGTGCCGGCCACCAATCAGGCGCGACGGACGCTCGATTACCTCTATGACAAGCTGCAAAAAGGCGGCAATGTAGAGCGTTCCGACGTTGAAGGCGCGATCCGCATGGCGGTTGCCGCCGATGACCAGTTGACGCTGCCGACCATGGAGAGAAAAGCCAAGTTGACGATGGCGCAGATTTCGACGCGCAAGAAGACGATCATTGCGCGCACGCCGACGCAGGATGCCTATATGCGGGCGCTGGAGCGCTCCGAATTGGTCTTAGGCGTCGGTCCGGCCGGCACCGGCAAGACCTATCTTGCCGTCGCGCATGCGGCCCAGCTTCTGGAACGCGGTGCCGTGGAAAAGATCATCCTGTCGCGCCCTGCCGTCGAAGCCGGCGAGCGTCTCGGCTTCCTGCCCGGCGACATGAAGGAAAAGGTCGATCCCTATCTGCGTCCGCTCTACGACGCGCTCTACGACATGATGCCGGGCGACAAGGTCGAACGCGCCATCACCGCAGGCGTCATCGAGATCGCGCCGCTCGCCTTCATGCGTGGCCGCACGCTAGCCAACGCAGCTGTCATCCTCGACGAAGCGCAGAACACCACATCCATGCAGATGAAGATGTTCCTGACCCGTCTCGGCGAGAACTCGCGGATGATCGTAACCGGTGATCCGAGCCAGATCGACTTGCCGCGCGGCGTCAAATCGGGGCTGGTCGAGGCACTTCAGCTGCTGAACGGCGTCGAGGGCATCACCATCGTCCGCTTCAAGGATACCGATGTCGTCCGTCATCCGCTGGTGGCGCGCATCGTCCGGGCATACGATTCCACCTATGCCGCCCAGGCAGAGGAAAGCGATCCGCAGATCTGATCTGCGGTGCGGAAACCTATGACCGAACTCGACATACAGATCAGCGTGGAGGAGGGCGATTGGCCCTCCGAAGAGCAATTGCAGTCGCTCGCCGAGCGTGTGCTGGGCGAGGCTGCAGCCTATCTCAAGAAACACGAGAAACAGCCTTTTCCGAAAATGGCGCCGGAATTGTCGTTGGTGTTCACCGACGACGCCTCGATCCGTGAGATCAATGCGGAATGGCGTTCGCAGGACAAGGCGACGAATGTGCTCTCCTTCCCCGCCTTTCCGCTGGTGCCCGGCGGCAAGCCCGGCCCCATGCTCGGTGATATCATCATCGCCAGGGAGACGGTGGAGCGCGAGGCAATCGATCTCGAAAAGAGTTTTGACGACCATCTGACCCATTTGATGGTGCATGGTTTCTTGCATCTCTTCGGCTACGATCATATGAATAATAGCGAAGCTGAAAGAATGGAGGGGCTGGAGACTCGCATTTTGGCGAAGCTTGGCCTATCTGATCCCTATGCGGGACAAGACCCCATTTGATTTGAACCCTGTCTGACCAGGAACAATGAGCGACTTTACGACAAGACCGGCCCCCGAGGCCAAAGATGGAGCCGATACGGCCTCCTCCGACGAGGCGGGCAGTAGTAGCACCGGCAAGCGATCTCAATCTTCATTCTGGGCGCGTGCAGCGCGCATTCTCCGCCCGGCGCAGGGAGCCGCGCGGTTGCGCGAGGATCTCGCCGACGCGCTGATGACCAACGCCGCCGGTGACGATGCCTTCTCTCCGGATGAGCGGGCGATGCTGCACAACATCCTGCGTTTCCGCGAAGTGCGCGTCGAGGATGTCATGGTGCCGCGCGCCGACATCGAGGCCGTGGACCAGAACATCACCATCGGCGAGCTGATGATCCTCTTCGAGGAAAGCGGCCGCTCGCGCATGCCCGTCTATGCCGACACGCTGGATGACCCGCGCGGCATGGTGCATATCCGCGACCTCCTGTCCTATGTCGCCAAGCAGGCCCGCAACAAGCGACGCGCCGGCAGCGCCAGGACGGCCGCCGCTACGGCGACCGGTGCCGCCACCGAAAAGGCGCCGCGCGCGGCCAAGCCGAATTTCGATCTTTCGCGTGTCGATCTGCAGAAGACGCTAGCCGAGGCCGGCATCATCCGCAAGATCCTGTTCGTCCCGCCCTCCATGCTTGCCTCCGACCTCTTGCGCCGCATGCAGGTCAACCGCACTCAGATGGCGCTTGTTATCGACGAGTATGGCGGCACGGACGGTCTGGCCTCGCATGAGGATATCGTCGAAATGGTCGTCGGCGACATCGACGACGAGCACGATGACGACGAAGTGATGTTCAAGCGCGTTTCAGAAGACATCTTCGTTGCCGATGCCCGTGTCGAGCTGGAGGAGATCGCCGCGGCGATCGGCCCGGATTTCGACATCAGCGAACAGGTGGACGAGGTGGACACGCTCGGCGGCCTGATCTTCTCGGCGCTTGGCCGCATTCCGGTGCGTGGCGAGGTGGTGCAGGCGCTTCCAGGCTTCGAGTTTCATATTCTCGATGCCGATCCGCGCCGCATCAAGCGGGTGCGCATCACCCGCAAGCGACATGCTGCTCGCCGACGGCCGGCGAAGGCGGAAGGCGAGGGCGGTGTGCCCGAGCGCGGCCTGTCGTCACCGGACGCAATTGCTGAGGAAACTCCGATCGAGCGCAACGCCGCCGGCCAATAAGTTCCGCTTCGGCGGGACAAATCGGCAATTCTTTGAAAGACTGCCGCCAGTTGATTCGCAGTTGGACGGAGCTGGCGCATGGAATGGCTTTCGGGCAGGGTGATCCTCGTCTGGGGTTTAAAACGTGCGTTGCTTGCGATTTTGGCCGGTGCCGTCGGCGTGCTGGCGCTGCCGCCCTTCGGCTTTTTTGCAGCGATGTTCATCTCTTTCACGCTGCTCGTCTGGCTGCTCGACGGCGTCGCGGCCAGTCCCGATAGCGGACTTTTCGGCCGGCTATGGCCGGCCTTCTTCACGGGCTGGCTGTTCGGTTTCGGCTATTTCGTCGCCGGTCTGTGGTGGCTCGGCCACGCGCTGCTGATCGATGCCGAAGAGTTCGCCTGGGCCTTGCCGCTGGCAATCCTCGGCCTGCCGGCCTTCCTGGCGATCTTCTATGGCGTGGCGACCACGCTTGCCCGCATCCTGTGGTCCGACGGCATGGGGCGCATCGCGGCGCTCGCATTCGGCTTCGGCATCCTCGAATGGCTACGCAGCTTTCTTTTCACTGGATTTCCCTGGAATGCCATCGGCTATGGCGCCATGCCCATTCCGCTGATGATGCAGTCGGCGCATGTGATCGGCATGCTTGGGGTGACTGTGCTTGCCGTCTTCGTCTTCGCCGCGCCGGCCTTGCTCGGCACGCGCCAGGGGCGGGTGCCTGGGATCGGGCTTGCACTTTTGCTCGCCGCCGCTCATCTCGGCTATGGCTATTATGCGCTGAACCTGCCGGATACGCCGCCGGCCAGCGGCAAGGCGGCGCCGGTCGTGCGCATCGTCCAGCCGTCCATCGATCAGGAGGCGAAGATGGACACGGATGCCGATCGCACCGCCATCTTCGACAAGCATCTGGCACTCTCCGTGCAGCCGCCGACAAACGGCGGCAAGCGCCCCGATATCATCGTCTGGCCCGAGACGGCGGTCCCGTTCATCCTCACAGACAACAGGGATGCGCTCGCTCGCATCGCCGATCAGCTGGAGGACGATCAGGTCCTGATCACAGGCGCCGTTCGTGTCGAGGACATGGGCCCAGGCACCGCGCCACGCTACTATAATTCGATCTATGTCATCGATGGCCGCGGCCAGATCATCGACGCCTCGGATAAGACCCATCTCGTCCCCTTCGGCGAATATGTGCCCTTCGAACATATCCTGAGCTACCTTGGAATCGAGAATGTCGTGGAATTGCCGGGAGGGTTTTCCGCGGCCACCAAGCGGCAGCTGTTGGCCATGCCTGACGGCATCAAGCTCTATCCGCTGATCTGCTACGAGATCATCTTCCCGAACGAGATGACATCGGAAATCCACCAGGCCAACGCGATCCTGAACGTGACGAACGACGGCTGGTTCGGGGATACGCCAGGCCCATATCAGCACTTCCTGCAGGCAAGGGTGAGGGCGGTGGAGCAGGGGCTTCCTCTGATTCGCAGTGCCAATACGGGCATCTCCGCCTTCGTCGATCCGCATGGCCGGGTGCTCTCCGGAATCGGCTATAATCAGGAGGGATTTATCGACACGACTTTAAGTGGCGCAACTGTGTCGCGCGTCGATGATAAAGCCCGGAAAACATACTTTTGGTTGATTGTCGGTCTGGTCGGCATGGCTGCCGCCATTTCACGCATGGGTTTTATTCCAAGGGTGAATTGACCAAAAAACCCTAAAATTGCATAGTGCTGGCTATCCGCCTTTTGAACGTAGACTGGAGGCCTTGGGGGCGTCGGCTGCAACGTGGCGTTATAGGGGTGGAGAAGGGTACCGGGTGGCAGGTCCTGAATTCAACCTATGTTAGGGTAAAATGATGATTGAAAACAAAAAGAAGCCGAACCCCATCGACATTCATGTCGGTAGCCGCATACGCCTCCGCCGCACGATGCTTGGCATGAGCCAGGAGAAACTCGGCGAAAGCCTTGGAATCACCTTTCAGCAGATCCAGAAGTATGAGAAAGGCACCAATCGCGTTGGCGCCAGCCGCCTCCAGAATATCTCCAGCATTCTCAATGTCCCGGTCTCCTTCTTCTTCGAAGACGCTCCGGGTGAGCATACGGCCACTGCGGGGGGCATGGCCGAAGCATCCAGCTCTAACTATGTCGTCGATTTCCTGTCCTCTTCCGAGGGGCTGCAGCTCAATCGAGCCTTCGTGAAGATCTCCGACGGCAAGGTTCGGCGCAAGGTGGTCGAACTGGTCAAGGCACTTGCCGCCGAGGCGGACGCCGAATAGTCCTTCGCGGACGATACAAACCGAAGAAGTCAGGAGGCGGTCATTTTGGCCGCCTTTTCTGCATTTACGGCAAAATTTTATCACTTCGGCCGGGATATAAAGATATATTTATGTCCTTGTTCGTCTTGTTTTTCGAGGCGGAGACGAATATCAAGAGCGGAGATTTGTTCTTTGAGGGGAATCCCACATGCGCGCGAATTATCTGTTCACGAGTGAGTCTGTAGCCGAAGGTCACCCGGATAAAGTTTGTGACCGCATTTCTGATGAAATCGTCGATCTGGTCTACCGCGAGGCCGCAAAGACCGGCGTGAACCCTTGGGGCGTGCGCATTGCCTGCGAGACCCTTGCCACCACCAATCGCGTCGTCATCGCCGGTGAAGTTCGTCTTCCGCCGAGCCTGATGAAGAAGGACAAGGACGGCAACGACGTCATCAATCCTTCGAAGTTCAAGGCTGCTGCCCGTCGCGCCATCAAGGATATCGGCTACGAGCAGGACGGCTTCCACTGGAAGACGGCGCGCATCGACGTGCTCCTGCATTCGCAGTCTGCCGATATCGCCCAGGGCGTCGACAATGCTGCCGACCAGCAGGGCGACGAAGGTGCCGGCGACCAGGGCATCATGTTCGGCTACGCCTGCAAGGAAACGCCTGATCTCATGCCGGCGCCGATCTACTATTCGCACAGGATCCTGCAGCTGCTTGCTACCGCCCGCAAGAAGGGCGAAGGCGAAGTTGCCAAGCTTGGCCCTGACGCCAAGAGCCAGGTAACGGTCCGCTACGTCGACGGCAAGCCGTCCGAAGTGACCTCGATCGTGCTGTCCACCCAGCATCTCGACGATAGCTGGGATTCGAACAAGGTTCGCGCCGTTGTCGAGCCCTACATCATCGAAGCGCTCGGCGACCTGAAGATCGCCTCCGATTGCAAGTGGTACATCAACCCCACCGGCAAGTTCGTCATCGGCGGCCCGGACGGCGATGCCGGCCTGACCGGCCGCAAGATCATCGTCGATACCTACGGCGGTGCTGCTCCGCATGGCGGCGGCGCTTTCTCCGGCAAGGACACGACCAAGGTCGACCGTTCCGCAGCCTATGCTGCCCGCTACCTCGCAAAGAACGTCGTTGCTGCCGGCCTTTCCGATCGCTGCACGATCCAGCTGTCCTACGCTATCGGCGTCGCTCAGCCGCTGTCGATCTATGTCGACCTGCACGGCACGGGCAAGGGCGTCACCGAGGACCAGGTCGAAGCGGCTATCCGCAAGAACATGGACCTCTCGCCGACCGGCATCCGCCGTCATCTCGACCTCAACAAGCCGATCTATGCCAAGACTTCGGCCTATGGCCATTTCGGCCGCAAGGCCGGCCGTGACGGTTCCTTTTCCTGGGAGCGCACCGATCTGGTAAAGGCTCTCAAGGAAGCTGTGAAGGTCAAGGAAGCTGCATGATCGACGTCGAGCGCCGGTCGCGGGCGACGGAAGCATTCTTCGGGCGGCGCAAGGGTAAGGCCTTGCGCGGCCAGCAGGCTGAAACGCTGGAAGTCTTGCTGCCGCAATATATCGTCGATCTTTCCGCTCCGGCGCCACAGCCGCTGAATGATCTCTTCCCGGTGCAGACCGAGCCTCTGCGCCTGGAGATCGGCTTCGGCGGCGGCGAGCATCTGATTCACAGGGCATTGGAGCAGCCGACGACCGGCTTCATCGGCGTCGAGCCCTTCGTCAATTCGATGCAGAAGCTGCTTGCGCGCGTCGGTGAGACCGGCGCCCGCAATATCCGCGTTTACAACGACGACGCCACCCAGCTGCTCGATTGGCTGCCGGACGGCTGCCTGGATCAGATCGATCTGCTCTATCCGGATCCCTGGCCGAAGAAGAAGCACTGGAAGCGCCGTTTCGTTTCGCAGGTCAATCTCACGCGCTTCCATCGCGTGCTGAAGCCGGGCGCACTCTTCTGCTTTGCCTCCGACATAGACACCTATGTCAATTGGACGCTGCAGCACTGCCACACCCATGGCGGCTTCGAATGGACTGCGCACAATGCCGCCGACTGGCTGACGCCCTATGAGGGCTGGCCGAGCACGCGCTACGAGGCGAAGGCCCGGCGCGAAGGGCGTTCGTCCGCTTATCTGACCTTCAAGAAAATCTGATTGGTTGGCTTTTATGGCGGGAGCAAGCAATTGCTTCTGTCGCATCATCCTTGCTCGGACCGCCAGGCGAGGCGGTCTGGATCATGCGCGCGCATCGCAATACGGGTCGGCTCGGCGGGTTCTTACGAACGGCGAGCATCACCCTTGCGCGACACCGGCGGGTCAGTGCAGGCTAACCGTCTTCAGCTCATCTTCGGCAGCACGATAGAAGGTGCTGGACCGATTGTCTGTCAGCAGAATAGGCGTGCCGTCGGCACCGAAAAGCGCCCAGAGGTCGACGTCGGGATCGATATCGGGTGCCTCGGGGAAACAGCGCGATACCTCGTTCCAGTCCATTTTTCGGATATAGCCGACTTCACCGGTACCAATATTGGCAAGCTCGGATTGGGTCAGGCGGGCGGTGGCTTCTTTCATCAACATGCTCGTACCTCCAGTATGAGGGACCAACGGCCCAGAGCATGATGCCGAAAAGTGTAAGCGGCTTTCGGACGACATCATGCTCTAGTTATTTGATTCTAGAGCGGATTCAGATTTTAGGTCGATTCGACCTCAAATCATCCGGCTCCAGGCCGTTGTCCTACTGTGAGACCGAAATGTTAATTTTCTTTACTATACGATCGGGCTCAGGCCGAATGAGATCGACCGAAAGCAGGCCGTTCTTCAGGACGGCGCCAAGCACCTGCATGCCGTCGGCAAGGACGAAGACGCGCTGAAACTGCCGGGCGGCGATACCCCGATAAAGATAATCGCGCTCGCCTTGTTCGATCTGGCGCCCGCGGATCAGGAGCTGGTTCTCTTCCGTCGTGACATCGAGTTCGTCTTCGGAAAAACCGGCCACAGCCAGCGTAATGCGCAGGCGCTCCGGCTCGCCGGAAAGGCGGTCCGCACGCATCCGCTCGATATTGTAGGGCGGATAACCGTCACTGGCCTTGGAAATACGCTCCAGCGTCTTTTCCATGGTATCGAAGCCCAGAAGCAGCGGGCTGGCAAAGGGAGTCGTCCGGCTCATCGTCTCAAGTCCTTGGGTAACAAGCGACCGTTCCGGACCTGACTTTCAGCACCCGGTTGCTGTTAATATGGGAGTACGCGCCGTTGAGCGCAAGGCATGGCGCCTTCGCATTTGCGAGATCGAATCGCGCGGCGAAGAATCGTTTGGCGGCATTGTGGCCGAGCGCTTGACAAAGCCGGACAGGACTCGCGACAAAGCCTCTCAATCTGCACCGGAGGAAAGTTACAGACATGACCGAACCCAGAAAAATCATCATCGATACGGACCCTGGTCAGGACGATGCCGCCGCAATCTTTCTCGCCTTCGGAAGCCGCGAGGAAATCGACGTGCTCGGTATTACGACCGTCGCAGGTAACGTGCCGTTGCGGCTGACGAGCCGCAATGCCCGTATCGTCTGCGAACTCTGCAATCGCCGCGACGTGAAGGTTTTTGCCGGCGCCGACGCGCCGCTCAAGCGCAAGCTGGTGACCGCCGAGCATGTCCACGGCAAGACCGGCCTCGATGGTCCGCAACTGTCCGAACCGACCATGGAGCTGCAACCCGGTCATGCGGTCGATTTCATCATCGACACGCTGCGCAAGGAGCCGGAAGGCGCCGTCACGCTCTGCACGCTTGGTCCGATGACCAATATCGCAATGGCCTTCCAGAAGGCGCCTGATATCGTCGGGCGCGTGCGCGAACTCGTCATGATGGGCGGCGGCTTCTTCGAGGGCGGCAACATCACGCCGGCCGCGGAATTCAACATCTATGTCGACCCGGAAGCGGCCGATATCGTGTTCCGCTCGGGCGTGCCGATCGTCATGATGCCGCTCGATGTCACCCACAAGCTGCTGACCCGCAAGGATCGCGTCGCCCGCATGGCGGCCGTCGGCACGCCGCCGGCCAAGGCCATGGTCGAAATGCTGGAGTTCTTCGAGCGCTTCGATATCGAGAAGTACGGTTCGGACGGCGGCCCGCTGCACGATCCCACGGTTATCGCCTATCTCCTCAAGCCTGAGCTCTTCAAGGGCCGGGATTGCAATGTCGAGATCGAAGTGACCTCCGAGCTGACAGTCGGCATGACCGTGGTCGACTGGTGGCACGTTACCGACCGCAAGCGCAATGCCAAGGTTATGCGCGATGTCGATGCCGACGGCTTTTTCGCGTTGCTCACGGAACGCTTCGCTCGCATCTGATCGCCGAGGCAAAACAAGAAGAGCCGCCGGATCGCTCCGGCGGCTCTTTCACTGCTTAAATTGGGCCTGCTCAGAATTCTTCCCAGTCGCCCTGGGCCAGAGCGTTGGCGCCCTGCGTCTGCGGCGGAGCCTTGCGCATCGGGGCCGCTGCAGGCGCTGCCGCTCTGCGGGAGGGTACAGGTGCCCGCATTTGCTGGGCAGCGGCTCTGAGGGCGCTGGCATTATCCTGCGCGCTGTGCGAGGTGCGGAAGCGAGCGACCAGGCCTCTCAGGGTCTGCGCTTCTTCGGCAAGGGTCACGCTCGAGGCCGTAGTCTCTTCGACCATCGCGGCGTTCTGCTGCGTCACCTGATCCATCTGGTTCATGGCCGAATTGATTTCCTTCAGCCCGATCGCCTGCTCGCTTGCGGAGGCGGAAATCTGGCGGATTAGGCCGTTGATCTCCATGACCTGCTGGGCGATCTTGTGCAGGGCATTGCCGGTGCGGCCGACCAGATCGACGCCTTCCTTGACTTGACCCGCCGACGTGTTGATCAGCGTCTTGATCTCCTTGGCGGCATTGGCCGAGCGCTGAGCCAGTTCGCGAACTTCCTGGGCGACGACGGCAAAACCCTTGCCCGCTTCGCCTGCACGGGCGGCTTCGACGCCGGCGTTGAGGGCGAGCAGATTGGTCTGGAAGGCGATTTCGTCGATCACGCCGATGATGCGCGAGACTTCCAGAGACGATTGCTCGATGCCGTGCATGGAGGCAATCGCCTTCTGCACGATCTCGCCGGAATGCTCGGCATCCTGGGAGGCGGCATTGACGCTGCTTGCGGCCGTGCGGGCGTTTTCGGCGCTGGAATTGACCTGCGCGGTGAGCTCGTTGAGGGCTGCAGCCGTTTCTTCGAGGCTTGCCGCCTGCTGCTCGGTGCGGCGGGCAAGGTCGGAGGCGCTGTTGCTGATTTCGCCGGTGCCGCTGCCGATGTTGCCGACGCTCACATTGACGGTGTGGACGGTCTCTTCGATGCTGGCAAGAGCGGCGTTGAAATCCTGCTTCAGCTGGGCATATTCGCCGGGGAAGTCGTCGGTGATGCGCTGGCTGAGATTGCCCTTCGACAGCTCCGCCAGATTATGGCCGAGAATGCTAACGATGTGGCGCTGCAGAGCGACGCTCTCATTACGCTCCGTTTCCGAGCGGCGACGCTCGCCTTCGGCCGCCTGACGCTGATCGTTGGCCTCACCTTCCAGGCGCTTGGTATCGGCAAGCGCAAAGCGGAAACCTTCCAGTGCCTTGGCGACGGAGCCCACTTCATCGGCCCGTGCCTGCCCGTCGATCGGCTTGGCGTAGTTACCGGCGCCGAGACCATTGACGCTGGCAACGAGGCCGGCCAGCGGCTTCTGCACGAAGCCGCGCACGGCCGCGTAGAGGGCGAGCATGACGGCGGCAAGAACGAGGATGCCGGAGACGATCATCGTATAGGTCTGGTCACGCACTGGTGCTACGATCGCGCTGTGGGGCACGTCGATGAGAACGACCCAGGTGGCGTTCAGGCCGGGAACCGCGAATGGATAGACGACGCGATCGAAATCTTCGCCGCCGTTTTCGGAAAGGTTCTTGAGGATGCTTGCGGAAGGCGAGGTCAGTGCAGCCTTGACGACGTCGGCGCCCGAACCATTATAGTCTTTCATCATCAGCTCGGCGGTCGGTGCGACCAGCCACTTGTTGTCCTGGGAAACCAGCATGACGCGGCCGGACCCGAACGGATGGAGCTTCTGCAGCTTCGTGGAGAGCGAGGAAAGCGAGATATCGACGCCTGCGACACCGATCATCTTGCCGCCGGACATGACCGGATAGGCGATGGAGCTCATGGTCGTCGGAACGTCGGTGCCCTGGGCGAGATAGGGCGGGGTGATCGCGCCCTTGCCGCTCTCGGCCGCAAACTTCCACCAGGCGGCCGTATAATCGTTGTCGAAAGTGGAGAACTGGATGCCGCCATCCTTGGTCTTC
The DNA here is from genome assembly GCF_000359745.1 of Rhizobium freirei PRF 81. Taxonomy (GTDB): domain Bacteria; phylum Pseudomonadota; class Alphaproteobacteria; order Rhizobiales; family Rhizobiaceae; genus Rhizobium; species Rhizobium freirei. Next base: position 48,233 of record NZ_AQHN01000070.1, read on the forward strand.
GACCAGTAAGGCGCAAAGGCGCCTTTCTCGTTGACGCCCTGATCCTTGTTGTTGGCGAGTTCGGTCGTCTTGCCGTCGATGGCGCCGAGCTGCTCGCAGAACCAGCTGCCGAAAGCGAAGGCGTTCTGCTCGACATTGGCCTTGAGGATGTTGATGATACCCTTGCGGTCGAAGGTGTGACCCTCGTGGCCGCGGCCGATGACGGCGGCCATGGAGCGGGCGGCGCTGGCCATTTCGCCGATATTGGCTGCGATTTCGTTGGAAATGGATTTGGCCTCGGTATTGGCCTGATCCATCGTCAGTGTCTCGACGCGGTCGCGCGTCTGCGAAATCAGCAAAAAGTTGGAGACCAGCAGGACGAGCGCAATCGCCAGCCCGGTGACCAAGATCAGCTTGGCCGCAAGCGACTTCATACGAAAGATGAACATCATTTCCTCAAAAAAGCGATGCATCGGATACACATTATCCGGATGCAAAGTCGGCGCAGGATGGCCCTGTCATGGAGCCGCCATGAGAATTGCCGCCGCGGCCGGAAAGGTATACGCGCCAGGCCAGAGGAGAATGATATGGAAGCGCAAAAATTTAATTAATTGCGCTTCGCCGTGTTCTTGAATTTTATACTTAAAGGTTCGCGGCGACTTCGCTTGCAACCGGAATGGATGGCTGAGCGCCAGGCCTGAGGCAGGCGAGCGAGCCGGCGACAGCAGCGCGACGCAAGCTGGCCTCAAAATCCAGGCCCTGGTCGAGGCTGGCTGCGAAATAGCCGCAGAAGGTATCGCCGGCGCCCACCGTATCGACCGGCTCAATGACGAGGCCCTTTGCGCGCGAAACCTCGCTGTCGCGGATCGCGATCACGCCATCGCCGCCAAGCGTGACGATCAGCGTCTGGCCGGTTTCGCCATGAAGGCGCACGAGAGCCGCTTCACGTTCGGATGCCGACATGTTGTCCTGGCCGGCCAACCTTTCGAACTCCGTCTCGTTGGCGATGACGATATCGGCGAGCCTCCCAAGGCGCGCAGCGTCCGGGATCAGAGGCGCGAGATTGAGCACGGTCCGCACGCCCTTGGCCTTGGCGGCACTCAAAGCCGCCTCGACGGCGGCAACCGGAATTTCGAGCTGAAGCATCAGCGTATCGCCGGGGTTCAGCGCGGCGACGGCCGCCGCTGCGTGCTCGGCGGTATTCGTGCCGTTGGCACCCGGAACGACGGCGATCATGTTTTCTCCGTCGCCGCCGACCAGGATCAGGGCCGTGCCGGTCGGTTCGGAGACATGCTTGACGGTGGAAAGGTCGGTGCCGGCAGCGCCAAGCAGCGCGAGTGCAGGTTCGGCAAAGCCGTCATTGCCGACGGCACCATTCATGCGCACGATTGCGCCGGCACGGCGTGCGGCGAGCGCCTGATTGGCGCCCTTGCCGCCGGCGGCGGTGGCAAAGCCGTTGCCGGCGACGGTTTCGCCCGGCTTCGGCAAACGGTCCGTGGTGGCGATGAGGTCCATGTTGATGGAGCCGAAAATAGTGATCATGCGATATCCTGCCCTGGGTGTTGCTCTTGCATGATCCTGCCCGAAGGCCTGTTATGTCTTTTGGGACCACACATCGATTGAGCGCGACACTGCCCGAAGCGGTCAGTCTTCGTCAACTACCCTGAGCTTGAGTTGGCTCGTGCGGTTGTCGGCCGGCTTGGGCCTTTCTTCCGGCCGCGTCTTTGCCGGTTCTTTCGCGGCCTCGAATTCCAGCGCCTCTATCCGCTCGCCGCGCCTTGCCAGCTTGTCAGCCGAGGTGACGATCATGTCGACATCCTTCTGCGCCATGGCGAAATGACCCTGCAGCTTGCGCACCCGCTCGTCCAGGCGCGAGAGATCGTCCATCAGATGCGCCACCTCGCTCTGGATGACATGGGCCTGCTCGCGCATGCGCTGATCCTTCAGGACAGCCTGAATGACCTGGATCGACAGCATCAGCAGCGACGGCGAGACGATGACGATGCGGGCGCGCTGGGCCTTCTGCACGATCGCCTCGAAATTCTCGTGGATCTCCGCGAAGATCGATTCGGAGGGCACGAAGAGAAAGGCCGTGTCCTGCGTCTCGCTCGGAATGAGATATTTCTCTGAGATGTCGCGGATATGCAGCTCCAGATCCCGGCGGAACTGCTGCGCGGCGATCTTGCCATGTTCGGGGCTGGCGGCGCTGCGGATGGCGTTCCAGGCTTCCAGCGGAAACTTGGCGTCGATCACCAGCGGCGGCGAGCCGTTCGGCATGCGAACGGTGCAGTCCGGCCGGGAGCCGTTCGATAGCGTCGGTTGGAACGCATAGGCGCCCATCGGCAGCCCATCGGCGATGATGGTCTCCATGCGCGCCTGACCGAACGCGCCGCGCGTCTGCTTGTTGGAAAGGATAGCCTGCAGGCCGACCACATCCTTCGCCAGCGTCTGGATATTGGTCTGCGCTGCATCGATGACCGCGAGCCTCTCCTGCAGGCGGCGCAGGTTCTCGTGCGTCGAGCGCGTCTGCTCGCCGATCGTCGCCGTCACGCGTTGCGACATGCCGTCCAGACGCTGGCCGATGGCCTGGTTGAGTTCGGCCTGTCTGGAACCGAAGACTTCGGCCATGGTGGCAAGCCGGCCCTGCATCTCCGCCTGCGACCGCAGCAGCGCCGCCATCGTATGCTCTGCATCGAGTTCATCGTCTTCCGCGCGTGCCCTGCTGCGGACGAAAAGGACGATCACTGCAATCGCAAGCACGACGACAAGACCGGTCAGAACCTGGACCGTGGAAATGGCTTGGCCGAAGATGATGAAGGACATGAAACCTGGCGCGCTTATGAAGTTTTCATTGGCACCATAGCAAAATTGTTGCAAATATCCAGATCAAACCGTGAACAAAATTTCGCGTCCATTTGCCTGGATGCAGATTGAAGTCGTGGAAAAAACACGTTCTCATCGCCATCTTGGCGATTCCATAGCACAACAAGATGCGTTATGGGAAACATCATGACGATCAAGCCACTCATCATTTTACCCGATCCGCTGCTCCGCCAGGCCTCCAAGCCCATCGAGCGCATCGATGCCGAAATTCAGCGTCTCGCCGACGACATGCTGGAAACCATGTACGACGCGCCAGGCATTGGCCTTGCGGCGATCCAGGTCGGTGTCGCCCGCCGTTTGCTGGTCATCGATGTCGCGCGGGAAGGCGAAGAGAAGAAGCCGCTGGTCTTCATCAACCCGGAGATCGTCGCCTCGTCCGACGAACGTTCGGTCTACGAGGAAGGCTGCCTTTCCATTCCGGATTACTATGCCGAAGTCGAACGCCCGGCACGCGTCACCGTCAAGCATCTCGACCGCGACGGCAAGGAGCAGATCATCGAGGCCGACGGTCTGCTGGCGACCTGTGTGCAGCATGAGATCGACCACCTGAACGGCGTACTGTTCATCGACTATATCTCCCGCCTGAAGCGCGAGATGGTGATCAAGAAGTTCACCAAGGCCGCCAGGGCCAAGGCTCTCTAATCCCTCGTCATTGAAAGTTCGGCTTGAAACGCCTATGATATCATTGATATCAAAATAGGAGGCGCGGATGGGTGATCTTTTGCTGCGCGGTATTGACGACAGCTTGAAGAAGCAGTTGCAGGCAAATGCCAATATGCATGGCCGCAGCCTCTCGGATGAGGCGATCGCTCTGCTGCGTCAATCGCTCGGACGCCAGCAGGATGGAAGCAAGTCGGCGGGTCAGCGATTGAGAGCCGTTCTCGGCGCGGAGAAGCTCAGCGAAGAGGAAATCGAGGCAATCAACGCTTTTCGAAATGCGCCGGATCGCGATCCGCCCCATTTCGAATAGTTCTGTGGCGAGCGGTGCCGCATGATCGTTCTCGACACCAATGTTGTATCGGAGCTGCAAGGGCGATCGTATAGCGAACGCATACTGTCCTGGCTTGATGGCTTCGCCGCCGAGGCTGTCTTCTTGACCGCTATCACTGTCGGTGAGGTCCGTTTCGGGCTGGAACTCCTCGCCGATGGCAAGCGTAAGACGGCGTTGCTTATGGAGCTTGAGGCGATAGAGGCGGAATTTTCCGGCCGCGTTCTGGGGTTTTCGAACAACGCAGCCCATCAATATGGAATAATCTCCGCTCATCGTCACAAGGTCGGGCGAAGGATGGAAACGAAAGACGCCATGATCGCCGCCATCTGCCTTGCGAACGGTGCGACACTGGCGACGCGCAACACAAAAGACTTCGAGGGGCTTGATCTCAAGCTCATAAACCCGTTTGAAGGCGGCTAGCGTTTGACCCGGACTGCGCGAATGCCGTCGGGACGAGATCGCTCGAAACTTGATACCTTAGCCGGATGGATCGCATGTCGCTCAACATCATCTTTATGGGAACGCCCGAATTCTCCGTACCGACGTTGCGGTCCCTGATCGATGCCGGGCATAAGGTCCGCGCCGTTTACACGCAGCCGCCGCGGCCGGGCGGCCGGCGCGGGCTCGACCTGCAGAAGTCGCCGGTGCATCAGGCGGCCGAATTGCTGGGCCTGCCGGTTTTTACGCCCGTCAATTTCAAGGACCCCGACGAGCGCCAGCGCTTTCGCGATCTGGAGGCCGACGTCGCCGTTGTTGTGGCATACGGCCTGCTGCTGCCGGAAGCCATCCTCACCGGCACGCGTCTTGGCTGCTACAATGGTCACGCCTCGCTGCTGCCACGCTGGCGCGGCGCAGCTCCCATCCAGCGGGCGATCATGGCGGGCGACGCCAAGACCGGCATGATGGTGATGAAGATGGACAAGGGGCTCGATACAGGCCCGGTCGCTCTGACGCGCGAGGTCGAGATCGGCGACACCATGACATCAGGCGAGCTGCATGACAGGCTGATGCTCGTGGGTGCGAAGGCCATGGCCGAGGCGATGAACAAGCTGGAGCTTGACGAACTGCCGCTGACTGCTCAGCCATCCGAAGGCGTTCTCTACGCTGCGAAGATCGACAAGGCGGAAACGCGCGTCAATTTCGGCGAGCCGGCGGCCGATGTCCATAATCACATTCGCGGCTTGTCGCCTTTTCCCGGCGCATGGTTCGAGGCTGAGATCGCAGGTCGGCCGGAGCGTATCAAGGTGCTCGGCTCGGAGTTGGCCGAGGGCAACGGAGCGCCGGGCAAGGTCCTGACGGACGATCTCGTCATCGCCTGCGCTTCCGGCGCCATCCGGCCGACGAAGTTGCAGAAAGCCGGCGGCAAGCCGCTGGCGGCGGCCGACTTTCTGCGAGGCACGCCGATCGCGCCGGGCATCCTGCTTGCCTCGGAGCAAGCCTGATGCCGCGCTACAAAATGACCGTCGAATATGACGGCATTCCCTATGTCGGCTGGCAGCGCCAGGAGAACGGCCCTTCGGTACAGGGGGCGATCGAGGGCGCCATCCTGTCGTTGACGGGCGAGGCGGTTTCGATCCGTGGCGCGGGACGCACCGATTCCGGCGTGCATGCCATGGGTCAGGTGATGCATGCCGATCTTTCCAAGGAATGGAAGACCTACACGCTGCGCAATGCGCTCAACGCCCATCTGAGGATGGCCGGAGACCGGGTTGCCATTCTCGATATCGAGGAGGTCGATGCAAGCTTCGACGCGCGCTTTTCGGCCATTCGCCGCCACTATCTCTATCGCATCATCGCCCGCCGTGCGCCGCTCGCGCTCGAAGCCGGACGCGCATGGTGGGTGCCGAAGGACATGGATCACGAGGTCATGCATGCCGCAGCGCAGACCCTTGTCGGCCTGCATGATTTCACCACCTTCCGCTCGGCGCATTGCCAGGCAAACAGCCCGGTGCGCACGCTTGATCGGCTGGATGTGACCCGCAGCGGCGAGTTGATCGAGATTCGTGCGACGGCGCAAAGCTTCCTGCACAATCAGATCCGTTCCTTCGCCGGTACGCTGAAGCTTGCGGGCGAGGGCAAATGGACGCCCGACGATGTGCGGGCGGCGCTCGATGCTCGGGACCGCAAGGCCTGTGGCCCCGTCGCCCCGCCGGACGGGCTCTATTTCATGCAGGTGGATTATCGCGATAACGCCGGCTTGCTTGTCGGCGAAGGGGAGAGTGCTGATGACGGTGACGATCTATCATAATCCTGCCTGCGGCACGTCGCGCAACACGCTGGCGATGATCCGGCAGTCAGGGGAAGAGCCCGTCGTCATCGAATATCTGAAGACGCCGCCCGGCCGGGAAGAGCTGGTGAAACTCATCGCCGCCATGGGCCTTCCGGTTCGCGATCTGCTTCGGCAAAAGGGAACGCCCTATGACGAACTCGGCCTCTGCAATCCTGATCTCATCGACGATCAGTTGCTCGACCGGATGATCGCACACCCGATCCTGATCAATCGTCCGATCGTGGTGACCGAGAAAGGCGTGCGCCTCTGCCGTCCGTCTGAGCTCGTACTCGATATCTTGCCGAATCCGGATATCGGTCCGTTCACAAAAGAAGACGGCGAGGTGGTGGTGCGATAGGCGCCGGCCTCAACCCGGCGGATAGACGCCGAGGAAGCGCTGCAGGAAGTCCGTCAGCAGCATGCTGGGAATCATCAGCACCAGCGTCAGCGCACCGATGAAGAGCGGGTGGGCACCGCAGATCATCCTGAGGATGCGCGCCAGCGAGAAGATGACCGCCATCATCAATACCAGCCATAGTAGCGCCACTAGCCCACTGGAGCCGGGGACGAAGGCGATCAGCGCAATGAGCAGTGCGTTCAGATAGGACGTCGGCACCCAGAGCCAGTTCACCGTGACGACGATTGGCGCGAACTTGTCGCCGAACCGGAAGATGAGCAGCAGCAGGCCTGCGAGAACGAGCGGGATCACCCAATTCGCAACCTCGACCAGCGCCAGTCGCAGGAAGAAGGCAAGGCCTGTCGCCGTTTCGGGCGGCATCGCGATCAGATAGGCCTGCCGCCACCAGAGCCAGGAAATGCCGATTGGCGGCAGGCTCCAGAGGATGGCCCAGAAGGAGCGCAGCATGCCGCGGTCCGATATGTCCAGATACTGAAAGCCGCGCGCATCCATGCGGATCAGCAGCCAGAGGCCGGACAGATAATATTGGACTTCCCTAAAGGTCGGCATTCTCGAACCAGCGCTGGATGAAGGTCCGGTAGATCTCGGTCAGCGTTTCGAGATCCGAGACTGCGACACGTTCATCGACCATATGCATGGTCTGGCCGACGAGCCCGAATTCGACGACCGGGCAATAGTCCTTGATGTAGCGGGCGTCGGAGGTGCCGCCTGTCGTCGAAAGCGCCGGCCTTTGACCGGTAACGTTCTCGACGGCGGAAGAGAGCGAGGCGATCAGCGCATTGTTGCGCGTCAGGAAGACATGGCTTGGTCGCTCCGACCAGGTGATGTCGTATTTGGTCGGCTCCCGGCCCGGACGCAGCGTCTGGTCGGCTGCGGCCGCATCCAGCCGGGCGAGGATTTCGGCCTTTAGCGCGTCGACCGTCCAGGTGTCGTTGAAACGGATGTTGAAGGCGGCGGTCGCTTTGGCGGCGATGACGTTGGTGGCGGCATTGCCGACGTCGATGCTCGTCACTTCGAGGTTCGACGGCTGGAAATTGTCGGTGCCGACGTCGAAGGGCGGATCGAGCAACGCCTCCGTCAGCTTGATGATGCTGCGCACCGGGTTGTCGGCGAGATGCGGATAGGCGGCGTGACCCTGAACGCCGTGGACGGTGATGAAACCGGAGATCGAGCCACGGCGGCCGATCTTGATCATGTCGCCCAGGCGATCGGGATTGGTCGGTTCGCCGACCAGCGATGCATCCCATGTCTCGCCGCGCTCGGCTGCCCATTGCAGCAGCTTGACGGTGCCGTTGATCGCCGGGCCTTCTTCGTCGCCGGTGATCAGGAAGGAGATCGAGCCGGCGGGCTTTCCGTGCTTTTCGATATGACGGGCTATGGCGGCCACGAAGCAGGCGATACCGCCCTTCATATCGACAGCGCCTCGGCCGAAAAGCTCGCCGCCTGCGATGTCGGCGGCAAAGGGCGGATGGCTCCAGGAGGCGGCGTCGCCGACCGGCACGACATCCGTATGCCCGGCAAACATCAGATGCGGCCCATCCGTGCCGAGCCGCGCATAGAGGTTTTCAATATCGGGTGTTCCGGGCTCGGTCGCCGTCATGCGCTCGACCTTGAAGCCGAGCGGCGCCAGCATGTCGGCAAGCGCGGTCAGCGCACCGCCTTCGGCAGGCGTGACGGAAGCACAGCGAATGAGGGTCTGCAGATTAGTGACGGGATCGGTAACGGTCATCGGAGGCAACTTATCCGGCGGGAAATGGCAAAGCGATGGCAAAGGATCGGCGCTGAGTCGAAATTCTTTGCTGCGATTCCAGCAATCGCACAGGCATGCTCACCCGGCAAGCATAAGGGAAGCGCGATATGGCAACCGCGCTTCCAAAAAAATCAAGATCAGTCGCGCAGCAGTTCGTTGATGCCGGTCTTCGAGCGGGTCTTCTCATCGACGCGCTTGACGATGACGGCGCAATAGAGGCTTGGAGCCGGCTGGCCGTTCGCCATCGTATTGCTGCTCGGCAGCGCGCCGGCGACGACGACGGAATAAGGCGGAACTTCGCCATAGGTGATCTCGCCGGTGGCGCGATCGACGATCTTGGTGGACTTGCCGATGAAGACGCCCATGCCGAGCACCGAGCCCTCGCGGACGATGCAGCCTTCGACCACTTCCGAGCGGGCGCCGATGAAGCAATTGTCCTCGATGATCGTCGGACCAGCCTGCATCGGCTCCAGAACGCCGCCAATGCCGACGCCGCCCGAAAGATGCACATGCTTGCCGATCTGGGCGCAGGAGCCGACGGTCGCCCAGGTGTCGACCATGGTGCCTTCGCCGACATAGGCGCCGAGATTGACGAAGGACGGCATCAGGATGGCGTTGGGGGCGATATAGGCGGAATGACGTACGACGGCGTTGGGCACGGCGCGGAAGCCGGCTTCACGGAAGCGGTTCTCACCCCAGCCTTCGAACTTCGAGGGAACCTTGTCCCACCAGGTGGCACCGCCGGAGCCGCCCTCGACGATCTTCATGTCGTTGAGGCGGAAGGAGAGCAGAACCGCTTTCTTGAGCCACTGATTGACGGTCCAGTTGCCGTCCGCACCGCGCTCTGCGACGCGAACCCTGCCGCTGTCGAGGAGGTTGAGCGCCGTCTCCACGGCATCGCGGATTTCGCCGCGCGTCGACGTGTTCACATTGTCGCGATTGTCGAAAGCAGCCTCGATGGACTTTTCGAGGGAGGCGAGATCGTTAGCGCTCATGGGAATTCCTTAAAACGTCGGTGCCTATCGTGATTTCCGGCAGGGGCTCCGGATATGGTCGATTGGTCCTATAGCATGGAGCCTGAAAATGGAATGTCTTTTCCGCGCCGATTGAGCTTGGATTCAAGGCGTTGTAGGGGCATATGCAAGAGCTTGGCTATTCCTGCCTGCGGGCGGGAATGGCGCGTCATGATCGATTCGAAAGGCATGAGTAGATGAGCAAGTCGAAGAATGGCAGGCTGAGGCGCAAGGATGGGGTATGGGATCCCCTGAAGACGAGCTCGGCGGACAAGAAGCGGGCCGAATCCGTGCCGCGCACGCCGCAATCGATGTCGCCTTCCTACCGGCTTGCCTATGCAGACGAGGATTTCTTGTGCCGTGAGGAACTACGGCCGATCCGCCTGCAGCTCGAGCTTCTGAAGACCGAGATGTCTCTGACCGAGAAGGGCATCAACTCGACTGTCGTCATGTTCGGCGGTGCGCGCATTCCCGCACCGGGCGCCAATGCCTGGGCTGCGCGCAACGACGTGCAGCGCGCCAATCTCGAAGCCGCATCGGTCTACTATGAAGAAGCGCGCAAGTTTGCCCGGCTTTGCTCCCGCTATTCCGCCGGCTTCGATTTCCATGAATATGTCGTGGTGACCGGCGGCGGTCCGGGTGTGATGGAAGCCGGCAATCGCGGTGCAGCCGAAGAAGGTGCGCCCTCGATCGGCCTCAACATCGTCCTGCCGCATGAGCAGGCGCCGAACGTCTACGTCACGCCGGAGCTTAGCTTCAATTTCCACTATTTCGCGATCCGCAAGATGCATTTCATGGTGCGCGCCAAGGCAATCGCCGTGTTTCCGGGCGGTTTCGGCACCATGGATGAGCTGTTTGAATGCCTGACGCTTATCCAGACCGGCCGTATGGAACGCCTGCCGCTCATTCTCTTCGGCGAGAAGTTCTGGCGCAGCATCATCAATTTCGATGCGCTCGCCGAATTCGGCACCATCGCGCCCGACGACGTCAATCTGATCAGCTTCGTCGACACGGCGGATGAGGCTTGGAAGATCGTCGCCGATTTCTACGAGCACGATAACGGTCACTGAACGGCAAAAGGCTCGCCGTCGTATCGCGAAGGCGGGCCTTTCGGTCCTGGGATATTTTCTGAAGCGCGATCTATGCAGCGGCGATACCTTTTTCGGATCGCGCCGGATCGACTGGCTTAGAGCAACGGCCGATTCGGCATGTCGTCCAGCGAGATCACGCCGTCATGGTTGCGATCCATGCGGTCGAAGAGCTTGTTGGCGGCGTCTTCGGCTTCCTGCTTGCTGATCTGGCCGTTCTCATCCTTGTCGATGCGATGGAACAGCATCATGCCGCGCATGAAGCCTGCCTCATGCATGAAGCGTCCATGCGGCCTGTGGTGGCGCGGACCGTTGTCGCCGTTATCGTCGGCCTGAGCCTGATCGCCCTTGGTCTGGTCGTTCTGAGCCTGATCGCCATCTGCCTTGGCGCGCTCGGCCTTCCATTCCTTGATGCGTTCCTGACGATAAGCGCGCAGCTCGCCGGGCGTGATTTCGCCGTCGTGGTTGGTGTCGATCTGGTCGAAGACCTTGTCGACGCCGGCCTTCACCTCGTCCCGGGTGACCTTCGTGTCGCCCGGCTGGCCGAATTGTTTCAGCATGCGCACATAGACGACTTCCGGTGAAAAGCGCGGTCCGTGCCAACGTCCGCCGTGCTGACCGTCCCTTGCCTCATCGCCTTGGGCGGCAAAACTGACCTGGGCGGCAGCGCCCACCAGAAGGGCTGCGGAAAGTCCTGCAAGAAGAAGTTTTTTCCCGTTCATCGTTTTTCCTTTCGTGTCGAGGAATGGTCAAACGATACGGCTGGCCGTTAAAAACGACCAATTAAACCTCTGTAACGCGGATGAAACTTTTGTAACCCGTCCTGATGACTGGTTAAACCAGCGCCTTGAGGAAAGTGGTGAGGTCGTCGGTCACATAGTCGATGTGGTCGTCCTCGCCGGTCGTGCGCTCCCACCATTCGACGATGGCAGTCTCGAGGTTCCGCGGTACGAGCAGCACGGTCTTCATGCCGAGCGCCTTGGGTACGGTGAGGTTGCGCGGCAGGTCCTCGAACATCGCCGCCCTCTTCGTATCGACGCGATTGAGGCTCATGAACTTGTCATAGGTACTGCCGGCGGGCTTGGGCACAAAATCGGCCGCAACGATATCGAAGATGCCGTCGAAATTGTCGAGGATGCCGAGCGCGCCGGCGGTCGCCTCGGCGTGCTTCACGCTGCCGTTGGTGAAGATGAACTTGCGTCCGGGCAGCGCCTTGATGGCGGCTGCCAGCTCCGGCTGCGGCGTCAGCGCCGAGTAGTCGATCGCATGGGCCTTTTCCAGGAAGTCATTGGGGTCGATGCCGTGATGGATCATCAGCCCCTGCAGGGTCGTGCCATGCTCCAGATAATACTGCTTCTGCAGTTTGCGCGCGTCCTCCCGCTCCATTTGCAGCAGAGCCGAAACATAGGCCGTCATGTTCTTGTCGATCTGCGCGAAGAGATCGACGTGATGCGGATAGAGCGTGTTGTCGAGATCGAACACCCAATCGCGGATATCGGAGAAGTCTGTAGGTTCGGATAGCGTTTTTGTCTGGCTCATGGCCGCGTTATGACATGCCGCCTCCGCCCAGGAAAAGGAAAATATTCATGCTGCAGCCTATGGGGCCGCTGATGGAGATTGCCGGTTGATCCAATGCCGACTATGTTTCCACCATTGATTTCCGGGGTTTTGCTCTATTTGCCAGGTGAGGGAGGGCTTACGCTCTTCCAGGGTGTGGAGAGAAAATTGCCCGGCCGGGCTTTTCGGAGGGGATGCGATGAGTCAGGTGGAAAAGGCGCAGGAGTTCGCGCGGCTGCACAAAAAAGGCGAGCCGCTAATCCTTTTCAATATTTGGGACGCCGGTTCGGCGAAGGCAGTCACGGAGGCGGGCGCGAAAGCTCTGGCCACGGGTAGCTGGTCGGTCGCCGCCGCCAACGGCTTCGGCGACGGTCAGGCCATTCCGCTATCGCTGCTGGCGGTCACCGCCAAGCTGATTTCGGTGACGAGCCACTTGCCTCTGTCGGTCGACTTCGAGGGCGGCTATGCCGTCGAGCCCGAGGAAGTCGCCGCCAATGTCGAAAAGATCATGGATCACGGCGCCATCGGCATCAATTTCGAAGATCAGGTGATCGGCGGACACGGCGTCCATCCCATCGAGACGCAAGTCGCCCGCATTCGCGCCATCAGGGAAATGGCCGACCGGCGCGAACTGCCGCTCTTCATCAACGCCCGCACCGATCTCTTCCTCCAGGAAAGCGATACGGCGCATCACCAGATCCTGCTCGATGATGCCTATCGCCGCGCCGATGCCTTTGCCGAGGCGGGCGCCAACGGCTTCTTCGCCCCCGGTCTTGTCGACCCGGAGCTGATTGGGGCGCTCTGCGAACGCTCGTCGCTGCCGGTCAATATCATGGTGCGCCCGACGACACCCGATAACGAGACCATGGCTGGTCTGGGCGTCAGCCGCATCAGCTACGGCCCGGCGCCCTATCGTTCGGTCATGGGAATGCTGAAGAGCGAGGCCGAAGCAATCTATCGGCACAATTGATTGATAGGACTGCAAGCGCTCCGTGGGACACCAGGGAGCGCTAACCTCTATCAGGGAACGATCAGCGTGCCGGCGCCGCGCTCGGTGAAGATTTCGAGCAGCACCGAGTGAGCCGTCTTGCCGTTGAGGATGACGACGCCCTGAACGCCGGCCTTGATGGCGTCGATGCAGGTTTCGACCTTCGGGATCATGCCGCCGGAAATCGTGCCGTCGGCGATCAGCGCATGCGCCTGGGCGACGGACAGTTCCTTGATGAGCTGGCCCTGCTTGTCGAGGACGCCCGGAACGTCCGTCAGGAACAGCAGGCGCGTGGCGCTGAGCGCACCGGCGATCGCACCGGCAAAGGTGTCGGCGTTGATGTTGTAGGTCGCGCCGTCACGGCCGGGAGCGACCGGAGCGATGACGGGGATCATTTCCGACTTGGCAAGCAGGTCGAGCAGCGTGCGGTCGACTTCAACCACTTCGCCGACGAAGCCAAGATCGAGCACGCGCTCGATGTTGGAATCCGGATCCTTGATGGTCTTATGCGCCTTTTCGGCGAAGACCATGTTGCCGTCCTTGCCGCAAAGACCGATCGCCCATTCGCCGGTCTGGTTGATCAGCGCGACGATTTCCTTGTTGATCGAACCGGCAAGCACCATTTCGACGATTTCGACCGTCTTGGCGTCGGTGACGCGCAACCCGCCTTCGAATTTCGATTCGATGCCCATCTTCGTCAGCATGGCGCCGATCTGCGGGCCGCCGCCATGGACGACGATCGGGTTGACGCCCGACTGCTTCAAAAGCGCGATGTCGGCCGCGAATGCCTTGCCGAGCTCGACATTGCCCATGGCGTGACCACCGTATTTCACGACGATGGTCTTGTTTTCGTAACGCTGCATGTAAGGCAGCGCCTGTGCGAGCAGGCTGGCTTGGAGTTCGCTGTGGGCTTCGGACATGATGCATCCTTCGAGAATGTTCGCGGCCTTTTATCTCAAGTTTTTGACAGAGGGAATAATGCTGTCGGCATAAGTTGATGCAGTGTCACACTAGCGCCGTCAAAATTGATCGCGTCGGCGAGCTTGCCAGGCGGCGCTTTTCTCTTAAAGATGGCATAGGTGTCGCGACCGGGGAGTTGGATGGCAACCGAGGAGATGGAAGCGCTTATCGGCCGCGTCGCCATGCGTGACCAGAAGGCCTTCGCCGCGCTCTACAAACGCACAAACCCGAAACTCTATGGTGTTTGCCTGCGTATCATCGGCAACAGGGCGGATGCGGAAGAAGTCTTGCAGGAAGTCTACATCAAGATCTGGCAGCGGGCCGAACAGTTTTCCGCCGCGGAAGGGTCGGCAATATCCTGGCTGACAACGATTGCGCGCAATCGTTCCATCGATTTTGTCCGCGCCCGCAAGCCGGTGGCTGACGAAATCGATGCCGCCTATGATCTTGCCGACGGAGAACCCGACCCCGAAGAACAAGCAGTCGTGAAGGGAGAGGGGAGGCGGATTGACAGCTGCATGGAAGAGTTGGAAGCTGATCGCGCCCGGGCTGTTCGCAGCGCCTATGTCGAGGGCTTGAGCTACCAGGAACTCGCCGATCAACACTCGGTACCTTTGAATACCATGCGCACCTGGCTGCGCCGGAGCCTGATAAGACTAAGAGAGTGCATGGACAGATGAGTACGCCCGATCAAAGCAAGGGAGGCCGCTCCCGAGACGAAGTCCTGGCAGGAGAATACGTGCTTGGCGTGCTCTCGCTGGAGGATCGGCAGAAGGTCGAGCGCCGCATGCGCAGCGATCGCCAATTTGCCGCCATCGTCAGCCGATGGGAGCAGAACCTCTCGGAATTCAATGAGGAATACGAAGCGGCGACGCCCGCGGCTACGGTATTCCCGAAGATCGAAAAGCGGATTTTCGGAGAAGTCGCCCGCGGCGCCTATCTCTGGAATTCGCTTCTTCTCTGGCGCTCGGTCGCCTTCGGTTCGCTGTTTCTCGCGGCCGGGGTTCTGGTCTTTGCCATTACGAACGAAAGCGCCTTGCGTCCCTCCCCAGGCAAGCAGCTCTCCGCATCCCTTGCCGGCCAGAACAGCCCCATCAATCTTCTTGCCAATTATGACGTCGCCAACAGGCGTTTGAAGGTGACGCCGGTCGCTGCGGGCAAGTCCGGCGAGAAGTCGCTGGAGCTCTGGCTGATTCGCGGCAGCGATCCAGCCGAGGCGCTGGGCATCCTGCCGCAGACCGGCGATGGCGAAATCACCCTGTCGCCGGACCTTCACGGTAAGTTGACAGAGGGCGCCATCATCGCCGTCAGCGTCGAGCCCTTCGGCGGCTCTCCGACCGGCAAACCCACGGGCGATGTGATCGCGTCCGGCACGATCCACTTGCCCTGACGAATTTCGCCTCGCGAAAGGCAACAGCGGCTGAAACTCTTTTTGATGCGCTCCGTATCTTTTTCCGACCCCGACTGATCGGGGTAACAAGAGGAAGAGGAAACGTTATGATCAAGACCGTGTTTCGCGTTGCCGCCGTCGCCGCAATGCTGTCTGCCGCCGCCAGCCTTGCCTATGCCAAGGATCCCATGGTGGGCGGTGCGGCGATGTACGCCAGCAAGAACATCATTCAAAACGCCGTGAATTCGAAGGATCACACGACGCTGGTCGCTGCCGTGAAGGCGGCCGGTCTCGTCGACACCCTTGAAGGCAAAGGCCCCTTTACGGTCTTTGCTCCGACCAACGAAGCCTTCAAGCAACTGCCGGCCGGCACTGTGGAAACGCTGCTGAAGCCGGAGAACAAGGAAAAGCTGGTCAAGGTGCTGACCTGCCATGTCGTTGCCGGCGATGACATGGCCGCCGCCCTCAAAAAATGGACTATGAGCAAGGGTGGCGAATACGACCTGAAAACGGTCGGCGGCTGCACAATCAAGGCCATGGACAAGGGCGGCAAGCTGACGCTGACCGACGAAGCCGGCGGCACCGCTCACATCACCATCGCCGACGTCAAGCAGTCGAACGGCGTCATCCATGTCGTCGACAAGGTGTTGTTGCCGAAAATGTGATCCTCTGCGGCAACACGGCCGTCGCTCCTGCCTGGCGGCGTAGCGAGCGGCGGCTTCATTCGGCCGGCACGTTTTTCAGACCTGGATGCCGACCGTGAGGCCAATGGCCTCGCGCAGTTCCTGAAGGCCCACGCCCTTTTCCGAGGAGGTGGCGAGAATACCGGGATAGGCGGCGGGGCGCTTGCGGATTTTTTCCGCGGTGTCGGCGAGCAGTTTCGGCAGGCCCGCTTCCTTGATCTTGTCCGTCTTGGTGAGCACGATCTGATAGGAAACGGCGGCCTTGTCGAGCAGGTCGAGGACCTCCGCGTCGTTCTTCTTGATGCCGTGGCGGCTGTCGATCAGCACGTAGACGCGCTTCAGCGTCGTACGCCCGCGCAGATAGTCGAACACCAGCTTGGTCCAGGCATCGACCTGATCCTTCGGCGCTTCTGCATAGCCATAGCCGGGCATGTCAACCAGCGCCATCGGCGGCAGGTCGCCGCCTTCACCGGAAAAGCCGTCGGGGACGAAATAGTTGAGTTCCTGGGTGCGCCCCGGCGTATTCGAGGTACGCGCCAGGCCCTTATGTCCGACCAGCGCATTGATCAGCGACGACTTGCCGACGTTCGAGCGCCCGGCAAAGGCCACTTCGAACGGCCCTTCCGGCGGCAGGAACTTCATCGACGGTACGCCGCGGATGAAGATCCACGGACGCCCGAAAAGCGGCTTGTCATCTTTTGTCGTCTGGTCGGCCATGCTCTCGGTCTTTTGCTTGGATTAGGGGATTGGCTTCGGGGTTTTATCCGCGAAAGTCAAGTTTTGATCGGCGAGCCGAGGCCGGCCGCGCGATGGCGCCTGCGGAATTCGATGCCATCGGCGCAAAATGCGCAATTGCTGCACCACACGGCCGCGAGGGCCGTGCTAAGGCTCGACACCATGAAGACTGCAACGGAACAGAGCTATCGCCGCCGCATCGCCAGGGTCATTGAAGCGATCATGCTTGATCCTTCGGCGCCGCATTCCATCGAAAGCCTGGCCGCCGTCGCCCATTTCTCGCCGTTTCATTTTCATCGGCTCTACCGGGCGATGACGGGTGAAAGTGTTGCTGCCACGATCCGGCGCGTACGGCTTGCGCAGGCGGCATATCAGCTGGTTGCAAACCCGGTTTCGATAACGGAAGCGGCGCTTGAGGCCGGCTACGACAGTTCGCAGAGTTTCGCTCGCGCCTTTCGCAGCCTGACAGGCCTCAGCCCGACGGAGTTTCAGATGCAGCAACAGTCGATTGCGGCAAACCTGCCATCGGTCGCGGTTGGCGATCGGCCGCACGTCACGATATTCGGCTTGTCGCACGAAGGCCCGGCTCAGACGATCCCGCACACTTACCGCCGTCTCGCGCTGAAATTATCGGAACGAGGGTTGGACTGGAGCGATCTCACCCGCATCGGCGTTGGCTCCGGCGATCCGGAACAGGACGAGGGGTTTCGCTATTTTGCCGGCGTAGTACTTCTGGAAAATAGCCCTGTCACGGAAGGGCTCGAGCGATGCGATGTGGCAGGAGGCCGTTATGCCTGCTACAGGCTCGTCGGACCCTATGCGCTGATTTCCTCGACCTTCCAGACACTGTTCGGCAGCTGGCTGCCGCAAAGCGGTTTCGAGCCAGATGACCGCCCGGTCATCGAGCTCTATCTCAATCATCCAACCAAGGTGATGGAGCATGAAATCGCCACCGATCTGCTGATCCCCATTCGCGTCGCCAGTACCACCTAGGCACTCTCTATCGTTGACATCCCAACCCTGAGCGAACGGCTGGCCGTGAAACGGTTCGCCGACGCTTGTTCTTTTGACTTTCATCATCCTGTCCGGAGAAGAAAAATGCGCATTTCGAAAATTGGGTTTCTCATCGCCTTCGCCTTGACTTCAATATCGGCTCAAGCCGCAGGCCTGGCGTCGATCAACGTGCCGGCTAGCGACGGTAGCCCCGCCTTGAGCGGCTTCGTCTGGTCGCCCTGTGCGACGCCGCCTGGCGAGGTGCAACTGGGGCCAGTTGCACTGTCCGCCGTGCGCGATTGCCCGATTGCAGGCGAGAAGCTGCCGTTGGTGATCGTGTCGCATGGACATGGCGGCGGCTCCCTCAATCACCACGATACGGCGGAAGCCTTGGCGGATGCGGGTTTTCTGGTGGTCGCGTTAAACCATCCCGGCGACAATTTCTCCGATCTCAGCCGGGCGGGCGAGATCTCGATCATGTTCCAGCGACCAGCGGATGTTAAGCACCTGCTCGACTTCATCCTCGGCAAGTGGTCGGGCGCGGCAAAGGTCGATCCCGATCGCATCGGCTTCTTCGGCTTCTCGCGAGGCGGCTATACCGGTCTCGTGCTTGCCGGCGCGGTTCCTGATTTTCGCGATCCCACAGTGCCTTGCCCAGAACCTGCCCCCATTTGTGGCGAAATTCGCCGGAATGAAATACCGGCTGAGCCGCTTGCCCGCGACGAGCGCATAAAGGCGCTCGTGCTTGCCGATCCGTTGAGCTTCTTTACGAACAAGGAGAGCCTGAAGGCTGTCGATGCGCCCATTCAGCTCTGGAGTTCGGAGCATGGCGGCGATGGCGTGCTGCCGGCGAGCGTTGCGGCACTGGCCGCCAATCTGCCTGGCAAGCCCGACTTCCACGTCGTGCCCGCCTCCGCCCATTTCGCCTTCCTGGCGCCATGTCCGCCTGCTTTGGCCTCATCGCAGCTGGAGATCTGCAAGGATCAGGATGGGTTCGACAGGGTCTCGTTTCACAGGTCGTTCGATGCTGAGCTCCTGGCCTTTTTCCGTCGGCACCTCTGAGCACGTCCGCATCCGAAGTGCTGTCCCAAACCTGCGCCTCATCTCGGCGGCAAACCCATTGCAGAAAAAGAAAAGCCCCGCCGAAGCGGGGCTTTTGCATTTATTTCGATGGCGCCGGTTTTCGTTTGAAGAGGCCCTTCAGATTGTCGAAGAGCTCCACCTTCACGCCGTGACGCTTCATGATGATCGACTGCTGGATCACCGAGAGGGTGTTGTTCCAGGCCCAGTAGATCACGAGACCGGCCGGGAAGCTTGCCAGCATGAACATGAACACCAGCGGCATCCAGTTGAAGATCATCGCCTGGGTCGGGTCCGGCGGCGTCGGGTTCATGCGCATCTGGAAGAACATGGTGACGCCCATGATCAGCGGCCAGACGCCGAGATGCAGGATGGTCGGGGCTGCGAAGGGCAGCAGGCCGAAAAGGTTGACGATCGAGGTCGGATCTGGGGCGGAAAGGTCCTGGATCCAGCCGAAGAACGCCGCGTGGCGCATCTCGATGGTGATGTAGATCACCTTGTAGAGCGAGAAAAAGATCGGGATCTGCAAGAGTACCGGCCAGCAACCCGCGATCGGGTTGATCTTCTCTTCCTTGTAGAGCTGCATGGTTGCCTGCTGCAGGGCCATGCGGTCGTCGCCGAATTTGGCCTTCAGCTCTTCCATCTTCGGCTGTACGCGCTTCATGTTCGCCATGGAGGCATATTGCCGGCTGGCAAGCGGGAAGAAGAGCGCCTTGACCACGATGGTGGTGCAGAGAATGGCGACGCCGAAGTTGCCGAAGAAGCGGAAGAAGAAATCCATCAGCTTGAACATCGGCTTGGTGATGAAGTAGAACCAGCCCCAGTCGATCAGACGGTCGAAGCGCGGGATCGAGTAGCTGGTCTCGTAACGGTCGATGACCGGAACTTCCTTGGCGCCGGCGAAGACGAGGTTCTTCAGCTCGATCGACTGGCTGGGAGCGACCGTGATCGCATCCTGCTTGTAATCGGCCTGATAACGCGGCGTGCCGTCGGCAAAGTGCGAGAAGCGGGCGTCATAAGCCGTTGACTGCGGCGGGACGATGGTTGCGGCCCAGTATTTGTCGGTCATGCCGAGCCAGCCGCCGGTCGACTTTGCAGGCGTCGTGGCTTCCTTCTCGGTCGATGCATATTTGGTCTCGATCAGGCCGTCATCGCCGATGACGCCGATGAAGCCTTCGTGCAGAACGTAGGCGGAAGGCGTCTCGGGCTTGTTGTAACGGGTGACGCGGCCATAGCTCGACAGCGAAACCGGAGCCTGGCCGCCATTGGCGATCTTGTCGGTGATCGTGAACATGTAGCGATCGTCGACGGAGATGGTGCGCGAGAAGGTGATGCCCTTGTCGTTGGTGTAGGACAGCGTCACCGGCGTTTTGTCGGTGAGCTTGTCGCCGCTTGCGAGCTTCCACACGGTCGAAGGGCCGGGGACTGCGCCGGTCGCGTCGCTGCCGACATAGCCGAGCTCCGTGAAGTAGCCGTCCTTGGTGTCGGCCGGGCTGAACAGCGTGATGATCGGGCTGCTCTTGCTGACGGTCTCGTGATAGGCCTTGAGCTGCAGGTCGTCGAGGCGGGCGCCTTCCAGGTTGATGGAGCCGGACAGCGCAGGCGTATCGATCGTAACGCGCGCTGACGACGTCTTGCCGACCGATTGATCGCGCGTCAGCACCGACGCGGCGTTCTGGCCGCCTGCCGGCAGCGAACCGCTGACCGGAGCAGTGCCCGTGCCCGCAGCCGCTGGCTGCGTCGTCTGGGCCTGCTGCGCCTGCTGATGCGCCTTGGCAGCCTGCTCGGCCTGACGTTGCGCTTCAAGGCGCGGGTTCATGTAGAAAAACTGCCAGCCGAGAACAATCAGCACGGACAGTGCAATTGCTATGAAGTAATTGCGGTTGTTTTCCATCATACTTTCCTGGAGCGGTCCGTTTCCGACCGCCGATGTTTCGGCCTGTTTTCGATGCGGCTAACGAGTTCGCTTGCCAGTTTTTCGAAAGGTGCGGTCAGCACATCGCGCCGCGCGACAACCACATAGTCGTGTCCGGGCTGCATTGCAAACCCGGCATGAAGACGCACGGCTTCTTTCAGCCTGCGCCGCATGCGATTGCGCTCCACTGCGTTGCCATGTTTTTTGGTAACGGTAAAACCAACGCGGGGGTCGGCGTCGGCAAGCTTGCGGTCCAGCATCTCGATAAGGAAGAAGCTGCCTCTGCGCTTCTCGCCTTCGCGGACTGCAAGAAACTGCGGCCGGCTTTTCAGCCGCCCGACAGTCTTTTTGGGTCGTTCATTCGTCAATTTGCCCGCCATCCTGGATTATCGGGCACTTCGGCCCTTAGGCCGAAAGACGCTTGCGGCCGCGGTTACGGCGAGCGGAAAGAACCGCACGGCCGCCCTTGGTAGCCATACGGGCACGGAAGCCGTGACGACGCTTGCGGACAAGCTTGGATGGTTGATAGGTACGCTTCATTTATTTAAACACCGCGGAGTGCGGCCCTTCTTGAGCTTTGCTTCAATAGCAAGGAGCGTTGTTGATTATGACGAACGGACTTGGCCCGCAGATGCAGGCTCCATGACCGAACGTGCGCGGGCTTATAAGGATCAGGACCCCCAAAGTCAATTATACCGGCGCAGATTCCTTGAAACTCGGGATTTCGGGGCGTGGTCAGGCAGTCGTCGCGGCTTGATTTAGCGCTCCGCCGGTCGATGGTGCGGCGGCAACATAATTCAGGAATTACTGAAATATTGAGCGGAAATAGTATTAAATCCAGGTATTTTGATTAAAAATGCCGCAAGATAACATTAATGAATTTAGCCGATATCTAGATCCATACTGGCAAAACCCGCCGATTTTGGGGGATGCTGTCAGCAGTGGGGGATATCTTGAAAATACGCGGCAAAGTCAATCTGCTTGTATTCGTCATGACCGGGGCGGCGCTTCTGATCGGCGCCACTACTCTTTATGCGCTGCATCAATATGATCAGAGATTGCAGAGTTACGAGCAGACAGCCAGCCGCGCCTATATGGGTGAGCACCTCAACCGTTATGTAACTGCGGTGGTCATGGAATCCCGCGGCATCTATGCGGCCGCTTCGGCAAAGGATGCCAAGAGCTTCGCCGATGGGCTGACGGCCGATCTCGACGAGATCGACAAGGTTCTGGCCTCCTGGTCGCCGCTGGTTCCGGATGCACAGAAAGCAGATTTCGCCAAATTGCAGGCTCGCGCCCAGGAATTTCGCGGCTTCCGCACGGAGACGGCTCGTCTCGGCGTGACGGAAGGTCCGGATGCGGCCGGCAAGCAGGGTAACAATGAAGCGAACCGTGCCAACCGCAAGGCTTTCCAGGCCGAGATCGATGCCGTCGTTCAGGCAGATAAGGCTGAGCTTGCCAAGGCGGAAGCCGAGATTGCAGTCTTCCACGAGAGCATTCTGTGGGTCGTCCTCAGCATCATGATCGCGGGCATCGGCGCCGGCGTCGGGCTGGGAGCCTACATCGGCACCGTTCACCTGAGCCGCCCGATCCGCAAGGTGACCGAGGCGATCAAGAAGGTTGCCGACGGCCATTTCGATATCGAAGTCCCGTTTGCCGGTCGAGGCGATGAAATCGGCGAGATGGCAGCGGCCGTCGACGTCTTCAAGGAAAACGGCAACGCCGTGCGCCGCATGAATGCCGAGGAAGCGGCCATGCGCGCCAGAAGCGACGAGCTGCAGTCCAGTATGTCGCTGGCCGTTTCGGCCGCTGCCGCCGGTGATTTCAGCCGCCGCATCGACAAGGATTATGGTGACGCCAATCTCAATCGCTTCGCCACCAATGTGAATGAGCTGCTTGTCAGCGTCGATGTCGGCATCGGCGAGGTCCGTCGCGTCATTGCAAGCCTGGCCGAAGGCGATCTGACCCAATCGATGAAGGGCGAATTCCAGGGCGCCTTCGCGGAATTGCAGCAGAACGTCAATGCGACGCTCGCGACGCTGAAGAGCACCATGCGCGAGGTGCGCGAGACCACCGGCTCCATCAACTCCAATACCAACGAACTTCGCCACGCCAGCGACGACCTGTCCAAGCGTACAGAACAGCAGGCAGCGGCTCTCGAGGAAACCTCGGCGGCGCTCGATCAGATCACCTCGGTCGTCCAGAACTCGACGGAGCGGGCGCGTGAGGCGAGCGTCATGGTGGGCGAGGCCAAGGAAGATGCCGCTCGTTCCGGCACCGTGGTCCGCAACGCGATCGATGCCATGGGCCGCATCGAGCAGGCGTCGGGCGAAATCAGCCAGATCATCGGCGTCATCGACGATATCGCCTTCCAGACCAATCTGCTGGCGCTTAACGCCGGCGTCGAGGCAGCGCGCGCCGGCGAGGCGGGCAAGGGCTTTGCGGTCGTTGCTCAGGAAGTGCGCGAGCTTGCCCAGCGCTCCGCCACGGCCGCCAAGGACATCAAGGCGCTGATCGGCAAATCCGGCGGCGAGGTGCAGGTCGGCGTCAAATTGGTGCAGGCGACCGGCGAGGCGCTCTCGACCATTGAAGCGCGCGTGCTCAAGATCAACGATCACATCCATTCCATCGCCACTGCGGCGCGCGAGCAGGCGACCGGTCTGTCGGAAGTCAACAAAGCCGTCAACCAGATGGACGAAGTCACGCAGCGCAATGCGGCCATGGTCGAGGAGACCTCGGCTGCGACCCATCGCCTGGCGGGCGAGGCCGACGGTCTCGTGCGCCTTGTGTCCCGCTTCAAGGTCGATGGAGGCAACGTCTCCGCTCCGGTGCCCGCGCGCGCCGAAACGCATCGACCGACGGCATCGCCGGCGCGCCGGATGATCGACAAGGTCGCAACGGCTTTCGGCGGCAGCGCCGCCCGTGCGCCGGCCGCCGCCGCGCAGAATTGGGAAGAGTTTTGATCTCTTCGCGAGGGGGAGAGAAGCGGCTGCGCTGAGCGCTGCCGCTCTCTTTGCCGGCGCTATCGTGGTCTCAGGGGCGGGACGCGATTGGAAAAAAGCCCGCAATCGCCTATTATACCGTTTCGACAAGTCGCCATCAGGTCGCTTTGCGGCGAAGCGGGACAATTGAAATGGACAGTGAGCAGGGCAGGAGCGCCGCAAAGGACGGCAAGGCCGAGAAGGTCGGCCTATCCAGGCTTTGCAGGCCGACCGGCATCTTCGGCGGGCTCTCGGGCAAGCTCCTTATCCTCACCGTCGTTTTCATGTCGATGGCGGAAGTGCTCATCTTCGTGCCTTCTGTCGCCAATATGCGGTTGCGCTGGCTGGAGGATCGGCTGAGCACGGCCGCTGCCGCCGCCATTGCCATTGACGGCCTGCAGACGGCCGAGTTGCCGCGCGCGCTGCAGAAGGAAACATTGATGGCCACCGGCACGCGGGCCATCGTTCTGCGCAAGGACGGCACCTCGCGTCTGCTGGCGACGGCCGAGATGCCGGCTTCGGTTGACGATATGTATGATCTGAGCGACGTGTCGCAGCCGACCGCCATCAGGGACGCGCTCGACACTTTGATCTTCGGCGGCAATCGGATCATTCGCGTCTTCGGTCCGGTCGGCGGCGATGCGGGCACCGGCATCGAGGTAGTACTGAAGGATACGCGCCTGCGCAATGCGATGCTTGCCTATTCCCGCAGCGTCTTCCTCGTTTCAATTCTGATTTCGCTCTTCACCGCGACGCTGATCTTCTTTGCGATCAACCGTATCATGATCCGCCCGATCCGCCGTCTCACCGACAGCATGCAGGCCTATTCCGACGATCCCGAGGATCCAAGCCGTGTTCTCGTGCCCGACCAGGGGCGCGACGAGCTTGCGGTGGCCGGCCGCCATCTTGCGGCCATGCAGACACAGCTGCAGAAGACGCTGAAGCAGCAGAAAAATCTCGCGGCACTCGGTCTCGCCGTCTCGAAGATCAATCACGACATGCGCAATATCCTGTCGGCCGCGCAGCTGATGTCGGACCGGCTGGTCGATGTCGACGACCCGATGGTCAAGCGCTTCGCGCCTAAGCTGCTGCGTACCATCGATCGTGCCGTCGGCTACACGACCGAAGTACTCTCCTACGGCCAGACCTCCGAAT
Organism: Rhizobium freirei PRF 81; assembly: GCF_000359745.1. Lineage (GTDB taxonomy): Bacteria > Pseudomonadota > Alphaproteobacteria > Rhizobiales > Rhizobiaceae > Rhizobium > Rhizobium freirei. Next base: position 73,061 of record NZ_AQHN01000070.1, read on the forward strand.
CAGCGCCGCGCCGGCGCAAGATTCGTCTCATGGAGTTGATCGTCGAGGTTCGCGATATTCTGGCGATCGATCCCGAAAGCGGCGTAGAATTCATCGAGCAGCTCGGCCCCGACCTGGAAGTCGATGCCGATAGTGAGCAACTGTTCCGTATCATCCATAATCTCTGCCGCAACGCTCATCAGGCGCTGATTGCCTCCAGCGATGCCGAACCCGACAGCATGAAGCGCATCACGGTCTCGGCGCATCGAATCGGCAGCGTCGTCAGCATCACCGTCGACGACACCGGCCCCGGCATGCCGCAGAAGGCGCGGGAGAATCTCTTCACCGCCTTTCGCGGCTCCGCCCGCTCCGGCGGCACAGGCCTTGGTCTTGCGATCGCCCGCGAGCTGGTGCTTGCCCATGGCGGCACCATTGCGCTCGTGGAAAAACCGGCTGCCGGAACGCAGTTCCGCATCGAAATTCCCGACCGCCCGGTATCCCTCGACGATTACCGCAGCAAAAGCTTGCAAGAAAACTGATTGTTTTCAGATACTTGTCGGTATCTTGCACGAAAATCGCGATCTTTTTCACAAATCCACTTGCATTCCCCCAAGGGACCCTTTAGAGAACCGCCCACACCGAACGGTTTCTTCCGTTTCGGCACGCACCCGTAGCTCAGCTGGATAGAGCACCAGACTACGAATCTGGGGGTCAGGAGTTCGAATCTCTTCGGGTGCGCCATTTTCCTATCATTATGCAAAGTAAGTCGAGCGCCTTGTTCAAGGTTTGGCGCATTCCGGTGATCGATAAGGCTTGGAATCGAGATCGCCATTCCGCCTTGCGGCACCAGCAGATGACGGATCACATAAAGCCTGGATTCCTCGGCAGATATTGAGTCCAGTCGCCATAGCCGGGCGATGCCATCAGTAACATCGGAAAGGTGATCCGCATGCCCTGGTTGATTGCAAGGCTCAAGGCGCTGTCACATGTGCCTGGCAGGAACGCCGATATCTTCTCAGCAGAGCCATCTGCCGCCACTTTCAACACAGTCGCAAATGCATCATGAAGATAGTCAGGTCGCGTGACCGCGAGGGGACCAATGTGCCCGCTGGAGCCGATATAGCCATAGCCGACGATATCATTGCCAGCGCAGAGCAAAGTTCCTGCGGTCGTCGGATCGTCGAGCAGATAGCGGTGATGCTTCTTCCGCGAGACGCCTATGGCACAGGAATCGATCTCGGCAAGATTTTCCATCGTCGCGGCGCTGTTGTCGATAGCGATGGCACGCAATGGCGGCTCCGGCAGCGTCTGCCTTATCCGTTCGCGCGCGGCATTGAAAAAGTAGATCGGCATCTTGGGAAAGAGGCCGTGCCGCATGTAAAGGCCCTGCGAAACACGATTGAAGGTGAACGTAATAAGTGCCTTGTGAGCCGCTCCTGATTTCCGGGCGTGCTCCATGGTTCGTTCCAGGAGTTCATTCCCGATGCCCTGGCCCTGCCGGGCGGGATCGACGAACAGCTGGGCAAGGAACCAAACATTGCCGCAAACCCAACTCCAGGCAAAGCCGAGGATTTCCCCGCCGTCTTCCGCGACCCATAGTCCATCGGGGTCGTCCTTGAGTGAAAACAGCTGAAAGTTAGGAGGGCTTGCCGTCGCCATCAGGCCGAAGCCATGCCGCACGCTGAGATCGTTGATGCTGGCAACCACCAGAGCATCGGTCGCGGCCAAATCGTCTGCGCAAGCAGGTCTGTAAACAAGCGGCATTGGATAACCCCCGCAAATGTTTCCCCGACAGAGCGCGAGCCGCAACGCAAATCATATCGGCTACCCACGATTACCGTATCGGATGCCGCTGCTTCGCTTTCTGCCCCCTTCGGTCCCGACAGGAAAAACCGGAAGCCTGATGTTTCTCGCTCCGAGCGCGATCCTTCGAGCCTAAGGCTGCGATAATAGCATACGAGTTCTCAGTTTCATCCTGCCCGGAGTGCCGTTTTCATCCTCTTGTAAATTGAGAGCATGACCCGTTGCATCGCGGAAGGGCTCCTTTCCGCAGGCTAAGCCGGGCTTGTCATTGGGTGATTGCAGTTGTCGCGGGCGTCGATCAACCCTGGCGCTGCGCTTCCTGCCCATGATCCGTCGCCAATGGCAACTCCGGCAGGAAGAGCAGCACGATCAGCGCCAGCGCCACAATCGCCGTTCCTGTTGCAAAGGTCATGGCGATTGCGTGGCGATAGAGCGCTATTGCCGCGGCATGGGCCTCCGGCGAGGCCGTGGCAAGCTGCTTCATGCCGGCCTCGGTGAGTGACGACACATGCACGCCATCAAGCGCGCCGGAGGCATTCTGCACGCGATAGGCCAGGATGGCGCCTGAGCCGGTAACGCCGATGAGGCCGCCGAGCGAGCGGAAGAAAGCCAGCGTCGCCGTGCCTACGCCACGATGGGCAAGAGGCAGGGCATTCTGCACCGCGATCGTCATAGTGGGCATCACCAATCCAAGTCCCAGGCCGAGAGCGAAGACGGCGGGCTCTATGATCCCGAAACCCTGGCTGGTGGCCGCGGCCCAGGAAAGGATTGCGAAGGCCACCGTCGCAAGGCTGAGGCCGCAGAGCTGCGCCGGCTTGTAGCGCCCGAAGCGATGCAGCAGCACGCGCCCGTTGACCATGGAAGAGATGACGACGCCGATCATCAGCGGGCCGGTCAGCAAGCCGGAATGCGAGGCGCTGACGCCCATGACCATCTGGAAGAACAGCGGAAAGAACAGACTTGCTCCGAGCATCCCCATGAACGTCAGGGCCAGGACGATGCAGGCGACGACAAACAACCTGTTGCGGAAGAGATCCGGCGGCAGCACCGGTTCTGGCTCGCGCCGGACGTGAAGGATGAAAAGAATGCAAAGTACGAGGGCGACGGCCGACAGCGCGAAAATCTCGGGCGAATTCCAGGCCCATTCGTTGCCGCCGAGCGCCAGCACCAGCAGGAAGCTCGTCGTGCAGCCCGTCAGCAGCGCGGCGCCGAGATAATCGATGCGACGGCTGCGAGACTGGTGGGGACGCTTGAGCGCGCGGCCGATCATCACAAGGGCGACGGCGCCGATCGGCAGGTTGACGTAGAAGATCCAGTGCCAGGACAGCAGATCGGTGATAATGCCGCCGGCGATGGGGCCGATGACGCTGCAGATGGCGAAGACGGCGGCGATCGAGCCCTGATTGCGCCCACGCCGAGCCGGCGGCACGAGGTCGCCGATGATGATCTGTGCCAGAGGCATCAAGCCGCCGGCGCCGATGCCCTGGATCGCCCGGAAGATGATGAGCTGCATCAGCGTCTGCGCCATGCCGCTCAGAACGGAGCCGAGCAGGAAGATCAGGATTGCCGCATAGATCATCGGCTTGCGGCCATATTGGTCGCTGAGCTTGCCGTAGAGCGGCATGGTACTGGTGGAGGCAAGCACATAGGCGCTGACAACCCAGGAGAGGTGCGTCAGCCCGCCGAGATCGCTGACGATACGGGGCAGGGCGGTGGCGACGATGCTCTGGTCGATGGCGCCAAGACCGAGAACGATCATCAGGCCGAGAATGACGGCGCGGATTTCGCGGCGATCTGGCGGATCGTCCGCTGCGGGTGTCGCTTGCGGAGCTGTTTGCAGGCGCTCACTGCTCATTGTCCGATCTCCTCGAGCGGCGCGATCGCGGCCCGAATGGCGGCCCGCGCTTCGGGCGACAGCTTGGCCAGTTCCGATGCGAGCCAGTCGGTCCGCTTCTGTTTCAGAGCCTGTATGAGCTCTTTGCCCTTTTCGGTTGCGATCAGGCCGTTGCGCCTGCGGTCGCTGGGGTCCGGTTCCGAGCGCGTAACGAGACCGTCCCGCTCCATCGCCTTCACATGTCCTGAAATTGTCGGCCCGCGCAGCTTCTCCATCCGCGCCAGTTCGGCAACGCCGATGCCCGGTTGTCGTATGACGGCAACGAGCAGCAGGGCATGCAGCGGCGACAGTCCCGGATCGTCGCTTTCTCGGCGCAGCTGTCGGTACAGGCGATGCAGCGCCGGGCGCAACGCCTCGGCAAGGGCATGGGCCTCTTCGAGCCCGGGATGGCGATCGGTCTGGGGCATAGAGTCTTGGATCTCAATAGATAGGTAGATTTCCTATCTATATGCGCAGGCTGCGTACTTGCGCAAGTGATAATATTGTGAAACTTTTTCAATCATTACGCGTTGTTCATCCGTGCTGCGACTCAAGAGGAGAAAGCTGTGAAACGACTTCTGACAACGGTAACCGTGACCGCATTGAGTGCCCTTTTGGCGATTTCGTCCTTTGATCCGGCCGTTGCAGGACCGATCCAGCCGATGGTTCAGCCGGCGGCCACACAGGCGATCGGCCAGCCTTCCGGCGTCATCGACGTGCAGTATCGTCACCATGACAGGCGCTATCGCCCGCACCACCGCCCTCATTATCGTCCTGGCTACCGCCCGCATCATCGGCCGGGCTACTGGCATGGCCATCGGGGCTACCGCCACGCACGCCCAGGCTATCGCCGTTATAGCGATGGCTGGTGGTATCCGATGGCTGCCTTTACTGCCGGTGCAATTATTGGCGGGGCTGTTGCTCATCCGCCTCGCGGCAGCGCCCATGTTCGCTGGTGCGCCAGCCGCTACAAGACCTACCGCGCTTCCGACAACACCTATCAGCCGACCAATGGCCCTCGCCGCCAATGCGTAAGCCCGTAAGGTGCCGGCAGACTGAATGCATGTCGCCCTCTCCGCAGCCGTGGGGAGGGTTTTATTTCAGCCGTTGCGAGAAACTTCCACAGAGAGATTTGGCGCCGCCTGTTGCATCCGATAAGTTTTTGCACTAAATGCAAATTTATAACGGATAAATACGCAAAAATGCCCCGCGGCAGTACTTGCCTATTGGTGATTCTGGGTGGCCTAATGGCGTGATACGCCTTTCAAATGCCATGCTGCCCGGTCTTGATCGCGCCACATTCTATATCGCAGCCGGAGATTGGATTCGCGGAATGACGACAAAGACATCATGCGCTGATTTCGTGCGGTTCTTTCGCTCTTGGGTGAGCGATCCGATGCGGGTTGCGGCGGTCGCGCCTTCGGGTGAGCGGCTAGCCAGGCTGATGACGCAGGAGATCGATCCGCTTGACGGCCCCGTCCTCGAACTCGGTCCCGGCACCGGTGTTTTCACGCGGGCTCTGCTGGCGCGCGGAATTCCGGAAGACGCCCTCACGCTCGTCGAATTCGGCGAGGAATTTGCCGTTCGTTTGCGGCAGCGTTTTCCCGAGGCCCGGGTGGTGCAGATGGATGCGGCGCAGCTCGGCCATTGCGGTCTGTTTGACGATGCTCCTTTCGGTGCCGTTGTCAGCGGCCTGCCGCTTCTGTCCATGTCGCCTTCGAAAGTCGCCGCCATTGTCGGCGGTGCCTTCGCGGTGATGAAACCGGGCGGAGCCTTCTATCAGTTCACTTATGGCCCGCGCTGTCCGATCCAGCGGCCGATCCTCGAAAGCCTGGGCTTGAAGGGCACCCGCATCGGCGGCACGGTGCGCAATATCCCGCCGGCTGGAGTTTACAGGATATCGCGGCAAGATCCGCTGGAACTCTCGATCAATGGCGCCGAATCTCGTAGCACCACGAACATCGCGGCAATCGGCGCCTATGCGCAGGAGGCCGGCCAGACCAGTACGGGGCGACCCGAAGCGAATGCATAATGGGGGGAGCTGATGGCGGATATCGATGGCGCGGTGAGGGAAGGCCGGCGCGAACGGAAGCGCCGCCAGACCCGCGAGCGTATCGAGACCACTGCATTGAAGCTCTTCCTCGCGCGCGGCTTCGACAGCACGACTATCGAAGATATCACCGAGGCGGCCGATGTTTCCAAACGCAGCTTCTTCGATTACTTCCCGAGCAAGGAAGATGTGGTCGCGGCCTGGCAGGATGGTTTTGCCGGCGAATTGATCGCTGCCGTCGCTGCCCAGCCTGTAGATGCACCGCTGGTCGACGTCATCGAGACGGCAATCAATGCGGCCCTGCGGGCTACGATCTCCGATCCTCAGCACCTTGCCATCGCCATCTTGATCCGGGACACGCCAGCGCTTCGGGCCCGGGATCAGCTGAAATACGCCAAGCTTGAACGAAAGCTCACGGAGGCGCTGCATGCCCGCTCGTCCGGCGCGGAGGGGGAGCGGCTCCGCTTGAGCGTGCTTGCCGCCGCCGTTGTCAGCATGTTGCGTATCGGCGGTGAACGCTGGAACGGCGCGCAGAACGATCTGCCGCTGGAAGAGTTCGCTTCCGGCATGTTCCATGAGCTTTGGGCGGCTCTTGCCGATCTGGGCGTGCTGGCACGCCGGCATACGTCGGCCCGGTGATCCCGAGCGATTAACCGGCAGCCGCGGACAGGTTTTGACCGCGCCATGTCGGAAAGATGGATTTGTCGGCGGCAATGCATTGCATATGCCGAATGGCAGACCCATCTACCGCAGGTCGCGACCCGATTTCCCCCTTCGCGAACAGCTCGCTTTGCTCGACAGATCCCGACCGCTCCGATGGCGGGAACTCCGGATATATTCTTAGATCAGTAGAGGGACATAACCATGCCAGATTTCGACGCAGCCAAGTCCGGTCAATTCAAGATCGGCGGTGATCTTCCCGTCCATCGTCTCGGCTTCGGTGCCATGCGCATCACGGGTGCCGGCATCTGGGGCGAGCCTGCCGATCACGACGAAGCCATCCGCACCCTGAAGCGCCTGCCGCAGCTCGGCATCAACTTCATCGACACGGCCGATTCCTACGGTCCCGACGTTTCCGAACGTTTGATCAGGGAAGCGCTTCATCCCTATGGCAAGGATTTCGTCGTCGCCACCAAAGGCGGATTGACGCGAACCGGCCCGGATGTCTGGGTGCCTTTAGGTCGTCCGGAGTACTTGATCCAGCAGGCCCACAAGAGCCTGCGCAACCTTGGCGTCGACCGCATCGACCTCTGGCAGCTCCATCGCATCGATTCCAAGGTGCCGGCCGCCGAGCAATTCGATGCCGTAAAATCCCTGATCGACGGCGGTATCATCCGCCACGCAGGCCTGAGCGAAGTCTCCGTTGCCGACATTGAGGCCGCGTCGAAGCACTTCAAGGTGGCGACGGTGCAGAACCGCTACAATCTCGTCGAGCGCACCAGCGAAGATGTGCTCGACTACTGCCAGAAGCACAATATCGGTTTCATTCCCTGGTTTCCGCTGGCCGCGGGCGATCTCGCCAAGGAAGGCTCGCTTCTCGATACCATCGCCAAGAAGCATGGCGCGGCGCCGAGCCAGATCGCGCTTGCCTGGGTGCTGAAGCGCAGCCCGGTCATGCTGCCGATCCCCGGAACGGGCAAGGTCAAGCATCTCGAGGAAAACACCGCGGCCGTCAACATCGTGCTCTCCGATGAGGAGTTTGCGGCATTGGATGCCGAAGGCCGGAAGGCGTTCAAGACGGCATAAGGCTCATGGTTTCGGCGCACGAAGCCGGAGCGACGATCCGGAAGCATAAGGGCGGCGGCGGAGACAGCATCTCTGCCGCCCCTTGCGCGCCTGGTGAGAGCGCATCCTGCTTCACGATCATGTGAACCCTGCATTCTTGGCGCCAGACGGCTTTAAAATAGGCGACGGAATGCTCCATTCGCCGGTGCTATGCAAGGTTTTCGGCTCATTTGGGTGTAAGCGTTGCGTACGGCGCATTGCTGCATTGCGAAAGCGGGCCTGTTCGCGCGTGTTCCGGCGTTATATCTGTTTACTCGAAGGCAGCGCACCTCCTCCTCCCAGCGCTCCTTCATTGATTGGCAACACTCCTCCTCCCAGTTGCCAATCCGGATCAAGAGCCTGACGCATCCTCCTCCCGCGTCGGGCTCTTTTTTATTCCCCACACTCCTGATGTTTCCGCCGCATCTTCCGTTCGGTCGCGGCGTTGCGCCTTTGCAATGACGATGCGAATTAGCATTGCTTCATGTGGTCGAGAACCGCTCTCTCTGCTTGCACCACAGGTGCCGATGCGTAGAGTGGCGCGATCGTTAGGCGTTGGAGAAGGGTTGCATGATGCAGCATGTGGAAGGTTCGGGCCGAAGGGGAGGCGTGTTTTTCCGAACCGTTGCCGTTGCTGTGACGCTATCGCTTGCAGCGTGCGGCCGCCCCGTCGGGGTCATGCAGCCGGTCGGCGAAAACGTGCCGGGGACCTCGAAGGTCGATCTGCTGGTCGCCACCACGCGCTTGCCGGACAAGGATCCGGCGATCCTGTTTTCGGGGGAGAGGGGTCCGGGGTTGAAGATCGACGCCGTCAGTATCTCCATCCCGCCGGAGGCCAATCGCAAGGTCGGCCAGGTGCAGTGGCCGAGCCGTCTGCCCGGCAACCCTCTGAAGAATTTCGTCACTCTTGCCGTCAAGCCGCTGGCGAGCGAAGCGGACGGGCGCGCCTGGCTGCATGCGGAACTACCGAAGGATCGGCGGGTGCTGATCTTCGTGCATGGCTTCAACAATCGCTATGAGGATGCCGTCTATCGCTTCGCGCAGATCGTTCACGATTCGCACGCCGATGTCGCGCCGATCGTCTTCACCTGGCCGTCTCGGGCGAGCATCTTCGATTACGCCTATGACAAGGAGAGCACGAATTATTCGCGCGACTCTCTGGAGGAGCTGTTACGCCGGGTCGCCGCCGATCCCGCCGTCGGCGATATCACCGTCATGGCGCATTCGATGGGGAGCTGGCTGGCGGTCGAATCGATCCGCCAGATGGCAATCCGCAATGGCCGCGTCGCGCCGAAGATCAAGAATGTCATTCTGGCCTCGCCCGATCTCGATGTCGATGTCTTCGGGCGGCAGTTCGCGGCACTCGGCAAGGACAAGCCGCATTTTACGTTGTTCGTCTCGCGTGACGACCGGGCTCTGTCGCTCTCACGGCGCATTTCCGGCAGTGTCGACCGTCTCGGCCAGATCGATCCTACCGTCGAGCCCTATCGCAGCGAGCTGGAAAAGCAGGGGATCACCGTGCTCGATCTCACCAAGCTCAAGACCGGCGATGGCTTGAACCACGGCAAGTTTGCCGAGAGTCCGGAAGTGGTGAAATTGATCGGAGCGCGGCTGATCGCCGGCCAGACGATCACCGATTCGGATGTTGGTATCGGCGATGCCGTCGGTGCTGTGGCTCTCGGCGCCGCGCAGACGGTGGGCAGCGTCGCCGGCGCCGCCGTCAGCGCTCCGATCGCCATCTTCGATCCCCGAACGCGTGCGAATTACGGCGAGCAATGGCGCCGCGCCGGCGCGTCCGCCGGCAACACGGTCGGCTCTCTCGGCGACAGCGTCGAGGCGACGGGCAACAATGTCGGACAGACATTGGGACAGTAGAATTTCGTCTTCGATCGAGGCTGCACCGCGTTGGTCTTCAGAACGCCATAGCCAGCCAACTCAATCTGATATATCACAGAGCCGCGCCATATCGGACATGGGGCAATTTGCGGGTAGGCTTTGGCATGGGCGAAAACAGGCTTACGGTTATCAGCGACGGCGATCGTGCCGAACCGGCTAGCCGCATGTACCGCCGGATAATCGTCGCGCCTGCGTTCCGGATGTCCGGCAGGCGGCTGGTCGGCGGCCATCTCGGCTTGATGCCCGCAGCAAAGAGCACTTGCATTGATGATCGATAGCGGTATCCCGCTATACGCTTGATTGGAGTAGTTGAAATGAGATGGAAGCGCACGATCCAGCTGCTGGACGTTCATTGCGAAGGCGAAATCGGCAAGGTTGCCATCGGCGGCGTGCCGAAGATCCCCGGCAACAGCATTGCCGAGCAGCTGCATTGGCTGAACACCGATCCGAAGGGGCAGGAACTGCGTCGCTTCCTCGTGCTGGAGCCGCGCGGTGCGCCGATCGGCTCGGTTAACTTGCTGCTGCCGGCCAAGCATCCCGAGGCCGATGCCGGCTTCATCATCCTCCAGCCGGACCAGGCGCATGCGAGCTCCGGCTCGAACTCCATCTGCGTGACCACCGCACTGCTCGAATCCGGAATCGTCGAGATGAAGGAGCCGGAAACCGTCGTCACGCTCGATACGGCTGCCGGCCTGGTTCGTGCCACGGCGACGTGCCGTGACGGCCGTTGCGAGAAGGTGCGGCTGACCATGGTGCCGTCTTTCGTGCATGAGCTGGACGTCGAACTCGACACGCCGCAATGGGGCAGGATCAAGCTCGACCTCTGCTATGGCGGCATCTTCTATGCGCTCGTCGATGTCGGCCAGATCGGCTCGAAAATCGAGAAGGCCAATGCGGCGGAGCTCGTTCAGGCCGGCATGGTCATCAAGGATGCGATCAATCGGGCGATGACGGTGGTTCATCCGGAAATTCCGGCGATCTCGGGCGTTGCCTATGTGATGTTCCGTGACATCGATGCCGATGGCGCCATCCGCACCTGCACGACCATGTGGCCAGGCCGCGCCGACCGCTCGCCCTGCGGCACCGGCAATTCCGCCAATCTCGCGACGCTGCATGCCCGCGGCAGAGCCAAGGTCGGCGATATCTTCAAGTCCCGCTCGATCATCGGTTCGGAGTTCGAGGTCGGTCTTCAGGCGGTGACCGAGGTCGCCGGCAAGCCGGCCATCATCCCCACCATCACCGGCCGCGGCTTCACCTTCGGTCTCAGCCAGGTGGCGCTCGATCCGTTCGACCCGATGGCGGAAGGCTTTGCCATGACGGACGTCTGGGGTCCTTCGGCGGGCGATATTTGAGGGCGAGTGAAGGCTCGGTTGCTCTAGGTCGGGCGGAGAGTTCAGCCCCTCACCGTGACCCTCTCCCCGCAGGCGGGGAGAGGGGACTACCTCTCAGTATCGTCTGAGCAATTGGCTGGAAAGAAGGCTGTGGGTGCCCCCATCCCCTTCGCCCCGCAATCGGGGAGAAGGTGGCCGATAGACCGGATGGGGGCGAGCCTGCTATTTTGCTGGATAGATCACGCCCTTGCGCAAAATGATATTCCCATAGAGCCGCGGCTCGCTGGTCTGGATCAGCGCATGCGCCTGCTTGACGCGATCGTAAAATTCCGCTGGCAGCAGTGGCACGACCTTGATGTCGGGCACATGCCGGGCGCAGCATTCGATCATTTCCGCATGAACGGGGTCGACGGCGTCACGATCCTGTTTGACGGTCGCCCGGAAAATCGCCTGCGGCACGAAATCGTCGATCGGCAGCACGCTCAGCACGGCATCGAGCACGCGGACGACGCCATGGCCATCGAGGCGGACGAGGCGGCGCCCGTGTTCGAGACCGGGATAATTGCCGTCCACGAGGGCGATTTCGTCGCCATGACCCATGGCGCGCAAGGTCGCCAGAAGCTCCGGGCTCAACAGCGGGTCAATGCCCTTCAGCATGCTCTATCTCCTTGAAGAGGACGTTTTGGTCGATGAGGTAATGTGCAAAGATCGGCAGGCTCGCGCCGCCGATCGCCCGTGCCTGCGGCCCCACTGCGCCCTCGATGATCTCGGGCATGATGACGCCCTGCAGATCCAGATCCGAGGCGGCCTTGATGGTGGCGCGCACCACCCGCTCCCGTACCCAATCAGGGAAGCCGCCATCGATGACGGCGGCGCTGAAATCGATGACCGAGGCGGCGGCGACGATCGCTTGTGCCAGTGCCTTTGCCGTATCCTGTATCCAGATCTCCAGCGGTTCGCCGAAATCGATCCAGTTGTCGGCGGAATACCAGAGAGGGCGCGAGTCGAGGCCGTGATCCCTCAACAGGTTCTCGAGCACGAAGATCGAGGCGATCTCCAGAAGCTGGCGGTTTTCGCCGTTGCGGCCGCGTACGGGCAGGGGGCCGAGGGCTCCGGCCGTGCCGGTGCGTCCGACGAAGATTGAGGAATTGAGCACGATGCCGCCGCCGATGAAGGAGCCGATAAAGAAATAGACGAAATCCGGATAATGCGCGCCGGCGCCGAAGACCAGCTCCGCGCCGCAGGCGCTGGTGGCGTCATTCTGCAGGAAGACGGGATAAGTCACGCGCGAGGCGATTTCGGTGCGCAGGTCGAAGCCGCGCCAGACATCCATGGCTCCGGGCGGCGCGCCGACCTGCTCGGCCCAGTTCCACAGCTCGAACGGCGCGGCGACGCCGATCCCAGCGAGCTTGCGGCGTTCCTCGTCGCTCAGGCGCCCCTCCAATTCCCTGATGCCGGCAGTCACGAAAGCGATGATCTCCTGCGGCAGCGGATAGGGATAGGTCTGATGAAGCTGCATCCTGATTCTGCCGACGAAATCCATCAACACGAGATCGGCGCTACGTCGGCCGATCTTGACGCCGAAGGAGAGCACGGCATCCGGATTGAGCCGCATGGGAATGGATGGCTGGCCGACGCGTCCGCGCACCGGCGCATCGCGCGATAGCAGCCCATCCTTCTCGAGCGCCCGCATGATGACGGAAACGGTCTGGGCGGATAGCCCGCTGCGCCTGGCGATATCGGCCTTCGACAGCGCACCGTGACGGCGCACGAGCGACAGCACGAGCCGCTCGTTGTGGGCGCGTACGCCAAGCTGGTTCGCGCCCCCGCTGGGGTCGAGAATCGCTGGCGTTGTGGGTGTGTCCTCCGGGTCGTGCACGAGAGACATGGGCCTGCTCCTTCCACCATGGCCATGCCTGATTTTTTTCCAGAATGCCACATCCAATTAATAATTCAATCCGATTTATTTATTGACAGATGGAAATCTTTAGGCTCAGATATAGGCGTCGAGGATGCGTATATGGCCTTGGAGGAGGTCTTTCCAAAATAATCTGACAGGCATTGCGCATCTCCACCCCGGGCGCTCATCCGGGAATGCCGGACGGTCCGGCTTTTCAAACATCGGGAGGATTGAATGAAGAAATCTGTTATTTCGGCAGCGATCGCCGCTCTGGCGCTCGGCGTTGCCTTTGCCGCGCCGGCAAAGGCTGCAGACGTGTCCGCCTGCCTCATCACCAAGACCGATACCAACCCCTTCTTCGTCAAGATGAAGGAAGGTGCGACGGCCAAGGCCAAGGAACTCGGCGTGACGCTGAAGTCCTATGCCGGCAAGATCGACGGTGACAGCGAAAGCCAGGTTGCCGCGATCGAGAGCTGCATCGCCAGCGGTGCCAAGGGTATTCTGATCACCGCCTCCGACACCAAGGGCATCGTTTCCTCGGTCAAGAAGGCACGCGACGCGGGCCTGCTGGTCATCGCGCTCGACACGCCTCTGGAGCCGGCCGACGCCGCCGACGCGACCTTTGCCACAGACAATCTTCTCGCTGGCAAGCTGATTGGTCAGTGGGCAAAGGAAACGCTGGGTGACAAGGTGAAGGACGCCAAGGTCGGCTTCCTGGATCTGGCGCCATCGCAGCCTTCCGTTGACGTCCTGCGCGACCAGGGCTTCATGATCGGCTTCGGCATCGACCCGAAGGATCCGAACAAGATCGGCGACGAAACCGATCCGCGCATCGTCGGCCATGACGTTACCAACGGCAACGAGGAGGGCGGCCGCAAGGCCATGGAAAACCTCCTGCAGAAGAATTCGAGCATCAACGTCATCCACACGATCAACGAACCGGCCGCCGTCGGCGCCTATCAGGCTCTGAAGGCCGTCGGCTTGGAAAAGCAGGTTCTGATCGTGTCTGTTGACGGCGGCTGCCCGGGCGTCAAGTCCGTCAAGGAAGGCGTGATCGGCGCGACGTCGCAGCAATATCCGCTGATGATGGCTGCCCTCGGCGTCGAGGCGATCAAGAAGTTCGCCGCGACGGGCGAAAAGCCGAAGCCGACCGAAGGCAAGTCCTTCTTCGATACCGGCGTTTCGCTGGTGACGGACAAGCCGGTTCCGGGCCTGAAGTCGATCGACACCAAGGAAGGCACGGCCAAGTGCTGGGGCTAAGCCTCGTCCTGAACTTGGCATGATCCAATCCGAGAGCCGCTTCACGCTTTTCGCTGAAGCGGCCCTTAGGTTCGCGATCGTGCCTTCCTGATATCAACGCCGGCCGGACTTCAACTTCGGCCGGTTCAACAGCCGGCGGTTTCCGCGTATAGTTCGGCGCGGCAGCGGAGGAATACAATGACCGGAGCACAGGAATTCGAGCGTGTTCTCGACGGCAGCGACAAGAATGTTGCCTCGTTCGAGCACCAGGACGTCTCTCTTCTCAAACGCATGCAGCATTTCTTGCACTCGACGCCGGCCGCCGTGCCGTTGATCGTGCTGGTGCTGGCGATCATCATCTTTGGCTTTGCCATCGGCGGCCGTTTCTTCTCGGCCTATACCCTGACGCTGATCCTGCAGCAGATCGCCATCGTCGGCATTCTCGCCGCAGCGCAGACACTGGTCATCCTGACGGCCGGCATCGATCTTTCGATCGGCGTGATCATGGTCATTTCCTCCGTCGTCATGGGCAACGTCGCCGTCACCTACGGCCTGCCGACGCCTGTCGCCGTTTTTGCCGGCATGGTCGCTGGCGGTCTCTGCGGATTGCTCAACGGTTTCCTGGTCGCCAACATGAAGCTGCCGCCGTTCATCGTGACGCTCGGCACGTGGAATATCGTCATGGCGACGAATTTCATCTATTCCGCCAATGAGACCATCCGTGACACCGATGTCGATGAAAAGGCACCGCTTTTGCATCTCTTCGCGATCAGCTTCCGTGTCGGTGGAGCGGTGCTGACCCTCGGTGTCATCGCTATGGTGCTGCTGGTGGTCGGCCTATGGTATATTCTCAATCACACCGCTTGGGGCCGGCATGTCTATGCTGTCGGCGATGACCCGGAAGCGGCAAAATTGTCGGGCATCCAGACCAAGAAGGTGCTGCTCGCGGTCTACGGCGTTTCGGGACTGATTGCGGCCTTTGCTGCCTGGGTTTCGATTGGCCGCAACGGCTCGGTCTCCCCGTCTTCGGCTGTGACGGATTTCAATCTCCAGGCAATTACCGCGACGGTGATTGGTGGCATCTCGCTTTTCGGCGGCCGCGGCTCGATCCTCGGCACGCTATTCGGCGCCATGATCGTCGGCGTCGTATCCATGGGCCTCAACATGCTCGGAGCGGATCCGCAGTGGAAGGTCCTCCTGACGGGCGTGCTGATCATCGGCGCCGTCGCGATCGATCAATGGATCAGAAAGGTATCGGCATGACCACGACAGGCGAACCCCTTCTCACCGCCCGCGGCCTCGTCAAGCGCTATGGACGCGTGACCGCGCTCGACAATGCCGACTTCGATCTTTACCCCGGCGAGATCCTTGCTGTCATCGGCGACAACGGCGCCGGAAAATCCTCGCTGATCAAGGCGATTTCCGGCGCGGCCACACCCGATGAAGGCGAGATCAGGTTGGAAGGCAAGCCCGTCCATTTCAGGTCGCCGATGGAAGCGCGCGAGGCCGGTATCGAAACGGTTTATCAGAACCTGGCGCTCTCGCCGGCGCTCTCGATCGCGGACAACATGTTCCTCGGCCGCGAAATCCGCAAGCCCGGCATTCTCGGCTCCTGGTTTCGTATGCTCGACCGGCCGGCGATGGAAAAGCGTGCCCGCGACAAGCTCACCGAGCTTGGCTTGATGACGATCCAGAACATCAACCAGGCGGTGGAAACGCTCTCCGGCGGCCAGCGTCAGGGTGTCGCCGTGGCACGTGCCGCCGCCTTCGGCTCCAAGGTCGTCATCATGGACGAACCGACGGCAGCTCTCGGCGTCAAGGAAAGCCGCAAGGTGCTGGAGCTCATTCTCGACGTGCGTGCCCGCGGCCTGCCGATCGTTCTGATCTCGCACAACATGCCGCATGTCTTCGAGGTGGCGGACCGCATCCATATCCATCGCCTTGGGCGTCGTCTGACCGTCATCAATCCCAAGGAATATACCATGTCCGATGCCGTCGCCTTCATGACCGGTGCCAAGGCGCCGCCGGTGGAGAACGTCGCCGCATGAGTATTTCTCTCGAAAACGTCGCCGGCGAGATCATTGCTCGCGCCGGCGACACCAGGCGGTTTCTGGTGGCGATCGCCGGGCCGCCCGGCGCCGGCAAGTCGACCTTGGCCGACAACGTCGCCAAGGCGTTGCAGGCCAAGGGCGAAAGCGCCGAAGTGCTGCCGATGGACGGCTTCCATATGGACAATGCCGTCCTCATCGAAAAAGGGCTCTTGAAGCGGAAGGGCGTGCCGGAGAGTTTCGATGTCCGCGCTTTTCTCGATATCGTCAAAGCCGTGCGCGCCGCCGATCAGGAGGTGCTCGTGCCGGTCTTTGATCGCTCGCGCGAACTTGCCATAGCATCCGCGCGCATCGTCTCACCCGATCATCGTTTTATCGTGATTGAAGGCAACTACCTGCTGTTCAGCCAGGGCAAGTGGGCGGAGCTGGAGGGTGTGTTCGACTATTCGATCATGCTCGCGCCGCCGATGGAGGTGTTGGAGGAGCGGCTATGGGCGCGCTGGAAGGGGTACGATCTCGATGACGAGGCCGCCCGCGCCAAGGTCCACGGCAACGATCTGCCGAACGGCCGGCTGATCCTGGAAAACCGTCGCAAGGCCGATGTGACCGTCGACGTCGTGCAGGACTGAACCTCACGATCATTTAACCGCTGTGGCGGATTGTTTTACGATGCTGGTTGGTGTTATCGAAGCGCGATATCATCAAGCATGGTTCCGAAGGGCGTGAAGTCGCTTTCGGACGAGACCATGCTCACATTTCCAGAGGTCGCGCCCATGCAAAAGCTCACCATCCGCCGTCCCGACGACTGGCATCTGCATTTGCGGGATGGCGCCATGCTGGAAGGCGTGATCGGCGACACTTCCAGACATTTCGCCCGCGCCATCATCATGCCCAATCTCGTGCCGCCGGTCGTGACCACGGCGGATGCGACGGCCTACCGCGACCGCATCCTGAAGGCGCTGCCGACGGGCGACCGCTTCCAGCCGCTGATGACGCTTTATCTCACCGAGCACACCAGCCTCGACGATGTCGAGGAGGGCAAGAAGAGCGGCCTGATCACCGCCGTCAAGCTCTACCCGGCCGGTGCCACGACCAACTCTCACGGCGGCGTGCGTGATCTGAACAAGGCCATGCCGGTGCTGGAGCGCATGGCGAAGATCGGCCTGCCGCTCTGTGTCCATGGCGAGGTGACGACGCCGGAAGTCGATATTTTCGATCGCGAGGCGGTCTTCATCGAAACCGCGCTCGATCCGCTGCGCCAGCGCCTGCCGGAACTGAAGGTCACCATGGAACATGTGACCACGTCGGATGGCGTGAACTACATCAAGTCGGCAAAGGCCAATCTCGCCGGCTCCATCACCACGCATCATCTGATCATCAACCGCAATGCCATCCTCGTCGGCGGCATCCGCCCGCATTATTATTGCCTGCCGGTCGCCAAGCGTGAGAGCCATCGCCTGGCGCTGCGCGCGGCGGCCACGAGCGGCGACACCAGGTTCTTCCTCGGCACCGATTCCGCTCCGCATGTCGATCCGCTGAAGGAATGCGCCTGTGGCTGCGCCGGCATCTATACCTCGATCAACACCATGAGTTGCCTTGCCCATGTGTTCGAGCAGGAGGGTGCGCTGGACAAGCTCGAGGCTTTCGCCTCGCTGAACGGACCGGCCTGGTACGGCCTGCCCGTCAATGACGACCGCATCACGCTGGTGCGCCGGCATGATGCGGTGACCTTCCCGGCGAAGATCGAGACCGGGGCTGGTCCGGTCACCGTTTTCGACCCGATGTTTCCGCTGCATTGGGATGTCGAATCTTAATTTTAGATATTATGAATATAAGTATAGATGAATTTATATGCAGTATTGGCGGTAAAGTATTTGTGTCTTGCCGCTAAATGGCACGTATATTTTATTGAAATGTATTTTCTTTATTATTTGCCGTAACCAATTCGATACCCCTTAAGGGCTAGCGTGTCATTGATCCCCTACGGTAACGATGAGACCGTTGAAAGAGCATGATGCTGGTCGATTACAACTCACTTCTTCTCGCCCTTGGCGTTTCCGCGTCCTGCCTCGCAGTGACATTGGTGGGAAGCTGGTTTTCTCGCCGGCCCGATACCTTTCTACTGACGTGTTCCGCCGGCCTGGTGCCGCTGGTGGGTGGCATTTTCATATACGGCCATTATGTCGACAAGCCGCACCCGATCTTTGCCGTCCTGACTTTCATCTTGTTTTTCATCGGCTTCTCGACGATCTGGGTGGCCGGCTATCAATTTCGCACGCGGCGGCTCTCGGGGTGGCGCTTCCTGCTTGGATGCCTCACCGGTATTGCCGCTTCGGTCGGGCCGATGCTCGCCGGCTATGATGGGCTGGCCTTCATCGGCGACAACGTCGTCATCGGCCTGCTGCTGCTTCTGACGGCGCGTGAATATTGGATAAGCCGCCACGAAGCGCCGACGCCGCTCTATGGCATTACCGCACTCTACACTTTGACCGCCATTTCCTTTGGCCTTTGCGCGGCGGTGCTCATCGCCGATGGCAAGCTCGTGCTCGGCCATGCACCGAACAATTGGGCCGAGGATTTCAGCCTCGCCGTCTGCATCGCCGGAATGACCGGGATCGGGGCGCTGTCGCTTGCACTGCATCAGTGGCGCCAGGCGGCCCTGCATCGTCAGGAGGCGATCACCGATTCCCTGACCGGGCTGCTCAACCGCCGCGCACTCTTCGACCTTCACGGCAGACGGACCTTCGGCCCGTCCATGGCGGTCATCATCTTCGATATCGATCGCTTCAAATTGATCAACGATCAGCATGGCCATGCCGCCGGCGATCTCGTGCTCAAGTTTTTCGGCCAGGAATTGTCCGTAGGCTTGCGCCCTTCGGATACGGTGGCGCGGCTCGGTGGCGAGGAGTTCGCCCTCGTGCTCGACAACACCTTGCCGGGCCGTGCCGAACAGGTCGCGGAACGGGTGCGGGATGCCTTTGCCGCACAGGCGATCGAGATAGAAGGAAAATCTCTGACTTGCACCGTCAGTGCAGGCGTTGCGACCGGCACCGTCAAGGGGATCGGCTTCGATGACGTCCTTCGCGCTGCCGACAAGGCGCTCTATGAGGCAAAACGAAACGGCCGCAACCGTGTCGAGGTTGCGGCCTATCTGCATGCCGTCTAGCCGATCAATTCGCTGGAACCCTGTAGCTTTCTTTTGACTGGTTAGAACAGAGCCCGCACGAAGGCGCATGCGGCAAGAAGCGATGCCACCGTGCGTACATGGTTCCACTGCATCCAATCGCTGAGATAGGTCGTCCACAGCTGCGCTGCTTCCGCTGTGTGGCCATCGACCTTGTCGAGCGCATCATTCAGCGGAACGTTGAACACGATGGTCGAGAGGAAGCTGGCGACGAGATAGAGCGCGGCGCCTGCCAGCATCATCACGCTGACGCTGCCTCGCCAGTAGATGATGGCCATGGCAGCGACGAAGACCGACAGGATGGCGGCCAGCATGAACACGATGATGAAAGGCGAACGTACGATCGTGACGTTGATGGATTGCATGGCGGCGATCCCCTGATCGACCGGAAGGCGGGCGAGGGACTGCATGACGAAGGTCGAGAAGGCGAAATAGACGCCGGCGAGAAGGCCGCTGCTGAGCGCCGCGATGATGAGCGCGATATTCGTGATCGGAAAGGTCATGACTGAATACTCCAGATGCCGGTAGCGGCGGTTTCGTGGGTATAAGCGGAAAAGTCTTTCGCTTGCCTGCCGAGGATTTGGCTGACGCCATCCATGACGGGCGAGTTGCGGCCATCGAGGACCTGCGTGAAAAGCTCATGCAGGAGGTCGGTAACCTCTTCCGGCAGGCCGTAAGCGGTCATCTCGGCGATGAAAGCATCAACCGGGACGGTTTCGTATTCGATGGTCCTTTGGGAAGCCGCCGCGATTTCGGAAACCGCTTGGCGAAAGGTCAAGGCGCGCGGTCCAGTCAGTTCGTAGGTCTGGTTGCGATGACGCGGATCGATAAGGCACGCAACAGCCGCATCGGCAATGTCGTCGGCGTCGACGAAAGGCTCCGGCACATTGCCGGCCGGCAACGTCAGCTTCCCCTGCAGAAGTCCGTCCATGAAGACCCCCTCGCTGAAATTCTGGTTGAACCAGCTAGCGCGCAGCACGGTATAGTCGATGCCAACGGCTTTGAGTTTCTCCTCGCTGTGGATGGCGCCGTCCTCGCCTCGGCCGGAAAGCAGGACGATATGCCCGACGCCGACTTCGGCCGCCGTCTTGGCAAAAGCCCCAATGGCCTCGGCTGCCCAGGCAACCGCAAGATCCGGTTGGAACGTGACATAGGCAGCGGAGGCGCCTTCCAGCGCTTGATGCCAAGTGCTGCGGTCCTGCCAGTCGAAGCGGGGTTCCGTCGAGCGCGAAACGGCACGAGCCTTGATGTCGCGTTCCTTCAGTCGCTCGGCGACCCGGCCGCCGGTTTTTCCCATTCCGCCGATGATGGCGATCGTCGAGGTCTGCATTTCGAACTCCTCCTGTACAAAATGTGATAAATTCTCTCATTTGCGAAATGTGATAAACTCTCTTATATTGCTTGTCAACAGTCACAGGCAGGGAATGACATGACGCAGGAAGCGATCGCGAAACGCAGGCGCAGCAAGGACGAGGCGGGCACGCCCCGGCGCATACCCAGCCAGCAGCGAGGCCGCGAACGGGTGGATCTGATCCTTTCGGTGGCATCCGAGCTGATCGCGAAGAACGGCAGCGACGCGCTGCGTATGGGCGAGATCGTCGAAAAGGCCGGGGTGTCCTTCGGCTCGCTCTATCAATATTTCCCGGACAAGACGGCGATCATCCGCGTGCTGGCCGAACGCTTCAACGAGCAGGGGCGGCAATGTGTCGAAGATGAGCTGGTGGCGATCAGGAGCCGCGACCAGCTCCAGGCCGCGCTGGATCGAATCGTCGATGGTTATTACGCGATGTTTCTCGACGAGCCCGTCATGCGCGACATCTGGCACGCCACCCATGCGGACAAGCTGCTGCAACGGATCGATGCCGAGGACATGGAGTGGCATTCCCAGGCATTTCTCTCCGTCCTCGTCCGCCTATGGCCGGAGCGCGATCATTCCGAGCTGGCAAGGATCGCCCGATTGACCATGCAACTGGTTGCGGCAGCCGTGCGCTATGCCATTTCGATCGAGAGAGAGGAGGGCGACAAGGTGATCGCCTTGTTCAAGGCCATGCTCCCCGCCGATCTTGGAACGCTCCGTTAGCTACCCGAGACGACGCCTCGCCGGCGATGCCAGTGACGGATATCAGCAAAAGCTCCTATTCGTCTGGAAACCGGCGCCGCTTGCTGCTATTGCCGCTGGAACATTAGCGCTGCGAAGGAGGCCCCCGCATGACCCAGATGACATTTACCGATCGCTCCGTCATGGCTGAGCTGGTGGCCAGGATGCTTTGGGAAATCAAGGCGGTCCATTTCAGCGCCGACAAGCCCTATAAGCTCGCTTCCGGCATGGCGAGCCCGGTCTATATCGATTGCCGCAAGCTGATCTCCTATCCGCGCATCCGCTCGACGGTGATGGACTTTGCCGCGAGCATCATCATGCGCAATGCCGGCTTCGAACAGTTCGACTGCGTGGCCGGTGGCGAAACGGCGGGCATTCCCTTTGCCGCTTTCCTCGCCGAGCGTCTGAACCTGCCGATGATCTATGTGCGCAAGCAGCCGAAGGGCCACGGCCGCAACGCCCAGATCGAAGGCGACATGAAGGACGGCGCACGCGTGCTCGTTATCGAGGATCTGACGACCGCCGGCGGCAGCATGTTCACCTTCATCGACGCCATCCGCGCGGCCGGCGGCATCGTCGATCACGGCATGGCGCTGTTCTACTACGGCATCTTCCCAGAGGCGGAAGAGCGCTTTGTCAACAGAAGGGTCCGCCTGCACCATATCGCCACCTGGCGCGACGTGCTCGCCGTCGCCAAGGAGCAGAAGTTGTTTGACGGCAAAACGCTCGACGAGGTCGAGGCCTTCCTCAATGCGCCGCTCGCCTGGTCGAGCCGGAATGGCGGTATTTCGGAGCTGCCGAAAAACTGACGCTTTGCTTTTGCCGTGAATTTATCTAATCGATTTATGAGACTGGATAAGACAGACGCGCTCTTTGGGAGGCCGGAATGATATTGTGCTGTGGCGAAGCTTTGATCGACATGCTGCCGCGGGAGACGACGCAGGGCGAAAAGGGCTTTGCCCCCTATGCCGGCGGGGCGATCTTCAACACTGCGATAGCGCTTGGCCGTCTCGGCGTCCCCACGGGCTTCTTCACCGGCCTCGCCGACGACATGATGGGCGACATCCTGCGCGACACGCTATCCGCCTCCAAGGTCGATTTCAGCTATTGCGCCATCACGCCCCGTCCGAGCACGATCGCATTCGTCAAGCTCGTCAACGGCCAGGCGACCTATGCCTTCTACGACGAAGGCACGGCCGGCCGCATGATCACCGAAGCCGATCTGCCGACCCTCGCTGATGATTGCGAAGCGCTGCATTTCGGCGCGATCAGCCTGATCCCCAACCCTTGCGGCGCGACCTATGAGGCGCTGATGAAGCGCGAGCATCAGAGCCGCGTCATCTCGCTCGATCCGAACATCCGTCCTGGCTTCATCAAGGACAAGGCCGCCCACATGGCGCGCCTCAACCGGATGGTCGCCATGTCCGACATCCTGAAGTTCTCCGACGAGGATCTGGAATGGTTCGGCATTTCGGGCAATCACGATGAGCTCGCCGCCCACTGGCTGGGCCAGGGCGCAAAGCTCGTCGTCATCACCAAGGGGGCGCAAGGCGCGACTGGCTACACCAAGTCGCTGAAGGTCTCCGTACCGAGCGAGCGCGTCACCGTCGTCGATACGGTCGGCGCCGGCGATACCTTCGATGCCGGCATTCTGGCGTCCCTGAAGATGAACAACCTGCTGACCAAAGCGCAGGTAGCCTCACTTAGCGAGAAGGGACTGCAGGATGCGCTGGCTCTGGGCGCGAAGGCTGCGGCAGTGACCGTTTCGCGCGCCGGTGCCAATCCGCCTTGGGCGCATGAGATCGGGCTTTGATCCAACCCTCCCCTTGAGGGGGAGGGTCGGCACGTAGTGCCGGGGTGGGGTGACCTTTCGTGTGAGGGGGGGG
>NZ_AQHN01000071.1 GCF_000359745.1 Rhizobium freirei PRF 81
AAACGGCTCGACCGAGGCCACTTTATTTGGCCGGCGACAGTGGACGGAGCCATTGCCCTTACAGCCGGGCAGATGTCCTACCTTCTTGAGGGAATAGACTGGCGAAATCCGCAACAGACATGGCGTCCGACGAGCGCCGGATAGGTGCATTTTGCGGCTCGAACCTTGAAGAAAAGCTATGCAAATCAGTGGCTTTGTGGTTTGATCCGGACATGGAAAACGGCCTGGAAAACCACTCCGATTATGCCGCTGCACTTGAAGCAGAGCTGGTCGTGGCGCGTGCGGAGCGCGCCGTTGCCTTAGCCGAACTTGCCGTCGCCAAAGCCAAGGAAGCGGACGATCAAGCCACCATTCTGCGTCAGAAGGTCCATATCGAAAAGCTGCAAAGGCAATTGCGTGGTCAGAAATCGGAGCGGACTGCCAGGCTGATCGCTCAAATGGAGCTGATGCTCGAGGATGCCGAGGCGGCGGCCACCGAGGATGAACTTGCCGCTGAAATGGCCATTGCTGCGGCCGCCCCCATTGCTGTCGCCGGCTTCACACGCAAACGCCCCGTTAAGAAGCCATTCCCCGATCACCTGCCGCGCGAGCGTGTCGTTGTGCCCGGTCCGGTCGCCTGCAGCTGCTGCGGTAGTGACCGGCTGCGCAAGCTGGGCGAAGATGTCACCGAGACGATGGAGAGCATTCCACGCTCCTGGAAAGTCATTCAGACGGTGCGCGAGAAGTTCACCTGCCGCGACTGCGAGAAGATCAGCCAGGCACCGGCCCCATTCCACGTCATTCCCAGAGGCTGGGCAGGTCCAAGCCTTCTGGCGATGATCCTCTACGACAAATTCGGCCAACACATTCCCCTTAATCGTCAGGTGGAACGATTTGCGCTTGAGGGCGTGTCAATCAGCCTGTCGACGGCAGCCGATGCTATCGGTTCTTGTTGCCATGCCCTTGATCCAATCCTGAGGCGGATCGAGGCTCACACCTTTGCAGCCGAGCGGATTCACGGCGACGATACCACGGTTCCGGTTCTCGCAGCCGGCAAGACCGATACTGCTCGGATCTGGACATATGTGCACGATGATGCCCCGTTCGGTGGCACGGCGCCGCCGTCGGCGATGTTCTATTATTCCCGCGACCGCAGCGGTGACCATCCGCAGGCGCATCTGGCCGGCTATTGCGGCATCCTGCAAGCAGATGCCTATGGCGGTTATACCAAGCTCTATCTTCCTGATCGCAGTCCAGGTCCGATCTATGAGGCAGCGTGCTGGGCGCACGCAAGGCGACCATTCTTCATCATGGCCGATCTCGAGGCCAATGCCCGGCGCAAGGCTCAGGGCAAACCCGCTGCCGTCATCTCACCAATCGCCATCGAGATGGTGCGCCGGATCGATGCGCTGTTCGAGATCGAACGTCAGATCAATGGCCAGACGGCCGATGAGCGCAAGGCGACGCGTCAGCAGCATAGCAAGCCACTGATCGCCAACATGGAGCGGTGGGTGCGCGAGCAACGTGCCAAGCTGTCTCGCGACAATGATCTGGCCAAAGCGTTCGACTACATGTTGAACCGCTGGGTATCGTTTACTCGTTTCCTCGACGATGGCCGGATCTGCCTGTCGAACAACGCGGCAGAGCGTTCGCTGCGCGGAATTGCATTGGGAAGAAAGGCTTGGCTATTCGCCGGCTCCGACCGTGGTGGTCAACGAGCTGCCGCCATGTACAGTTTGATCGTCACCGCAAAGATGAACCATGTCGATCCGCAGGCCTGGCTTGCCGATGTGCTTGCCCGTATCGCCGACCACCCGGCAAACAGGATCGACGAGTTGTTGCCGTGGGCTTGGAAGGCCGAAAAGGCGGCACCTATTGCGGCGGCCGCGTAAACAGTTCCCGAAACAGCTCCTCTGACCGTTGCAGGCCTTCATCCGTTAAGATCAACGACTTCGACTTGTTCACCGGATCGGCGATCAGCCCCTTCTTGAACAAACGATCCGTCGTCTCCCAGTCCAAACCCTTCCAGGCTCGATACCCGTCATGCAGCGTCAGCCACAACAGCGCCAGCACCGCATCGTCGATCTTGTCTTCGTCGATATCCATTGCGAGAGCTTATCACGTGCAAATACGAAATTAATGCGGTACTCGCCGAATGCGTA
>NZ_AQHN01000072.1 GCF_000359745.1 Rhizobium freirei PRF 81
CGGAAGAGTTCCCCCAGGCCTCGACGGAAGAGTTCTCCCAGGCCTCGACGGAAGAGTTCCCCCTGGCCTCGACGGAAGAGTTCTCCCTGGCCACGACGGAAGCCTTTACATCAGCCGCCGTCCGGATCACCCAGCGCCCCTTCGTCAGCGAAAAACGGAAACTGGCATGAAAATCTAGCCAGCCGTCATCCAAGGCGAGCGCTGCATCAAGTTCAGCCTGCGTTTTGATAATCTTCCAAGACATATTGATGGGTTCCTCTAAATTAGATTCTGGTGATTGGGATGGGCTCAGCGCCTCAAGGCGACCTGTTCCTGATGGTCGAGGGTCAAAAGGTGATCAGCTTCCATCGCTCTTGGGACGGAGTAGGTGACGATCACTGCTGCGATAGCGACGATCCAGATTAGGGAGATGATCGACCAGAACTGGCGATCACGCTTCTGTTGGGCCTTCCGGGCTCTATCGTTGATGTCGGCCAATCGGGCTTGAATGTCGGTCATGACCGGCCCTCCGCCTTGGCGATGGCTGCCGCAGCTACTTCCCATGCGCCGCGAACGATTGCCATTTCGCCGTCCGACATCTTCACCCAGATATGTTCGTAAACGTCTGAAAGGTGCTGCAACGCATCCAAAAGCTCAGGAGCGGCGGCGATCAGATGGGCATTCGCTTCCATATCTTCGACAGTATGGCGTCCATGGTAGGTCTTCAGATCTGCGACTACCCATCCTTCTTTTGTCCCATCGATGATAAATCGTATCGGCCCTACGCTGTTGAGCCGCCACGGTCCTAGTGTGTGCTTTGCCTCAGACATGGCGCATCTCCGGAACCGCAGCGACATCCACAGAATACGACCGCCGCGCCTTAGCCAGCTTCCGTTCCCGCATATCGTGGTGCTGGTGACGGATATCGTCCTTTATAAGTTTGAAGCCTAGGACGGTTATCTGCGCATCCATCAGGAACCATGTTCCTTCGATTGGAGCGAGGTATTGGATTTGGGTGTCGCGGGTGGTCATGGCCGTTTACTCTCCAAGAAGCCAAGCGTCATCGGTGGGCTCGCCCATGGCCAGGGCCAAAGAAGCCTCGATAGCGCGATCTGCAAATGAGGGTTCGTAGTCAGGCCCATCGACACGACCGACACAGCGGAAAATGCCGCAGCCCTGAATTGCCGGATGGGCATCCTTGATGTGGTGGCGAACAGCTCCCTCGCTTTCGAAGCCAGTTTTGCACTGACCGCACATCCAAGGTGCTGCTTTATGGCTGCGCTTTCCCATCACGCACCGCCTTTACGGGCGGCGATCATGGCGTCAGCAATCGCATAAGACTGCGATGCCGTGACAGCCAACGCCTGAGCATAGGTGACATCATCGCGACCAACGGTGACATGTTCATTGATCATGATGAACTGTGGCAATGCCTGACCTGCGAACCAGTCGCGCAGGCTCATGCCATCTTCTGGATGGCAGTCTATGCCAGAAGGACCAGAAGAGTCATAAAATCCGGGCCGAGCGAAAGCGGGTCCGCCATCATCGATCGTCTTGCCATCTGCCATGATCGTTCGTCCTCTGTCAGAGCATCCGTTTCGGGGGTGGGTTAGGCGGCCAGCGACTGGTTGAGTGGCCTTAGATCAGGGATACCGAGGTCAATGTCGGGATTGCAGCGCCGTGACGTGGAATTACCGTCTTCATCCCAATTATCGGTCGGGCGATCATCGCGAAGACGGATGACGAAATCAGAGAATTTAGCGTATCGCGCCAAGATCGGCACCACGTTTGGAACTATCTCGTTCCATAGGAAAGCCTCGTAACGTTCAATGCGAACCTCGTGCTTGCCAATGTGAATTTCTTTCACGCCAGAAACTCGTTGTAGCCGCTTGCGAAATGCGATGAAGCGCTTCGAAAGCTCCTCATCCGAGGGCGGAGAATAGACCCACTGGTAGTCGCAAAGCCGGGCTGTCGTGCCCAGCGTCACCATGTCTTCATTGCCATGCAGGATAATTACGATACGATTTTCCATTTCCCATTCCTCCAAGCGCTGTAGCGCGTTGATCCGCTGCGGCTGTCAGCTCTCTGTTGCGAAAACGTCGACGCCGCTGGAAAGTCCGTGAGACGTCATGACGGCAGACGGGGCGTAACCTCCGTTTGCAATTCGAAGCCAAGCTTCGTAGCTAGCCGTATGGCCCGCGAAGGAGCTTGCTCCGGTATCAGCAAGCCATCGTGCCAATTCTTCTGGGGTGGAGAACGCCGGGGAGATGGGAGTACCTTCAGATGTGCTTTCGTACATCATGAAGTGAGTGCGCTGCTCTTCCGGCCATGAAGGCATGTAGTCGGATTTCTTGGGAGCATCGCCGTAATAGTCGATTGCCTCTTCCAAGCCTTCCGCATTGGCCTTCTGTAGCCAATCCGCCGCAGCCTGCTCATAGCCACCGTTATGCATCGGAATAAACCGACCAACGGCCGTAGGAAATGGAGCATTCCACTCTGCGTAGCGCGGATGATCCCAATTTTCCGGAACTTTTCTAACTTCTCTACCCATCGCCGTTTCCTCAACTACGATCACTTTCCAAATCCCGCAGGTGAGTGCGGGATGCGGAACACGATCAGGCTCGATGCGAACGCCAGCCCTTGGTTGCATGGAGCGAAAACTCGCGGCCACCTTCGACGAACTTGGTGATGATCCTGGCGAAGGCGGTTCCCTTCTTGACCTTTCGGCTGCTGAGGCGGGAACGAGAACTAGCGACAGAAGCTGCCACTCCACGACCCTCGTACACTCCTGCCTTTTCGCGAGCTGTCTGTCGCTCAAGCAAGGACTGACGCGCTTTATCGCGAGCCTGCTGTTTTGCGATCTTCGCGCCGTGCTTAACCTCAGCCCGGAATTCTGCGCGTTCGACTTGTCTAGATTTCATCTTCGTTCCCTCAGTTTTGAATTGTCGTGAAAGATCAGGCCCGAAGGCTGGCGAAAACCGGATCAGGCGACATCCTGTTGCTGTTCGACCAGCACCCGCTCCATGAGCGTCGCCAACGTCTCGAGATTATCCTGGCAAGAGGCGAGACGGTTCCGACGATCAGGGGAGTTGACCGGCATCGAAATCGCTTCGATCAGTTTCCGGTTCAGTCGATGGGTTGCATCGATCGCATGTTCAATCTGGAACGTGTTCATCATTGGAAATACCTCTGGAAGGTTTCGACAGAGGCATTGAAGCGCCGCGCCGTTAGAATGGCGCAGTCCAGTTCAGCCTCTTCGATGTCGGTGTATTCAAGGGCGTCATCGCGGTACGGAGTCAGATCCGAACCGTCGAAGTAGTCAGTCTCACCATTTGGAAACAGGACGGCCACGTAGTGGAGCGTCTTCATGCGAGGACGGCGGAAGAGTTCTTCCTTTCCGATCGTCGATGCTGAGAACATGTCCATCTTCGTTGTCCCTCATCTTGCGCATCCGCTTCTTCTTGCCGTTGGACTGAGAAGGCGTTGCGCTGTGTTGATGAGGACATTGATATACGTAGAAAACGTAAAGTGCAACAAAAATCGTACGCATAGAACGTAAAAATGTTGCGTAAGGCGCGTAACGCGAATAAAAGAAAAGCGCCGGCGGGATGATCCGACCGGCGCTCAGAGCAGAAAAAGCAGAATTCGTGATAGAATATTCCTAACACATCACAATAATTGATGGAATAGGAAAAGCTGCTCTGAGGCGCTGAAAAACGCAAAATCTTGGGTCTGATCGGAGGTTCCCGCCAAGATGATGTATTTGGAGGGGCAAGGGCAGCGGTTTTTTCAGGGCATTGTCCCGCGCCGCCGATCAATCCGGCAAATCAATCCCAACGCGGTATCGGTGCCAGGCTCACCGAGCGAAGTCAGACGGGGTTGATGGCCCGCCGGAAACACAGCTTTGCAAGCTGCCGGATAACAGCAGAACCAAATGTGGAGACCGTCGAGAGACGAACTTTCTTGTTGGCGAGTTCCGATTGCACCGCTTGACCAGCGGGAGGATGCCAAATCACAGCCCGGTAGGGTCCGGGAAAACAAAACTATCTGCTGGTGATATCGACTTCATGGATGCTTGGCTGGGCCACCAGCAAGAAAGGATGCGTCTCCACAGGACCATCCTAATGCCTAGGTTATCTCTTTTGTTACCTAAGACAAAACCTCTTCCACGCGCACTGACCCACCAACAAGAACTTCCAATTGATCAATAGGCGTCTCGGTCCAATAAGCTCGCACCCGTTGTTCGGCGGCGGTGTAATTTAGTCCATTGCCAAAACCGTAAAATGCCCAACTAGTTACATGCATCGAGCAAGACGGATCGACTGGACAAACCTTGTAGATTATATTTGCTCGCGCGTTGGCTTCCCAATATTTCTTGGCCTCATCCAATGTCGGGCAACAGAAAACGCAATTAAGGCGAGATGGCGCGCTTGGGTTGCACGCGAGACGCATTGCCTCATACGCCATCTCAAAGACGATCTTCGACGTGCCATCGGTCTGACCAGTTTGATACATCGACCGAATTAGTCTTCCCCAGTTACCAACTTCAATAACGCTTCCAATTCCAAGGCGAAGAGGTGCGCAATGATAAAGAGGGGAGATCTTCATTACATCCTCGTAAACCGGCCAACCACTCGACCGACGATCACATGCCCGTCGTCAATTGTGATGTGATAGGGTGTGTAGATCGGATTTCTGCTCGCCAAGCGAATAGTTGGAGGATCAGAGCCGTGAACCGGTTCGCAAAGCTTCACGACGAAACCAGTCCCGTCATAGACCAAGAAAGGTCCAGGTGGGCTCGGTCGCGTATCCCTAGCATCGACTATCACGCGGTCTCCGGGGAACACTGAACCTGGAGCATTCGGATTTGATGGATCGTATCCGGAATCGCCAGTGATTTCGATCATCACCGCCTTCGTCGCTTCGAGACGAAGTTCGCCGCGAAGGAAGGACGTTGGGATTTGCCAATGATCCTTGACCACTTCCGCCGAAATCTGATTGCCATAATCATCGGTCACGTTGATTAGGTCAAAGACTCCGCCACCTCCAGCACCGGCTCTAGCATCTAGCTCGCGCACTTCATCAGTGTTCTTCGGAACTACCCTCGGCGCAGTTCGTGCATCACCATCAAAGTCCATCGAATCAGGATCGGTGACCTCTGGCCGTGCCAGTGCCCAAATCTCAGATGCTGATATCGGAGGCTCGCCTCTACCAACGAGCGCTTTGACCATTTTCAGGACAAGCTCCGGGGCAAGGAATTCCTTCTTATAGAGAACCGGATCCTCGTAGCGCTGGATACTTGAGGCGCGGGAATATCCCATCGCTCGCGCCAGATCGTCCATCGACATTTCGGCTCGCTCGCGCAGAGCGCGGAATTTGGCAGTTACGGAATCAGCTTCTGCGTTCATGACGTAGAATTACGCAAAAGGCGTTTACGTTTTCCACGTTGACATATTTACGCGATGTGCGTATGAATACGTAACAACAACGATGGACGCGTAAAGTGACACCGATCAGCCCAGCCGAAAACATCATCATGAACAAGCTTGGAGGTCTGACAAAGACTGCAAAGCTTCTCTCGACCGATGAGAAGGTCTTCCCGGTCTCGACCGTCCAAGGATGGAAGGACCGCGGCAAGATTCCGCAGGGGTATTGGATGCCCATCATCGAGGCGGCCCGCAGCGAGCTATCCGTCGAACTCGACGTGCAAATGTTTTTGCAATCGGAACCGGTGGTATGATCAACGTCTCCGGTTTCCCTCTTTGCGCCAAACGCCTTCAGTTCCAGAGGGCAAAGCTGAACGACGACGGCATGACCCACTACTGGGCTGCGGTCGCCGTCGCTACCGATCTTGATGACGAGAAGCTGACAAAATTCGGCGGCTTCGACTTCAACGACATGTCCGAGGACAACGGACAAAAGCTGCTTGGTCGACTGGAGCTGTTCATCAAGGCTGGGTTGGCCAACAGGAAGGCCAAGAGTGGCGCTGGAGACATGACGGCGGCTGAGACGAGCATTCGTGCCTTTCTCGGATCGAATGGCGTCAAGGTATCCAAGCTGAATGGCATTGAGGATTACTGGCGAGCCGCCCGCATCTTGTGGGGCGATCTGGTTCAGGAGAGCCCTAAGGTTCGCGACGTTTACACGCTCGTTTTTCAACTGAACCGAATCCCGAAAAAGCAGCGGCCAAAGACGGCCCGCGCGAACGTTTCAAAACTCCCGCAAGAGTGGAGGGCGAAGCCGTGACCGACCTGACCATTCATGCGTACCAACGCGCCTACGAGGCCTACCACAACAAACCAGCCCCAAAGATCACCCGAGGCTCTGGTGGAGGGTACGTCATCCATGGGGATGCGGAACCGAGTCCATCCAGAACAGTCGGGCAGATGCGGGTTCTCACGAACGCGATGAACCGTTGGGCTAGGGAAGTGGTGAAGGCATGATGACCGATTCCATCAAAGACAATATTCCGTCCGATATTCGCGAAGCTGCGGCAAACGCGTTGAATATCGCGGAAGACATGACTGGTTCGCTCTTTTGTGAACGCGTCGATGTCATTGCGAGGGCGATTCTCTCCGAGCGTGAACGCGACGGGTGGCGGCCAATGGAGACGGCTCCGAAGAGCACCAGAACCGAGATCCTCATCGCGACGAAATATGGCATCAGAATCGCTTGGTGGGGAGCGGCGAAATACAATCGCAAGACCAAGGATTACGATCTCGGGTGGACGAGCGGAATGTCTTATGGATTTGAGCCCACAGGCTGGATGCCGCTTCCCATCATTCCCAAAGCCGAATCCTCTCCTCCTGTAACGCTGGAGAGCGAGAAGGATACGGCCCAGCGCGGGGCAGATGTTTCTAAGGTCATCTGCCCCGCATTGATCGACGATGTCGGAGGGGAATAGGTCATGACGATAGTTACCGCAAATCGCCAAGCTTCCTTTGACGAGATTGTCGCTGAAATGGATCGTCGCGGTTCTGTGATCGAAACGCTTGAAGCGGAACGTGACGAACTGCAGGCCGAGGTAGATCTTCTCCGTAAGATGCAAAAGGCCGCTGGCGAAACCAGCATGCTTTACGAGATTCGT
Source organism: Rhizobium freirei PRF 81 (assembly GCF_000359745.1). Lineage (GTDB taxonomy): Bacteria > Pseudomonadota > Alphaproteobacteria > Rhizobiales > Rhizobiaceae > Rhizobium > Rhizobium freirei. The sequence goes on from NZ_AQHN01000072.1 coordinate 7,067, forward strand.
CGGGAGCTTGGCTGGAACGACAAGACAAGTCTTTCGATCATGCCCAACGGCGTGCGACAGCTCCGTCACGACGCGCTTCGTTATCAGTATCTCCGTGATCATTGTTCGTCCTTTTATCCGATGACGCATGAGCAACCGGCAGAATGGTCCATCGGCTGGGAATTCCAGCAGGTTAAGCCGCACGAGGCATGGGGATCGTTCGATAAGTGGATTGATGCCGATATCGAAGCTCATCGCCAGAAACAGGCAACGCTTGATGCGGAGGATTCTCAATGACCTCCGCCATATGCGCAGCACGTCAGATCCAGCGCCAGCAAGTGAACCCACCCGTCGGTGACGATTGGCTTGAGGACTTCCGCCGGCTATTTGCCGAAGAGTTTCCAGAACCCCAATGCGAAGCACAAAAAGCCGTCGAGGGCACCAGCCATCAACGGGTCGAGACCAATAGGTTTTCGGGGGAGGCGTCATGATGATTATGGTCATCAACTTCATGCTAGCGGTCCTGATGTTCTTCTTATGGTTGTTGCTCAGCAATGACGCCTGTCTTTTCATGTCTGGGTTCAACCTAGCGGTCGCGCTGTCACTTGTTGAAGCGAGGTGGTGAATATGATCACCCTCGGCCAATTCATCCTCTTCACCTTCATCACCATTGGCTTCACGGTCTGCACGACTTTCGCGATTGCACCGTGTGTTCTGTCGGGTCGCATCTCTCAGCAAGAGTGCCGCCGCAATGACTGATTTCCTCAATGGCTTTCTTCCAATAGGCACCGTCGGCGCTGTCTGCTGTTTCATCATGTTTGTCTGGACTGTCGTCCGAAAGAACCGACCCGACGAAACCGACAATGCCGGTGCTGTCGAAGGTGATGCTCGCAATCCTCATCGGGATGATTCGAAATGAGCCTACTATATCGCCTGCCCATGACTGCCCTCGGCCTTTCCCGTGCCGGTCACGATACATTGGCCATCTCGAAAATTCTCGGAATCACCGAAGCAAGAGCGCTTGAGCAAGTATCCAGCGAGCGCAGCGCAATGCTTCGTCTTCGTGATCCATACATATCTCACCGTTTTCCAGGCGGTGATCCTCATTACCAGTCGCGGGCAGAAGCGGGCGGCTGAGTTCTTTCCAAACCACTCTGTCGCGACAACGGATTAGTCGCACAGGGAAAATCGAAAATGTCCGAAAAACAGTTGGGAAAATCCGAAATGTCTAGCGTCGATTTCGCAGCGCAAGCTCTTCAACGGTACGTCGCACCCAAGGCTGACGGCCATAATGTGAAAGATCGCATCCGCTTGGCGGCACGTCGGATGAACTGGTCCTTCTCCCGCACCAAAGACGTTTGGTACGCCGCCCCGCGCGTATCGATCGATGCAGACGAATTGCGGGCAATCGAGGAAGCATCAGGAGTCAAATATGGCCGCATCGAAGTCCGAACCATCGATGAACTCATCGCAAAAGCAGACGCTCTCCTGGATGGCCCGGAGGCGGATTTCTATCGCCCGCTGGTTGATGGGTTCCGCGCGTTCATTCGCGCTCTGGATCGCACCTGAGCTGAAATAGGGCGCCTCGCGCAGGCGCCTTTTTCTTTGTTCTAAACCTTCGGATTTTTCCGACCACTTTTCCGAAAGAAGGTGAAGCATGATGGCACTAGCCGGTGATAACAGCAGCAAAGCAGAAAATGATTTCAGACTCCTTGTGGCTTATTACCACCGGAAGGATTTGGCATCGCATTTTGAGGCGAAGCGTATCGCCGGCGACAAGAAGGCAAACCGCAAGAATGCCAATGCTCATGGCATCTCATCGGCCAAGCTCGATCACTACCTGAAAAGCGTCATCGCCGACGACAAGCAAAAGGTGGTCGATAAGCTCTACAGCGAGCGCCAGAACCTTGAGTGGATGGGCCTTATTCCCAAGACCACAGGCGGCGATCTTCTTTCCCAAGGTGAGCGCGTTACCGGCGAACCACTTATTCGCGCCTCGGGCTTTCAGGCCGGCCTTCTCGGCAATGATCGCGTCTCTGGCCATATGGCCGGTACCGATGAAGATCACTGGTGGCTCACATCGTATGACGAGGGCCGAAAGGAATACGAGACGAAGATTCCCGATCTTCTCGCCCGTATCGAGGCGAACGAGGACAAGGAAGCGCCACCGGCAGACGACGACGAAGATTGACCGCTCCCCCAGGCGGCTCGCTCTCCTCCCAAGGCTTGAGCCGCCCAACTAGCCGCGCGAATGCGGCATTTCTCTTCCCGAGGGCATCATGAGCTTGAACATTCGAATCCAGGCGAAAGCCGAGGAAATATTAGAGAGCGAAGCCGCCTTCTATGGCGTGAATGCAACAGCTCTCGGCAAGGCAATCATTGACAAGATCGTATCTGGTGGTCTGACGCGAGATGTTCTCCAAGGCGTAGATGTCGCGAGCTATCAAACACGTCGTCGCGGCCGCCCGATCCGGAGGGCCGCACAATGACCATCAATTATTCCAATTGGACTGTCGAGGCCAAGGAAAGGGCCAGCAAACTTTGGGCTGACGGCTTATCTGTAGCCCAGATCGCAGCTCGCCTTAATGTCCAACTCGGCTCCATTTCCGGCTTGATGACACGCAATCGCAATATGTTTCCGAAGCGTGGTGGAGCTGGAAAATCTGCTTATGTGCAGATTAATGCTCCCACGCTCAACGGGAAATCCACTTGGACTGAAGAGCAACTGCAGACCGCGATTGATCTTTGGAACCGGAACCTCACGACTGAAGAAATCGGCGCGACGATCGGGAAATCCTCCAATGCCGTTCAGAAGAAGGCACATGCCAACCGAGACATGTTCCCGTGCAGGGACCTCAGGGGCACAGGAAACAGAGGCATCGTTGATCGAGTAGGGCTGCAGCGGGCTAAGCGCGAACGTCATGCGCAGGGCTTGCCGGCAGAACCTCCTCCGTTGCCTCATCACGGCTATAATACCGCTGTGTTCGCTTTGCCTGGCGCCAGTCCCGTCCGCTTGCTTGATCTGACGGAAAAGCACTGCAGATGGCCCATTACCTGCGATGAAAGCCCGAAGGGCGCTAATACTCCCTTCTGCGGTGCTAATCGCACCCACGGCTCATATTGTGCCGCTCACGCCATGATTGCTCGTGGCCGCGGCACCACGTCCGAACGCAACGCTCTCAATGGGATCGGAGGGCGGAAATGATTGTGATGGGGCTAGACCTTGCGACACGATCAGGCTGGAGTGTCAGAAACAGCGAGAAGCACCGTTCTTCAATCGTCTGCGGGACATTCTCCGTCGCTGAAAACAACCACGGCGACAAGCTGCTTTGGGAATCGAAATACCCTGTAGCCGCCAATCTCTTCTATCGGCTGGTGAAGGAATACCAGCCGGATTTTGTCGCCATAGAGCGACCCGAGCATGGCGTTCGCCAGTTCAAAAAGAAGGGCAAAGCAGATCTAACCGGCAATGAGGAGATGGTTTCGACCATCAATCCCGCTGCCCTCCAACTTACGGGCATCTTTGGGGCGGTCGCTGGCATCTGCCAGATCAAGAATATTCCGTTCGGGACCATAGCCGCTGTCTCATGGCGTCCAGTCTACTTTGGCAAAGGGGTAAAGCCAGCTCCTGGCAAGGATTGGAAGGACTTGGCCATAGAGTATGCCCAGCGAGAGAACATCGCCCTTCCTCCCACCAAGGCCGAACAGCGCGACGCAGCCGAGGCCATCGGCATTTGCACCTGCTGGCACAATTGCGCCATCCCCGAACTCCGATGGATGCAACAAAGGTTCATGGAACTCCGCAGCGGGGCATTCGAACGGAAGAGGAGCGCTGCGTAATGGGGAAGAGGAGCCAATTCGAACGCCGTAAGAACGACGCCTATCACACGCCGGCCTCGGTCGGTCGCAGCAACCGGGGCTCTGGGAAGGGCATCACTTTTATTAATGAGGTGATCCTAACAGACGCCAAAGAGTGCATTGAGTGGCCGTATTACCGTATGGATAACGGGTATGGCCAAGTCGGATTGCACGATGGGATGCATCTCGCCCATAGGGTCGTATGTGAAAAGGCGCACGGCGTTCCGTCATTCCCTGATGCTCAAGCCGCTCACCGATGTGGCAACAATAGCTGCGTCAACCCAAATCATGTCCGGTGGGCAACGCAGGCCGAGAACGAAGAAGACAAAAGGGCGCATGGGACTTGGGAAATGCGGATGGGCGGAGCGAAGCTATCCGTCGAGATCGTCCTGGATATCAGATCGGACGCAGCGGGCGGCGCTTCATACGAGGCGCTTTCTAGTCGCTACAACACGCCAGCGTCGACCATCAAAAAAGTAGTGAGAAGGCACACGTGGAAACATGTCTAAGCGAGCTAATCACTTTGTCCGCCGTAAAAATGACTTTTACCGTACTCCGGAAAGCGCGGTAATGCCGCTCTTGAGGCACCTACACGGGGTCAAGACCTTCTATGCGCCATGCGCTGGGGACGGCGCACTCGTTGACCATCTAGTCAAGCACGGACTCAAATGCGTCGGCATGAGTGACATAGCCCCTCTGCGTGCCGATGTCCTTGAGTTTGACGCGCTGGATATCGATGACGTTCAGGCCGATGCTATAATTGAGAATCCCCCTTGGACACGAGAAATCCTCCACCCGATGATACTTCGCTTCCAGCAGATCGCGCCAACTTGGTTGCTCTTCGACGCTGACTGGGCACACACGCGCCAAGCCATCCCCTTCATAGACCAGTGCAGCCATATCGTTTCCGTTGGCCGCGTGAAGTGGATTGAGGATTCTCAGTTCACCGGCAAAGACAACGCTGCGTGGCATCGGTTCCATGTTCAGCACAGCGGCGGCCCGCGGTTCTTCGCCAGAGAGGCGGTGGCCGCATGAACGCTCACACCAGAGACCCATTGCCCGCCAATATTGAGGCTGAACAGGCCCTCTTGGGCGCCATCCTCATGAACAATGCAGCGATGGACAAAATCCCGCCGGCATTCGATCCAGATCACTTTTATGAGCGGATTCACCGACAGATCTTTGAGGCAATGATTGCCGGCCGACAGGCCAAAAAGAGCATGAACCCTGTCACGGTCCGATCCTTCATGGCTCCAGATGTTGCCACGTCTAAGGTCGGTGACATGACGGTCGCTCAATACCTTTCCCGACTGGTCACGGAAGCGGTAAACGTCGTCAACGTTCCAGATTTCGCCGATGCAATCACTGGCTATTACAACCGCCGTGAGGCCATGACGATTGCCGATGAGGCCTATCTGGCTGGGGCGAGCGCCCAAGACGAGCTTGATTTCGTTGATCGTATCACTGACTGCCGGGAGAGACTGACCGCGATCGTGGCGTCAATTCAGGAACGCAACGCACCGACTGAGAACTTCCGTGATGCCATCGATGCGACGCTAGATTCCACAGCAGACGCGATGAGTGGTCGTGATCTGACCGGCATTGATCCAGGCATTGAGGAACTGACGTCGCTCACCGGCCTATGGCAACCCGGCAATCTCATCATCCTTGGCGGTGACGTGAAGCAGGGTAAATCGGCTCTGGCTTGGCAGTCCTTCTTTAATATCGCTGAAAATCACCCAATCGCCGGCAATAGTGGGGAGATGCCCCGAGCCCAGATTATCCTTCGCGAGAAGGCTCGGCGCACCGGGATATCCGCTAAGCGACAGAAGGCAGGCCAAATCAGCGAACGCGAGATGCAGGAGTTGGTGAAGGCTGGCGCTGACATGAAGGGCCTGAAATTCATCGACATCGATTGCCAGCGTCGCACCCTCGACCAGTTGGACGAGCGCATCAAGCGTCTCAAGGGGGAATACGGAATCGAGGGGTATGTCGTTGACCACATCTTAAAGCTGTTGTGGACCGGAAAGATGGAGGATGCCGACGACTTCAAGAAGGCCAATCGGGCGACGTCTACCCTTAAAGACTTGGCCATGAAGCATGGCATCCCGATCGTCGCTCTAACCCACGTCAACAAGACGACAGGCTTTCAGGAGAGCTTTGGGCGCATGAGCTATCGGGAACGTCTCTATTCCGCCATGCGCCGCCGGCCGACTTACAAGAGCCTTCTCGGCAATATCGATAAAGATGCGGATCATGCCGTCATCGTCTTTCAGGCTCGACCCATCGTAGCCGCCATGGAGCCTGAGCAGGGCACCGAAGACTATGCGATCTGGGAAGCGGCTATGAATGAGATCACCGGCAAAGCCGAACTGATCCTGGCCCTCTCTCGCGAGAATGAATTCCCGCGGCGTCGCGATATCCCTTGGACCGGCGCGACAACCAGCTTCGGACCTCCCTTCAAGCAGCAGTTCAATGAACGGGGGTTCTTCGGATGAACCAGTTCGCAATCGGCTCAATGCCTGTCCCTGGCGGATTCCTCGGTTGGTTTCGAAAAGTTCACCGCGCCGACAATGAAATCGTAAAGGGCGAAAAGGGACTGCCTATCGTCTTCCCAACTCGCGCTGAAGCAAAGGCTGCGGCCGGTGATGCCATGGTTGCTTATATCAACGGCTCTTTTGTTCGATCTGGCGAGATCATTCCAGCGGCAAAAATAGAAGCCGAAAGGCATTTCAAGAAGGAGAAGGCGGCGTGAGTGGCATTGATTCCAGAGTTCTGCTGCCCATGACAGTTACAATGTCCTCATCGAAGACCCGATATGGAGGGCGGCACAATAGTTTTTCGCTCAACGTGGGCGGCTTCCGCCTCGCATGGCTCGACGCGAATGGTGATCGCTTTCACGAGGTTCACTCCCTGATCGCCGGCCACGGCTCGGGCTCTCATGGCCACTCTGGTTCGAAATGGACCATGGACCCCAAGTATTCGTGGTCTGGATATAATCTCGATGATATCGCGTCGGATGAAGTCATGAGGGCTCTTTTCGGGACATCCGTCGTTGATGAGTTGAACCGGCACCTAGGAGAGAAAGAATGGGTTCTTTTCAAAGAACGCTATTGCCTTCCACGTGAAAAGTTAAACCGCTTCATTGGGAGCAGATGCCGAGACAAAACTTGGTGCGATGCTGTCTGGCTGAAGAACATGCCTGCCTCCGTCGCCGCTCACCTGCATTCATTAGCAGGCGAAGCCGATGACGATGCGATGTTCGGTGAAGTTCGTCCCATTAGGCCGCCGACTGCACCAAGAAGGGAACGTATGCGATGGCGTTGTGACGATTGCGGGTTGGAAGGTCATCGTGAAGCGTTCAAGGAGTGCTATGTTTCGGGTCTAGCAACCTCCACTGGTCTCAATTGCCCGACGTGCGCCTATCGGCAGACAGACGCCATCGCAAGCCTTCTGGCTGGCCCAACTCGCGGTAATGTGCGCCGTCTACAGCCCTCCATCATGTATCCAGGGGCTTGATCATGCATATCGAAGCGATCCTCAAAGCCAGATACCAGGAAGTAGCCCAGCGTGTCCGCAATCCCAAGGGCGGCATAACCGAATGCAAGGTCGTTCGGCCAAAGGATGACTTGGTCATCGTAACCCTCAAGCCTCAACGCCACGGTGACCGTCCGGCAGTCGGGCCGTTAAAGCTCGCTCAAATCAGACGGGACTATGAATCTGGCGTACCGGTTGAGCGGATCTGCGAGACGTTTCATATCGGGGCTCGCACGGTCAGAGCGCTTCGCCAGAAGCATGGTTGGCCCATAAGGGAGAGAATTAAGCCGAGGGCGAAGATATGAGCGATCTGTTCATGCGCCGGTCAGCGATTATCTCACTATGCGAGCTATATCGCTATGAGCTTCGTCGGATATGGAACGATGATCTTCCCTTGCTTGTCGTGTGCATGCTGAATCCAAGCTGGGCCGATCAAGACAAGGAAGATCCGACCTTATTGGCCTTGATCCACTTTGCCCGGCTCTGGGGCTATGGTGGTCTGCTCATCGTTAATTTCTATGCTTTCCGGTCTCCATCGCCGAAAGAGATGTTTGCCCAAGGCAAAAAGGCATTCGGACCGGACAACGATAATTACATTAAGGCTGCCGTCAACTATGCTGCAGCTAATGGCGGGAAGCTTTTGGCCGCGTGGGGCAATGACGGTCAGGTCGGCGGCTACCATACCTACTTCACGGCCCTATCCAGGGATTGTAAGGTTGATCTCATCTGCCTCGGCACAACGCTGTCAGGTCAACCAAAGCATCCCATGGCACGTGGCAAGCATCGTATCCCTCGGGACCAGATGCCGATCATGTGGAGAGCTGCTGGCGTATGATCGACCCGCGCGTCTCTGCTCTTTGCGAGGAATATGGCCTCAAGATCGTCGATGGGCGGTCTTATCCGGGCATCAGAGAGACGCGCGCTGTTTTCACGATGGACAAGATCCTGAGGGCGAAGGGGGAGGGCCATTTCCGAATGGTGCTGTCCACCGTCGCTGAGACTGAGAACAATCAGGGATATATCGACAAATACCTTCTCCACGCCGTTAGCGACCTTGTGGACGCGTTTAGGGGCATTGTGGAGCATCAGACCACAGAATGGCTGGAATGCTTTGACGCGGCTCCTGTGGCTGAACTGCAGGTGGTTGCCAAAAGCCTTCCCCATCAGCGGTTTGCCTTGGTGGGTATGATTGCAGAACGGATAGTGCGTAGGTTCGGCCCGAACGCAGGACAGGGCGATTTATTTGACGATCGCAGGAGAGCGGCAGCATGAACAAGATCGAAATCGCAACTCTATTCATCAAGGCGGCTATCGTAGATCGTCGGTTGCCTATCCAAGCTCGACCGGCGCGGCTCAAAGGGTCATGGGTTCCCTTCACCCATAGTCAAGCCGACATGCGCCTCTGGATCCGTCGCAATGAGCTGAGTTGCCAACTGCAGCCCAACGACGACCCCATTGAAGAGTGGTTCGGGAAATTCTTCGATGAGGATAACCAGCGGCTCAAGACCGAGGACATCGCTATTTGGGAACAGGCGAACGAACTAATCAAGCTTGTGGCGGATGAGGGAAACCGGCGCGCGCTCTTCCATTGGGCTATTGCCAAGGCTGGCGGCAAGGAATTTAGTAAGTGGTGTCGCTCCGAAGGCATCCACGAGATGACCGGCTCCCGTCGCAAAGATCGGGCGATTGTTGTTATTGAACAGTATCTTATTCGGGGCACTTCACCCAATACTGAAACTGACGGATTTGGGGTGTTGCCTGTTGGCCCTGTTTTCGAGCATATTTCAGATAACATCGCAGCCGACGCGCCGAACCGAAGAGATCGGTTTGTAGAGCGAGATGCGGATACGGTTTTCTGCAAAGAGGGAACCGTTTTCAACTGGCGAGATATGCGGAAGGCTGAGGCACAACGTCGCTCAGAGCTTCGCAGACGCCAAGCGGCATAGAGATATGAGGCAATACCCGGTCTGGCCACCGGGATCATCCTCGGCTCGGAGCTTAGGTTCCGAGCGACGAAAAGCGAGACGGCGTAAGGTGTAAGTGGTTGCATCTCGACGGCGCGAAAGCGATAGCTCAACGGCGATGGAGCAGGGCCCGTTCAATTCGGGAGCGCCGTCTCGCTTCGAAATCTGGAAGGTGAAGGGTTTGCGGCTCAGAACCGAAGCCATAGCTGGATTGCAGATCCTTCCAGAGCCATGTTAACGAAAGCCGATAATTCGAACATGTCGGTTCTTTCGTGTTAATTCGAGGCGAATGCCGGCGAGACTACATTCGGATATGACGTCCCGCCAATTCTTGTCGCCTCAACGAGATCCAGCCGCTGGTCAAATCTGCTGGGACATGTCACTGCTGCTAGCGCTTCGAAGGCATGTCTTCAACCGTGGGGCGACGGCCCCTAAAGCGGGCAGATGCTGGATAACAATTCGCCGAAAGGCAACGAGATCGGCTTATAGCGTTTGATGCAGAGCAGTGAGCCCGCTGTGAGCACGGAACAAGCGATGGGCAAAGCCGAGCAAGATCGAAAAGGCGATGATGTTCGGTGCTGCTCTGGGTTAGCAGCCGTAGTGTCAACCGAACATCTCAAGCGGCCCAGCGATCGCCTTCCCGACCAATTCCTCACCAGAGGACAGGAGATCCCAATGGCCTTTGAAGCGTGGGACCTTGAGCCATATAATCTAGCCCTGACAATAGCCCATGCGGAAAAGGGCGCGTATCAGCTTGAGAAGGCCATGCAGGAGCTTTTCGAGCGCGATATTCGATCAGGCTGGACGCGAAACTTCGAGGCAGCGGTGAAGCTCTTCGACGAAGAGTTCGGCCAAGACAAGGGCGACTGGACGCGACAGGCCTTCGTCAATGGCTGCAACGGCATCTCTTGGGATATCTCTGATCTCGACGGTACCGAATATGTCGGATCTGGCGAGACCGATGCATTGGCGCTGTGCTGCGCGATGGTTCGAGCAAAGCTCAATGACCAGCGCCATTGTTTCTAATTTCGCAGCCCGATCGGCATAGCTGTTGGTCTGGCTCTTTCATTTCGAATGTCGCAGCAACCGCGCCGGTCGGACCGCCAATTAACCGGTGTAAAGCAGTGCTGCCGAAACGAGGTCTTAGGCGGTGGCTCGCCATGGCCTTGTGGAGTTTGGAGAGTGAGATGACGATATTCGAGAGCGTCATTCCCTTCCCGAAACGTCTACAGTGGTTGATGCTTAAGGCCGCGCTCGATCAGGAGTGCAATGCTCATATGATCGCCTCGCGACTTGGATGGAGCGTCGCTAAGGTCATGCAGACCGTGTGGGGAAATCCAGGCAAGTTTCGCATTGACCGTATCGCTGAGTGGTTTTTTGCCTGTGGCGGCGCAATGCCAAGGTTTTCTATCGTTGATGATCCATGGAGGTCGGCATGACCCTCGCAGAATTCAAAGCTTGGTTCGAAGGCTTCACGGAAACCCTTGAAGGCGCTCCCAGCGAAAAGCAGTGGGAACGCATCAAGGCTCGGGTTGCCGAGATCAACGGGACTGTAACGACATATCCGGTCTATGTTGATCGCTACATGCCGCCATATCGGCCATGGTATGTTGGAACGCCGCTCAACCCGATCATCTATGGTGCGAACACATCGGCCATTGCGGGTGTCGCCATGAATTCCGCAGAGGCCGGCGAGAATGTGAAATTATCATTTGGCGCCGTAGCTCCAGACTTCGATAGCGTGAATGCTATGACGAGCCTTGGCAAAGCCGAATACCGGTCACTGAATTCATGACCTAAGGTTGAGTTGACTGTCCCAAGGTATGCTTTGTAGCGGGATTTATACCAATCACCGGTAGAAATTGGCTATGGGCTGGCTCCAACGACTCTTCCACCGCCCATACTGGATGACAGAGAGACCAATAGGCACGCCTAAGGATGTCGCGATCTGCAGGAGTGGGTGGCGGGTTAGGTTTCGGAGATATCCATGACTGACAAGAAGAAAGCCAAGGCTACCGAAGTCGAGGGTTTGGTGGTCAAAATCGGCGTTGACATCGAGACTGCCGCGATTGCAGAGGCTACGGCAACTCTGAAGGAACTGGCGGAAGCGGCTAATCTTGCCCGTGAGGCGCTGGATCGCCTTCATGGCGCCGGCGAGATCGTCAATCTCCAGGCCAATCCGCTAGCACCCTATCCAGGCTCTGACCGCGAAGCAGAATCCCCGACGTCTTCGGATACACCATCCCCGCCTCACGCAATGCTGTGATGAGGGTGTCCACCTCTATTTGCTTTTCGCGTTCGGTCATGGCTTCGTCCGGTGATCGCGATAAACCCAATAGGATTCGCCGATCTCATCAAGGAGTTCGCCAGAAGCCAGATCGGTGACCTTATAAACCCAATCGGCAATTGCGCCATTTTCATCGAAATGAGCATGGATGCGCTGACGGTAGGTCTCGTCGTCATCGAGGACGGTCGGGTCATGTGGCTCGGCAAGCACCTTGATGAGGCCCTTCATAATGAAGGCCTTCTCATCTGTTGTGGCGCTCTCGTGGAACTCCCGCACCGCAGTTTCAAGATACCGATCGCCACAGCTTTCCAGGTATTCAATAACCCGTCGTGCTGTTGCTTTATTCTTGTCGTGCTCGGTCATTCGGGAGCGTAGCGCCGTGTCTTGCCGGAAGCTCATCAATGTATCACGTCGTGCGGGATAGTTTAGTGCCGGTTTGAATTCGGCCAAAATAATCAAACGGAAATCAAATGGCTAAGGAAAACCGTGGGGGCAAGCGTCAGGGAGCTGGACGGCCTCAAGGGGCGCGTTCTAGGGCTACTCGTGAGCATAAGGCCACGCTGTCTGATCTCGCTCGTGTACACACCTCTGTGGCGCTGCAAGCGTTAGTCGATATAGCCAAGAAGGGCGAAAGCGAAAGCGCGCGGGTAGCCGCTGCCAATTCTCTCCTTGATCGTGCTTACGGCAAGGCAACTCAGGCCCATGAGCATCGCGGTTCAATTGGAACCTATGATCTTTCGAAGATGAGTGATGATGAGCTTGACCGTCTCGAAACAATCCTCGGTCCGCTTGCCATCTCTAGCGGAGATCAGGGCGGAGAGGAAACGGAGGGCTGAAGTCGCCGAACGGGATCGGCTAGCCAAAGATGCGGAGACCATCAGGGCTCGATGCAAAACCTTCTCTGGCTTCGTTCGAGAGGCTTGGCATATCCTAGAGCCGAATACTCCGCTGAAATGGTCCTGGCACATGGCGTGCATATGTGACCATCTCGAAGCGGTGACATTCGGCCGGATAACGCCGTGGCTCATCATCAATGTGCCGCCAGGGTCATCGAAGTCGATGATTGTTTCCGTGCTCTGGCAGGCATGGGAATGGGGACCATGCGGCAAGCGATCGAACCGTTTTCTGACAACATCGTTCGAGCTTGAGAATGTCAAGCGCGATACCCGTAAGACGCGCGACTTGGTTATGAGCGAGTGGTTTCAATCTCTCTGGCCTGAAGTGCGGATGAAGCGCTCTGCGGAGTTGTCATTCGCCAATAGCGATACAGGAACCCGCGAAGGTGTGCCATTCGCTTCTATCACCGGTAAGCGCGGTGACCGGGTGGTGATTGACGACCCTCATTCACTCAAGGGCGCTGAGAGCGACCAGCAGCGTGGAGAATCGGTCAGGCTCTTCTTGGAAGGTGGTCTGAACCGTCTTAACGACCAACAGACATCGGCAATCGTCGTTGTCATGCAGAGACTTCATGAAAATGATCTGACGGGCGCGCTACTGGCTCGCGACCTCGGTTTCATCCACATCATGATTCCGATGGAGTTCGAGCCGGAACGGAGGTGTGTGACACCTCTGCCGTGGCAGGACCCACGATCATTCGATGGCGAGCTGATGGACCCGGTTCGCGTGCCGAGGCCGGCGATCGACGTTTTGAAGAGCGTCAGCTTCTCATGGGCCGGTCAGTACCAACAGCGGCCTACGGCTCGTGAAGGCGGCCTGTTCAAGCGGGAATGGTTTGTCGGGCAGATCATCGAAGCCGCGCCTTCTGGAACAGTCTGGGTTAGGCATTGGGACTTGGCTGCCACCAAGAAGGGACAGGGTGCCCGCACCGCTGGCGTCAAGCTTGGTAGAACACCAGATGGCCGATACATCGTTGGTCATGTCATCAAGGACCGGTGGGACGGTAACGGCGTCAGACAGGTCATCAAGTCCACTGCGGAAATGGATGGCAGATCGGTGACGATCTCGCTGCCGCAAGATCCAGGGCAGGCGGGTAAGGTTCAGGCGCAAGATTTTGTAGCAGCTTTTGCGGGCTACAAGGTGAAGACGGAGCCGGAAAGCGGGGACAAGTTCACTCGCGCCGAACCCTTCGCTGCCCAATGCGCCGCAGGGAATGTTTACCTTCTGAAGCATGAAGGATGGAACCAAGATTACATAGACGAGCTGTGTGCTTTCCCTGGCGCTGTGCTCAAGGACCAAGTGGACGCATCGTCGGGCGCATTCGGCCGGCTTGTGGGCGCAAGAATCTCATTTTTTGGGTGAAGCTTTTATGTTCAAGTGGCTGAAACGCAAGGTAGAACCTGTAGAGCGGCGCACGTCTGAAAGCTTCTTCAGCACGCATGCTGTGCGGAATATGAAGATAAGTCTTGCTGCTGAGGTGCTTGCCGCCGCCCACGCGAAATTGCCGAAGATTGAGCCTCCGGTAGGAACTATGGATTCCTCCGATGGGTCTTGGGGTGTGAAGATATCGGCTGGGTTGCCTAACGGCGTGATCAATCCAGCCCTGATAGACTGGTATGCATCGCAGTCGTTTATAGGCTGGCAGGCATGCGCGTTGCTGATGCAAAACTGGCTGGTGGACAAAGCGGTCACTATGCCGGCGCGCGACGCGACTCGCAATGGCTGGGATGCCGTGCGAGTGGACGGCAAGGAGCTGGATGACGAATACCGGGATCTTCTTGAAAAATTCGACAAGAAATACCGGATCAAATGGAATGCCGAGCAACTGGTGCGTATGGGGCGCGCCTTTGGTATCCGCATCGCGTGGTTTAAGGTCGAATCCTCCGATCCTGCCTATTATGAAAACCCCTTCAATCCGGATGGTGTGACCGAGGGAAGCTATAAGGGCATCGCTCAGGTCGATCCGTATTGGTGCGCGCCTATCCTTGATAGCGACGCCACCAGTGATCCGGGGAACATTCACTTCTACGAACCGACATGGTGGATGATTGGTAGTACCAAGGTTCACCGCACGCATCTGCAAATCTTTCGCACCAGCGAGCCGCCAGACATTCTGAAACCGCTCTATCTGTATGGTGGCATCCCTACCACGCAGTTGATCATGGAGCGCGTCTACGCGGCCGAGCGGACTGCCAATGAGGCACCGCTGCTGGCGCAGTCGAAGCGTACTAATGTCTGGCGTACGGACATGGCTGCTTTCAAGCAGGCTGGGGAAGCAGGCAGGCAGAAGCTCGCGGAATGGGTCGAGTTCCGCGACAATTACGGGATCAAGATCGGTGATAAGGAAGCCGACGAATTCCAGCAGTTCGATACATCACTTGCCGATCTCGATGACGTGATGATGTCGCAATACCAGCTCGTAGCTGCCGCTTCACAGGTTCCGGCTACCAAACTGCTCGGGACCCAACCCAAGGGTTTCAATTCGACCGGTGAGTATGAAGAGGCCAACTATCATGAGTTTCTTGAATCGATCCAGGAGCACGATCTCACGCCTCTTATAGAACGCCACCATCTGTTGGTGCTGCGGTCTAACAACGTCACCGACTTCGAGACAACGGCTTCCTGGCGTCCGCTTGACGCGCCGACGGCCAAGGAAGTGGCCGAAACCAATCTGATCAAGGCTCAGACGGATGGGGAGCTTATCGGCGCGGGTGTGATCGACAGTGAAGACGCCCGCAAGCGATTGGCCTCCGATCCGGACTCTGGATATCACCAACTTGGCGATGCGGATGAGCTCGGTACCGACTTGGACGACATAGGATTGAGCGATGAAGGCAAAGCGGCAGTCGAGACGCTTGGCCTCGGATAAGGCGATTGTCGGAAAGCCGCTGATCTCTAATGCAGCTATCGCCGAGAAGTATGCCAAGTCTGTGCAGGCGATGATCCGAGAAATGGCCCGAGACACGGTGGCCGAATTGAAAGCGATGTTCAGCGCACCCGGTTATGCGTTGGACGGAGACCACTTCGGCGGCGTTGAAAACGGAAGCCCAGCGGCTCGATCGCAGATCATCCTCAATAAACTGATGAGGAAGTATCGGGGGAAATTCGACGATCTGGCGACGATGGCCACGGATCGGATGATCAAGGCAACGCTCAAGCACGTCGACACTACCGCTGGCTTGAGCCTCCGGGAGATGGGCGCTGGCCTTGAGCTTCCTGACTTCTGGAGCGCCCGTCTTCGAGAGATTGTTGCGGCGAGCACGAAGGAAGCAACACAGCTTATCAGGACCATCCCGGAAAGGTTCCTGTCCCAGGTTCAGGGTCAGACCATGCGGGCGATTACCAGCGGGCGAGGCATGGCCGACCTGACGCCGTTTCTTGCCAAGAAGTATGGCCAAAACCTGCGCAAGGCCAAGAACGTCGCGCTTGATCAGACCCGAAAAGCTTACAGCAATCTGTCCGCGCAGCGAATGCAAGATGCCGGAGTTGAAGAATTCGAGTGGCGCCATTCTCACGGCGGCCACGATCCTCGCAAGCAACATCAGGGGTGGAACGGCAAAGTGTTCCGCTACGACGATCCACCGGTAGACGAGACCTTCGGGCCGGTATTGCCTGGGCAGGCCATCAATTGCAAATGCTTCGCGCGTCCGCGCCTTAAATTTGGAGACAATCGCAATGGCACTTAATCTCGGCCCCGGCGATGATGCTATAGCTCAAGACCAGACCGCTGCTGTCGATCCTCAGGCACCAGCTCCCGATGGAGCGGAAAATGCGCCTATTCCGGCTCAAGAAGGTGAGCGGGGCGGCGTCGCGGATGCTTCCAATTCAGCCGAGCAGGGTGCCGCAGAAGCCCCTATAGCTGGCGCCGCAGAACAGGCCTCCACGGCGAACGACGCGCAGACTGCAGAGACCCAGACGGCACCTGACGAGGCGCAGACTGCTGACGTTCGTGGCGAGGCCGCAGCTCCGGCTATTGTGGATGCGTCTACCGTGGATGATGACGCTCACGATCTGCTGGATGGGCTTGAAGACCTGATCAACCGAGCTCACCATTTCGAGAATGCCGGCATCGAGCGGCTGCGGGCCGGTGGGCTCGCGCTGATCGAGCGCATTAGGGCCGCGCTCTAACAAACAGCCTTATTCTTACAATTTAGGGACATACCAATGCCTCCAGTTTCGGAACGGCAACGCCGTGCCATGGAAGCCGCCGCCCACGGCCATTCAACGCTCGGTATCCCAAAGAAGGTAGGCGAGGAGTTCGTTGGCAAGGATGCGGAGGAAGCCCAACAGTTAGCCGCTGGTGTGATCTTCGTCGCTCCCGATGGTGCCGTCCTGTTGCTCTGCCGTAGCGCTCAAGAGCCGAACTACGGCGGTCACTGGGCTTTACCGGGCGGGAAGGGCGAGCCGGGCGAAACGCCGTGGGGAATCGTCTGCCGCGAAGCTGAGGAAGAAATCGGTTCCTCCAACAAGCATGCATGGATTGGTGAACCGACGATAGCCGATGAGGTCACGACGCCCACAGGCATGATCTTCACGACCTTCGTACAGCCGGTTCGATATCGGTTTGTCCCTGAAATCGATGCTGAGCACTGCGGTTATGTCTGGGCTACGGCTGATTGCTTCCCAAGCCCCATGCATCCGGAAGTCGCTCGCGTCCTGAATATGCTCTTTCCAGAGGAACCTGACGAGATGGATGGCGGTGCTATGGACGAGCGCGCCGTCGACACGAATGGATGGCCCGAGATCAAGGATAACCCGATCAGCAAGGCCGGCGTGTTCGACTATCGCGGCGCACAGATCCCGGGCGCACCGAATCCGGACAAGATGTATCGAGTTCTCCGACCGGAAGAAGAACTGAACAATCCCGAAGCTATCGAGTCCTTCAAGCTTCTGCCTTGGATCGACAATCACGTTATGCTCGGCGACGGCGCAGGGCTCATGCCTGCCGAGAAGAAGGGCGTTCAGGGTGTCATCGGGCAGGATGTCCATTTCCAGGACGGCACACTCTACGGGAACCTGAAAGTCTTCTCCAATGCCCTGGCTGATCTGATTGAGGCTGGCAAGCGAGAGCTCTCCTGCGGATACCGCTGCACCTATGACTGGACGCCCGGCGTCTGGAATGGGCAGCCCTATGACGCAGTTCAACGGAACATTCGTGGCAACCATATCGCCCTCGTGAAGAACGGGAGGATGGGGCCGGATGTGGCGGTGTTGGATCACAGTGACACTGACCGCTTTGTTTTCACCTGTGATTCCACATTCGAGGTCAACAACATGCCGGATGAAAACATGAATACCGACGCCGTAGAAGGCGGCGCAAGCGGAGGCTCGTCTCTCGAAGAGCTGCGGGCACAGTTTGCCGAGTTTCTCCCCAAGCTCGATGGTCTCCTTCAGATCGCTGCAGCCATGAAGTCGGCTCTGGGCGAAGGAGAAGTTGCGGGTTCTGGTGAGGGCTCCGAAAACGAGGCGGAAGATGCTGAAGGAGCCGCAGCAGCGGCTGCAGCCGGCGCGGAGCGTGAAGAGAACGCCGCCGAGAAGGCTGAAACCGAGGACGACAAGGACAAGGAAGGCGAGGGCCGCGCCATGGACGAAGCGGCTCTTGCCCGTGCGGTTTCAACCCGGATCGCTGCCCGCGACAAGATCGCCGGTCGGCTCGCCAAGCATGTCGGCACCTTCGACAGCTCGGCCATGGATGCTCAGGAGGTCGCAGAGTACGGCGTTCGCAAGCTTGGCATCAAGAACGTCCAGAAGGGCCACGAGATGACTGCGCTGGATGTCTATCTGTCCGCTGTCAAGGCGCCGTCTGAACGCCCCGCCAGCGTGGCCACCGGCATGGATAGTGCAGGCGGCAATTGGCTGAACAAGCAGCGCGCCGCGCTCGCCCACTAACAGAGGAACCCAACCCATGTTTCAGACTGCTGTGAATACCTTCCAGGGGTTTGGTCTCCCTGGCGAGCCCTACCTTGATTCCCCGACCCGCGTGGAATCGCTGGTCATCAATTCCAACGGCGCCACCCCGAACGTCTACGGCTATTTCGCCACCAAGAGCGCTCTGACGAACATCGCGCAGATGGGCGGCATTGTCGGTCCGGGCACTTCATCCTTTACCGGAGCGATCGCCGGCACCACCCTGACGGTATCCGCCGTCTCGGCTGGCACCCTGCAAGTCGGCCAGACGATTGCCGGTGCTGGCGTCACGGGTGGCACAACCATCACGGCGCTTGGCACTGGCGTCGGCGGTGCGGGCACCTATACCGTGTCGGCCAGCCAGACGGTTGCCAGTGAGGCTATGACGGCCTCTGGTGGCACAAATCGTGTGCTTGCCGGCCTGATGGTTGGCACGAAAGAAGCGACCCTGTGGGGTACGTCCAACGGCACCTTGGCCCCGACGCTCGCTATTCCGGACAATGCGCAGGCTGAGTTCGGCACCATGGGCGATTTCGTCGTGGTCGTTCCTGGCCCCTGCAATATCCTGGACCTACTGGCCTACAACGTCACGACAGGTGCCATTGCAACCTACGCTCCGGGCGGCACAGTGCCGGCTGGCTGCGCCGCCATCCCCAATAGCTCGGTCTATCGCTACCCCGTCACGGCTGTCGGCGGCGGTCTCACCGTGGCTCGACTGACCAACTGACGAGGAACCTGAAGATGAATCTTATCCCCTCTACTGAGCATTTCCACGTCAGCGGTCGTGAAGCCGCGGCGCGGCGTGCTGCCAACAAATCGCTGTTCGGCATGGATAGCGACGATGTGAAAAGCTATCGCGAACTGCAGTCGGTCGGCCTCGGTCTTGATGAAGCCGATCTTCGCGCGATGGCGGCATTCGCGATGGACGATACGCAGGGCGCCGTTCTTTCGCCGAGCATCGGTGTTCCGGTGCAGTTCCTGCAGGCATGGCTTCCGGGCCTTGTCCGCGCCGTCTTCAAGGTGCGCATGATCGATGAGCTGGTGGGCATTACCACCATCGGCGAATGGCATGACGAAGAAGTTGTTCAGGGTGCCATCGAATCCATGGGTGATGCCGTTCCCTATGGCGATCTCAGCAACGTTCCCTATGCGAGCTGGAACATCAACTTCGAGCGCCGCACGATCGTTCGATTTGAAAAAGGCTTTGCTGTCGGCCGCCTGGAAGAGGCGCGTGCGTCTGCCATCCGTGTATCGTCCACCAATGAAAAGCGGATCGGCGTTGCTACTGCTCTGGACATCCAGCGCAATCAGGTCGGCTTCGTCGGCTATAATGCCGGCGCAGACCGTACCTACGGTTTCCTGAACGATCCGAACCTGCCGGCCTATGTCACGGTCGCCAATGGTGTTGCCAGCGGCACGCCTCAGTGGGCCACCAAGACAACGCTGGATATCATCGCCGACCTGATCCAGGCATTCCAGACCCTGGAAACACAGTCGGGTGGTAACATCCAGCCCAAGAACGATGACACCACTCTGGCTCTGCCCACCGGTTGGGACACCTATCTTGGTACGCCGACCACCCTCGGCTATTCTGCGGGCCAATGGCTGCGCGAAAACTACCCGAAGTGCCGGGTCGTCACCGCACCACAGCTTCAGGGTGCCAACGGCGGTGCCAACGTGTTCTACCTCTATGCGGACACGGTGGAATCCGATCCATCGTCCACGGATGACGGTCGCACGTTCCTGCAGGCAGTCCCATCCAAGATGCAGACGCTTGGCGTTGAGCAGCAGGCAAAGAAATTTGTCGAGGATTTCGCCAATGCGACTGCCGGCGTAATGGTGAAAAGACCTTGGGCAATTTTCAGAGCCTCGGGCGTGTGATTTTTTTTAACGCGCTAAATCGCCTATGGTGTGTTACACTTCCCCTGTGAAATTGACAGGGGAAGTGTTTGTGATCCAGAAGACATTCTACTTTGTTTATCTGCTGACTTTTAGTAACGGCAAAGTATACGTTGGGATGTCGAAAACACACCAACATCGCGTGTTTTCAAGGCGTTATCAAGAGCACAGAAAAGCCGCTAAGGCTGGAAATAAAAGTCCTGTCTATTCTGCTTGGCGCAAATACGGAGATCCGCAGCAAGAGGTTCTCAGCTTGTATGCAACTCGTGAATCTTGCGCTCTTGCGGAGATTGAGGCGATTCTTACCTACAATTCGACTGACCTGTCCAAGGGTTATAATCTGATGGCTGGCGGCGAGGGCCTGAACGCCCCACCCGGATCTTCAATGTATGAATTAATGGAAGAGAAGGTTTGGAAGAACGCAGAGCGTTGCAGAAAAATCAGTGAATCATTGAAGGGAAGACCTCCTTCAAGCGAAACAATTGATGGATATAAGGCGTGGCGAAAGACCGATACCGCAAATGCCATTATGAGAGAAAAGGTTTGGGATAGTCCAGAGTGGCGTAAGAAGTTATCTGATCGTACGCGCGAGCAAATGGCAAATGGCGGCGCGGAGCATCTCAGGCAGATAAAGACAGGACGTCCGGATCATCTATCTCCGGAAACCCGCGCTATTGTGACTGCCAAACAAAGAGAATTCTCCAATTCTCCAAAAGGTAAGGAATATGCACGGCAAGGATATGAGGCCATGTGTGCCAACCCAGAGAATGTTGCCAATGCATTAAAACGGTTGGAAATGTGGAGAAATTCGGATGTCAATGCAGATCATTGCCGTAAAATGGCAAGCCTAGCTGCGGCGGCATGCAGTCGAAAAGTGCGCCACATAAAAGACGATATCGAATTTGCTTCTCAACGAGAGATGGCTGTGCACTACGGTGTAAGCGACGCGGCAGTCTCTCGCTGGATAAAAAACGGTAAAGCAATTCGAATTTGAATATCAGTTCCCAATGATGATGCAATTTTGAAGTCGCCATTGGGCGGCTTTTTCTTTGTCTACTCGCTACTAGTTGCACGCCCAAGGTTCGCTACCTCAGTCGTCCCATGTCTCCTAAGACGGCGCGGGCGTGCAATCCCTTTTGTCAGGAGGCAGGAGAACATTCATGCCGCATATCGCTTCAACACTGACGAATGCCACCAGATACACCGAATGGAACCGTGGTGGCGATGGACGATTGATCGAAGGTCGATCGGTTGTCATCAAGGGAGGCTTCGGTCTGGCGGACAAGAACTTTGTCACGCCGACCGGTGCAATCCTCACCTCCATTTCGGATGACGAACTGGCATTCCTCGAAAGCGACCATCATTTCAAGGAACACCTCAAAAACGGTTTCCTGAAGATCTACAAGAAGGGTGCCGTTCCGGGTGAGAAGGCTGCGGATGGGATGCAACTCGGCGACAAGTCGCAGCCGCTCAATCCCATGCAGTTCCAGGACAATGACCCCAACAAGCCTGAAACCTTGTCGGTCAGCACCGGCTCTGTCTCGGTTTGATAGACCATGAACCCGGCATTTGATATCGCCGCATTTCAGACGGCGTTCCCGCAATTTGCGACCACGCCGTCTGACACAATCCAGGGATGGGTGACGCTTGTCATCAACTCCCCGATGGGCGGCTGGTTCGAATGCGAGACAGGTTTGACCAACCAACAGCTTATGGTTGCTCACATCGGTTATCTGTTTTCCAAAGCAGCGACTGGGCAGGCCATTCCGGGCGGTGCAATGGTCAGTGCTGCGGAGGGCAGCGTCAATGCTGCCTTTGCCGCTCCTCCAATCAAGACCGGCCTTCAATATTACCTATCGGGATCGCCCTATGGGCAGATGCTGTGGGCCAATCTCTGCGTTGCAGCGGCCGGCGGTGATTATGTCGGCGGCCTGCCTGAACGGAGAGCATTCCGTAAGGTCTATGGGACCTTTCAGTGAGGACTTTCTGCCATGAGTTCGTCTCTCGATAAAGCGCTTACCGAGATCTCCAAGCGAATTGGTGAGTTTCAGGGCAAGACAGCTCAGGCAGGGTTCTTTCCCGAGGCTGCATATCCCGACGGTACGCCAGTCGCATATGTTGCCGCGATCCAAGAGTACGGAGCGCCGAAGGTCAAAATCCCGCCGCGCCACCCAATGCGCTCCGCTGTGGAGCAGTATCGAAGCGGTTGGCGAGATGATCTGGCCCGAGGGGTTAAGGCCGTCATTGAGGGCACCATTACTTCCGATGATGTTCTTGAGCAAGTCGGTGGTGTGATGGCTGCGGATATTCAGACATCCATAGCGGAAGTCACCGATCCGCCTTTGAGCCCCATTACCGTCATGCTTCGCGGCATGCGTCGAAATGACCCCAGCTTGATAGTGAGTGGAAAGACGGTCGGAGAGGCAGCACAGCGCGTCGCTGATGGCGAGACCAATTATGGTGCGTCTGACAAGCCGTTGATTGATAGTGGCCTGTTGCTGGCCTCCGTAACTCACAAAGTTGGTGAAAGCGAATGAACCTTCACGGGCTCGTTTCGGGCGCGATCGGCACAGTAAATCCGTTTGTCGATGCATCAATGCAGAACAACACCGGTTACACCACAAATGATGATGGCGTGCAGATCCCGACATATGTCACCGCGACGGGAACGGCTCAGGTCCAAGCTCTTACATTCAAAGACCTGACGCAACTCGATGGCATCAACAAGAACGGTGCAGCCCGTGGAATATATTTCTATGGCGACATTCAAGGTGTGCTGAGAACCAAGACCAAGGGCGGCGATATCATCACGCTCTCCAATGGCGCAAGCGCTGGAAACTGGCTTGTCGTTCAAGTCCTAGAGACCTGGGATGTTGGTTGGTGCAAGTGCGCCTGTGTTCTGCAAATGTCATGAAAATTAATAGGTGAACATCATGGACAACGAACTCCGCAAAGAATTCCGTGCCTTCAAGGTTGAGGTTTTAGATCGCCTTGATCGTTTGGAGGCCGCGTTGAGTGCTCCAAGCGATATCGCAGCACCCGACACCGGGAAATCTAAGAAACTCGCTCCTGAGCCGGCCTCGGTCGAAAAGGATGCTATCTGACGGATAGCTTGGCGCGAATGCGCCTGCGTCTTGCAGACGTAGCCAAGTGAAAATCAATAGGATATCGCAATATGCTGAAGCGCCTTATCTTCGCTGCCGCGTTTACGGCTGTCGCGGTGCCATCCGTTGGCCAGAATATCACTGGGAATGAGTTTCAGACCGCAACGCCGGGACGAACTGTTAACGGTGTGGTTACCATGTGTATCAACGGTAGCAACCAAGCGATTCCTTGCCCGACTGGTGGCTCTACATCCGTCACACAGGGAACTAATCCGTGGACCGTCTCTTATAACGTTCCGTCAAACCCGAAAACTGTAGCGGGTTGTACGGTAGGGGTAACGTCCAGTGCCTGTCTTGGGTCTAACCCGCGTAATTGGGTTCAGATGCAGAACACATCAGCATCGGCGACCATCGCATGCTCGTGGAGCGGTGCGGCGTCCCTCAACAGTACTAACTCATTCATGCTGGCAGCCGGCCAAAGCGCTTCATGGGGACCGACTACAGGCGGGGCACCCAATCAGGCGCTTAACTGCATCGCTAGTGCTGCCTCCAGCCCGTTATATGTGGAACAGAATTGATGAGAAAGATTGCTCTCGCCTTTCTCATACTGACTGGGGTCAGCGTAGCTCATGCTCAGATCGCGCCTAATCCAGCTCCTCCCCTTAACGGACAACCGGGTCAGCCAGCAGGTCCGCTCACCATTACGGGTCGGCTCCCAGATAGCCAGCTTGCAATCACAGCACTGCAGTACAAGGGCGCATGGAATGCGGCCACCAACACGCCGACGCTGGCGAATGGTACGGGCGTTGTTGGCGACATGTACGCGATATCGACCAGCGGTTCTCAAAATCTCGGCGGTGGCTCTGTAAGCTATGTGGCCGGAAATTATCTGCTCTACAATGGCACCGTCTACGAACAGATCGGTAGCGGGACTGCACCGTCTCCGGCAAATCCATCCGCTCAGATCGGTACTAGCGCCATCAATGGTACCGCGCAGACCTTCATGCGCAGTGACGCCGCGCCTCCTATCAATCTAGCCATTACGCCAACATGGACTGGGGCACACGCATTCGCGTCCAATGTGACCGTCCAAGGCCTCCTCAGCTCAACAAATAATACAACACCGGCTGGGCCGACCAATTCTGGCGTCGCGTTGTCTGCAGCTCCTGATGTCGCTGATGTTCTCTTTTTCGACGCGACACAATCCGTCAACAACCGAACCTATGAAGCGATTGCGTTTCAGGGCTGTCAGCAGTTCCGCTTTAAAAATGACGCTGGAAGCGCAGCTATCCCATGGCTGAAAGGCTGCGGAGGTCAGGCCGCTGGGGTCACTGGCATCACATCCAATAGCGGCTCTGGATCGTGGGTGCACACTGGCGGATTCTCGGTCAACAATTTCAACAATATCACCCTTACTCCCTCGATATCGGGAGGAACGCCTACGATTTCATCGGCGGGCGGAAATGCGAATGTTTCTCTTGGGCTTGCTACTCAAGGCACTGGAGCTATCGTGCTGGCACCTGGCGGCACAGGCCAACTTGTCGTCAATGCTTCGGATATCCAAGCAGCTTCGGGCTACACGCCGGCCAACGCGCAATCGCTCGCAACTAAGGCTTATGTTGATGGCGCTACCGGTGGCGGTCCTGTGCTTGCTTCAGGAACCTATACGCCGACTGTGGTCTACAACAGCGGCGCGTCATCCGGTTTCGTCGGCACATTCATGTATCAGCGTGTCGGGAACGTTGTGACGGTGACGGGCACAATGAGCATTGCGGTTGCCGGCGCACCGGGGTCATCCGGTAATATCAGATTGTCGCTGCCGATCGCTAGTAACATTGGCTTTAGTAATCAGGCGGTCGGGTTTGGAACCACAACCCTGCAGGTTGGACAGGGATCGTTCTCCGTGATCGGGTTCTCGGGTGACAATTCGGCATCACTGACGATCTGGTCGGCAAATACCAACAGTAATAGCTACGGCGTGACTTTCAGCTACACGGTGCAGTGATGAATCTTCATGCGGTTGTCGCGCCTATCATTGGTTCGGTGAACCCGAACGTTCCGTGCGCGATGCAAGTCAGCACCGGCTACATTGCCTGCGTGCTGCAAATGGATTGAGATCCAATGACATTGATGGCGCCGTCTCCAACGCAGTCAAACATCATGACTGCGCTGCGGAAATTCTTGCTCGGTATTTTGCCGAATGGCAATGCAACCTTCACCGGGTCTATTGCCGGGACAACACTAACCGTCTCCGCCATCACCTCGGGCGCCATCAATATCGGGGATGCAGTCCTTGGTGAGGGAGTTACACCAGGGCAGACGATCAAGGCATTCGGCACAGGTACCGGGGGTACTGGAACATACACTATCGCCGCCTCACAGACGCTCGCCAGCGCGAAACTCTATACCGGCGTTGAAGTAGTGCAGGCACAGACAAATCGCGTTCCTGAGCCTGCTGTGCCTGATTTTGTGACCATGACGCCTATCATGCAATCTCGTTTGGAGACGAACGTCGATAGCTATGAGGATGTCTCATTTACGGCGGCTATTGCTGGCCAGACCATGACGGTTTCCGCTGTGGCGTTTGGAACCATTGCAGTCGGGCAGACAGTCTTCGGTGTGGGCGTTGCAGCCCTCACCAAGATCATAGCTTTGGGAACCGGAACTGGCGGGATAGGGACTTACATGGTCTCGCCCACGCAAACGGTTCCGTCTCGAAAGATGGCGTCGGGTGGAGAGATATTCCTCCAGCCTACTCGTATCACCGTGCAGTTGGACATTCATGGCCCGAATAGTGCCGAGAATGCGCAGACCATATCAACGCTGTTTCGCGATGATTTCGCCGTCCAAGTGTTCAAGGCTTCGGGCTTCGATGTGACACCGCTCTACATGAGCGATCCTCGGCAATTGCCCTTTGAAAATGAGAATGCCCAAATCGAAAACCGATGGGTGATCGATGCAGTGATGCAGTCGAACCAGATCATCCGTGCACCTCAGCAGTTCGCCGATGAACTCGACATAGCTATCACTGAAGTTGAAGCGGCTTTCCCAGCCAACTGAACAATCCCCACAATCTGAAACTTTCGAAAGGGATCGGTCCATGACCATACCTGCATCGCAAATCGTGCGCGTGAATCCGAGCGTGCTCAATGCCGGCGGCAATGGGCTCGTTCTCAACGGCCTGATGCTGACCCAGAATACGCAAGTCCCGACCGGACAGGTGCTTTCCTTTCCGAATGATGGCGTCTCCGTCTCCAACTACTTCGGGCCATCGTCTCAGGAAGTCGCGATTGCGAATATCTATTTCAATGGCTTCAACACATCCACACAGAAGCCCGGCAATATCCTGTTCGCGCAGTACAATTCTGCGTCGGTTGCGGCCTATCTTCGTGGCGGCCCCGTCAATCAGTTGACGATTCCACAGCTTCAGGGCCTTTCCGGTTCCTTGGCAATCGTGATGGATGGTTATGCCTATTCGGCAGCCAGCATCAACCTTGTGAGTGCAACCAGCTATTCGGCGGCGGCTACGCTTATCCAGACCGGACTCAATGCAGCCCTGCCGTCTGCTGCAAGCGTGACTGGTTCGATTGCGGCTGCTACTGCGTCTGTGACGGCCTCCATTGCTGGCAACACCATGTATGTGACGGCAGTCAGCTCAGGAACTTTGGTTGTCGGTGCGGTTCTGACTGGCACTGGCGTCACGGCTGGCACGCAGATCGATGCGCAGATTTCCGGCACTCCTGGCGGTATCGGTGAATATGCTGTTTCGAAGACGCAGGTTGTTGCCTCCACCACCGTCACGGCCTCCTATGGCACTCTGACGGTGACCGCCGTTTCTTCTGGCACGCTGTCGGTAGGCCAGACCATTACGGGGGGCACCACGCTTGCGAACACCAATATTACCGCTCTGGGTACGGGAGCGGGCCTTACGGGTACCTACTTCGTCAACCTGACACAGACGGTTGTCAGTGGTACTCTGACGGCTACAGGATCGGCTCTTGCCGTGTCCTACGACTCCATCTCTGGTGGGTTCGTCATCAAATCGGGCTCTCGTGGCAATCAGTCCACCGTTGCGTTCGCCACCGGCACGCTTGCGGCTCCGATCTTCCTGACTCAGGCAACGGGTGCTGTTCTCTCGCAGGGTGCGGTTGCCGCGAACCCAGCGGCTTTCATGACGGCTATGACCATTCTGACCCAGAATTGGGCAACGTTCATGACGCTATTTGATCCGGATGGTGGCAGTGGTTGCGCTCAGAAATTGGAATTCGCGGTATGGACCAATAGTCAGAACAAGCGTTGGGCTTATATCGCGTGGGATACCGATATCACCCCGACCGAAAGCAACAATGCGACAACCAGCTTCGGCCATATCGTCAAGGTGGCGGCTTATGACGGTATCGCGCCGATCTATCAGCCTCTCAATGCCACGACGCCAGCGGCTGATATCGCCGCTTTTGTTTGCGGCATGGCAGCCTCCATCGATTTCACGGCTCTGAACGGACGCATCACCTTTGCCTTCCGTGGACAGGATGGGCTTATCGCTGGTGTTACCGATGCGACCACGGCCAACAATCTGACGGCAAACGGTTATAACTTCTATGGCGCATATGCGACCGCCAACCAGCAGTTTGTGGAGTTCCAGACCGGTCTTGTCTCAGGCCAGTTCCAGTGGCTGGATAGCTATGTTGACCAAATCTGGCTCAACAATGCACTCCAGCTTGCGCTCATGGAATTGCTGCAGAACATCAATTCCGTTCCCTATAACAATCAGGGTTATGGGTTGATCCGCGCAGCTTGCCTCGATCCTATCAATGCGGGCCTGAATGCCGGCGTCATTCGGTCTGGCATAACCTTGTCAAGCCTTCAGCGTGCCCAGATCAGGAATGCGACGGGCACCGATACGTCTTGGCAGGTTCTCCAGCAGCAAGGCTGGTATTTGCAGGTAGTCGATGCGTCCCCGCAGGTTCGCCAAGCGCGTACATCGCCGCCGTGCAACTTCTATTATACAGATGGCCAATCGGTGCAGCAGATCGTCCTGAACAGCACCCTCGTTCAGTAACCCTCGGAAAATCAGGAGCCTTCGATGGCAGGAAATCTTACAGCCGCAGATGTGGTCATTACCTTGACCATTCCCGGGGTATTCAACACTCCGGTTCAGCTTCAAGGGTTTACGACCGACAATGTCTATGATCTGCCCACCGTTGAGGTGAACCAGACGGCGATGGGCGTGGATGGCAAACTATCGGCGGGATATGTCATCAATCCTGTTGATCAGACATTCCATCTTCAGGCCGATTCTGATTCCAATCAGATTTTCGATACATGGATGGCCGCCATGAAATCAAATCGCACAACTTATCGCGTGGAGGGGGATGTCACATTGCCCTCCTTGGGAACAACATACGTTTGCAAGAATGGCGCACTGGTTAGCTGGCCTCCTGCGCCGGCCGCAGCAAAAATTACGCAGCCTCGCCAAGCGCTAATTCGTTGGCAATCGGTTGATCCTTCTCCGCTCTGAGGTTTGACTAATGGCTCGTAAAACTAAAGACGTAACGATCACCTTCCCAGGGCGAGACTATGGTAAGGTCTTCCATCTTCGGGAATTTCCACCAATGCAGTCCGAGAAGTGGGCTACTCGCGCGCTCGCAGTCGTGGCTAAATCTGGTGTCGATATCGGCGGAATTGATGAGATTATGAAGCTCGGAATGGCTGGTATAGCCATGCTGGGGGTTGCGTCTCTCGTAAATTGTCCGTTCGAAGAGATAGAGCCGCTTCTTGATGAGATGATGTGGTGCGTTTGTATCAAACCAGACCCGCAGAGGCCGAATTACATTCGCGAAGATCTCATTGAGGAAGACATCGAGGAAATCGCGACTCGCCTCTATCTTCGATCGGAGGTGTTTCAGTTGATCACGGGTTTTTCCGTGACCGGCGGCCTATCGAGCGAAACTTCTTCGTCGGCGCCGGCTCATCCGTCTCCCTCATCGAATATCCCAACCTTCCCCGAACCATCGGTGCAGTTCTCTCGCTCGCAAAAGACAAAACGACCGCGCTGAGAGACCTTCAAGAGCACCTGTCCCTAGAAGATGTCTACGACATTTTGGAAGTCGCTGCGGTGGATTCCTACAATGCCGAATTGATCAGAGAAGCAGCGAAAAGAAAGGGGAGTTGATTTGGCGAACATCATCGACACCCTTTATGTTGCCGTAGGCCTCGATCCTTCTGCCTACAAGAAGGGCGCGAAGGAAATCCAGGAGACCGACAAAAAGACCACTGATCAGATGGTCAAAAGTGGCAAGATTGTCGAAGCTTCCGCCAAATCAACAGCGCAGGCGATTTCTTCTGTCACGCGATCTGTTCTGACGCTTTATGCCACATTTCTCGGTGCGCGCGGCATCAAGGAATTCATTGCTGACCTGAATACCGCTGATGCATCGCTCGGCCGCTTTGCAGCCAATCTTGGTCAATCGCCTCAGACTATTGCCGCTTGGGGTATGGCAACCGAGCGCATGGGTGGGTCTGCCGAAGCTACCGCTGGCTCATTTGAACGGATCGGCAAGGCCCTCTATGATCTGCACCGCAATGGTCAGTTGCTGCCGAAGGAATTCAGCCAGCTTCAGGCATTGACCGGCAAGCGTATCGATACAGAACATGGCGTCGACAAGTTCCTTCGGGACACTGCGTCTGCTCTGAAGGCCATGAACGGCATTGATCCGGCTCAAGCGCATTTCCTTGCGCAGGGAATGGGGATCGATGACGCCACCGCCAATGTGATGATCAAGTATGGTGACGCCATTGGCGCCTACCTTGATCAGATCAAGAAGCTTTCGCCATCGAATGATGCCATCAAGGCAGCCCAACAGCTTCAAGATCAGTGGGTCACTCTACAGCAGACGGCGGTCTCTCTCGCCAATACTGTGCTGGAGAAGCTTGGCCCGACAATGGCGAAACTGCTCAAGCAGATGACGGATTGGTTGGAAAAGAACCAAGACTGGCTCAGAAGCGGGATTGTCAAGGCTGTCGGAGACTTCTCCGACTATCTCGCGAAAGTGGATTGGAATGCGATCGGCCAGGGGCTTAAGGATTTCGGCAATGACGCAAAGCAGGTTGCGGATGCCATCGGCGGCATAACGACCGCAACAGAGGTTCTGTTTGCTCTGTGGGCCGGTAGCAAAGCCCTTGGGATGCTTGGTAGTCTGAGAACTGCATTGGGACCAAGTGCTGCCGCTACGCCATCCGCATCATCTGGGGGTGGGATGATGGGTGTCCTAGGAAAGATCTTCGCAGTCACCGGAGCAGCATATATGTTGACCGATACCGCGCCAGGACCAAGCCAAGCAAAAATCAACGCGGCCGAAAAGAACGCTTGGTACAATCGCGGGCCTGCCGCAAATTCATCTGGAAGCCCAGATGATCGGGATAGGGATCGCGTCGGCAGGGAAGGCAGTCTTAACGACTTCCTGAACCAGACTGTAGACGGCCGTCCGGTATCGAAGTCCAATCCGATGCCCGTCACCCTTGAACAGCAAGGATCTGGTGGCGGGTTTTGGCAGAGCGTCGGTAATTTCTTCGGTGGGCTGCTTGGCGGCGGCGGCAGCAATGACGCAGCGCCTTCAGGCGGTAAAACAACACCATTCGTGGGCAAAACCTTAGCGGCCGGAACGCCAAGTCTGACCGGCTCTAACGCGGATGTTGTTGCCTATATCCGTCAGGCCGCAATCAAACGTGGCATTGATCCGAACATTGCTCTTCGTGTTGCCAATCATGAAGGTCTTCGTGGATTTGATCCAACAAAAGTGGACCGGGGCGGTGATGGGAATTCGTCCTTCGGGCCATTCCAGCTCCATTATGGTGGTATCAATCCTCGGATGCCTCATGGTGGCCTTGGGGATGAGTTCACAAAGAAAACTGGCCTGGATGCTCGCAATTCCAGCACATGGAAACAGCAGATTGATTTCGCGCTGGATCAAGTTCGAAAGGGCGGCTGGGGGCCTTGGATGGGTGCTCGGGCCGAAGGAATCACTGGGAAAATGGGCGTTGGTCCATTCCCAGACACCGGGTATGTGGATTCTGTAATGTCGGGTGCGCGCGGCGCGGCACTGTCCAATATTCAGAACAACCATACCGCCACTACGTCGAGCACATCAAACGCTATGCATGTCGGTACGATCAATGTGAACGCGCCGCAGGCGACGGATTCGAAGGGCATAGCCTCAACGATCGCCGATAGCCTATTCCGCTCGACAGTTGCCGCCACTGCCAATTCAGGACCACAATAATGGTATTCCCGGTTAATGTTCCCAATGTGCCGGGAGTGCCGTCTGTGGTCTTCGCCGCGGCGGCTGGGCAACTTCTGAATTTCCTCACGGCCGATGCGGTTGGGTTATTCTTTGGAGCGCCTCTTCAGCAACCATGGGGGATCTATTCGGGCGGAACCCCTGTCATTCTCGCGGATAACGTGGTCAGGTTTGATTATCGACAGCAATGGGCAATTTCGGACTTTCCAGTCGAGCGCGGGGCATTCCAGAGCTTCGATAAAGTTCAGATCCCATTCGATGCCAGATTTCAGTTCTCAGCCGGCGGATCGGATGCAAACAAGCAGGCATTCATCGCTTCGATCCAGGCCGTGGCGGGTGATTTGAACCTCTACGATGTGGTGACACCGGATGCGATTTATCCTTCCGTCAACATCACAAATTGGAGCTATAGCCAGTCCGCTAACAATGGCGTCGGTCTGATCGTGGTGGATATTTGGACGTTCGAAGTTCGCGAGACCGTGAACGATATGCAATCTGCCACACAAAGCCCGACCTCGGCGTCCCAAGTCAACGGCGGCACTGTCCAGCCCGTAGCGGCAACGCCAACGCAAAACGCGGCACTCGACCGCATACACGCGAATAAGTGACTTATGCTGATCGTCCCATTACAGGCTATTCCAAACCAGACCGTGACAGTGACCTTGAACGGGCAGGTTTGCCAGATCGATGTTTATCAGACGATCGGCGGCCTATTCGTCGATCTTTATGTGAGCAACACATTGATCATTGGCGGGGTTATTGCCGAAACGAACAACAGGATCGTTCGATCGGCCTATCTCGGGTTTCAAGGCGATCTGGCCTTTATCGATGATCAGAGTGGAGATGAAGATCCATATTATACGGGTCTGGGGACGCGCTGGAACCTCGCATATCTCACGCCAGATGAATTGGCGGCGTGAGATTCAATCTCCGATCTTTCGCAATGCATCTTCTGCCATGATGCGCAAATCGCCGTAGCAGTGATCTTCGGCGTATCCGGAAGCGCGGCAGAAATGAACATAGGAATCGATTACTGGGGCGCAACTCGTGACGAGAACTGCGACTTCATCGCCTCCAAGCATTTTGATCTGATGAAGTTTTCCAGACTCCAGCTCGGCATTCGCCGCCGTGCAATTGGCGAAAGAGATCGCATTCCTCATCATTGCTTCGCTCGGTACCTGCGCATGAGCGTGGTCAACGCATGACGCCACGGCAAACAGAATGCCAAAGGCAAAAAGCGTCAGCATGAATTTGGTGAACCTCGGAAAGAGGATGACCAGAAATAGCAAAAATAGAGCGGGCACAAAGATCATGGCGAAAATGTGCGCCTGTTTATCTATTTCTGCAAGATGAGCGGAGATGAATGAATGTCATTTTCGCAAAAACTAATTAACGTCCAATTCGATCTTGCCAATGGTAGTTTCGGAAAAGGAAAGAATAACAGCGCCTTGGTGACTGGCGCTCGTGTGGCGTGTCACATTACGAACACAGGTGGCGCATCGCAAAGCTGGCTCGAGATGGCGATCTACGGGTTGCCAATGAGCCTTATGAACCAGTTATCGACGGTCGGCACACAAGCCTATAAGCTCTACCAGAATTCCGTCACGGTGGAAGCTGGTGATGCCTCTGGCATGACTTTGGTATTTGGCGGTCAAATCACCTCCGCATTCGTTGATGCGGAGGCCATGCCTGAAGTCTGCTTTCGGGTGATGGCAAGGCCAGGAGCTTTTCACGCGATAAAGCCTGCCACGCCTTTGAGTATCCGGGGCTCTGCTGATGTCGCAGGGATGATGCAGGGTCTCGCGACGCAGATGGGGTTCGCCTTCGAGAATGCCGGTGTCACGACGAAACTGGCAAACCCTTACTATGCGGGGACAGCTCTTCAGCAAGCTCTTGCGATCGCAAAGCACGCCGGTGTCGACATGATTATCGAACGAAACACAATGGCGATCGTGCCTCCAAGCTCTACGCGGGAAGGTGATGCCGTTCTGATTTCCGCTCAGACCGGGATGATTGGGTATCCAAGCTTCAACCAGGCGAATGTCTTGGTCAGGGCATTATTCAATCCGTCCGTCAAATATCTCGGCGCGATCGAAGTCAAAAGCGATCTGACTCCCGCTAATGGGAAATGGAAGGTCAACCGGCTGGAATATCAGCTTGAATCTATGGTGCCGCACGGTCGCTGGGAAATGGCGATGGAAGGCGTTCAGATCGGAGCCACGGTATCATGACGGCTCCGGAGGGCTTTTTCGGCCAACAAGGCATTACCGATAACACGGACCTTTACAATGCTATCAGGTTTCTGATTCAGCAGGAACTCTCTGAGGCGCGGACAGCATTGCCGGTGAAAATCATCGCCGTTCATGGTGGCGGGGTAGGGGCGGCTCCTACGGTTGATGTTCAGCCCATGGTCAATCAGATCGATGGGCAGGGCAATCAGACGCCTCATGGCATTATCTATGGTCTTCCCGTTTCTCGTAGCCAGGGTGGCGCCGCCGGCGTGATTATGGATCCGGTCATCGGTGATGTGGGCCATATTATCATCAGTGACCGGGATACTTCGTCTCTTCGCTCAAATGAGGGAGCGCAATCTAATCCCGGCTCCTTTCGGCGCAGCAATCTTTCGGATGGCGTCTATCACGGCGCGATGCTGAACGCAGTGACGCCAACCAGATACGTCAACCTGAATGGCCCCGGCATCCATATCGTGGATGAGTTTGGTAACAGCATTCAAACTGGCACCAATGGTGTGAATATCAACGGCCTGATTATTGATCGTAGCGGCAATCTGACCACTCCCGGCGGAGTCCAAGCGGGCACGGGCACGGGTGATAGCGTCACGCTGCAGCATCACAAGCATGGTGGCGGCCCACCGCCCGATCCAGGAACCTGACATGCAGACACTTCTTTTGGATGTGGTGACGTGGGATCTAGCCGTAGATACCGCGGGCAATATCGCTGTGGCCGGCAATCCTTATTCGCAGGCACAAGACGCTGCCAGTGCGATCCGGACGTTCGAAGGTGAAGTGTACTTCGATACAACCCTTGGGATTCCATACTTCACCGAAATCCTAGGCTATTCGCCGCCGATATCATTGATGAAGGCGCGCTTCAATGCTGCGGCCCTCACGGTTCCGGGGGTCACCAAGTCTCAGTCATTCATCACTTCTTGGAAAGACCGCGTGGTCTCGGGCCAAGTCCAGATCATGAACGATGACGGCCAAGTTTCGGCTACAGGGTTCTAATCACACATGACAACTTCTGTTCCTCAGCCGTCCTTCGGGCCGAACGGCTTCGTGATTCCGTCTGCATCTCAGGTGCTGACCGGCGTTACCGAAGACATCAATTCTGCATTCGGAGGGAATCTCAACCCGGCGCTCAATACGCCACAAGGTCAGCTCGCGTCTTCGGAAGCTGCGGTAGTCGATAATGTCAACCAGACCTTCCTATTCCTGACACAGCAATTCGATCCGGCCTATGCCTCTGGTCGATATCAGGATGCCTTAGCGCGGATATACTTCCTCGAGCGCAATCCGGCACAGCCGACCGTTGTTCAGGCATTGTGCACCGGCCTGCAAGGCGTGGTTATCCCGGTCGGGTCACTGGTGGTCGCTGCGGATGGCAATCAGTACATTTGCACGGAAGCTGGCACTATTCCGGCTTCTGGCAACATCACGTTGACCTTTGAATGCTCCGTTCCGGGTCCGATCTCTTGCCCTGAAGGTACGCTGAACCAGATCTATCGCAGCATCCCTGGCTGGGATTCGATCACCAACCCAGCGGATGGCGTGCTTGGGAACAATGTTGAAAGCCGGTCAGCCTTCGAAGCGCGGCGGGCAGCGTCCGTTGCTCTGAACTCCATTGGCTCGCTTCCGTCCGTGCTCGGCGCGGTCTTGGCAGTTCCGAATGTCATTGACGCGTTCGTCACAGAAAATTCGACGAATAGCCCTCAGACAATCGGCGGCGTCTCTGTCTACCCAAACTCCCTGTATGTTTCGGTAGTCGGCGGAGCTGCACAGGATATAGGGCAGGCCATTTGGTCAAAGAAGGCGCCGGGATGCGCCTATAACGGCAACACAAGCGTAACGGTCCTGGATACCAGCCCAGGATATGTGCCGCCATATCCGGCCTATACCGTGTCTTTCGAGGTTCCGCCGCCGCTTCCAATCCTGTTTGCGGTGAATATCGTCAACTCGACACTGGTGCCGGCGAATGCGGGGACGCTAATCCAGAATGCGATCATCAGTGCATTCTCCGGTGGCGATGGTGGTCCACGCGCCAAGATCGGCGGAACGTTGCTTGCCAGCCGGTTCTATGCGCCTGTGGCCGCTCTCGGGTCTTGGGCGCAGATCGTCTCGATTGAGATCGGCTCAGTCAACAATGCCTCGGCTTCTTTCACTGGATCCATCTCCGGAACGACGCTGACTGTGTCGGCCGTCAGTTCGGGAACGCTGGCGGTCGGTCAAACCATTTCGGATGTCACCGGAAATCTGATTGTGGGGACAACGATAACCGCGCTTGGTACGGGAACTGGCGGAACGGGAACCTATACGATCTCGGCCAGCCAGACCGTGGGTTCAGAGTCGATGCAATCCGCCATCGCGAACCTGTTTGAGATCGCAGTTCGCATCAATCAGGTACCGACGGTATCCGCCAACAACATCGTTGTGACGTTGATCTGATGACTGACGTTCCGTATCCACGCCCACCCGCTGGCATTCCCAACGGTATAGGGCAATTTGAGATCGGCGTCAGCCTGATCGGGACGCAACCCAGTTTTTCGGTCTGGGACACAGTAATCAGTCAATATGCAAATTCAAAAATATTGACGACGCTGATCACCAATCTCAACGACTACATCGACCAGACGCAGAATCTGGATGCTTTCTATGACGCCATTATGAACGTGGCTACCGCCCAAGGCGAAGGATTAAATATATGGGGCCGCATAGTAGGCGTAAATCGCGTCCTAAAGGTTCAGGTCGGCAACTGGTTTGGCTTCAATGAAGCATCTCCGGGGTCTTGGACTTTCGGACAGGGATCGTTCTATAGCGGCGCTTCGCTAACCAGCAACTTTTCGCTGTCAGATCAAGCCTATCGAACGCTGATTTATGCCAAGGCCGCGGCGAACATCACCGATGGCTCGATACCCGCCATCAACCATATTCTGATGATGCTCTTCCCCAATCGCGGGAATGCGTATGTCACCGAGGGATCGCATACCGGCGCATGGTTCGGATTTGCCGAATCCACCAATGCGCAGGGCTTCAATCAGGCATCGTTCTATAGCGGCTCTCCCATCGCAACGATGACCATGACTTACACCTTCGAGTTCCAGCTGTCTCCAGTGGAACTCGCCATTGTCCAGCAATCTGGTGTTTTGCCGAAGTCGACGGGTGTCGCAGCTTCGGTTGTCACCCTTTAGGGGCCATCAATGCAGCTTTCTCAAATTCCCAATAAGTTTGCGATCCCCTTCGCGAACAATGCGGGCGCTGGCTATATCCGCGCCATTCCGCAGGCATCGCAGATCGGGATCACGAACGGTGCCGCGTCACTCACCGACGGATTCCCGCCACTAAACTTCCTCCCAGTAGGCTCGGGTGGTGTTCCGCCTTTCGGGCAGGACATGAACGGCATCCTGAACCAGATTACTCTATGGGCGCAATGGCAAGCTGCTGGCGGTAGCGGCATCTTCGATTCTGCCTTCTCGACAGCCATCGGGGGATATCCGAGGGGGGCCACGCTTGAATCGACGACGGCCGGCCAATTCTGGGTCAGCTCGATCGACAACAACACGAACAATCCGGACTCCAATCCGACCGGATGGGTGCTGTTCCAAGGTACGGTTGCCTCGAAATCGCTGAACAATGTCGTTTCGTTCACGAATACGACGCGAGTATCCATGAGCACTTCGGGTACCGGCGTTACGGCAACACCCTGGAGCGGCTTCAACTACACCAAGCGCTCAGCCACCAGCAATATATTGGTCTGGAGCAATTTCCAGCTTTTGGTTCTGAATGCCCAATCGAACAATGGTCCAGCAATAGGCCGGATGACTATCGGCTCTACGAACGCCGACTTTGGCCCGAGCACCGCCTATACTCAAACGGCGACTGGAGCGCCAGGATCGATTGGTGGAGCATCGACACCGTCACTTATTTTGACCGGCATTTCGGCCGGCACGCTGGCATGTTCTCTATCTTTCCTTCGGAACGATGCCTTGGCGTGGGTTGGCATTTTTAACCCAACCAACTCTGACCTATCTGGCCTTCCGACTACGAACAAAGCAACTCTGATTTTCGGAGAAATTGAACCATGAAACTGAATGGGACCGATTGGGACGATGCAATCTTGCACGCTCTCGGCGCTACGATGGTGTCGGAAATACGGGATGAGAATGATGCCATCACCGGATATGAAGTCGAGCCAGATATCGATGTCAGCTCCTATCAGGAACGAGCGCTATCAATGGCAAAAGCCGACCGCATCGATATCCTTAATGGTGCGTGTGCCGCGGCCATCCTTGGCGGGTTTCAGTCGTCCGCGCTTGGCTCCTCCTATAGCTATCCTAGCGCAATCAAGGATCAGATCAATCTTATGGGATCGGTCACTGATAGCCTGCTGCCAGATCTACCCAATGGATGGACGACGCCATTTTGGTGCGCCGATAAGGACGGCATTTGGGCATTCCGCTCTCACGATGGCGTCCAGATCCAACAGGCTGGAGCAGACGGGAAGGCGCACGTCATCGATTGCCAAAAAAAACTGGCTCAACTGACAGATGCAGTTAACGCATCCGCTTCGCTCGATGCCGTTGCGGCAATCATTTGGGCTTGAGGACCATTCAATGAAGTTTATTTCCCGCCTCATCGCCTTGGCGATGCTGCTGCCAACGATTGCTTTTGCTCAGTCGAGTCCCAATCTCAGCTATGGTCAGGTGCCCACTGCAGGGCAATGGAATGGCTATTTTGCTTCGAAGCAAGACTATCTCGGCTATACCCCTCTAAATCAAGCCGGGGGCACGATGCTCGGCAAGTTAACGACGGCCGCGTCAACGACTCAATCTGCCGGCTTTAGTTTTCTGCAGGGTGTAGCCCCAGCGTCGCCCAATAACGGCGATATTTGGCTGACCTCAACGGGGCTCTATTATCAGGCTGGGAATATCACGTTCGGCCCTATTGGTGCGGGTACCATCACCGGCCCCGCCACCACGGCAGTAGGCAACATTGCCAAGTGGGGGAATACCAGCGGCACTGCACTTATCGATGGCGGCGCGCTTGGCACTGCCGCAGGCCAGAATACCGGGACGAGCGGACCGAATGTTCCCCTGCTAAACGGGACGAATACATGGAGTGCCCCCCAGTCTTTCAGCAGCGTGACGGTCGGCGGTGTGACGCAGGTGTTTCCGACCTCTGGAAATATCGTTGGAGGTCCGGCAACGTCTAACGTCGGTGATCTAGCGTGTTGGGCGAATGGCACCGGGTCTCTGCTTACGGGATGCCAATATCTGAATGGATTGCCAAATGCGGTGTCCCGCACGATCACGTCACGATTGCAAGATGTAAAAGACGCGGGAGATTGGGGAGTTAGCACCGCAAACGCGGATAATAGTACGCAACTAAATCAAGCTATTAGCGATATTTCTGCTGCTGGTGGCGGCACGTTGCGCCTTCCGAATGGGGTGGTTTTCGCTCAAAACGTCGTCATCAAAAATGGCGTCTATTTGCGCGGCGGCGGGATGAATACGACATTCATCAAACAGAAAAATGGCGCCAACGCATCAACCGTCATCGCTGATGGCAATGGCTCCCTGTTCGGGACCATCCCAGCAAATCCGATTGGCCAGGGAACCCATGATTTCGGGCTGTTCGATCTGACTATCGACGGCAACATGGCGAATAATACCACGACAGCCGGCAATAGCTGTTTTTCGTTTTGGGGTTATCGCGAAATCATCCAGAATGTCGGCATTGATAATTGCCCTGGCACGGCCTGGAAATCGGAGTGGACC
This sequence comes from Rhizobium freirei PRF 81, assembly GCF_000359745.1. Lineage (GTDB taxonomy): Bacteria > Pseudomonadota > Alphaproteobacteria > Rhizobiales > Rhizobiaceae > Rhizobium > Rhizobium freirei. Next base: position 46,807 of record NZ_AQHN01000072.1, read on the forward strand.
GATGCCAACACCGCAATGGAAGGATATGTCAACAATCTTACAATTGATACATGTTCTTATGATGGGATGGACTTCGGTGGCCCGCATGATAGCCGCCATAGCAATATCATCGTAAAAGATTGCGGCAGAGCGGCATCAAATACCTATTCTGGCGTTCGCACGTATGGCGCAGCGGGTGGCGCAAACTCATTTGCTGAATGGAGCAATTTGCACCCGTGGGTTTCGACACTGCCAGCGGCAGGATATAAATATGCGTTGTTCGTAGATACGGGTGGCACTGGCAACTTTATTCAATCTCAATTTGAGGGTGCGATCTCAAACGCTGTTCGATTGCAGGGCTATGCAGGCGGTACCGTCATCAATGACAGCATGATTTTTGCGATAGCTACCGGCCCGCTTATTAGCATTTGTTCGGCGCAAAATCTGATCACGAATGTCAATTTGTCGAACACCCTCCAGGCGTCGCCAGTTGGAGTCGTCTTTGACAATTCAGGCGCGTGCAATCCGTCATCGAATACCATTAGCATGGTAGAAAATAACTTGACGGGTGGCGCAATTAATTTTGCGCAATCAGGCGGATTGAATCAGGTTTCCGTTCGCGGGTATCAATCAAGTGGATCGGCTGTTCTGGGGACATATTTTTCTGAATTGTTGTTGGACAGCGCTGTTGCGCCATTGGGGAATATTTACTTCTCCAACGGGGTAACTCTATCAAACTCCACTCAGAAACCAGCCGTTGCGAGTGGGTTTTGCACGTCACCGACCATTAACGGCAACAACGTCGCCGGATTCATTCTGGGTGTAGGGACTGGGTGCTCAACGGGAACAGGAACGATTACGCTCCCAGCGGCACCCACAGTTTGGCAATGTGCTGCCAGCGATCTTGCTACGTCCGGAGCATATACGGTGAAACAAACGGCATTCAGCACGACAAGCGCAACATTCGCCAATTTTGCGCAATCGACCGGCGCAGCGGCGAATTTCAATTCGTCTTCTTTTATTGAAATTTCCTGCCGCGCATATTGAGTTGCGCGGCAGTCCAAACAAAGAAAGTAAGGTGAACGGCAACACCTAGTGGCTAATTGTCAATTCCGTCAACCCGAGTATTGGTCGCATGGACGTCGAACCATTCATTTTCGGGGCCTATATACGAATACGATGAATCTCTGATTGTAGACGTGAAAATGCTATATGCCTCTTGGAACGGCAGCCAAGCTCCAGGAAGCTCTAACCCGAATAGACCGGTATCTCGGCCACTAAACCATCTTTCTACATAGGTCCCCTCACGCGCAGGTGACGGCGCGGGGTTCATGGAGGATTTATTGCCTTGTGGAACGATCTTGAATCGGTCGTATCCCAGGTCCCTAAGATCCTCTATGCACTTGGCACCATATTCCTCTACCGAGACGAAAGCGGGAAGAACGTCGGCAGAAGCGAGAGAGCTGATGGCGATCTTATCGGCACCTTCAATATCAACTTTTAGGTAATATGGCGTTCCGTGCTCTGCCAAAAGCATTGGCAAAGTAATGCAATCGATTTCTACCTCTTCGTATCTGGTCCCCCCTCTGGTACCGTAGCCAGCGTCGAAAGAACTCCAGTGGTCATTATCCAAGTTCTTGTAGAACGTTAGCTTGTTTTGGCTGTCCCAAATTCCAACATTAAGGATAACGAGTTTCCCAGTTTCTATCCAATTGGAAAACTCTTTTATCATCTTTGAATAGATGACCGGATTTGCTTCAACGGCGACAACTCTGAAACCTTTTTCCAAATAGAAGAGGGAATCTTCGCCATGATTCATTCCGAGATCATAAATTAGATTTCTATCGAAACTGCTAAATAACATAGAGTGATTCAGTCTCATAAATTCTTCTTTATGTTGGCCATCTGCCATCTGATAACTTTCAATTTCCGGAACTATTCGCCGTCTCATTTGTGGCGATCATTCGTCTCAAAATTGGCATAGCGGCATCTCTTATTGCGTGTTTTAAATAAGAGTCGAGGCCGTCTCCTGGTTTGATTGTAACGGAAATTGTGCCTTGTGGGGCGCTTCGGTCATATGCAGAAATTTTGGTGCCGGTAGGACGATGGATAATCGTGATATCGTCTAACGCATCGAATTGGTCTTCAGTAACGACTTTCACGGATCCCTCACTTGGATTCTAAAGACATTTCTTCGGCACAATCAATCGACCCGACCGATTAAAGTCAAGCCGCGTTCTCAGTCATTCAAATCCAGGCGTCCTTCGGGGCGCCTTTTTCATTGGAGCAATCAAATGCGTCTCTCTCCCAGCGGCGCGGCCGATATTCGGCTGCACGAAGGCTTCTCTGCGTCTTGGTATGCCGATCCGGGCGGCGTGGGGACGATTGGTACCGGCTTCACATGGGCATCGGCTGCCTTCCGTGAATGGTGGAGCAAGAACCGCCCCGGTCAGAAGTTCGGCCCCGGCGCGACGATAACGAAGGCGGAATCCGACGCCGTTCTACAGCTCGTCTCAGACGAGGAGTATGGCGCCGCGGTCGATCGCTTCCTCACGGGCCGCATGACGCCTCAGACCGTATTCGATGGCGCAACATCGGTCGTGTTCAATTGTGGAGCAGGGGCTCTCGCCTGGACATGGGCGACGGCGATCAAGGCGGCCGAGTATGATCTCGCCGGCACGAGATTGCTGACAACCGCGGTAACACAGAACGGAAGGGTTCTTGCGGGTCTGGTCGCGCGCCGGAAGGATGAGGCTAGGCTGATCTCCCAAGGCATCTATGCCAGCGGCGGGATAGGGGCAAACATGCCGGATCCCGCAATGGCCGATGGCATCCTCGAGCGCGGTGAACGCGGCGCTTCCGTCCTGCAACTTCAACAGCGCCTCGTCGCCGCCGGCTACAAGCCCGGCAATCCGGATGGCATCTTCGGCTATGGCACCCAATCAGCCGTTCTGGCCTTCCAACGCGCGTCGGGGCTTTCTGCAGACGGCATCGCCGGCCCGAAGACGCTCGCAGCTCTAGCAGCTTGATACCGGCCGTGCGGCTCGCGGCAAAAGCCCCCTCAACATCAAAGGACAATCCAATGCGCATGTTTAGCTTGGTGGCAGTAGCCGCCATGACGGTCTCGCTTGCCTCGTGCGGCGCTCTTCAGAAAATCAACAATTTCTCGATCAACCAGACGACGATCGATAAAGCCATGTCTGGCTATGACACCTTGTTCCTGGCCCCGGCCAAGAACTATCGAGCCCTCTATGACAAGAATCCGTGCCTCGGCTCGGACAAAGTGACGAACGCAAACGGTCTCTGCGCCCAAAAGGTCATCGTTCAGAAACTGCAAGCTGCTGATCAGGCCGTAGAGACGGCCCTGAAGAGCATTCAAGATCAGCTCAACGTCTGCACGGCTGCGGGCCAGACTTCCTGCTCTGGCATTTCAGCCGCCTATGACACCCTCAAATCCGCAATCAGTGCTGCCGAACAGATCGCAGCCACAAACGGAGTAAAGTAAATGGTCACTGCTGACGCAATCCTCGCCGACCTTCAGATCGTCGGTTCGGCACTCGCCCTCCTTCAGGCACTCGGTCAGGACATTGGGCCGGCCATTGGTGCTTTCTATCAGCTCGTCTTCATGAAGCAGCCGTTGACCGATGCACAGCGCACAGCCCTCCAGTCGAGCCATCAGGCGCTTTCGGCGGCTCTTCAGGCCCCTTTGGCATAAAGCGGTCACCTGCCGCGCCATACCCGAAAGGATTCAACCAAATGGCCGATATCCAAACCCAGATCAAATCGCAGATGGCGGCTGCTGTGGCCGCTACTGTGGTTGATCCTAATGTTCAGGCCGAGAAGTCTTCGATTCCGGCTTTGATCGAGGCGCTCACTCCAGTTGCCGAATCTGTCGCCAATTCCATCCTGCATTCGACCAACAACGAGCCGTGGTGGCAGTCCCGCATCATCTGGGGCCAGATCATCACGGCAGCCGGTCTCGCTGCTGCCGGTTTCGGTGTGACCGTGAACGCTAGCACTCAAGAGCTGCTTGTCTCCCTAGCCGTCCCACTCGCCGGCATTGCCGTCACGCTCTACGGACGCCTAAGGGCGAAGAAGCCAATAGGCTCGTGATCGCTCGCCTTCAGATTCTCGGCTTCATCATCTCCATAGCCACGCTGGGAGCTTTCCTGCTCTTGGCGTGGTCGAGCGTCCCTTGAGGGACATCTTCATACATTCAATCAAGGGCGCGGCGGATGAATGTCTCATTGACTTGGGAAAATCTATGGATGGTGGCCGGAGGGATTGTTACCATCATCGTTACGGCTTTTGCGGTTTGGAAGTTCTTCCGGGCAGAAGTCGAGAAGGTCGAGACAAAAGTTGCGGCCACCACCAAAGAACTCGCCGATTATAAAACTCACGTGGCCGAGACCTACATATCGAAGGCTGGCCACCGAGAAACCACGGATCAGGTTCTCCGGGCGATCGAGGGGCTCGGCGGCCGGATCGATAGCCTATTCCAAAGCCTGCCATCTTCCCGCCGTTCCCGCGGTTCTCAGGAGTAACGGCACATGCCAACACCCCCATTGACAGACGAAGACTGCCTTTATGCAATTGCGCTCATGCATGAGCATAAAACGATCCGAGCCGCTTCCATCGCCTCAGGCCATGATTGGCACTGGATAAAGCGGCGACTGCAGAAGGCCAAGAAACGAGGCCTGAAAAAGGATAGTCCGGCGCCTTCGCACCCAGAACCTTCACGCACCGAGCTTCGGGACGCCGCTTTTTGGCGCAAGAAACATACGGCTTCGGAGAGGGAGCTTGCGGATGCCGAGCATCTTGTCTCCGAGCTTTCCGGCATCCGCGGCGTTCCCTTCACCATTCCGGACTGGATACTGGACACGCGCACCAGTCGGCGCGGCAAGAGTGTAATCGGAGCGCTGGTTTCAGACATCCACATGGGTGAGGTCATATCCGCCGCGGAAATCCTCGGGATCAATGCCTTCAACCCAGAAATTTGCCGTCAGAGGCTGCGCCGCTATTTCGCTGCGGTATGTACCATCGGTCAACGATGGGCCTCCGATACGGATTGTGAGGGCGTTCTGCTTGCCCTGGCGGGGGATCTGATCAGCGGCGATATCCATGACGAACTGAAAATGACGAACGCTCTCACTTCGCATGAGCAGTGCCTCGCGGTTGCTGAAGAATGCGTGGCGGGGATACGCCATCTCAGGGACACCTATGGCCGCGTCCATGTGGTGGGAGTGCCTGGAAATCACGGACGCACCACACATAAGCCGACGGCGAAGCTCTATGCTCGCCTGTCCTATGACAGCCTGATCGTTTCTATGGTGGCTCAGCGCTTCGAGGGAGACGATAGGGTCACATTCCAGCAAAGCGATGCAAAAGACCAAATCACGCCGGTTTTCGGCAGAACCGTCTTCTCGAGCCACGGCGACAAGATTGGCACGAAAGGTGGTATGGGTTTTGCTGGCCCAATGCTCCCAATCGTTCGCGGGTCAAAGAAGATCGATGCACAACAAGCAAGCATCGGCCGGAAGCCTGATCTGATCCAATTCGGCCATTATCACGTAAGTGGCAACCCTGGACACGTCCTCGCAAATGGAAGCGTACCCGGTTATTCCGAATATGCCGATGACCTCCGCGCCGTTGTCGAGCCGCCCCAGCAATGGATGTATTTGCTTCATTCTCGTTGGTGGCTCAGGGAGCGGATGCCTGTTCAGCTCGAAGACCCGCAGACGCCACCTAAGCCCATCGTAAGGGTGCCGGCCGGCTGGCATACGACATGAGGCCGCGCCTCGGCGCGCTCCTCACATTTCTTTTCCTATGTCTCGTTCTCATCATTCTGCGCAAAGGGCCATCGTCTCATGCAAAAGACGCCAGACGAAGACCCTCCCGAGATTAAGATCATCGTCCGGAAGGACGGCAAGAAACCCATCTATGAGTTCCGGATCGGCAATCTATCCTATGGCAAAGTACCGGCCCAATGGATAGTGGAAGCTATTCGCGAGCTTGCCGGCGCTCTCAGGTGGGAGCAATGATCGGCAATCGCTCTTGCCCCGCCTGTCATGGTAGCGGCCTAGTCCGCACGTCCAACGGTGACCGCTATAGGATCACCGTATGCAATCTTCCGCCCAAGGAAGACGCCACGAAGCCCGCGATCAAATCGCCCCGCCTCTAGGCTTCAGCAAAATCCCCCCTAATCCTCCCGTCTCCTTGCCTTCCTGAAGTGCTGCGTCGAGCATCGCTTGGAAAATTCCTGCCACTTCATTTTCCGTCAGGTCGATATCATCCCTATTGCTTTGGAGGAGTCCGGCGGCAACCATCAAGGCCGTAGGCTCTCGTATCGCCTCAATGGCAGCTCTAGCGCGCTCTTCCATGACTACCATAGTCAGGGCTTGGGTTTCGCCCACATCACGGGGAAATCTGCGAACCACAACGATTTCAGGCTCTCCATCGATCCCGTAGCGGCAAATCTCTATTGGAAATCCGTCGGCCTTGTCGGAAGACCAATCGTTGATTCTGGACCAAAGTGCCACATTCGATATAGCCCATCCGACTTTCTCAATCATCTGCATTTCCGTTCTCCTAGAACATTGCGGAACACGCAATTAAATGCGTCCTGAATTTCGCTTAGGCTTTCGCCACGGGCCTTCTTTCGCCGCTTCAATTTCCGCAATGCTAAGCTTCTTAACGGTCGATATCTCTGGCAGAGTGGATATTGCTGCAATGGAGACAAATGCTTTCAGTGCGCCTTCGAATTTAAACCATTCGCCTTTGACGCGCAGGCTGGAAAAGATTTTGTGAAAGTATGCTTCTGTGTTTTTGGTGCCCGGTATTGTGGCCAATAATTCAGATGGCTCTGGAAATCCAACTTCAAGATTTTTAATTCTAGACAGCAGGCCGCCCGAATATCCTATCTTTACGAAATCGCCCATTTTTATAAAATAGACGTGCCCAGTTTGGGCTTCGAAATCCACTTCGCTCTGCAAGACGCTTTCGATAATTTCCTTTTTGGCCTTTAGTCTTTTTGACTTGATTTTTGGATTATTTTCAATTTCCTGAAGTCGATCATAGACGTATCCCATAGGCATCCCCGCACAGTTTCCGCACAGCTTCGCGGAACATCATTGGAACAAACGTCGGTAACCTTAGCTGAAAACCCTTGCGTTGCCGAGCTTTGGAGAGCCCTACCCACGTTCGGGACGTGGGGGTCGAGTGTTCGAATCACTCCACTCCGACCAGCCTAAATTACCGATCTTTTTCCCGAAAAATCCTCAAAAAGACGCTTTCTCCAGTCCCGATCGCAGGATCGGGCGTGTCAGCTTCGTTTGCTGCCGCGGCTGCCCGGAATGGCAGACAGGCGCCCTGCGACGGCGGTAAGCGATATCGACGTTTGCGCCATGGCGCCGAAGACCGGGGATTACGCTCTTGCTCCATCGCGGCCGGCATCCGTTCGCTTTTCAGGCATGCTTTTGCAAGGCCGGCTCTTTTTGTCGTACGAAGCACCATATACAAAGGGAGGACGCATGCGTCCGACTCGGGCTTGGGATGGTTTGCGCGCGTTGAAGCGGAGGAATGGTATGAGTCTTGCTGAAGGAATGGCCGAATCGGCAGCGGAGCGGTACGTGCGTCGGCAGCCGCGTCATGGCCTGTGGTCTCGCGCTATCGTCGGGCGCAGGCTGGGGATTGCGACGGGCCTTGGCGTATCGGCCTTGAGTGTCGCATTTCTTCTGGCGTCCAGCGGCAATGCCCTGCGTGCCGCCGATTGCGGCAACGTCGCAGCGCCGGGTCTCGATTGGAGCAAGTGCAGCAAGACCAACATCATGCTGCAGAACAGCGACCTGCACGGCGCCAACCTGGCGGGCGCCCATTTCGACAGCACCGATCTGAGCGATACAAACCTGACATCGGCCAATCTCGAAAAGGCGACGCTGGTGCGTGCCTGGCTGAAGAATGCCCATGCCGATGGCGCGAATTTCAAGAAGATAGAAGCCTATCGTTCCGATTTCAGCAATGCGTCCGTCAATGGTGCTTCATTTGCCAATGCCGAGCTGCAGCGGGCCGAATTCGGCGACGCGCAACTTGCCAATGCGGATTTTCAGAAGGCCGAGCTCGGCCGCGCCGATTTCAACAAGGCGGTGCTGTCAGGCGTGAATTTCTCCTTCGCAAACCTCTCGCGCGCGACGCTCAGCGGCGCGGTGATCCAGGGGCCGGTCTCCTTCAGCGGCGCCTTCATGTATCTGACCCGCATCGAGGGGCTGGACCTGTCGAATGCGACGGGGCTCCAGCAGGCGCAGCTCAACCTGGCCTGTGGGGACAATGCCACCAAGTTGCCATTGTGGCTGACGGCGCCCGCCGCCTGGCCTTGCTCACCGGATGACCCGGATGACAAGGACTGATACGGCTGCCGGGAAGAGATCCTTAGAGAAGGCGACATGTGATGTTTGCAGAGAAGGCGATCCAGAGCGATAGCAAGCCCGAATTCTATCGCGAGCTTGCGCTCCAGCTGCATGCCCTGCTTGCAGGCGAGAACGATCCGATCGCCAATGCCGCCAATACATCGGCGCTGATCTTCCAGATGCTGCCGGATCTCAATTGGGCCGGCTTCTATTTCCTGCGCGACGGCGACGAGCTGGTGCTAGGCCCGTTCCAGGGCAAACCGGCCTGCGTGCGCATTGCCGTCGGCCGCGGCGTCTGCGGAACGGCGATAGAGAAGGGGCATTCGATCCTTGTCGAGGATGTGCATGCCTTTCCTGGACATATCGCCTGTGATGCTGCCTCGCGCTCGGAGCTCGTCGTGCCGCTCTTTCGCGATGGAAGGGTCTTCGGCGTGATCGATCTCGACAGCCCGCTTCCAGGCCGTTTCGATCGCGACGACCAAGCCGGCATCGAGGCGCTTGCGGCAATCTACGTCGCCTCGTGCGAAACGAGCCTCTGAAAAGCCAGATGAGTAGCGGCGTCACGCAGTCGTGATCGATATGGCAAATCGATGGCGCAATGCCTATATTGGCTCAGCAACCACTCCCTTAGCGCTGATCGAGCTTCTTCGGCCCTCTCGCGTCCCTCTGCAGGACACTCGGCCAAGCCCGGAATGCGTGCCAAGGGGCAAGGAGAACAAGAATGGGCAAATACAGCAAGACGGCAGAAGCCATAGCCAAGCTTACCCCTGAGCAGTATCGCGTGACGCAGCATAGCGGCACGGAACGTCCCGGCTCCGGCGAATATCTCTACAACAAGCAGTCGGGCATCTATGTCGATATCGTCTCGGGCGAGCCGCTTTTTGCTTCTGCGGATAAATTCGATTCCGGCTGCGGCTGGCCGAGCTTTACCAAGCCGATCGAACCCGCCAATGTCAGCGAGCTGACCGACCTGTCGCTTGGCATGATGCGCGTCGAAGTGCGCTCGGCAAATGGCGACAGCCATCTCGGCCATGTTTTTCCGGACGGCCCGATCGATCGCGGTGGCCTGCGCTATTGCATCAATTCCGCCTCGCTTCGCTTCGTGCCGCGTGACCGAATGGAAGCGGAGGGCTATGGTGCCTATATCGATCAAGTGGAGGATGTAAGATGACAACGGAACGTGCAGTTCTCGCCGGCGGTTGCTTCTGGGGCATGCAGGATCTCATCCGGCGCTACAATGGCGTCATCTCGACGCGTGTCGGCTATAGCGGCGGCGATGTCAGCAACGCCACCTACCGCAACCACGGCACGCACGCCGAGGCGATCGAGATCATTTTCGATCCGCAGAAGATCAGCTATCGCGATCTGCTGGAATTCTTCTTTCAGATCCACGATCCGAGCACGCGCAACCGCCAGGGCAACGATGTCGGCATGAGCTATCGCTCGGCGATCTTCTACACCAGCGAAGAACAGAAGCAGGTCGCGCTCGATACGATCGCTGATGTCGACGCCTCCGGCCTGTGGCCCGGCAAGGTCGTGACAGACGTCGCACCGGTCGGCGATTTCTGGGAAGCCGAGCCGGAGCACCAGGATTATCTGGAGCGCTATCCGAACGGTTATACCTGCCACTTTGCCCGGCCCGGTTGGAAGCTTCCGCGCCGGCAGGCCGACGCAGCACAGCGCGCAGCCTCCTGATGGAAGGAACGGCCGGCTTTAGAGTATTTCCAGGAAAAGTGCATAGCGGTTTTCCGTCCGGAATGCTTAAAGAAACAAGAAGATAGAGTGTTTTCGCGGTCCGAAGAAAAGCGGAAATGCTCTAGCCGGCTGGACCTCTTCCTCGGCACTTGGGAGGTGAAGCGGCGGATCATCGATCGCTTCAACCGCTCCCTTATAACATTCGAAGGACAGGCGTTGGTCACGCCTGTCCGGTTCGAGGAACACGGCGACACGCGAAGTGAATACGCGACGCTGAGAAGCAGCCGTACTTACCGGCTCGATGACGCAGAGCACGATCTCGTCGTGCGTTTCCCCAATCTTTCGGAATTCATTCGGATCAGCAAAGGCGCCTCGCAGCGCGTCACCCACCATTGCGGCCCCGATCTTTATCGAGGCCGTCTGTTCTTTCGCACCCCCGACACCTGGGCGGAGATGTGGCATGTGCGCGGGCCTAGAAAAAACTATCTGAGCCTCGCGCACTACCGACGTATTTGACCCGGACCAATGTTCAGAATGGAAGGTAGTATCAGCGCGTCCGTCGCCGTGCCTGAACCGCCTTTGCCAGATCTTCCAACGTGCGCACGGAGGTCGGCCAGTCGATGCAGCCGTCGGTGATGCTCTGGCCGTAGACCAGTGGCTTGCCCGGCACGAGATCCTGGCGGCCGGCCACGAGGTTGCTTTCCATCATCATGCCCTTGATCCGCCGGTCGCCGGCTGCAACCTGCTCTGCGACTGATGTGACGACGAGCGGCTGGTTTTCGGGATTCTTGCTGCTGTTGGCATGGCTGGCATCGATGATGATGCGCGGCTCGAGCCCGACCTTGAGGGACTGTTCCGCCGTCGACTGGACACTTGCCGCGTCATAATTGGGCTGTTTGCCGCCGCGCAGGATGATGTGACAATCTTCGTTGCCGCGGGTCGAGGCGATCGCGGCAAGGCCTTCCTTGGTCACGGCCGGGAAGTGATGCGGCTGCGATGCCGCGACGATCGCGTCGAGCGCGATGCGAACGTCACCATTCGTGCCATTCTTGAAGCCGACGGGGCAGGAGAGGCCCGATGCCAGCTGCCGATGCACCTGGCTCTCGGTCGTCCTCGCGCCGATCGCCCCCCAGCTGACCAGGTCGGAAATATATTGCGGCGTGATCGTATCGAGATATTCGCAGCCGGCCGGCAGGCCGATCTCGTTGACGTCGAACAGCAGCTTGCGCGCGATGCGCAGGCCTTCCTCGATGCGATAGCTGCCGTCGAGATGCGGATCGTTGATCAAGCCTTTCCAGCCGACGGTCGTGCGCGGCTTCTCGAAATAGACGCGCATGATGATTTCGAGATCGTCGGCGAAGCGGTCCCGCTGTTCCTTGAGTAGTGCCGCATATTCATGGGCCGCGGCCGGATCGTGGATGGAGCAGGGGCCGATGACGACGATCAGCCGGTCGTCTTCATCACGCAGGATATTGTGAACGGCATTGCGCGCCTGGGTGACGGTCGCCGTCACCGCCTCGTCGCGGGGGATTTCGTCTATGAGCCGAGAGGGCGGCGTCAGCGCCGTAATCTCGACAATGCGCAGGTCATCAGTGGAATTCAGCACGGTATCGGTTCCTTTGAGGGTCATACCGTGGCGACAAAAAAGCCGCCAGGTAGACTAGCGGCTGTTCGGGTCTTTGCTGTCGTGTCTCTTCTAACTACGCACAGGCCCGTCTCCGCTGAGAGCAGCGGTACGAATAAAATCGCGAGGCATATGCGCAGGTGTTCGACATGAGCTGTCTCTACGACAAAAAAAGCTGGTTGTCGATGCTGTTAATGGTGAGAAATGCGAGCACTTAGGCAACGCTGCCGTCGATCGCCTGGCCGCTGAAAAGTCGGTTCGCAAGCTGCATTCCGGCCATGATCGCAAGTCATCGCAATGGCGCCGGATGAAACGACAAACCCCCTCTCGGAAGGACCGGTCCGACTTCGCTGGAAGCCGGACCAGTCCCCATCCGATCAGGGGTCAAGTCAGATCAGATCCTCGGGAAAGAGGTCTTAGAAGCTGCGCTGGAAGCGCAGGATACCGGCCCACTGGTCCTGATTGATGGAGTCCCAGTTGGTGTAGGATACTTCCGGCTGAACCAGGAGGTTCTTGACCGGGTTCCAACGCAGGTTTGCGGTTGCTGCGAAGATCTTCGAGTCGGTGTAGGCAACCTGAGCGTTAGCCTGCAGCTTTGCGTTGATCGGAACGGTCACGCCGCCCCAAGCAGCCCAGTCGCCCCAGCCGATGCCGGAGGCCGCGCCGGAACCGTTCGCATTAGCGTACTTGTTCAGCTTGTCGCCGTTGGTGTTCCAGCCGCCCATCAAGAAGGCCTTGAAGACGCCGAAGTCGGCATCGACGCGAGCCTTGACAGCGCCTTCTTCGACGATGGAGTCATAACCGCCAACGACCTTGAAGCCGAAGTTGCCGGCCTTGTAGCCAGCACCGGCAACAACGTCAGGAGCGTAGTGGTTGGAGCTGTCTTCGCCGTTGACGCCGGTAGCGCCCGTGCCCGAGTTGCTGTCTTCAACCGAGATCACAGCCGTGAAGCCGTTGCCGGCGTCGTAGTTGTAGGTGATCTGGTTGAGTTCGTACGGGCCGTCATTGACGACGTCGTCGTTGATGACGTTGCCAGCGTAGCCGATGTAGGAGTTATACTGCGAGTCGAGCTTACCGACCGTGAAGCCGCCGAGGCTGATGTAGGCTGCGACCATCTTCGTGGAGGTCGAGCCACCGTCCTGCCAATCCCAACGCATAAGGGTGTTGGTCTTCAGCGGGCCGTATTCGGTGTCGGAAGCGGTGTCGATGCTCAACTGAGCGCGGGTGTGCCACAGCGTGCCGAAATGAGTGTCCGGAGCGTAAGCGTTGAACCACTTGCCTTCGGTACGGACCATGCCGCCGACCTTGAGGCAGGTTTCGGTGCCCGGGATGAAGAAGTAACCAGCGCCGTATGCGTCGCAGATGCGGACGTATTCGAGCGGTTCCGGCTGAGCGGCGACGATGGCATCAGCTGCCTGAGCGCCGGAAACTACTGCGAGAGCCGCAGCAGAGCCGAGAAGAAGGCTCTTGATGTTCATAAAAACTCCAATCCAATATAGATTGGGCATAGGCTACCGCGCCGAAAATCGACGTGCCTTAACCCTATCCCTGTTTAAATACCCCGACTCGGGAGAAACGGGCCCCACCCGCTTCTGGTCGCTATTAAAGATGAATTCCTGTAAAGTTATATGATATATTTTTTTCAGAACGGCTTTTCCGTCATTTAAAAAATATAGTTGCACGAATGCCACAGATGCGAACAAATATGATAAGTGCTGCATAATATTGGTGGCATAATAATCATTTAGGGAAAACAATGGTCGGCTTCGCGGCCTCAAAGCGCCCCGGATATACCTTGAGTAATCACTAAAAGACGGAGCGAGCGGCGCGGTCCATTCAAACGGAACTAGCAATTCCTCTGAGGCGGCGGGAGCGAATGACGGGTTTCCCGATGCTATGCCGTTCGCTTGGAGGCCGAGCTTAGCAACTTGCTCAACACCGAGCCGAGCATGATGCCCCACAACCCGCTGATCATGCCGACGACGATGTCGAGCGTCGAGCCGTAATTGCCGTTTGCCAGGAAATGCGAAAGGCAGAGCGCCAGCACGCTGCCGATCATCAGCAGGCAGGTGAAGGACGGGGATTGCGGGTAGGCGAGGCGGGCAAGCATGCCCGCGAGGCAAAGTGCCCCGGCGCGGAAGATGTCGAAGGGATTGCCGAAGGCGGCTTGCCAGTTGAGATGCGCAAAGGTCACGGCAACGAGCGCCGCGATATAGGTCCATGCGAAAATCTTCAAAAACCGGTCTGATATCATGGGGAAATGATATAGCAGCGGCGCGCCCAAACGCCAGCCTCGCACCGTTCTGAAGAGCGGGGCCTATCGCTTTTGGGCGCGCACATTTTATGTGGTTGCGAAACATTATGTTGCGCTGCGCGGGCGCTCTCGGCGCCTTTCGGTCTTCGAATCGCCGCCTTGTCGTGTCGCGAGGCGCTATGGACCGGCAGGAATTGTTGCCCCGACCGGCCCATGAAATTGCTCAGGCCTTCGATGTGCGGAGCTCTTCTTCCTCCGGCAATGCGGCGGCATCCTCGACCACATCGCTCGACGCTCCCCGACCAAGGAAGGAGAAAACCACGATTGCGGTGATCATCGTGATTGTGCTCAGAAGCCAGAGCAGCGCGCTGAAGGCATCGCCATAGCCGTGAATCAGCGCGTCGTGACCGATCGTCGGCACATTCGATGCGGCCGCAGCAAGGTCGCCGGTGACGAGCCGTTGCGCGGCGGCCGACGCCTGCTCGCCCGCTGGCGCCTCGAGTTTCGATTGGATGAGGGCGGAGAGGATGGCGCTGACGACGGCAAGGGCAACGCCTTCGCCGGCGACGCGCGTGGTGCTGAAGATGCCCGTCGCCATGCCGGCCCGCTCTTTCGGAACAACGCTCACGGCGAGACCATCCATCAAGCCCCATGGCAGGCTGATGCCGATGCCGATCGTCAGCAGCGGACCGATCAAGGCCTGCGGTGCCGAACCGGCGGCGAAATGGCTGAGCCAGAAGAGACCGGCGGCGGAAATGAGAAGACCGCTGCCGCAGATCGTGGCCGCGCTGAACCAGCGGGCCATAAGACCGGCGGCGATCGGCAGGATGAGAAGCGGCGCCGAAAGAGCAATCATCATCCGCCCGGCGGCGATCTCGCTCATGCCCTCGATGCCGACGAAGCGCACGGGCAGCAGGATCAGCAGTACCACGAAGGCATAGGCGGGTGCCGCCGCCAGCAACTGCACGCCGACGAAACGCGGATAGCGAAACAGAGTAAGGTCGAGCATCGGCCGCTTCACCGAGCGTTCGATGATGCCGAAGGCGAGGAACAGCAATGCAGCGCCGGCCAGCAGGGCGATGACCAGCGGATCGCTCCAGCCGGTCTCGGGTGCGCGCAGCACGCCATAGGTAAAGAGCGTCAGCGCAAGCGTGAAGCTGAGTGCGCCCGGCCAATCGAGCCCGGTCGCATTCGGATCGCTGGATTCGCGCAGGAAATAGGAAGCTAAGCCAAGAGAGAGCAGCGCCAAGGCCACCACGAGCAGGAAGATCGACGGCCAGCCGAAAGCGTCGATCATCAGGCCGGAGGCGATCGGCCCGAAGGCGAGGCCGACGCCGAAGCTGGAGCCGACGATGCTGAAAGCCCGCATGCGCGCCGTGCCGTCGAACTCTTGGGCGAGCGACGCCATGCCGCCGGAAAAGGCGGCTGCCGCGCCGAGACCTTGCAGCGCTCTCAATATATCGAACACGACGATGTCGTTGGCAAAAGCCAGCCCAGCGGAGAACAGCGCAAAGCAGCCGACACCGGTCAGAAAGATGCGGCGGCGTCCGAAGCTGTCGGCAAGCGCGCCGGCAGCCATCAGGCTGCTGCCGAAAGTCAGCATGAAGGCGTTGGTCACCCAGTTGAGGGCAATCGGGCTGCCGCCGAGCGTTCGGCTGATGGCCGGCAATGCGACGGCCGGGCCGGTAAATGTCAGCGGCATAGCCGCTGCGGCGCAGCAGACCGCGACGAGAACGAAGAATTTTTCGGTCGGACTTACGACCTTTGTCTTGGGTGAGGTCATCGGGTTTTCCGTTGGGTTTGAGCAAGGGAGGCCGTGGGCGTTCCTGGGAGTGGATGCATGCGGCGCATCGCCGCCCACGGGCTTCAAATGACCCGGACAAGATAGTTTTGCTGCAATTGAATGATAATGAGGCTATCTCTCCATATATACAGGAAGAAAACGCTCGAATGGAGTTGCCCATGGATCGCTTGAGTGGCCTGCATGCTTTCGTCCGGACGGCGGATCTCGGCAGTTTCGCGGCCGCCGGCCGCGTGCTTGGTCTTTCAGCCTCGGCAATCGGTAAGGCAGTGACCAATCTGGAACGCCAGCTCGGCGTTCGCTTGCTGCAGCGCTCCACCCGCAGCATCCGGCTGACGGAGGAGGGGCGCTTATTTCACGAGCGCTGCCGGCGCGTGCTCGACGATCTCGACGACGCCCAGGCCTCGCTCGCTGAGGCCGTCGCAGTCCCGCGCGGACGGCTGCGCGTCAGCGTGCCGATCGTCAGCTATCATTTCCTGCTGCCGGTGGTGCCGGAATTCGTGGAACGCTATCCCGAGGTCGAGCTCGACATCGATTTCAATGACCGTATCGTTGACATGATCGAGGAGGGCGTCGATGTCGCGATCCGCAGCGGCGATCTGCCGGATTCGCGGCTGATGTCGCGCACGCTGCGGCCATTCCAGATGCTGCTTTGCGCAGCACCTTGCTATCTGGAGCGTCACGGTGTTCCCGATTGTCCGCGGGCGCTCAACGAGCATTCGGCGGTACGGTTTCGGTTTCCGAACAGCGGCAAGCTGCAGGAATGGCCGCTAACGCTGCCCGAAGCGGAGCCGGAGCTGCGCATGCGCACCGCCTTTTCCTGCAACAATATGGAAGCCGTGCGCGGCGCTACCGTCGCCGGGCTCGGGGTAGGTTGCATGCCGGATTTCCTCGTGCGCAGTGCGCTTGCCGAAGGCAAGCTGCAAACCGTTCTCGATGATTTCATCGATGAGCCCGGCCATTTCCATGTCCTCTGGCCCTCGAGCCGCCACCTGTCACCCAAGGTCCGCGTATTCGTCGATTTTCTCGGCGAACGACTTTTCGCGAAAAGCTGCGAGGCTTTGCCGGGCACGTCTGCCGCCTGAGACAGAGACGATTGCATTGGCTTGAAGTCCGCTTGGTTGCCCGGCGAGATAATTTTCACAATTGCCTGGGAGACGGTTGTCGCAGGAGTTTGGTTTTGCAACGGTATCGGCTTCCCATGCAGATTTGCCACGCCGATCCGGGGTCTGCGCAGTCAGGTTGGAAATCACGATGAGCCGCTTCTGGAGTCCTATTGTACATTCCTTGATCCCCTATGTCGCCGGCGAGCAGCCGACCGCAGGCGGGATAACCAAGCTCAACACCAATGAGAGCCCTTACGGCCCTTCGCCGCTTGTCCTGGAGGCAATTTCAAAGGCCGCGTCCGATACGCTTCGGCTTTATCCGGACCCGACGGCGCGGGAGTTGCGTGCAGCAATTGCCGAGAGCTTCGGGATCGACAAGGATGAGGTCTTCGTCGGCAATGGATCGGACGAGGTCCTAGCCCACACATTCCAGGCGTTGCTGAACCATGAGAGGCCTCTGCTTTTCCCAGATATCTCCTACAGCTTTTATCCGACCTATTGCCGCCTCTATGGCATCGCGTACCAGCAGGTTCCGGTCGATGCGGAGATGCGGATTTGCCTTGATGATTATCGCCAGCCTTGCGGCGCGATCATTCTGCCCAACCCCAATGCGCCCACAGGGATCGGCCTGCCGCAGGACGATATCGAGAGCCTTCTCAAGTATCATCCCGATCAGGTTGTGGTCATCGATGAGGCCTATGTCGATTTCGGTGGTGAGAGCGCCGTTCCGCTTGTCGGGACATATCCGAACCTGCTGGTGATCCAGACATTGTCGAAGTCCCGCGGACTTGCCGGTTTGCGCGTCGGTTTCGCTGTCGGGCAAAGACCGCTGATCGAGGCTCTGGAAAGGGTCAAGGACAGCTTCAATTCCTATCCTCTCGACCGGCTCGCCTTGGCGGGCGCCGTGGCGGCCTGGAAGGATCGGGACTGGTTTGATCGTCATCGCGCCATGATTATCGCCAGCCGCGAACGTCTGGCCGTCGCGCTCAAAGCGCTCGGCTTTCATGTCCTTCCGTCATCCGCCAATTTTCTGTTCGCGCGGCATCCGAACCGGGCAGGTGCGGAGCTCACGGCCGAACTGCGGAGCAGGGGCATTTTGACAAGGCGGTTTTCGGCGGATCGTATCAGCGACTTCCTGCGTATCAGCATCGGCACCGACGAAGAGTGCGACCGCCTGTTGGCGGCGCTCGGCGAGATATTGCATTGACTGGCTGCCTCGGAAGGACTGCTCCGGGGCTTGTTGTCAAAGACCGGGAGCGGCCTCAATCCAACCGAAACGAAATCGTGTTGTGCTTAAGACGGCAAATGAAAAAGGCGGCTGAGCCAAGCCCGCCGCCTTTTTCTTCAGATGCGATAGCGCTCAGATATCGCTGGCGGCGTTCGCCCAGATTTCCGCAGCCTGCGCCGCGGTAACACGGCGCACTTCCGTTTCGTCGCGGCGGCTGACGAAGAGGTCGCTTGCCATGATCTGCTCGGCGAGGTCCGCCGGCAGGGAGAGGAGAACGCGCTGGCCTTCCTTGTGGATGCCGCCAAGGTCGGAACGCTTGCCGGTGATCATGCCGCCGGCAACTGTGTTGTTGCTTTCGGGATCGATCAGGATGAAGGAACCCGTGGCGCGGTTCTGCTCATAGGGGTCGAAGATGGCGGCTTCGTCGAAGGTGAGGCGAACCTTGCCGATGGCATTCATCCAGAGCGTCTGCGCCGGTGCCCAGGCGCCTGTCTTCAGCTCGAGCTGTGCGATCGGCTGCACCTGCACGCGCTGGCGACGGCTGCCGCTTTTCAGCCAGTAGCGCTTGCCCGGCTCGATCCCTTCCGGCTGTAGCGCGACGATCTGCGCATCGAAGGAGAGGCCGGATTGCGGCTGATTGTCGATGGCGACGATCATGTCGCCGCGCGACACGTCGACCTGGCGATCGAGAACGAGCGTAATGGCATCGCCGGCTACTGCCGCGTTGCGTACGAGATCGAAGGTGACGATCTTCGAGACGTTTGCGACCATGCCCGACGGCAGGATCATGACGCTGTCGCCCGGCTTCACCGAGCCGCCGGCAACCGTGCCCTGATAGCCGCGGAAGCTTTCGCCCGGGCGGGAAACGCGCTGCACGGAAAGGCGGAAACCGACCGTCTGCGCCGAGCGGACAGTCGCCAGTTCCAGCGTCTCGACCAGCGTCGGGCCGTTATACCACGGCATGGCAGCTTCACCGGAATAGACGACGTTTTCGCCCTTCAGCGCCGACATCGGGATGGCCGTGATCTGCTTGACGCCGAGCGAAAGCGCGAATTCGCGGAATTCGTTGGAAATCTTCTCGAAGCCGGCGCGGTCGTAATTCGTCAGGTCGATCTTGTTGATGGCCAGCACGAACTGCTTGATGCCGAGCAGCGATGCGATCGTCGCATGCCGGCGGGTTTGTTCGAGGATGCCCATGCGTGCATCGACCAGAAGCACGGCGAGATCGGCGGTCGAGGCGCCGGTTGCCATGTTGCGGGTATATTGCTCGTGGCCGGGCGTGTCGGCGACGATGAAGGAGCGCTTGTCCGTCGAGAAATAGCGATAGGCGACATCGATGGTGATGCCCTGTTCGCGCTCGGCCTGCAGTCCGTCGAGCAGCAGTGCGAAGTCGGGCAGGCCGAGATCGTTCTGCTTGCCGGTGGAATCGCGCTGCAGCGTGGCGGCCTGGTCTTCCTTGACGGCCTTGGTATCCCAGAGGAGGCGGCCGATCAGTGTGGACTTGCCGTCGTCGACGCTGCCGCAGGTGATCAGGCGAAGGGGGCGCGAGTCGCGAACTGCCTTGGCCGGCTCGGCGGCGGGCCCAACAGCAGGCATTGCGACGACGTTTGCGGTTACGGTCATCTCAGAAATATCCTTCGCGCTTCTTCTTTTCCATGGAGCCTGACTGGTCGCGGTCGATGGCGCGGCCCTGCCGTTCGGAAACCGTGGCGATTTCCAGCTCTGCAATAATCTCATCCAGCGTCGTCGCGGCAGAGCGGATGGCCCCCGTCAGCGGGAAGCAGCCCAGCGTGCGGAAGCGGATGAGCTCCTCGCGCTTGACCTCATCCGGCAGCAGCTCGAGCCGCGGGTCGGCGGCCATGATCATCATGCCGTCGCGCTCGACGATCGGGCGCTTTGCAGCGAAATAGAGCGGCACGATCGGAATATTTTCGGCTTGGATGTAACGCCAGATATCGACCTCGGTCCAATTGGAGAGCGGGAAGACGCGAACGCTTTCGCCCTTGCGGATCTGGCCGTTATAGACGTTCCACAGTTCCGGGCGCTGATTGCGCGGATCCCAGCGATGGTCCGGCGTGCGGAAGGAGTAGATGCGCTCCTTGGCGCGCGAGGCTTCCTCGTCGCGGCGGGCGCCGCCGAACGCAGCGTCATACTGGCCGGCATCGAGCGCCTGGCGCAGCGCCTCGGTCTTCATGATGTCGGTGTAGCGGGCCGAGCCATGGGTGAAGGGCGTGATATTCTCCGCCTTACCGCGCGGATTGATGTGCTCGATCAGATCGAGATCGTACTTCTTCACGATCTCGTCGCGAAAGGCGATCATCTCGGCAAATTTCCAGCCGGTGTTCACATGCAGGAGCGGGAAGGGGACGCGGCCGGGATAGAAAGCCTTGCGCGCCAGATGCAGCAGCACCGACGAATCCTTGCCGATCGAATAGAGCATGACAGGACGCTCGAATTCGGCCGCAACCTCGCGGAAGATGTGGATGGCTTCGTTTTCCAGCGCCTTCAGGTGCGGATCGAGCGGCGGCTTGATGCTTTGCGGATTGGAGAGTTCCGTATCCGGACGGCTATCGGGCATGTATCACTCCAGAACTTTCAAAGGTCCCGACCCAAAACCGGCCGGAAAGAAAATATGTGTTGGTTCCCGATTGATCGGCAGCGTCGGGACGCGCTTCGAATCGATACCGGGAACCGGCGGTATGTCATTGGGCTGTCGCTGCGCCTTCTTCGTGAACATGCAGGCCGCATTCGCGCTTCTCGTCGTTTTCCCACCACCAGCGGCCGGCCCGCTCGGGCTCGCCCGGCTTGATGGCGCGAGTGCAGGGCTCGCAGCCGATCGAGGGATAGCCGCGCGCATGCAGCGGGTTTACCGGGACGCTGTTGTCGGCGACATAGGCGCGGATGGCATCGATGTCCCAATCGGCGAGCGGATTGATCTTGATGAGGTTGCGCTCGGGATCGAACTCGGCGAAGGGCGTATCGGCGCGATTGGCGGACTGGCCGCGGCGCAGGCCGGTGATCCAGATGCTGGCGCCGGAGAGTGCGCGCGCAAGCGGCTTCAGCTTGCGCACGCCACAACAGGCATGCCTGGCTTCGACGCTCTCATAGAAACCGTTCAGACCGTATTTTGCGGCATAGGCGTCGATATCGGCCTGTTCCGGCTCGTAACGGACGATGTTGATATCGTATTGGCTTTCCGTCTCGTCGATCAGGGCGAGCGTTTCCGGGAAGAGACGGCCGGTCTGCAGGGTCGCGACTTCGATCGGCAGGCGGTGATTGCCGATCTCCGCCGTGATCACCTGGTCCTCTATCCCGAGCGACGTTGTGAAGACCACGCGCTCGCCAAGACCGGCGACGAGAGACAGACGGCCGGCAAGATCGAGCGATGCGAGCTGGCTGTTGAGCGTCGCGGCATCTTCAATGGATGTAATGGCAGTCATGGGGGATCCTGTCCTGATGTTGCCCGGAGTATCGCAGTTCGTCCGGGCAGCGGACAGAAAAATAGATTTCGAAAGGAAGCGGATGGAGAGTAAATATCTCCATGAAGCAGCGCCGATAAGGAAAAGCGACCGCCTCGGCTGTTAACCAAGGCGTTTTACCGCCGGAAGCGGCCCTTCGGAAGCACTTGATATGGCTGACCATGTTTAAGTGCTTGCTTTAATGTCTATAGAAATAGTAGAGTTACACATAGCTTGTCAAACGGAAATCGGAAGTGATGCCCAAAATGATGCGTTGCGGCGGATTTTGAGCTAAACTATGGGCATAGCGGCTAAGAATGACAACAAGTCTGGGTTGCTAATCTTTCCTGGCGTTGCGCCATGGGTGTGAATGCTTCGAAACGCCCCGGGGACGAGGGTTGAGGAGTTCTAGAGCGGACCGGCCGAATCCATCGGCCGAACGTATCGCATGTGTGTGTGAAGCGGTTCGAAATGATTACACAAAAAGCAAAATATGCGTTGCGGGCGCTCTCTGCCTTGGCCCAGTCCGAGGCAGGCGAGCCGATGATGATTTCCGATATTGCGGCCCAGCAGAAGATCCCAAAGAAATTCCTGGAACAGATTCTTCTCGACCTGAAGCATCAGGGCATCGTGATCAGCCGTCGCGGCAAGCAGGGCGGTTATCTCCTGCGCAAGCCGGCAAACGAGATCACCTTCGGCGAGATCCTGCGGGTCATCGATGGGCCCCTGGCGCCGCTGCCCTGTCTGTCGCTCACCGCCTATCGTCGCTGCGACGATTGTGATGGCGAGCAGACCTGCGAAATCCGCCACGTCTTTGCCAGGGTGGCGGATGCGACCCGCAAGGTGCTGTTCTCGACGACCATCGCCGATGCCGTCGCTCAGCCGCAAGCCGCTGAAGTCACGAGGCTGATGGCCTAAAGCATGTCGCGCAAAAGTGTGTAGCGGTTTTGCGAGAACGACATGCGCAAAATCAAAGACTTAAAGCACAGGAAGCGAATCTGAAAGATCGCGACGTGCTTTAGAGAAGCGCCCGCAACGGTCGTTCATCGAGAATTATTGGGTCACAGACCTCAATGGGCGGCGTGTCCCTCGCCGCCTTCTTTTTCCACGGCTCGCCGGGCGCGGATGGCTGCGGCGATGAAGACGCGCGACAGTCCGTGATACAGCGGCTCGCGCGACAGCAGCCGCGAGGTGACGTAACCGATCATCGACACCGCCATGATCGGGATAACGGCCCGATGGTCGCCGGTCATTTCCAGGATGATGACGAAAGCGGTCATCGGCGCCTGAACGACGCCGGCGAAATAGCCGGCCATGCCGAGGATCGCCGCGAGCGCCACGCCGCCGCCGACCAGCGTGCCGACCGTGCTGCCGAAGCCGGCGCCAACGGCAAGCGATGGCGCAAAGATGCCGCCGGGAATGCCCGAGATCATCGACAGGAAGCTTGCCAGCAGCTTCTCGACGAAGAAGAGCGGCGGCAGGGCATGTCCTTCCACCGCGCCGCGGGCTTGCTCGTAACCGGTGCCGAAGGTCTGCCCGCCGGAGAGCACGCCGACGGCGGCAACGATAAAACCACAGAGGCCGGCAAGGATCAGCATGCGCTTCAGCGGTTGGGGCTGCGTCCAGCGGCGGATACGGATGCCGGCATAAAGCGCCAGCCCGCTGAAGCTGGCGCCGAGTGCGCCGCCGCCAATGCCGCAGATCAGCATGACGATCCAATCCCGAAGCATCGTCGGCGCCGCATCGGCCGTGCCGAAATAATTGTAGCTGCCGGAAAGGCCGAGTGCCGCAAGGCCGGAGAGAATGACTGCCGTCAGCACAAGGCCATTGGCGCGAGATTCATACGTGCGGCTCATCTCCTCGATGGCAAAGACGATACCGGCAAGCGGCGTATTGAAGGCAGCCGCGATACCTGCGGCGGAGCCGGCAAGGATCAGCCCCTTTGCCTGCGCCATGCCTCCGAACCGCGCGACCGCCAGCATGAAGGACGCGCCGACCTGCACCGTCGGCCCCTCGCGGCCGATCGAGGCGCCGCTCAAGAGCCCCAATATGGTCAGCACGATCTTGCCGAAGGCGAGCCGCAGCGACAGCAGTTTCGTGCGGTCCTCTTCGTGATGCAGGTGCCGCGCGGCAATCGCCTGCGGAATGCCGCTCCCTTGAGAGTTGGGAAACAGCGTCGCTGCAAGATAGGCCGAGAGAACGAAACCAAGCGGCGTCAGCACGAGCGGCAGCAGCCACATCCACTCTCCCGATTGGGTCACGCCCGTGAAAGCCCGGTGCGCCAGATCGGCGAGCTTGGCGAAGCCGACGCTGATGACGCCGATCGCCAGAGCACCCGTCCAGAACACCAAACGCGGCCGCCAGAGATTGAAAGATCCCCAGAAAACACGGGAACGACGGAGCAGCTTGGACTTGCGGTAGATCGGGGGCATGAGACGCTCTTCAGGGCAATGGGAATCGGAGGCGCTATTCTGTTCTGGCCACCGATCTATGCGCCGATTGTCGTGCTAATGCCACGAAACGATATTTCACCTCGTTGAAAAGACTGGGCGGCAATGGTCCGAGATAGCCGTTTTCCGTCTCCGATGGACGAATATCCGGTCCCGGCCAAGCAAAGTAATTGCTTTCCGAAAGTATGATCCACGAAGGCGCATCGTCCAGGCCAAGCCGAAGTTTGATCGGTGAGGGAAGTTCGATGGCCATGGACGCGACCTCTGGCGGCGAATGCGTGATGGGAAGAACACCGACCTGCTTGTTTCCATCCACATCGTTGACGACCAGCGCCAACACGAGGCAAGGGCGATCCTTCACTTCTTCTTCGCGCCCCTCCAACCGCTCTCTGTGCCAGAGATAGGAATAGCGAAAGACGAAGCCGACCTTGACCTCAGCGGGTAGCATGAGGCCTTAATTCATCGTCGAGATGTTCGTGCCCGGCTTCCATCTCAGATGCTTCGACGGCGGCAATATCGGCATCCGAAAGTTCTGCTGTCAGTTGAACTTGTCTGTCTCGCCGCAGCAGGCGCTGATAGTCTTCATAAGCGAGCAGAACCGTTCGGGGGCGGCCGTTCTTGGTTATGACAACCGGATCGCGCATGGCCGCATCCTGAAACGCGCCAAAATTCTTCGAAGCCTCAGCGGCAGTTACCGTCTTCATGACAAATCTCCTTGCTGGAAATATACGGGCTTTCCGTAAATCCCGCAAGTTGACTATGGAGCTGTTATCGCCCGAAGACTATCTTACCGGTCACTCGTCTCCCAGCGCGGATTGATCCACGGCTCCTGGTTTGAGCGGGCAAGCCTAGGCTTGCCGAGGATATGATCGGCCGCCTTTTCGCCCGTCATGATCGAAGGGGCGTTCAGATTGCCGTAGGTGACGTGCGGGAAGATCGAGCTGTCGGCGACACGCAGGCCATCCACGCCGATGACGCGGGTATCGGGATCGACGACCGCCATCGGATCGTCCTTCGAGCCCATCTTGCAGGTGCCGCAGGGGTGATAGGCGCTCTCCAGATGTTCGCGCAGGAAGGCATCGATCTGATCGTCGGTCTGAACATTTGCCCCAGGCTGGATTTCAGCGCCGCGATAGTCGTCGAAAGCCTTCTGCCCGAAGATCTCGCGGGTGAGGCGCACGCAATGGCGGAACTTCTCCCAGTCTTCCGGATGGCTCATATAGTTGAAGCGGATCACCGGATCGGCCTTCGGATCGGAGGAGCGCAGCGTCACGTTGCCGCGCGATTTCGACAGATTGTAGCCGACATGCACCTGGAAGCCGTGGCTCCTGGCCGCCGCCTTGCCGTCATAGCTGATGGCAACCGGCAGGAAGTGATACTGGATATCCGGCTGCTTGACGCCGGGCGCCGAGCGCAGGAACGCACAGGCTTCGAACTGGTTGGAGGTGCCGAGCCCCTTCTTGAAGAGCAGCCATTGCGCGCCCGCGATCCCCTGCATGTACCAGGGCAGCCAGGAATAGAGCGACACCGGCTTCACGCTGATCTGCTGGAAATAGAATTCCATATGGTCCTGCAGGTTCGCGCCGACGCCCGGTCGGTCGAGCTTCACCTCGATCCCCATGTCGCGCAGGTGCTGACCCGGTCCGATGCCGGAGAGCATCAGCAGCTTCGGGGAGTTGAACGAGGAGGCGGAGACGATCACCTCGCGGTTCGCCCTGATCACCTCGATCTTGCCGTCGCGCTCGACTTCGACGCCGGTCGCGCGGCCGTTTTCGATGACGATCTTGCGGGCGAAGCAGCGGATGAGCTTCACGTTCGACCGTTTGAGGGCAGGCTTGAGATAGGCTGTCGCCGCGGACCAGCGCCGGCCCATCCAGGTCGTCTGTTCCATCAGGCCGAAGCCTTCCTGCTTGCTGCCGTTGTAATCCTCTGTCGCCTCGAAGCCTGCCTGCTTGCCGGCCTCGATGAAGGCGTGGAACAGCGGGTTGCGGACGTCGCCCCGGCGCACATGCAGCGGGCCGTGGGTGCCGCGCCATCCCTCTTCGCCGCCATGCGAATGCTCCATCCGCTTGAAGTAGGGCAGCACATCGGCATAGGCCCAGCCTTGGGCGCCGAGTTCTTCCCAGCGATTGAAGTCCTCGGCATGGCCGCGCACATAGACCATGCCGTTGATCGAGGAGGAGCCGCCGATCACCTTGCCGCGCGGCGCGGTGATGCGGCGGTTATTGAGCTGCGGCTCAGGCTCGGAAAGATAGCCCCAATTGTAGCGGTCCATGCTCATCGGCCAGGCAAGGGCGGCCGGCATCTGGATGAACGGGCCGAAATCGCTGCCTCCGAACTCCAGAACGATGACCGAATGCTTGCCGTCCTCCGACAGACGGGAAGCCATGGCGGAGCCGGCCGAGCCCGAGCCGACGATGACGAAATCTGCTTGCATGACCATGTGCTCCAGGGGCGTAAATCGAGGCGGTTTTACACTCTCCCCTTGAGGGGGAGGGTCGGCCGCAGGCCGGGGCGGGGTGATCATTGTATACGCATAGCGGCTGGTCACCCCCACCCGCCGCTATGCGGCGACCTCCCCCCTCAAGGGGGAGGTGGATCAATAAGGCGCCTGTACCGGCCCCATGCCGACATAGACGGTCTTCAATTCCGAATAATGCTCCAGTGCCGCCAGCGAATTCTCGCGGCCGAAGCCGGATTGCTTGGAGCCGCCGAAGGGAATCTCCACCGGGGCGAGATTGTAGGCGTTGATCCAGAGCGTGCCGGCTTCGAGCTGGTCGATGACGCGGTGGGCACGGGTGAGGTCGGCAGTGAAGACGCCGCCGGAAAGGCCGAATTCGGTGGCATTGGCGCGGGCGATCACCTCGGCCTCGTCATCGAAATCGAGAACACACATGACTGGCCCGAAGATTTCTTCGCGGGCGATCGTCATATCGTCGGTGACATCGGCAAACACGGTCGGCTGAATGTAATAGCCTTCGCCCGAGACATTGTTCGGGATGCCGCCGCCGGTCAGCAGCGTCGCGCCCTCGGCCTTGCCCTTTTCGATATAGGCGAGCACCTTTTCGCGCTGAGCCCAGGAGACCATCGGGCCGATCTGCGTTGCCTCGTCCATCGGGTCGCCGATGAGCATAGCGTCGGTGCGGGCCTTCAGGCGCTTCAGGAATTCGGACTTGATCTTGCGGTTGACAAAGACGCGGGTGCCGTTGGAGCAGACCTGGCCGGTCGAATAGAAATTGCCGAGCATCGCGCCGCCGATGGCGCTGTCGATATCGGCATCGTCGAAGACGATCAGCGGCGACTTGCCGCCGAGCTCCATGGTGACATGCTTGAGGTTGCCGGCGGCAGAAGCCGCCACCTTGCGGCCCGTCGGCACGGAGCCGGTCAGCGACACCTTCGCCACATCCGGATGGTTGATGAGCAGCGGCCCGGTCTCGCGGTCGCCCTGGATGACATTGTAAAGGCCCTTGGGCAAGCCGGCTTCGATAAGGATTTCAGCAATCTTCAGCGCGCCGAGCGGCGTGTTTTCCGAAGGCTTGAATACCATGGCGTTGCCGGCGACGAGGGCAGGCGCGCCCTTCCAGCAGGCGATCTGCTGCGGATAGTTCCATGCGCCGATGCCGACGCAGACGCCGAGCGGCACGCGCTTGGTATAGGCGAAGTCGCCGCCGAGCGGGATGTAGGAGCCGTTGAGGCCGGCGGCCGCGACGCCGCCGAAGAATTCGAAGCTGTCGGCGCCCGACGTTGGGTCGGCGACAATGGTTTCCTGGATCGGCTTGCCCGTATCCAGCGTTTCCAGCTCGGAAAGCTCGCGGTTACGCTCGCGCATGATATCGGCCGCGCGCTTCAGGATGCGGCCGCGTGCCGTCGGGCTCATGGCCGCCCATTCCGGCTGTGCCCGGCGGGCGCTAGCGATCGCCTTCTCGACGATGGCAGGCGTCGCTGCGTGCAGGCGGGCGATCACTTCGCCGGTCGCCGGATAGATGCTTTCAATAAGGGTGCCGTCGGTGTCCTCGACATATTCCCCGTCGATGAAATGCGAGGCTTTCGGTTGTGCGCGCATTATAGAACCCTCAATTCTTCGTAGGACACCATGACATGCTCTCGGAAAGCAGGTCGCTCGGTCAGGTTTTCGTAGTAGCGTTCAAGCCGCGGGTGGGCAGGTCGCTGGATGTCGATGTCGAAATAGCGATAGAGAATATGCCCGAACTGTATGTCTGCGAGTGTCACGCTATCGCCCGCGAGAAAGCGATGCCGTCCGAGCTGCGACTCGGCGATGTCAAGCTTCGCCCCAAGCGCCGCAACGGCCGCGTTGATCGCCTTTTCGTCCCTGAGCGCAGCGGCCGTGCGCACCACCCGCCAGAACACGGGGCCGGTAAAATTCATTGCAATGTTGATCTTGGCCCATTCCGCCCATCTGTCGATCTGGGCGCGATGCCGCGCATCCTTCGGCCAGAAGGCATCCTCGGCATATTGATTGGCGAGATAGCGCAGGATGGCACCTGTTTCCCACAAGGGTTCGCCATCGCCGTCGCGCAACACCGGAACGGTGCCGTTCGGGTTCATCGCAAGGAAGTCCGGCGTGTCGGTGACGCCGTATTTGAAGCCCGCATCGATGCGCTCATAGGCAAGGCCGAGCTCGCCGATGCACCACATCAGCGCCTGCACGTTGGATGACGATTTGCGGCCCCAAACGGTCAACATGGTCTTCAGCCCTTCACCGCGTCGAGGTTGGTCGTCAGATAGTCTTCTGTCAGCGCGATCGACGCCTCGGTGCTGATCGGCGCGGATCGCAGGCTCTGGCGGATATAGAGCCCGTCGATCATCGCGGCCGCACCCTCGGCAATCCGCTCGGCGTCGCCGGCCGCACACAAGGCCTTAAGATTGGCGACCAGATTCGAATGCAGCCGGCGGGCGTAGATGACGAGGAAGCGGCGCGTCTCTTCCGAGCGCTGCGCCTCGGCATAGAAAGCGAGCCAGGCTGCAATCGTCTCCGGCGCGAATTGATCGGCCTGGAAACTGACGCGGATGACGGCGGAGAGCTTTTCCCGCGGTGTTGTCGCAGCCCGGAGCGCCGTCACCACACTGTCGCGCAGCCGCTGTAGATGGACACGGACGGTTTCGATCAGCAGCTGCTCCTTGCTGCCGAAATAGTGATGCGCAAGGGCAGGGGAGACGCCGGCCTGCTTGGCGATTTCGGACATGGTGACGGCCAGCGAGCCGTGATCGCCGATCACGCGCATCGCCGCATCCACTAGCGCCTTGCGGCGCACCGGTTCCATTCCGATCTTGGGCATGCATCAATCCTCGAAATTGAGAGGGAGTTTATTTTTGATTGACTGATCAATCAATAAAAAAATTGCTTGCCCGGCAGAGATCAGCGAAAAATCCGCAACCTCTTTCCGAGTTGCATTTCTGTGTCATACTTCCACCCAGGAGGAGGTACGGTCATGGTCGATATGCTTGATGAAGTTCCCTCATCTGCGATGCGCAACAAATGGGGTTGGTTTGTTGGCCTCGGCGTCCTGCTGCTGGTCTGCGGCGGCATTGCCCTCGGCAATCTGGTCATCGCCACGGTAGCATCGGTCTATTATGTCGGCATGCTGATGCTGATCGGCGGCATCGTGCATCTTGCTCATGCCTTTCAGGTGAGGGGCTGGGAGCATATCCTCTTCTGGGTGCTTAGCGGTGTGCTCTATACGCTTGCCGGTATCCTCGCCTTTGCCAACCCGCTCCTGGCTTCCGCGGCGCTGACCCTGTTTCTCGCCGTCGCGCTGATTATCGCCGGCACGTTCCGCGTCTGGGTCGGGCGAAAAGTGAAGCCCGAGCGCGGCTGGATCTGGATCGTCGTCAGCGGCGTGGCGACTGCCATTGCCGGCATCGCCATCATGGTCGGCTGGCCGGTCAACAGCCTTTGGATTCTCGGGCTTTTTCTGGCGTTCGATCTGATCTTCCAGGGCTGGACGCTGGTTGCTTTCGGGCTCGCCCTCCGGCGCTAGCCGTTCCAGCACAACGGATAACGGACTACTACTTTTTGACAAGGGGCGTGAGCGGCGCTACCCTAATGGCTCTGCCTTGCAAGGCGGAGCGTCGCCGAATGATGTAGCGACGGTGCCACCTCTGGAGCAAGCATGTTTGCAGGACATGCTTCGAAGGCACCGCTGACGGCGGCGGAATACGTCTCCAGCGAGAATTCCGCTTGATAATGTCAAGGGAGGAATATCATGCCGATGGTAACGGTTTCTATCTCTCCGCTTCAGGCCGCCGGCATTCGCGCCGCAGTCGACACCGGCACCTATGCCTCGAGCAGTGAAGTCGTGCGGGAAGCCTTGCGCATGTGGGATGCGGCGCGCAGGCGCAGCGATGTTTGCGATGTGCCACAGGCGGCCAATGATGAGACGCTCAAGGGCAGTCGCTGCGTTGCCGACATGTTTGCCGACTATGAGGCGGAGCAGCACTCGCACAATTAGGCCGGGAAATCAGCCAGTTCCGGCCATGACGTATCTCGGCTTGCCTGATTTTCAGGCCGGAGCAATGGTTAACATTGCTTTACCATTCACAAAACTTTCACATGGAGGAAAGGTTTCGTTGACGCTTTATGCGCATCTTGGGTTGAAAATACAGTAGATCCAAAATCTTACTCAAATAATTTGATCGAAAAATCCCAACGGAGATGGGCATGTCCCTGACTGCCGCAGTCGAGCCCGGCGTGTTGCGCCGGTATGCCAGCGACCAGATTGTCACCCTTGCGAAGCTCGTGATCGAAAACGCTTTTCAGCCGATCGTGGAAGCCGGCACCGGCGCCGTCTTCGGCTATGAATCCCTGATGCGCGGCCAGGAACGCATCGGCTTCGGCAGCCCGATCGACATGCTCGACGAAGCCGAGCGCACCGGCCAGCTTCTTGGCCTGGAGCAGATGGTTACCAGCCGCGCGCTGGCAAAATTTACCACGCTTCCCAATGTCGCCTCGGCTACGCTTTTCCTCAATCTGGATGTGCGGTTGATCCCTCAAGGGGCCATATTGGTCGATAGTCTGCTGCAGCATATGAGAAAGGCCGGCATGACGCCTTCCTCCGTCTGTTTCGAATTCTCCGAGCGCTTCGACAATACCAAGGTGCCCGAGTTCTCCGGTCTGGTCGCCAGGATGCGGAACGCCGGCTTCAAGCTGGCGATCGACGATTTCGGCGTCGGTCATGGCGAAATGAAGCTGCTGTCCGATTATCCGGTCGACTACCTGAAGATCGATCGGCATTTCATCGTCGATATCGACCGCAGCGCCCGCAAACGCCATATCCTCAGGAATCTGGTCAACATCGCCCATGT
Source organism: Rhizobium freirei PRF 81 (assembly GCF_000359745.1). Classification (GTDB taxonomy): domain Bacteria; phylum Pseudomonadota; class Alphaproteobacteria; order Rhizobiales; family Rhizobiaceae; genus Rhizobium; species Rhizobium freirei. The sequence goes on from NZ_AQHN01000072.1 coordinate 78,127, forward strand.
TCTCGGCACGCGCGTCATCGCCGAGGGCATCGAGACGGAGGCTGAATTCCTGACCTGCCGCGAATTCGGCGTCGATCTCGTCCAGGGCTGGTTCATTGCCCGTCCGACCGTGCTGGTCAACGAATTGAAGCAGAGCTTTCCGCATCTGCAGGAGCTCGGCAAGGCAGCGCGCAACAGCCAGTCGCTCGACGAGATCCTCATCCGCAAGCAGATCGAAGTGCTGCCGACCATCCGCGAGAGCGACAGCATCGACAGTGTCTTCGAGCTCTTCCGCCGCAATCCGCGCCGGGCCTATTTTCCCGTCGTCAACGCCAATGACGAGCCGCGCGGCATCATCCACGAGTACCAGCTCAAGGAATACATCTATCAGCCCTTCGGCCGCGACCTCCTCAAGAACAAGGTCTATAAGCGCTCCATTTCGCATTTCGTCGAAATGGCGCCGATCGTCGGTCTCGATTCCGATGCCGATACGCTGATGGCGATCTTCGCCAATATGGAAAGCAGCGATTGCCTGATCGTCACCGAAGGCACGCACTATGCCGGCATCGTCTCGGCCGCGTCGCTAATCAAGGTCATCAACGAGAAGCAGTTGAAGATCGCCCAGGACCAGAACCCGCTGACGGGCTTGCCGGGCAACAGGGCGATCACCGATTTCATGCAGAGCGCCGGCCGCGACGGCGATGAAATCAGGCATTTCTGCTATTGCGACTTCGACAATTTCAAGCCTTTCAACGATGCCTACGGCTTCCATCTCGGCGACCACGCCATTTCCCTGTTTGCGGCACTGATGCGGCGCTACTTCTTTGCCGAACGCCATTTCCTCGGCCATGTCGGCGGCGACGACTTCTTTATCGGCGTTACTGGCTGGAGCAGGCAGGAGCTTCGTGAGGTTCTGGACCGACTGCTTGCCGACTTCCATGCCGATGTTCTCGAATTTTATTCGACGGAGGATCGTGCTGCCGGCCGCATTCGTGGTCATGACCGCAGTGGCGTCGAGGCGGAATTCCCGCTGATGCGCTGCTCGATCGGCATCCTGCAACTGCCCGAGGGACTAGTGATCGACAACATCAATCGGGTCAGCACCTCCATCGCGGGCATCAAGGCGAAGGCAAAGGAAAGCGCGATCGGCGTCGCGTTCCTTGGCCTAGCCGAGACGAATTGACGCCCTATCGCAATCGATCCTTTTCAAGCGTCGCGCGCTCAACTATCTCCATTGCTTCATTGGGATAGGAGATTGCGCAATGCCCTTGCCGTCTGAAATGCGTTTCGTGGATTTGCCGACCTTCGGTGCTCCTGAGGTCATGGCTATAGCCCGCAAGCCTCTGCCCACGTTGAAACCGGGGGAAATCCTGGTTCGCGTCGAGGCGGCCGGTGTCAACAGGCCGGATGTGGCGCAGCGCCAGGGCACCTATCCGCCGCCGAAGGATGCAAGCCCTATATTGGGTCTGGAAATTGCCGGCGAAGTCGTCGATGTCGCCGCCGGCGTTACGGAATTTGCGATCGGCAATAAGGTCTGCGGTCTCGCCAATGGCGGCGGCTATGCCGAATATTGCGTGCTGCCCGCCGGTCAGGCACTGCGGTTTCCGAACGGATATGACGCCGTGCGCGCAGCAGCCGTTCCCGAGACCTTCTTCACCGTGTGGGCCAATCTCTTCCAGATGGCAGGCCTCACCGAGGGGGAAAGCGTGCTGATCCATGGCGGCTCCAGCGGCATCGGCACCACGGCGATCCAGCTTGCCCGCGCTTTCGGTGCAACGGTCTATACGACGGCCGGCTCCAAGGAAAAGTGCGAGGCATGCGAGAAGCTCGGCGCGAAACGGGCGATCAATTACAGGGAAGAGGATTTCGCCGAGGTCATCAAGACGGAGACGGATCATGGCGTTGATATCATTCTCGACATGATCGGCGCGGCCTATCTGGAGAAGAACCTCGCCTCGCTCGCCCGTGACGGCTGCCTCTCGATCATCGCTTTCCTCGGCGGCACGGTGGCGGAGAAGGTCAACCTGGCACCGATCATGGTCAAGCGCCTGACCGTGACCGGCTCGACCATGCGTCCACGCACGGCGGAGGAAAAGCGCGCCATCCGTGACGATCTTCTCTCCCAGGTCTGGCCGCTGCTTGACGAGGGCACGGTTGCACCCGTCATTCACAAGGTATTCGCCTTCGATGATGTGGTCGCGGCGCACCGCTTGATGGAAACCAGCGACCACATCGGCAAGATCATGCTGAAGCTGGCCTGATCGTGAAGGACAGAACGATGGCGATCAGCCCTGGCACGGCCATCAGCGTGTAGAGCCAGTTTGCAGCGGAAAGGCCGCCGGCAATGCCGCCTGGATTGGTCAGACCGGCGCCATTGACGATGACGCCGGCAAGGGCAGCGCCGAACGCGCCGCCGAGCGACTGCGTCATCGAAATCGCCGCCGACGCCTTGTCTTGCTCGGTTCTCCTGGCGATGCCGATGATCCTGGTCACGAGATGCGCCCATCCCAAGCCGACGCCGAAGCCCATCAGGAACATGGCGATCACGGCCGGCGCGAATTCCGCGAGTTCGGAGAAAGGCGTAGCGGTCGACAGGAACGGAATCAGCGATGCCGTGGCCGCGGTTTCCAGAATGCACCCGGCAATGATCGCGGCGGCTGCCTGCCGGCCCGATAAAGAGTTGCTGAAGAAGGCCGCAATGGTCCAGCCGAGCGCCACCAGCGCCACGAGATAGCCCGAGACCAGCGGCGTTACGCCGTGGAGCGTTTGCAGGAAATAGGGAATGTAGATGTCGCTCGTCAGCACCAGCATCATCGTGAATATCGTCAGGTAGAGTCGCGCGATGGGGTTGCTGAGCATGGCGGCGCCATATGGCAGGAGGCGCACTTCGCTCTTGCGCTCGATCAGCACCATCGTCGCGACGAGCACGATCGAAACGGCGATCAGCACCACCTTGTAGGATCCATGTTCGATCGTGCCGGCAATGCTGACGAACAGAACTGCGGCAAGCAGAAGTATGATCTGGATCAGCGGCGTTCTGGTGTCGATCCGGTCATCCGCGACATCAGGCAGTAGCCAGCGTGCCGAGAACGCCATGATGACGGCCAGCGGCACGAGGATGATAAAGGCCTCCCGCCAGGCGCCTCCGGCGGCAAAAAGGCCGCCAAGGGTCGGTCCGAGCACGGTCGCCACTCCCCAGATGGCAGCGTAGAGCGTAGAGGCCCTGCGCCAGAGGGGCTCGGGATAGATGAAGCGAATGAAGGCATAGGCAAGGCCGGACAGCATGCCCGAGCCGTAGCCCTGAACGGCGCGGCCGATCAGCAGCACCGGCATGGTCGGTGCGATGGCACAGATGAGGCTGCCGGCGCCGAAAGTAAGTGCCGCTGCAATATAGACGGCGCGCAGGCCCATGCCCTTTGGCCGGGTCGCAACCGTGATCGAGCCGAGCACGCCGGCGGCGACGAAAAGCGTCGTCATCCAGGAGAACAATTCGAGGCCGCCGATATCCCGGACGATCGAGGGGGCGATCGTGGCGGTGATGTAGGATTCAACGGCATAAAGCGTGACGCCGCCGCCAAGCATCAGCGTCGCGGGCAGAAGCCTTGGCGAGAACAGCGTGAAGATGGAGGCTGATTTGAGGGGAGCGGTGTTTTCGATGCTGGACATCGGACGATCCTCGGTATTTTCCCTAGCGGTTGATTATTTTCCAAGTTATAATTTGGAAAATTACACGGCCATCGGATTAAAACAAGAGATAACTTGGAAAAATGCGCCAATCACCTGCCAACAGAATTCTGATCCTGTTGAAAACGGATGGACCGCAGCTGGCCTCGGCCGTCGGCGATGCGCTCGGAATATCGTCCGAGGCGGCGCGACAACAGCTGACGAAGATGGCGGAGGAGGGCTTGGTCGAGCCGCTGACGGAGGCCGCTGCGGGCAGGGGTCGGCCGCGGCAATTCTGGCACCTGACGGCGAGCGGCAACCGGCAATTTCCGGATGGCCACGCGGATCTCACAGCGACGCTGCTTGCGACCATGGTCAGCCAGCTGGGGCAGAGCGCCGTCGATACGGTCATCTCCGCCCGTGAAACCGAAACGCTTCGACGCTACCGCAGCGAAATCGATCGCACGGCTGACCTCGCCTCACGCGTCGCGAGCCTCGCTGCCATCCGCACGCAGGAAGGCTACATGGCCGATCACTGGCAGGAGGATGACGGCTCGCTCATGCTGGTCGAGAATCATTGCCCCATCTGCGCCGCAGCCTGCGCCTGCGCCGGCTTCTGCCGCTCCGAGCTGGAAACTTTCCGCACGGTACTCGGCGCGAAAGTCGAGCGCGAGGAGCATATCCTGCTCGGTGCGAGACGATGTGCCTATCGGATCCGCGCCGCGGCTTGAGTGGTCGCTCTTTTCAGCGCGATCGAATGTGATCGGAGATTGGCAATCCCGAGCGCAGCGGCTATTACTGCCCATCCCGCAAATCAAAGGCAGCATTCCATCATGTCCAATCCCGTCTGCGTCGAAGTCACCCGTGGCAATCTGGTCGAGAGCCGCCATCGCGGTTCCATCGTTGCGATCGATGGCGATGGAAAGGTGGTCTTCTCGGCGGGCGATATCGACAGGGGCGTGTTTCCGCGTTCCGCCTGCAAGGCGATGCAGGCCTTGCCTTTGGTCGAAAGCGGCGCCGCAGACACCTATGGCTTTGGCAACAAGGAACTGGCGCTCGCCTGTGCCTCCCATAATGGCGAGGACGAGCATGTCGCGCTCGCGGCCTCCATGCTGGCGCGTGCCGGCCGCGATGTCGGCACGCTCGAATGCGGCGCGCACTGGTCTTCCGATCAGAAGACCCTCATCCATCAGGCCCGCACGATCGACAAGCCGACGGCGCTGCACAACAACTGCTCGGGCAAGCACGCGGGCTTCGTCTGCGCCTGCTGCCATCAGGACATAGATCCCAAGGGCTATGTCGGCTACGATCATCCGCTGCAGCAGCAGATCCGCGACACCATGCAGAGCCTGACCGGCGCTGTTCTCGCCCATGACAATTGCGGCACGGATGGCTGCTCGATCCCGACCTATGCGGTGCCGCTCAAGGGACTGGCGCACGGCTTTGCCAGGATGGCGACCGGCGTTGGCCTCGAGCCGCTGCGCGCCAAGGCGTCGCGCCGGCTGTTCGAAGCCTGCATGGCCGAACCCTTCTACGTGGCCGGCACCGACCGCGCCTGCACCAAGCTGATGCAGGTCGCTCCCGGCCGCATCTTCGCCAAGACCGGTGCCGAAGGCGTCTTTTGTGCCGCGATCCCCGAGCAGGGCATCGCCATCGCGATCAAATGCGATGATGGCACCGGCCGCGCGGCGGAAATCACGGTGGCGGCGACGCTTGCGCGCTTCTTCGAGAAGGATGGTGCGGTCCATGCCGGCCTGACGGCGATGGCCAACAAATCCTTCAGGAACTGGAACGGCATCCATGTCGGCGATATCAGGCCGGCCTCGGTCCTGACGGCATAAGCCCTACTCTTGGGTCCGACCTCTGGCTTGTCGTACCGGCACATGCTGCCGGACGATCCTGTATTCGTGCCAGATGAGAACCATGACGAACAGGTCGAAAACGGTCAGGATGATGAGCCCGATGCCGTGCGTGTCGGTGAAGCGGTAAAGCTGGTAGACGATGAACAGCGCCAAGGCGACCAGCGATGCCGGATAGGCCCACATCTTGCCCCTGAGCAGGCCGATGACGAGCAGCACCTTCACGAGCCCGTGGCTCAAGAGATAATAGGCATAGAAATTCTTGGTGCCGACGGAGAAATCCTGCACCCAGGCATGCAGATGGCTCGCGACGAAGTCCTTGGGATCGTTGAGCAACTCGGGCTGCACGATCCAGTTCACCAGGCGAAGGATGGATTGGGTGCTGACGAGCGCCAGGATGAGGCCGCCGATGCACTCGATCAAGGCATGGGCACCCTTCAGCAGGATGCTGATTTCGAAAATCTGGTGAATGCGGCGTTCGTTCATGGGCGATCGTAACCTCTGCGCGATATTGAGGTAGACTTGATCGGCAATGACCGCAAGGCATGCCGATGTCCGGTCGGCATAGGATCAATCTTCGACCGCATCATGATGACGGCGGCGCAAATCCTGACGAACTATCTCTTTTCCAAGGGTTGGATGCGATGTGCGCGTCAGGCCAGGAAAATCGGCACGCCGGCATTGCGGTAGGGTGCCAGGCGTTCCTCGGGAATATCGGAGGGTACGATCAGGCCGGAAACGCCCTTGATCGGCAGAATCTGGCATGGGGAGGCGGCATCCAGCTTTTCAGCCGTCGCCAGTACGTAGGTTTCCGCCGAGCACTGCGCGATATGCCGCTTGATGGCGGCTTCCTCGAAATCGCCGGTCGAAAAGCCGTGGGCGGGGTGGATGGCAGTGACGCCCAGAAAGAAGATATCGGCCCTTATGGATGCGATCGCCGCCATGGCGGCAGCCCCCGTCGCCACCATCGAATGCTTGTAGAGCTTGCCGCCGATCAGGATGACTTCGGCGACGGGATGATGCTCCAGCTCGCCTGTTATCGTCGGGCTATGGGTGACGATGGTGACGGCAAGATCCTTCGGGAGACGACGGGCGATCTCGGCATTGGTGGTGCCGCCATCGAGAAACGCGGTCTGGCCCGACTTGATCATCCCCGCCGCAAAGGCTCCAAGCCGGCGCTTCTCCTCCGATGAGACCGCCTGACGCGCCGAGAAATCGGGAAGATCGGGCGAAAGCGGCAATGCGCCGCCATGCACGCGCTTCAGCAGCTTTTCCGCCGCCATCTCCCGCAGATCCCTGCGGATCGTGTCTTCGGAAAGGCTGAGATCGTCGGCCAGAGCCTTGGCGATCACTTGGCCGTCCCGGCGCAATCTGTCGAGGATGAGGGCTTTGCGTTGGCTGGTCAGCATGTCGATCTCTGCACGTTATTTCATGAAATATCGTGATTCTATCAAAATAGATTCGACATTCAAGAAAATATGCGCATATTCGTGCAAATTCCTGCAGGAAGCAGGAGGAAAAATGGAGACATGACATGTTGATCTTGATTGCCGGCCCGTATCGCTCCGGCACCGCGGACGACCCGAAGAAGATGGCCGAGAACCTCAAGCGCCTGGAGGAGCCGTCCTATGCCTTGTTCAAGGCCGGGCATCTGCCGATGATCGGCGAATGGGTCGCCTTGCCGGTCTGGCACGCGGCCGGCGGCAAGAGCATCGGCGACGATCTCTACGAGGAGATCTTCCATCCGACGGCCGGCCGCCTGCTGCAGCTTTGTGAGGGCGTTCTGAGATTGCCGGGTGATTCCAAGGGTGCCGACAATGATGTCCGTATCGCCCGCGAGCGCGGCATTCCGGTCTGGTACAGACTGGAAGACGTACCCGGCTGCGCCTGAACCTAGGTTGCCCATCCTCACAACCCCATGAGGATGGGCATGTCTGCCGACCGATCAAAACCTTTTGTAGAAGGTATCAGCATCGGCCACTTCCGTATTGGCCCGGTTGCCTTTAGCGTCGGATGGGATCCAATCGAGGAACGCAACATGCTGACATTCTATTTTGCGCCCGGAAGCTGCGCTCTCGCCAGCCTCATCGCCCTGGAAGAGTCCGGCCTTACCTACGAGCCCCGGCGCCTCAATCTTGCCAATGGCGATCAGCGCCAGCCGGACTATCTGGCCATCAACCCGAAGGGCCGCGTGCCGGCCCTGGTCACCGACAAGGGCGTCATTACAGAAAACATTGCGATTCTGGCTTACGTCGCCCAGATCGCGCCCGCCGCAAAGCTGGCACCGCTCGACGATCCCTTCGAGTTTGCCCGGATGCAGGCCTTCAACAGCTATATCGCCTCGACCGTTCATGTGAACCATTCGCACAAGGGGCGTGGCTATCGCTGGACCGACGATGCCGCAGCCATCGAGACGATGAAAGCCAAGGTTCCACAGACCATGACGGAAAGCTTCGCCATGATCGAGGACAACATGCTGAAAGGTCCCTGGGTGATGGGTGAGCAATATACGGTCGCAGACGGCTATCTTTTCACCATGGCGAAATGGCTGCCGGGTGACAATGTTGACCGCGACCAGTTCGCGAAGGTGAGCGCCCATTATGCGCGTATGCTCGAGCGCCCCGCCGTCAAGAAGGCGCTTGCCGTCGAAGCAGGCTGATCCCGTCAGCCGAATGTTGCCAGAAGTTTTTTCGGGGCGCGGTATCGCCACGCCTCGATCAAACGCCGCTGCAGTTCTTCGTCACCAATCGCGGTGATGCGCAGGGGCAGGGAAGGCCAGCCGACATAGTGATCCGTCTGGAAATAGATCTCCGGCGCCATTTCCATCAGCTGTTCCTTGCGGTCGATCGGCAGCGACAGCACGATGGTCTCGTTGTTCTTGACCGTCACGAATGCCTTGCCGCCGACCTTGAATGCCGGCAGGCCGTAATGTGTGCCGGGTTCGACTTCCGGCAGCCGGGCTTGCATCACGAGCCTGTTCAGTCGTTCCGCGATGACATCCATATCGACGTTTGAGGACATGTTCGCTCCAGAGGCGTAGGGTCTCTCCTAAGTGCATTCTTCCGGTTGAGCGGCTCTTTTGTCCATAGGCCGGCCGAGGTTTTCCGGCATGAGCGGCAGGTCGGCGAGTTCTTCGAGAGACATGGCCGCGAGCAGCGGATGCTGCAGCGGATCGTCTTCCTGCCTGCGATTTTCATCCTGCAAGTCATTGAAGAAAAGCTTCAATATGGACATGGTATGCCTCCTGAGATTTCTCCGCATCGATGCAACCATAAGGGCATCGGCCGGCCTGGCGGCGGCAGGTTTCAATTCCATGCTGCAATAATCGCGCCGGTTCTCGCTTTATTCAATTGAGAATGACGAGATACTGATATAGATATTCTATATGCGAAATCTCAACAGCGTGCATTTGAATGGCCTTCGAGCCGTGGAAGCGGTGGGGCGGCTGGGGTCGCTGCAGGCTGCTGCGGATGAACTCGGCGTGACGATCGGCGCGGTCAGCCAGCAGGTCATCAAGGCCGAGGCGCAATTGGGCCGGCCGTTGTTCGAGCGCACGCCGAAGGGCATGATGATGACGGAAGCCGGTGCCGCGGTGCTGGCCCGGCTGGAGGAGGGTTTCAAGGCATTATCGGCAGCGGTGGCGGTCGCGCAGCATAAGGATGAGAATATTCTCACCATTTCCGTTGCCCCGGTTTTTGCCGCCCGCTGGCTGGTGTATCGCCTCGATCGCTTTGCCAATCGTCACCCCGATATCCGCCTGCGCATCGACGCCACCACACGGCTGATCAATCCGGCGACATCGGACGTCGATATCGGTATTCGGGTCGGCAGCGGGCAGTGGCCGGATGTCAAGTCAGAGCTGTTGCTGGCACAGGAAGTCTTCCCGGTCGTCACGCCGCGGATCGCCGCCACGCTCCGGGAGCCCGCAGACCTGCTGAAAGTCCCTGCGGTGATCGACGGACATGCGATGTTCGGCTGGGAGGTCTGGCTGAAAAAGGCTGGCCTATCAGGCCATTGCATGGAAGAGCGGCACATCTTCAACGATGCATCGCTCTGCCTCGATGCCGCCATGGCGGGGCAGGGTGTGATGCTCGCCTGGCAGACGCTGGCCGCCTATGCCCTGGAGCAGAAATGCCTCGTCGATCCCTTCGGCATCCGCGCCAGAACGGGCTTCGGCCACTATTTCGTTACGGCCGAAGGCGTGCGGGAGCCGAAGAAAGTCACCGCTTTCAAGACTTGGATCCGTGAGGAGATGGAAGAGAGCATGCGCCTCTTCCAATAACCAATATCAGACCGACTCCTTGCCGCGCGTCGCCTGCATGGCCTTGTAGGCGGCACGCGACTGGCAGCGTTCGATCCATGCCTTCATCTTCGGGCGAGCGTCGAACAATTCTTGCTCGGTCTGGGCGTAGCGCAGCACTTCCGCGAGGTTGAGGTCGGCGGCGGTAAAGCGGTTCCCGACGAGGTAGTCCTGATTTTGCAGGTGCTTTTCCAGCACGTCGAGCGGCTTTTTCAGTGAGCGGCAGGCGACCGCGATCCCGGCCTTGCCGGGCTCGCTGCTTTCCTGCGCATTGTCATAGATGCGTACGAGCGCGACGCTGTAGGGTTCGACTTCGGTCGCTGCCCACATGGTCCACATCGACATCAGCCCTTCCTCTTCCACCGTCTTGCCGGCAAGCGGGCCGCCATATCTGCGCGCGAGGTAGAGGTTGATGGCAAGCGATTCATGCATCGTGAGGTCGCCATCCTTGATGCAGGGGATCATGCCCATCGGATTGACCGTCAGAAACTCCGGCGACATCGTGTTGATCGGCGCGTCGACGGCGAGCGGATTGGCAAGCCGGCCGGCCTGGATCACGGGCACGGATTTGAACTCGATGCCGAGCTCCTCCGCCATCCAGTAATTGCGCGAGGCGCGCGAGCGATAGACACCGTAGATCGTCAGCATGTGGGTCTCCCAGATTCGAGTCGGCGCGACATTATTGGGAGGGCCGGACGAGTAAAAGATCCTGCGGCTGATATCTCTTATGAAAGCTTGTGATGGATGGCAGCGCAGCTTGCTCCGTAAGCACGAAAACATCTGCCAACCGGCCGAAATCTTTGCAAATCATGCTGCGGAGGCCTAGCCTTCGTTCGGAAATTAGCGTCGGTGCATGTTACCGTTCGATCACGGCTTTCGTCGGATGCGGTAGGAGGCATCCGGTGAAATGCATATGGGCAATCGGTGACTGCGATCTCGGGAGGAGAGCAGATGCTTGCGACCGGCGTTTCGCTAGACGACAAATATACCGCAGAGGACGGCCGCGTTTTCATGACCGGCCTGCAGGCGCTGGTGCGGCTGCCCATGACCCAGATGCGGCGCGACCGGGCGGCCGGTCTCAACACGGCAGCCTTCATTTCCGGTTACCGCGGCTCGCCGCTCGGCGGCTACGACCAGCAGCTTCTGAAAGCGCAGACCTATCTCGATGCGCATGACGTCACCTTTCAGCCCGGCATCAACGAGGATCTTGCCGCAACGGCCGTCTGGGGCTCGCAGCAGGTCGGTCTTTCGCCCGGCGCCCGCAAGGACGGCGTGCTCGGCATCTGGTATGGCAAGGGCCCCGGCGTCGATCGCTCCGGCGACGTGCTGAAGCATGGTAATGCGGCCGGCACCTCCAGGCATGGCGGCGTCCTCTGTTTCGCCGGCGATGATCACTCCGCCAAATCCTCGACCATTCCGCACCAGACCGACCATGATTTCATGTCGGCGCTCATTCCGGTCATCTATCCCTCATCCATCCACGAGTTTCTGGAATACGGCCTGCTCGGCATCGCCATGTCGCGCTACTCCGGCTGCTGGGTCGGCATGAAATTCATTGCCGACACGGTCGAGACGACCGCAGCCGTCGATCTCTCCGGCGAAAAGCGGCAATTTGTCTTGCCGAGTGATTTCGAATTGCCGCCCGGCGGCCTCAATCTGCGCTGGCCAGATCCGCCGCTGATCCAGGACGATCGCCTGCAGAACTACAAAGCCTATGCTGCCATCGCCTTTGCCCGCGCCAATCGCGTCGACCAAGTGACGCATGACGTCCCCAATGCCCGCTTCGGCATCATCTCGTCTGGCAAGGCCTATGAGGACGTGCTGCAGGCGCTGCGCGAACTCGAGATTGGCCCACGGGAGATGGCTGATATCGGCCTGCGTATCCTCAAGGTGCGGATGCCCTGGCCGCTGGAGCCGGAGGCAGTTCGGCATTTCTCCGAAGGGCTGGATGAGGTGCTTGTCGTCGAAGAGCGACGCGAGATCATCGAAAACCAGATCAAGCAGCAGCTGTTCAATTGGCGCGCCGATGTCCGCCCGCGCATCGTTGGCAAGTTCGACGAGCACGACAAACCCTATCTCAGCCTGTCTTCGGCACTGACCGTCGGCGCGGTCGCAAGAGCCATCGCCGGCCGCATCGTCAAGCTCGATCTCGACCAGGGTCTGCATGACCGCATCGCGGCCAAGCTTGCTCATCTTGCCGAGCGCGGCCAGATCAGCCGCAGCCATGTGGCGCCGCTGAACCGCACGCCGTTCTTCTGCTCCGGCTGTCCGCACAATACCTCCACCCGCGTTCCCGAAGGCAGCCGCGCCGCCGCTGGTATTGGTTGCCACTACATGGTCACCTGGATGGACCGCAGCACCGAGACCTTCACGCAGATGGGCGGCGAAGGCGTGCCGTGGACGGCGATCGCCCGTTACACCGACGAAAAGCACATGTTCGTCAATCTCGGCGACGGCACCTATTTCCACTCCGGCATTCTCGCTGTCCGCCAGTCCGTCGCCGCCAAGGTCAACGTCACCTACAAGCTGCTCTACAACGATGCAGTCGCCATGACCGGCGGCCAGCAGATCGACGGGCACCTTACGCCGCAACTGGTGACGAAGCAGTTGCATGACGAGGGCGTCAAACCGATCTACCTGCTGTCGGACAATCCCGACGCTTACACCGCCTCCGAGCTGGCGCCCGGCGTCAAGGTGCTGCATCGCGACCATATCGATCAGGTGATGCTGACCTTGCGCGACACCGAAGGCTGCTCGGCGATCGTCTATGTCCAGACCTGCGCGGCCGAGAAGCGCCGTCGTCGCAGCCGAGGCTTGATGGAGGATCCGGCCAAGCGCGTCTTCATCAATTCTGCGGTCTGCGAGGGCTGCGGCGATTGCTCGGTGCAATCCAATTGCATCTCCGTCGAGCCGCTGGAGACGGAATTCGGCCGCAAGCGCCAGATCAACCAGTCGAGCTGCAACAAGGATTTCTCCTGCGTCAAAGGCTTCTGCCCGTCCTTCGTCACCGTCCATGGCGGCAAGCGCCGCAAGCGGAAGGCTCTGGAACATGCGGATATCGAAGCACCGATGCCAGAAATTCCCGTCATCGCCGATCGCCCCTGGAACATCGCAATTGCCGGCATCGGCGGCACCGGCATTCTGACCATCGGCGCGATCCTCGAGATGGCTGCGCATCTCGACGGCAAGGTGCCGATGATCCTCGATATGGCCGGCCTTGCCCAGAAGGGCGGCGCCGTCATGAGCCATCTGCGCATCGGTCTCAATCAGGCCGACGTCACCTCGTCGCGCATCGTCAACGGCGGTGCTGATCTGCTGTTATCAGCGGATGAGGTTGTGGGCGCCTCCAAGGACGCGATTACACTCTGTTCATCGATGCGGACCATTGCCATCGTCAACACGGGCCTGATGCCGGTTGCCGATTTCGTGCGTAATCGCGATTTCGACTTCAAGGCCGGCTCGGTTCAGGACACGATCGCCAAGACGGTCAGCGACAAATCCGTCTTCGTCGATTTCAACCATGTGGCAACCGAAGTCACCGGCGATGCCATGTCGACCAACATCCTGCTCACCGGCTTTGCCTGGCAGCGCGGCTTGCTGCCGCTGTCGTTGGAGGCGATCGAAAAGGCGATCGAGCTCAACGGCGTCGCGGTCAAAGCGAGCCTTTCCGCTTTCCATTGGGGCCGGCTTCTGGCGCATGATCCGCAGGCCGTGGAGGCCATGATCGCCGAGCCGGATGCCGCCAAGACGCTGGCGGATAAGAGCCTGGAAGACCTCATCAAGCATCGCAAGGCACATCTGACTGCCTATCAGGACAGCGCGCTTGCCGAGCGCTATGCTCGTTTCGTGGCTCATGCCAATGCCTTGGCAATCAGGGAGCGGCTTTCGGACAAGGTGCCTTTTGCCGTTGCCGTCACCTATGCGCGGGTTCTGGCGTATAAGGATGAATACGAGGTCGCCCGTCTTCTGACGGATCCTGCCTTCGAGGCACAGCTGCGGGAGGAGATGGAGGGCGATTTCAAGCTGGCCTTCAATCTTGCCCCGCCGATCTTAGGTGGGAAGGATCCGAACGGCCGGCCGAAGAAGCGCGAATTCGGCGCCTGGATCCTGCCGTTGCTGCGCGCCCTTGCGCCGATGAAGCGGCTGCGCGGCACCGTCTTCGATCCCTTCGGCTATATGGAGGAGCGTCGGGTGGAACGCCGCCTGATTGCCGAATACGAAGGGATTGCCGGGCGTGTACTTGCAGGTCTGCGCCACGACAACGAAGCCGAGGCCCTTGTCCTCCTATCGTTGTTTGACGAGATAAGAGGGTTCGGCCCGGTCAAGGAAGAGGCGATCCGCAAGATCATGGCGAAGATCGCGGACAAGATGAAGGCCTATGAGACGCCACGGGAGAAGCAGCAAGTGCCGGCCAATGCCGCATGACGGCTAAGGCGGGCGCTTGAAGCGGGCATAAAGAGATATACGTTCACAAGGATCGGACGTTTGCGACGGTCGGGAGGAGAAGCCGGATGTTTGCAGGGGGATTGAACTTCGCGCTTGGGGAGGACATCGATGCGCTGCGCGAGCAGGTGCGCCGTTTTGCCAACCACCGCATCGCGCCGATCGCCGATGAGATCGATCGCAACAATGGCTTCCCGATGCATCTCTGGAAGGAGATGGGCGATCTCGGCTTGCTCGGGGTCACCGTCGATGAGGCCTTTGGCGGCGCCGGCCTCGGTTATCTCGCCCACACGGTTGTCATGGAAGAGATCAGCCGCGCTTCGGCTTCCGTCGGCCTCAGCTATGGCGCCCATTCCAACCTTTGCGTCAACCAGATCCATCGCAACGGCACGACCGCGCAGAAGGAGCGCTATCTTCCGAAGCTGATCTCCGGCGAGCATGTCGGCGCCTTGGCCATGTCGGAACCGGGCGCCGGCTCGGATGTCGTCTCCATGAAACTCCAAGCCGAAAAGCGCGGCCATCATTATGTGCTGAACGGCAGCAAGATGTGGATCACCAATGGGCCGGACGCCGATGTCCTCGTCGTCTACGCCAAGACTTCGCCCGATGCCGGCCCGCGAGGGATCACCGCCTTTCTCGTCGAAAAGGGCTTCCCCGGCTTCTCCGTCGGCCAGAAGCTCGACAAGCTTGGCATGCGCGGCTCCCACACGTCGGAACTGATCTTCGTCGATTGCGAAGTGCCGGAGGAAAATGTTCTGGGCCAAGTCGATGGCGGCGTGCGTGTGCTGATGTCGGGCCTCGACTATGAGCGCGTCGTGCTGTCGGGCGGTCCCGTCGGCATCATGGCCGCCTGCATGGATGTGGTGCTGCCCTACATGCATGAGCGCAGGCAGTTCGGCCAGTCGATCGGCGAATTCCAGCTCATGCAGGGTAAGCTTGCCGACATGTATGTCACCATGAATGCCGCGCGCGCCTATGTCTATGCGGTCGCAGCCGCCTGCGATCGCGGCGAAACGACCCGCAAGGATGCCGCCGGCTGCATTCTCTATTCCGCCGAGAAGGCGACGGCGCTGGCGCTCGAATGCATCCAGGCGCTCGGTGGCAATGGCTATACCAACGATTATCCCGCCGGACGTCTGCTGCGCGACGCCAAGCTCTACGAGATCGGCGCTGGCACGTCCGAAATCCGGCGCATGCTGATCGGCCGCGAGTTGTTCGGCGAAACGGCCTGATTTCGAATTCCATTTTACTCGATCGAGTGAGGCCGCATGACCGTCCTGAAATCAGAGATATCGACGCATTCCGATCGCTTCCGCGACAATCGTGCGGCGTTGCTGGAGGCGATCGGGGTCGCCGAGGCTGCGGCGTCGAAGGCGGCGGAAGGCGGCGGAGCGCAGGCGCGCGAGCGGCATGTGAGCCGCGGCAAGATGCTGCCGCGCGATCGCGTCGCCGGCTTGATCGATCCCGCCACGCCGTTTCTGGAGATCGGCGCGACGGCCGCCCATGGAATGCATAGCGATGAGGCCCCGGGCGCCGGCCTGATCGCCGGCATCGGCCGCGTTTCGGGCCGTGACTGCATGATCGTCTGCAACGATGCCACGGTCAAAGGCGGCACCTACTATCCGATCACGGTGAAGAAGCATCTTCGCGCGCAGGAGATCGCCGCGGAGAACAATCTCCCTTGCATCTATCTCGTCGATTCCGGTGGCGCCAACCTGCCGAACCAGGACGAAGTCTTTCCGGATCGCGATCATTTCGGCCGCATCTTCTACAATCAGGCCAATATGTCGGCCGCCGGCATTCCGCAGATTGCCGTCGTCATGGGCTCCTGCACGGCAGGCGGCGCCTATGTGCCTGCTATGTCCGACGAAACCATCATCGTCGAGAAGCAGGGGACGATCTTTCTCGCCGGTCCGCCGCTCGTCAAGGCGGCGACGGGGGAGGTGGTCTCGGCCGAGGATCTCGGCGGCGGCGATGTCCATACGCGCCTTTCCGGCGTCGCCGATCATCTGGCGCGCGACGATGCCCATGCGCTTGCGCTCGCCCGGCAGGTGGTCGCCAATCTCAATCGCCGCAAGCCTGACGGCGTCGAGTTTCGCACGCCGGAGGCGCCGCTCTACGATCCCGAAGAAATCCTCGGCATCGTTCCTTCCGACCTGCGCACGCCCTATGATGTGCGCGAAGTCATAGCCCGCATGGTGGACGGCTCCCGCCTCGATGAATTCAAGGCGCGCTACGGCACGACGCTGGTCTGCGGCTTCGCCCATATCCACGGCATTCCCGTTGGCATCATCGCCAATAACGGCGTGCTCTTCTCGGAGTCGGCGCTGAAAGGCGCGCATTTCGTCGAACTTTGCTCGCAGCGCAAAATTCCGCTCGTCTTCCTGCAGAACATCACCGGTTTCATGGTTGGCCGGAAATACGAGACTGAGGGTATAGCCAAGAACGGTGCGAAGCTGGTGACGGCCGTTGCGACGACCAAGGTTCCGAAGGTCACCATGTTGATCGGTGGCTCCTTCGGTGCCGGCAATTACGGCATGGCCGGCCGCGCCTATTCGCCGCGCTTCCTCTGGACCTGGCCCAACAGCCGCATCTCGGTCATGGGCGGGGAGCAGGCAGCGGGCGTGCTCGCCACGGTGCGCGGCGAGGCGCTGGCCCGCGCCGGCAAGCCCTGGACGAAGGAGGAGGAGGCCGCCTTCAAGGCGCCGACGCTCAAAATGTTCGAAACCCAGAGCCATCCGCTCTACGCCTCGGCCCGCCTCTGGGACGATGGCATCATCGATCCGCGCAAGAGCCGCGACGTGCTGGCTCTGTCGCTTTCAGCAGCACTCAACGCGCCGATCGAAGACACACGCTTCGGTCTGTTCAGGATGTGAGGAGATGGAAATGAAACGCGATGCCATCAATGCCAAGAATGCGCCGCAGCCGCGCGGCGGCTATGCGCAGGCCGTAAAGCTCGAAAATTTCGAGCGATTGCTGTTTGTCAGCGGCCAGATCCCGATGACGTCGGACGATACGCTGCCTGAGGGGTTCAAGGCGCAGGCTCGGCAAGCCTGGCTGAATGTCGATGCCCAGCTCAAAGCGGCCGGTATGACCAAGGATGATATCGTCAAGGTCACCACCTTTCTCGCCGACCGGCACCACACGATGGAAAACCGCGAGATCCGCGCCGAATATCTAGGCCCGCTCACGCCGGCCATGACGGTCGTGATCGCCGGTATTTTCGACACCGCCTGGCTGCTCGAAGTCGAAGTCATTGCCGCGCAATAGGGTTTGCCGATGTTCTCGAAGATACTGATCGCCAATCGCGGCGAAATCGCCTGCCGGGTCATCCACACCGCAAGGCGCCTGGGTATCCGCACGGTCGCCGTCTATTCCGATGCCGATCGGGATGCCCTGCACGTGGCACTGGCCGACGAGGCCGTTCACATCGGCCCGGCTGCTGCGAGCGACAGCTATCTTTCGAAGCAGAAGATCATTGCGGCGGCTCAGCGCACAGGTGCGGAAGCCATCCATCCCGGCTACGGTTTTCTCTCCGAAAACGCGGACTTTGCCGAAGCTGTCGAGGCCGCAGGCTTGGTCTTCATCGGCCCGCCGCCGGCCTCGATCCGGGCCATGGGGCTCAAGGACGCCGCCAAGGCGCTGATGGAGCGGGCCGGCGTGCCTGTCGTCCCCGGCTATCACGGCGATGGGCAGGAGGCCGGCCTTCTTGCCGAGCAGGCCGATGGCATCGGCTTTCCTGTCCTCATCAAGGCGCGGGCGGGCGGTGGCGGCAAGGGTATGCGCCGGGTCGACCGGCCGGAGGATTTTGCAGCCTCGCTGGAGGCGGCGAAGCGCGAGGCGAAATCCGCTTTCGGCGACGATGCCGTGCTGATCGAGAAATACCTGATCAAGCCACGCCACATCGAGATCCAGGTCTTCGGCGATATCAATGGCAATGCCGTGCATCTCTTCGAGCGCGATTGCTCGCTGCAGCGCCGGCACCAGAAGGTGATCGAGGAGGCACCGGCGCCTGGCATGACGGAAGAGATGCGTAGCGCCATGGGGGAAGCGGCGGTTCGCGCCGCCCGCGCCATCGATTATCGCGGCGCTGGCACGGTCGAATTCATCGTCGATATCTCAGACGGCCTGTCGCCGGATCGCTTCTTCTTCATGGAAATGAACACACGGTTGCAGGTCGAGCATCCTGTCACCGAGGCGATCGCGGGCGTCGATCTTGTCGAGTGGCAATTGCGCGTTGCAAGTGGCGAACCGCTGCCGAAGAGGCAAGATGAACTCACCATAAACGGCTGGGCCCTCGAGGCGCGCATCTATGCGGAAGACCCCTCGCGCGGCTTCCTGCCGGCAACCGGCACCCTCTCGCACTTGCGCTTTCCCGAAGGCGATGTCCGCATCGATGCCGGCGTGCGCGAGGGCGACACCATCACCCCGCACTACGATCCGTTGATTGCCAAGCTGACGGTGCATGCGCCGGATCGAGCGGCCGCCCTTGCCAAGCTCACGCGCGGGTTGGAGCAGACGCAGGTTGCCGAAACCACCACCAATCTCGATTTCCTCATCCGTCTCAGCCGCCAGCCGGATTTTACCGCCGGCCATCCGGACACCGGGCTGATCGACCGGGACATGGAGGCGCTGACCTCGGCGCAACAGCCTGACGATGCAGCGCTTGCCGTTGCCGCGATCGTCGAGGCTGGCGGTTTCGCTCAGCCCGATGAAAGCAATCCCTGGCTTTCGCTTGGTGCATGGCAGCTTTGGGGCGAATTGAGCCGTCCCGTCACGCTGCATTTCGGCGGCGGGCACATACATTGCCGCGTGGCCGCAAAGGGAAGGGCGCTTTTCAGCGTCGCGCTCAAGGATCACGCCATTCCGGTTCGGCTTTTGCCGGCAGAAGACGGGGCTCGTCGCGTCGAGATCGATGGCCGCCAGTCGAGCGTCACCATCTTCGAAGCATCGAATAGCACGACGCTGTTCATGGATGGGCATACGCACCACTTCCATCGTCACGATCCGCTCGATGGCGGAGAAGAGGCGGCGGCCGGCGGCGACAGGCTGATCGCCCCGATGCCCGGCCTCGTCAAGATCGTCCGCGTCCGCGAGGGCGACACGGTGGCAAAGGGGCAGGCGCTGATCGTCATGGAGGCCATGAAGATGGAACTGACGCTGACGGCGATGCGTGATGGCATCGTCGAGAGCTTGAACGTCGGCGAAGGAGACCAGACCAGCGAGAGCGCCGTGCTTCTGGCACTCCGCCCGGAGGATGCGGCATGAGTGGTGAACGCTCCAATCAGGTGACCATCGTCGAGATGGCCCCGCGCGACGGCCTGCAGAACGAAAAGCAGCCGATCGATACCGCACGCAAGATCGAGCTGGTCAATCTGCTCTCCGACTGCGGCTTCACCCGCATCGAAGTCACCAGCTTCGTCAGTCCGAAATGGGTGCCGCAACTTGCCGACGCCGCCGCCGTCATGGCCGGGATAGAACGCAGGCCTGGCGTCCGCTACGCAGCACTGGCGCCCAACATGCAGGGCTTCGAAGCGGCAATTGTGGCCGGTGCCGATGAGGTGGCGATCTTTGCGTCGGCCTCGGAAACATTCTCGCAGCGCAATATCAACTGTTCGATCGCCGAAAGCATCGAGCGCTTCCGGCCGGTGGCTGCTGCAAGCCGCGATCGCGGCGTCCCGTTACGCGGCTATGCCAGTTGCGTCGTCGAATGCCCTTATGAAGGTGCCGTGCTGCCGAAGAATGTCGTTGATGTCGCCTGGCAGCTGCGGGCGCTCGGCTGCTATGAGATCAGTCTCGGTGACACGATCGGCAGGGGCACGCCGGAGGCCGTGGATCGGATGCTTGCAGCGGTTCTGGGCGAACTTCCGGTTTCGGCTCTTGCCGGACATTTTCACGACACGTCCGGCCGGGCGCTCGATAATATCGCCGTTGCCCTCGATCGCGGCTTGCGCGTGTTCGATGCCGCCGCCGGCGGTCTCGGCGGCTGCCCTTTCGCCCCCGGCGCGAAGGGCAATGTCGATACCGTCGCGGTGCACGACTATTTGGCGGCACATGGCTACGACACAGGCCTTGATGAAAAGAAGCTCGCCCGTGCCGCCGCCTTTGCCCGCAGCCTCAGGAGTGCTTCATGACGTCGCAAACAATCCATATCGCAACCGATGAACGCGGCGTTGCCAGCCTTACGCTGGCGCGCCCGGATAAGCACAATGCTCTCTCGGCCGAGATGATCGATGCCTTGACCTCGGCAGTCCGCGATCTTGGCAATGACAAGACGGTCCGTGTCGTCGTGCTCACCGGCGAGGGTGCTAGCTTTTGTGCGGGCGGCGATCTCGGCTGGATGCGCGCGCAGTTCGATGCGACGCGTGCGGGGCGCATGGTCGAGGCGCGCCGGCTTGCCATGCTGTTCAAGGCGCTGAACGAGCTGCCCAAGCCTTTGATTGCCCGTGTCCAGGGCAATGCCTTCGGCGGCGGCATCGGCGTCCTCAGCGTCTGCGACATGGTCATTGCCGCATCGACGGCCCGTTTCGGCCTGACGGAAGTACGCCTCGGCATCATCCCCGCCACGATCAGCCCCTATGTGGTCGCCCGTATCGGCGAGGCGAATGCTCGTCCGCTCTTCCTTTCCGGCAAGATCATCGATGCGTGGCAGGCGCACGCCACCGGCCTGCTGTCCCGCGTCGTTGCCGAGGAGGCGCTAGATGAAGCTGTCGAGGCCGAGATCCGCCATTTCCTTTCGGCATCTCCACAGGCTGCGGCGCGCGCCAAGGCACTGGCCCGCTCGGTCGGCCGGCCGATCACCGATGGCATGATCGACGACGTCGTCGAGCAATTGGCCGATGCATGGGAAACCGAGGAGGCGAAAGAGGGCATCACCGCCTTCTTCGAAAAGCGCCAGCCGAACTGGCGGCGGGCTTAAATCACTCTGTTGTTCGCCACGGTTAATTGCGGAAATTGTGAGCTTCCAACAGAGAGATCGCCGGAGGCGGGCTTGTCCCAGCGAAAGCCCATGATCGCGCCTTTCTCCATCTCCTGAAAGAGATTGCTTGAAATGACGGCAGAGCCCGCGCCATCCGCCACCGATACTATGCAGCCGATGCCGGCATGTCGGACGATATTGCCGGTGGCGACGACATTACGAAGATAAGGTCCCCAGCCGAGTTTCAGGCCGCAGAGCGGCGCGTTCTCGATGACGTTGTCGGAAATCAGCGTATCGGCCTCCGCGGAAATGCCGATGCCGAACCCACCCTCCTGCGCATAGGGGGCTGTTGTCGACAGGTTGCGGATGACATTGCCGGTGACGCTTGCGAGCCGGCCGCCCTTGTCGAAATTGGTGACGGCAATGCCGTTCGTGGCGACATCGATCAGGTTGTTGTTGATGACGGCGCCTTCGAATTCGAATTCGCAGTAGATCGCCGTCTCGCCGGAGTGCAGGCACTGGTTGCCCGAGATCTGCACATTCGATGCCGAATTCGCGCGGATCGCGGTGAAGGCGCAATCGGTGATGCGGTTGCCGGACACCTGCACGCCGTCGGCGCGGAAGACATTGATGCCGTTGCCGTTCTGGCCGGTGCCGCCGCCATTTGCGCGGATGCGGGCTATGCGGTTGTCGGTGACGCTGCTGCCGTCCTCCGCCTTATCCCAGCGATGGATGAGGACGCCGCCATTGCCGCAATCCTCGATGCTGTTGCCTGTCACCTGCAATCCGGTGGATTGGACGGAGTAGATGCCGGCCTCGGCTGCACCGGAAATGCGGCTGCGTTCGATCCGGCCGCCGCAGCGCTCCAGTTGCAGCGCGTGCTTGCGGCTGCCGGCGATCTCGCAATTGTCGATCCGTACATCACCGACGCCTGCAAATTGCAGGAGGGCTCCGGCATAGTCGGCCAGCCAGCGATTGCCGCCGTCGAGAACGAGCCCGGAAAGCTCGATGCGCTTGGCCTTGTCGGCATTCATCAGATAGCCGTCGCCGCCATAGATCAAGCGTGTGGCGCCGGGTACGCCGGTAATCCGAGCATTGTCCGGAAGCGTCAGGTTGGACACGGTGTAATTGCCGGGTGGCAGGAAGAGCGGCACGTTGCTGCGCGCGGCATTGTCGATCAACGCCTGCAGCTTGCCGCTTTTCATATCGCTGGTGCCTGGAGTCGCCTTGTAGGCGATGGCATCGATCGAGCCACGCAAGTCTGCCCCGCTAGTTCTGGCAAGCGGCGCAGCGAAGATGCCGGGCGCAAACAGGCCGGCGGTGGCCGAAGCAGCCAGAGAAGCGAGGAAGGCACGGCGCTGGATCATTGCAGGCTCCTGAAACGCTGTGCGTGAAGCAGAAATCGTGCCAGTCAAATTTGTCTCGTTTTGGCACGCCTGGGATATCAAGCCACTGTTCGCAGGCATTTGGCGCTGCCGGACGAGCGATAGGTTCCATCCTTCCTTGACCAATCCGGCGCGGATGGCGATCGCAGTTCAGTCGGTTGGTGCTAGGGGCGACTCACCACCTATGCTAGTTCTGCCGCATGCGGATCGCGACTTTTCAACGTCTGGCACTTTTCGATGCCGTCGAGCAGACGGCCGAGGTCTTGGCGCACGATCTGGCCTGGGCCGAAGCGCAGGGCGTCGATCTCGCCCTTTTTCCCGAATGTTACCTGCAGGGGCATAGCTATAACAAGGCCACAGCCAAGAGCCGCGCGCTTTCTCTCGACGATATCAGGTTGAACGCCCTTGTCGGCCGCTTCGCCTCCGGGAAGACGACTGCGATCGTCGGTTTTTTCGAAAAGAGGGGCGATGCGCTCTACAATAGTGCCATGGTCGCCAAGGCAGGCCGGATAGTCGGGGTCTATGCCAAGGCCCATCCGCTTGAAAAGGGCTGTACGCCCGGGAAGGATTTTCCTGTCTGGGAGGAAGGGCATTGGCGCTTCGGCATCAATATCTGCGCCGATCTGAGATATCCCTATACCTCAAGGCGTCTCGCCCGAAAGGGCGCCGGCCTCATCTGCAATCCCATCAATCTGATGCTCAGGCCCCACAAGGTGGAGAGGTGGCACAAGCCAGGCATATCGAGCCTGCAGATATGCGCCAGGCACACGGGATGCTGGGTGATGGCATCGGATGTGGTCGGCAGCAACGACGACGGCTGGGTGAGCTATGGCAGCAGCGCCATCGTCGATCCGAACGGTGTCGTTGTGGCGAAAGCCAAACCCTATAGCGAGGATGTGCTCGTCTTCGATCTGCCTGATAGACAACCCGAACGCGGATTCGCTCAAAAAGCGGATCGCATCGCTACATAATCGTGCAAATAGCGCTATCCTCCTAAGTCATGAGACCTGACCAGCTGCTTTATCCCGCGCCTGAAGGATTGTTCTGCCCGATCGGCGGCTTCTACATCGATCCGGTGCGGCCGGTCGAGCGGGCGCTCGTCACCCATGGTCATTCCGACCACGCCCGCTCCGGCCACTCCCATGTGCTCGCCACGCGCCAGACGCTCGACATCATGCGCATCCGCTACGGCGACGGTTTCACTGGGTCCGAACAGGCGGCTGCCTTCGGTGAGGAAGTGACGATCAACGGCGTCAAGGTGCAGTTCCACCCTGCGGGCCATGTGCTGGGCTCGGCGCAGATCGCCGTGGAAAAGGATGGGCTGCGCATCGTCGTTTCCGGCGATTACAAGCGCCGGCCGGACCCGACCTGTGAACCTTATGTGCCAGTTCCCTGCGACGTGTTCATCACCGAGGCCACCTTCGGCTTGCCGGTGTTTCATCATCCCGATCCCATGGCCGAGACGCAGAAATTTCTGGCGTCGCTGCGCCAATTCCCGGAGCGGACTCACCTGGTCGGCGCCTATGCGCTCGGCAAGGCCCAGCGTGTCATCCGTCTGCTGCGCGATGCCGGCTATGACGCGCCGATCTATATTCATGGCGCGCTGCAAACCCTATGCGACTACTATGTCAGTCAGGACATCGCGCTCGGCGAGTTGCTTCCGGCAACGATCGAAAGCCGGGATCAATCGATCTTCCACGGCGCGGTCGTCGTCGGCCCGCCCTCCGCATTCCAGGACCGCTGGGCGAGACGTTTTCACGATCCGCTGCCGGCCTTTGCGTCGGGCTGGATGATAGTGCGCCAGCGCGCCAAGCAGCTTGGCGTCGAGTTGCCGCTGGTCATATCGGACCATTGCGACTGGCCCGAGCTGACCGAGACGATCTCCGATCTGAAGCCGGGCGAGGTCTGGGTCACCCATGGCCGCGAGGAGGCACTGGTGCGCTGGTGCGAGCTGCAGGGCATCGCCGCCAAGCCGCTGCATCTCATCGGCTATGAAGACGAGGGCGATTGATGAAAGCCTTTGCCGACCTTCTCGACCGCCTGGTGCTGACGCCGAGCCGCAACGGCAAGCTGAAGCTGCTGACCGACTATTTTCGCGATACGCCCGATCCCGATCGCGGCTATGGTCTGGCCGCCATCGCCGGTACGCTCGAGGTACGCAACGTCAAGCCCGCCATGCTGCGAGAACTTGTTCTCGAGCGCATGGACGAGGTGCTGTTCCGTTATTCCTATGATTATGTCGGCGATCTTGCCGAAACGATCTCGCTGGTTTGGGACAAGGAAAGCGACATTGAGCGCCCTGCCGGCGAACAGCCAAAGCTCGGTGAGGTCGTGCGCCGCATGAATGCGCTCGGGCGGACCGAGGTGCGCAGCTTCGTCCGCGACCTGCTGGACCGGCTGGATACGTCGGGCCGCTTCGCCTTCCTGAAGCTTGCGACCGGTGCGCTGCGCATCGGCGTCTCGGCTCGGCTTGCCAAACAGGCGCTGGCCGAGCTCGGCGGCAAGGATGTGACCGAGATCGAAACGCTGTGGCACGGCCTGCAGCCGCCCTATGAAAGCCTGTTCCACTGGCTGGAGGGCAAGGGCGAGCGGCCGATCTTGGCGACGCCGGCGATCTTCCATTCCGTCATGCTCGCCAATCCCGTCGAACCCGGCGATCTCGATGGGCTCGACCCAACCGATTTTGCCGCCGAATGGAAGTGGGATGGCATCCGTGTCCAGCTTTCGCGCTCCGGCGCCACAAGCAAGCTCTATTCCCGTTCGGGCGACGATATCTGCGGCGCCTTTCCCGACATCGTCGATGCGATGAGCTTCGAGGGCGTCATGGATGGCGAGCTGCTGATCGGCGGCACGGTCCGCTCCAACAGCCCGACGCGCAGCTTTTCCGATCTGCAGCAGCGCCTCAACCGCAAGACCGTGACGTCAAAGATGCTGGAGGAATTCCCGGCTTTCATCCGCGCCTATG
Organism: Rhizobium freirei PRF 81; assembly: GCF_000359745.1. Lineage (GTDB taxonomy): Bacteria > Pseudomonadota > Alphaproteobacteria > Rhizobiales > Rhizobiaceae > Rhizobium > Rhizobium freirei. The sequence continues at coordinate 103,640 of NZ_AQHN01000072.1, forward strand.
ATCTTCTGTTCGATGGTGCGAAGGATGTGCGCGCTCGCGGCTTCCTCGATCGGCGCGCGCGGCTGACGGAGATTGTCGAGGCAGCACCCCATGACCGCTTCGACCTCTCGCCTCTCGTCGATTTCACCTCTTGGGAGGAGCTGGACCGACTGCGATCCTCGCCGCCCGATCCGGTGATCGAGGGGGTGATGATCAAGCGCAGAGACAGCGCCTATCTTGCCGGTCGGGCCAAGGGACCATGGTTCAAGTGGAAGCGCGATCCCTACAATGTCGATGCCGTGCTGATGTATGCGCAGCGCGGTCACGGCAAGCGATCCAGCTACTATTCCGATTTCACCTTTGGCGTCTGGGCGACGACGCCGGAGGGTGAGCAGCTCGTGCCAGTCGGTAAGGCCTATTTCGGCTTCACCGATGCCGAGCTGGAGGTGCTCGACAAGTTCGTGCGCAACAACACGGTCGATCGTTTCGGCCCAGTGAGGGCCGTGCGCGCCGATCGCGATTTCGGCTTTGTGCTGGAAGTAGCCTTCGAGGGCATCAACCGCTCCACCCGCCATAAATCCGGCGTGGCCATGCGCTTTCCCCGCATCGCGCGGCTTCGAGCCGACAAGCCGCCTTACGAGGCCGATCGACTGGAAAGTTTAATCGCGCTGATTGACGCGAAGGCTCCCACTGTTGATGAATAAGGTAGGGCGAATCCTCACCACAATGTGAGTTGGCCTTGCCTTGCAACCTGTGCAGACTCAAGCTGCGCCGGGATATCTGGACTGAGCCTATGACCACGTCTGACGACAGCACTTTCCGTCCTAATCGCCGCGGCGTCCTTGTCGGCCTTGCTGCGGCGCTTTTCGCGCCGAACAGCGTTAGATCAGCCGATGATAGCACGGCTGGGAGCAAGCCCGCCGATAGCAAGAACGCCGTGGCGGAGGAAAAGGCCGAGGATGCGCCGCCACTGCTGTCGGGCAACTACAGCAAGGAGCGCCGTCTGTTTCGGACAGACCTGCTGAGCAAGGGGCCGGCTCCCGACATTTACGAGCCGCTCGCGACACCACCCACCGCCGATCAGCTTTTCTATCGCAGCGGCCTTGGCGGTGAACTGGAACTCGTCGCCTGGGTCTCTAAACATACGCGCGAACGCACGCTGAAACCGGCCGTCATCTTCCTGCATGGCGGCAACGCCATCGGCCAGGGACATTGGCAGCTGATGAAGCCCTATGTCGAAGCAGGCTATGTTGTCATGATCCCCTCGATGAGGGGCGAAAACGGTCAGAAGGGCAATTTCTCCGGTTTTTATGATGAGGTTGCCGATGTTCTGGCGGCATCCAATCGGCTGAGGCACCTGCCCGGCGTCGACCCGCAGCGCATGTTTCTGGCAGGACATAGCATCGGCGGTACGCTGGCCATGCTGACCGCCATGTCGACCAAGCGGTTCCGTGCAGCCGCGCCGATATCTGGCAATCCGGACGCCTATGCCTTCTTCCGCCGCTATCCGCAGGATATCCGTTTCAACACCAGGAACCCGCGCGAATTCCAGATGCGCTCGCCGCTGTGCTATGCGCACAGCTTCCGATGCCCGATAAAGCTGTTTCACGGCACCGAGGAGGCTCATTTCGAATCGCGCATGGCCCTGCTCGCCAAACGGGCGACAGCTGCTGGCGTGAAGATGGATATGGCGACGGTGCCGGGCAGCCATAATTCGGCCCTGCCGGGCGAGATCGAGGAGAGCATCCGGTTTTTCCAGAGCGTGGCGGTCTAGCCGGGCGTCAGACTGGCGGCTACGGCCATCCTCTGTCTCGCAAGGTCTAATGCCACGACGGAAAGCATGCGTTTGGCCAATCAGAGCAATATCTTCGCCATCGACGCCAGCTTCGCTCCAGCCGCGCCGGTCATCATGTCGCCGACCCGACATGTGTTCCAACTGGTTTCCGATGATGGCCGATCTGCTGCCCGCTTCCCGTCACCTTCTTGCTGCTGCCGCTTTGGCGACCTTGTCCGCCTGCAGCATCATCCCCGATACCGGTGCGACCGATCCGGATCGGTTCGTGCAGGAAACCTCGCCGATCTTCTATCGGCCGGAAGGTATCGACCCGCAAAGGGTGCAGCGTCTGCCGGTGCAGCCCGTGCCGAAATCGCGCGATCTCTTCCGCACGCAGTTCCATCAGACCTATGGCTTGCCGACCTTCAATCCGGTGCACCAGGCGATGTATGCGCAGAAGAGCGAAGACGACTTCACGCTGCCGGCCATCCCCTACAAGCGCATCGATCCGCGCTTCCTGCGCCAGGAAGTGGATTACAAGACCAACGAACGGCCGGGCACCATCATCGTCGATACCAGGGAGCACTTTCTCTATTACGTCGAGCCGGGCGGCAAGGCCATGCGCTACGGCGTCGGTCTCGGCGCGGCCGGCTATGCCTGGCATGGCAGGGGCGTGATTCAATGGAAGCAGAAATGGCCGCGCTGGACGCCGCCGGCGGAAATGGTCGCCCGCGAACCGCAGATGAAGCCATTGTCCGCCGAACGCGGTGGCATGAATCCGGGGCCGACCAATCCGCTCGGCGCCCGCGCGCTCTACATCTTTCAAAACGGCAGGGATACGCTTTATCGCGTCCACGGCACGCCGGATTGGCAGTCGATCGGCAGGGCGGCGTCGTCCGGCTGCGTGCGTATGCTCAATCAGGACGTGATTGATCTGTACAACCGAGTGCCCGCGAGGACGGAAATCGTCGTTTTGTAGGGGCATTCCATCACAAATTTTCGTGATGTTGCATAAGTGCGATAGCCGGGTCCAACTGCGCTCTTTAATTTTACCTCTGTCTCTGCAAACCTTTCGGGGAGCCGAATCAGCTTATGCGTTGCGGGTTCTCGCTTCCTCTTCAACAGGAACTATGCTGTCGACATGAGCTTTCCTTCATCTCTATCCCGACGAAATTTCCTCGCCTTTGCCGGCATTGGCGCCGTCTCGACGCTTGCCGGCTGTGCCTCCACGGTCGACAACGGTACCGTTGTCAGCCCGGTGCAATATACCGGCTCGCCCAGACCCTTCCGGACCTGGTTTTCCAGCTATGATGGCGAGCAGCCGGATCCGGCCGTAATCTACGCGGCGCTCGACGATGGCGGCTTCCATGTTCCGCCGGTTCCCTATCAGCAGATCGACCAGCGCTTCTATCGTCAGCGCGTCGTCGATCCCACGGGTGAGGCGCCGGGTACGGTGGTGGTCAACACGACGCAGCGCATGCTCTACGTTACCGAGCAAGGCGGCACGGCCATGCGTTACGGCATCGGCGTCGGTCGCGAGGGCTTTGCCTGGCAGGGCCGTGGCGTTATCCAATGGCGCAAGAAGTGGCCGCGCTGGAACCCGCCGGATGAAATGGTCGCCCGCCAGCCGGAGCTCGTCAAGTTCTCCATCGCCAATGGCGGCATGGATCCGGGCCTGAAGAACCCGCTTGGCGCCCGCGCTCTCTACATTTTCGAGGATAAGCAGGATTCGCTTTACCGTCTGCACGGCAATCCGGACTGGCGTTCCATCGGCAAGGCCGTTTCTTCCGGCTGCGTCCGCCTGCTGAACCAGGATGTTATCGATCTCTATGATCGCGTGCCCGAACGTGCGCCGATTCTGGTGACGTCGTAGGAGCGCATCACCGAGAAGTAGCAGGGCGCCCGGACGTGGCGCCCTTTTATTTTTGCTGACCGCGTCTACGCGCCGAGCAGGGCGCTCAGGCTTGGTTTCACTCGGCGGCCAGATTGGCCTTCAACCGCTGCAACTGGTTGCGCAAATGGGCTATCTCGATCATGTCGCAGCCGGTGGCTTGGCCGATGGCATCCATAATGCTGCCGACCTGGCATTGCATGCCGGTCCCCTTTTCCGTCAACGAAACGATCACCTGACGCTCGTCCCTCGGGTCGCGTGCACGGCCGATCAGACCTGCCTGCTCCAATCGCTTCAAAAGAGGCGATAGCGTCCCTGAGTCGAGATCCAGCTTTTCGCCGATAATCTTGACCGAAAGACTGCCCTTTTCCCACAGCACGAGCATCACGAGATATTGCGGATAGGTGAGGCCGACGCGATCGAGGATTGGTTTGTAGGCGCGGTTGAAAGCATGTGCGGCGCTGTAAACGGCAAAGCAAAGCTGCCTTTCAAGCCGCGTTTCCTCATCCGGGATCATGGTGCGCCCATCTGCCTTGTCCGTCATTGCTGCTCCGCCATTTTCTTGTTGGCGCCATTGTCACAAATTCACTTTGCAAAATCAAATTGCAAAAAATACATATTGCGCGCGATTAAATCGTGTTATATATAATTGCCATCCAAACCGAAGGAGACATGACATGCCTATTCTCTATACGACCAAAGCTTCCGCCACCGGTGGCCGCGCCGGCCATGCAGTTTCCGAAAATGGCGTTCTTGACGTTACGCTGACCGTGCCGAAGGAACTCGGCGGCGACGGCGCCACCGGCACCAATCCGGAACAGCTCTTTGCCGCCGGCTATTCCGCCTGCTTCCTGGGCGCTTTGAAATTTGTCGCGGGCCAGCAGAAGGTCAAGATTCCGGAAGACGCCAAAGTCACGGCGACGGTCGGTATCGGCCCGCGCGCAGACGGCACCGGCTTCGGCATCGAAGTGTCCCTGGCTGTTCACATCCCCGGTCTGGACAAGGCCGAGGCTGAAAAGCTCGCCGCCGCCGCACATATCGTGTGCCCCTACAGCCACGCCATGCGCACCTCGACCGAAGTGGCATTCACGGTTGTCTGAGACGAAATGAACGGCCGGTAAAGTTAAGGCCGGATATATTGAAAAGGAGCGGCAGGTTTCATCGGTCGCTCCTTTTCTTTTGCAAGAAAAATGCTATATCTTTTCTTGGGAAAGGAAATAGTCATGATAAATGCCCAGACAATTGATCGGGCAAAGCCCGGCGAAGCGCTCGTCATCACCAAGGCTGTCGTCAATGCCGCCGAACGGTTGGGGTTGAATGCCCGCATCCTCGCGGCCGTCATCGGTGTATCCGAGGCAACCATTTCGCGCATGAAGCGGCAGGATCATCTGCTCGAGCGCGAAAGTAAGCCGTTCGAGCTGGCTGTGCTTCTCGTTCGTCTTTTCCGTTCGCTCGATGCCATCGTCGGCGGTGATGAGGCTGTGGCGCGCCAATGGCTGCGCAACGGCAATATCGCCTTCGGCGCAGCACCCATCGACAAAATCACCTCGATTTCCGGTTTGACCGATGTCATTGCCTATCTGGACGCCCGCCGCGCTCTCATCTGAGGCGAGGGCCATTTCCGGCTGCTACTGGCGGCTAGTCGAATCGCAGCATCAGGTTTCGACGCTGAAGCTCGTGGATACGCTGGAGGAACAGGCTCTCCTCGAAAGCATTCTGGAGGAAAGCAAGCCGGTCCTGCCGCCGGAATGCGTCGGGCTCGACTATCTGCTGGCGACGCCCTTTCGTTATGGGGCGATTTATCCGCACGGTTCGCGTTTCCGTCGCGCCGGCCGAACGCTCGGCGTCTTCTATGCCTCCGAGCAGGTGGAAACGGCCCTCGCCGAAATGAGCTTCTATCGGCTGCTTTTTTTCCACGATTCTCCCGATACGCCTCTCCCCGCCAATGCGGCGGAATACACTGCCTTCACAGCGGCGATCACCACGAAGGCGGCGATCGATCTGACTGCGCCTCCCTTGGATCGCGACCGGCAGCACTGGGCGGATCCCGTCAGCTATGAGGCCTGCCAGTCGCTTGCGGAGGCGGCGCGGACCGGCGGCATCGAGGCCATTCTCTATCGCTCCGTGCGCGATCCTCAGGGTGGCAGGAATATCGCGCTGCTCACGGCCAAGGCTTTCTCGGCGCGGGAACCTGTGGAGCGCCAGACATGGCGTATCCGGCTTTCGCGCGTGGGTGTGCAGGCGCTATGCGAGTTCCCCCGGCGGCGGATCGGTTTCGAACGGCAGGATTTCGACGGTGATCCCCGGCTCTCGGAGCCGCAATTCAGAGCAGAGTAGCAAGATCGCTGCGCAGGCGATTGCCATCGCCGTCGGGCAGCCGTTCCTCAAGCGCTGCATGTGTCGTCTTCCAGACCGGCACGGCGGCGGCGAGCGCTGCCTTTCCCGATGGCGTGAGGCTGAGCAGGCGCGCGCGCCGATCGTTCGGATTGGGCATGATGCTGACCCATCCCCGCCGTTCCAGCGGCTTCAACGCCGCCGTCAGCGTCGTCTGGTCTATTGCCAGGAGTGCGGTGACCGACCCCATGGATGCCGGCGCCTGCCTGTTCAGCGACATCATCAGGGAGAACTGGCCGTTGGTAAGCCCGAACGGCCGCAGCGCCTCATCGAAGCGGCGGGCCAAGGCGCGTGCCGCTCGCTGCACATGCAGACAAAGGCAGGTGTCGCGCACTAATAGCGTGGTTTCAAAGGGGATTTCGACCGCGTTTGACATGATTCATTAATATTGATATCAATATATTTGTCAAGATTTGGGAATGAAAACGCCGGAGGAGGGCGCGGACAATGAACCAGGTCGTTTCCAGGGAGGTGTGGCTGGAGGCCCGCCGCCAACTGCTCGCCAGCGAGAAAGAGGCAACGCATCTTCGCGATCGCGTCAATGCGGAACGCTTGGCCTTGCCCTGGGTAAAGGTCGATAAAGACTATGTTTTCGACACGCCGGACGGCAAGAAGAGGCTCGCTGATCTCTTCGATGGCCGCAGCCAGCTGATCATTTATCATTTCATGCTCGGCCCCGATTGGGATGCCGGATGCACCGGCTGCTCCTTCCTTGCCGATCACTTCGATGGGGCGCTTCCGCACCTCAACCATCATGATGTTACCCTGGTTGCCGTTTCCCGCGCGCCGCTGGAAAAGGTGGAGGCCTACAAGAAGCGCATGGGCTGGTGTTTCCCTTGGGTGTCCTCCTTCGCCAACGACTTCAATTTCGACTATCATGTCTCCTTCTCGAAGGAGCAGCTTGCCGGCGAAAAGGTTTTCTACAACTTTACACCGATGGATGCAGCCGAGGGATTTGACGAGCTTCCGGGTCTCAGCGCCTTCTACAAGGATGAGGCCGGCAATGTCTTCCATACCTATTCGAGCTATGCCCGCGGGCCTGAGGAGTTGATCGGCACGCTGATGATCCTCGATCGAGCCCCCAAGGGACGCAACGAAAGCAGCACGATGAATTTTGTTCGTCGTCATGACGAATATGAGGATGCGCCCCAGGCAGATTCCTGCTGCCATTGATGTATAATGGGCGGCCTGGTGCAAGTTGTAGGAAGCGGGGGTCGAAACAACGCTCTTGCCGCCTAGATAGTACCTAGCGCGTGTTTGCCGAAGACGGACGGATCAATCGATCGACCATCGTTTGGCCGTCACTTTCATGGGTCATGATGCGCCTGCGCCGATAGCCGGCTCGGGACGAGACGGACAGTGCAACTATCACAATGGGGAGAGATACGATGGCTGAGAAGGGATATTTTGTCTGGTACGAGCTGATGACGTCAGACATGAAGGCGGCCGAAGCTTTCTATACCAAGGTCGTGGGCTGGGATGCGGCGGATGCCGGCATGCCTGATGTCGGCATGGACTATACGCTGTTCAGTGCCGGCGCAGGCCCCGTTGCCGGATTGATGATACTGCCGGAAGAGGCGAAGGCCATGGGCACGCCGCCCTGCTGGACCGGCTATATCGGTGTTCCCAATGTCGACGAAGCGACCAAGACCGTCGCCGGCAAAGGCGGCAAGATCTATCGTGAACCGACGGACATTCCGGGCGTCGGCCGGTTCTCCGTCGTCACCGATCCCTATGGCGCTGCCTTCTGCCTCTTCACGCCGCTGCCGGGTCAGAATTGGGAGCCGGCGGCTCCTGCCACTCCCGGCTATTTCGGCTGGCACGAACTCTACGCCGGCGACGGCCCGAAGGCCTTCGACTTCTATTGCGAGATGTTCGGCTGGGAATCGAGTTCCGATTTCGACATGGGGCCGATGGGCACGTACAAGATCTTCAAGATCGGCGACCGCGACTTCGGCGGCATCATGACCAAGCCGGCGGAAATGCCGGTGCCGGCCTGGAATTTCTACATCAATGTCCCCGCGATCGATGCGGCGATCGCCCGTATCACCGAGGGCGGCGGCAAGATCGTCAACGGCCCGATGGAGGTCCCCGGCGGCAGCTGGATCGTCCAGGCCACCGATCCCCAGGGTGCGTTCTTCTCGCTGGTCGCGCCGGTGCGTTAAAATGGCACCTCCCCCTTGAGGGGGGAGGTCGCCGCAAAGCGGCGGGTGGGGGTGACATTCGGACCTGCAGAAGTTGCCGCGGATCACCCCACCCCGGAGCTTCGCTCCGACCCTCCCCCTCAAGGGGAGGGTAATCTTCTACCGCTTCAGGCTGCCGAGAATGCCTCGGACCAGCGCACGGCCGACCTGTGTGGCGACCGTGCGCGCGACGCTCTTCAACGCAGCTTCCATGATCGTCTCGCGCTGATAGCCGGAGCGGCGGCCGGAGGATTTGTTGCTGTCGCCGCCAAAGCCCGGCAGCGTCCAGCCGTCACCCGCGCTTTCATTCTGCGGCGCGGCCGCCTTGCGCGCGCGCTCCGTCAGGATCTCGTAGGCCGATTCGCGATCGATCGTCTCGTCATAGATGCCGGCGACGGGGCTGGCATGGATGATCGCCCGGCGCTCGACATCGGTCACCGGACCGATGCGGCCCGATGGCGGTCGGATCAGCGTGCGCTCGACGACCGATGGTGCGCCCTTGCCTTCGAGCATCGAAACCAGCGCCTCGCCGGTGCCGAGCGTCGTGATGACGGTGGCGCAATCGAAAGTGGAGTTGGGCCGGAAGGTCGAGGCCGCCGTCTGCACCGCCTTCTGCTCGCGCGGCGTATAGGCGCGCAAGGCATGCTGCACGCGGTTGCCGAGCTGCGCCAACACCGTTTCCGGTACATCGAGCGGGTTCTGGGTGACGAAATAGACGCCGACGCCCTTGGAGCGGATCAGACGCACCACCTGTTCGACACGCTCGACCAGCACCTTCGGCGCATCGTTGAAGAGCAAATGCGCTTCATCGAAGAAGAAGACCAGCCTCGGCTTCTCCGGATCGCCGACCTCGGGCAGTTCTTCGAACAGTTCGGACAGCAGCCACAGCAGGAAGGTGGCATAGAGGCGCGGGTTCATCATCAGCTTGTCGGCTGCAAGCACCGAAACCTGCCCGTAGCCGTCATTGCCGACCCGCATGATGTCGGAAATCTTCAGAGCCGGCTCGCCGAAGAAGTTTTCGGCACCCTGCTGCTCCAGGACAAGCATCGCACGCTGGATCGAGCCGACGGAGGATTTCGAGATCAGGCCGTATTTGCTGGAAAGCTCGCTGGCATTGTCGCCCATATAGTTCAGCAGCGCCTGCAGATCCTTGAGGTCGAGCAGCGCCAGACCGTTTTCGTCGGCGATCTTGAAGGCGATGTTGAGCACGCCTTCCTGCGCCTCCGAGGCGTCCATCAGCCGTGCCAGCAGCAGCGGCCCCATCTCGGCGATGGTGGTGCGCACGCGATGGCCCTTTTCGCCGTAAAGATCCCAGAAGATGACCGGAAACTGATCGAATTCATAGGGCGACAGGCCGATTTCCTCGGCGCGCTTGAGCAGGAAATCCTTGGCCTCGCCCTTGACGGCGATGCCGGAGAGATCGCCCTTGATGTCGGCGCAGAAGACAGGCACGCCAGCCTTGGAAAATCCTTCCGCCAGCACCTGCAAGGTCACCGTCTTGCCGGTGCCTGTGGCGCCAGTGACGAGGCCGTGGCGGTTGCCGAATTTCAGCGTCAGGAACTCGTCCTTGTTGATGCTTTCATCCGGATTGCGGCTCGCGCCGACGAAAATCTGTCCATCCTGCTGCGGCATGGTGTCGTCTCCCTTTGGGCGGCGGCACAGCAGCTTTTGCAAGCTGCCAGGGCCATTCATCGATTTGTCCTGACACTGTTATAAGAACTCGCATGAAGAGGGACAACCATTCGCGTTGGGTTCCGCTTCTGGTAGAATGGCGGCCTCCGGCGCGGCTTGTGTCGGTTGCCGCATTCAGTTACGTTGACGTTAACGTCGTAAAGGCAGGAGGCCACAGTGAACGAAGTTATTGACCAGATCGCGACCAAAGCCGGCATCGCTCCCGACCTCGCGGAGAAGGCCGTCGGCATGATTCTCAGCTTCCTGCAGCGCGAGGCTCCGGATGGCCCCGTGACCAAGATGATTGAAGCCTTTCCCGGCGCAACCGATCTGGTCGCGCAATATGGCGGCGATCAGGGTTCGGGCGGCGGCCTTCTCGGCGGTCTGTTGAACGCGGTCGGCGCCGGCGGCGGCATCATGGGCCTCGGCCAGCAGCTGATGAGCACCGGCCTCGGCATGGGCGACATTACCTCGCTTGCAAAGGAAACGGTCGCGACCGCCCGCCAATATGCCGGCAACGAAGTCGTCGACGAAGTCGTGAATTCCGTTCCAGGCTTGAGCCAGTTCATCTAATCGGTATTACCGCCGATAGTAAAAAGCCCCGCGGTGATGCCGTGGGGCTTTTTGTTGGTATGAAGGACCGGCGCTCATAGACACCGGCCCGTTTCAACCTCAAACCCTCCTGCCGCTCGACGCCCCTTCGATCTGATGCCATTTGCGGCCGTCGCGTTCGATGAGCTCGTCGGCGCAGGCAGGGCCGGTGCTGCCGGGGGCGTAAGGGTCGGGCTTGCCGCCTTCGGCCCAGAGATCGAGGAAAGGCTGCACGGCCGCCCAGCCCGCCTCGATGCCGTCAGCGCGCTGGAAGAGCGTCTGGTCGCCAACGAAGAGTTCGTAGAACAGGCTTTCATAGCCGGTCTGCTTGCCGATGTCGAAGCTGTCGGCATAGCGGAAGTCGAGCGAAACGGGCGCGGTTTTCAGTACCATGCCCGGCGACTTGATCGAGATTTCCATGTCCAGGCCCTCGTCGGGCTGCACCTGGATGATCAGCCTGTTGGGCGGCAGGTCCGGGCTCGAGCCCTGGCGGGGGAACTGCGCGAAAGGCACCTGCCGGAAGGTGATGACCACTTCCGTATCGCGTGCCTTCATCGCCTTGCCGGTGCGCAGATAGAAGGGCACGCCGGCCCAGCGCCACGTATCGACGAAGAGCTTCAGCGCGACGAAGGTTTCCGTATCGCTGTCGGGCGCGACGTCGGCAGTCTGCGTATAAGCATGCAGATCCCTGCCATTTAGCGGGCCGGCCATATAGGCGCCGCGTACCCCGTTCTTGGCAGCTTCCTCCTGCGAATAATGCCGCAGTGCCTTTAGAACCTTGGCTTTTTCGTTGCGGATCGATTCCGCGTCGAAGCTGTTCGGCGGCTCCATGGCCACCATCGCGAGGAGCTGGAAGAGATGATTCGGCACCATGTCGCGCAAGGCGCCGGTCGCGTCGTAGAATTTGCCGCGGAGGCCAACATCCACGAGTTCGGCCGCCGTGATCTGGACATGGTCGATATAGTTGTTGTTCCAGAGCGCCTCGATCATCATGTTCGCAAAGCGCGTCGTCATGATGTTCTGGACGGTTTCCTTGCCGAGGAAGTGATCGATGCGATAAATCTGGCTTTCATCGGCATGATTGAGCAGTCGCGCGTTCAACGCCTGCGCCGAGGCAAGATCGCGGCCGAAGGGCTTTTCGATCGCGATGCGGCGGAAGGCGCCCGTTGTTTCATCCGTCAGGCCATTCTCCGACAGCTTTTCGGCGATATCTCCGAAGAAACTTGGCGGTACGGCGAAATAGAAGGCCGCGTTGGCGCTTTGTGCATGCGAAAGGTAATTCGCGATTTCCCTATAGACGGCGTTCTGGGTGAAGTCGCCCGAGATGTAGCTGACGCGCTTCCGCAGGCTTTGCCATGCGTCTCTCCGCTCCGGATCGTCGATGTCGCCGGACGTTTTCAAAAACGCGTCCAGACGCTCCAGCAGCATGTCGACACCGCCAGTCTCGATGCCGACGCCAAGGATATGCAGATCCTCCCCCACAAGCCCGCTGCGAGTCATGTTGATCAGAGTCGGAATAAGAAGACGGCGGGTGAGATCGCCCGTGGCGCCGAAGATCACGAAAGTCAGTGGCGGGGCGGGTGCGACGTCGGGGGTGGTCATGAGCGCTTCTCCTTGCGACGGCCATAAAGGGGGCTTCTGGACGACATCGACTATCTCCTCGGAGCTATTGCTGTTTCAGCTTTGGCTGCTTGTGTTCTAGCGCGGGCCGACGCCGGTTGTCGATGGGATCGACGCACCGCCGTCGGCAGACTTTGGCGAGGGACTGGCTGCCTATTTTTTCACGGCAACCAGGAAGAGGCGAGGGAAGCGCAGCAGCACCTTGCCGTCGACAAGCGGCGGATAGGCTTTCTCGATATGTTCCAGATATTCGGCCGCGAAAGCGTCGCGATGGTCAGCGCCGGCATGGTCGAGATAGGGACGCAAGCCCGTACCCTTCACCCATTCGACGATGGCAGCCGCATTCTCAAGCGCATGATTGTAATTGGTATGCCAGATATCCAGTCGGGCCGACTTGCCGATCAGCCTGTTGTAATAGGCCGACGGTGCGGGAAGGGGATTGCGGCGCACGCTCTTCTTGGCAAAGGCCTCGCTCCACGGGCCGTTCTTGCCGGTTTCCTCCATCATCAGATGGCTTGGCTCGGTCAGATTGTCGGGCATCTGCACGGCAAGCACGCCGCCGGGCTTCAGCCCATCCATCAGACGGTCGAGAATATCGAGATGGTTCGGCAGCCACTGAAAGACGGCATTGGCAAAGAGGAGGTCGACGGGCTCATCGGGACGCCAGCTTGCGAGATCGGCCTTGGCGAAGGCCGTGCCCGGCATGCGCTTGCGCGCGGCTTCCAGCATGTTGTCGTCGCTATCGAGGCCGGAGACGCCGGCCGTGCCGTATCGCTCGACGATCAGTTCCGTCGAATTGCCGGGGCCGCAACCAAGGTCGATCGCACGCTCCACGCGCTCCAGCGGCACCTGCGCCAGCAGATCGCGTGCGGGGCGCGTGCGTTCATCCTCGAATTTCACATATTGGCCGGCAGACCATGCCATGAGCCTATCCTCTTCCTAGATTGCATATTCCAACGGTTGAATCCGGACCTTGTCGATATTTCGGCCATTGAGTTTGACCACTTCGAAGGCGAGTCGGCCAGAGTTGAAGCGCTCGCCCTCGTGCGGCAAGTGACCGAGACCCCACAGGATGAAGCCGGCGAGCGTCGAATAGCGATCGCTCTCGTCGACGAGGTCGATGCCGACCAGTTTCGAGAGGTGACGAATGTCGATCCATCCGTCGACGGTCAGCGATCCGTCCTCGCCCTTGTCGATCGTCAGCCGCTCGTCCTCCTCGCCGGGGAATTCGCCGGCGATGGCCTCAAAGAGATCCGTCGTCGTCACCAGTCCTTCGATTTCGCCATATTCGTCGAGGACCAGCGCCATGGCCTGATTCTGGTGGCGCAGCCGCTCCATCAGCTTGAGCACGCTGATGCTCTCATGCACGGCGAGCGGCTGGCGGATGGAGCGCTCCAGATCGATCTCGCCCTTTTCCATCAGGTCGCGCAGGACGTCGCGTGCGCTGGCGATGCCGATGAAATTGTCGAGGCTGCCGCGGACGACCGGGAAGCGCGAATGGCCGATCTCGATGACACGGCGTTGCTGCTCCTCGCGCGGCTTGTCGAGGTCGAGCCAGACGATATCCGTGCGCGGCGTCATGATCGAGCGCGCCGAGCGGTCGGCAAGCGTCAGCACGCCATGGATCATGTCCTTCTCCTCGGTGGAGAACACCTCTTCGCTGACGGTCTGCTCGGCCGTCTTTTCCGCTGTCTCGCCGAGCGCAGCCTGCGGCCGCTTGGCGCCGAGAAGGCCGAGCACGGCATCGGCGGTGCGATTGCGGATATTGCTTGGCGTAATCAGCCGCTCCTTGTTGCGGCGGGCAAGCTGGTTCAGCGTCTCGATGATGATCGAGAAGCCGATGGCGGCATAGAGATAGCCCTTCGGCACATGGAAGCCGAAGCCTTCGACGACGAGCGAGAAACCGATCATCATCAGGAAGCCGAGGCAGAGGATGACCACGGTCGGATGTTTCGAAACGAAGGCCATCAGCGGCTTCGACAGGAACAGCATGACGCCGACCGCGAAGATCACGGCAACCATCATGATGGAGAGCTCCTGCACCATGCCCACGGCCGTGATGACACTGTCGAGCGAGAAGATCGCGTCGAGCACGACGATCTGCACGATCACCTGCCAGAAGACGGCGTGAACGAGCTTCTTTTCGCCCTGCGCCTCATGCCCTTCCAGCCGTTCATGCAGCTCCATCGTGCCCTTGAACAACAGGAACAGGCCGCCGAAAATCAGGATGAGGTCGCGGCCGGACAGGCCAAAGCCCCAGACGGAGAGCAGCGGCGCCGTCAGCGTCACCACCCAGGCGATCGAGGCGAGGAGTGCCAGGCGGATGATGAGGGCCAGCGCCAGGCCGATCATGCGTGCGGCATCGCGCTGGTGCGGCGGCAGCTTGTCGGCCAGAATCGCGATGAAAACGAGATTGTCGATACCGAGAACAATCTCGAGAACGATCAGGGTAGCAAGACCGATCCAGGCGGAAGGGTCGGATATCCAGTCGAAGATCATCAATGTGCAAGTTTGGCGCCGGCCGGGATGGGCCTGCCAATTCTTTCCTTCTGTTTGTCGAGTGAGATGCCGCGCGCCAATGCCACCGCGCGGCCTGTACAGCCGTCGCTATCCGGATCGTTATTTGTCGGGCCGGCTTTCCTGGAGCAGGAACTATAAGGCTCGCTGTCGGGCATGGGCGGCAATCTGGACACGAAATGACATTTTCGCAAGGGCATCGAATGAACGAGTCTATCCGGATTGCATGACAGTTTTTCAAAAATATCTCATCGTCGCCCGGTTGAACCGGGCGAAGTGGGTCAATCTTGAGGTTTGGTGCTCCTTGAGGGCCGCGTTCAAAATTGCGTGATGACGCTGATACCGTTGCCCTCGGCCTTATCAAGCGTCATCAGCGCGGGAACCGCCTCTTCCAGGCTGATCTTGCGGCCGATGAGCTTCTGCGGCGCGATCTTGCCGGCGGCGAGCATGTCGAGCATGGCATCGTAGCGCCAGGCCTGCATGCCATGGCTGCCGTAGATTTCCAGCTCGTGGCCGATGACCTGCGCCATGGGGATTTGAGGCGTTGCATAGTCGCCGAGCATGAGGCCGACCTGCACATGCCGGCCGCGGCGGCGCAGATTCTTGATGGAATTGAAGCAGGTCGTGGGATGGCCGAGCGCGTCGATCGAAACATGCGCGCCACCCTTGGTGATCTCGCGCACCGCTTCCGCCACGTCGGCGACCTCAGCCGCATTGATGGTCGCGACGGCCCCGCATTCGCGGGCGAAAGCGAGCTTTTCGTCCGAAATGTCGATGGCGATGGCATTGGCGCCAAGGGCGCTGGCGATCATGATTGCCGAGAGGCCGACGCCGCCGCAGCCATGCACGGCGATCCATTCGCCGGGGCGGGTTTTCGCCTGGTCCGCAACAGCGCGGAAGGAGGTGGCGAAACGGCAGCCGAGGCTTGCCGCCGTCGCGTCGTCGACGGTCTCGGGCAGGTGAACGAGATTGGTGTCGGCATAGTCGATGGCGACATATTCGGCGAATGAGCCCCAATGGGTAAATCCGGGCTGGAACTGGCTCGGGCAGACCTGCTGGTTGCCGGAATGGCACTCGGCGCAATGGCCGCAGCCGGAGACGAAAGGAACGGTGACGCGGTCGCCGACCTTGAAGCGGACGACGCCGCGGCCGGTCGCGACGACCTTGCCGGCAAGCTCGTGTCCGGGCACATGCGGCAGCTTGATATCCGGATCGTGGCCCATCCAGCCATGCCAGTCGCTGCGGCAGAGGCCGGTTGCGCCGATGGCGATCACCACGCCGTCTTCGCCCGGCGTCGGGTCCGGCAGGTTGCGGATTTCGGGCGTCGTCTCGAAAGACTCGTAGTACATCGCTTTCATCGGCGTTCTCCCTGTTTGCCTGCCGTCGGTCCGATCAATCATTTTTCCTGATGGACCCATTCGTCAAGCTGTTGTTTCGACGCATGAAAATTGCGCTATGAATGCGGTATCGGGCGCTTTGTTGCAAATGGATTTTGCCGCGCAGTTTCTGCTTGACCCTGAGATTGTGCGGTTATTTGCTCCTAGAACCGGATGATTTTAGGTCCTTGGACCTGAAATCTGAATCCGCTCTGGAATCAAAGAAGTAGAGCATGATGTCGCCCGAAAACCGCGCACACTTTTCGGCATCATGCTCTAGCCAATTAAGAGATAAGAGAGGAAGCTACCATGGCAGTCGATACGTCGCCCCGCTCCACCACCTGGACCTATGTCGAAGGAGAGTGGCTCTCCGGCAATCCGCCGCTCATCGGGCCGACGTCGCACGCTATGTGGCTGGCCTCAACGGTGTTTGACGGCGCTCGCTGGTTCGATGGCATCGCACCCGATCTCGATCTGCATTGCCGGCGCGTCAACCGCTCCGCAGTCGCCATGGGGCTGAAGCCGGTCAAGACGGCTGAGGAAATCGAAGCGCTCGCCTGGGAAGGCATCAGGAAATTCGACGGCAAGACGCCGATCTACATCAAGCCGATGTACTGGGGCGAGCATGGCTCGGCCGGCAGTGTCGTCGCCGTCGATCCGGAATCGACGCGTTTCGCGCTGTGCCTGTTCGAAGCGCCGCTTGGCGGCAATGGCGGCGTCACGCTCACCGTTTCGCCCTTCCGCCGCCCGTCGCCAGAAACGGCGATGACCGACGCCAAGGCCGGCTCGCTCTATCCGAACAGCGGCCGCATGATTCTGGAAGCGAAGAGGCGCGGCTTCGACAATGCGCTCGTCTGCGACATGAACGGCAACGTCGCCGAGACCGCCGCATCCAACGTCTTCATGGTCAAGGACGGCATCGTCTACACGCCGATCGCCAACCGCACCTTCCTCGCCGGCATCACGCGCGCCCGCGTCATCGGCCTGCTGCGCCAGGAAGGTTTCGACGTTCGCGAGGAAACGCTCACCGTGGAGCAGTTCAAGGCGGCCGACGAGGTTTTCACGACGGGCAACTATTCCAAGGTCGTCGGCGTCAAGCGCCTGGACGATCGCGAATTCCAGGAGGGGCCGGTCACCCGCAAGGCGCTGGAGCTTTACATGAACTGGGCGCACGGCCGCAGCGCCAGCGAAGAGTGAGCTTATGGCCCCACGCGCTCTATCAACTCGATCGATCGCATGGGGCAGACATATGCCGAGGCTTCGTCGTTAGCTCGCTGGTTTCGCTTCCTTCTTCGGGCTCACCCACCAGCAATAGATGGCGCCGAGCGCGAGCAGCACGCAGGTGCCGAGGAACACGGCGGGCATGCCGATGCGCCCGCCGACGAAACCACCCATGACCGGGCCTGCCACCTGACCGACATATTGCGACGAGATGGACAGGCCGAGGATGCTGCCAGTCGCAGTATCCGGAACGTTATGCCGGATGACGGCGGTGATGCAGGGCAGAAGCCCTCCGAGCGCTATGCCCATCAGGAAGCGCAGGGCGATCAGTTGCCAGGCAGACGTGACGAAAGCCTGCGGGATGAGCAGCAGCGCCGCGACGGCAAGGGCCGCCATGATGACGCTCCAGTAGCCGATGCGGTCGGCGAGCTTGCCGAGCCAGGAGGCCGACAGGATGCTGCCGAGTGCCGCAGCGGCCATGACGACACCGGAGACCATCGTCACCTGTGCGTTTGTGACGAACTGTGCGACGTAAACCGTTATGATCGGTTCGATCGACATATTGGCGAGCATCAAAAGCAGGCCGAGCGACAGCATGGCGATGACCGGGCGCTTGTCCGGAATGGAGGCCCAGCTGCCGCTTGCCTTCGCCGCCTTCTTTCGCGCCGTGGATTTCTCTTCCTTGATCAGGAAGGTCGTCGCCAGGAAGGTGAAGAAGATCACGCCGCCGGCCAGCAGGAACGTGCCGCGAATACCAATAATCGGCGGCAGCGCGCCGCCGATCAGCGGTCCGACAAGGTTGCCGGCCATGATGCCGGCGGACAGCGTGCCCAGTGCCCAGGCCGAGCGATGCTTCGGCGTCTGCGCCGCCACCAGCACCATCGATCCCGAGGCATAGCCGCCGGCAAGGCCGGTGAACAGGCGCAGCGCCACCAGCTGCCAGACATTGCCGGCCATGCCCATCAGCGAGATGGCGACCGTCATGCCGAGGCTGGCGCGGATCAGCATCAGCTTGCGGCCGTAAATATCGCCGAGCCGCCCCCAGAGCGGCGCAACGATGGCGGCGGCAAAGAAGGTGGCGCCGTAGGCGATGCCCGACCATTGCACGATCGCCGCCTTGTCGCTGACGCCGAGCTCCTCGACATAGAGCGGCAGGAAGGGGAGCAGCAATGTCATCGCCACGATCGTCGTGAACGAGCCGACGAGGCATATGATCAGGTTCCGCATCCAATGAGCGGTTTCCCGCTCGGCCGGTGCGGCTGCGTCCCATCTCGTCTCGGTCATTTCTCGGCCTTTGCATTCAATGTGTAGAACAGTTCCTGGCTGCCCGATGCCAGAATGTGACCCTTCGCGGCGGCGAGCAGATCGGCGCGGATGAAGAGGTCGGGAAGGTTCAGTCGGTCGACATCGAGCGCATAAACGGTGACGTGGTAGCTATGGATACGCGCGTCATTCCAGGGCGGGCAGGCGCCCATATAACCGCCATGCGGCCCATCCTTCAAGTTGCCGCCGCCCGCGCCGTTTTGGCCGCGCCGCCCATAGGCCGTGCGCTCGAGCGGCAGGCCATTGGCTGAGGGGCCGTTTCCGTCCATGCCTTCAGCAAGGCTGGTGCGCGATGCGGGGATATCGGCCAGAACCCAGTGGACGAATTCCATCCGCTTGAAATTCTTTGGGATGGTCTTGTCCGCCTTGTTGAACAGCGAGAAATCGGTGGGCACGTCGGGGTCTACCATCGTCAGCGCATAGGAGCGCGTCCCCTTCGGCCCCTTCGACCAGGACACGGCCAGGCTCTTGTTCGGCCCAGGCGCTGACTTGTCGGCTCCCGTCGAAATGCAGGAGGCGTTTTCGGGGAGCAGCATCTGGCCGCTGCTCTTTGCGAAGGTCACCGTGAGATCGGCCGATAGGGCCGGGGTGGCGGCAACTGCGGCGATGACGATGGCGTTCAGAGCTTTGAGCATGGATTTCATAATGTTGCCCTTTCATGTTGCGGCTCCTGTGAGCCTTCGAGGACAGGGTTTAACAAATTCGCGCCGAACGCCGGCGCACGAAAACGCTCAAAGTTCTGCCTGAAACGCTCACGCGCTGCGCAGTCGATCGGCGAAGCGGCGAGGGGAGCGATAGCCGGTGGCAAGGGCGGCTTCGCGCAGCGAAAGCCCGTCTTCGGCAAGAAGGGCCGTTGCCAGCGCCACGCGCTCGCTTGCCAGCACATCGCGCAGGGAGGCACCTTCGCGCGACAGCCGCCGCCGCAGCGTGGCGTTGCTTGTGCCGAGTTCGGCGGCGATGAGATCGGCCGTCCAGGGGCGGTCTGGCTGCCAGCGCACCAGTGCCCGCACCGCCTCGGCTGTGGTCTCGGGCGAGCCGGGGAGAGCGCCGCGCATTCCGAGCACCATGAGGATTTCGAGAAGCCTGTGCTCGATCAAAGGGATCGGCATGTTGCCCTCAGCAATGCCTTCACCGGCATGGCTGATGGCCGCTGCCAGCAATGGATCAAGCGGCAACTCTGCCTGCGTGGCGATCTGGGCAGGTGGAAATGCCTTTGCCGCCCGTCTCGTCAATTCCTCGGGAAAGGTAATGAAGATTGCCCGATAGACGCCGGTCTGCGGGTCGGGATCGTTGACGACATCGCCGCTCCAGCCGGCCGGCAGCACGATGACAGTACCGGCCGCAAAGTGCCGCTGCCGCCCCATGCTGACGATTTCCTTGGAACCTTCGAGGATGGCGACGATTGAGACCTGTGAAAAGGCTGAGCCGGCAATGCGCTCGCGTTCGCGCGTGACGAAGGTGAAAAGCGTGGAATAGCTGCCGATGCCGGTCGGTGCGACCGTCGGGCGGTTATCCTTTGCCGCCAGGCGGCGCAGCTTTTCCAGCATCTGATGATGGGCCTCGGACACGGCGATGGCTTCCTGCTGATATGGGGTATCCTGGAGTTTGGACCACACGCATGACGATGCCAAGGCCGCAAAGCGCCTTGTTGGTTCGCCTGCCTTATGTTATTAACTGATTGCGATTTGCAAGCAGTTTGTGGTCGAATGATCGGAAATTACCCTGATGCAAAGGAGGAGGCACATCATGAACCCTCGCGAAAATACCCGCTGCGACACCGTCCGGCGCCTGTTTGCAGCCTATGTCGCGCAGCATCCCGATCTCGTCGATCCGATGCTGACCGAGGATTTCACCTTTTCCAGCCCGCGCGACGATCATATTGATAAGAAACGGTATTTCGAGCATTGCTGGCCGAAGGAGAAAGTTTTCCGCGACATTCATATTGAGCATTTGGTCGCCGAGGGCGATGACGTGATTGTCGGCTATCGTGCAGAGAAGATGGATGGCGGCAGCTTCCGCAATGTCGAGATGATCCGCTTTGCCGGCGACCGAATCGCCGAAGTGAATGTCTATTTCGGACGGAGCTTGTGACGGGTCAGCTCCTGATCCTCGCCATTGCCGCCGTAAGCGCGGTCGCCGGGCCGCTCATCGGTCGTTGATAGTTTTCCGGAAGAAAGCGTCCTGCATCGGTCATGGACGCTTGCGCGAAGGCGATGGTGACTGGGCCTTCGTCGTGGGCGGCCTTTACGGCATCGGCAATGGCGGCGAGATAGGCCGACAGATCGCCCGCCCGGAAGTGCGCCCATGCGCCAGGGACCAGCCGAACCTCGATTTCGGCCCCCGTTTCCTTCGCCGCTATCTCGAAAAGCGCAGTCGTCGGGGCGATCGTCGTTTCGACCGTGCACAGCACGATGACCTTGCCGCCAGCCTTGACGGCTTCCGCGGCAAGCGCGGCATCCGCCCTGATGATCGGCGCTGCTGCGCCGGCGGCGACCTCGGATGTTGCCGGGCCGAGCGTCGAGCAGTTGAGCACGACGGCATCGGCTTCCCCGGCCAAGTGCCAAAGGAGAGCCGCCGTTTCGGCAGAAACCTCCTCGGTCAGTCGTCCGGCCTTTTCGGCGGAGAGAAGAAGGTCGGCACGAACATGATGACGCAGCATGCCATCGGGCAGCCCGAGCGCCTTCGCGGCAGCCTCATAGACGGCGATGTTGCTTTCGGCGGTGTGCAGGCAGGTGATCGTCACGGGCATTCCTCGGCATGGCAGAAGATCCGCGAACCTAGCCGCCGTTCCCCCCTTTGTCGACATTTCGGAACGGTGTCCGGCCATCTGTCCAGGCTGCGCGGCATGCAGCAAGATAAACTTCTAAGTAGATGCTATACATGTTTGAAAAATAGGGCAATTTTTGCTCCCGGACGCAACTTTTTTGGCATGTCGGCGGTTGCTCTTCCTGGCGACCGCTCCTATGTTCCGGTCACCTGCCGACCGCAATTTTCTGCCAAGAGGAGATATGACCATGGCTTTCGAATTGCCTGCACTTCCCTACGATTACGACGCTCTTTCGCCCTTCATGTCGCGCGAGACGCTCGAATATCACCACGACAAGCACCACAAGGCCTATGTCGACAACGGCAATAAGCTTGCCGCCGAAGCCGGCCTTGCCGATCTGTCGCTCGAAGAAATCGTGAAGAAGTCCTTCGGCACCAATGCTGGCCTCTTCAACAATGCAGCCCAGCACTACAACCACATCCATTTCTGGAAGTGGATGAAGAAGGGCGGCGGCGGCAACAAGCTGCCGGGCAAGCTCGAAGCTGCCTTCAATTCCGATCTCGGCGGCTATGACAAGTTCAAGGCCGATTTCGCCGCTGCCGGCGCCACGCAGTTCGGCTCGGGCTGGGCATGGGTTTCCGTCAAGAACGGCAAGCTCGAAATCTCCAAGACCCCGAACGGCGAAAACCCGCTCGTTCATGGTGCCGACCCGATCCTCGGCGTCGACGTCTGGGAACACTCCTATTACATCGATTACCGCAACCTGCGTCCGAAGTACCTCGAAGCCTTCATCGACAGCCTGATCAACTGGGACTACGTCCTGGAGCGCTACGAAGCCGCGACGAAGTAAGGTTTGCCGCGCAGGCTGGCTTTCGCACCCGGCGTCTTTTTGGCGTCGGGTGTTTTCTTATTGGCCAGCCTCTCATAATATCATTCGCGTGCCGCTTGCCGTCCCCAAAGAGGCCGCCCTAGGAGGCTGCATGTCGTCCGCACCGCTCTTCCGCTTCGGTGTCATCGCCGATCCGCAATATGCCGATCTCGAGCCCAATCTGGCCCTCAATCGCTATCCTGCGAACAGCCTCGTCAAGCTTCGCGAGGCGATAGAGGATTTCAACCGGCACGATCTCGCTTTCGTCGTCACGCTCGGCGACATCATCGATCGCGAATGGAAGAGCTTTGACGCCATCCTGCCCGTCTACGAGGCGCTGCGTCATCGCAAGCATTTCCTGCTCGGCAACCATGATTTTGCCATAGCGCCTGAACATCTCGGCAGCGTGCCGGGGCGTGTGGGCATGCCATCGGCCTATTATGATTTCGGCTATTCCGGCTATCGCTTCATCGCGCTCGACGGCAACGAGATTAGCGTCTTCGCGCCGCCGGAAGGCGACCTGCGTCGGCAGGAGGCGAAGGACCTCATGAAGGCGATGGAGAGCGCCGGTGCGCTGAATGGGCAGCGCTGGAACGGTGCGATCGGTGATGCGCAATATGACTGGTTCTCTGCAAAGCTTCGGGAGGCAAAGGCGTCTGGCGAGAAGGTCATTGTCCTGAACCACTACCCAATCTTCCCGGATAACCCGCACAATGCCCTGAATAGCGATCGGATGCTGGCGCTTCTGGCCGAGCACGACCATGTCGTGGCCTATCTCAACGGCCATAATCATGCCGGCAATTTCGGCGTGTCCGACGGAACCTATTTCATCAACTTCATGGGCATGGTCGATACCGAAGACAGCAATGCCTATGCGATCGTCGATGTTTACGGGGACCGGCTTGAGATCATCGGTTTCGGGCGCGAGGCAAACAGGACGTTGGCCCTGCGCTGATGCTCACCCGATCGCCTCCCGCGCTCGATGTCCCGCAACGCCTCAGCCGGCTGCGGCCGAGGCGTTCGTTTGCCAGCCATTCACCCAGATTTGCCGCAGGCCATCGCCTTCGCCCTTGAACCAGAGGCCGGTCGGCTGGCAATCCTCAATCCGGTCGCTGCGGAAATTGCGGATGGCCTGGCGCAACTCGCACCAGGCGACGATGTTGGCCGTTTCGGCGTAGTATATCAGCGCGATTGGCCGGATGATGCGCTCGGTGGCGCGGCCGAGTTCGTCGCGATAGGCAAGGTCAAGCTTTTCCTCGTCGCGGATGGCGCGGCGCACCAGTGCGAGGTCGATCGCTGAGGCCGAAGGTGCCGCAAAGCCCCAGGCATGCAAGGCATTGGCATCGAGCGTTTGCCGCAGCGGTGGCGGCACGGCGCCGGCGATCTTGGCGCTCACGCGCTTGGCCGCCTGCTTCAGTTCGGAGTCGCCGGTGCGCTCCAGAAGCGCCAGCGACAGCACGATCGCCTCCATTTCCTCGATCGAGAACATCAGCGGCGGCAGATCGAAGCCCGGCCGCAAGATGTAGCCGATGCCACGTTCCCCCTCGATCGGCACCCGCATCGCCTGAAGCGCTGCGATATCGCGATAGACCGAGCGCACGGTCACCTCCAGCTGGCCGGCAATATCGGCCGCCGTCACCGGCTTCCTGGCTAGCCGCAGGATCTGGATGATCTCGAACAGGCGCGAGGCCTTGCGCATTTCATCTCCTCGAAGACGAAGGCTACTGACAATACGCCGTCAGTTGGCTCGAGTTATAAGATCGCCTATTCACTTGAAAATCAACCGGTTCCTCTCCCGTTTCCGTGGAGAGAGCGATAGGCAACTGACATGGGTTACGCAGAAAATCTCTGGCTTTTCTTTCTCCTTCTCTTGGGCATCATCGTCGTGCCGGGCATGGACATGCTGTTCGTACTCGCCAACTCCCTGACCGGCGGCAGCAATCGCGGCCTTGCCGCGACAGGCGGCATCATGCTCGGCGGCGCGGTGCACTCGCTGAACGGCGCCGTCGGCATCGGTCTTCTGATGCATTTCGTGCCTGTTCTCTTCAATCCGCTGCTTGTCATCGGCGGCGCCTATATGGCCTTTATCGGCTACACGCTGATGCGCAGTTCCATCACCGTCGGCCATGAAGGGCCTGCCGCCAGCCGCTCCACCTGGAAAGCCTTCCGCCAGGGGGCGGTCACTTGCCTGATCAATCCGAAGGCCTATCTTTTCATCTTCGCCGTGTATCCGCAGTTTCTGAAGCCGGATTACGGCCCGGTATGGATACAGGCCGTCATCATGGGAACCATGACCATAGTAACGCAATTTGCCGTCTATGGAGGTCTTGCCATCACCGCTGGACGCAGCCGCAACCTGCTGGTCGCCAATCCGCGGGCAACCGCTTTTGCAGGCCGAGCGGCCGGCCTGCTGCTCGTCGCGGTTTCGGCGTTTACGGTCTGGGAGGGCCTGAAAATGGCGTGAGAGCTGATGCGGCGAATGAATGTGTCGATAGCATGACACTGATTTCACTTGGTTCTCACCACTTTGTGACTTCATTGCCAGGGCGGAAACCGGCAAATATGTCGCCCGTAACCATGCGCCGGCCGTGCATGCGGTCTTGATCATCAGGAAGACGTAGGAGAATGAAATGAAGTGGAAAGCGATTGTGGCGGCAGCGGCCTTGGCCGGCGTCGCCCTGGGGTCGGTCGTCGCGGCCGATGGCACGCATGATTCCCGCGTCGGGATGATGAAGAAGATCGGCGGCGCCACCGGAGCTCTTGGAGCGATTGCGAAGGGCGACAAGCCCTATGACGCCGACATC
Source organism: Rhizobium freirei PRF 81 (assembly GCF_000359745.1). Taxonomy (GTDB): domain Bacteria; phylum Pseudomonadota; class Alphaproteobacteria; order Rhizobiales; family Rhizobiaceae; genus Rhizobium; species Rhizobium freirei. Next base: position 128,619 of record NZ_AQHN01000072.1, read on the forward strand.
GTCAAGGCATCGCTGGCGACGATCGCCGAAACGGCCAAGGCGTTCCCGAACCAGTTCAATCCGCAGAGCGATAAGAGCGACGCCGAGGTCAATCCGAAGATCTGGGAGAACTTCGATGACTTCAAGTCCAAGGCCGCGAAGCTCTCCACCGATGCCGAGATGGCACTTGCCCAGCTCCCGGATGACAAAGCCGGCGTCGGCGCGACCTTGAAGACGCTCGGCGGCAGCTGCGGCGCCTGTCATCAGGCCTACCGCATCAAGAGGGACTAAGCGGTAGGTCCGGCCTCGTCTGAAGATTGGTTTCGGCTCCGCATCGGTTTTGCCGCCGGTGCGGGGCTTCATGGTTTTAGAGACAAAGCTTGGGGGTAGTGGTGATGGCGCGGTTTCTCCGGTGGCTGCTTTGCCTTTTCGGCGTGATCGTCCTCGGCGGCGGCGCGCTCTATGTCGTCACGGCGCCGACGCCTTTGCCGGCAAGCCATTGGACCAATCTCGGCGATCCCGATCTCAAGACCGGCGAGATGGTGTTCTGGGCCGGCGGCTGCACCAGCTGTCACGCCGCGCCCGGTGCTCAAGGGGACGCCAAGCTCATGCTTTCGGGCGGCCTCGGGCTCAAAAGCCCCTTCGGTACCTTCCATGTGCCGAATATCTCGCCGGACGAGAAGGCCGGGCTTGGCAGCTGGACGCTTGCCGATTTCGGCAATGCCATGAAGCGTGGCGTCGGCAGGAACGGCGAGCATCTCTATCCGTCCTTCCCGTATGGCTCCTATAGCCGCATGAGCGACAAGGACATCAACGATCTCTGGGGCTTCCTGAAGACGCTGCCGAAGAGCAGCAATGTTGCCCCGCCGCACGAGCTGCCTTTTCCTTTCAACATCCGGCTCGCGCTTGGTGCCTGGAAGTTCCTCTATCTCAACGACCAGCCGCGTGTCGTCCTTGCCAAGGCCGACGACAAGATCAAGCGCGGGCAGTATCTCGTGGAAGGGCCGGGCCATTGCGGCGAATGCCACACGCCGCGCGATAGCCTTGGCGGCTTCCTGAGCGGCCAGTGGCTGGCGGGAGCCCCCAATCCGGAAGGCAAGGGCCAGATCCCGGATATCAGGCCGGGCTCCAAGGCGATCGGCAGCTGGAGCGCCGGCGACATCGCCAACTATCTCGAAACCGGCTTCACCCCGAACTATGATTCAGCCGGCGGCTCGATGGCCGAAGTTCAGCAGAACATCGCCCATCTGCCGGCAACCGACCGCGAGGCGATTGCGGCCTATCTGAAGGCACTGCCGGCGAAATAGATCGGAAATTGTCCATGACGTACCTGAGTGCTTTACGGACGCAGCCATTTTTCCAGCGCATTTCCCGCCAAGCTTATGGCCACGGGATTCGGCAACGGGAGAGGGCGGTCGTGGACGCAAGGGTGGCGCAAAGGGTTCCCTATTTCAGCCAATGGGAAACGCCTGACATGACGCTGGCTGTCGTAGCCGAGGGCGCGTACTCCACCTTGCTGAAGGACCCGCTTTGGGCCTCTTCCGGCGCCTGCAATGTCGAGGAATATGCCCATTGGGCTGCCCATCTCTGCGGCATGGCCTGCCTGAAGATGGTGCTTGCCGCCCGCACCGGCAAAATGGTTCCGATCATGGGTCTGGCCATGGGATGCAGGGATTACGGCGGCTATGTCGAGGAGCCGGATGGCCGGATCAAGGGATTGATCTACGCGCCCTTCGTACCCTTCGTTCGGGACCGCTTCGATCTGAATGCGAGGGTTGTCACCGGCATTTCCGTCGCTGAGATCGCAGATATCCTCACACAGTCTGAGTTCTTCATCGCGTCAGTCCATCATTCCATCCGCTGGCCGGAGACCGAACCGCCGGCCAAAGGCGGCCATCTCGTGCTGATCACGGCCATCGACGGCGACATGATCCGCTTTCACAATCCCTCCGGCCACGTCGCTGCGACGCGCGAGAATGTGGAGATGTCGCTGGAGACGTTCGAAAGGTTCTTTGCAGGCCGCGGGATCGCCATCGATCGTTAGATCAATATCGGATGGCGATCCCGTTAAAGGCCGGCATCAGGCCAGTGCCTGCAGGTAGCGCATGCCGGTGACCGGACGCGGCTTGAAATCCATATGCTCGTAGAAGCGGTGGGCCTTGAAGTTGCCCGTCGCGGCACCGACCGAAAGGTAGCTGCAGCCGGCCTTGCGGGCGATGTCGCGGGCGCGGTCGACGAGATGCTGCCCGATGCCATGGCTGCGATGGCCGTCACGCACGAAGAGATGATGCAGATCCATGCCCCGCTGGCCTTCCTGCGCCTTGTAGAGCGGCACGAGGATGGCGTAACCGAGCAACCCGTCTTCGCCTTCGGCGACCAGCGCCGTGATCCAGGGGGCGGGGCCGAACAGATCGCGCTCGAGCTGCTCGGGCGTCGTGCCGGAAGGATCGCCGTGATGGGCGGCGAGCATCCGGATCATATCGTTGAGCTCGGGCAGGTCGCGCGGCTGCGCATTGCGGATAGTGAGCACAGGCGGGCGGAGGAGTGAAATTTCGCTATCGTCTAGCATGGCATTCTGCGTCCTTGTTTTTGAATGAGCCGTCAGGACGCTGCCGATACAACAAAGCCGCCTGACGGCGGCTTGTTGACAACATGATCTGTCTTGGCCGCCCCTTACAGGTACAGCCAAAAATACGAGCAGTTATGGAGCGCGTGCGTGATCATGGGCGCATCAATGAGCCGCTTCCGCCCATTTGTCAATGGGGGCTCAGTGTTCCCCGTCGCACAGTCCATGGTCCGACAATGCCCGGATCACATAGCAGTCCTCGATGCTGTGGCCGTCGCAATGCGAAACGATGCGCTCCAGCTCGTGTTCCAGCCGCTTCAGCTGTGCGATCTTGGTGCGCACGTCGTCGAGATGTTCCTTGGCGATGCGGTCGGCGCCGACGCAAGGGCGATCCGGGTGCTGGCTGAGCGAGATCAGTTCCTTGATGGCATCGATCGTCAGGCCGAGGTCGCGGCCATGGCGGATGAAGGCCAGGCGCTCCAGATCGGTTCTGGTATAGCGCCGCTGATTGCCTTCGCTGCGGTCAGGCTCCGAGATCAGCCCCATCTGCTCGTAATAGCGGATCGTCGGTACTTTGACGCCGGTACGCTTGGACAAATCGCCGATCGACAACATCACATGATCTCCAATACCTCTAGTCTCTAGAGCAATATATGCGATCGCCCATTAAATTTACAAGGGCAGGTAGTCATGCGCTGCAATTCGCCTAAGTCCATTATTGACGCAGTCATTGAAGTCGCGGTCGACAAGGCGGCATGGAATCCGATAGCAATCAGGCCAGTCGGAGGCTTGCCATATTCGTCGCATAGCCCACAATCCGCCCGATTCTGCTGGAGGCTCTTCGCATGCCCATATTGCTCACCCGTCGCGGCCTCGTGGCCGGCTCGGCGCTGCTGCTCCCCGCCCTGACGTTCGGTCCGGATGCGCTCTTCGCCCAGGGTGCCGCTACGTCGCCGCAGGTGCCCGCCACCGAGGACAATTCCGCAACGCCGCCCAACGGACAAGGCATGGATGGCGATAATGGCGCACAGACGGACAATTCGCAGCTGACCGACGATGTCGACAAGCAGCTGGCGGATCTGGAAAAGAAGACCGGCGGGCGACTTGGCGTCTCGGTCCTCGACACAGAAACCAATATTTCGCTCGGCCTTCGCCAGGAAGAGCGCTTCCCCCTGTGCAGCACTTACAAGGCGCTGGCAGCCGGCTTTGTCCTGGCGCGTGTCGACCAGGGCGTCGAAAAACTCGACCGCCGCGTCACCTATGGGAAAGAGGTTGTGGTCACCTATTCGCCGGAAACGGAAAAGCATGCCGGAACGGATGGCATGACCGTCGCCGAACTTTGCGGCGCCGCCATCACGCTGAGCGACAACACCGCCGGCAACCTGCTGCTTGAAAGCGTCGGTGGCCCTGCTGCGCTGACCTCCTGGCTGCGCGTCACTGGCGACACCGAAACCCGCCTTGATCGCAATGAGCCCGACGTCAATCAGGCCGTCAAGGACGATCCGCGCGATACGACGACGCCGGATGCGATGCTGGACACGATCGGGCTGCTGACGCTTGGCAATACGCTGTCGGAAACATCCAGGGATCAGCTGATCAATTGGCTGGTCGCCAACACCACGGGCAATAACCGCCTGCGCGCCGGCCTGCCGAAGGAATGGAAGGTCGGCGACAAGACCGGCACCGGCAACAATGGCTCCTATGCCGATATCGCGGTGATCTGGCCGCCGGAGCGCGGCCCTGTTCTCGTCACGACGTTCGTCGCGGAGGCAACCGCACCTGCGAAAGATGTCGAAGCCGTCTTTGCCGAAGTCGGCAAGATCATTGTCCAAATGGTTGGTCAGTGACGAAATACGGCCAGTAAAAACAAAAGGATACGATCGAGATGTGAATCAGGATCGTATCCTCTTCATGCAATCTGGCAATTTGCTCAGACGGCGGACAAGGCCGAAGATGCGCCGTCCGCTTCCTTCTCGTCGTCACCCTTGCTGTTGCCAGCGCCGAGCTTCTGCTTGATCTCGGTAGCGATCTGGTCGTTGATCGCCTTCTGGTCGTCGGTGGAGAGAGCGTTGAAGGATTCTTCCGTCAGGCCATGCGCCTGCAGATATTGCGCCCGGATTTTCTGGGCCGGCGTCATGTTCGCCCATTTGGCAAACTCGTCCAGAATGTCCTGATTGGACTGCTTGGCCGATGAGGTCGAGCTGCTGCCGCCAGCAGTGGTCGAACCACCCTGATCGTCGCTGGTGCCGGACGATGACGTCCCGCCGATCTGGCTGAGCCAGAAGCCCGATGAAATGGAGGAAGGGATACCGCTCGTCGAGATCGACGGTCCCTGCGAATCGTCCTGCTGTTCGCTGTCGTCGGGCAGGCTAAATGGCGAGCTGTCGTCGGAACTCTGATCCTGCTTGCTGCGTATCGGAGTGCTGAAATAGTTATGGGTGCCGTGGTGCACTTTCATCGTCATATCTCCCTATGGGTTGGGGAGACGATGACTCTGCAAGCCTGCCCGGGGCTTATGCGCCAAGCTTTCTCAAGTGCCGCAGAAGGTCTGCAATACCCTTTCCGCCGGCAAGGGCGGCTCGGCATAGGGCGCAAAGGTGGGCTGGTCTTCGTAGGGCTTGGCGAGCACCTTCAGCAGCGCTTCGAACAGGGAGAAATCGCCGTCCTCGACCGCAGCTTCGATTGCCTGTTCTATCCGGTGGTTGCGCGGAATGAAGGCCGGATTGACCTTTCGCATCGCTTGCGCGCGCGCGGCAGGCTGCTGAGGATCGCGGGCGAGCCGCTCGCGCCATTCAGCAAGCCAGGACGTAACGGCTTGCGGATCCTGGAAGGTGGCAGCGAAATCGGTTGCGCCTTCATCTGCCGCGAGATCGGCAAGGCGACGGAAGGCGAGCGTGAAATCCGCACTCTGCTGCTGCATGACCGCCAGCAACGACTGGATGAGGTCGAGATCGCCTTCTTCCTCGCTGCTCAAACCGATCTTAGCGCGCATGCCGGAGAGCCAATGGGCCTGGAAGCGCTCGCCATAGGCTTTGATAACAATGTTTGCCAGCTCGATTGCCTTATCGACGGATGGATCGATCAGCGGAATCAGCGTTTCGCCGAAGCGCGCGAGATTCCATTGGCCTATCGCCGGCTGGTTGGCATAGGCATAGCGGCCGTTGCGGTCGATGGAAGAGAAGACAGTCGCCGGGTCATAGGCATCCATGAAGGCGCAGGGACCGAAGTCGATCGTCTCGCCCGACACGCTCATATTGTCGGTGTTCATCACGCCGTGGATGAAGCCGACATGCAGCCAGCGCGCAATCAGCGCCGCCTGCCGCTCGGCCACGGCTTCCAGCAGGGCGAGGTAGGGGTTCTCACGATCCCCGATTTCGGGATAGTGCCGGGCGATGACATGATCCGCCAGCGTTCTTGTGCTCTCCGCATCGCCGCGGGCGGCAAAGAACTGGAAAGTGCCGACGCGGATGTGGCTTGCCGCCACGCGCGTAAAGATCGCGCCGGGCAGCACTTCCTCGCGATAGACGGGCTCGCCGGTGGTCACCGCTGCCAGCGCCCGTGTCGTCGGAATGCCGAGCGCGTGCATGGCCTCGCTGACGATGTATTCGCGCAGAACCGGGCCAAGCGCTGCGCGCCCGTCGCCACGGCGGGAAAATGGGGTAGGCCCGGAGCCCTTGAGCTGGATATCGCGGCGTCTGCCGTTGCGATCCTTCACTTCGCCGAGAAGAATGGCACGGCCGTCGCCGAGCTGCGGCACGAAATTACCGAACTGATGCCCGGCATAGGCCATGGCGATGGGTTGCGATCCCGGCAGAAGCTGGTTTCCCGAAAAGATAGCCGCAGCATTCTGTCTCAACGCCTCGACGTTGAGCCCAAGCTCGCGCGCCAGCGCCTCGTTGAATTTGATGAGCTGCGGTGCCGCCACGGGTGTCGGCGCCTGTTCCGCCAGGAATTGCGGTGGAAGGCGCGCATAGCTGTTGTCGAACAGAACCGGAGACGCCTGAAGCATCTGTGTGTCGGAAAGGAAAGAGCTCATGCCTCTAAGGTAGGGTGCATGAAGAGGAGGCGCAAGCTGGAGATCACAGTCGATCGCGCCTCCGTCTCGTCGTCAATCCTTGCTCTCCTCCAGCTCGCGTGCCATCTCCGCAAGCTTCCGTACCGTATTGAGATTTCTCGATGTGCCTGCTTTCAGCGCCGGCAGCTTCAGTTTCGAGCGTCCGGAACCATCGGGGTAATGGACGTAGATTTCCCGGCCGGCGATATGCACCTCTTCGCCGCCGGGTGCCACGAGCTTGTCCAGCGCATCCCTCGGCGCCGCATCCGGCAGGAAGCTGATCAGCAGGTAGTTCGGCTTGGCATGCGGGAAGGGTGAGTGATCAGCCGCACTCTCCAAAGCCCCACGGCTGCGCAGGATGACGCCGGGAGAAGTACCCATATGGCGTGTCAGCGCCTCTTCGAGCCGTGCCTGTACGGTCTTTTCATCTTCTTCCGAGCGAAAGAGCACATTGCCGCTCTGGATATAGGTCTTCACGTCAGTGAAGCCGATCTCCTCGCAGAGCGCCTTCAGCTCCGCCATCGGCAAAGTGCCGGTGCCGCCGACATTGACGGCACGCAAGAGAGCCACAAAGACTGCCATCCGCTCCTCCCGGCTTGCGCCTACATCTTGCCCGCGACCTTGATGGCGAAGGAATATTCGAAGGCCACTTCCTCCAGTCGCTGGAAGCGGCCCGACGCGCCGCCATGGCCGGCATCCATGTTGGTCTTCAACAGGATCGGCGCGTCGCCCGTCGTCTTGTCGCGCAGCTTGGCGACCCACTTGGCTGGTTCCCAATAGGTGACGCGCGGGTCGGTGAGGCCACCAAGCGCAAGGATAGGCGGATAGGCCTTCTCGCCGACATTGTCGTAGGGGCTGTACGCGGCGATCTGCTCGTATTCCTGCCTGCTGTCGATCGGATTGCCCCATTCGGGCCATTCCGGCGGCGTCAGCGGCAAGGTGTCGTCGAGCATGGTATTGAGCACGTCGACGAAGGGGACTGCGGCGATGATGCCGGCGAATTTCTCCGGTGCCATGTTGGCGACAGCACCCATCAGCATGCCGCCTGCCGAACCGCCCTCGGCGATGATCTTCGTGTAAGAGGTGAACTTCTTCTGATTCAGATAGTCGGCGGCCGAGATGAAGTCCTTGAACGTATTGGTTTTCTTGGCCATCTTGCCGTCTTCGTACCAGGCAAAACCCTTGTCCTTGCCGCCGCGGATATGGGCTATGGCGTAGACGAAGCCGCGGTCCGCAAGCGACAGGCAGTTGGTGTTGAAGCCGGCCGGAATGGTGATGCCGTAGGCGCCGTAGCCATAGAGCAGGCAGGGAGCAGAGCCGTCGAGCGGCGTGTCCTTGCGGTAAAGCAGCGTTATCGGCACCTTTTCGCCGTCCCATGCGGGCGCGAAGACGCGCCGGGTGACGTAGTCAGAGGGATTGTGGCCGGAGGGCACTTCCTGAGTCTTCAAAAGGGTGCGTTCGCGCGTCACCATATTGTAGTCGAAGAGCTGGCTCGGCGTCGTCATCGACGAGTAGGAGAAGCGGATGACGTCGGTATCGTATTCCGCAGCCCCTTGCAGGCCGAGCGAATAGGCCTCCTCTTCGAAGGCGATGGAATGTTCTTCGCCCGTACGGCGATCGCGGATGACGATGCGCGGCAGGCCGTCCTTGCGTTCCAGCCAGATGAGATGGCGGGCATAGGCCATGTGGTTGAGGATCAGCGTGCCTGGCTTGTGGGCCACCACCTCGCGCCAGTTTTCCTTGCCCGGCTCGTCGGCTGGCGTCACCATGATCTTGAAATCCTTGGCGTCGCCGTCGTTGGTCAGGATGTAGAAGACGTCGCCGCCTTCGGTAATCTCATACTCGATCCCCGTCTCGCGTCCGGCCACGATCTTGGGTTCGGCGGTCAGGTCGGATGTCGGGATGATGCGGTATTCGCTGGTCTCGTGGTCGTGGATGTCGATGAAGATGTAGTCGTCGAGCAGCGAGCCGCCGACACCCATGAAGAAGCCGGCATCTTCCTCTTCATAGACGAGCCGGTCTTGCGATTGCGGCGTGCCAAGGATGTGGTGGAAGATTTTCGAAGGGCGATGATTCTCGTCCTGCAGCGTGTAGAAGAAGCTCTTGCCGTCGGGCGCCCAGACGCCGCCGCCGCCGGTGTTCTCAAGGACATCGGCAAGATCTTCGCCGGTTTCGAGGTTACGGACCTTCAGCGTGAAATATTCAGAGCCCTTGTCGTCATAGCCCCAGATGCCGAGGCTGTGATCGGTGGAGTGGTCGAGGCCGGAAAGGCGGAAATAGGACTTTCCCTCATTTTCCTTGTCGCCGTTGAGCAGCAGCTTGCGATCGCCGCCGTTGCGGGCTTCGCGAAAATAATGCGGTTGCTCGCCGCCGGTGACGAAAAGCGTGCCGTAGGCATAGGGCCCGTCCTTGACCGGGACCGAGCTGTCATCCTCCTTGATACGGCCCTTCATCTCGCGGAAGAGAGCCTTCTGCAGATCCTTCGTGTCGGCCATCGCAGCGTTCATATAGGTGTTTTCAGCTTCCAGATGGGCGCGGATTTCCGGGGCCAGGATCGACGGATCCTTGAACATCGCCTGCCAGTTGTCTGCACGCAGCCATGCATAGTCATCGCTGCGGCTGATGCCATGATGCGTATCCGTAACTGGATGTTTCGGGGCGGCAGGCGCGGTGGGGAGGTTCTTGAATACGGACACGAGAGCGCTTTCTCTGGGAGTGAAAGTCGGATGCGAAGAGAACAGAGAGATAGAGGGCGGCTGCATGAGGTTCAATAGGGAACTCTCACCTCAAGCTTCATGCAAGTCGGGTAAATTAGTCTTGATCGAACAGGCAGCTTGCGGGAAAGCCGATGGGGGAGCTGCCTTGATGAGGCCACAATCTTTATTGAAGTCGCTATACATTGCGTCGACATAAAGGCGGTCGAACCGCCATCCCCGATGGAACGGACGCAATCAATTCCAGAATAATGCAAAGGGACCGGTCTTGATGCTGAAACTCGTTGCCATCCTTATCCCATTGGCTGCTTTCGCTAGTTCTGCCTTCGCGGTCGACCCAGCCATGAAAAAGCAGTTGGAAAAGCTCGACCCCTCAGAGCGGATGGAACAGGCATGTGACGCGGAAGCCATGAAAAAGATCGGCACGGACAAGACGGGTTTCAAGCCGGATAAGGTCATCGCTTACACATTCGGTGATCCGGCCATGACCCCGGATTCGATGAAGGCGCCGGGCGCGGTCTTTCGCAGCAAGGGCGACTGGTATCACCTGTCATATGATTGCGTCACCGGCCCGAAGCATATTCATGTCCGGGATCTGAGCTACCAGATCGGCGACAAAGTGCCGCGCGACGCGTGGCAGCAGCACTATCTCTACGACTGAGCGATCGCGATCAGGTGCTCTCGTGAGCCGCTAGCGCCGCCGTTGAATGTCGACGCGGTTAAGCTCCGACAGGATGTGCTGCTGCACGTCTGAGGGCTGACGGCTGACGGCGTCCGTAAGGTCGCGCAGCGTCGCCCTCAGGCTGTGAAGCTGATCGACGAGATCCATGACCACATCGACGCCGGGCTCATTGACGCCCATGGCGTTGCCGAGGTCGAGGATAAGCTGGCCGCGGGCAATGTCCGCCTCGCGGAAATTCCGGCCCTGATCCGTCAGCTCCGGCACCACCCAGCCCTGTGAGATCCAGACCTCCAGCACCGTGGTTTCGATTTCGAGGTGCAGTCGAAACTCTCTCTCGTTCATCGCTTATCCTCCCATCGTCTTTCTGGGATCTTGTGCCTTGCCGGCCTGCCATTCCGAGACGAAACGCGTGAGCTCCGGATCCGGCGTATCCGGCAGGACGATCTTCAGGGAGATATAGGCGTCGCCGTTTTCCTTGCCGCGTACCGGCGCGCCCTTGCCCTTCAGCCGGAGCACCTTTCCGGTGTTGGAGTTCGGCTGCAGCGTCACGGTGACGTCGCCGGAGGGGGTGGGGACCCTGACCTTGCCGCCAAGCACCGCTTCCGCCAGTGAAATCGGCAGCTCCAGCCGGATATCGTCGCCGTCGCGGGTATAGAAGCGATGCGGGCGGACATGCACCGCAATCAGCGCGTCGCCGGCGGGGCCGCCGCCGAAACCTGGCTCGCCTTTGCCCTTCAGGCGCAGCGTCTGCCCGTCACGCGTGCCAGGCGGGATTTGAACATCCAGCGCCGGACCGTCGGGCAAGCTGATCTGCTTCTTTGCGCCGTTGATGGCGTCAAGGAAATCGACCTCCATCGTATAGTGACGATCTTGACCCTGCATCTGGGATTGGCCTCGGCTGCGCCGCGAGAAGAAGCTGGAGAATATGTCGTCTGCATCGCCGAAATCGGCAAAGCCGCCGGTGTTCTGATAGGGGCCACGCTGGCCATCATGCGCCGCATAATCACGATAGTAGCTGCGTGGCGCCTGCTCGGCACCGCTGCTGTCGATCTCGCCGCGGTCGAACCGCGCGCGCTTCTCCTCATCGCCAAGGATGCCATAGGCGGCCGAGACTTCCTTGAACTTGTCCTCGGCCTTCTTATCGCCGGGGTTGAGATCGGGGTGCAGCTTCTTGGCAAGCTTGCGATAGGCGCTTTGAATATCCTTTTGCGGGACGTCCCGCTTTACGCCCAAGACTTCATAGGGATCGCGACTCATACATGTTTCTCTTTAGGAGCACGGAAAAATACGCAGATAGTGTCACCGCCACTTCATATCAATCGTAGCATAGACGCCGTCAGGTTGAAGCTCGGACTTTAGCGCTTTCCTAACTGGCGCACTTGTGATGTGAAATGCGTATCATCGCCGCCCGTTTGCCATATTTCCGGCGTGTTGCCGGATAATGGCGAGCGTTGCGGCTGGGACGGTGATCGTCCTGCGCTCCAGATTTCCTTTGCTTGATTCACCCGGTGGCCTCCTGATGAAACGCCTGTTGCTGACATCCATGATCCTCTTTGCTGCACAGGCCGCCTTCGCCGCGCAGCCGGAGCAATCGCCTGCCGGTTGGCCGCAGCTGCCACCGAAAGCGCCGGCATCGACCGTCAAGCTTCTGGAGCCGCATCTGCACGTCAATCGGGCAGGCAAGGGAGCACCCCGCATCGCGCTCACCTTCGATGCATGCATGGGCAAGACCGATCCGCGCATTCTGAGCACCCTTGTCGATCAGCGTATCCCGGCGACGATCTTCGTCACAGCGCGCTGGCTGCGCACCAATCCCGATGCGCTTGCCGTCCTCCTCGCCCATCCCGATCTTTTCGAGCTGGAAAATCACGGCCAGAACCATATCCCGGCCGTCGATGTTCCGACCGACGTTTATGGCATCCCCGCTGCCGGCTCGCCGCAGGCGGTTGGACAGGAGGTCAAGGGCGGCGCCGATGCGATGATCGCGGCAGGCATTCCGCAGCCGCACTGGTTCCGCGGCGCAACTGCAAAATATAGCCCTTCGGCTATCGCGCAGATCCGTGGCATGGGCTATCGCATCGCCGGTTATTCGGTAAACGGCGACAGCGGCTCGCTTCTGTCGGCCAAGATGGTGGAAAGGCAATATGCATCCGCCAAGGACGGCGATGTCATCATCTCCCACATCAACCAGCCGACGCATGCCGCGGGCGAGGGGGTTGCGGCAAGCATTCTTGCGCTGAAGGCAAAGGGCGTACAGTTCGTCCGCCTGCAGGATATCCCCGAAAAGGGCGATGGCGGCACGACGAACTGAGCCGGCAAGGGTGCAGGTTGTTGTTCTTACGCAATTCCGGACGGAAAGCCGCTGCTCACTTTTCCTGGAATTGTTTTAGCCTGGCAATTGCGGCTGGGCCTTCTCCTCGATGAAAAGCTCGTCGATGACGGTCATGACGATCAGCGACAAAGGCAGCGCCAGCATGGCGCCGACGGCGCCCCACATCCATGTCCAGAAGATGATGGCGAGAAATACGACAAAGGGGTTGAGTTCCCATTGCCGGCCCATGACGGCAGGAAAGACCAGGTTCTCCACGGCCAGGTGCACGGCAAAGAAGGCCACGGCGGGGGCTAAACCGAAGACAAGGTCCGAATGGGTGACGATACCGGCGATCGCCAGCGCGATCGTCATGGTCGTGACGCCAAGGAGCGGGATGAAGCTGGAAACGAAGGCGAAGACGCCCCAGAGCACCGGCACGCTCATGCCGCCGACATAGGCAATCACCGTCATGGCGACGCCGATGCCCGCATAGATCAGCGAGGCCGTGGCGAAGTAAACGCCGAGCACCCTCTCCACCGCATTGATGATCCGGATTGCCGTCAGCCTCGAGGTCCTGTTGGGAAAGGCCATGATGATCGTCTTGCGCAGGCTGATCCTGCCGGCGAGAAACAATAGCAATGCGGCAAAGAAGATCAGAATTTGCACGATGGCCGGCGTCAGGCTGTTGGACACGACATGCAAGACATTGCCGCTGTTTTCCAGCAGGGTGCTGATCGACATCGGACCACCCTGAAACGTCTCAGCCGAAATATGCAGCCATTTTAACCGGTCGAGATAGGGCACCAGCCGATCGGAGGTTCGCTGGAAGAAATCAGGGGCTTCCTGAGCCAGCTTCGCGAGCGGCCCAGCGAGCGCATTGATGACGAGAAAGATTGCCAGCGCCACCGCCGTCGATAGAAGAACGGCATTGAGAACGCGCGGCACGCCGAGTTTGCTGAGTTTCTCTGCCGCCAGGCCGAGGATCATGCCGACCACGACGGCCAGCGTCACCGGAATAAGGATCATCGACATCGCGGAGATGCCCATCAGCGCCAGACTGAGGAAGATGCCGATCGTCGCCCAGGAGGTGGCGACATCGAGCTTATTCCTCGTCGCGTAATCCTCGATTTTTGAGGCATCGGCTTCGTTGCCGTATCCCTCGGAAGTGGCGCGTCTTGCATCACTCTCCGGTTCGGGCACCACCGCGCCGCCTGGCCGTTTGCCGGCGATTTTTTCGCTTTCCATGCCCTCAAATCCTCGAAGGCAAGATTGCCTCACCACTCAAACGCGAAAAGCCCGCTCCGGTTCCGGAACGGGCTTTCAAAAGCGTCTGGAATAAGGGCGTCAGGCGACCAGATTGAGGCCGATGCCCCAGGGGTCGCGCAGCGAAATGCCGCCGTCGCGCTTTTCGGTCTTGATCTCGTGTTGCTCCAGAGCGGCAACGGCCTTGTCAAGCGAAGCCTTGTCATTGAAGCGCAAGGTATAATCCGAAAGGCCGGTCATGTGTTCGGAGCGTACGCCGGCGCCGCGGCTGTTCCATGTATTGGCGCCGAGATGGTGGTGATAGCCGCCGGTCGCAAGGAAGGTCGCGCCGGGATAGCGCGCCGCCATGACCTTCATGCCGAGGACATCGCGATAGAAGGCGTTCGCTTCGGCGACGTCGCCGACCTGCAGGTGGATGTGGCCGATCGCCGAGCCGTCGGCCATGCCGTCCCAGCGGTCCTGCGGAGCACTTTCGTAGAGCTTCTGCAGATCGAGCCTGAGTGTTGCCATCTCTACGGTGCCGTCGTCGTGGAAGGTCCATTCCTCATGCGGCCGGTCGGCATAGATCTCGATGCCATTGCCTTCGGGGTCAGAAAGATAGATCGCCTCGCTGACGATATGGTCCGATGCGCCCTCTAGCGTGACGTTGTTGTGCGCGGCGTGGCGGAGCCAGCGGGCAAGCTCGACGCGGCTCGGCAGCAGGAAGGCGGTGTGAAACAGGCCGGCTGCCGTCCGCGGCGCCCGAGCTGCAGCGTGATCCGTCGTCAGGGTCAGGAGCGGCTGGCCGGCAACGCCGAGGACTTCGCCGCTCGCCGTCTTTTCGATGACCTTCAGGCCGAGCATGTCCTGGTAAAAGCGGGAGACGAGCGGCAGGTCGGTGACGACGAGATGCGACTGGCCGACATAGGCAGGGCGTGTCAGTGCGTAGGAGGGGGCAATTTCGGTCATGGGAGTAGTTCCAACCTCGATAGTCTTGAAAAAGGCAACCGGCGCGGACGGCAAGCAAGCCGTCAATGGCGGGTGAAGGGTTTTCGCCGGTTGATATGCCTCTTCGATATCCTCTGCCCGCTGTACTTGCTGAACTATATGGCGGATTTCGATTGTTCATAGAAGACCAGAAATTGCGGATTGAGCGTTCGCTTGCTGTTGACGACATGCTCTGCGCCGTTCACGAAGATTGATCGTAATGCCCGTTTGGCGAGGTTGCTTCCGCATCGGCGAGGTGCAAGGATCGAGCATCACGGAATTGGAACGTGCAGAGAAATGGCCGAATACAGAGGCATTCGCTGGGCTTACGATCGATATGAAGTGATCGCCGATGGCATTGTCAACGGCGTCGGCGTGGTCTTGGCGCTGATCGGAGCGACCGTGCTGATCTTCTATGCGACCGTCTGGAGTTCCTATGGCGCGATCGCCGCCGCCTGGATCTACGGCGTTGGACTGGTTCTCACGCTTGGAATGTCTTTCGCCTACAATCTCTGGCCTGTGTCGCGCACGAAGTGGTTCTTGCGGCGCTTCGACCATTCCTTGATCTATGTGCTGATCGCCGCCACCTACACGCCGTTTCTCGAGCGTGGTGCCGGGGATCCGCTGATCTCTGCCATGCTGATCGCCGTCTGGGTTTTCGCCGCTTTCGGCATCGTGCTGAAATGTCTGTTCCCGGGCCGGTACGACCGGCTGGCGATCCTGCTTTACCTTGCCATGGGCTGGAGCGGCGTCATCGTGGCCAAGCCGGTCTCGACCCATATCCCGTTTGCCTCGATGCTGCTGATCATTATCGGTGGGGTGATCTATTCGCTCGGCGTCATCTTTCACGTGTGGGAAAAGCTGCGCTTTCAGAACGCGATCTGGCACGGCTTCGTGGTCGCCGCCGCCGCCGTGCATTATTCGGCGGTGCTCACCTGCTTCAGCCTGTCGCCGGAAAGTTTTTGACGACCTGCGCCGTCGGCGTGCACTTCTTGGTCGATCGCAAACTGCGCACCAGGCGCATCACGATGGCGTCGTAGCGCTGCATGTCGGCCTTCGAATAATCCATCTGAAAGAACGCCGCGCCGCCATTACAAAGCGCCACGCCGCGCACATAGACGATGCGCCCTTGCTTCGTGCCGGAAAAGCTGATGCCTCGCGAGTTCGATTTGGAGTAGGAGATCTTCCAGCCCTGATCCCGGGCGAGTGCGACACGCACATTCGCCTCTTCCACGAAATCGCCATTGGCAAGCGCCGTGCCGAAAACCTGCAGCATGGCGGATCGATCCGCCGGCGATAGGGAAAGGCGGCTGCCGTCGCCGGAAGAGGCCGAGAGATGGAAATCAGATGGCAGCTCGATCGCATAGCCGAAGCCCGCATCGTCATAAGACCACCAATCGGCGGCAAGCGCCGACGCGGGGCAAAGCAACAGGAGGGCAATCAGGCGGGCGAGCATTGCGGTTTCCGGGAGGCGGGATCTGCAAACCGCTCAAGAATAGCGCCTTTTTCGGCAAAAACTCCATAGCGATTCTGAAAATAGCGTAAAATTAGCTCAAATTCGTTACGGCTTCATTGCGAGCCATGCAGGATTGGACGATTTGCTGCCATGTTCGCGCGATCTTCGCCGGCGCCTCGATCCCGAATTGGAGAAGTCTTTGCCCACAAAGGTCCTGCTACCGACCCCGGCAACCTGGTGTTGTTCGGGCAGAAAAGCGATTTCAGTGGTTTAATCCCGGTTTTTGCCCCTCGGCACTTGAGGCGGCTTACCCTTTCACCTATCCCTGCACCCTAGCTCCGGTTTTGCCGGGTTCCGCATGATCGCTCAGCAGAGGGGAAGGCATGGCCGGTGTCGCGGGCCTGACATTCCTGGCTCTATGCCTGCCTTTTTTCGGTGCGTTGATCGCGCCCGTCTTCGTTCGGCGGCTCGGGCATCATGCAGCCTGGCTCCTGGCGCTACTTCCTGGGCTTGCCTTTCTCCATTTTGCGGAATTTCTGCCCAATATTGCCGCGGGGCAGGTCGTCCAGGGGGGCTTTGATTGGGTGCCCAGCCTGAGCTTGCGCTTTTCCTGGCTACTCGACGGGCTGTCGCTTACCTTCGCGCTGCTTATCACCGGCATCGGCACCCTGATCGTCCTCTATACCGGCGGCTACCTGAAAGGGCATACGGACCTCGGGCGCTTCTTCTCCTTCATCTTCCTCTTCATGGGCTCGATGCTCGGTCTTGTCGTTTCGGACAGTTTCCTGACGCTGTTCGTTTTCTGGGAACTGACTTCCATCACCTCCTTCCTGCTGATCGGCTTCGATCATCGGCGGGAAGCGTCGCGCCGGGCGGCGTTGCAGGCGCTGGTGGTCACCGGCGGAGGAGGGCTGCTGCTGCTCGCGGGCCTGTTACTGATCTGGCAGGTCACCGGCCTCGGCTCCATGTCCGAGCTGCTGCGCTCCGGCGATACCTTGCGGGCAAGCCCGTTCTACCTTGCCGCCCTGATCCTGGTGCTGGGCGGCGCCTTCACCAAATCGGCGCAGTTTCCGTTTCACTTCTGGCTGCCGAATGCCATGGAAGCGCCGACCCCCGTATCGGCCTATCTGCATTCCGCCACCATGGTAAAGGCCGGCGTCTATCTCCTGATGCGGCTCAATCCGGTCATGGGTGGCACGGCGGCATGGCAGACGATTCTGCCGGTTTTCGGCGCTGCAACGCTACTGGTCGGCACCCTGCTTGCGATCCGGCAGACGGACCTGAAGCTAAAACTCGCCTATACGACTGTATCGTCCCTCGGACTGCTCGTGCTGCTCACCGGATTCGGCACGGACTATGCCGTCGAAGCCGCCGTGCTCTATCTGGTGGCCCACTCGCTGTTCAAGGGCGCCCTGTTCATGGTCGCCGGTATCGTCGATCATGAGACGGGAACGCGCGACATCACGCGCCTGGGCGGGCTGCGCTCCGCCATGCCGCTCACCTTCGCCGCCGCCTTGATCGCCGCGATTTCGATGGGCGGCCTGCCGCCAGCCTTCGGTTTCCTTGCCAAGGAAGAGATCTATGCCGCGCTGGCACAGACATCGCCGGCTGCGATCGCCCTGACCGTCATCGCCGTGGCCGGCAATGCGCTGATGTTCGCCATCGCCTTTGCGGTAGCACTAAGACCGTTCATTGGACCGCTGACCGAGACACCGCGCCATCCGCATGAGGCGCCGCCGCTGCTCTGGCTCGGGCCGGCGCTGCTTGCCCTGCTCGGCATCGCTTCGGCATTGCTCTCGGGGCCGTGGCACGCCTATGTCTCTTCGCCGATGGCCAGCGCCGTCGGCGGCAAGGAGCTGCATATTTCGGCTTCGCTTGCTCCGCATATCGGTCTGCCCCTGGCGCTTTCACTGGCAACCGTGCTGATCGGCATTTTCGTCTATTGGAAGCTCGATCGCGCCCGCTTCTTCATGTCGGTCATGCTGCGGCACCTGGGTCCGGGACCGGATCGCGGTTTCGATGGCTTCATCTCCGGACTGGTGCGGCTGTCGCATGCCCTCTCGCGCATCCTGCAGCCGGGGCGCCTGGAAATCTACGTGGCGGTCAGTTTCCTCTGCCTTGCCGCGATGCTGCTGATTCCTCTCGTCATCCATGGCGAATTGCCGGCAATGCCTGCCTGGCCGAATTTGCAGTGGCATGAGGCAACCATTTTCCTGATTGCCGTCATCGGGCTCGCCGCCGTCATCCGCGCGCGCGACCGGCTGACGGCCATTATTTCGCTGGGTATTCAAGGTTTCGCCGTCGCCGTCATCTTCCTGCTGTTCGGCGCGCCGGATCTCTCCTTCACGCAGTTCGTGGTCGAGACCCTTTCCGTCGTCATCCTGGCCATGGTGATGACGAGGTTACGCCTTTCGCCGTCGGATCGTCGCCCGCCACTGAAGATGATCGCCCATGCCGCCCTGGCGATCGCCTGTGGCGCCGGCTTTGCCCTGCTCTTGCTGAAGGCGACCCAAGCGCCCTTCGATCTGACGCTGACAGCCTTCTTCAACCACTATTCGAAACTGATCGCCCATGGCGATAACGTGGTCAACGTCATCATCGTCGATTTCCGTGGTACGGATACGCTCGGCGAGATCGCCGTCGTCGCCATGACCGGGCTTGCCATTCTGGCGTTGATCCGCATTCGCGCCGGCGGCGACCGCAAGCTTGCGACCAATGACCCCGATCGTGAGGAAAAGCCCGATCTCGAGGTGAGGATGGAGGCCGAGCGCTCATGAATACGCTGATCTTCCGCACCGCAGCGCCGTTTCTGACAGCTTTGATGCTGCTCTTTTCCATCTTCGTCCTTCTACGCGGTCACAACGAACCCGGCGGCGGCTTCATCGGCGGATTGATCGCCGCGTCTGCCTTCGCGATCTACGGCATCGCTTGTGGCGTGACGGCGGTGCGGCGTGCGATCATATTTCATCCGTTGACGATTGCCGGCTTCGGTCTGCTGGCCTCGACCCTTGCCGGTTTCCTGTCCGCCTTCTTCGGCGTGCCGTTCATGACCGGGCTGTGGGTCTATCCTCATCTTTTCGGCGTCGAAGTGGCGCTCTCAACGGTGATGCTCTTCGATATCGGCGTCTATCTGGTCGTCGTCGGTGCGATCACCTCGATCGCGCTTGCGCTCGAAGAGCGGGAGGTGGATTGATGGAAGTCGTCTTCGCCGCTCTTGTCGGCCTGTTTTTCGCGGCGGCGATCTATCTGATGCTGTCGAAGTTTTCGATCCGCATCATGCTGGGCATCGCCATCCTCGGAAATGCCGTCAATCTGCTGCTCTTTACCGCGGGTCGGATAACGCCCGAAGTGCCGCCCATCATTCCGCAAGGCGCCAGTACGCTTGATCTGGCGGCGGCCAATCCGCTGCCGCAGGCATTGATCCTGACGGCGATCGTCATCTCCTTCTCGTTCCTCGCCTTTCTGCTTGTGCTGACCTACAGGGCCTATCAGGACCTCAAGACGGACAACACCGGCGAGATGCTGGCAGCCGAGCCGGACGAGCGGCCGCTGCCGCCCTTGGGATACTGACGATATGGCCGCACCGACCGATATCCCAGTCGATCTCTCTGCCGCGCTGGTGGCAGCACCGGTGCCGCTCGGGCATTGGCTGGTCATCCTGCCGGTCGCCCTGTGCATCGGCCTCGGTGCTATTCTCCTGATGCTGCGCAACCGCACCCAATGGCACGCCTGGATCGCCGTTCCTGGATTGATGCTCTTGGTGCTCGTCGACGCTGCCTTGCTTTACAGGGTTGCCGGCGGTGGACCTGTGACGATGGTCATGGGCCGATGGCTGCCGCCTTTCGGTATCGCCTTCAGCGTCGATCTTTTTGGCGCGGCCATGGCTTTGACGGCGGCGATCGTGGCGCTTGCCGCCGGTATCTACGCTCTCGCAGAAATCGGCACCAGCGGCCGCCGCTATGGCTTTTTCCCGTTCCTGATGCTGTTGCTTGCCGGCGTCAGCGGCGCCTTCCTGACGGGGGACGTCTTCAATCTCTATGTCTGGTTCGAAGTGCTGCTGATTTCGTCCTTCGGCCTGCTGATCCTTGGCTCGGAACGCGAGCAGATTGACGGCGCGCTGAAATACGCCGTGCTGAACCTGATCGCCACGACGCTCTTTCTCGTCTCGGTCGGCTACCTCTATGCCATCTTCGGTACGCTCAACATGGCCGATATCGCGATCAAGGCGAGGGCGAGCGGCAGCACCGCGCCGATGATGACGCTGGCCGGTCTGTTTCTGCTGGCCTTCGGCATGAAGGCGGCGGCTTTTCCCGTCAATTTCTGGCTGCCGGCCTCCTATCACACGCCGCGGATCACGGTTTCGGCCCTGTTCGCAGGCCTGCTCACCAAGGTTGGCGTCTATGCGCTCATCAGGGTTCTCGTCATGCTGCTGCCGGTCGAGCGCACGGAGCTTGGCCCGATGATAACAGTCGTTGCCATCGCCACCATGCTGGCCGGGGTGCTGGGCGCGCTCGGGTCGACCGACATTCGCCGCCTACTTGGCTATATCGTCATTTCCGGCATCGGCACGATGCTCGCAGGCGTCGCGCTCGGCGGTGCCGATGGCCTCAGCGGCGCGATCTTCTACGTATTGCATTCGATGGTGCTGATGACGGCTCTCTATCTGCTTGCCGGCCAGGCCGCCCGGCTTTGCGGCAGCTTTTCGCTCGCTTCGCTTGGTGGACTTTACCGGCGGAGCGGCTGGTTCGCCGGGCTCTCATTGGTGCTGTTCTTCGCCGTCAGCGGCCTGCCGCCCTTTTCCGGCTTCTGGCCCAAGGTGGTCCTGGTGAAGGCGGCGCTGGCCGCGGGTGCATGGTGGATCGCGGCTGCGATCCTGCTGGCGGGTTTCCTGACCACGATTGCCTTCGGGCGAGTTTTCCTGCTGGCCTATTGGCGCCCCGCAGCCGATGAAGGGAGCGCGGTTCAGGAGCCGATCAGGTGGCAGGCGGGCCTGCCGCTTCTCGCGCTGACAATCCTTGTCGTCGGTTTCGGTGTCTTTCCGGAGAGGCTTCTGCAGCTGACGCATGCCGCCGCCGCCGGCATCGAGCAGCCGTCCGCCTATCTGCATTCCGTCTTCCCGCAGGCGGGGGGCACGCAGTGATCCTATTTGTCTTCAACCTCCTGCTTGCCATCGTCTGGGTTGCCATCACGGGCAGCGCGTCCTTCGTCAATCTTGTGTTTGGCTTCGTGCTGGCCGCGATCGCGCTTGCGGTCGTGCGGTCGTCCTATGACGGCGGGCTTTATCTTGGCCGCACGCGCCGGCTCCTTGCCCTGCTATTGCTGTTCCTATGCGAGCTTGCCAAATCGGCCTGGGCGGTTGCCGTTGCCGTCATGAGCCCGAAAATGGACGTCAAACCCGGGATCTTTGCCTTTCCCTTGACCGTCGACCGCGATTTCGAAATCACGCTGCTCGCCAATCTGATCACGCTGACGCCGGGCACTTTGTCGGTCGACGTCTCCGACGATCGCAAGACCCTGTATGTGCATGCGCTCGATTGCTCCGACCCGGAAGCTATCAAGCGGAATATTGCCGATGGCTTCGAGCGCAGGATCATGGAGGCTTTCCGATGATCGCGGAATCCATCGTCTCGGCTGCGGCAATGGTGGCGCTCGGCATTCTGAGCCTTGCGTTTCTGTTCACGGTCTATCGGGTGGTTGCAGGTCCGACGCTGCCGGACCGAATCCTGGCGCTCGACATGCTGGTGGCTATCGCAATCGGCTTCATCGCGGTCATCGCCATCAAGACTGGCTTCTTGCTCTATATTGATATCGCTATTTCGCTCGGCCTTGTCGGCTTTCTCGCCACCGTCGCCTTCGCCCGGTTCGTTCTCACCCAGGCGCAGTCGGATGCCTCGAAGCAGCCCATCGATGGAGGAGGCAAAGGAAACGAATCGCTTCACAAGAAAACGCGCAAGCGCGCCAGACGACAGAAGGGAGCGCGGTAATGAATCTCGTTTGGGCTGTTGTCGTGGCGGTTATTCTGTTGGCCGGCGCATTGTTCTCGCTCATCGCCGCCATCGGTATCGTTCGCTTGCCTGACCTCTACAGCCGCATGCATGCGGCATCGAAAGCCGGGACCGTTGGCTCCGGCCTCCTGCTACTTGCAGTCGGTATTCATTCGCAGGATCTGTCGATCCTGGCGCGGGCGCTGGCCGGATTTGTCTTCTTTGTGCTGACTGCGCCGATTGCAGCGCATCTTCTGGCACGCGCAGCGCATGAAGCCGGGTATCGGTTGACGCCACCTTCGATCCGAGATGAACTGCTAATACAGGGGCGAATCGCGAAACGCGGGTATAGAGAGAAGAGCTAACAAACGCAGTGATTGAAGAATAAGCAACGGCAGTTCGCCTCTTTAGTTACCTGCTTTTTTGTAGATGAAATTTTTACGAAGAAATGTTCGGATTAAAAACTGGACATTTGGGTAAAGAGTGCTAATTCAGATTCAAGTAGAGTTCTGATGTTGCGTTAGTCTCAACCGGGTTTAAGCTCTCAATGCTTTTAACTTTCCTTAAGAAAAAGCTGAGCAAAACTTTCTTCCGGTTAAGGATTGGAGATCACTTTTCGTGATCGCTAATATGGATATCAGACGGTACGAGGCGGTTTTCTCCGTATGAGATCTAGGGGTGGATTTCTTGCGGTAAGAAACATGGCGTTATGCACCGTTTTTTGCCGGTGGCTGCTACGAATACGAGCAATACGTTTGCGCGGATTGCTCGGCGCTACGCTAACTTGGTGATCTACAGATTTCTGGGCTCAGCGCAGATCATATAGCAACGTTGTGCCTTGCGCGCTCCATTGAGCCGCGGCGCAGCAAGCAAGCCGATGAACAGGAGAACACAATGTCAGATGCGGCCCTTGGCAACGGGCAGGAGTTGTTGGTTGAATTGACCGCCGATATCGTCGCGGCTTATGTCAGCAACCATGTTGTACCGGTCAGCGACCTTCCGAATTTGATTTCCGACGTACATTCCGCCTTGAGCAGCACTTCGGCCCCGGCTCCCGCCGTTGCCGTTGTTGAAAAGCAGAAGCCGGCCGTATCCGTCCGTAAATCGGTACAGGATGACCAGATCACTTGCTTGGAATGCGGTGGCAGCTTCAAGTCGCTGAAGCGCCATCTGATGACCCATCATGGCCTCTCGCCCGAAGAATACCGCGAGAAGTGGGATCTGGCTGCCGATTATCCGATGGTGGCGCCCGCCTATGCGGAAGCACGTTCTCGGCTTGCGAAGGAAATGGGCCTCGGCCAGCGCCGCAAGCGCGGCGGTCGCTAAGAGCCTTGGAAGGCTCCCAAAACCCGGCCTTCGGGCCGGGTTTTGGCAATAGCCGGCGGGCGACTGCTTAGATCGGCAAGAAGTCGACGGAACACCATGAGCGTGCCGTCGCTACCGTTCGCTTGGTTCCGAACGGAAAACAACTTCCCATTTTTGGTAAGTGCTCAGGCAGCGGCCCTGATACGGGCCTCTTCGCGAATGCGCTTGATCATCGAGCGCAATCCGTTGGCGCGCTGCGACGAAAGATGCTCGACCAGCCCGATTTTCCCGAAAACGTCGAGCGCATCGAGCGCGGCGATTTCGGAGGCCGGCTTGCCGGAATAGGTCGCAAGCACGATCGCGACCAGTCCGCGCACGATATGCGCATCGGAATCGCCCTCGAAAGTCAATATCGGGTTCTCAGGATCGCCGGATGCGTGCGTGACGAGCCAGACCTGGCTCGCGCAGCCCTGCACCTTGTTTTCCAGCGTCCGCTTGTCATCAGGCAGATCTGGCAGCGCCTTGCCGAGTTCGATCACGTAACGATAGCGATCCTCCCAGTCGTCCAGGAAGGAAAAGTCGTCGAAGATCTTCTCAAGCGCAGTCATTATATCGGTCCAGTTTATCCATTCACCTTGGATATAGGCGAAACGGCAGGCAATTTGAACCCGCGACGAAAAAGAACGCCGCGGCCCATGTTCGGGCTCGCGGCGAGAAGGAGGGCAAGTTTAAAAAATGTCAGGTCCGCGGGCGCGGCATCGGCAGCGGTACGGAGTTGGGCAGCCGCACCGTTCCGGTCACGACCACGTCGGCAGTCTCGGTCCCGAGAATGCGTTTTGCGGGCATCGGCTGCGTCGTGGCAGCGACCTGTTCTGCATTCACGCGCGCCGCCGCAGTGGCGGCAGAAGCGTTTGCAGACTGATCCTTGAAGTGGCGGCCGAGCATGTCATAGGCGACGCGGGCGCCGTCGCCGACCTGATATCCAAGGGCCGTCAGCGTTTCGCCGCCCTTGACGCAGACATCCGGCTTCTCGGTGCACATGGCGCCGACATATTGAACGACGCCGGAAGCGGCCGAAATCGCATCGGAAACCTGTAGCGTCGCTTCGCCAGCCGGGCGGGGAGCGCCGTCAGGCTTGGCAAAGATCGGCAGAAACATGAGAACCAGTGAGAACCAGAACCCTGCTCTAATCAGAAACCACATGTCCTTGCCCATCCTCTCTGTCGTTCGGCGCAGTCGCCGATTCGGACTTCATCCGTCCGATGTGGCTTGAAACCTATCCGGCAGAGGACAACATCGCTTTTCAAAATTCGGCGGCTTTTTCGGCGAATTTGATTCAAATTTTAGCTTTCCGAATTCGAGCCGCTTTTAGATCAAATTGTAGCGATTGATGTTAAGCATGTCTCGCCCTATCCCGTTGATATGCAGGCTATTGCGAGCTTCGGCCTTGTTGCAAAAGTTAACGCTCAGCGGAAATATGAATAAAATCCGCTGCTTACCCGCTGTTAACCACAAAAAACAAAGGTCTCGCATTCTGCGCCAAAACGGGATTTTGCAGCCATTTCGGCTGATCGGCGGGTTCTCTTTTTATTCTTTCCTTAAGTCGCGAAGGCCTATTGTGCAGTCCAATAAGTGACCGTTTTGACGGGTTGTAGTGTGCGCGTATTGAGTGACATGGCTGTCGGGGCTGTAGCCTTCGTAGACCGGGTGAGCGGAAGCTGGCTCTCCGGCACGAGCGGAAATGGCGAGGTCCGGGCGCAGGAGCTGACGATCCTGCGTCGGCTGGCGCTTGCCTCCTCGGTAGCGCTTTTTGCAGTTCCTGCAGGGCTCTCCTTCATTACCAGCCCCGCAGTTGCTTTGCCCGCAGGCGTTGCCACGGTTTGCGCCGCTTTCCTGTTTTCGGCAGTCGGCAGCATCGCGCTGTCGCGCCAGCGGCCCGCTTCCCAATCTGCCGAGGCTGTCATCGTCGAGCATCGCGACCTGATGCTGGAGGCCGCCTTCGGCCTAGTCCTGCTTCTCGACCCGCAGGGGAACGTCACCACCGTTGGTGGTCGTGACCGGCCGGAATTCCTGAGCTGGATGCGCGATCCGACGGGCCGTGGCCTTATCGAGCAGATTCACGTATCGGACCGGATCGTATTTCTGCAGGCCATCGATGCGCTTCGCCAGGGCGGGGACGCATTCTGTGTCGACCTGCGCCTGGAGCGCTCCGCCGTTATCGGTAGCGATCAGCAATTCGTCCATGTTCGTGTGGAGCTGACGGCGCGGCGCGATGCCGAAGGACGCCTGACGGCAATCGTCGGCCAGTTGCGCGACATATCGCAGGATCAGCAGCTTCGCGAGGATGCCGCGCGCAAGACGGCGGAAGCGGAATCGGCCAATGACGCCAAGTCGCGTTTCCTTGCAGCCGTCAGCCATGAGCTGCGTACGCCGCTCAATGCGATCCTCGGCTTTTCCGATATCCTCAGCGGCGAATATTTCGGCAAGTTGGAAAACAACCGCCA
This sequence comes from Rhizobium freirei PRF 81, assembly GCF_000359745.1. GTDB lineage: Bacteria > Pseudomonadota > Alphaproteobacteria > Rhizobiales > Rhizobiaceae > Rhizobium > Rhizobium freirei. The sequence continues at coordinate 154,403 of NZ_AQHN01000072.1, forward strand.
GCGCGAATATGTCAGCCTGATACGCCAGTCCGGTGCCCATCTGCTGTCGGTGGTCAACACCATGCTCGACATGAGCAAGATCGAGGCCGGCCGTTATGAACTGCTGATGGAAGCCTTCTCGATCGAGGATTCCATTGCCACATGCGAAGCCATGCTGGCGCTGCAGGCCAAGGAAAAGGGGCTGACCTTGTCGAGCCGGGTCCAGCGCGGCCTTGGAGACATCGTCGCCGATCAGCGCGCCATCCAGCAGATCCTGATCAACCTCGTCGGCAATGCCATCAAATTCACCGACGCCGGCGGCGCGGTCACCGTCGATGCGGCATTGGCGGACGGCATGCTGAAGCTCTCGGTCGGAGATACCGGCATCGGTATCGCCAGCGAGCGGCTGGCCTCGCTGGGGCAGCCCTTCGTGCAGATCCAGAACGATTACACGCGCCGCTATGCCGGCACTGGCCTTGGCCTCTCGCTCGTCAAGGGCCTCGTCGCCCTGCACGGCGGAAGCTTCAATATAGCCAGTTCGCCGGGCGAGGGCACGGTGATCACGATTCTTATTCCGTTCGACGGTTCGGGCGTCACGGCTGTGCAACAGCCTGTGGATGTCAATCGTCCTGTCGATTTTCCGCCGCGCCTGAAACATACAGTGGAGATAAGTGAAGGGCGAAAAGAGGAAGGGATGGATGGCGCCGCAAAAGCGAAAATCGCCTAAGGGAAGAGGCAAGGGCAAGCGCAAGCAGCCCGGGTTCGCTTCTCGCGGAGTGGTCGCCCTGGGTAGCCTCAGCCTGCGTGGCGGCACGGCGCTTGGCGGTCTTGGCCTGCGCGGAGCTGGCGCGTTCGCAGGCCTGATCGGCAGCGCAGTCGGTCGCCATCCTGCCATTGCCGGCGGCATTGCTCTCTTTCTCGGGGTTTTCGGTTTCGTGACGGCAAATGCGCTCTGGTATCAGCCGGGCACGCATCCATCGCCCTTGCTGCGCACCCGCGATCCCGCGTCTCCCTATCAGATCCCTGGCCGCAAATCATTCCTCCATGCCCAGCAGGCCGATGCCGGCAATGTCACGACGTTCCGCATCGAACGACAGGATTCGACCGCTGCTGCGCCTGCGACCGGCAGGCCATCGGCGAACACATCCGCCGCGCCATCGAAGCTGATTGCCGACGTGCAAGCCGAACTCATCCGCCATGGCCTCTATGATGGCGCCGCAGACGGCGTGCCGGGATCGCGAACGACAGCTGCTATTCTTTTCTTTCAAGAGGCGTCCGGCCTGCCGCAGACAGGTGCACCGACAGCCGAGCTTCTGACTGCCCTGAAAGCCAGCAACGCTGCCGGCTCTCCGCCGGCAGCGGTCAACAAGGCAAGCATCGCGGCGATCCCCGCGCAGCGTCCGATCAATGTCTCCGCAACGGCTGATGCCATCGATCCGGTCGCCACCGCCATCCAGAACGCCGAGAAAAACATGAGGACGGGCGCTGTCGCGCCGAAGCCCGTGTCGGGCGATGCGGTCACCAAGGTCAACATGGTCATGCAGATCCAGAAGGGCCTGAGCAATATCGCCTATAGCAATGTCAGCATCGACGGCGTGGCCGGCGAGCAGACGAAAGCCGCCATCCGCCGGTTCCAGAAGCACTATCGCCTGCCGGAGACCGGCGAGCCGAACATGGCCGTGCTGAAGAAGCTGCAGGATATCGGCGCGCTTTGATCCACCGCCTCAATTGCCTCGCTCGCCGCTCGCCGCTATAGCTCGGCCATGAGATTGCGCAGCGACATCTTTGTTTCCGCCATGACCCGCCGTCTGTTTGCACGGGGCGATTTCGCTGCGGTTGAACGCAAGGGCGAGGAGCAGGCGGGGGCGATCTTCATTCGTCAGCGCTTCCGCGATGGGCTGGAGACTCTTTATGCGCCTGCGCCGCAGAGCCTGTTTGACGGGAAAGAGGGTGGGGGACGACTGTTCGAAATCCGCATCGACCGCAAAGAGCCGGCCGAAATCCGCGAAACGCTCGATCGCGAGCTGAAATTCGACCCGGATCTGTGGATCGTCGAGCTGGAAGCGGACGATATAGGCGAGATCGTGCCCTTGGCCGAAACACGGCCCAATCCCTTGGGCTGACGGCTGCTATCGCTTGCTTGCCACTCTCAATTCGCGGATCGAACCGGATTTGGCGCCGAACAGCGGAGCGACAGGGCGCGCCGCGATGCTGTCCTGCGGAAGATAGGTATAGCTGTCGGCGCGACGCCATGCTTCGACACGCGTCTGGCTTTCTTCGGCATCGATGTCGTCAAGCACCAGCCATGCCCGGCTGACGCTGCCATGCTGTTCTGCCAGATGCGGATAAAAGCGTTCTAGCGAATAGACGGCGTCTGCAATACCCATGCCGAGGCTGACGAGCGTCACGGCCAGTTGCTGCCCTGATGTGTCGAGCATGATACGTTCCGCCAGCCAATAGCTTGAGGACAGCGCATCGGCGAGTGTTTTTGCGAATTGCTGTGCATCGCGCTCCCGAGCGAAGCGGACGAGCAGAGCCTCCTGCATTTCGTCGAGGCTGCGCAGCCCGAGGCGGTCCCTGTCGTCGCGAACCAGATGACGTGCAACCTGCTTGATCTGCAGACGCAAGGATTCTTCCCGCGCCAGCCTGTCGGCTTCGACCGTATCGACCTTCGGCGGAAGTGCATTCGCCGCGGCGTCCGGCACGGTCACGCCGCGATCGGGCTCGGCCCGATGCAGGCCGACCAAAGCGTCGATGACCTTGGGTGACAGCGACGGTCTGCTGACGATCGCGCGCGCATGGGCTGCGCCCTGCGTGCGGGCGATGGTGATGAGGGTGTCGTCGTCGATCGCCTGCGAACTGGTGAGGAAGGGGGCGGCGATGGCGATCGGCTGGCAGCCGATGAAGAGGGCGACGGCCTGCGGCACTGTCGCACATTGGGACAGGGCGGCCACGGCCTGGCGCTTCGCCTCGTCGGAGGAAGCCTGGAATACCGGCGTGAAGAGCTCGGCAAATTGCCGAAGTGCGGATTTGGATGGATGGCCCATGCCTTCGAAGCTGGTGATCGTTGCCATCAGAACCACGTCCTTCTTACGGACAGTCGCAGGCTCTTCAAGGTCTCGAAACCGGTCACGCACGCCAACACCCATACTGATACGCTGAACAAAAACGCAGGGAGCCGGATCGTCGACCGCCGATACTGCCGCACCACTTTCCGTTCGCGCCGAATGACACTTCCCTGAACCGGAGCATCCTCGGCGGCGATTGTCGAAATGGGGATAGACACGACCGTCCTTGTCTGGCTTTCGGGAAAGACTAAGGCCGGTTCGGTTAATGGTTCGTGAAAACTTTATTAAAATCCGAATAAAAATTGCGCGTAAAGCTTGCGCGATGGCGAGCATCGGAACTTCGCTGGATGAGATGCCCTACAGGGGAGAGGCTGCGTTAGAGCAGGCTTTTGCTTCAGGAGTATTAGGCCCATATTTCAACCTATGCGGGCTCTCCCGAGCTTGGCGTATTTGCTGCGCCGACCGCTGCCGTAAGAGACATTCTTGATGCAGTGGGAACTAGAACCGTGTGGATGCGGGCTAGATGCCCCGATACTCGCGCAACGCCGCGAGGAGCTTTTCCGAGGTGTTGTAGCCGGATTGAAAAAGGCCGAGTGCTGCCGTCGCGGCGAACTGGGCTTCGGCACTTTTGATGTCGATTCGCCTCTCCTGGCACCATTTATCGAGCGCGCCGCGCAGGACAATGATATCCTCTGGAGAGAAGATGGAGTTGCCCGCAGCAAACATGTGTTGCCCTCGATTGCCGGCCTTACAATACGTTAATTTTTCGTGATCGCAAATAATATTTGCATGACGCTTTTTTGCAACGCAACCATCATTCATCTGGCTGCCGGCAGCGCCTATTATTCACATAAGAAATTGATATTGCTTGGTTTCACGGAGAAATTGATTTTTGCGAATTTTCTGCCGTTCATGAAACCAAAGCCATGGCCGCGGCGTTACTAGCATATGATCGCCCATGGCAAGGGTGACGTGCGACGAAGATTAGCATTCTGTTAACTGCAATATGTCTGAATTCCCATGAAAGCAGCCGCTGGCAGAATCTAATCAGGTGCAAGGAGGGCATGGAAACCGTAGTCGGCGCCCATGCCAAGGCGTTTCGAAAATGCCGAGAGAAGGCGTGAATGTCCCTCGTCTTAGCTGGAAGGATAGGGCTGAGAGAGGGAAGCGCTAGCCCGCTTCGATCGCGGGCAGGGTGAAATCAGTCGCAGGTTCATCCGTCTCAAGACGTAAATGGAGACGAGAATGGCAAAGATAATATCCCTTTCGGACTGGCGATTACGCTTGCCGCCGCGCGCTCGGCGCGAACCGGTAGAAGCACGGATACTGCTGTTTACCGGAGTGCGCTACGAACATCTGGATACTCCTACCCATCGCCCCGGAACCGGGCCTAAGCGGGCTAAGAGCAAGTAAGCCCGTCGGCTACGAGAGAGCTTCGCGCCGACGTCCATAGATTGCCACGGGTTTGCGGTGCCCTCCGGCCCCTCGCGACTGGAAGCGCAAGCTCCGCCACCGGCCAAGCCTCAGCCGTCGCCGAATTCGTCGCAGCCAGCTTCCGACAGAAATTCTCGGGCCGCATTGTTGAAGCTGGCCTGCGGCGCCATCGTACGCAAGACCACATAGCCCTGGGCGTGCGGCGCTTCCACCAGGATCGATTGCGCAAGAGCCGGCGGCAGAGCCTTGCGTATGCCCGTCAGCTGCACGGTGGAGGCGAGCAGCACGTCGAGCGCGCCGCCGACCGAGGTGCGGTCGCTCATGCTGAACACTTCGTTCGAAGCGGCATCGTAGACGGCAAGCGACCAGAACGGCACCTTGCCTTTCGCAGTCAAATGCACCGGCTTGTCTTCGATGTCATAAGCGCAAACGGCCGTGCGGATGTACGGGTCAGTATTGGAAAGCCCTGCATCGTCATCCTTGTCGTCGAGCATGTAGAAATGGTTCTCGTCGCCTTCGTCCGATACGCGGGTATAGGCGTCGCGGTCGGAGAAATGCGGCAGCGACAGGATGATGACGATGTGCAGCAGCGCTGCGCCGAAGAGGCCTGTCAGGATGGTGAAAACAAACTTAAACATTGCCGCACCCGATCTTCTCGAGCTTTGGCATGGTGAGGTCGATCAGGCCGGAATTGCCGGCCGCCGGCGAATCCAGCAGCGTCCAGACCAGTCGGAAATTGCCGGTGGCGGGCAGGGCGAGCCAGTTGTCCGCGTGCGCGCTTTGCGAAACGGCTATGCTGAAACTTGAATCCGGGTTGCGCAGCACGACCCAGGAGTTGATCGTCGAGGGGCGTCCTGGAAAGCCTTCAAGCGGAGCGCCGTCATTGCCGGCGATGAAAAGCGTCCAGAGCCGCGCCGGCGGCGTCTGGCCGCTGATGCGGTAGCTGCAGTTCGCCGTCAGCCGCGCGCCCGTATCGTCGTCGGAGGCCGTAAACGCCAGCCCTTCGGCCGTACCGTAAAGCAGCCGTCCGGCGCGGGCTCGGTGCGATTTCGCATAAGGGTCCGCATCCGCCGTCTGCATTTCCGGAAATGCCTGCCAGGCGCCGAGCTTGATCGCGCCGAAGCCGGATGTCGCGTTCAGCGCAAGGAGCGTGAACAGGATCCCGCCGCCGAAGGCGATCAGCAGCGAAAGCGCAACAAGAAGGGGAACTCGGAACACCCTGGGATCGTCCTTATGACAAATCGATATCGATTTATTCCTGATTCTGAAGGCAGGGGGAAGGGCAGGGCGTGGATGGGCCGGGTTATGGGGACGTTTACAGTGGAGCGGAATGAGGATCAGGGCTCGGCTGTTAGCGCGTGCCAAGCCCCAACGGCCAGCCAATTCGACAGGAGATGCTGTTGCTCCGCATATTTCGGTGGAAATCCATCCGGCTGATATCAGCCGGCATGCGATACCGCCCGCCTGCACCGAGCAGCCGCTATTCAGCGGCCGCCAGCTTTTGCGCTGCAAGCGGAGCCGCTGCCTTCAGCCTTTCGCCGATATCGCGGAGGATCTTGGTGGAATCCACCGATAGGGATCGGGGGCGCACGAGCGGGGGCAAGCCGCCACTTGCCGGATCCGCCGGCTTCTTGGCAGCGGTCTGGGGTTTCTGCGCGGGGAACGGATCGCTGATACCAGGGATCGGTTTCAGCACGATACCCTGGTGCGCATAATCCATGATCTTCTTGAAGGTCATGGCCGGCAGCGTCCCGCCCGTCATGTTGTTCGTCGACGTGTAGTCGTCGTTGCCGAACCAGACGGCGCAGGTGTAGTTGCCGGTAAAGCCGATGAACCAGGCATCGCGATAGGCTTGCGTAGTGCCGGTCTTGCCGCCGACGACGATGCCGTCCAGAGCTGCCTTGCGGCCGGTGCCGATTACCGGAACCTGCGTGAGCATCTGGGTCATATAGGAATTGGCTTTTTCGCTGAGAACGCGTTTGGCCGGCGTCTCGTCGCGGCTGAAATCATAGAGCACCTTGCCGTCGTAACCGGCGATCTGCTCGATGCCATGGCGTTGCGATTGCATGCCGTCTGCCGGGAAGACCGAATAGGCCGTGGCCTGGTCCAGCACCGTGACTTCCGATGTGCCGATCGGAATGGTCTTGTCGTTGCGGACCGGCGTTTCGACGCCCATGGCCTTGGCCATGTCGCGGATCGGCTGGATGCCGAACTTCTCCTTGGCAAGGCGCACGGGGATCGTGTTGATCGATTGCGTGAGCGCCTGGGTGAGCGTGACCTTGCCCTCGTAGCGGTTCTCGTAGTTGTGCGGGCTCCAGTTGCCCCAGGTGATCGGTGCGTCGACGATGGTGGAGGTCGGCGTCATGCCGTTCTCCATCGCCACGGAATAGGTGTAGATCTTGAACGAAGAGCCCGGTTGACGCAGCGCTTTGGTCGCGCGGTTGAACTGGCTTTCGCCGTAGTCGCTGCCGCCGACCATGGCGCGCACGGCACCGCCGCTTTCGATCATGACGCTCGCGCCCTGCTTGGCGTGATAGCGCTCGCCATATTCCATCAGGCTGGACTGGATCGAATCCTCCGACGCCTTCTGCAGGCCCATGTCGATGGTCGTGCGGACGATCAGCGAGCGCTCCGGAAAGCGCGTGGCAAGCCGCTGCACTTCGTCGAAGGCCCAGTCGAGGAAATAATCTGGGGATTCGATCTGGGCGCGGTCGACGACGGAGGCGGGGTTGCGCCGGGCGGCGATCACCTGTCCCTCGGTCATCAGCCCGCTCTGGACGAGATTGGACAGCACGTCGTTGGCGCGGGCGCGCGCGGCCGGCAGATTGACGTGCGGCGCATATTTCGCCGGCGCCTTGAACAGGCCGGCCAGCATCGCCGCTTCGGCCAGATTGACGTCGGTAATGCTCTTGCCGAAATAGAATTGTGCCGCGGCGGCCGCACCGAAGGTGCCGCCGCCCATATAAGTGCGGTCGAGATAGAGGCTTAAGATCCCCTTCTTGGACAGATTGGCCTCGAGCCAGATCGCCAGGAAGGCTTCCTTGATCTTGCGGTCGATGGAGCGCTCGTTGCTGAGGAAGATGTTTTTCGCCAGCTGCTGCGTCAGCGTCGAGCCGCCCTGGACGACGCCGCCCGCCTGCGCATTGACGGTCACGGCGCGGAAGAGACCGATGACATCGATGCCGAAATGGTCGAAGAAGCGCCGGTCCTCGGTGGCTAGCACCGCCTTGATGAAATAGTCCGGCAACTGGTCGACCGGTACGGAATTCTCGTGAATGATGCCGCGATGACCGATGACGTTGCCGTAACGGTCGAGGAAGGTGACGGCAAAATTGCCGCGATTGCGCCAGTCGCCTTGGGTCGCCTCGAAGGCCGGCATGGCGAGCATCAGCATGACCACGGAGCCGGCAGCACCCAGCGTCAGGCTTTCGCCGAGCAGTTCGAAGATAATGCGCTTCCAGCCGCGCACACGGAACCGGCGAAAGAAGATCGTGATCTCTTCCCAGGCCTCCGCAAGGCGAAAGCCTGCGTTCCAAAGAGTGGAGTCGATCCATGAATCGAGGCGCAGGAAGAAATAGCGTTTCCGCCGCCGGGGTTTTTCGGCCCCGCCGTCCTTCGGCGTCTCGGGCTCCATCTTCGGCCCGCTTTCTGGATTGGATGGGTCTTCCACGCTCTACTTCCCGACCATATTGCGGCTGCGCGTCTCCTTGTGGCACACGCAAAGCCCATTATCTCATAGGACGGCGAATTGAATAATTGGTTGATTTAGAGAAAAGAACAAGAGACATGCATGCCGCAGCCCGAATTCCTCCTTACGTCGGGTGGCGAGGACGACGATGATGACAGACGAGATACCCTTCTGGAAAAGCAAGAGCCTGACGGAAATGAGCCCGTCGGAATGGGAAAGCCTTTGCGACGGCTGTGGCCTCTGTTGTCTCAACAAACTCGAGGAGTGGGATACTGGCGACGTCTACTTCACCTCGATCCGCTGCAAGCTGATGGACGGTGAAAGCTGTCGTTGCACCAGCTATCCGAACCGCTGGGATTTCGTGCCCGACTGCGTGCAGTTGACGCCGGAGAAGGTGTCGGAGCTGGAGTGGCTGCCGCCCACTTGCGCCTACCGCCTCGTCAACGACGGCCGCGATCTCTATTGGTGGCATCCGCTGATTTCCGGCGATCCGGAAACGGTGCATATCGCCGGCGTTTCGGCGCGGGGCCGCACGGTCAGCGAAAATGACGTCGATCTCGACGACTTCGAGGATTTCGTCGTCGACTGGCCGCTAACCGTCGAAGACGACATGCTGCCTAACCCTCCGGCAAAGTCATAGACCTCGGCGCGGCGTTCCGCCAGGCGCGCCGCACGAGCGTCCTGACCGCTTCGCCATCGGCGTAGTGGTGGAAGAGCCGGGTCGAGCCTTTGAGCCAGCCCCCAGCCGCCCGGCACGGCCGTGACATGCTCCGACATGGTCGCCAAGGCTAATTGCTGCTGATCCGGCGTCAGTTTCACGACGCAGAAATCCGGACCCGGAAGGGTCATGAAAATCTTGCCCCGCACGCGAAAATCGCGGGTTCCGAAATGCGAGCTTTCCACCGCCTCCGGCAGGCTGAGGGCAAGGGCGATCAGATCCCCGTCTGTCATGGCGAAAGAATAGCATGCATGGCTGCAAGCGAAAACGCCGACGCGCGCGGCCTGCGACAACGCAGCCTCGGTGGAGATCCGCCTCTTCATTGAATTGCGCGGATACGCGTGATATCGCGCGAGCCTTCGCTGATGCCACAAGGAGCCGTCGCGTGATCCGTCATATCGTCTTCTTCACCGTTCCCGATCGCGCCAAGCTCGATGAGGTCCGCTCCGGCCTGTCGATCCTGACAGCCATTCCGCACGCGCGCCTCTTGGAAATCGGCATGAATGTGAAGACCGATCAGCTCGGCACCGACGTCGACATCATCGTCTATGGCGAATTCGATGACGAGGCGGCGCTCGCGGCCTACAAGGCGCATCCGAATTATCAGCGCTCGATAGAGCGGGTGCGCCCGCTGCGCGAAATGCGGATCGCGGCCGACTACGAGACGGATGTCGCTGTCCGCGCGCCGTTCTGAACAACGCGCCGGTTAAAGAGTATCCGCCACCAACCATTCCAAGGGATTGAGCCTTTGGGCGGAATCGAAATGTCAGCGATCGGACTCTTTGCAAGAGGTTCTTGAATCAACATCTGAGCGAGCCGATTCAATTTGGAAGGAAGCGGCTCCAAGCGATTCAAAAGACTCAATGAAAGCACCGTGCTTTGCACTGGCAAAACACTTGAAGGCCAGCTGGATTGGCCGGCGAGACGCGATGGTTCGCGACACGCTCATGCGCTTAACCATATCGAGGAATGATTAAAAATGACTGAGTTTGCGCGGTTGCTTATATAGCGGTTGCGCGGTTCGGGCATTGCTCGATGCGCGTCGCCATGAGATTGTGCCGATCATGCGGCGCAGGGTGCCGATTGACGGTCATTCCCGCAAATCTGCCGCGTCGCATCTAATAATTTCAAACGGTTAAGTATTTCTCCGGGCTCGCCGCAGGCCTTGAAAAGGGAAAATTACGGCCCATTCATTTGCCATTCAGACGTGTTTGGGTACATATTTGCTCAAGTTAATGTCCCTGTGGGAAGTCCGAAGCATGGCCTCAATTTCAAGCATAGCAGCAGCGGCCCTTGTCCTGGCCGGCTCGTCTGTTCTGCCGGCGCCGGCCTCGACTCAGGTGGCCCGAGCCAACAGCGATTGCAGCGAGGCGGCGGCGGAAGTCGTCGAAAAGACGGGCGGGCAGCTGCTTTCCGCGCAGCCGTCCGGCGATAGTTGCGTAATTACAGTTCTCGTGCAGGGCAACGGGCAGCGCCCGCGTAAGGTGACGATGAAAGTGCCGATGTGAGGGGCATTTCGATCCTACCGCATAGCAGATGTTCTAAAGCCTTGAATTTCACGCAAAATCTTATCGCTTCCGTGATTCCACTATAGCTCGAATTACAGTACTGTTTCTCGAACCGGGGAAATTGGGTCCGAACATGCGCATTCTGATAGTCGAAGACGATATCAACCTTAATCGCCAGCTCGCCGAAGCCTTGAAAGAGGCCGGCTATGTCGTCGATACGGCCTTTGACGGTGAGGAAGGGCATTTTCTCGGCGATACCGAGCCCTACGACGCCATCATCCTCGACATTGGTCTGCCCGAAATGGACGGCATTACCGTGCTGGAGAAATGGCGCGGTGCTGGGCGGGCAACGCCTGTGCTGATCCTGACGGCGCGCGACCGTTGGAGCGACAAGGTCGCCGGTATCGATGCCGGTGCGGACGATTACGTCGCCAAGCCTTTCCACGTCGAGGAAGTGCTCGCGCGCATCCGTGCGCTGATCCGCCGGGCCGCAGGCCACGCCTCTTCGGAAATCATCTGCGGTCCCGTGCGCCTCGACACCAAGAGCTCGAAGGCGACCGTGGACGGCAAGCCGCTCAAGCTAACCTCCCATGAATATCGGCTGCTCGCCTATCTCATGCATCACAAGGGCGAAGTCGTCTCGCGGACCGAACTGGTCGAGCATATGTACGATCAGGATTTCGACCGCGATTCCAATACGATCGAGGTTTTCGTCGGTCGCCTGCGCAAGAAGATGGGTGTCGATCTGATTGAAACGGTCCGTGGCCTTGGTTACCGAATCCAATCTCCGACCAATGCGAATTAAGTCGCTTACCGCGCGCGTCCTGCTGCTGACCACGCTGTGGTCGGCGGTAGCGCTGGTGGTGATCGGCCTCGTCATCTCCAACATCTACCGCAAGAGCGCCGAGCGCGGCTTTCAGGATTTGCTGAGAGCGCAGCTCTACAACGTCATCAATTCGGTGACGATCGGTGACCAGGGCTCATTGGCCGGCAGCCCGCAGCTCGGCGATCTCCGCTTCGCCCAGCCGAAAACGGGCTGGTACTGGATGGTCGAGCCGCTCGGCACCTACACGGCGACGCCCTTGGTTTCGCCGTCTCTCGGCGCGTCCAATCTGCCGGTGCTGTCGGTGCTGGAAGCGCCTTTCGACAAGAATTACGAGCGTTATTACATCGTCACTGATGCCTTCGGAAACCGTGTTCAGGTCGCCGAAACCGAAGTCGTGCTGGATACCGATGGCCGCGCGGCGCGTTTCCGCGTTACCGGCAATGTCGCCGTCGTCGAGGACGATGTCCGCAATTTCTCCCATAGCCTCTATTTCGCGCTCGTCGGCTTCGGTGTCGGCAGTCTCATCGTCAATGCGCTTGCCATTCTCTATGGTCTGAAGCCGCTCGATAAGGCCCGCGCCGCACTGGAGCGCATCCGTGCCGGCGAGAGCGAGCGGCTGCAGGGCGATTTCCCGCGCGAGATCCTGCCGCTCGCCAACGAGGTCAACGCACTGATCGAAAGCAACAGGCGCATTGTCGAGCGCGCCCGCATGCAGGTCGGCAATCTCGCGCATTCGCTGAAGACGCCGATCGCGGTGCTGCTGAATGAATCCCGCGTGCTGGAACGCTCGCATGGCGATCTGGTGAAGAACCAGGCCGAGGTCATGCAGGGGCAGGTCCAGTCCTATCTCAATCGCGCCCGCATCGCTGCACAGCGCGATTCCGTGCTGGCGCGCACCGAGGCCGAACCCGCGCTCGAGCGGCTTGTCCGCGTCATGCGGCGGCTCAATGCGGAAAAGGAATTCGAACTCACCGTTTCTCCCAATCTGGCGCTGGCGATGGAACAGCAGGATTTGGAAGAGACCGTCGGCAATCTTCTGGAAAATGCCGCCCGCTTTGCCGAGCACAAGGTGCGCCTTTCGGCGAGCGAGGCGCCGCCGGAGATCAAGGGCATCGATCCTGCGCGGCGTCATTGGGTGGAACTTGTGGTAGAAGACGATGGCCCGGGGCTCGAGCCGGATCAGATCCGCGAGGCGATGAAGCGTGGTCGCAGGCTGGACGAGAGCAAGCCCGGGACAGGTCTCGGCCTGTCGATCGTCAGCGAGATTACCAACGAATATCAAGGCAAGTTCGAATTGTCCCGAGGCGACTGGGGCGGTCTTCGCGCAAGCCTAATTCTACCTGGGCTTACGAAGGATGTTGCGTGAGGAACGGCATGATGCCAAAGAGATATCGTGGGTCATGATGATGCCGCATCGCAGTACCTATGGTTTTGCTTTTTGATACTGGTTCGGTTGTATGAAGCTTCGTACCTATTTCCTGATTGTCCCCTCTCTTTTTGCAGTACTTGCGCTTTCCGGTTGTTCCACCACGGGTGGTAAAGGAGGCGGCGATAGCTTGTTGTCCTCCCCCAAGCTGCCGGCGTCGGCGACGTTTATCACAGCGCTCGATGGCGGCATCGTCGGCCGGACGGGATTGAAGCTCAGCGACAACGACAAGCAGCGGGCGCTGGAGGCGGAGTATCGGGCGCTGGAAACCGCGCCGCTTGGCCAGCCAGTGGCCTGGAAGGGCAGGAATGCCAGCGGCGAAGTCGTAGCCGCCGCGCCCTATCAGGTCGGCTCGCAGAATTGCCGACAATATACCCATACCATCACCGTCGACGGCAAGCCGACGACCGCGAGGGGCGCTGCCTGCCGCAATGATGACGGCACCTGGACGCCGCTCGAATAGGTTCGCTTGCTGAGAGGCGCGGCCAAACGCCTCAAATCTTCGTCAGTGAGGCTTTCTCAGTTGGAATAAGCGCCCCGTTAAAGTATTGGGCGTTTATGCTGTTCTGGATTCTCGTGGCCGTCATCACGGCCGTTGTCGGCGCTGTGCTGCTCTTTCCTCTTCTGCGTGGTGCAAAGGAGGCCGCCGACTATCGTTCCGGAGAGGCCGAGGTCTACCGCGATCAGCTCCGCGAACTGGATCGTGATCTTGCCGGCGGGCTGATCTCGCCGGAGGAGGCAGGCTATGCCCGGGCGGAGATCGGTCGGCGCCTCATCGCCGTTTCCAAAGGCGAGGCCACCGAAGCGAAATCGCCTGCCCGAGGCAACTATCGCTTTTCGCAGGCGTTCATCATCGTCCTTCTCCCCGCCATCGGCCTCTGTCTTTATCTCGCCAACGGCAATCCGGGGCTACCGTCGCAGCCGCTGGAAGCGCGGCTCGAGAAGCCCGGCAACGACCTTGCCATTTCCATCGTCAAGATCGAACAGCATCTGGCCCAGAATCCCGATGACGCCAAGGGCTGGGAAGTTCTGGCGCCGATCTATTTCAAGACCAATCGTATCGCTGACGCGGAGCTTGCCTATCGCAATGTCATCCGTTTGCTGGGGCCGAATGCCACGCGGCTCGGCGATCTGGGCGAAGTCCTGGTGGTCAAGGCCAACGGCGTCGTGACTGCGGAGGCCCGCAGCGTCCTGCAGCAGTCGCTGGCGCTCGATACCGCCAATCCGCGCACGCTTTTCTATCTGGCGCTGGCGCTGGAGCAGGAAGGCAAGGCGGGGGACGCGAAGTCAGCCTTCGAAGCCTTGGCCAGGCTATCGCCGCCGGATGCGCCCTGGCTTGCCGCCGTCAATGAGCATATTGTCAAGAATGGCGGCCAGCCCACGGCATCCGCGAATGCCAACGCGCCCGGCAACCCGACTGCGGAGGATGTCGCGGCCGCCAATGCGCTCAGCAGCGGCGATCGCCAGCAAATGATCCGCGGCATGGTCGAGAGCCTTGATGCCAAGCTTAAGGACGACCCGAAGAATTTCGAAGGCTGGATGCGGCTGATCCGTTCCTATGCGGTGCTGAACGATCGGGAGCGTGCAGCGGATGCGTTGAAGCGCGGCCTTGCGGCTTTTCCCGCCGATGGAGGAGAGGGCCGGCAGCTTCTGGCGCTGGCGAAGGAATTGGGACTGCCGACGGAGGTGAAACAGCAATGACCCGCAAGCAGAAACGCCTGGCAGTGATCGCCGGCGGCATGGGTTTCATCGCCGTTGCCGTGCTGCTCGTCCTGTTCGCCTTCAGCCAGTCGGTCGCCTATTTCTATATGCCGGCCGATCTCGCCAAGACGCCGGTCAACGCCGGCACGCTGATCCGCCTTGGCGGGTTGGTCGGCGAAGGATCGATCGTGCGCGGGCAGGGTACGCAGGTACAATTCGCCGTGACCGACGGCACCGATACCATCAAGGTGAAATATGACGGCATCCTGCCTGACCTTTTCCGCGAAGGGCAGGGCGTCGTCACCGAGGGCAAATTCGAGCCGGGCAGCAATGTCTTTGTCGCGGACAGCGTTCTTGCCAAGCATGATGAGCGCTACATGCCGAAGCAGGTTGCCGACAAGCTGAAGGCTGACGGCGTCTGGAAGGGCGAGGAGGCGACCCGATGATTATCGAGCTTGGACATTATGCCCTGGTTCTGGCGCTGGCGACCGCACTCGTCGTCTCCATCCTTCCTGTCATCGGCACGCGCCGCGGCGACGTGTCGATGATGGATATCGCGCCGGTCGGCTCGGTCGTCGCATTCTTGCTTGTCGCCTTTTCTTTTGGCGTCCTGACCTATGCCTATGTCGCCTCCGATTTCTCCGTGCTGAACGTCTGGGCCAATTCCCATTCGCTGATGCCGCTGATCTTCAAGATTTCCGGCGTCTGGGGCAATCACGAGGGATCGATGATGCTCTGGCTGCTGATCCTGTCGCTGTTCAGCGCACTGGTCGCACTGTTCGGGCGCAATCTGCCCGATGTGCTGCGTGCCAATGTTCTGGCCGTGCAGTCCTGGATCTCCTCGGCCTTTCTGGTCTTCATTCTGCTGACATCCAATCCGTTCCTCCGGCTCGACCCGGCGCCGGCCGAGGGCAAGGATCTCAATCCCGTCCTGCAGGATATCGGCCTCGCCATCCATCCGCCCTTGCTCTACCTCGGCTATGTCGGCTTCTCCGTCTGCTTTTCCTTCGCCGTCGCAGCGCTTCTGGAGGGCCGTATCGACGCCGCCTGGGCACGCTGGGTTCGGCCTTGGACGCTTGCCGCCTGGAGCTTCCTGACGCTTGGCATCGCCATGGGTTCCTACTGGGCCTACTACGAACTCGGCTGGGGCGGCTGGTGGTTCTGGGATCCGGTGGAAAACGCCTCCTTCATGCCCTGGCTTGCCGGCACTGCGCTGCTGCACTCGGCGCTGGTCATGGAGAAGCGTGACGCTCTGAAGATCTGGACGGTGCTGCTGGCGATCCTGACCTTCTCGCTCTCGCTGCTCGGCACCTTCCTCGTCCGCTCCGGCGTGCTGACCTCGGTGCATTCTTTTGCCAGCGATCCGACGCGCGGCATTTTCATTCTCTGCATTCTGCTTGTTTTCATCGGCGGCGCACTGTCGCTCTTCGCTCTTCGCGCGCCGAAGCTTGCCGCTGGCGGATTGTTCGCGCCGATTTCGCGCGAGGGAGCGCTGGTTCTCAACAATCTGATCCTGACAGTCGCCTGCGGCACGGTGCTGACGGGCACGCTCTATCCGCTGGCGCTGGAGACGCTGACCGGCGACAAGATTTCCGTCGGGCCGCCCTTTTTCAACATGACGTTCGGGCTGCTGATGACGCCGATCCTCATCGCCGTGCCGTTCGGCCCGCTGCTTGCCTGGAAGCGTGGCGATCTGCTGGGCGCGTTGCAGCGGCTCTATGTCGTGGCCGGTCTTGCCTTTCTGGCCGGGCTTGTCCTGTTCTATCTCAAGCATGGCGGCCCGGTGATGGCCATTCTCGGCCTTGCTGCCGGCTTCTTCCTGATCTTCGGCGCGCTGGCTGATCTCTGGTATCGCGCCGGCGTTCGCAAGGTTGCCGCTGGTGTCGCCTGGCGCCGGCTGCGCGGGCTGCCGCGTTCCGCCTTCGGCACCGCGCTCGCCCATGCCGGCCTCGGCATTACCGTGCTCGGCATCGTCGCCGTGACGACCTTCGAGGCGGAAAACATCACCAGCATGAAGCCGGGCGAGACCGCTGATCTCGGCGGCTACAGCCTGCGCTTTGAAGGCGTGCAACCGGCTGTCGGTCCGAACTTTACCGAGGATCGCGCCCGCTTCACGGTGAGCCGCGGCGGCGTCGCCTTTGCCGAAATGTCGTCCGCCAAACGCGTGTTTACGGCAAGCCGCACGGCAACGACCGAATCCGGCATCCTGACGCTTGGGCCGAACCAGCTCTACGTATCGATCGGCGATGCCGGCAAGGATGGCGGCATGGTCGTGCGTATCTGGTGGAAGCCGTTCATCCTTTGCATCTGGGTGGGTGCGCTCGTCATGGCGTTCGGCGGTTTCGTGTCGCTCAGCGATCGGCGCTTGCGTATCGGCGCGCCAAGTCGCAAGGCAAAGCCGGCCGATCCTGCCATGGAGCCGGCCGAATGAGCAGGGTTCGGTCGATATTACCCTTTGCGCGCGCAAGCCGTCTGCCTGGCCTTGTCAGGCTCTGGCTCTGTCTTGCAGCCATCCTGACGCCGCTATCGGCCTTCGCCGTCAATCCCGATGAAGTTCTGCCCGATCCGGCCATGGAAGCGCGGGCGCGGACGATCTCCGCTGAATTGCGCTGCATGGTCTGCCAGAACCAGTCGATCGACGATTCCAATGCCGACCTTGCGCGCGATCTGCGTCTGCTGGTCCGCAACCGCCTCAAGGATGGCGACACCGATCAGCAGGTACTCGATTACATAGTCTCCCGTTATGGTGAGTTCGTCCTCTTGAAGCCGCGCTTCAGCGAAAAGACATTCATACTCTGGGGTGCGCCGATCTCACTCTTTGTCGTCGGCGGATTTGCCCTTGCAGTCTATGCTCGCCGCCGTGCCGGCAAGCCCACCGGCAAGCCTCTGAGTGCCGAGGAAGAGGCGCAATTGAATGAGATCCTGGGAAAGTGACGCTGACGTCATCTTCCTTCACGTCATTGCCATCATTTCCCTACATTACGAATTTTTCATGGGGCGGACAGTTCGCTGTAAGGTCCCGTGTCCTATATGTTTACCACACAAGTCATTGTCGGCCTGCGCCGGCGGAAATCTGACGAGAGAAGAGAAGGTAACTCGCATATGTTCAGGAATATCAAGGACACCTTGTCCCGTAGCACCGCTATGAAGGCTTCTGTCGTCGCCGGTCTCGCTGTCGCTGCTCTGGCAACGGGTGTTCCCGCCGAAGTCAGCAGTTCCTATGCCGATGCCGTCAATGTTCAGGCACCGCAGGTTCCGAGCTTTGCCAACGTGGTGGATGCCGTATCGCCGGCGGTCGTCTCGGTCCGTGTCGAATCCCGCGTCAACTCGGCTGCCGATGAAGACGACTCCTTCAGCCTCGGTCGTGGCTTCGACGATCTCCCCGACAATCACCCGCTGAAGAAGTTCTTCCGCCAGTTCGAGCAGCAGCAGGGCCGCGGCCAGCAGAAGAATTCCGAGGATGGCAAGGGCCGCCTGCGGCCGGTCGCTCAAGGCTCCGGCTTCTTCGTGTCGGAAGACGGCTACATCGTCACCAACAATCACGTCGTTTCAGATGGCGCAGCCTTTGTCGTCGTTCTCAACGATGGCACCGAACTCGACGCCAAGCTCGTCGGCAAGGATTCGCGCACCGACCTTGCCGTGCTGAAGGTCGACCCCAAGGGCAAGAAATTCACCTATGTCGGCTGGGCCGATGACGCCAAGGTCCGCGTCGGCGATTGGGTCGTTGCCGTCGGCAATCCGTTCGGCCTCGGCGGCACCGTGACCGCGGGCATCGTCTCTGCCCGTGGCCGCGACATCCATTCCGGTCCCTATGACGATTACATCCAGATCGATGCGCCCGTGAACAAGGGCAACTCCGGTGGCCCGACCTTCAACCTCAACGGCCAGGTGGTCGGCATCAATACCGCCATCTTCTCGCAGTCGGGCGGCAGCGTCGGCATCGCCTTCGCCATTCCGGCGACCACCGCCAGGGATGTCGTCACCGATCTGATCAAGACCGGCACGGTTTCGCGCGGCTGGCTTGGCGTTCAGATCCAGCCCGTCAGCAAGGATATCGCTGAATCCCTCGGCCTTTCCGAAGCAAGCGGCGCGCTGGTCGTCTCTCCGCAGGATGGCTCGCCGGGTCAGAAGGCGGGCATCAAGAACGGCGATGTGATCATGGCGGTCAACGGCGATCCGGTCAAGGATCCGCGCGATCTGGCTCGTCGCATCGGTGCCATGCAGCCGGGCGCCAAGGTCGAGGTTTCCCTGTGGCGTAATGGCAAGTCCCAATCGGTCACGGTCGAGCTCGGCACTTTGCCGGTCGATCAGAGCCAGTCTTCGACTGACGACAACTCGCAGCCGAGCCAGTCGCAGCCATCCACCGAAAAGGCCCTGGCCGATCTTGGTCTCACCGTCGGCCCCTCCGACGATGGCAAGGGCGTTGCCATCACCGCCGTCGACCCCGATTCCGATGCTGCCGACAAGGGCGTGAAGGAAGGCGAGAAGATCACCTCGGTCAACAATCAGCAGGTCTCGAGCGCCAAGGACATTGTCAAGGTTCTCGAACAGGCGAAGAAGGACGGCCGCACGCGCGCCCTGTTCCAGATCCAGTCCGGTGACGGCAGCCGTTTCGTCGCCCTGCCGATCAATGCAGGCTGATCCTTTCCATCTCTAAGAATACAATGGGAAGCCGCGCAGGCACGGCTTGCGCGGCTTCCCCTTTAGATGACGTAAACGATGACTGGCTCTGAGGCAGGTGAAAGATGACAACCGCTGGCCAACATGCCGTGAATCCTTCCGAATCCGGTTGTGCCGAGACACCCTCGGCAGGTAATGTCGCCCACATGAAGATTCTGATCATCGAAGACGATCTCGAGGCAGCGGCCTATCTCACCAAGGCGTTTCGCGAGGCCGGCATCATTGCCGATCACGCCAGCGACGGCGAGAGCGGTCTCTTCATGGGCACGGAAAACACCTACGATGTCGCTATCATCGATCGTATGCTGCCGCGCCGCGATGGCCTGTCCGTCATCAGCGAATTGCGCCGCAAGGGCGTGCATACCCCGGTCCTGATCCTCTCGGCGCTTGGGCAGGTCGACGATCGCGTCACCGGCTTGCGTGCTGGCGGCGATGACTATCTGCCAAAACCCTATGCTTTCAGCGAGCTGCTCGCGCGTGTGGAAGTGCTGGGGCGCCGCAAGGGAACGCCCGAGCAGGATGTTCTCTATCGCGTCGGCGATCTCGAATTGGATCGGCTGTCGCATGAGGTTCGCCGCGGCGGCAAGGAAATCCCGCTGCAGCCGCGTGAATTCCGCCTGCTGGAATATTTGATGAAGAATGCCGGCCAGGTCGTCACCCGCACCATGCTTCTCGAGAATGTCTGGGACTATCATTTCGATCCGCAGACCAACGTCATCGACGTCCATGTCTCGCGGCTGCGCTCCAAGATCGAGAAGGATTTCAGTCAGCCATTGCTGAAGACGATCCGCGGCGCCGGCTACATGATCAAGGACGAGGGATGAGCCGCTTCCGCGTCCTCTTCAAATCCACCGCAGTCCGCCTCTCTGCCCTCTACATCCTTCTTTTTTCGCTCTGCGCCGCCACACTTGTCTTCTATGTCACGGCCATGTCCGAACGGCTGCTATCGGGGCAGATCCGCGATGCCGTGCAGCAGGAAGTCAATCAGGTCAAGCGCGCTTACGATATCGGCGGGCTGAACCTGCTTCTGCGCACGATGGAGCGCCGCGCGCGCCAGCCGGGCGCCAATCTCTACATCATTGCCGGTCCTTCCGGCGATATTCTTGCCGGCAACGTCGCTTCCGTACAGCCCGGTGTGCTCGGTCAGGCCGGCTGGACGGAACTGCCCTTCATCTACGAGCGCTATACGGACGCTTCCAACGATCAGGAGCGGCGTCATCTGGCGATCGCCAACATCTTTATCCTCGATAACGGCCTGCGTATTCTGGTTGGCCGCGACCTTGGCGAGCCGGAGCGTTTCCGTGTGCTGGTGCGCCAGGCGCTGATGCTGGCGCTGGCGATCATGGGCCTCGGTGCTCTGGTCATCTGGTTCGGCATCGGCCGCAATGCCCTGAAGCGCATCGACCGGATGACGGATGCGAGCCGCAAGATCATGGCCGGCGACCTCTCGCAGCGCCTGCCCGTCGGCGGCTCCGGCGATGAATTCGACCGCATGTCGACATCGCTGAATGCCATGCTGGGGCGCATCGAGAAGCTGAACGAGGGGCTGCGGCAGGTCTCCGACAATATCGCGCACGACCTGAAGACACCGCTGACACGCCTGCGCAACAAGGCAGCCGATGCGCTCGACAATGCCGACAGCGACGGCCGCCGCGTCGCGCTGGAGGGCATCATCGGCGAATCCGACCAGCTGATCCGCACTTTCAATGCGCTGCTGATGATCTCGCGCGTCGAAGCCGGCTCGGTGGCGGCCGAGATGACCGCCGTCGATCTCTCCTCCATCGTCGCCGATACGTCCGAGCTTTATGAGCCGGTGGCCGAGGAATCCGGGTTGACGCTGATGGCCGATATCGAGCCCGATGTCGAGGTGCAGGGTAATCGCGAATTGATCGGCCAAGCGATTTTCAACCTTATCGACAACGCTCTCAAATACGCAGCAGGCTGCCAGGGCGAGCCGACCGTGACGCTAAAGCTGTCCCGCACGCATGACGCGGTGATGCTCGGCGTCGTGGATCATGGCCCCGGCATTCCCGCTCAACAGCGCGCCGATGTCGTCAAGCGCTTTTTCCGCCTGGACGAAAGCCGTTCCAAGCCGGGAACCGGGCTTGGCCTCGCGCTGGTGGAGGCGGTCATGGAGTTGCACGGCGGCCAGCTTGAGCTTTCGGATACCGATCCCGATAAAGCCGATGCCAAAGGGCTAACCGTAACGATGATCTTCCCCATGCAGAAACAATAGGTTAATCCTGCGTTATCCGATTGCTCTTTGGGGGAGCGCGCATGACGAAGACGCAAGGCGATATGTTGAGGGATGTCCCGTCTGGGCGGCTGCGACCGCTGAACCAGACAGAGATGAAATCCGCGCTTGCCGACCTCAGGCAGATCGCCGCGGCTGAACCGGCCATTGCCACCTTGCTGGCCGGCGAGAGCGCGCTTAGGGACTTCGTCGTCGCAGCGCTATCGCTGTCGCCGCATTTGCGCGAAACGGCCAATCTCGAGCCGTCTCTGCTGGTTGCAGCCATCGACAAGCCGCTTTCGCCGCAGATCGAAACCCTGGTTCAACAGGCCCGTAACGCCTGGCGTCCGGCGGAAGGCGAGGACCAGTCGCCTTCGGAGTCCGAGGTGATGAGCCGCCTGCGTGTCGCTAAGCGTCGCGCCTCTTTTCTCGCTGCCCTTGCAGACCTCGCGCGCATCCATGATGGCAGGACAACGACCCGCTGGCTGAGCGAACTGGCGGAGGCGGCAATATCCGCGGCGATCGATCATCTGCTGTTCTCTTCGCACGAGGCAGGTAAGATCTCGGTTGCCGATCCCGCCGCTCCGAGCCGGAATTCCGGCCTGATCGTTCTTGGCATGGGCAAGCTCGGCGCCAAGGAACTGAACTACTCCTCCGACATCGACCTTGTCATCTTCTTCGACGAGATGGCCGGAATCGTTCCCAATCCGGAAGATGCGATCGATATCTTCCCGCGGCTGATGCGCCGGCTGGTGCGCATTCTGCAGGAGCGCACGGCGGATGGCTATGTGTTCCGCACCGATCTGCGCCTGCGCCCCGATCCCGGTTCGACGCCGCTTGCGATCCCCGTCGATGCGGCGATGATCTATTACGAGGGCAGGGGACAGAATTGGGAACGCGCCGCCTTCATCAAGGCGCGGCCGGTCGGCGGCGACGTTGCGGCGGGGCAGGCTTTCATCCGCGACCTCGTGCCCTTCGTCTTCCGCAAATATCTGGATTACGCCGCCATTGCGGACATTCATTCCATCAAGCGGCAAATCCACGCGCATAAGGGCCACGGCGCGATCGCGGTCAAGGGCCATAACGTCAAGCTGGGCCGTGGCGGTATTCGCGAGATCGAGTTCTTCGTACAGACGCAGCAGCTGATCGCCGGCGGCCGCATGCCGGCGCTGCGCAGCCGCGCCACCGAGGAGACGTTGGCCGAACTGACCATTGCAAAATGGATCGATGCGGAAACGCGCGACGAGCTGGCCGCCGCCTACTGGTTCCTTCGCGATGTCGAGCATCGCATCCAGATGGTGCGCGACGAGCAGACGCATCTGCTGCCGGAAACGGATGCAGAGCTCAGGCGCATCGCCTTCATGATGGGCTTCCCCGACGTGCCGGCCTTCTCCGAGGCTCTTGTCAGCACCCTGAAGACGGTCGAGCGCCGTTATGCACGCCTGTTCGAGCAGGAAACGAAACTGTCATCCGAAACCGGCAATCTGGTCTTTACCGGCCAGGGCGACGATCCCGACACGCTGGAGACGCTGCGCCACCTCGGCTTCGAAAGGCCGTCGGATATCGCCAATGTGATCCGCACCTGGCACTACGGGCGATATCGCGCCACGCAATCGGTCGAGGCACGCGAACGTCTGACGGAGCTGACGCCGGAACTGCTGCGGGTGTTCGGCGAAAGCAAGCGTGCCGACAAGGCGTTGCTGCGTTTCGACAGCTTCATTTCCGGCCTGCCGGCGGGCATTCAGCTCTTCTCGCTGCTCGGCACGAACCCGGCGCTGCTTTCTCTCATCGTCAACATCATGTCTTCGGCACCGCGCCTTGCCGAGATCATTGCCGCCAAGCCGCATGTCTTTGACGGCATGCTGGATCCAAGCCTGATGGCCGAGTTGCCGACGCGCGATTATCTGGCCGAGCGCCTCAAAAGCTTCCTTGCTCCGGCAAGGCATTATGAAGAAACGCTCGACCTGCTGCGCATCTTCGCCTCCGAACAGCGCTTCCTGATCGGTATTCGCCTGCTGACGGGCGCGATCGGCGGGGGCATGGCGGCCCGCGCCTTCACCTACCTTGCCGATCTGATCGTCGAGGCAGCGCTCGATGCTGTCATGAAGGAAATCCGGGCAGCGCATGGCGAATATCCCGGTGGCCGTGTTGCCGTCGTCGGAATGGGCAAGCTCGGCAGTTTCGAGCTCTCGGCCGGTTCCGACATCGATATCATCCTGCTCTATGATTACGACGATACGGCCGGCGAATCTTCCGGTTCGAAGCCGCTCGATGCCACGCGATATTTCACGCGCATTACGCAGCGCCTGATCGCGGCCCTTTCGGCGCCTACGGCCGAAGGCGTGCTCTACGAGGTGGACATGCGCCTGCGTCCCTCCGGCAACAAAGGCCCGGTCGCGACGCGCATCAATTCCTTCGAGAAATACCAGCGCGAAGAAGCCTGGACCTGGGAGCATATGGCGCTTTCGCGCGCTCGCCTGATCTGCGGCGACGAGGAACTGGTGAACGATGCGGAGCGCGTCATCGGCGAGGCTCTTTCGACAAAGAGGGATGTCGCCAAGATCGCCAAGGATGTTCGCGAGATGCGCGCCTTGATCGAACAGGAAAAGCCGCCGGAAAGCATCTGGGATCTGAAGCTGATCCCCGGCGGGCTGATCGATATCGAATTCACCGCGCAATATCTGCGGCTGATCGCGCCGGCGCGCGGCGTCGGTATCGACGCTAATGGTCTCAGCACGGCCGAAGCGCTGAAGTTGCTCGGCGGCAGCCTGATGGATCGCAATGATCTGGAGGTCTGCCTGGAGGCTCTGCAACTCTACACGGAAGTGTCGCAGCTCATCCGCCTTTGCATCGACGGTACGTTCGATCCGAAAAACACGCCTTCGGGGCTGATCGAACTGGTCTGCCGCGCTGGCGATTGCCCGGATATCCGCATGCTGGAAGCGGAGCTGAAGCGACTGTCGAAGGCGGTGCGGAAGGTATTCCAGGCGACGGTTGGAAGCTGATCAGCGCTGATCCGGGATGCGGATCGCGATGACCGTGCCGATGCCCTCGCGGGAGCGGATACGCATGCGACCCTTATGCAGCACCGTCAGCGAGCGTGAAATCGCAAGCCCGAGGCCGGAGCCGCCCTTGCTCTTCGCATATTGGCTCTGCACCTGCTCGAAAGGCTGGCCGATCTTGCTCAGCGCCGATTTTGGTATGCCGATGCCGGTATCGGCGATGACAAGCATCACGGCATCGTCGATCCTTCGGGTGCGAACCGCGATGCGGCCGCCGTCATTGGTGAATTTCACCGCATTGGAGAGCAGATTGAGCACGATCTGCTTCATGGCCCGGCGATCGGCGCTAAGCTTGATATCGGGAGAAATGCACTGCTCGACGAGAATGTTCTTGTTCGCCGCCGGAATGCGGGTGAAGCGCAGGCATTCTTCGATCAGCGGCGCAAGATCGACCTCCTCGCAGCTAAGCTTCATGTGACCCGCCTCGATCTTGGACATGTCGAGGATGTCGTTGATGACGTTGAGCAGGTGCTTGCCGCTGTCGTGGATGTCCTTGGAATATTCGTTGTATCGCGGCGAGCCGAGCGGGCCGAACATCTGGTCCTGCAGGATCTCCGAGAAGCCGAGGATGGCGTTGAGCGGCGTGCGCAGCTCGTGCGACATGTTGGCGAGGAATTCCGATTTCGCCCTGTTGGCGGCTTCGGCGCGTTCCTTCTCCGCGAGATAATTGGTGTTTGCGGTCGAAAGCTCCGCCTTCTGCCGCTCCAGGATCTGCCGCGATGCCGAGAGATCGTTGATCGTCGCCATCAGCCGGCGCTCGGATTCGCGAAGGCGTTCCTGGTTGCGCTTCAGCTGCGTGATGTCGGTGCCGACGGAAACAAGGCCGCCGTCGCGGGTCCGGCGTTCGTTGATCTGCAGCCAGCGCTCGTCGGCAAGCTGCACTTCCGTCGTCTGCGAATGATTGGAGCGGCCGGGATCGACGATGCGCCGTTCGATGACGGGCCGAACGGCGGCGGCATTGACCACGGCGCGCTCTGTACCGGGCACGAGCACATTGTCGGGCAGGCCGTAAGCCTGCTGGAAGTGGACGTTGCACATCACCAGGCGATCGTTCTTGTCCCACAGGACGAAGGCTTCGGAGGTGCACTCGATGGCGTCAGCGAGCCGCTGATCGGCTTCGGCATAGCGCTGCGCCAGGCGATGCTGCTCCGTCACGTCCATGGCGATGCCAATCATGTGAACGCGGCCGGAGTTGGTGCGGATGACCTGGGCGCGGGCGCGCATCCAGACGTAATGTCCCTTGGCGTGGCGGATGCGCAGGATCTGATCCACCTGGCCGGCGCTGCCGCGGCTGACGGAACGGGCCAGCATGTGCAGGCTGCTATCGTCAGGGTGCATCAGCCGCGCTGCGTCGGAAAAGGCGAGCGGCTTGTCGGCAGCCGGCAGCCCGAGCATGTCGTACATCGACCGCGACCAGAAGAACTTGCGGCTGGCGAAATCGAAATCCCAGAGGCCGCAGCGACCGCGCGAGAGCGCCGTCTCGACGCGCAGGTTGGATTCGAGAAAGATCTCGTCGGCATCGCGTGCCCGTCGCACCTGTGTGTAGTAGGCATAGAGAATGACGAGCAGGATGGACGAAATGCCGGCAAAGATCGTGACGTTGAGCGTCAGCTCATCGCGCCAGAGCTTGTCGATCTGCTCCATCGATGCAACCGACAGAACGAAATCACCCTTGTCGCCGATCAGGGAGATCGCGGCATAATAAGGCTCACCGCCGATCATCGTCTCGATTACGCCGGCATGGTCGCCGAAGTTGCTGATGGCGGATACTTCCGGAAAGAAATCGGAGATCAGCATCCCGATATAGGCGGAGCCGGCGGCGGATGAGCCGAAAACACGCCCGCTCGACTGCACCAGCAGAACGAATGCGCCGGCATCGAGCCGATCTTGCGGGAGATAGGTGGCCAGCTTGCGCTCGGCGTTGCGGCGGTCACCCGCCTGGAACATGCTGGCATCGTTCGAGAACGCGGCCGAGGCAGCGGCGATGGACAGCGACGTCGTGCGCCGGGCCGAAGCGGCCATCCGGCCATGTTCCGTCAGCATGCCGAAGACATGCGACGCGGCCACGACCATGAGAAAGGAAACGATGAGAACGGGGATGATGCGCTTGAGGATATGTTCGGTCTGCGGAAAACGACGCGAGATCGTCTCCACCCGTATATCCGCTCGATCGGTAACACCGCTATGCCAGGACTTCAGACCGTCGAAATTAACACGCAGCCGTCCATCGGCCGCGGTTGCCCGCCGCACGTCCACCATCGCCTTAGCCTTGTCCCTCGTGTGATTCGCTGCGCCGCTCGCCCGAATCTGCCCTAATGAATCACTCGTGATTCGGCTTGTCCAGAGGGGAAGGTAAAACTTTATTAACCATCTGCGATTTCAGCGCATTTCACACACGCAGCGGTAAGTTGCGCGCGGCCGGGACTCGTTGAAGCTGAAAAGGCCGAGGCAAATCGGCCTTCCAAATCGGCATAGGAAGTGGCCGAAATCACTTCTTGAGAATGCGGTCCACGATGTCGCGCACATCGGTCGAAAGACCGCCGGCGCGCTCGATCCGCACCAGCGCCGAGCGGGCGTGGTCTGCCCGCACCGGCTCCAGCAGGCGCCAGGATCGCATGGAGGTCAGGATACGGGCAGCGAGCTGCGGATTGCGCTGGTCGATATCCAGGATCTCGTCGGCGAGGAAATTGTACCCGGCGCCGTCGGCACGGCCGAAGCCGGTCGGGTTGGCGAAGGCGAAGGTGCCGAGCAGGGAGCGCATGCGGTTCGGGTTGCTGCGCTTGAACAGCGGCGCTTCCATGAGGCGCTGGATGCGCCCCAGTGCTTCCGGACCGGGGATCCCCGCCTGGATGGCGAACCATTTGTCGATGACGAGTGCATTTTCGGAGAAGCGCGCGCGGAAATGCTCCAGCGCCGCTGCGGTCTCGGTGGTATCCGGAAATTGATGTGCGAGAATCGTCAGCGCCGCGCTGAGGTCGGTCATGTTGTCTGCCGCATCATAGGCGGCCTTGGCACGGGTCGGAGCGCCGTCCATGTGCGAGAGATAGCTCAAGGCCGCGTTTCGCAGGGCCCGGCGCCCGGCGCTTGCGGCATCCGGGCTGAATGGGCCTGATGTTTTCATGCTGTCGTAGAGCGCGGCAAAGATATCTTTGCCGGTTTCGGCAACACGTTTGAGGATGGCCTGGCGCGCCGTATGGATGGCATCGGGATCGGTGTCGCCGCCGAGCTCGCGGGCAATGTCCGCTTCGCTCGGCAAGGCAAGCGCCTGAGCCCGGAAAGCCGGCTCCAGGCTGTCGTCATTCGCAGCAGCCAGCAAGGCGTCGACGAAGGCGGAATCGCAGTTGACGGCAATGCCCTGGCGGACATCGCGAGCTGCCTGCAGCAGATTGGGCAGCCCGAGGTCGATCAACGCCTGCCAGCGGGCGAAATGGTCGGTCTCGTAGCGCGCGATCAGCACCAGATCGGCGGCACTCTGGTTGAATTGCAGATTGATCGGCGTCGAGAAGCTGCGGTTCAGCGACAGAACCGGCCGCGACGGGATGCCGTGGAAGACAATCTCTTGGGCTTGTTCCGTCAGATGCAGCACATCGTCGGTCAATTCCGCCCCGCTGACGGACGTCGGGGTGATCGCGGTGCCGTCCTCGGCCAAGAGCGCCATGCGCAGCGGGATATGCATCGGCTTCTTGACGGCCTGACCCGGCGTCGCCGGCACCATCTGCTCGAGCGACAGGGTGAATGTCTTGCCATCGGCATCATAGGTGCCGGAGGCCGTTACGAGCGGCGTGCCGGCCTGATGATACCAAAGCGAAAACTGCGCGAGATCGCGGCCGCTCGCATCCTCGAAACATCTAACGAAGTCTTCGATCGTGACAGCCTGGCCGTCGTGCCGATCGAAATAGAGATCCATGCCCTTCTTGAACAGATCGCGGCCGAGCAGGGTCGCGATCATGCGCGTGACTTCGCTGCCCTTCTCATAGACGGTTGTCGTGTAGAAATTGTTGATTTCGCGATATGTCGTCGGTCGCACGGGATGGGCGAGGGGGCCGCTATCCTCAGGAAACTGTTCCGATTTCAGATGACGGACTTCCGCGATGCGCTTGACTGGACGCGAACGTTCGTCGGCAGAAAATTCGTGATCGCGATAAACAGTCAGGCCTTCCTTCAGGCAAAGCTGGAACCAGTCGCGGCAGGTGATGCGATTGCCCGTCCAGTTGTGGAAATATTCGTGCGCGATGATGGCTTCGATATTGGCGTAGTCGGCGTCGGTGGCGGTTTCCGGATCAGCCAGGACGTACTTGTCGTTGAAGACGTTGAGGCCCTTGTTTTCCATCGCTCCCATGTTGAAGTCCGACACGGCGACGATCATGAAGATGTCGAGATCGTATTCACGGCCGAACCGCTCCTCGTCCCACTTCATCGAACGCTTCAGCGCATCCATGGCGTAGGCGGCGCGCGGCTCCTTGCCATGCTCGACATAGATCTTCAGTGCCACTTCACGGCCGGACATGGTCGTGAACGTATCCTCGACGACACCGAGGTCGCCGGCGACGAGCGCGAAGAGATAGCTCGGCTTCGGGTGCGGATCGAACCAGGCGGCAAAATGCCTGCCTTCGCCATAGCCGGCGCCGCCAAGGAAGTTGCCGTTTGACAGCAGCAGCGGATTTGCCTGCTTGTCGGCAATGATGTTGACCGTATAGGGCGCGAGAACATCCGGCCGGTCAGGGAAATAGGTGATGCGGCGGAAGCCTTCAGCCTCGCACTGTGTGCAGTAGATGCCGCCGGTGCGATAGAGGCCCATCAATTGCGTATTGGCTTCCGGATTGATCACCGTCGTAATCGTAATCTCGAAGGGCGTGCTTTCCGGCAGGTCGCGAACGGTCAGGCCGTCGGGCGTGGCGTCATACTGTCCGGTGGGCAGTTCCGCCTGATCGAGCAGCAGGCCGGAGAGCACCAGCTCGTCTCCGTCCAGCACCAGCGGCGCCTTTGGGTCGGAGCCTTCGCGGCGATGAAAGATCAGCCGCGCTTCCACCTTGGTTTCGGTCGGATGCAGATCGAAAGTAAGGTCCACGCGTTCCAGAACGAAGTCGGTAGGACGGTAGTCTGCCAGATTTACGATCTGGCCGGTATCTGTTCGCATGGTCTATCCTGATCAGGCTATGCATTTTGCGGCACAGTCCGAAGCCCTCCTCCGGACTGAAAGTGGCTGCATCATTACATCGAAATCTGAACCAAAGTTAAAGTCATATCATTACATAGACATGTTCTGTTACGACACAGCAAATATTTGCTCGGCGAGCCGCCTTGTTTGTCCGGTCGGGTGCCACCTCGAGACGTATACTCGTTCTCACTGTGGCTGCCCGCCTGCTGCTTGTCGTAGCTATCCGGGCAATCGCTGCGGCAAGGGCGATGGATCATGATTGCGACGCCATTCTGGAAAGACATCCAGTTTGCTCAGAGAAACAGCCACTTAAAGTAAATTATTTGTTTAGCCTCTTGCGGTATAAGCGCACCTACATAACTATAGCATGCTATAAGATGTCGGAATTATGATCGATTCCGGTGAATTCGTTCACAAAAATAAAACATCCTCCTTTTGTAGACAGTTGAGAAGGGCACCCCAAGGAGGCCCGATTGAGCTTTTCTATCGAGCAGCTTGCGCGTCATCCCAAATTCATGGCGTCGCTGCGCTTTCTTGCGGAGGCGTTGCGGAATCGTTACGATCATGGTCCCAGGATCGCGCGCATGCTCGCCTCGCATCAGCGCTGGCTTCTGACGCAGACGGCCTATGCCCTTCATCTTGAATATGATCCGGAAGTGCCCGGCTCCGGGCTGACGGTTGTCGGTCTTCGCGATCTGATCACGCAGCATCGCGTTGCCAGTCGCAACACCGTGCTGAGCTTCATCGACGAGCTGCTCACCTACCGCTTCCTGATGCTTGCTCCCGGCACTGTCAGGCGCCCGCGGCGCTACGTGCCGGCCGAGATCAGCCACACCGGGATGTTCGGCTGGTGCCTCTCCAACCTGGCCGCGCTTGATTTGCTTGACGATGGCGGCCGTGCTGCCGCACTCGCCGCTTCTCCGGAATTGATGGACCTGGCGCAGCCTCGCATGGCTCGCCATTGCCTGGAAACGGAGGCCTGGCGCGAACCGCCGGAATGCGTCGGCCTGTTTCTCTGGACCGAGGCCGGCGGTCTCGTCGTCGATTACATCATGTCGCAGCTGGATTTGAGCGGAGAAACCGACGCCCGGATCGATGTCGGTCGCGTCGATGCGCGGGCCCTTGCAACGCATTTCATGATATCGCGCACCCATCTGCAGCGTCTCCTGCGCAAATCCGCCGACCGCGGCGACATAGGCTGGCACGACGAGACGAGGAAAACGCGGATGTGGATATCGCGTGATTTTCTGGATCAATATTGCAGATGGCAGGCTGTGAAGCTTGCGGCGATCGATGAGGCTTTTGCCTGGGCGCAGGCCGCTGCGGGGCGGTCCGACCCGAAGACGTGATCTGATCTGACTATTGCCGGGTTTGAATGCCCGGCTTTTTCAGACGCATCTCGCAGAGAAAAGCAAGGCGAGATCAATGCCTTGGATCCCGCTCAGACTTCCTTATAGAGGAATGCTTGCCGCTGCCGCGCGGGCGCTCCCGTCGCGGCATTCGTCTCCGTGAAGATGACGCGCGCGCTCGAACTCCTCTGCAGCCCGCACGGCGGAGCCGATGTGCCCGACCGAATCGAAGAGAGCGACAAGCGAACGCAAACCCGAAGACATGATACAATTCCTGAAAGATAGAACGCCAAGCTGACACGCGATTCGCGCGCCTGTCGATTAGAGCATTTCCAGGAAAAGTGCGTAGCGGTTTTCCGTCCGGAATGCGTTGGGAAACAAGAAGATAGAGCGTTTTCGCGATTCGAAGAAAAGCGGAAATGCTCTAGCAGGCGCGGAAATCGGCGAAAATGGCGGTGGGTCGGCCGACGCGGGCCGAAACGCCTGTTCCTCGGGCTGTCATCTGCTCATTGGCGGCGATGCCGAGGTTGCGATGTCCGTTTGTGGCGCGCACGGGCTCGAGGGCGCGACGCAGGGTGTCAAACCCGCTGTGAATAGGACGAAAACGTGCAGTCATTGCCTTGGTTCCTTTCGAGATTCCTCCCAAGACAGGGCTATATATTGCAGCGCAACATCAATTTTGCAATGCACAACACCGAGGGACTGTCATGCCTAAAACGCATGACTGATGTCATATTCCGTTAACTGTGGCGGGAATCAGCCTAAAATTTCGGCGTCAATGCGGCTCTTGAAAGCCAGCAGATCATTCCATGCAAGCCGCTTGTTGATAGGCGCGGTGAGCAATTCCTGCGGATGAAGGCTGGCAATCGCCGGTATGGTTCGGCCAAGAATGCTGATATCCCGCCATTGTCCGCGCAACCCATGAATAGTTTCGGCGCTTCCGAAGAAATGCCGCGCGGTAAAATTGCCGAGCAGCAACAAGGCCTTCGGTTCGGCAAGGGCAATCTGTCGTTCTATGAACGGGCGGCATATCTCGATTTCCGGTGCGGAGGGCGCGCGGTTGCCGGGCGGGCGCCACGGAATGACGTTGGTGAGCAGAATCCCGTCCCGCTGCAAGCTGATAGCGGCCAGCATCTTGTCCAGCAGCTGACCGGCGCGGCCGGCAAACGGCGTACCTTCCCGATCGTCGTCGGCACTCGGCATCGGGCCGATCACCATGATTCGGCCTTCTGGCGTGCCGCTGGCAAAGATCGTCGAGCGGGCGCTGTTCTTGAGATTGCAGCTGTTGAAGGCTTCGATCGCGGTCTTGAGCTCGCTGAGCGAGCGCGCGCTTTCAGCGGCGAAGCGGGCTTGTTCGACGGCCTGTTCGTCAGGAATAGCAGGCGCATTGCGCGGTGAAGCGGGAGGCGGTGCCACGGCTGGCTTTGCGGACTGACGGCGATCCGGCTGCGCTTTTGCCGTGGGCTGCGGTGCTTCCGGCCGAGGCGCCGCCGCCCTCGCCCCTTGCCGGGCGGCACGCATGGCCTCGAATTCGGCGAAACGATCGACCGGCTCATCTTCCAGCAGCCAGTCGACGCCGGCATCTGCATGAAAATGCAGAAGGGCGGCAAGTTCGGCCGATGTGAGGTCGCTGGCGGAAATCATGAGGGAACTCTAGAGCAATTCCAGGAAAAGTGCATAGCGGTTTTCCGTTCGGAATTGCGCGAAAAAAAGATAGAGCCTTTCGCGATTCGAAGAAAAGCGAAGGGATTCTAGCCAAAGCGGCGCGGGAACGAAAGGGTGAGGGAGCCCGCTATCTCACGCCGTCCACTGGCCGATGTCCTCGCGCTCGCCGATCAGGGCAAGACCATGGGCGATCGACAGCAACTCGCCGCCGGTCTCGATGCGCTCCTGGCCGAAACGTTCCGTGAAGATGCGGCGTACTGCCGGCACGAAGGACGTGCCGCCGGTTAGGAACACCTTGTCGATGGCGTCGGGCGACGTGTTCGTGGTGGTCAGTACGTCGTCGAGGGCGCCTTCGATACGGGCGAGATCCTCGGCAATCCACGTTTCGAAATCGGCGCGGCGAACGTGCCGACGGCCGGCCTTGCCGAGCGGCGGGAAGCTGAATTCCGCCTCCTCCTCGGCGGAAAGCGCCATCTTCGTCGCCGATACGGCCTGATAGAGCGGATAGCCTTCATCATGCTCGACGAGATCGATAAAGGTCTCGAGCTTTTCGGGCTCCAGGCTGCTGCGCACCAGCGTCTTCAGATCGGCATATTCGCGCGAGGTCTTGAAGATCGAGAGCTGGTTCCAGCGGCCGAAATTGGCGTAATAGGAGGAGGGCATTTCCAGCAGCTTGTCGAAGCTCTTGAAGAAGCTGCCCTTGCCGATAGCCGGCGAGACGATGTTGTCGATCATCCGGAAATCGAAATGATCGCCGGCGATACCCACACCGGAATGGCCGATGGGAGTAGCCGTGAGCTTTCCGGCGATGGTCTCGAAGCGGATGAGGGAATAGTCCGTCGTACCGCCGCCGAAGTCGGCCACCAGCACGGTCGCATCCTTCTTCAGGTTCTGCGCGAAGTAGAAGGCGGCGGCCACCGGCTCGTAGACATAGTGAATTTCGGGGAAGCCGAAGCGGGCCAGCGCGGCATTGTAGCGCTCCGTCGCGAGCGCCGGATCCGGGTTGGCTCCAGCGAAATGAACGGGCCGGCCGGTGACGATCCGGGAAACGTCGCCCGGCCAGCCCTCTCCGGCATAGGCGCGCAGCCGCCGCACGAAAATCTCCATCAGATCTTCGAAGCTGTGGCGCTTGGCGAAGATCAGCGTGCCCTGAAAGAGCGCGCTTGCGGCAAAGGTCTTGATCGATTGCAGGAAGCGGCAATCGCCGGGATTGTCGATGAACTGGCGGATGGCCGCATGCCCGGCCTCGACCTTCAGCGCTGCCGCTCCAAGCCCGGGGTCCTTCATGAAGGAAAGCGCCGTGCGCATGCTGTCTGCCGTACCTGTCGCACTGCTGAAGGCGACCGATTGCGTCGCGCGTCCATCGGCCATCGCCAGGACCGTATTCGTGGTGCCGAAGTCGAAACCAAGCGCCCGAGCCATGCCCGCACTCCCTTCCGTCGAAATTGTATGGATTGGGGCAAAGCCCCTTATGAGGCGCAAGGCGTGCCCTTGTCGCAAAGAGGGCGCGTCATGACATGGCCGGACTTCAAGTTCAAGACGTGAAGGGGGTTTTATTTTCCCCTGCAGCAGATCCGTCGGCTACGCCACCGCATGTGATGTGCTTCGGCCCTCTCGCAAATGAAACGGGCGCCTTTCGGCGCCCGCCATATCATTCCGCGGCAATGGCTGTCGGCGGCTCCTTGTGATGCGGGTCCTTGTCCTTGCGCTTGCCGAAGCGGGCAAGGAAATCGTTCAGGCGGTTCATCTCAAGGAAGATGACCGGCGTGATGAACAGCGTCAGGATCTGCGAAACCACCAGGCCGCCGACCACTGCGATACCGAGCGGTTGACGCAGCTCCGAGCTCGCGCCGCCGCCGAGTGCGATTGGCAGGGCACCGAGCAGGGCGCAGAAGGTCGTCATCATGATCGGGCGGAAACGACGGATACAAGCCTCGTGGATCGCTTCCGCCGGCGACATGCCCGTGGTCGAGCGCAAAGTTTCGAGCGCCACGTCGATCATCATGATCGCGTTTTTCTTCACGATACCGATCAGCATCAGCAAGCCGATCAGCGCGATGATCGACAGGTCGAAGCCGAAGATCTTGAGGGCAAGCAGCGCTCCGAGAGCGGCAGCCGGCAGACCGGAGAGAATGGTCAGCGGATGGATGAAGCTCTCGTAGAGAACGCCCAGAACCACGTAGATCGTCAGCACCGCGGCCAGGATCAGATAAGGCGTGCTGCCCTGCGACTGCTGGAAGATCTGTGCCGTGCCGCCATAGGACGTGAAGACGTCCGCTGGCATGTTGAGATCCTTCTTGATCTGCTCAATCTGCGCCGTGGCATCGCCGAGAGCCTCGCCGGCCGGCAGGTTGAAGGAGACGGTGGTCGAAACGAGCTGGCCGGTCTGGTTGATGGTGACGGGGCCGGTCGTGCGTTCGACATGGGCGAAGTTGGACAGCGGAACGAGAACGCCGTTTGCAGAGGCGATCCGGACTTCCTGCAGCCTCTGATCATCCCAGGGCTTGGAGGTGTCGAACTCGACGATGACATTGTAGCTGTCGCCGGTCGACTGAATCTGCGCGGCGTTGTAACCGCCGAAGCCTTCCTCGAGCGACGTGCGCAACTGATTGTTGCTGATGCCGTAGGCCGAGGCCTTTTCCGTGTCGACGACGATATTGGCCTGCAGGGCGTTGTTCTGGGCATCGGAGGCGACGTCCGTGAAGCGCGGATCGCGCCGCATCTCGTCTTCGATCTTGCCGGCCCAGAGGTTCGTCTGGTCGGCGCTCAGGGCCTGAACGACGAGCTGATACTGGCTGGCCGTCTGGCGGCCGCCAAAGCGCAGGCTCTGCTGCGGTGTGATATA
The DNA here is from genome assembly GCF_000359745.1 of Rhizobium freirei PRF 81. Classification (GTDB taxonomy): domain Bacteria; phylum Pseudomonadota; class Alphaproteobacteria; order Rhizobiales; family Rhizobiaceae; genus Rhizobium; species Rhizobium freirei. The sequence continues at coordinate 189,743 of NZ_AQHN01000072.1, forward strand.
GGCCTTGAGGCCGGCAATCTTGCTGATGCTGCCGCGCAGTTCCCGCAGGGTCTGATCCAAGGGCTCGCGTTGATCCTTCGGTTTCAATTCGACATACATGGTGCCGTTGTTGAGCGGCTGGCGCGCATTGCCGCCGACGATGGACATGACGTGGGCGACGGCCGAGTTCTGCTTGACGAGCGCGGCTGCCTGGTTCTGCAGATCCTGCATCGCCGGGTAGGAAATATCCTGCCGGGCCTGCGTCGAAATCGTCAGGCGGCCGATGTCTTCGGTCGGGAAGAAGCTGGCCGGCAATACCATGAACAGGTAGGCCGAGAGAGCGACGGAGGCGAGGAAGCTCATCAGCACCGTACCGCGATGGCGCAGACACCAGGCAACGCCCCTGTCATAACCGCGCTGAGTCCAGTCGAAGCCTTTGTTGAAGAGACGCACCGGATAAGGCGCGTCGTCATGGCCGGCCGACAGGCGGGAGCTCAGCATCGGGGTGACGGTGAGCGATACGATCGCCGAGGATACGATCGCGATGGCGACGACCATACCGAATTCGTTGAAGATGCGCCCGACGACGCCGCCCATCAGCAGGATCGGAATGAAGACGGCGATCAGCGAGATCGACATCGAGATGATGGTATAGCTGACTTCGGCCGACCCCTTCAGCGCCGCCTCGAGCACCGGCATGCCTTCCTCGACATGCCGCAATATGTTCTCGAGCATGACGATGGCATCGTCCACCACAAGGCCGACCGCAAGCGTCAATCCGAGCAGAGAGATGTTATCGATACTGTATCCGAGCACATACATCATGCCGAAGGTCGCAACCAGCGACAGCGGCACGGCAAGGCCTGGAATAATCGTTGCCGTGACGTGGCCGGTGAAGAGATAGATCACCAGCACGACAAGGCCGATCGTCAGCAGCAGCGTGAACTTCACGTCCGAGATCGCATCACGGATCGGCTGGGCCGAATCGTTCATGACGATGGTCTTTACCGATGCCGGAATTTCCGCATGCAGCTGCGGCAGCTTGGCGTTGATGGCATCGACGACATCGACGGTGTTGGCGTCCGGCTGTCGCTGGATGGCGAGAATGATCGCCCGCTTGCCGTCGTACCAGGAGCCGGTATTGATGTTCTGCACGCTGTCCTGAACGTCGGCGACATCGCTCAGATGGATCGGCGCGCCCTTCGGATTCGCGATGACGAGCGAGCGGAATTCCGCGGCATTGGTGCGCTGTGTATTGGCATTGATGGTCATGCTCTGCGAATTGTTTTGCAGAGTGCCGACCGGGACCTGGCTATTGGCGGTCACGAGCGCGCTGTTGACGGTGTCGATGCCGATGCCGCGATTTTGCAGCTTGGCGGGGTCGACCTCGACGCGCACCGCGTAGGTTTGTGCGCCGAAAACAGTCACTTCGGCAACGCCGGGAAGCGTCGACAGCGATGGTGAGATGATGTCCTCGGCGATTTCGTCGAGCTTGCTGCGCGGCATGGTATCGCTCTGCACGGCAAGCAGCATGACCGGCGCATCGGCGGGGTTGGTCTTGCGGTAGCTCGGCGGCGTCGTCAGATTGTCTGGCAGCTGCCGTGTCGCGTGCGAGATCGCCGCCTGAACGTCGGCGGCCGCGGCATCGATATTGCGGTTGAGATCGAACTGCAGGACGACGCTGGTATTGCCGAGCGAGTTGGTCGACGAGATTTCACTAATGCCCGGGATCGTTTCGAACTGCTTGATCAGCGGCGTCGAAACCGATGTCGCCATCGTTTGCGGCGAGGCGCCGCTCAACTGCGCGGTGACGTTAATGGTCGGGAAATCGACCTGCGGCAACGCCGCGACGGGCACGAGCTGATAACCCGCCATGCCCGCCAGGACCACGCCCAAGGCCAGAAGCGTCGTCGCGACCGGCCGCCTGATACAGAAACTGGGTATCATTGCTGCGCTCCGACGGAGATCGTTTCGGTTTTCTGCCCCGACTGATCGTCAGCCGAAGCAAGTTTCTGCGGTGCGGCGTCGCTGAATTGTTCGACGACGTTCTGGCCGTCGTTCAACTGCACCTGTCCTTCGGTAACGACATGATCGCCTTCCGCAAGGCCCTTGGCGAGAGCGGTGAATCCGCCGTTCTGCCGCGCCACGGTGACAGGGGTCATATGCACCTTGTTGTCCTTGACGACATAGGCGAAGAAGCCGTCCGGTCCTGGGCTGATCGCAACCGTGGGGGCGACGATGACGGGCTGGTTGTCGTTGAAATGCACGACGATGTTGACCGACTGGCCGGGCCAGATGGCGCCGTTGGCATTGTCGAACTTCGCCTTGGCAAGAATGGTGCCGGAGGCGGCATCGACCTGGTTGTCATAGAAGCTCATCGCACCCTGGCGCGATTTGCCTTCCGCGGACCGCGGCACTGTGCTGACCGGCACGGCGCCTGCCTGCATGGCCTCTTCGAGCTCGCGGAGGTGGCTCTCCTGCAGATGGAACTTCACATAGATCGGATTGTATTGCGCGATCGAAACGATGGCCGTTCCTGCGCTGACATAGGCGCCGACGCTGAGCTGCACGTTGCCGAGGCGACCGTCATAGGGCGCGCGGATTTCGGTGTGTTCCAGAAGCACCTGATCGGATGCGAGCTGCGCCTTGTCGCCGTTGACCGTGGCGACTGCGGTATCGCGCGCGGCGACCGCCTGGTCGACGGTCTGCTGCGTGCCGGCATTGTTGAGCAGGCTCTTGGCGCGGGTGAGGGCTGTCTCTGCCGCCGTCAGCGTCGCCTGATCCTTGGCCAGCGTCGCCTGATCCTTTTCGACCGTGGCCTGTGCGGTGCGGGCATCGAGCTTGGCAATGAGGTCGCCGGCCTTGACCATGGCGCCGTCCTGCGCCTCGACCTCTACGATGAGCCCGGCTTCCTGGGCTGCGATCGTCGTCGTATCCTGTGCGTCGGCCCAGCCGGTGGCCGTCACGTCGTTCGGCAGCGCTCTCTTCACAACGGCAACCGTTTTGACGGCGGTGGGACCGGAATCGCGCTTGCGGCCACTTGCCTGTGTCGTCTTGCTGCTGCTCTTGGTGTCTGCGGAGGCCTTATCAACAAATGTGGAGAGAAAAGGAATACGATCGCGGTAGCCCCAGGCAAAAAGGGCTGCAACGACAAGAAGGCCGAGGGGAAGCCAAAATTTTTTCATATTAAAGAACCGGTCAAAGCGAGTTGCAGAAAGCGCGATGACTTTGAGGTGTACTTATTGCGCCGCACAACAAAGACGAGCTTCGCCGCAATCCATCACATCGCCGTTACCGCTAACGTTCGGTAATTCTGTCCCTATAACGTGAATTGGTGAACGCTGATCCAGTGCAATTTACCACAGTTCGGCGGGACGAAAAATTAAAGCTTGGAAAGCTTTCGCATTGCCTCGAATTGTGCGGCGCAGCAAACGGTCAAATGACTATTTTTTATTGCCGTTATGTAATAATTGGACGGCAGAGCATGCCTATACAGCATTTATAGTGGAGAGATGGGTCGCAAAGCTCATGGCGGCCGCTTTCATCGCTCACGCAATTGTGTTGTCGGACCCTGTTTACAAGGGTCCGCTCTTCGGTCGTGCGACGACTTCAAAGAGCGCGCGCCGCGCCGCCGTCGCAGCGGACCATCGTTCCCGTCACATAGCTTGCCGGTTCGCTGCACAGAAAGGCGGCCGTCGCTGCGAATTCCTCGATGCGCCCATAGCGGCCGGCCGGAATGCGCTGCTGACGCTCGGCGCTGATATCTTCCAGGCTTTTGCCGCTGCGCTTGGCCGCGGCCGCGTCGAGGTCTGCCAGCCGGTCGGTGGCGATGCTGCCGGGCAGAAGCATGTTCACGGTGATCCCATGCGCCGCCACCTCGCCGGCCAGTGTCTTGCTCCAGCCGACGAGAGCAGGGCGCAGCGTATTGGAGAGTGCCAGATTGGGGATCGGCTCGATGACGCCGGAGGAGGCGACGGTGAGGATGCGTCCCCAGCCTTGAGCCTTCATGCTCGGCAGCAACGTGTTGGTCAGGCTGATGATCCGGGCGACCATGGAGAAGAAGTAGGTTTCCAGCCGGTCGGCGGTGATGTCTTCCGCCGTTCCGGGTGTCGGGCCGCCGCTGTTGTTGACGAGAATGTCGATGCCGCCGAGCTTCTCGGTCACGGCCCTGCTGACTGTCTCGACGAAGTTCTCGTCGCTGAGATCCGCCCAGACCCAGTCGGCCCGGCCTTTGCCTTCGGCATTGATGGCCTTGCAATTGCTGTCAAGCCGTTCTCCGCTGCGGCCGCAGAGAAGGACGTTTACGCCCTCTCGCGCCAGCGCAACGGCGATGCCATGCCCCAGGCCCTTGGACGAGGCGAGCACCAGTGCACGTTTCCCATCAATCTGAAGATCCATGTTCATCACCCTTCATTCTATTCGGAACTCTCGACGCATACTTATAGAGCGCCACAGACCGCCTTTGAAAGCTCTACCGGGGTAGACGTCGCAAATGCGATCAAAATATTGACGTTAACGTAAAGGTAATTTAACTTGATCGTCGCGTTGGGTGAATTGGAGGATTGCCTGTCGCTTCCCGGCTCGACAATCCCTTTCCATTTTGACAAGAGATATCTGAAACGGGGAAGATACCCAAAGGGGATGGGGCTGCGATCCAACAGAGTGGGATGCCGGCCAAGCGGAGAGAGTGAATGACTGACGCGAGCGAGCTGCCGGAACGCGAGAGCATGGAATTCGACGTCGTGATTGTCGGGGCGGGTCCTGCGGGGCTGTCTGCGGCGATCCGGCTGAAGCAGGTCAATCCGGATCTGACGGTCGTCGTGCTCGAAAAGGGGGCAGAGGTCGGTGCGCATATCCTCTCTGGCGCCGTCGTCGATCCGATCGGCATCGATCGCCTGCTGCCGGGCTGGCGCGAAGAGGAGGGACATCCCTTCAAGACCGAGGTTAAGGACGATCACTTCCTCTTCCTCGGACCCGCCGGCGCCCTACGCCTCCCGAACTTCATGATGCCGCCGCTGATGAACAATCACGGCAATTATATCGTCTCGCTCGGCAATGTCTGTCGCTGGCTCGCCGAGAAGGCGGAAGCGCTTGGCGTCGAAATCTATCCCGGCTTTGCCGCAACCGAAGTGCTCTATAACGACGAAGGCGTCGTCATCGGCGTGGCGACCGGCGACATGGGCATCGAGAAGAACGGCGAACCCGGACCGAACTACACGCGCGGCATGGCGCTGATGGGCAAGTATGTGCTGATCGGCGAGGGCGTGCGTGGCTCGCTCGCCAAGCAGCTCATCGCCAAGTTCGATTTGTCGAGAGACCGCGAGCCGCAAAAATTCGGCATCGGCATCAAGGAACTCTGGCAGGTCAAGCCCGAGAATCACCACCAGGGCCTGGTGCAGCACTCCTTCGGCTGGCCGCTCGGCATGAAGACCGGCGGCGGCTCGTTCCTCTATCATCTGGAAGACAATCTGGTTGCCGTCGGTTTCGTCGTGCACCTCAATTACAAGAATCCCTATCTCTATCCTTTCGAGGAATTCCAGCGCTTCAAGACACATCCCGCCATTCGTGGCACCTTCGAGGGCGGCAAGCGCATCTCCTATGGCGCCCGCGCCATCACCGAGGGCGGCTACCAGTCGGTGCCGAAGCTGACCTTCCCCGGTGGCGCGCTGATCGGCTGTTCGGCCGGCTTCGTCAACGTTCCCCGCATCAAGGGCAGCCACAATGCGGTGTTGTCAGGCATGCTGGCGGCAGACAAGATCGCCGATGCGATTGCCGCCGGCCGCGCCAATGACGAAGTGATCGAGATCGAGAATGAATGGCGCCAGACGGATATCGGCAAGGATCTGAAGCGCGTCCGGAACGTCAAGCCGCTCTGGTCGAAGTTCGGCACGGCGGTCGGCGTGGCGCTCGGCGGCCTCGACATGTGGACGAACCAGCTGTTCGGCTTCTCCTTCTTCGGTACGCTGAAGCATGGCAAGACGGATGCGGCCTCGCTGGAGCCTGCTTCCAAGCATCAGAAGATCGACTATCCGAAGCCGGATGGTATTTTGACCTTCGATCGCCTCTCCTCGGTGTTCCTGTCGAATACCAATCACGAGGAAGACCAGCCGGTGCATCTGCAGGTCAAGGATATGGCGCTGCAGGTATCGTCGGAGCATGACGTTTTTGCCGGTCCGTCGACACGCTACTGTCCGGCAGGCGTCTATGAGTGGGTGGAGAAGGACGGCAAGGAAACGTTCGTCATCAATGCCCAGAACTGCGTCCACTGCAAGACCTGCGACATCAAGGACCCCAACCAGAACATCAACTGGGTTCCGCCGCAGGGCGGCGAGGGACCGGTCTATCCGAATATGTGAGACGAAATGACCGAGATCGAACAAGGCGCCTGGACGATCCGTTCGGCCAGGGCCGACGAGCTGCATTTGCTCGCCGCGATCGAGATGGATGCCTTCTGGGCTCTGCATGAGGCCGGCGCGGTTGCCTGCGAGCCTACCTCCCTGCCTCTCGATGTGCTGCGGCAATCTCTGGCGGAGCAGCAGCTGCTCGTTGCCGCTGATAGCGAAGATCAGCCATTCGGCTTTCTCGCCGGCATCCGCAAGGACGGTTGCGTTCACATCGCCGAAATCGATGTCGTCAGGCGCTGGCAGAAACAGGGCGTCGGAAGGCGGCTGCTGGAGGCTTCAATTGCGGCGGCGAAGGCACAAGGGGCTGCGGGCGTCACCTTGACGACGGACCGCCACGTCGCGTTCAACGCGCCTTTCTATGTTTCGGCGGGATTTCGCATCCTGGCTGAGGGAGAGAGGCCGAGCGTTCTCACGCAGATCCTCGAAGATGAAATCGCCCACGGTGCCGACCCGGCCAGACGCGTCGCAATGGCGCTCCGATTCTGATCCTTTTCCGGCGAGGCACGAGAGCAAATAGAAAAAGCGGCCCAAGGTTTACTCTGGGCCGCCGATCGAAGTGTCTGTATCCGCAGGGTGAGATTCAATGCTGGGCGGGCTTGCGGGCGAGCAGGCCGGTAGAGAGGGCGACGCCAGCGCCGGTGACGATCGCGGCGGCGATGCCAGCCACGCCGATTTCCTCGCCGAGCAGGAAGCCGCCGCCGATAGTGGCGAGAACCGGCGTAATCGCGGTGAAAGCTGCGGCCTGCGTGCCACCGAGAGCCTGAACGGCGAGACCGTACGCGAGCGTTGCGGCAAGGCCGGACAGCAGGCCCTGGCTGACGATCTGCAGGCCGATTTCCGGCAGTGGCACCGAAGTCAGCGAGCTGCCGAAGATGGCTGCCAGACCAAGGTGGATCAGGAACGACCAGACGGCGATGACTGCGCTCGATTGCACCGCAGTCAGGCCCGAGCGGCGGAAGGCGTGCGTGTAGCTCGCCCAGAGCACGGCGGCGAGCGGCAGCAGCGTGAAGCCGGTCCAGGAAATCTGCACGCCATAGAGACTACGCGCCAGGAGGATCGCGACACCGGCGACGATGCCGCCAAGGCCGAGCCAGCGGGTGATATCAAGCCGCTCGCGAAAGAGCAGGACGCCGATCAGCGCCGTTGCCAGCGGCATGGAGCCGCCGAGCAGGATGCCGGCCGACGAAGCTGGCGTGAACTGGATGGCGAAAGTGGTCAGCTGGAAGAAGAGGGCGCCGGAGCCACAGACCATCAGAGCCAGCAGCCTCAACGGCACGCCTTTCGGGAAGAGGCCGGTCCGCCACCAGACGGGAGCCAGCACCAGGGCCGGCACGCCATAGCGGATCAGGCCGAGGTCGATCGTGCTCATTTGCGTCTCGGCCGTGTGGCGCGTGGCGAGGATCCAGTTCGCCCAGATCAACACCGTGACGACAGCGCCGGCATAGCCGATCGCGGTGGGAGTTGCCTTGCGGGTGGAGACAGACAAAGCGGTCATCGACGTATCCTTTCCAACAATCCGGTTTATCGTTCGAATGAGGAAAACATAGCGCCAAAGGTGGAGGCATGTCCTTGCTAGTTATGGCTCGAAAACCATGCTATGGGCAATAATCTGCCAATATGAATAGTTGAGCTTCTCGAATATGCCAAAACTTGATAAATTCGATATTGCGATCCTCAACTGCCTTCAGGAGGATGCGCGCGCCACCAATGTCGAGATCGCCGAGCGCGTGAATCTCTCGCCGTCCCCCTGTCTTCGGCGCATTCGCAATCTGGAAAAATCGGGGCTGCTGCGTGGCTACAGAGCCGACATCGATCGCAAGGAGGCCGGTCTCGGTCTGACGGTCTTCGTCGAGCTCAAGGTAGGCCATCATTCGAAGGAGAATTCCGAAGCACAGCAGGCCGCTTTGCTTGCTATTCCGGAGATTGTCGCCTGCCATTTGATTTCGGGAACGGCCGATTTCCTGGCAGAAGTCGTCGTGGAGGACCTTGCCGCCTATGAGAAGGTGATGTCGGAAAAGCTTCTGGTTCTTCCCGGCGTGGTCGATCTGCGCTCTAATTTCGCGATCCGAACCATCAAGACCAACGGCGCGCTGAAGCTGCCAATGCCGGAGTGAAAATGAAAAAGGGGCCGTTGCCGACCCCTTTGCGATGAGAATTCGATTATCTTCAGAGCATCGTGCCGCTGAGGATCATTAGTGCCACAGAGAAGTAGATTACCAGGCCCGTCACGTCGACGAGCGTCGCGACGAAGGGCGCCGATGCGCTGGCCGGGTCCAGCCGCAGCCTCTGCAGGATGAACGGCAGCATCGAGCCGGCGAGCGAGCCGAAGGTCACGATGCCGATCAGGGCTGCGAAGACGGTGAAGCCGACCAGCTGCCAGTGCGGGCCGTAGTCGAAGAGGCCGAGGCCCTGCCAGGTTACGATGCGGGCAAAGCCGACGAGGCCGAGGATCGCGCCGAGCACTATGCCGGTCGGCAGTTCGCGGAACGCGACCCTCCACCAGTCCGAAAGTTTCAGTTCGCCGAGCGCCAGCGCCCGGATGATCAGCGACGTAGCCTGAGAACCGGAATTGCCGCCCGAGCTCATGATCAGCGGGATAAACAACGTCAGAACGACGGCCTTTTCCAGCTCGCCCTCGAAATGCTGCATGGCGCTCGCGGTCAGCATTTCTCCGAGGAAGAGTGCTGCGAGCCAGCCGGCACGCTTGCGGATCATGCCGCCAAAGCTGATCTTCATGTAGGGCTGGCCGAGAGCTTCCATACCGCCGAATTTCTGCGCGTCCTCGGTGGTATCGGCGATCATCGTGTCGATGACGTCGTCGACGGTGACGATCCCCAGCATATGACCCTTGTCGTCGACGACGGGCAGCGCCAGCAGGTCGTGGCGCCGGATCAGACGAGCAACATCTTCCTGCTTCATCAGCGGCGGTGCCGTGACCGGCGTGCCCTTCTGGGCGACGGTGAGGATACAGGCATCGGGCTCGCCGGTGATCAGGCGGCGCAGCGTTACGACGTGCATGAGCACATGCGTTTCGTCGTCCAGCACATAAATGGCATAGACCGTTTCGCGGGAGCGCTCGACCTGGCGAATGTGATCGAGCGTTTGCGCAACTGTCCAGCTTGCCGGCACGCTGACGAATTCCGTCGTCATGATGCCGCCGGCCGTGCGCGGCGGGTAGCCCATCAGTCCCTGGATCGCCTGCCGGGCGTGCTCGTCGAACGTGGCGAAGAGCCGTGCGCGGGTGTCGACGTCCATCTCCAGCAATACGTCGGCGACGCGGTCGTTGGACATGCCATGCAGCAGCCGTGCGGCATCCGCATTGCCCATGACCTCAAGAATGCCGGATGCATTGCGCAGTTCCGGCCGGTCGAGAATGCGCACGGCGCGCTCTTCCGGCATCTTGGCGAGGATGCGTGCGGCTTCGGCCGCATCGAGCACATTCAAGGACTCGACGCGTTCCGCGATGGTCACGCCGCGGTTGTTATTGATAAAGGCGCGAGCGGCATTGCCAGCCCGCATGGGAAAGCTGTTGATATTCATTATAGCTCGCCTTTCCAGTCGATCCGCCGTCGTAGCGGATCGTGGCGAGCCGACAGGAGTCGGTTAGTGCACGAATGCTACTGACGGCAAAGGCAATCGACTACTACTGTCGCTAGGCATCGAAAGATGGCTCCGGTTAATCGGTATGGAAAAACGCTGTTCCCCATGTGCGGAGAAGTCGCGCCGAAGGCATAAAAAGTCAAGAGGTGGAAGCAGTTTAAGGCCCAGTGTCGCAAGAAAAATTTGCTTAGGCGGCTGAAACTTGTGCGATGCAGCAATTTGGGGTGTAACTCTGTAAAAATGCAATGGCCGGATGTCTTGCATCCGGCCCAAATTGTTGTGAACTCTGTCGATCAGAAGCCCGCCAGGACGACCTTGCCCTTCATCTTGCCGGTCTCGACAAGGGCATGCGCCTTCTTCAGATTGGCCGCGTTGATCGTGCCCGCGGTCTCGGTCAGCGTCGAGCGAATCTTGCCCGCATCCACCAGCTCCGCGACCTTCGTCAGCAGCTTGTGCTGCTCGATCATGTCGGCGGTGTTGAACAGAGGGCGAGTGAACATCAGCTCCCAGTGGATCGACACGGCCTTGCGTTTGAAGGGCACGACATCGAGCGTCTTCGGGTCGTCGATCAGGGTGAACCGGCCCTGGGGCGCAATGGCGTCGACAATCGATGCGATGTGATCTGCGGTATTCGTCGTGGAGAAGATGAAGGCCGGTGCGCCGATGCCAAGCGCCTCGATCTGCGGCGCAAGCGGCTTCGAATGGTCGATAACGTAATGGGCGCCCAGCTCCTTGACCCAGGCCTGGGTTTCCGGCCGTGATGCCGTTGCGATGACGGTGAGGTCGGTCAGGGCGCGCGCGATCTGGATGGCAACCGATCCCACGCCGCCCGCACCTCCGATGATAAGGATGGCGTTCGTCACGCCGGGCACGGGGTCCTGCACCTTCAGGCGGTCGAACAGGGCCTCATAGGCGGTGATGGAGGTCAGCGGCAGTGCCGCGGTAGCTGGGAAGTCGAGGCTCTTCGGCTTGGCGCCGACGATGCGCTCATCGACGAGATGGAACTCGGCATTTGACCCGCCGCGGTTGATGGCGCCTGCATAGAAGACCTCGTCTCCCGGCTTGAACATGGTGACCTCGGGACCGACAGCCTTGACGATGCCGGCCGCATCCCAGCCGAGGATTTTGTACTCACCTTCGCTCGGAGCGACGTTGGCACGGACTTTGACATCGACCGGATTGACGGAAACCGCCTTCACTTCGACGAGCAGGTCACGGCCCTTTGCTTCTGGCGTCGGCAGTTCGATATCGATCAGGGATGTCGCTGCGGAAATGGGTTGCGGTTGCTTGTAGGCGACTGCGCGCATGGGAGAAGCTCCTCGGTTTGTTGCACAGAGGCTAGATGCGCATTATCGTCAAAAGGCGCAAGAATGCACAATTTCTGTACGTAGGTACAAAAAGGATACTGTCGATGTCGGTTCCCCGCTCCAAGCTTGTCAGGAATTTCCCGGGATGCCCGGTCGAGGCGACGCTGAGTCTGCTCGACGGTAAATGGAAGGGCGTGATCCTGTTTCACCTGATGGAGGGAACGCTGCGCTTCAACGAGATCCGCCGCAAATTGCCGTCGGTGACGCAGCGCATGCTGACGAAGCAATTGCGGGATTTGGAGGAATCCGGGCTGGTATCGCGCACCGTCTTTCCGGTCGTGCCGCCTCGTGTCGATTATGCGCTGACGCCGCTCGGCGCCAGCCTTCGGCCGATCATCAAGGCGATGGCCGAATGGGGCGAGGAGAATGTACTTTGCCACAACGGCCGGCAGGAGCTTGCCGCGCCGCCGATATCATGCGTGACCGGTGCGGCGCTCCAGGCCAACTGAAAGAGCGAAAACGGCAAGTCCGCCGACGGAGAGAAGCGCGCCGACATAGCCGGTCGCAGCCGCGGTGAAGCCCCAGGAGATCACCAGCCCGCCGAGCCAGGCGCCAAGCGCATTGGCGATGTTGAAGGCGGAGTGATTGGAGGCGGCGGCCAGTGTCTGTGCATCGGCGGCAACATCCATCAGCCGGGTCTGTACGGCCGGGCAGGCAGCGAAGCCGCAGCCGATCAGGAAGACGCAGATGCAGAGCATGATGGGATTGGCAGCCGTCAGCGAAAACAGCGTCATGATGACGATGTTGAAGATCATCATGCCGCCGATCGTGCCCTTGATCGAGAGGTCGCCAAGGCGCGAACCGACGATATTACCGACATTCATGCCGATGCCGAACAGCGCAAGCACGATCGGCACCATGGCGGAGCCGAGGCCCGCCACCTGGGTCGTGGTCGTCGCGACATAGCTGAAGATGGAAAACATGCCGCCGAAGCCGATGGCAGCGACGCCAAGCGACAGCCAGACCTGGATGCGCTTGAGCGCACCCAGTTCACGGGTGATGCTGGCGCCTTCCTCGACCTTGTCCTTTGGCAGGAACAGGGCGATGAGCAGCATGGTGACGAGGCCGACGCCGCCGACCATCATGAAGGCTGCGCGCCATTCGAGAAGCTGACCGAGATAGGTGGCGATCGGCGTGCCGATCAGCGTTGCGATCGTCAGGCCGAGCATAACCTGTCCGACGGCGCGAACGCGGCGATGGACCGGCACCATGGAGGCGGCAACGAGCGCTGCGACGCCGAAATAGGCGCCATGCGGCAAGCCCGTAATGAAACGCAGCACCGTGAAGCTCTCGAAGGTGGGGGCAAATGCGCTGGAAATATTGCCGGCGGCAAACAGCGCCATCATCAGCAGAAGCAGCGTGCGGCGCGCCATCTTGGCGGCAAGCACGGCAATAATGGGTGCGCCGACGACGACGCCGAGCGCATAGGCGCTGATGACATGGCCCGCTTCCGGCGTCGTGACGCGGAAGGTATCGGCGACCTCGGGCAGAAGCCCCATAATGACGAATTCGCCCGTGCCGATGCCGAAGCTGCCGACGGCCAACGCCAAAGTCACCAGTGCGATCGCGGTGCGCGACGGTGCTTCCAGGGAGGTTTGGGTATCGAGGGCCTCGACAGCAATATCGCTCACGAAAACTCCTTGGGCGGTAATCGGGTCGAAGCACCGCGAATCGTGCGTCGGACCTTGTAACCAGGTACTCGGCGCATCATGGGGAAATAAATGGACTGGGACGGCATGGACATGCCTCAAACGGTAATATCAATGATCGTACCATTTCTGTCCTGTGCATTTTTTGCAGCGCAGCATATCCATTGGCGCATAAGTGCCAACCGGTTCTGCTTCCCGCGCAGGCGGCGCAATGCTTGAAATCGCTTTGTCCGAAACCATCTCAGTGAAAGCGCACGGGGGCATCAGCCCCTTTTTGAGATAGAATTTGAGAGAAGACCAAGAGCCCCGATGAAGCTGATCGGCTTTTTCAATCGTGATGGCGGCACGTTCCGCACGACCGACATGGCTGCCTATGAGAAGAGGGCGGAGCAGGTCTTCCGTGACGCCGGTCACGATTTCGAAGCTGTGATCGTGGAGGGGCGCAACATCGTTTCGGCGATGGAACGGGCCGCCCGGCGGAACGATATTGACGGCATCATCGCCGGCGGCGGCGACGGAACGATTTCGGCAGCCGCTGCGATTGCCTGGAGAAACGGCGTCGCCCTTGGCGTCGTTCCGGCTGGCACCATGAACCTCTTTGCCCGTTCGCTGCGATTGCCGCTCGACATCTGGCAGACGCTGAGCGTGCTGGCGACGGGCGAGGTCGACAATGTCGATATTGGCAGCGCCAACGGCCGCGCCTTCGTGCACCAGTTTTCCGCCGGCCTGCATGCGCGCATGGTGCGCTACCGCAACGGCTATACCTATCGCTCGCGCCTCGGAAAGATGTCGGCGAGCACCCGCGCGGCTTTCGGCGTTATTGCCAATCCGCCGGAGTTCGATGTGGACTTCGAGGCTGGCGGCATTCACGATCGCCGGCATGTGTCGGCGATCTCTGTCTCCAACAATCCCTTCGGAGCCAATGCGCTACTTTACGCGGATAGCCTGCGCAGCGGTGAGCTGGGCTTTTATACGGCAAAGCCCTTGCGACCGCTCGGCGTCGCCCGTCTGGCATTCGACATGCTGCGTGGCCGGGTCCGTGACAATACCGATGTCATGGTCATGCATGCGCCGGAGGTGCACCTGCATTTTCCGAAGCTGCGCCATCTCTCGAACTGCGTCATGGATGGCGAGTTGCTGCCGCTCGAGCGCGACGTGACGCTCAAGGTCCATCCGGGGGAACTAAGGGTCATGGTGCGGCAAGGAACTGCCGCCAGCGTCACGCGCGAGGGTGTCATCGATAGCGTGGCTATCTGACGGGCTCAAAGGCGGGGCAGGTACGTCCTGTAGTCGAAATCGGACACGCTGCGCAGATGGCGGATCGCTTCCTTGTGCTTGGTATCGCCGTAAAGCTTCTGATATCGCTCGCCGAAAATATCGGCGATGAAGGCTGACGCGCGGAAGCGCTCGACGGCGGTCAGGAAATCGTGTGTCAGCCGCGGTGCATCGGCCGGCACGCAAGCCGGCGTCGTCTCCGCACCGGGATCGAGGTCGTTCTCCAGGCCGAGCAGCATGCCGCCCAGGATAGCCGCCAGCATTAGATAGGGATTGGCATCCGCGCCCGCGACGCGGTGCTCGATGCGCGCGGCCGGCCCATCCTTTTCGGGAATGCGTACGGCCGTGCCGCGATGGCCGAAGCCCCAGGTCAGGTCGATGGGGGCGAACGAACCCGGCTGGAAGCGGCGGTAGGAATTGGCATAGGGCGCAAAGATGAGCTGCGCATCCTGCAGTGTCTGCAGCAGCCCGGCGCAGATCGACTTCAGTCTCCTCGGCTCGCCGCCCGCGGCATCGAGCACGTTGCGGCCTTGAGCGTCGATGATGCTGGCATGCACATGCAGTCCGGAGCCGGCATGGTCGGTATAGGGCTTGGCCATACAGGTCGATTTCAGGCCATGCTTGCGGGCGGCCTGTTCGGCCACGCGCTTCAGCATGATGCAGTCGTCGGCGGCTGCCAGCACGTCCGGGCGATGCAGCAGGTTGACTTCGAACTGGCCTGGGCCGAATTCCGCCGTCGTCGCATCCGCCGGCAGCCCTTGCGCCCGCGCATAGCTGCGCAACGTCTCGAGGTAGTCGCCGAGAAGATCGACGGCATCCATGTCGTAGAGCTGAAAGCCGTTCGGCTCGCCCTGGTACGTCAGTGCTGCCGGCGGCGAGGGGATGCCTCTTTCGCGCCAATCTCCGGCAAGCAGATAGAATTCCAGTTCTGTCGCAACGACGGGCGTCAGACCGAGCGCCCTGTAACGGTCGACCACACTAGCGAGGATGGCGCGTGGATCCTGAAAGCTTGGACTGCCGTCGAGCTCATGCATGGTAGCCAGCACTTGCTTCGATCCAGCCGGAGCCCAGGGCATGTCGGCGAGCGTGCGCTCATTGGCAACACATATCCCGTCCGGATCGCCGATCGTCAGCGACAGGCCGGTAATATCGTCGTTGTCGTCACCCCAGATATCGAGTGATTGTGTCGAAGTCGGCAGCCGCACGGCGCCGGACCACACCTTCTTTTCGGCCGAAATCGGGATCTGCTTGCCCCTGAGCCGGCCGTTCATGTCCGATATCAGCACTTCGATGCGCGCGTTACCATCGGTTGCGTTGTCGGCTGCCATGCTCTTGTAAATCCCCATTCCTCACGGCATGGTCGTAAACCAAGATAGTTTTCAGTCAAGTCTGGCTACGTTGCGGCTTTGTGCCAGGCCCCTCACCCTAACCCTCTCCCCGCACACGCGGGGAGAGGGGACTCTCCGATGCCCAGCCTCGCTCAAAACGGCACGTGGCACGAAAACTCCCTCTCCCCGTTCGACGGGGAGAGGGCTGGGGTGAGGGGCATGCACATAATCGCGGCGCTCAAGGACTTGCCTGACAGACACCAATCGCAATGAGGTGAGTTTCAGCCATGTCCGACACACCAAGCCGCTCCAATCTCGCCGCCCTTGATGCCGCCCATCATCTCCACCCCTTTGCGGATATGCGCAAGCTCAATGCCGAGGGTGCCCGCGTCATCCAGCGCGGGGAGGGCGTCTATATTTTTGATGCGGATGGGCGGAAGTACCTCGATGGATTTGCCGGCCTCTGGTGCGTGAATATCGGCTATGGCCGCAGCGAAATCGCCGATGCCGTTGCCAGGCAGATGAACGAGCTGCCCTACTACAACACCTTCTTTGGCACCACGACGACGCCCGCGACACTGCTCGCCGAAAAGGTCTGCGCCCATGCCGGTCCGCAGTTCAACCACGCCTTCTTCACCAATTCCGGCTCGGAGGCCAATGACACCTGGTTCCGCATGGCGCGGGTCTATTGGGCCGCGGTCGGCAAGCCGACGAAGAAGGTCGTCATTGCCCGCAGGAACGGCTATCACGGCTCCACCGTCGCCGGCGCCAGCATGGGCGGCATGAAGTACATGCACGAGCAGGGCGATCTGCCGATCGCAGGCATCGTCCATATCGGCCAGCCCTATTGGTATGCCGAGGGCGGCGATCTCTCGCCGGAAGAATTCGGCCTGAAAATCGCCCGCGAACTGGAAGAGAAGATCGACGAATTGGGCGAGGACAATGTCGCCGCTTTCATCGCGGAACCCGTGCAAGGGGCAGGCGGCGTCATCATTCCGCCCTCCACCTACTGGCCCGAGATCGCGCGCATCTGCAAGGCGAGGAACATTCTTCTCGTGAGCGACGAAGTCATCTGCGGCTTCGGTCGCCTTGGCTCATGGTTCGGCCATCAGCATTTCGGCGTCGAGCCCGATCTTGCGCCGATCGCCAAGGGGCTTTCCTCCGGCTATCTGCCGATCGGCGGCGTGCTCGTCAGCGATCGCATCGCCGATGTGTTGATCAACGAGGTCGGGGAATTCAATCACGGCTTCACCTATTCGGGCCATCCGGTTTGCGCGGCCGCCGCTCTGGAGAATTTGAGGATCATCGAGGAGGAACGGCTGGTCGAGCGCGTTCGCGACGACATCGGCCCTTACTTCGCCAAGGCCTGGGGTAGCCTCGCTGATCACGACATGGTCGGCGAAGCCGTCAGCGTCGGTCTCATGGGTGCATTGCAGCTTGCCGCCGACAAATCCACGCGCCGTCGGTTTGAGAAGCCGGATGCAATAGGTTCGGCCGTGCGCAACCATGCCCTGGCAAACGGTCTCGTGCTGCGGGCAACAGGAGACCGCATGCTGGCCTCGCCGCCGCTCATCATCAGCCATGAGGAGGTGGATACGATGGTGCGGATCGCGCGGCAGGCGCTCGATGCCGTTTGGGGCGACATGCGCTCGTAAGCGGCGCTTCGTTTCAACGACGGCCGTGCGCCATAGGACGGCGCACGGAGGGTGCGATCATGAAGCCGGCAGCCCGGCATTCAGATTGGAAGCCTAGGCATCCTGATGATCGCGGTCGAAGATCTTGCGCACGATATAGTTCGGCGAAAGATCGTCGCGATAATAGATGCGGGCGATCATTTCGGCGAGAATGCCTGTCGTGATCATCTGAACGGACGACAGCAGCAGCACGACGCCGACCATCAGCAGCGGACGGCTGCCGATATCGTCACCGAAGATGAACTTGTCGATAAACAGCCAGAACAGGATAATCGCTGCAAGCGCGCCAAGGCCAAGGCCAAGCGAACCGAAGAAATGCCCCGGCCGCGCCTTGTAGCGCATGAAGAACATCACCGACAGCAGATCGAGAATGACGCGGAAGGTGCGCGAGATCCCGTATTTCGACGTGCCGTGCTGGCGGGCATGGTGGGTGACGGGCACTTCGCCGATGCGCGAGCTCGGTACGACGCCGGCGACCCAGGCCGGAATGAAGCGGTGCATCTCGCCCATCAGCTTGACCTGCTTGATGATGGAGGCGCGATAGATCTTCAGGCTGCAGCCATAATCGTGCAGCTTGACGCCGGTGATGCGGCCGATCAGGTAGTTGGCGCACCAGGAGGGGATCTTGCGCAGCAGGAGGCCATCCTGGCGGTTCTTGCGCCAGCCGACGAGCAGGTCGAGCTGACGCCGCTCCAATTCATCGACCATCGAAGGAATATCCTTCGGATCGTTCTGCAGGTCGCCGTCCATGGTGGCGATGAGGCGGCCGTCGGCGGCATCGATGCCGGCCTGCATGGCTGCCGTCTGGCCGAAATTGCGCTGCAATTCGACGATGCGCAGGATCAGCCCGTCGCGCGTCAGCGACCGGCGCGCATTGGCAAGCGTCGCATCCGTGCTGCCGTCATCGACGAGGATCAGCTCCCACGGTTTGGTAAAACCGGTCATCGCCGTACAGATACGCTCGATCAGCGGTCCGACGCTTTCTTCCTCGTTGAAGACGGGTACGACCAGCGAAAGCTCTAGAGGGTCTGCCGCATCGGCCTGGGGGAGGGGCGACTCTGCCGTTGTCTGCAACACTTCTTTCTCCTAAAAGACCGACAGAACTTGCCGGACGAAACGAGCGAAAAGTCCGGTTTGAAGCCTCCGCTCGCATTTGGGTGCCCTAACTACATGAAGACTCCCATGGTGGCCAGCCGACAGAATTGGTTTATTCGCAACCGAATGATGCTGCTGACCCTCGCCGTTGTCGTGGCTTATGCCGCTTTCATCGAATGGTTCTGGGGCTGGAGTTCCATCCTGGCGCAATGGAGCAAGGTCGGCGCTCTGCCGATCCTTACGGCGCTCGCGCTTCTGACCGGCACCTATTTCCTGCGCACATGGCGCATCTACGACTACTTCCCGAAAGAAACGACCGGCCGCTTCACCTCGTTGTTTCGCGTGACGCAGGTGCATAACCTGCTGAATATCATGATGCCTTTCCGCACGGGCGAGACCAGCTTCCCGGTGCTGATGCGCTCGGAATTCGGCATTCCGCTGGCGCGCGGCACATCGGCGCTGTTCGTCATGCGGCTGCTCGATCTGCACGCGCTGCTGACCGCAGCCGGTGTCGGCCTCGCGCTTGCTTCGCCCTATCGCGCTCTTTCCTGGATCGCATGGGCGATTTTTCTGCTGCTGCCCGTCGTGGGCTTTGCGTCCCGCAGGCCGTTGATCCGCCTTGCCGCCCGTACCCTGCCGAAGAAGGCTCAGGGGCTGGTTCACGAGCTGGAGCGTGGCCTGCCGGTTGATATCAGCGCCTTCGCGCGCGCCTGGCTGGCGACCGTCGTCAACTGGCTGGTCAAGGTCGTGGTGCTGGCCTGGGCGCTTGGCCTCATGAATGTCACGCCGCTTTCGGCAAGCTTCGGCGGCGCGCTCGGTGGCGAATTGTCATCCGTCCTGCCGGTGCATGCGCCGGGCGGCGTCGGCACCTATCCGGCCGGTATCACTGCCGGCGCCATGGCCTTCGGGGCTTCGAGTGCGAAGGCGGCAATCGAGAATCTCGCTCAGGCGAGCATCAATGCCCATCTGCTGATCGTGGTGTCGGCGCTGACGGGAACGGCGATCGGATTGCTGGTCGGGCGCAAGCGTGCCTGATCCGGCTATCGACGAGCCGCCTCATCAAGCTCCGCCAACCGCTTGCGCAGGAAGGCCTGTTCCGGCGCCTGCTGGCAGAGCGATAGCGCTATTTCGTAGGATTGCCGGGCCTCGTCCAACCGTCCGATCTGCCGCAGGAAATCTGCCTTCGCGGCATGGGTCAGGTGATACCGCGCCATACGCTCCTCTTGCAGCAGCCCGTCGACAATCGAAAGTGCGGCCGCCGGGCCGTCGCGGATCGAGACGGCGACTGACCGATTGAGCTCGATCACCGGGGAGGGGGTCGCCGTTAGCAGCAGGTCGTAGAGCATCACCAGTTGCCGCCAGTCGATATCGTCAGCGGTCACGGCACGGGCATGCTCCGCTGCGATCGCCGCCTGCAGCGCGTAGCTGCCGACGCTCTCCGCCGCCATCGCTCTTGCCGACAGCATCAGGCCCTCACGGATCTGGCTGCGATCCCAGAGCGCGCGATCCTGATCGACAAGCAACACCAGATTGCCTGATGTATCGGTGCGCGCCAGTCGCCGCGAATCCTGCAGCAGCATGATCGCAAGCAACCCTTCGACCTCCGGATCCGGCAATAGCTGCAGCAAGAGCCTGCCGAGCCGGATTGCCTCGGCGGCAAGGTCGGCCCGCACGATCGCAGAGCCTGACGATGCCGAATAGCCCTCATTGAAAACGAGGTAGATGACATGCAGCACCTGCGCCAGCCGCTCCGGCAATTCGGTCTTGCCGGGTACTTCATAGGGAATATGGGCGGCGCGAATGCGGTTCTTGGCGCGAACGATGCGCTGGGCGACGGTCGGCGCCGGGGTCAGGAAGGCATGGGCGATCTCTTCCGTCGTTAGCCCGCAAACCTCCCGCAATGCCATCGCCATGCGCGCTTCGGCGGGCACGAGGGGATGGCAGCAAGTGAAGATCAGCCGCAGCATGTCGTCTTCGATCTCTTCGTGTTCCGAGGTCTCCATCGCCTCTCCCTGCGGATAAAGGCTGTCGGCAATGTCCGAGCGGGACGCATCGAAGCGCGTCCGGCGCCTGATGTGATCGATGGCGCGAAAGCGGCCGGCGGAGACAAGCCAGGCATAGGGATTGGCAGGGATCGTCTCCGCCGTCCATTGCTGCGCCGCTGCCGCAAAGGCGTCGTGGAGCGCTTCCTCTGCCCGGTCGAAATCGCCAAGCAGACGGATGAGCGTCGCCAGCACGCGGCGCGAGTGGCTGCGATAGATGCTTTCGATGGTCTGGTTCAGCGACACGGCGTCAACGATTCCTCGCCAGGTCTCCCCTAAGGGTCAGGGTGCGCACCGGACGGATCTCGATCGCGCCGTAACGCGCCGAGGGAATTCGCTTGGCAATGTCCGTCGCGCTTTCCAGATCAGGTGCATCGATAAGATAGAAACCGGCCAGATATTCCTTCGTCTCCACGAATGGCCCGTCCGTGACCGAAAACGCGTCTCCATCCGGCCGGATAACGATCGATTTGTTGCGGAGTTCCAGCGCATCCGAAACGATCAGGGTGCCGTCCTGCCGCAATCCCTCATCATAGACGAAATGCTCGGCGATCAGGTAGTTCATCTCGCTTTGGTCCAAGCGTCCGTCGACGTCAACGGATGTGTAGATCAGGCATAGAAACCGCATGTGTTTTCCTTTCTCAACTATTCGTCCGGAAAGCGGATGTCGTAGGCGGCGCGCACCTCGATCATGCCATATTGCGCGACGGGGAAGGTGGCTGCAATTTCAGTCGCCTCCTCCATGTCCCGTGCCTCGATCAGGACGAAGCCGCCGAGATGCTCTTTCATTTCGGCAAAGGGGCCGTCGGTAACAGCAGTTTCGCCCCGGCGCACCCGAACCGTTCTGGCGGCTTGCGGTTCGCGCAGGGCATTGGCGACGATGACATGGCCGCTTTCGCGCAGCCGGTTATCGTTGTCGATCGAATCCTGCGTCAGCTTTCGTCCTTCCTCTTCGGAAAGCTTGGCGATCTCGGCGGTCTCGAACCAGACCTGGCAAAGAAACTTCATCTGAGCCTCCTCAAACGTCAGGGCCGAAGGAATAGATCGGCCGCACCTCGATGGCGCCGAGCTTGGCGAGTGGAATGCCGGCGGCAATGCGGATGGCATCGTTCAGGTCTTTCGCTTCGATCAGGATGAAGCCGCCAAGATACTCCTTGGTTTCGATGAAGGGACCGTCAGTCACAGACGTCTCGCCGTTGCGGACCCGCACCGTCACCGCTGAGCTTGGCGATTGCAGTGCTTCAGCGTGGATCATGTTGCCACTCGCCATCAGATCGCGGTCATAGCCGAGCGAATCCGAATCGAGCTTGTACTTTTCCTCCTTGGTCATGACGTCGAGCGTCGTACCATCGAACCAAACCTGGCAGAGATATTTCATTGCAGCGCTTCCTCTTTCAATTTGCTGACGGCCCTAGACGAGTGGCTGCCAAGCAAATCGACATCCCGATCCGCAGCATGGCAAAAATTTTGATCGCTGTCGAAAAAGCCCGTCGCCGGTCGACCAGTTGCGTCAACACGACAAGGAGAGACGGAAATGTACAGTCTGGAAGCCGCAATCGTACATTGCTGGCAAAGGAAGACTCTGTCGGAAGAGGAGCTGCTGGACGCGGCGGATGTCGGAAGGGTTGTTTACCGCATCTGGATCGGATTTGCGGGCTTTGCCTTCTTGATCCTGTGCCTGAGTTTGGGTGCACAGCCAAACGGCGAACGGCCGCAAGTCGCGGCCGTTGCCAATATTCATTCTGCGCCCGCAGAAGGGCGTTAGGGCAGGAGCCTTGGCGCTTATTGGAACGCCGTTTCGAAGAAGCTGCGCAGCTTGCGCGAATGCAGCGCCTCCGGCGGCATGGCTGCCAGCTTCTGGATGGCGCGGATGCCGATCTGTAGATGCTGGTTCACCTGGGTGCGGTAGAAGGCGGTTGCCATGCCCGGCAGCTTCAGTTCGCCATGCAGAGGCTTGTCCGAAACGCAGAGCAGCGTGCCGTAGGGAACGCGGAAGCGGAAGCCGTTTGCGGCAATCGTTGCCGATTCCATGTCGAGCGCGACGGCTCGCGCCTGAGATAGCCGTTTGACGGGGCCAGCCTGATCGCGCAGTTCCCAGTTGCGGTTGTCGATGGTGCCGACGGTGCCCGTACGCATGATGCGCTTCAGCTCGAAGCCCTCATAGCCGGTGATTTCGGCAACGGCCGCCTCCAGCGCCACCTGCACTTCGGCCAGAGCCGGGATCGGCACCCAAACCGGCAGGTCGTCGTCGAGAACGTGGTCTTCGCGCATATAGGCATGGGCAAGCACATAGTCGCCGAGACGCTGGCTGTTGCGCAGACCGGCGCAGTGGCCAAGCATCAGCCAGGCATGCGGGCGCAGCACGGCAACGTGGTCGGTGATCGTCTTGGCGTTCGACGGGCCGACGCCGATGTTGATCATGGTGATGCCGGCATGGCCCTTCTTCTTCAGATGGTAGGCCGGCATTTGTGGCAGCCGCGGTGCGGTCACATCGCCTTCGGGGTGGCTGGAGCCAGCCTTGGTGATGATGTTGCCCGGCTCGACGAATTCGGTATAGCCGTCTCCGCCGCTGGCCATCAGGTCACGCGCCCATTTGCAGAATTCGTCGATATAGAACTGATAGTTCGTGAACAGCACGAAGTTCTGGAAATGCGACGCGCTGGTGGCCGTATAGTGGACGAGGCGGGCCAGCGAATAGTCGATGCGCTGCGCTGTGAACGGCGCGAGCGGCGAGGGCTCGCCCGGCGGCGGGATATATTCGCCGTTGGCGATCTCGTCGTCGGTGGTGTTCAGATCGGGCGTATCGAAGAGATCGCGCAGCGGAATATCCTCGAATACCGTAGCGGATGCCTCGACATGAGCTCCTTCGCCAAAGGCGAAGTGCAGGGGGATCGGCGTATTCGATTCCGATACTACTACCGGAACCTTGTGGCTGCGCATCAGGAGCGCCAGCTGCTCCTTGAGATAATGCTTGAAGAGCTGCGGGCGGGTAATGGTCGTCGTATAGACGCCGGGCGCCGTGACATGGCCGTAGGAAAGGCGGGAATCGACATGGCCGAAGCTCGTCGTTTCGATGCTGACCTGCGGATAGAAGGCGCGATAGCGCGCCTTGATCGGCGCACCCTGGGCGAGCTTGGTGAAATTATCGATCAGGAACGCCGTATTGCGTTCGTAAAGCTCCGTCAGCGCTTCGACGGCTTTTCCTGGATCGTCGAAAGTCCGCGGCTGGAACGGAGTGGGAGAGGAAACGTCGAGGGGCGAAAAAGAAGAGATTCGGTTGCTCATGCGCCATTATAGAGAGTCGTTGGTTACAAGCAAACGACGTTGCGGACGGCGGCCCCGGATTTTCGCAGCTATTTTGCAGTCATAACCACACGCGGCGATCCGCGTGCGGCGAGGTGTTTGCTTACTGTACCGTCGTGCAATAGGGAGCGCCGGTCTGCACGCAGGTGAAGCTTGCGCCGAAATGCGATTGTGCGCCGCTGCGGCCGGCATGTTCGACGGCAACCGAAAAGCTGAATGCGAAAACAGCGGCAAATAGCATGATGACGACAAAACGCCGTGCGATAATCATCAAGTTCATGGTTCTGGCCCTACCCGTGCCCTATACTGGACACTGTTTTGCCATGGTCAGGCTGAACAGGTGCTGAGATACCGGTTCATCCAGCGTTCATGAATCTTACCAGAGCTGATCGCGCATCCGCTGGCAGTAACGAACAGCAAAAAGCCTGCCCGAAGAGTGACGGGCAGGCATAGAGCGGAGTGCTTTTCTTGGGCTGCGTGCTCTCTAGAGCCTCGTCCAGGTCTGCGACTTGCAGAATACCTTCAGAACGCAGCCCTTCATCCTGACGGTATTGCCGCTCACCGTGCCGGAGCCGCTATAGGTCTTGTCCTCGGATGGGTCGGTGAGCTCGCCCGTGTAGCTTCCGCCCGTGCCCTGCATCTTGCCGATCTGTTTGCCGGCATATTTGCCTGTCTTCAGCGTCACGCAATAGCTGTCGCCGCAGGGCGCGATGGCGGCGGTATCGCCGGCAACGGTTTTCCAGTTGCCGACGATCGGCTCGTCGGCGTAGGCGGTACTGGCGCTGACGAACAGCGCCGCGGCAAGAATGATAACACGGATCATATTATTACTCCTCCCCAGGCACTTGCCGGTTCGACGGCTGGAAACGGCGTGAGATTATCTAACGCGAACGTAAAGGTAAATATGGTCTCCAAGCGCAAATTCCCTGTTTTACAGCCTTGGCGTCCTGTCGAAAAACATCGCATCCGATCACTGCGGCTTTTTTCGTGGTGAATGAACGGTTTAAATCCAGATCCTAACGAAAGGTAAAACTCGCTCGAAAATCCTTAATTTGCAAGGGAAGCGATGTTTAACAAAAACCGAAGTTTACCAAGCATTTGTACTTTGTTTGCATCGAATTAAGCATGCATTTTAGCCGTTTTTTGAAAGCCGTCTGCGATAGTGAAGCCATCAAACGAGCGGGGCAAACCCGCCGGCCGGAAGAACCGGAAAGCCGCGAACGACGGCAAGGTTCGGACGGAAAACAGGGCAGATACGAACGGAAGTAAACAGGGATAAAACCGATGGCACGCTTCGAAACACCGATGTCTGAAATGGCCATGTTGGGTGGCAACAGCGCCGATGCCCTTTGCGAACTGGGCGTGAACTACGCGACTGGTCGGGGCTGCTCCGCAGATCTCGTCGCCGCCCATAAATGGTTGAATATCGCCGCCATTCGTGGCAGCGCGCGGGCCGCCGAACTTCGTGCCGACGTCGCGGCAACCTTGACCAAGATGCAGCTCGCGACCGCGCTCCGCGCCGCCCGCGAGTGGATGACGACGCACTGAAGCGTGCCGCAAAGAAATCGACTTCCTGACTGACCTCGAAGGAGGGGATGTCGGCGATCGATGGAGAGGCGACCGCCGAATGATGAAAACCGCGACCAGCCGGAACAAGGCTGGCGCGGTTTCGTCGTTTATGGCTCCAGAGCAATTCCAGCAAAAGTGTGCAGCGGTTTTTCGTCCGGAATTGCGTAAGACAAAGAGCTGGAACGGGAACCGTTCTAACCGATCGCCTTCAGCACCTGGGGCAGCGCTTCGGCGAAGAGATCCAGATCCTGCTTCGGGCCGACGCTGACGCGGATGCAGCGGTTCAGTGGGGCTACCCCCGGCATGCGGATGAAGACGCCATGCTGGATCAACCCGTCGACGATCGCACGGGCATGGACGCCGTCGCGGCCGCAATCGATGGCGACGAAGTTCGTGGCGGAGGCAAGCGGCAGCAACCCATTGTCTCGGGCGATCGTCC
This sequence comes from Rhizobium freirei PRF 81, assembly GCF_000359745.1. Lineage (GTDB taxonomy): Bacteria > Pseudomonadota > Alphaproteobacteria > Rhizobiales > Rhizobiaceae > Rhizobium > Rhizobium freirei. The sequence continues at coordinate 215,487 of NZ_AQHN01000072.1, forward strand.
CGATAGCCTCACGCGCGGCCTGGATCTTGCCGACCACCTCGGCGAGATAGGCCTGGTCCTTCAGGGCGGCGAGGGCGGCTGCGGTCGCGAGCCTGTTCATGCCGAAATGGTTGCGGATCTTGTCGAAGGTCAGCACCGTCTCGGGCGCGCCGATGGCATAGCCGACGCGGGCGCCGGCAAGGCCGTAAGCCTTGGAGAAGGTGCGGGTGCGCAGTACGTTCGGCAGGTCGATCAGGGCTGAGATATCAGGCAGCGAGCTGTCCGGCCCCGTCTCGCTATAGGCTTCGTCGAGGATCAGCAGGCAGTTCTCCGGCAGCGCGCGGGCAAAGGCGACGACCTTTTCGGCATCCCACCAGCTTCCCATCGGGTTGTCGGGATTGGCGAAATAGACGAGCGGCGCGTTCTCGCGCTTCACAGCTTCGAGCAGCCCGTCGAGATTCTCACGATCATCGACATAGGGCACGGTAACGAGGCGGCCGCCGAAGCCTGCGACATGGAAATTGAAGGTGGGATAGCCGCCGAGCGAGGTGACGACGGGCGTGCCTGGCTCGATGATCATGCGCGCGATCAGGCCGAGCAGGCTGTCGATGCCTTCGCCGACGGCGATATTGGCCGGCTGGATGCCGAGATGCGCCGCAAGTGCCTGCTTCAGTTCGAAATTTTCCGGATCGTTATACATCCAGATATCGCCGGCTCTTTCGCGCATGGCCGCGATAACGGAAGGCGCAGGCCCGAAGCCGTTTTCATTGGCGCCGATGCGGGCTTTGACCGTCAGCCCGCGCTGACGCTCCAGCGCTTCGGGGCCGACGAAAGGCACGGTGGAGGGAAGGGCGCTGATCAGCGGCGTGAAGCGCGAGAAGGCGGACATGCTGGCTCTGTTTCCCGAATTCAGTTGCGAGGTGCGGCAGAATAGGCCCTTGGCGGGTAGTTGCAAGGGCGGAAAGCTTTGCTTTCGAACTGCGCCAGCTGCAGGCATTGCAACCGACGAAGGATCATCTGTTCGATAGTCCATAAAGGCCGAGGAAACACTCCGCACCAGACGATAACACATTCTCCTTAATGCATGGCTGGGATCGGAACCGCGGCATCCATGGGCCGCTACTGCTCCGATTACAAACCTGCCTCGGCCATCCAAAGCTCGGCATCCGCACCGCCCGGAATTCGCAGCGGGGCGAATGGATCGGTGGCAGCCCGCCAGACCGCCTTCGCCACGTCGGAAGCATGGGTCACGGGACCGGTGTCGTCCTGCACACTCCTTATGAATTGCTGGATCAGTGGCGCATAATCCGGATCGTCCAAACCACGTAAATGTGGACGCGCATTCTCCCCAAAACGCGTTTCCGGCGAGCGGCCTGGCAAGACAATATGCACCCGCACGCCAAACGGCTGCATCTCGACCGACAAGGACTCGGTGAAGGCGTTCACCGCTGCCTTGCTCGCCCGGTAGATCCCAATCACCGGTAGAGTCTTGACGGTCACCGTGGAGGTGACGTTGACGATGACTCCAGCTCTGCGTTGACGCATCTGCGGCAATATGGCTTGAACCATCGCCAATGTGCCGATCGTATTTGTCTGGAACAGCGACTGCACCGTCTCCGACGCGGTCAGCTCGATTGGTGCTGGTGCTCCAAAACCGGCATTGTTGACCAGTACGTCTATGGGACCGGCACTCATAACGGCCTCCGCAATGCTTGCTGGATCGGTGACGTCGAGTGCCAGAATTCGCAGGCGTTCGGAAGCCGGTAGCAGCCCGGGATTGGGTGTGCGCATTGTCGCGATCACGTCCCATCCTCGTTCAAGGAACAGTTTTGCGGTCTCCAGACCAAAGCCAGATGAGCAACCGGTGATCAATATTGTAGACATGAGTTTCTCCAAACAAAGGAATGACGCCATGGTAGTGACCGAGCGAGAGACTTTGTATATGCTACAGTCTCTATTTCTTTAGCCTCAGTCCTGATTATGGCCGTCGATCCTCTTGCCGAAATTGTCACGCTGCTGCAGCCGACCGCGCGCTTTTCGAAGCTGGTGGAATGCGCCGGCTCCTGGCGAATTCATCGAGAGGCCACAGGCGAACCATTCTACTGCGCAATCCTTGAGGGGCGCTGCCGCGTAGCGTTTGGTCGACATCAACCTTTCATCCTCCAGGCCGGTGACTTCGTGCTCGCGCCGGCCATGCGCGATCTCATCAACGAGAGCGTCGACGCACCGGTCGATCTGCCCGCCATGGTTCCGACGCAGTTGAGTGGCGGCCGTTTCCGTGTCGGCCGCCTCGAAGGGCCGGCGGATCTGCGCATGCGCATAGGGCATTGCAGCTTCGGCGCGCCGGATGCGGCCCTGCTCGTTTCTCTCTTGCCTGAGGTGGTTATCGTTCGCAATGAGCCGCGACTTGCTACGCTGATGCAATTGGTCGGGGAGGAAACACGCGAGCGCAGGCCGGCGCGCGAACTCGTGCTGGAACGGCTGCTGGAGGTGTTGTTGATCGAGGCGTTGCGATCCGGCACTAAAACCACCGCTGCGCCGGGCTTGAGTCGCGGCCTTGCCGATGAACGCTTGGCGGCAGCGCTTCACGCCATGCATGCGCGCCCTGCCTATCCCTGGACGGTGGCGGATCTTGCAACCGAAGCGGCCCTGTCACGATCGGCTTTCTTCGCGCGTTTCAGCCGCGTTGTCGGCCGGCCGCCAATGGAATATCTGCTGGCTTGGCGCATGGCTCTTGCAAAGCAGCTATTGCGCAGTCGCGAATTGGGCATGGATCAAGTGGCCGAACGCGTAGGTTACGGATCGGCAAGCACTTTTAGCGTTGCCTTTGCGCGATACGCAGGCATGCCGCCCGCTCGATATGCCCGCAAAAGCTTAGGAAGCGATTGAGGACGTGACGTCATCAGTTAGCATCACGAGGTAGTCCCGCCAGACCAATATGGGACTAGCGGCTTCGGGCCGAACGCAGCCGCCGGCTGCATTCCCAAATCTCACCTGAATTATACCAATTGCCGCTTGCCGCGCGCGGCCAGTGCTTCGACGTTGCCGATCATGAAATCGGCGCGTACGACGCGACGCAATGTCTCTGGCTCGATCAGGTTGATGAAGCGGACTTGGACGCGGTTGCCGTTACGGCTGACTTCGGCGCAGGCGATGCGATAGGCTAGCCCGAGGATGTTCAGATAGTAGTGGCTCGGCAGACCGACGGTCGTGCCGACGATAAAGCTGGCGCCGCCGCGCGAGATATCGGTAATCTCGGCGCTTCGCATCGAGATGCCGGTCAGGCAGGGCCGCACCGCCACCAGGCGTGCAGGTCGCTGGACGTAGAAGCGTTCCCAGCGTCGTTCGTAGACTTCGGATTTGACTTTCGCCAGATGCGTTGCGCGAAGCATTGTCATTCCCTGTTGAAGAACAGACCGAATTCATCTCGGTTACTCTACGAACCTTGCACGGAGATTTTGCCGAAGCGTCAAATGCATTGGTAGAATTTTAACGGGTTCGTCTTTTGTGCCGATTTTGGTGCATCTTGACAGCGGGATCGGCTTGGATCATACGACCTCTCGGTTCGAGACGCCTGCCGCTCGCGGATGAAAATCCAAGGTGAAGTCCTCGCAGTTTTGGTCACAGCCATATAGGGCATGCTGACTGACGGTAATGCGAGCCCCGTTTCACGGTCGTAATTGCGTGCCTTAGCAAAGGCTGATCCTATGACGACGTATCCGTCCATAGATGAATTGAAGGCTCAGGCCCGGCGTCTGCGCCAGGCGATGGCCGAGCGCGGCGACGACATGAGCCACAGCACCGCGCTGGAACTGATCGCAAAGCAACATGGGCTGCGCGACTGGAACACGCTGTCGGCGCTCGCGGCAAAGCCGAATGACGGGCCGGATGCGCCCTTCGATGTCGGCTCTGCCGTTCGCGGGCGTTACCTGAACCAGCCGTTCACGGGCAGGGTTCTGGCAATGTCGGCAAAATCCGGCGGTCTTTACAAGATCACTATTCATTTCGACGAGCCGGTCGATGTGGTGGAATTCGAGAGTTTCTCGGCCTTCCGCCAGCGCATCAATGCCCAGGTCGATGCCGATGGGGTTTCGCCGCGCAAGACGTCGAACGGCGTGCCCCATCTTATTCTCGACATCTGACATTCATCTTTCATCACTAGATCTTCATCCTCGCCAATAACGAGCGATTTCGTGTGGATACCACCATGACACGTCATGCTGAAAATAACATGTTCCTCACCGGCTGGCTGCCAGGCGTCTTTGCCAAAACCGCTGCGCCGATCATCGTCATCACGACAGTCAGCGGCCTCTTTGCCGTCGTCGATGCCTATTTCCTCGGTGTCTATGTCGGGGCCGACGCGTTGTCTGCCGTCAGCCTCATCTTCCCTGCGCTCATGCTGCTGGTCGCGCTGCAGACGCTGGTTTCGAACGGCATGGCGAGCATTCTCGCGCGCCGCCTCGGAGCCGGAGATCGCAAAGGGGCGAGGTCCGTGTTCACGGGCGCCCATACGCTGGCGATCGCCGTCGTCGTGATCATCAATCTTGTCTACTGGCTCGCGGCCCGGCAGTTCATTTCCGTGGCCGCGGCGGGAAACGCCGATGTCGCTCGCAGCGGCGCAGCCTTCATGGGCGTCATGGTCGCCTTCGCGCCGATCAGCTTCTTCCTCTCGCTGCATCTCGATGGGCTGCGTTGCGAGGGAAAGCTCGGCTTCATGACGCTGGTGACGCTTGCCTCGACGCTGCTCAACATCCTGGCAAACTGGCTGCTGATGGCCGTCGCTCATTGGGGCGTGGTCGGCTCCGCCGGCGGCTCGATCCTGGCGCAGTTCATCTGCCTGATGGTCGTCATCGTCTATCGTCTCCGTCGACCCGATGGGCTTTGGGTTGACACGGCGCTGCATGTTCGCGAGTGGCGCGGCATCTTTGCCTTCGGCGCGCCGATGAGCCTCGGCTTCATCGGCATTTCGCTGAGTTCGGCTGCGATCCTCTTCAACCTGTCGATCTGGCACCAGGGGGATTATGTTGCGACCGTCGGTGCCTACGGGATCGTCACGCGGGTGATGACCTTCGCCTATCTGCCGCTGCTGGGCCTGAGCATCGCGCTGCAAACCATCTCGGGCCATAATCATGGCGCAGCACTTCCGGCTCGCGTCGGCCATAGCGTTCTGATCGCCATGATCTCGGCCCTGGTCTATTGCGCCGCCGTCGAACTTGTCGTCGAACTGCTGGCGAGGCATCTGGGCTCGATCTTCGTGGCCGATCCGGTGATCGTCGAGGAAGTCGGCCGCATCCTGCCCTGGACGATCGGCGCCTATTTCCTCTTCGGCCAGGCGATCATCCTATCGTCCTATTTCCAGTCGATCGGCGATGCGAAACGCGGCGCGATCTTCGGCCTGTCACGGTCCTATCTGTTCACGCTGCCGCTGACATTCCTGCTGCCGTTCGTCTTCGGCGAACGCGGGATCTGGATGACGCCGATCTTCGCGGAAGCGGGGATGATCCTCCTCACCTGGCTCGTGCTGTCGCGCAATGCCAGGGATCGGAAATGGCGCTACGGCTTGTTGCCCGCATAAGAATGGAAAAGGCCGCGTTTCTGGGCGCGGCCATTTCGTTATGAGTGTGCGGGCGCCGCTCAGGACTTGAGGAGCCATTCATGCTCCACGGCATTGTGGAATTTCCAGATGCGCTTCGGCCCAGCCATGACATTCAGGTAGTAGAGATCATAGCCGTGGCAGGCAGCGCACGGATGATATCCCTTCGGCACCAACGTCACATCGCCATCTTCGAGCACCATGGCTTCGTCGAGCGAGCGGTCATCGGTATAGACCCGCTGGAAGCCAAAACCCTGTGGCGGATTGAGGCGATGATAGTAGGTCTCCTCGAGGAAGCTTTCGTTCGGGAGATTGTCCTGATCGTGCTTATGGGGAGGGTAGGATGACGTGTGACCACCCGGCGTGATCACCTCTACCACCAGCAGCGAATGCGCCGCCCCGTCGTCTTCCGGCATGATGTTGTTGACGTGGCGGACATTGGTGCCTTTGCCGCGCGTCAGAGCCGGATGGGTGCCCGGCGGAATGGCGCGCGCTTCATAGGAGCCGCCGCCCGGTGCCGAGCACACGGCCAATTCCAGATCGGTCTCGGCCGTCACCGACCAGCTCGAGCCGGCTGGAATATAGAGCGCGTGGGGCGCGCCCTCGAAGGGGCTCATGCGCTCGCCGAGCGAGCCGAAATCCTTCGCACCCGCCTTGGCACGTCCCTTGCCACTGACCCAGACGAGGCAGACCTCGCGATCGCCGGTTTCGGCCGAAGCCGTCTCGCCCGGCTTCAGGCGATGGAGATCGAAGCCGACATAGGTCCAGCCGGCGCTTTCGGGCGTGACGTGGGTGACGCGGCCATGGGAGCCATCAGGTTTGACCTTGAGATTTGGCATGGGTTCTTCCTCCATTGCTTGGCAAAACGCTCCTCGCCACTCTTGGATGGGCGAGGGGCGCTAAGCTCTAGCTATCCCTTGGGAAAGCCTTCGGTTTCCACGGTGTAGCCAGCTGCCGTCATGACGCGCATCAGCTCGGCATGGCCGATCTCGGCCATTTTCTGCGGCGGTGCCTTGCGCGGGTCCTGCTCGGCCTCGACGACGAACCAGCCTTCATAGCCGTAGTCGGCGAAGCGCTTGACGATCGCGCCGAAATCGAGCGAGCCGTCGCCCGGCACCGTGAACGCGCCGAGCGCCACAGCATCGAGGAAGGATTGCCGGCTGCGATCCAGGCCATCGACGACGGACTTGCGGATATCCTTGACGTGGACGTGATTGATGCGGGCGTGGTGGTTGTCGATCGCGCGCAGCACATCGCCGCCGGCAAAGGCGAGATGGCCGGCATCGAGCAGCAGCGGAATGCCTTCGCCGGAATTGCGCATGAAGGCGTCAAGTTCCGGCTCGGTTTCGACGACGGCTGCCATGTGATGGTGATAAGAGAGCGGCATGCCCTGCGAAGCGCACCATTCGCCGAATTCTGTGACGCGGCGGGCATATGCCTTCATCTCGTCATCCGAAAGGCGCGGCTTGGTGGCGAGCGGCTTGGAACGGTCGCCCTGGATGGAGCGGCCGACTTCGCCATAGACGATGCAAGGCGCGTTGACGGCCTTGAACAGTTCGATCATCGGAGCGATGCGGTCCTTGTTGGCGGCAAGCTCCTCATTGACGAGCGTGCCGGAGAACCAGCCGCCGCAGAGCGTCACATCGGCGGCGCGCAGGATCGGCAGCATCTCGTCGGGATTGCTGGGGAAGCGCCGGCCTTGCTCCATGCCGGTGAAGCCCGCTCCACGCGACTGCCGCAGGCATTCCTCTAGCGATACGTCGTCGCTGAGCTCCGGAAGATCGTCGTTCCACCAGGCGATGGGCGACATGCCGAGTTTGGCCTTCATCAATAGACTCCTTGAAAACAGTGTTGGAGGAGCGTCTCAGCTCCTCCGGAGAAGTGTCGGAAATCGATCAGCCGATGCGCTGGGAGGCGCGCGCTTTCTCATAGGCGGCGCGGGCCTTGTTGACCTCGGCGCGCGGGCTGACTTCGGGAACGGCGACATCCCACCAGTGGCCGCCTTCTTCCGTGGTGATCAGCGGGTCGGTGTCGATGACGATGACCGAACTGCGGTCGTTCTTCTTCGACGCTTCGATCGCCTGTTCCAGCTCGGTGATAGAGGAAACCTTGACCGCAATCGCGCCCATGCTTTCAGCATGCGCGCGGAAGTCGATCTCCGGCATCACTTCGAAGCGCGAATCCTTCAGCAGATTGTTGAAGTTTGCTCCGCCGGTCGCCATCTGCAGGCGGTTGATGCAGCCATAGCCGCGGTTGTCGAGCAGAACGACGGTGATCTTCAGGCCGAGCATGACCGAGGTCGCCAGTTCGGAATTCAGCATCATGTAGGAGCCATCGCCAACCATGACGACGACTTCCTTTTCCGGATGGGCCATCTTCGCGCCGAGCCCGCCGGCAATCTCGTAACCCATGCAGGAGAAGCCGTATTCCATATGGTAGCTGCCGGGCACGGTTGCTGGCCAAAGCTTGTGCAGCTCGCCCGGCAGGCCGCCAGCGGCACAAAGCACGATGGTCTTCTCGCCGCCGATCGTGCGCGTGACCGCACCGATCACCTGGGCGTCGGAGGGCAGGGCGGCGTTCGTGGTCGCCATTGCCCGAGCGGCGGCTTCAATCCAGATCTTCTTTTCCTGCGTTGCCCTCTCGGCAAGCGCTGCCGGAGCGCGCCAGCCCACCAAGCCGGCGGAAAGCGCCTTCAGCCCCTCGCGCGCATCCGTCACCAGCGGGTGACTATTGTGCTTCAGCGCATCATAGGCCGCGATGTTGAGGCCGATCATCGCCAGCTTCTCGTTCTTGAACAGCGCCCAGGAGCCGGTGGTGAAATCCTGGCAGCGCGTGCCGACGGCGATCACCAGATCGGTATCCTCGGCAACGGCATTGGCCGCCGAAGTGCCTGTTACCCCGACCGAGCCGAGCGCCAGAGGATGCCTTTCGTCGATGGCCGACTTGCCCGCCTGCGTGACGACGACAGGGATGCCATGCGCTTCAGCGAAAGCTGTTAGTTCTTTGGTGGCTTGTGAATAGAGCACGCCGCCGCCGGCCAGAATGACAGGCTTTTCCGAGCGGCGGATGAGCGCGATCGCGTTGGCGAGCTCGTCGGCATCCGGCTGCGGGCGACGCGGCACCCAGACATGCTCCTCGAAGAAGCTTTCCGGATAATCATAGGCTTCGGCCTGGACGTCCTGGCAGAGCGAAAGCGTCACCGGCCCGCAGTCAAGCGGATCGGTCAGCACCTGCATGGCGCGCTTTAGCGCCGACATGATCTGCTCGGGACGGGTGATGCGGTCGAAATAGCGCGAGACCGGACGGAAAGCGTCGTTGGCGGAGACGGTGCCGTCGCCGAAATCCTCGATCTGCTGCAGCACCGGATCCGGTGCGCGGTTGGCGAAGACGTCGCCGGGCAGGAAGAGAACGGGGATGCGATTGACGTGCGCCACGCCGGCAGCCGTCACCATGTTGAGCGCGCCGGGGCCGATGGAGGTCGTGCAGGCCATGAAGCGCTGACGGAAGCTCGCCTTGGCATAGGCGATGGCGGCATGGGCCATGCCCTGCTCGTTGTGAGCGCGGAAGGTCGGCAGTTCCTCGCGCACCTGATAGAGCGCTTCGCCGATGCCGGCGACATTGCCGTGACCGAAGATCGCCCAGACGCCACCGAAGATCGGCTGCCTCTGCCCGTCGATGATGGTCATCTGCTTCTTGAGGAAATGCGCGACAGCCTGTGCCATCGTCAATCGGATCGTCTTGCCCATCGGGCGCCTCCCAAATGCCGTATCTGTTTGCTTCAAGCAATTCCAGCAAAACCGTTATGCACTTTTGCTGGAATTGCTCCAGAATTTCACAGGCCGCGGGTTTTGAGCCACGCTGCCGTCAATTGCCGGAAGCGGCCGGCCATGTCGGCAATCGCTTCCTCGTCGTTCATGCCGCCCGAGAGCCACGCGCGGGCCGCATCGGAGAAGATGGTTCGCCCGACGGCGAAGCCCTTGACCGAAGGCGCTGCCAGCGTCGCCTCGAAGCTGCGGATCAGTTCTTCCGCCGGCGCCTCCAGGCCGAGCAGTACGATACCGCGGCACAATGGATCATTTTTGGCGATCACGGCATCGATTTTTTTCCATGCGGTGGTCGATTCCTGCGGCTCCAGCTTCCACCAGTCCGGTTTGATGCCGAGCGCATAGAGCTCTTCCAGCGCCGTCGGGATCGTGTCGTCGGTCAGCGGCCCGTTCTTGCTGGCGATGATCTCGACCAAAAGCTCGCGACCGACCTTGCGGGCGGCTTCGAAGAGCGTCCGCAACTTCTCCTGCTGCTCCTCCTTCAATTCCTTCGGATCGTCCGGATGGTAGAAGCACAGGCATTTGATGCAATGGCTAAGCGGCCATTCGACGAGTTGCGAGCCGATATCCTGGCTAAATTCGAATCTCAGCGGCTTCGATCCCGGCAGCTCGACGGGGCGCCCGATCCAGGAGAAGTTCTTGGTGGCCGCATCGAAGAAGGCATCACGGCCGAAGCGCTCATCGATGAGCATGCCATAGCCGGAGCGGCCGTCCGCTACCCGCGCCGCCGCCTCGACGGCAAGCTGCTTGAAAGCAACGATCTTGTCGTGACCGATGCCCAGCTCATCGCAGACACTGACGAGCTGCGAGCGATGATCGATGGCAAGCGCCATCAGCAGCGGGATTTCTTCGCTGCGGCGGGTCGTTGCCCAATGGATATGGTTGATCGCCTCGTCCTTGCGCAGCGCCCGGTGCTTGCTGCCGGTCTTCAGGAAGAAGTCGAGCTCTGCCCACGTTGGATACTCCGGCGAGCAGAGCAGGCGGGAAACGGCAAAGGCGCCGCAGGCATTCGCCCAGGTGGCGCTGGTCTTCAGCGGCTCGCCGCGCAGATAGCCGCGCAGGAAGCCGGACATGAAGGCGTCGCCGGCGCCGAGAACGTTGAACACCTCGATCGGGAATCCCTCACCGACGATGCCGGCTTCGAGATCATCCGAAATCGGGCCTTCATAGACGATGCAGCCCATCGCGCCGCGCTTCAGCACGATGACGGCGGAAGAAAGGCGGCGGATTTCCTTCAGCGCGCCGAGCACGTCGTCGGCGCCGGAGGCGATCATGATCTCTTCTTCCGTACCGACGATCAGATCGCAATCCGGCAGCGTCTCCTTCATCTTGGAGGACACACGGTCCGACTTTACATAGCGCTCGAAGCCTTCGGCATGGCCGGCAAGGCCCCAAAGATTCGGCCGATAATCGATGTCGAAGATCACCTTGCGGCCGTTCGCCTTGGCGATGCGGATCGCCTTGCGCTGGGCCGCTTCGGTGTTGGGCTTGGAAAAATGCGTGCCGGAAACGAGGACTGCGTTTGAGGACTTGATGAAGCTTTCGTCGATGTCGTCTTCATTCAGCGCCATGTCGGCGCAGTCGGAGCGATAGAAGATCATCGGCGAGACGCCTTCGGCTTCGACTGCGAGCAGAACCAGCGCCGTCAGGCGTTCCTTGTCGGTGGCGATCCCATCGACGGCAACGCCTTCGCGTGCTGCCTGCTCGCGGATGAAGCGGCCCATCTGCTCGTCGCCGACGCGGGTGATGAGGCCGGATTTCAGCCCGAGCCGCGCCGTGCCGATGGCGATATTGGCCGGGCAGCCGCCGACGGACTTGGCGAAGGAGGCAATATCCTCAAGCTTCGATCCTATCTGCTGACCATAGAGATCAACGGAGGACCGTCCGATGGTGATCACATCGAGTCTTGCCTCCGGCTCAGCGCCAGAATTGCCGTGTGTCATGATGTCCTCCCGTCCATGCATGACCTCTTTTGCTCTTCAAACTGCGCCGAGATCATGCGTCATTGAAAGTGCCGGTATTCGTTTCGTCCCGGTTGCGGCGGATTGGCCGGCCGTCTTTGCGGCCGCTATCCTGGGCGTAGTGAAACATCGGTTCCGAGTTTTTGTCAATTCGGAATATTTATTCCATTTTCGTTTTGTCGGCTTTTGCTGCACCTTTTCTCCTCCGCTCGGCGATTGCGACAGGGAAGGCCATGACCAGAGCCATCGATGCCGACATCGAGCGGAAGCCGGCGAAGTCGGTCTCGGCGACCTCGAACCAGTGGGTTGCGCAGGCCGTGAGCGGCGAGAAGGCCGAATCGGTAATGGCAATGACCGGCACGTTGCGTGAGGCGAGATCCTGCGCCTGCGCCAGGCTGTCTGCGGCGTAGGGGGAAAAGCTTGCCGCGATCGCTGCATCCTTTTCCGTGGCGAAGCGGGCGATCTCGCTATCGATGCCGTTCGGCGAGGCGACGATCTGATGGCGTATATTCAGCTTGGAAAAGGCATAGGCCATATGGGCGGTGAGCGGATAGGAGCGGCGCTTGGCAATGAGATAGATGGTCTCGGCCGCCGCAAGCGTGTCGACTGCCTTGGCGAAGGTCTCCGTCTCGATGGTTGCGGCCAGCTTGTTGACCGACTGGCTGGCCGCAGACAGGAAGCCGGATAGAATGCTGGCCTCCTCATTCTCTGTGCCGGAACGTTCGAGTGTCACCAGGCGCTCTTCATAGCTCAGCGTCCGGTCGCGCAGCCTCTCGCGAAAGATGCTTTGCAAGTCAGAGAAGCCCTCGTAACCCAGGTGGTGGGCAAGACGTACCAGCGTCGAAGGCTGGACTTCGGCGGCGGCCGCGATGCTCGCCGTAGTGCCGAAGGCAATTTCATCGGGATTGCCGAGCGCGAAGGCGGCAACCTGCGCCAGTCGCTTCGGCATGGCATTCTTGCGCTCTATGATGTTGCTGCGCAGGCTTTCGAAGTCGCGCGGCACCCTTGTCTGCGTGTCGATACCGTTATCCATGCCTGCCCTTCCGCCATTCATGCCTATGATGGAATAAGTATTCCATATTTGCAAAGATAGCGGATTTCGATTTGATCGGCACGAATATTTTTAAGATAATGATTTTAAACACATAATTTAGATGCCCATCGAAATCTCATGTCGGCGATACGAAATGTGCGCTTGCCAAAACGGTCTAAACATTCCAAAAATGAGCCAGCTTCGAGAGGAAGCGGAGGAGGACAGGCAAATGAAGCCGTTGGGCGTTGGACTGATCGGTACGGGCTATATGGGCAAATGCCACGCGCTCGCGTGGAATGCGGTCAAGACCGTGTTCGGCGATGTGGCGCGACCTCGTCTTGTCCACCTTGCCGAAGCGAATGCCGATTTGGCGAAGACGCGCGGAGATGAGTTCGGCTTCGAGAAGGCAACGGCCGACTGGCGCGATCTCATTGCGGATCCCGATGTCGATGTCGTCTCGGTCACGACACCCAACCAGTTCCACCCGGAAATGGCGATCGCGGCCCTCGAGGCTGGCAAGCACGTCTGGTGCGAAAAGCCCATGGCGCCGGTTTATGATGATGCCGAACGCATGCTGGCGGCGGCCAAGGCTTCCGGCAAGATCGCCATTCTCGGCTACAATTATATCCAGAACCCTGTGATGCGGCACATCAAGTCGCTGATCGAAGAGGGCGCGATCGGTACGGTCAATCATGTCCGCGTCGAGATGGACGAGGATTTCATGGCCGATCCGAACGGCTTGTTCTACTGGAAGAGCGAGCTAGCCTCCGGCTACGGCGCTTTGGACGATTTTGCCGTGCATCCACTCTCGCTGCTCTGGTTTCTCTTCGGTCATGTGGAGGCCGTCATCACCGATATGGTGAAGCCCTATGCCGAGCGGCCATTGAAGGACGGCGGCAGCCGTGCCGTCGAAAACCACGATCTGGCTAACGTGCTGATGCGGCTTGGCGGCGGCATTTCCGCCGTGCTCATGGCCAACCGGTCGGCCTGGGGCCGCAAGGGACGGATCGCCCTGCAGATCTTCGGCTCAAGGGGCTCCATTTCCTACGATCAGGAGCGCATGAACGAATTCGAACTCTATCAGGCCGAGGGCAGGGATACGGAACAAGGATTCCGCAAGATCCTCGCGGCGCCTGCTCACAAGCCCTACGATCGTTTCATCCCCGCACCCGGCCATGGTCTCGGCTTCAACGATCTGAAGATCATCGAATGCCGCGAACTGATCCGCGCCATCTCCGGCGAGGCTGCGTCAGTCGTGGCTTTCAAAGATGGCCTGCGCATCGAGAAGTCGGTGCATGCCATGGCGCAATCCTTCCATGAACGGCGGTGGATCGAGATCGCCTAGATCATTGCGGCCATGCGCACCCCACCTGGCGTCGCAGAAATGCGGCCGGAGAAAAGAAGTCGTGGCCCAACTTTCTCCCGATCCGGGGCGCAGGGTCAGTCATGATTGACGCTTGCCGGCGCAGGCGTTACCCCTGAGGCCGAGGTGCATCCTCCGCATTCACGCGGATTGGATCGCCATAATAACAATGGAGTACGGATCGTGACGGGCAGATTGGTCATTGTCGGGGCCGGGCAGGCGGGTTTTGCTCTTGCGGCCAAATTGCGGGCGCTTGGTGATTCGAGGCCGATTACCATTGTGGGTGCAGAGGAGAGCCTGCCGTACCAGCGGCCGCCATTGACCAAAAAATATCTCCTCGGCGAAATGAGCTTCGACCGCCTGCTGTTCCGTCCGGAACATTGGTATGCCGACAATAATGTAGAGATTCGTCTGTCCACCTGGGTCGAGCAGATCGATCGCGCTGCAAAGCAGATCGTCATGCAGGATGGTTCGAGGCTGGATTACGAGACGCTGGCGCTTGCGACCGGCTCCACGCCGCGCCGCCTTCCGCCATCCGTCGGCGGCGCGCTCGAAGGCGTCTATGTTGCTCGCGACAAGCGCGATGCCGATCTGCTGGCGGACGAAATGCGCCCCGGACGCCGGGTTCTCATCATCGGTGGGGGATATATAGGTCTCGAGGCGGCGGCCGTCGCGCGCCATCGCGGCCTTGAGGTCACCCTCATCGAAATGAGCGACCGAATCCTCCAGCGGGTTGCGGCCAAGGAAACGGCCGATATCTTCCGATCGATCCACCAGAAGCATGATGTCGTCATTCGCGAGAAGACCGGGCTGAAGCAGCTCGTCGGCAGGAACGGTCATGTCGCCGCTGCGGAGCTCTCCGATGGGGCCACTATAGATATAGACTTCGTCGTCGTCGGCATCGGCGTCGCGCCGAACGATAGGCTGGCCAAGGAAGCAGGCCTGGAGGTCGGCAACGGTATTGTTGTCGATTCGTTCGCCCGCACATCCGACCCATCCATCTTCGCTATGGGCGATTGCGTCGAGCTGCCATGGGATGGAGCGCGAATCCGGCTCGAATCGGTCCAGAACGCGGTCGACCAGGCAGACGCCGCCGCCGAGATCATCGCCGGCGGCGATCAGGCCTATGATCCGAAACCATGGTTCTGGTCGGATCAGTATGACGTGAAGCTGCAGATTGCCGGCTTCAATCTCGGTTATGACGAGACCCTGCTGCGTCCCGGCGCGCGCGAAGGCGCCGCCTCCGTCTGGTATTTCAAGCAGGGCCGCTTCATCGCCGTCGATGCCGTAAACGACGCGAAGGCCTATGTTACCGGCAAGAAGCTGCTGGAAAGCGGCGTCAATCCGTCCAAAGCGATTCTTTCCGACCCGGCTGCCGACCTCAAGCAACTGCTGGCCTGACGCGCCACATTCGACAGCCGGCTATCGCCAAATCTCGGAAAGAACGTGGGTGGAGGCGAAAAAGCGCTTGCGTCGATAAATGAATGGCCCTATCAGGGCCGCACCGGAGAGGTGGCCGAGTGGTCGAAGGCGCTCCCCTGCTAAGGGAGTATACCAGAAATGGTATCGTGGGTTCGAATCCCATCTTCTCCGCCATGATGACCTTGTCCATACCGAACACATTTCCCTCAGCTCCGGTGCCAGATGGTCGGCTTGGCGATTGCCTACCTTCCGATCGCAGACCCTTTGTTCGGGTTGCGGATCGAACCGCATCGGTTTGCGGCGCTCAGGAAATGGCGGACCGTCTCGGCAACTCCCACATTGATCGGCGTCACATCCAACGAAAAGCGGGCCGTAAACTTTATCGCATCGATATGGCAGGGACGGTCGAAGAGGAACGCATATCATGCACCTCGCGCTGGATCGGCAAAGTCATCCGGAATGCCGGCTGAAGGATGGCCGGGATCGTCCGGATGCGCGGCGTCCGAGCCATCGCCACTGATTCCGGAGCCGTTTTTCGTCCCGCTGGCTTGGAACCGCCGCCGCTCCGCTGCTCCCGCTCTCGTCCGATTCCGCCAACTGATACGCGAAGCCGCATCAACAGTTGTTGGATAGGCGCGCGCAGACGAATCGGCGCTGTTGGGAATCATTTGGCTACGTGCATCGTTTCGGGACGGCCAGGGAACTCTGGCAGTGGCGCGCGTCATCGGCCGACGGCTCGGCAAATGTCGTAATAGGCCTGCAGAGCGTCGCAAACCCCCGCAAATTGCCATGTGATGGCCATCTGAGCGCCCATTTCAATTCTTTGCCAATATTTGGGCGGTCCTTATAACCCCCCGTAGACTAAGGCTTTTCTTAACAAAGTCTAAACCAATATTGCCGCCGGTTCGTCGTTTTGTGTCCTTTCGGCAACAGGGCTCACGGAAGGCTTACGCAAATCACCCTTTCCGGCAAGATGTCGATTGCGTGACAGAGCGCGTCTTGTATTTTCACTCTCGGAAGCGAGGGCGATTGATCGTCCACTTCTTGAAACACGGAGATGGGACAGGGAATACCTTCGGGTAGTTCTCATTTTCGATTAAAACTTTGACTGGAGGTCAATATGAACATCAAGAGCCTTCTTCTCGGCTCCGCTGCTGCCTTCGCAGCAGTATCCGGCGCTCAGGCAGCTGATGCCATCGTCGCCGCTCAGCCGGAGCCGCTCGAATACGTCCGCATCTGCGACGCATACGGCGCTGGCTACTTCTTCATTCCGGGCACCGAAACCTGCCTCAAGATCGGCGGTAAGGTTCGTACCGAAGGCAAGTGGTACGACGCTTACACCCCGAACACCCACATCGGCACTCTTTGGCACACCCGCGCTGAGCTGCAGCTGCAGACGGCTTCGGACACCGAATACGGCCCGCTGAAGACCAACACCGAAATGCGTTGGGATTGGCAGGAAGGTGGTTCGACCAAGACGAACCTGCTGCACGCCAGCATCAGCCTCGGTGGCTTCACCGTTGGTAAGGAAGACTCGCAGTTCAACGTATTCACCGGTTATGCTGGCGACGTCATCAACGACGACGTGATCGGCGACGGCCCGTACGAACTGAACCAGATCACCTACAACTACGACGCCGGCAACGGCTTCACGGCTGTGATCTCGGTTGAAGACAGCAACTCCGGCGCGGGTGCTGTTGGCGCTAACGGCGAAGACAGCCACAACCACTACGCTCCTGACGCTGTTGCCGGTGTTGGCTACAAGGCCGGCGCATGGGCCTTCAAGCTCGTTGGCGGTTATGACTCGATCGTTGAAGAAGGCGCTATCAAGGCTCGTGTTGACGCTGACTTCGGCGTATTCTCTGCCTTCTTGATGGGCGGCTGGAACACCGACGGCAGCAAGCTCAACAAGTATGCGAATGGCGACTCGATCGGCCAGAGCTGGGGTGACTGGGCAGTTTGGGGCGGTGCTAGCGTTCCGATCAATGAAAAGCTGAAGTGGAACCTGCAGCTCGCCTACACCGACAACAAGACCTTCGCTGCTACGACGAACGTCAAGTGGAACCCGGTTAAGAACCTGCTCGTCATGCCGGAAGTATCCTACACCAACTGGGACTCCATCAATCAGGACCAGTGGGCTGGTATTCTCCGCTTCCAGCGCAGCTTCTAATCTAGTATGACTTCGGTCATATGAGATTTCTCACTTCGGTGAGGAAAAGCCCGGTCGAAAGGCCGGGCTTTTTGCTTTGTCTGTGGCAGCATTTCTTTCTGATATCGGAAGGATAGAGCCGACTGTCTTGGTGCGGCACACTTTCCCCGCGGATATTGCTTATGGGGCGAAAGTTTTTTCCATATAATTTTAAGTGGAATTCGCTCTGGACGCGTCAGCAATATGACGAATTTGCGACGTGATCTTTGTGCAACGCGCTCTTTGAAACGCGCGTCATAAATACCGATTGTTTGTATCCGATATTGCTCTGCAAAAAACGATCTGTAGGGTGCAAATCGGAAGCAAGGCTTATTGTCTTGGTTCTCCCAGATCAGGGGTCAACTTTGAAAAACTTTAGGTGGGGTGGGGCGCGTCGATTCTCTCGGCGTGATTTCCTGTGCCTAATCGATATTGAAACTGGAGTTTACAATGAACATCAAGAGCCTTCTTCTCGGCTCCGCTGCTGCGCTGGCAGCAGTATCCGGTGCCCAGGCAGCTGACGCTATCGTCGCTGCTCAGCCGGAGCCGCTGGAATACGTTCGCATCTGCGACGCATACGGTGCGGGCTACTTCTTCATTCCGGGCACCGAAACCTGCCTCAAGGTCGGCGGCATGGTCCGTACCGAAGGCAAGTGGTACGATGCCTACAACCCGAATACCCACAACGGCACTATCTGGCATACCCGCGCTCAGCTGAGCCTCGACACTGCATCGGACACCGAATACGGTCCGTTGAAGACCAACACGGTCATCCGTTGGGATTGGCAGGAAGGCAACACCACCACCACGAAGCTGCTCTGGGCTAACATCAGCCTCGGTGGCTTCCTCGTCGGTAAGGCTGATTCGCAGTACAACGCCTTCACCGGTTATGCCGGCGACGTCATCAACGACGACGTGGTCTATGACGGCCCGTACGAACTGAACCAGATCACCTACAACTACGACGCGGGCAACGGCTTCACGGCTGTGGTCTCCGTTGAAGACAGCAACTCCGGTGCGGATGCCTCTTCCTTCGGCGGCGCCTGGGTTAAGTCGGAATCTAACCACTATGCTCCGAACGCTGTTGCCGGTATCGGTTACAAGGCTGGCAACTTCGGCTTCAAGGTCGTCGGCGGTTACGACTCCATCGTCGAAGAAGGCGCTATCAAGGCTCGCGTCGATGCCGACTTCGGCGTCTTCAAGGCCTTCTTGATGGGCGGCTGGAACACCGACGGCAAGAAGCTGAACCAGTATGCCGGTTCGAACCTGGATGCGTCTGCTTGCCCGGTTGGCCGTGGCGATCTCTGCGGCTGGGGTGACTGGGCAGTTTGGGGTGGCATTGGCGTTCCGGTCAACGACAAGCTGAAGTGGAACCTCCAGCTCGCCTACACCGACAGCAAGATCTTCGCCGCTACCACGAACCTGAAGTGGAACCCGGTTAAGAACCTGCTCGTCGAGCCGGAAGTATCCTACACCAACTTCGATTCTGTGAACCAGGATCAGTGGGCTGGTATCCTCCGCTTCCAGCGCAGCTTCTAATTCGGTCCGCCGAATCGACTTTGACGAATTTTCTGATCTGACCTCCGATCAGAAAGGGACAGGCCCGGTTTTCCCAACCGGGCCTTTTCATTGTTTGCCGCCTCCCGGAAGCGAGAGGGGTTGTTGTCAAACCGCCGAAAGAAAGCTCCGAATTACCTCCGGAGTATCGCCGAGATGCAGAATGGGGGCATGGCCCTGTCCTGCCACCGTCTTGACGACTGTTCCATGATGACGGCGCGCCATTTCTTCCGTGACGACCGTGCTCAGCAGTCCGGAGTTCTCGCCGCGAATCACCATCAAGGGAATGCCGTTGAATCCCTCGAATTGCGGCCATAGGTCCGCGAGAGGGGCTTCCAGGTCAAGCGATTGCAGCTGTTCGGCGATGGCCGGATCATAGTCAGCCACGGGCTTGCCATCGACGAAGGCATAGATCGCCTCCGCCATGTCCTGCCAGTCATCGTCGCCGAGTGCGGTAAAAGTGCCTCCATGGTTCTCGCGCAGAATGGCAACGGCATCGTCTCGGTCGATGGGCTTCCTGTCACGATTGAGGTAGTCGCGAATATCGGCTAGGCCAGCTTTCTCAATCGCAGGACCGATATCATTGAGAATGGCCGCTTTCAGGATATCCGGACGGCTGGCTGCCAGCAGATGCATGACGAGACCGCCGCGTGACGTGCCGATGAAGATTGCCTGCGGGATATCAAGCGTCGCGCAGAGGGTCAGGACGTCCTGAGTTTCGACGGCAAGATTGTAGTGGGATTTGTCCGCATCGCGTTCGGATTGGCCGCGTCCGCGCGCATCGAGCGTGATCACCCTATAGGGATCAGTCGGATGCCGGGCCAAAAGCAGTGCTAATTGGTGGAAGTCCCGCGAATTGCGGGTCAGGCCCGGCAGGCAGATGACAGGCGGCCGCGCCCGCATTGCCGATGCATCGCCCATATAGTCTCGAGCATAGAGCTTCAGGCCGTCCTGGGTGGATATCGTTCGGGCAAGGAAGCCGCTTTCGTCGTCGCTGCGCATGCATCATGCCTCGTGCCTGGGATAGGACGAGAGATGTAACGCGATTTCGCCGGCTTTCACAACCGTGCACTTGCGGGCCATTTAGCTGCGGCCGTTGACGAGATCCTGCACGATATCGGTCTTCTGGCCGAGCCGCGCCTTGTAGACCTGATAGTTCTCCATGACGCGCTGAACATAGTTGCGTGTCTCGGGGAAGGGGATGCGCTCGATCCAGTCGATCACATCGTCAAGCGACTTGCCGCGCGGATCCCCGTAGCGGCTGATCCATTCCGGCACTTTGTTCGGTCCGGCATTGTAGGCGATGAAAGTGAGAATGTAGGAGCCGCCAAAGGTGTCAATCTGTTCGCCGAGATAGTGGGCGCCAAGCGTGGCGTTGTAGCCGGCATCCTGCGTCAGCTTGTCGGCGGAGTAGGCAATTCCATGCCGGCCTGCGACCGCCTTGGCCGTCTTCGGCAGCAGTTGCAGCAGGCCACGCGCGTTGGCCGAAGAGATGGCTGATGGATTGAAGGCACTTTCCTGCCGGGCGATGGCATAGGCGAGCGCCTTGCCGGAGCCGGCGATATTCGCATTCTGCGGAATGACGCCGATCGGGAAGGCCAAGGCCGCCACGTCGATGCCGCGTCCATAGGCGATCTTTCCGATCTGCAGCGAGAGCTGGTGGTTGCCGGAGCGTTCGGCCTGGGCCGTCAGCAAGGCAATCTCGCCCGGGCTCTCCAGCTGTCTCGCCAGTGCGCGATAGAGCGTTTCGGCACGCCAGCCATGCCCTGCCGCTTCGAGCCGCGAAATGGCCTGCACGGCTTCACGGTCCTGGAAGCCTCGGCGATCGGCAGGCGAGGGAGCGGGATAGGTGACGTTCAGCGTGCGTCGACCGAGCTTTTCGGCGGCAAGCTGGCCGTAGAACGTGCTCGGATAGGAGGCGGCCTTGGCATAGAAATCGGCTGCCTTGCCCGGGCCGCCGGCCTCGGCGGCGCGACCGAGCCAGTACCAGCCGCGCGACTGCGAGATCGGCCCGTTCGATACCTGCAGGATCTTGCGGAAATGGGTCGCCGCGCTCGCGCCGTCCTGCAGGCCGCGCAAAGCGTACCATCCAGCATGGAATTCGGCTTCGCCGACATCTTGCGGGCTTTCCGCAACGCTGGCGTCGACGATGCGATAGGCATCCTTAAAGTCGCCCTGATCCACCAGGCCGCGGCTGACAATGCGCTGCTCGTTCCACCATTGGTCGGGATTGACGAGCACGCCGCGATCGCGCGGCATCTGCGCCAGCAGATTGGCGGCATCGTCATATTTGTTCTGACGGCGCAGGTTTTCGATCCGCATGAAGAGATAAGCGGGGTCCTTGCGCCATTGGGCGTCGATGCCGGCAATCAGCCCGTCGGCCTTGTCCGAGCGCTCGTTGACCGCAGCCCAGGCCTTGTAGAGCGACTGCGCTTTCCCGAGATCGCCGAAGCGCTTCGCCTGAGCAGTACGGTCGCGGTAAAGCAGATAGTCCATACGTGCCTTATGATCGGCCGGCGACAACAGCGCGGAGAATTCCGCGAGGATCTTGTCCTCGAAGGACTTGTCCAGCGTTTCATTGCGCCAGATCTTGCGGATCAATTTCGCAGCCTGCGCCGACGAGCCGCGCGCCATGAGGGCGCGAGCCAGGATCACCGAGCCTTCGACGGTTTCCGGTTGCGTGCTGCCGAAGGCGGCAAGGATTTGATCCGTCGGCGGATTTTCGGCGTAGAGCGCCCGTTCCGAGTTTGCCCGGAGGCTGCCGAGACCCGGCCAGCCCACCAGCTCGCGCGCAGCGGCGGCAATTTCTCCGGAAGGAGTGCCGGGTTGGCCGGAGGTGGCAATCGCCCAGGTCAGAATATGGCGATCGAGGGTGCCTTGGCTCATGCCGTTGCGGATGGCGAGCGCCTGCATCGGGTTTTTGTTGGAAAGCGCATCAAGACCCGCCTTCAGGTCACCATTGACCGGGGCGATGGGGCCGCCGCGCGGTATGGAGGCGGTGCTTATCGGATCCGGCATCGTCATCGCGACGTCGGAGCGATCGCTGGTCAAGGTCTGTTGGCCGGAAAGCTGAGACGCAAAAGCGCCCCATGCGACCGCCAAGCCTACGGCGGTCCAGATCATCGCGGGTCTTTTCATCCGGCTACTCACAAAACAATCAGGCCCCTTCCATTTGCCTAATGCCATATTAACGAAACCTTACCGGCGGTCAGAATTTCAATCAATTATGATATCGGAAACTGCCCCAAACCAATCAAAGCGCGCTTGTCCCCGTCAAGCCGGCACTCTATGGTGCGCAGATTCATAACCATGGATTGCGGCTGAAGCATGAAAGCAGTGCCGCTAGGAGACTTGTATGTTCCAGGGGTCCATTCCCGCACTCGTTACGCCCTTTACTGACGCCGGCAAGTTCGATGAGGCTTCTTTCGCCTCCCATGTCGAGTGGCAGATAAAAGAGGGTAGCCGCGGCTTGGTGCCCGTAGGCACGACGGGCGAATCGCCGACTTTGTCGCATGACGAGCACAAGCGCGTCGTCGAGCTTTGCATCGAGGTAGCGAACAAGCGCGTTCCCGTCATGGCCGGAGCAGGCTCGAACAATACCCGCGAAGCGATCGAGCTTGCTCAGCATGCCGAGAAGGTGGGTGCCAACGCGGTTCTCGTCGTTACGCCCTATTACAACAAGCCGACGCAGAAGGGCCTTTACGCGCATTTCGCGGCCATTGCCGAAGCGGTGAAGCTGCCGATCTACATCTACAATATTCCGGGCCGCTCGGTCGTCGACATGACGCCGGAGACGATGGGCGCACTCGTCAAGGCCTATGGCAATATCGTTGGCGTGAAGGATGCGACCGGCAAGATCGAGCGCGTCTCCGAGCAGCGCATCGCCTGCGGCACCGGTTTCCGCCAGCTTTCCGGCGAGGATGCGACGGCGCTCGGCTTCAATGCTCATGGCGGCGTCGGCTGTATTTCTGTGACGGCCAATATCGCGCCGCGCCTGTGCGCCGAATTTCAGGCGGCAACGCTTGCCGGCGATTATGCCAAGGCCCTCGAGTATCAGGACCGTCTGATGCCGCTGCACAAGGCGATCTTTATGGAGCCCGGCGTTTGCGGCGCCAAATACGGTCTTTCGCGCCTCGGCCGCATGAGCCGCAACGTCCGCTCGCCGCTGCTGTCGACCCTCGAGCCTGCGACGGAAGCTGCGATCGACGCAGCCATGCGCCACGCGGGCCTTCTGAACTGACGGCAACGCGCGCAAGGCTGAAGCTCTATCGGGCCGCTCCCTTCACAAAGAGGGCGGCCTCGCTTATTTAGGGTGCAGGAACTTGGCGCGCCGATGGCTGCAGCCGGAATGACGTAAGAAAAGAAGAAGAATCATGGCCCCCAAAGGCAGCCAGCGCGTAGTGAATAAGATCGTGGCGGAGAACCGCAAGGCCCGCTTCAACTACGAGATCATCGATACCTATGAGGCTGGCCTCGTGCTGAAGGGCACCGAGGTCAAATCTCTGCGCGAGGGCAAGGCCAACATCGCCGAATCCTACGCCTCCGACGAGGACGGCGAGATCTGGCTCATCAATTCCTATTTGCCTGAATATCTGCAGGCGAACCGCTTCAATCACGAGCCGCGCCGCCGCCGCAAATTGCTGCTTTCCGGTCGAGAAATCGGCCGGTTGCGCTCTGCCGTCAATCGCGAGGGCATGACGCTGGTGCCGTTGAAGATCTATTTCAACGACAGCGGCCGCGCGAAGCTGGAACTGGCTCTCGCCAAGGGTAAAAAGCTGCACGACAAGCGCGAATCCGAGAAGGAACGCGACTGGAACCGGCAGAAGAGCCGCCTGCTGAAGGACAATGGCTGACCGAGAACGCTCCGCCGGTTGGCGTTTAGCCGAGACCGGCCGGGGTAGGGGTAGGGGTAGGGGCGAGGTTAAGGATCAGTGGTAATAGCGCAGGAGTTCAAAAGCCGGAGGTCAGGAATTTCCCGACCTTATTGTTCGGCATCCGCTTCTGCGTGATTGGCCTCCGTGGCACGGTGCGGGCGTTCGGAGGGTTCGCGTCCGATTTCCGCTTTCAGCGACACGAGATCGATGAAGTGATCGGCCTGGCGGCGCAGATCATCCGCGATCATGGGCGGCTGGGTCGCCATGGTCGAAATGACCGACACCTTGCGGCCGCGACGCTGCAGAGCCTCTACCAGCGTCGTAAAATCGCCGTCGCCGGAGAAGATAACCAGATGATCGACGGTCTCGGATTGTTCCATGGCGTCGATCGCCAGTTCGATGTCCATGTTGCCCTTGATCTTGCGGCGTCCCATGGAGTCGGTGAATTCTTTCGCCGGCTTGGTAACGACCTTGTAGCCGTTGTAATCGAGCCAATCGATCAACGGACGGATCGAGGAATATTCCTGATCCTCGATAAGGGCGGTGTAGTAATAGGCGCGCAGCAGATATCCACGTTTCTGGAACGCCTTCAGGAGCTTGCGGTAGTCGATGTCAAAGCCGAGGCTCTTGGAAGCAGCGTAGAGATTGGCGCCGTCGATAAAAAGTGCGATTTTCTCGCGTGGGTCAAACATCGCTTACATATCCACTGTTACAAAACGTAATCTTTTTATTCAAAGGTAAGCTAAAACAAAGCCTTGTACAGCGTCCAAGAATAATTCGAATTACTTTATGAATTATTCATATAATCGAGATTTAGGGCACGTTACGCGATATTCCAAGCAACCTTAGGTGGAATGCACCGTTTGTCTAGGAGAATTTTAGCACTTTATGGGATGGTGCGAAGGGGCTCAAACAGGAAAAACTTGAATTTGCCATCGTTTGCTTGTATCGGCGTGCTACTCCGAGACATGATGAAGACATCACGACCGCAAAGGACAGGCAATGGCCCGTGTCACAGTTGAAGATTGCATTGATAAAGTAGAAAACCGGTTCGAGCTCGTGCTGCTTGCCAGCCACCGCGCTCGCCTGATTTCGCAGGGCTCCTCGATCACGATCGACCGCGACAACGACAAGAATCCGGTCGTTGCTCTGCGCGAAATCGCCGACGAGACGCTGTCTCCCGATGACCTCAAGGAAGACCTGATCCATTCGCTGCAGAAGCATGTCGAAGTGGACGAGCCCGAGCCCGATCCGGCAAGCCTGCTCGCCGCCAGCGGCGCCGCTGCCTCCGGCGACGAGGAAGAAGATCTTCCGGAAGCCGTTACTTTCGACCAGATGTCGGAAGAAGAGCTTCTGGCTGGCATCGAAGGTCTTGTTCCGCCAGAAAAAAGCGACGATTACTGATCGTCGATCTTGATGCTCCGGGCAGGAGCGATATGATGATGAGATGCGTGCGCCGGTCATAAGACTGGCGCGCTTTTGTTTGTGCGGGAGTAGTCTTGGAATGATGCGGCAATATGAGCTTGTTGAGCGGGTGCAGAAGTACAAGCCCGATGCCAACGAAGCGCTGCTCAACAAGGCCTACGTCTATGCGATGCAGAAGCATGGTCAGCAGAAACGCGCCAGCGGCGACCCCTATATTTCCCATCCCCTCGAAGTTGCCGCCATTCTCACCGACATGCGTCTGGACGAATCGACGATCGCCGTCGCACTCCTCCACGACACCATCGAGGATACGACTGCGACGCGCGCCGAGATCGACGAGTTGTTCGGCGAAGACATTGGTCGTCTGGTCGAGGGGCTGACCAAGATCAAGAAGCTCGATCTCGTCACCAAGAAGGCGAAGCAGGCGGAAAATCTGCGCAAGCTGCTGCTCGCCATCTCCGACGATGTCCGCGTGCTTCTGGTGAAGCTTGCCGACCGTCTGCACAACATGCGCACGCTGGACCATATGTCGCCGGAAAAGCGGGCCCGCATTTCCGAAGAGACGATGGAAATCTATGCGCCGCTTGCCGGCCGCATGGGCATGCAGGACATGCGCGAGGAGCTCGAGGAGCTTTCTTTTCGCCACATCAATCCCGAGGCGCACGATACCGTCACCAAGCGGCTCGAAGAGCTGTCGCGGCGCAATGAGGGTCTCGTCAAGAAGATCGAGACCGAGCTGCGCGACCTGCTGGTCGCCAACGGCCTTGCCAACGCCATGGTCAAGGGCCGGCTGAAGAAGCCTTACTCAGTCTTCCGCAAGATGCAGTCGAAGTCGCTCTCCTTCGAGCAGCTTTCGGATATTTACGGTTTCCGTCTTCTCGTCGACGACATACCGTCCTGCTATCGCGCGCTCGGTATCGTGCACACCCGCTGGCGCGTCGTCCCCGGCCGCTTCAAGGACTATATCTCGACGCCGAAGCAGAACGACTACCGCTCGCTGCACACCACGATCGTCGGCCCGTCCAGTCAGCGTATCGAACTGCAGATCCGCACCAAGCGCATGCATGAGATCGCCGAATTCGGCATCGCCGCCCACACGCTCTACAAGGATGGCACGAACGGCAATGGCGACGGCGAGGTCCTGTCGCGGGAAAGCAGCGCCTATTCCTGGCTACGGCACACCATCGAGGCGCTGGCCGAGGGCGACAGCCCGGAAGAATTCCTTGAACATACCAAGCTCGAGCTGTTCCAGGATCAGGTTTTCTGCTTCACGCCCAAGGGCAAGCTGATCGCTCTGCCGCGCGGCGCCACGCCGATCGATTTTGCCTATGCCGTCCATACGAATATCGGCGACACCACTGTCGGCGCAAAGATCAACGGCCGCATCATGCCGCTGGTGACGCGACTGACCAATGGCGACGAGGTGGAGATCATCCGCTCCGGCGTTCAGGTGCCGCCGGCTGCCTGGGAAGAGATCGTCGTGACCGGCAAGGCGCGCGCGGCCATTCGCCGTGCGACCCGGCTTGCCATCCGCAAGCAATATGCCGGCCTTGGCCATCGCATTCTCGAGCGCACCTTCGAGCGTGCCGGCAAGGTCTTCTCGCGGGATGCCTTGAAGCCTGCTCTGCATCGCCTCGGTCAGAAGGATGTGGAGGATGCCATTGCCGCCGTCGGGCGAGGGGAGATGTCGTCGCTCGATGTTCTGCGCGCGGTTTACCCCGATCATCAGGACGAGCGGGTGACCGTCAAGCCGGCCGGCGACGAGGGCTGGTTCAATGTGCACAGCGCCGCCGGCATGATTTTCAAGATCCCCGGCAAGAACAAGGCCGATCTCGCCGACGGGATCGAGACGCCACCGATCCGTGGCCTCGCAGCAAATGTCGAAGTGCATTTCGCACCGACAGGCGCCGTCCCCGGCGATCGCATCGTCGGCATCATGGAAAAGGGCAAGGGGATCACCATATATCCCATACAGTCGCCGGTCCTGCAGCGGTTCGACGATGAGCCGGAACGGTGGATCGATGTGCGCTGGGATCTGGACGAAGCCAACAAGTCCCGCTTTGCCGCCCGCGTCCTGATCAACGCGCTGAACGAACCAGGTACTCTGGCCAAGGTCGCGCAGACCGTCGCCGATGTCGACGTCAATATCCGCGTTCTCAATACGGTTCGCGTCGCCGCCGATTTCACCGAAATGGCGCTCGATGTCGAAGTCTGGGATCTGCGCCAGCTCAACCAGCTTCTCGTGCAGCTCAAGGAGCTCGATTGCATCGCGACGGTGAAGCGCCTTTACGAGTGACACCGCACGGCCTCGCGGCCGATCCGGTGCAGGCTGCATATTTTGTGATCATTTTATGACCGAAAACGAGCAGCTTTCCGGAGTGATATGCGTATAGCGCATGGCTGCATCAATTTTAGAGAGGTGGTAATTAACCTTTGTCAAGCCTATCTTCTGGTCATCGAAGAAATGAAACAGAGATGAGAGAAGACAATGTTTAGCCCGATCAAGAAAATCGCCCGTGCCCTGCGCGTTCCGAGTGTTGAAGAGCGTGAAATGGCATATCTGAATGGCTCGCACGACCGTTTTGACCTTGAATATCGTCAGCGTCAGGTTGACCGCGGTCTGTTCCGCCAGCGTTAATCGCTGCCAATACTTATAAGACCAGGAGGGCGCGTCGCTGTTGCGCCCTTGGAGCATCCCGATACTCCGGGATTGCTTCCCGTAAAATGGGAGAGCGTCCGGCTTTTTGCAGCGCAAGCGGGCGACGTTCCCAAAAAGGGCCGCACTTTCGGTTCTTAATCAGTGCGTGATCCGCTGGCCGGTCTTGTCACGACGGCCCCCATTGCACTAGATAAGCCGCATGCTATTTCGTCGCCGAAAACCACTGACATTCAAGGAAAAACTGCGGGAGCACCTTTGGCCCCGCAAGGGTTTCGTTCGCTCATTCCAATATTTCGGCAAGCGCCTCGTTCGCCTCGCTGCCTCGCCGCATTCGATTGCGGCCGGATTTGCAGCGGGGATCGTCGTGTCCTGGACGCCGTTCATCGGCGTGCATTTCGTGATGGCGATCATCATCGCCTATCTGGTCGGTGGCAATGTCATTGCTTCCGCGCTCGGCTGCCTGGCCGCCGGCAACCCCATTACCTATCCCTTCATCTGGGCGTTCACCTGGGAAATCGGTCATCTGATCCTGGCACGCGACAGCGGCGGCCGTAGTGCTGCCGGCATAGATCTACCGGCGCTGTGGCACAAGGGCGACCTTCTGCAGATTTGGGACCCGGTTTTGAAGCCGATGCTGATCGGCGGTATTCCGCCGGCGATTGTCTCAGGCATCATCGTCTATGCGCTGACCTATTACGGTGTGAAGACTTTCAAGACGCGCCGCAAGGAGCGGCTGATGGAGCGCGCGCGCGAGCGCATGGCGCTTGCCGACAACGCGTCGAGCGTCTGACGAGCCCGACATCGTCCGGGCCGCCAGGAGGGCCGCATCATGATCATCGGTATAGGTAGCGATCTTATCGACATCCGCCGCGTCGAAAAGACGATGGAGCGTTTCGGCGCCCGCTTCACCGAGCGCTGTTTTACCGATATCGAACGCGCCAAGTCGGAGGGGCGCAAGAACAAGGCGGCGTCTTACGCCAAGCGCTTTGCCGCCAAGGAGGCCTGCTCCAAGGCTTTGGGCACCGGATTGGCGCAGGGCGTCTTCTGGCGCGACATGGGCATCGTCAATCTGCCGAGCGGCAAGCCCACCATGCAATTGACAGGTGGAGCAGCCGAAAGGCTGGCAGCCATGCTGCCCAAAAATCATCGCGCCGCCATTCATTTGACGATAACGGATGATTTCCCTCTCGCGCAGGCCTTCGTGATCATCGAGGCGCTGCCGATAGAGGGCTGAATCGCTGCTTGATGTTGCTTTTGGCGCCAGCGCCATTGCCGCAGTGATATGAAGCGAGTAGAGAGTGCGTGAATGCAAGTTGCGCCGGTGGGGTGCGAAAAAGGAACAAGACTGCGTGTCCGAGAAAGCCGTAAAACAGCAGAACGCCCTGTGGGAGAACATTAAGGTCATCGTGCAGGCGCTCGTCCTGGCCATGATCATCCGCACGGTTCTCTTTCAGCCATTCACTATTCCGTCCGGCTCGATGATGCCGACGCTTCTTGTCGGCGACTATATCTTCGTCAACAAGTTTGCTTATGGCTATTCGAAGTATTCGCTGCCGTTCTCGCCGAACCTGTTCAGCGGCCGCATCTTCAGCAGTGAGCCGAAGCGCGGCGACGTCGTCGTCTTCCGCTTCCCGCCGAATCCCGATGTCGACTACATCAAGCGCGTCATGGGCCTGCCTGGCGATCGCATCCAGGTTAAGAACGATATCCTTTACATCAACGGCCAGGCCGTGCCGCGCGAGCCGCATGGCACTTTCTCGTCGGACTACAGCCAGGAGCCGGGCGATCACATCCCGGTCTATAGCGAGCGGTTGGCGGATACCGGCAAGGTCTAT
Source organism: Rhizobium freirei PRF 81 (assembly GCF_000359745.1). Lineage (GTDB taxonomy): Bacteria > Pseudomonadota > Alphaproteobacteria > Rhizobiales > Rhizobiaceae > Rhizobium > Rhizobium freirei. Next base: position 245,200 of record NZ_AQHN01000072.1, read on the forward strand.
GACACGCTGGATCTTTCGCCGAATTCGCGCGGCGACAACACGCAGGAATATGTCGTTCCGGCCGGGCATTATTTCATGATGGGCGACAATCGCGACAATTCCGACGATAGCCGTTTCGACGTCGGTTATGTGCCGGCTGAAAATCTCATCGGTCGCGCCAGCGTCATCTTCTTCTCGCTCGGTCACGACACGTCGTTCCGGGAAATCTGGAAATGGCCGACCAACATGCGTTGGGATCGCCTCTTCAAGGTTGTCGAATGACGAAAGCGCAGGCCCTCTCGCAAGCGGATCGTGCCAAGCTTGAATCGGCGATAGGCTACGAGTTCGTCGAGAAGGATCGTCTTCATTGGGCGCTGACGCATGCCAGCGCCCGCACGCACAAGACGGGCAATTACGAGCGGCTGGAATTTCTCGGCGACCGGGTTCTCGGCCTGTGCATCGCCGAACTTCTGTTCCGGACCTTCGGGAACGCGACCGAAGGCGAGCTTTCGGTGCGCCTCAACCAGCTGGTCAGCGCTGATACCTGTGCCGAGGTCGCCGACGAGATGCAGCTGCATCTCTATATCCGCACCGGCGCCGACGTGAAGAAGCTCACCGGCAAGCGCATGCTCAACGTGCGCGCCGACGTCGTCGAAAGCCTGATCGCAGCGCTTTATCTGGATGGTGGCCTCGAAGTGGCCCGCACCTTCATTCTGCGCTATTGGGAGCGCCGGGCGGTTCGGCCCGACGGCGCAAGGCGCGATGCCAAGACGGAATTGCAGGAATGGGCGCATGCGAAATTCGGCGTCACCCCGGTCTACAGGGTTGATGATCGCAGCGGACCGGATCATGATCCCCGCTTCACGGTGACCGTGGCAGTGGCGGGAACCGCGCCCGAGACAGGAATTGAACGCTCCAAGCGTGCGGCCGAACAGGTGGCGGCGACGCGGATTTTGGAGCGCGAAGGTGTATGGCAGCCTCAGTCGACTGAGAAGTGACTGCCTAGAAACGACGGAAAAGATGACCAATCAGCAAGATACGCCCGCCGACGATGGTGCGGTTGAACAGAGCGGCCCGACCCATTCCGGCTTCGTGGCTCTCATCGGCCCGACAAATGCCGGGAAGTCGACACTGCTCAACCGGCTCGTCGGCGCCAAGGTTTCGATCGTCAGCCACAAGGTGCAGACGACGCGCGCAGTCGTTCGCGGCATCGCCATTCACAACAATGCACAGATCGTATTCATGGATACGCCCGGCATCTTCAAGCCGCGCCGCCGCCTCGACCGCGCAATGGTGACATCGGCCTGGGGCGGCGCCAAGGATGCCGATCTCATCATGCTGCTGATCGATAGCGAGCGCGGTTTACGCGGCGATGCCGAAGCTATTCTGGAAGGGCTGAAAGAAGTCCCGCAGCGGAAAATCCTCGTGCTCAACAAGATCGATCGCGTCCGCCGCGAGGACCTGCTGGCGCTTGCTGCTGCCGCCAACGAGAAGATCGCCTTCGACCAGACTTTCATGATCTCGGCTGAAAACGGCTCCGGTTGCGAGGATGTGATGGACTATCTGGCAAAGACCTTGCCGGAAGGACCCTGGTACTATCCCGAGGACCAGATTTCCGATCTGCCGATGCGCCAGCTCGCTGCCGAAATCACCCGCGAAAAGCTGTTTCTGCGCCTGCATCAGGAGCTTCCCTATTCCTCGCATGTCGAGACGGAGAAGTGGGAAGAGCGCAAGGATGGCTCTGTTCGTATCGAACAGGTGATCTATGTCGAGCGCGAGAGCCAGAAGAAAATTGCGCTGGGCAAAGGTGGCGAAGCGATCAAATCGATCTCGACTGCATCGCGCAAGGAACTCTCCGAGATCCTGGAGCAGCCGGTTCACCTCTTCCTTTTCGTCAAGGTGCGCGAGAATTGGGGCGACGATCCCGAGCGCTTCCGGGAAATGGGTCTCGACTTCCCGCACTGATGGAACTTTGCTCCCCTGAGCGCTATATATTGCAACAGTTTATCGGGCGCCTTGCCTGAGCTGACGCAACTTGGGGGAACGCTTCATGGCGAAAGCAGCAATGACGCATGGGGTGCCAACGCCATATCAGCAATGTCCGTCGCGTTCCCTTCCTCATCTTCGGGAGTTCGTGCGCGATGAGCTGAGTTTCGTCAGCGCTTTCAATCTGTCCGGCTGAGCTTCCGCTGCAATATGCTTGAGGACGGTCGCCGGCAGACCCTCAACCATGCCATGCCCGGTGATCTGATCGGCTTGCAAGGCTCGGTCACGGGGGAGATGCAGCATTTGACCGAAGCCGCTCGCTCTCGCCGGTTTTGCTTTGCGTTTTCGAGCGCACTGAATTGATGACGCTTTCCAATTCCCATGCGCCGCTGGCCTTCGGTCCCAGCTGAATTGCGGCTCAGGAAGAGCGGATGTTGGACGAGCACATCGGGCGCCGACCGGCTCTGGAACGAGCAGCCTGTCTCATGGCCCATCACTATCGGCGCGCAAACGCGCTTCGCCTGTTCAACGGCGGCGGGGTCATTCCGATCACGCAGCAGCATGCTGCCGATACGCTCGGCCTTTCCGCTGTCCACACCAATAAGACCTTGAAAAAAGTTGGCCGGATGACGACCGATGCTCTGGCAGGAGTGCTGCTGCGGCGTCCTGGGCGCCAAAGGCCTCGCAGATGTAGCCGGATGGGACAATCCTGATTCGGGCAAGCGGCCCTTCATTTGAAGATATTTATTGTGATCGGCGACATGTCTTTTTTCAATGTCGGCCTCAACTGTATCAGCTTAGATTACTATGACCGTCACTTTTCGACCAGTTTCACCCTTTACTAACCCCCGCGGTAAAAGCGACGGGAGCACGTCGACGAGCCCATAGTCCCGCAATGCAAAAAGTGCGAAGCGGGTTTTAGGCGAGGTCATGTCACAACAGACCGAGCCGGGACGGATGGGAGAAAACCATCCATTCAATACGGGCCGATGATTGGCGCCGGAGGGATTGATGTGGAATTTCTTAACGGGCGCACCGCTCGACGCACGCATGCCGGGATGGCGTTGATATGACGGTTCAACGAGTCCTGATTCTCGAAGACAATCTGATTATTGCTATGGAGGCGGAGGAAATACTGCGCCTTGTCGGGATCGGGCAAGTCGAGATTGCCTCGAATCTGGAACAGGCGGTCAACGCCGTTCATGCTGGTGATTATGATTTTGCGATGCTGGACGTCAATCTCGGGGAGTCGACAAGCTTCGGCTTCGCCCGTCTGCTGATGGAGCGCGGCATCGCCTTCGGCTTCGTCAGCGGTTATTCCGATACGCTCGATTTTCCGCCGGACCTGCGGCATGTGCCGCTTTTGAACAAACCTTTCGATGAGCAGGCCATGCGCCTGTTTGTTCAGACACTGGCGGAGGCCGGCAAATCCTCGGGCATGTGACAGCCGCTGCCATTTGTCCTAAACTCGAATCGCGACAATCCTCTTGAGGCAGACCAGCCGATGCAGTGGCAGGACCACGCGATCATCTTGGGCGTCAAGCGCCTTGGAGAAACCAGCGTCATCGCCGAGGTGATGACGCGCGCGCGCGGCCGGCATATGGGCATGGTGCGAGGAGGGCGCTCTCGCTCCATGCAACCGGTGCTGCAGGCGGGCAATCTGGTCGAAGTGACCTGGCGGGCGAGGCTGCACGAGCATCTTGGCGAATTCCGCATGGAGCCCGTCGCGTTGCGAGCGGCGCGGCTGATGGAGACCGCGACCGCCGTCTATGGCGTGCAGGCAATGGGCGCGCTTTTGCGGCTGCTGCCAGAGCGCGATCCGCACCCGCATCTCTACGATGCGCTCGATGTCATCCTTGAGAGCCTGCAGAACCCGGCCGATGCCGGCGAGCTTTTCGTCCGTTTCGAGCTTGCCGTGCTCAACGATCTCGGTTTCGGCCTCGATTTGACCGAATGCGCGGCAACTGGCGTGCGCGAGGATCTGGCCTTCGTTTCGCCGAAAACCGGGCGTGCCGTATGCCGTTCAGCCGGTATGCCATGGGCGGATAAGATGCTGACCTTGCCGCCCTTTCTTGCTGCCGGAGCCGTGGTCGCGGCCGATAGCGAAGGCCTTTCTGCGGCTTTCCGGCTAACGGGCTTTTTCCTGCATCGCCATGTCTACGAACCGCGCGGCATTCAGATCGCCGTGGCGCGCGACGGCTTTATTCAGGCGGCGTTGAAGGCGCTGGATGCGGTGTCGTTGGAGGCGCCGCAGGAGCGGCCGGCCGTTGCCGCGAAAATATAGAGCATGATCTCGCAAGCACGCAGCGGATAGGATCATGCTCAAGGCGTGTTTCCAAGCTGAAAGACCGCTCGCTTCAGACAGCCATATTCGAGGCGGCCGACATCACCTCCCGCGGGGCGGGAATGCCGAACATATGACGACCGGCCTCTTCGGCCTCGGTGAAACACCAGCGGACGACGCCATCCCGGTCGAGCAGGAACTCGCCGACGAGCTGGCCTTCGCCGGTGGCAACCATATGTTTGTCATCCTCCGTGATTTCATAGCCGTCCGCCTTGTCGAGGAACTCCATCGCTGACATCGGATCCATCGGCTGTGGAAGTTCGCTCGGCATTTCGATGCGCATCGACCGCACGGCGCTTATGCCGACCTTGCGCGGCCAGTCGGTCTCATCTTCGGTGAACTGGACGTTCGGCAGGCCGAAAGCCCTGTGCGATACCCGCTCCGGATCGGAAGCGGCCAGTAGATTGGGAAGCGGATGGTACCGGAAGTAAAGCCGGGCGCGTTCGATCGGCGTGTTGACGACAGTCAGGCTGTCGATGCCCTTCTCCTGCAGAGCACCCGTAAGCTCGGACATCGCGGCGATCTGACGGCGGCAGAAGGGACAATGCAGTCCGCGGAACAATCCCACAAGCACCGGCCTCTGGCCGCGAAAATCGTCGATGGCGATTTTGCCCTGGCGAGTGATCGCATCCAGTACGACATTCGGCGCACGATCTCCGGGCTGCAATGGTCTCTCGATGTGGTTCTCCTGCATGTTTCGTTCCTCCCTTTATATGCTTGAATCGATTCTCCTATTGGATCTCCGACGACCGTCATAACGAGGACGGTCAGTCGAGAAACGGCAATACGACGAGTGTGCCCGGATCGAGGTTGTGGCGCGCGCAAACATCCTGCGCCAGCGTGAAAAATCGCTCTGCCTCGACCAGATCGTCATGTTCCAAGCTTAGTGTCGCCAAGCCATCATAGCATGGAAAGAGCAGTTGCGGCTCATCGATTTCCTTCGCAACCTCAAGGGCTTCCTCGTAATACTTGCGCGCCAGCTTCGGCTGGCCGTGACATTGATGGATCTGCCCGAGGACAATCAGGGGCACGGAAAGGTGGTCGCGCTGATCGAGCGCCCGGTCGATCTCCACCGCCTTCTCGGCCGCGGGCACACCCTCGGCAGCGCAGCGGTCGGTAAAGGTGCAACAGGAAACGGCGAGGTTGGCGAGAAGGCGCGCCTGGAAGCCGAGATCGCCGATGCGGGTGGCGACCTCCAGCCCGCGCCGGCAGATCTTGATTGCGTTGGCTGGATCGACAATCGTGTAGAGCACACCGAGATTGGAATAGGCGCGACAGGCAGCACTTTGCAGATCGGCCTTTTCGGCGACCGTGAGGCTGTGCTCCACTTCTTGCACCGCATCGCGACGGCGGCCGAGCCGCGCAAGAGCCGCGCCCTTGGTGTTCAGCGCTTCCGCCATGGCGCGCGCCGCTTCTCGTCCGGCCTCGGTGGTTCCGTCGATGGGAAGCGTTTGCAGCCGTTGCAGGGCCTGCGTCGCCCATTCGGCGGCTGCGGCCTGGTCACCCATACGGAAGGCGAGATGGCCGCGCTCCTGCAGCAGATGCGCGTGTTCGACCGGCGCATCGATCGTCGCGATCATAGCTTCCGCCTCGGCGCAATGCGCCTCCGCCTGATCACGGCGCCCCGCCTCGAGATACAGCCGGCCGATTTTGCGCAATACCCTCGCTGCTGCGATCCGATCGTCTCCGGCGCGATGAATGGCCAGCGCTCGCTGATAATGGTTCAATGCGGCGTCGCGGCGACCGGCAGGACGATAGAGATCGGCAAGACGTTCCAGCAGCGCCAATTGTTCCGGTGCCACCTCCGGCTCGTTTTCGAAGGCTGCAAGCGCCTGGCGGTAGAGGCGCATCGCGTCGTCATTGGCGTAGGTCTTGCGCGCCAGATCTCCGGCCGCCATCAGATAGCCGGCCCCCTTCGCCTTTTCGGTGGTCAGGCTGAAATGATGGCCGAGTTGCGCCAGATGCTCGGGCCGGTCCGGCGCTGCGCCATATTGGCGTTCCAGAACCCGTCCGATCCGGTGATGCAGCTCGGTGCGCCGCTGCAGCAGGAGATTATGATAGATGACGTCGTGCAGCAGAGACTGGCTGAAGCGGTAGGTGGGAGATGCTCCGGCATCCGGCCCGCGCAATTCTCCGATGATATCGGCATCGCAGAGATAGTCCAACGCGGCGTCGATGGCAGCCGGTTCGGTGGCGACGCTGCGCAGCAGGACGGTGTCGAACTTCGGCCCAACCACCGCCGCCTCCTGCGCCAGCCGTCTGATCTCCGGCGGCAGACGATCGACACGGGCGAGCAACAGGGCCTGCAGATTGACCGGAATATCGACATCCGTGTCTTCCGCCGCAATTTCCCAGCGCTGGCTGTCATTGTGCAGTTCGCCCATGTCGATCAATCCCCGAAGAATCTCTTCGATGAAGAGGGGATTGCCGCCTGCACGATCAAGGATACGCTTGCGCATCGCGGCCGGCAGCTTGCCATGGCTCTCGCCGAAAAAAGCAGCGAGCAGCTTTTGCCCGTCGGCTGCGATGAGCGGGCCGAGACGCTGCACGGTGACGCTGACGCGATTGGAGTCCAGCGGATCGATCTGCGATGTCGGCCGGTAGATCGCGAGCAGCATCAGCCGGCTGCGCTCCAGCCGATCCATCATGAAGCGAAGCACTTCCAGCGAGGCGGCATCGGCCCAGTGCAGATCCTCGATGACAAGCAGCAGAGGACCTTGCGCCAGCCGCCGCTCGAAGATGGTGCGCACCGCATAGAAGATCTGCCGTCGCAATTGCTCCGGTTCTATGTGCCGCAGCGCTCCGCTGGGGTCGCCGAGACCAAGCACATGCAGAAAGAGCGGTAAAAGCCCGTCTACATCCTCTTGCGTGAGATCGAGCGCGCGGAAGCCGGTCGCCAGCAATTGTCGCGTCCTGTCGAGATTGTCCCGCTCACCGATGCCGTAGGCGCTGCGCACGACCGCGGCAAGCGTACCATAGGACTGTTCGCCGAGAGGAGAGCAGGTCGCCTTGCGGATGGCGAGACCCTGAAAGCGGGCTGCATTGCCTGCAATTCCGATGAACTCGCTGACCAGCCGCGACTTGCCGATGCCTGCGTCGCCGATGAGACGGACCAGTTGCGCCGCACCGCCGCAGGCAAGGTCGAGGCAGGTCAGCAGCCGCGACAATTCCGTATCCCGTCCGATCATCGGTGCCTGAAGGCCGAAACTCTCGAGGCCGCGCGCCGTATGCGGCGCTTCCAGCGGTCCCGTCAGCCGATGAACAAGCACGTTGCCGCTTTTGCCGCGCAAGGCCTGGGCGCCGAGATTTTCGAAGGCGAAGGCATGGCGGGTGAGGCGATAGGTCAGCGGCCCGACGAGAATATCGTTTTCGCCTGCCATGGATTGCAGGCGTTGGGCCGTGTTCACCGTGTCGCCGGTCACGGAATAGGATTTTGCACTGACGGCACCAAAGCCGCCGGTGACGACGGGGCCACTATTGATGCCGATATGCAGACGCAGCGGCACGCCGGCGCGCGGTTGCCAGCGCTCGCCGACCTGCGTCGCCCGGCCGATCATATCGAGTGCTGCGTTCAGCGCCCGCACCGGGTCGTCTTCATGAGCAACCGGTGCGCCGAACAGCGCCAGCAGCGCATCGCCGACGAATTTGTCGACGAAGCCGCCATAGGCCTCGACCGCCTGTGTCATCTCTTCGAACAAGTCGTTCTGCAGCACCCGCATGACTTCCGGGTCGATCTGCTCACTCAGTGTCGTGAAGCCGCAGAGATCCGCAAAGAGCACGGTTACCGGCCGCCGATCGGCATCGCCATCGGATTTTGCCGGCACAACCTCGATGCTGGGCTTGGCGGCGGGTTGGACTTTGCCGGAGACTGCGGTGCCGCATCGGGGGCAGAAGGCGAAATCAGGCTGGCAGGGATAGCCGCAGCCAGCACAAGCGATAGGCTGCCTTGCTCCGCATCGCGGACAGAAAGCAAAGCCGCTCTGAATATCGAAACCGCAGCCGGCGCACTCCATCGAACGCACCCCACGCATCCCCGTGTGCCATGGCTGTTTCAGCCGTAACCGACGGGTTCAAAATGAGCGACAAGCATGCGCCTGCTGCGCTGGGTCCGCAAGCTAAACAAACGGCGGAATGGCTATCGCCGCTTGAGAGCCCAGCCGTCCGGCCGCTCCTCGAGTATGGTGACCGCATCACCGATCTTCACGGAGCCATCGCCGCGCGGCACGGCATTCCAGCCGAAGAGTGGGCCGGGAACGCGGCGGTCTGCCGACATGCGGATGCGGCCCATGGCCGGCATCGGGTTCGGCACGTCGCGCGAGCCGGTCTTCTGGTCCTGTGTCGTCATGATGCAGCGCGAGCAGGGCTTGACCAGATCGAGGCGTATACCGCCGACCTCGATCGCTGCCCAGCGATCCTCCGGCCATTCCTCATCGATATCGATGACGATATTCGGACGGAAGCGCTCCATGCCGACGGCGCCTTCGCCATGGGCGGCAAGATTGGCGTTGAGCGCCTTCAGCGATCCAGTCGTGGTGACGAGGATCTGATAGCCATCGACGAAGGTGACGGTTGAATCATCGCCGGCCCACTCCGGGCTGGCGAGACGCCTGGCGAGCCTGTCGAAGAAAACCATCTTGACCTCGCGGCCAAGCCAGCCGGACAGAGCCCTGTTGGTCTCCTCATCGGCAATGGACGCGTTGACGGCAGACTTCCAGACGACGACATCCATGCGATTGTCGGGATGCGGCGGCGGCACGATGATGTCGGGCTTTCCCTCCATCTTCAGGCGCAGATAGGAAGGGCCGGGCTCGATATCGATCTGCGCCAGGGCCTGCAATTCGCGCTGGGTGATGAACTGGCCGGAAGGATCGACCAGCATGGCGCGGCGATCGCCGGCCAGACCAAAGGCATCGATGGCGGCCGACGGGATGGCGATGCCGCGAGCGCTCTTGAGCGGGTAGATAAAAAGATCGCTGACGCGCATGGATAGCCCTCAGATTTCGTCGATGAACATTGCGAGCACGGTTTTCAGCCGATCATGCCGTGCTTCGGCAAGCTTGCGTCCGGTCTCGGTCTGGAAACCGTCCGCCAGTTTGAACAGCTTCGTCTCGAAATGGTCAATGGCGAAACGCTTGTCATCAAGCGGTCGCTCGGACGCAAGCGGATCGAATGGATCGTAGAGACCGGAACCGAGACGGCCTGCGATGTAGAAGCAGCGTGCGGCCCCCACCATGCCAATCGCATCCAGCCGGTCGGCATCCTGCAGCATCTTCGCTTCCAGGGTTTCGGGCGGAAGATTGGCGGAGAAGCTGTGGGTGGTGATCGCATGTGCGGTCGCCGCGATATCCTCATCGGCCCAGCCTAACTCCCGAAGGATGCCCGATGCCTTCTCTGCGGCTAGCCGTGAGGCCTGTGCGCGATGCGGCGAATTCTTCTCCACGGCAACGCAATCATGCAGCAGCACGGCGGCGGCAAGGATTCGTGCATTGCCGCCTTCCTCAGCCTGGATCGCCATGGCGTTGCGGAAAACCCGCAGGATATGGGCGATATCATGCGAACCGTCGTCCCCATCGGCAGCATGTGGAATGAGATCCGCAGCCAGCGTTTCGAACGGGGCAAAGGCCCGCGCCATCCTGTTGGTGTCCATTGTGGCAAGCGCTCCGGAATGATCTGTCGGCAGAGCCACTTCCTAACGGGCGAAAGGATTCGCCGCAATCATTCCGTGGCTTTCTTCCGTGTCAGGATCTTCTGGTAGAACAGGCCGATGCCGATCAGCACTGCGCCGAGACCGATGAAGGAGAGGGCGCGCAGGAAGCCTTCGAGGTTTGCCATATCGATGAGGAAGGCTTTGACGACGGCGATGAAGACCAGCACCGCCGATGCAATGCGCAGGCTCCGCGCTTCGAAGCGGGCACCTAGCCCAAGAAGGGCGATGCCGATCAACAGCCAGACGACGGAATAGGAATAGAGCTCGCCCTGGATGAAGTCGTTCCAGAAGGGAATGTATTCCCCTTGCCAGAAGCGGCGCACCGTCAGCGTCGCCCAGGCAAAGACCATGACCGCGCCGGCAACGGCCAGCATGGCGACATAGGGTAGGGGCCGCCGGTTTCGTGCCAGGAGCGCCAGCCCGCCATAGGCGATGGCGGGCAGGAGATAGCCGAGCAGCAGCAGGTTGAACAACGGGATCCGGCCGGTGCTTTCGCCCGTGATGAACGGGTTCAGTCCGAGCAGATGCAGTGTCAGGATCATGATGACCGAGAGCGTGCCGAGCGCCATGCTGCCGTAGCGGAAGACGGGGCTTGCGGCGCTGAGATCGAGGGCCATCAGCGTCGCTGAAGCGCCGATGGCCAGCAGGGTATAGATCGATTGCTCGCCGAGCGTCGGCACAGCGTCGTTCAGCACGCCGCCGTTCATGGCATGGCGGACCAGGATGGCGATCGTCAGCAGAACGAGGAAGGAGGCCAATGCCTGCAGCGCGCTGCACAGGCGGATGTTGGGCGCGCGGCGGACCATGAAGGCAGCCACGGCTGCAAGCGCTGCGGGAATGCCGTAGCCTGCGAGTAGCATATTGAAGACCGGCGTCGTGCCGAGCTCGGACGGATCGACGATGGTCGGCTGCCAGGCGATACGCGCCATGGCAACGATCAATGCGGCGACCATCGCCCAGGGCAGGACCGGCCAGTCGCGGACGCGTCCCGTCAGCAGATAGGCAATGCCGAGGACCGGCAGCAGAATGGTCGGCACGGCATGATGCGCAAGCACATGCAGAGCAAAGACCGTGGCCGCGAAGGAGCCGGCGGCAAGAATGTTGGTCGGCAGGTTCCATCCGTCGCCCGAGCGGCGATATTGCCATTCGGCGAGCGCCAGCAGCGCGACGGCGAGCCCGATGCCATAGAGACCATGCAGCCAGTCGACCGTCCAGTTGCCGAAATTGAAGAAACTGATCGTGGCGATCGCCAGCGGAACGGCGGCCATGATCAGGCTCCACAGCGCGGCGAAGGGTTTCTCACCCTCGGCAAAACGCCGGAGAAAGAAAGCGCCGATCAGCACGAAGATTGCCCCGAGGCCGAGCGCTTCGTAGATCACCATGCTTTGCATGCGTGCCAGCGCGTCGACGGTGCCGGGGTCGAGGCCATAGATCCAGTTCGTCAGGAGACCGAACATGCCGATTATGGCAACGACGGCAGAGAGGATCGCCGCCCAGGCTGCGTGCAGCCGGCCAGCACCGAAGGCGGCCACCGCCGCGACGATCGCCGCGAACATGAACACGGCATCCACGATGGGATATCCATAAAGGAGACCGTCGGCCAGCAAGGAGAGAGCCACCGCAAGCGCGCCGATCGTTGCCGTCAGCGTCATGCCGAGCGGCGCTCGGGCAAGGAAGGCGCCCCCGCCACCGGCGCTGCGAAGCTGCAGCGGATTGGCTTTCGTCTCAGTCGTCGCGTGATCCACGGCCTTCGCGGCAGTCTGGTAGCGTCCGGGCCAGAGGAAGATGGTGCCGCCGATCATGGCGAGCATCGAAAGCGTAACCGGCGTGAAGTCCACGACCGGGCTGTAGGAGATGTAGAGCAGGGGCCAAAGGCTGAGCAGCGCATTGGCAAGTGAAGGCGCAATCAGCCAGCGGCGCAGCCGTGACGCAAGCAGTGTTGCGAGCCATGTCAGGACGAGGTAGCCGAAGAGGATCCAGGGTCGCGGCGCCGTCGATGCGATCAAGGCGGGGGTGACCATCGAGGCGAGCAGACCGAGGCCCGCCAGCGCCTGTCCATGCAAGAGCGACAGGGCGAGGGTTGCTAGCGAGATCAGGGCGAGGAGGACGAAAGCCGTGGCCGGCCCGATGAAGCCATAGATGCCATGCGCCGCGTAGGTCGAGCCGAACAGTGCGACGACGCCTGCTGCCGTCAGCACGCCGGGAACCATCGCATTCTGGAAAGCATTGCCGGAAACAGGCGCCGAACGGCGACGGATGACTTCGCCGGCGGCAACGAGGATCAGGCCGAAGATCGCAGCAAGCACCAGCCGGACGCCCGGGCTCAGCAGGCCGCTCTCGATCGAATATTTGATCATGAAGATGCCGCCGAGGGCTAGAGCGATGCCGCCGACCCAAACAGCCCAGCGCGCGCCGATCGTGCTTTCCAGGCTTTCTTTCGGCTTCATCGCCGCCGGCGCTGTGATATCCGGGCCGCCATCGGTGAACGTGTCAGCCATGTCGCGTGCGGCAATATCAGCCTCTTCGATATCGACTGGAGAGGGGCTCGGGATCGCGGCTTCGGCTATCGCTGCCCCGTCGTCATGCTCAGCGTGCAGCAGGGCAGCGCTCGTTTGCGGCTTTTCCGCTGGGGCCGATTCGGCCACATCTGCCGGAAGCACCTTGCCCGCGATGGCGTTCTGCAGCTCCTGAACGCGAACCTCCAGCCTTTTTATCCGCTGGTTGTATCCCCGCAGTATGAAAATGCCGGCGATCACGACGACAAGCGGCAGCAGTTCCATCAGGGCCTCTCCGTGAGCAATCGTCCGCACAATATACCAATTGGACTGAACGGTAAGGGGTGGCGGTCAAATTCGCCTATGATTCCAGTGGATTATACCGAGCAATACGGCAAAGCCGTGCCGACGAGGTATTAGCTGGTTCCGATTTACCTTTTGAAAATTATAGTTAATGCTCATTAACAATTCGTATTTACTGATAGAGCGAAGCAGCTTATCAAGAGTTCATAGTCTGGCTCTGAATGTATTGAGGGCAAACGACGTCGCATGAGGCGGCTCCTTCCAAAGGAGGTTTGAATGTCCCATGTATCTTCCGTAACCAATAGCTCTTATCCTTATCGCGGCACGCTTTCGCGTCTCGACACCAATGGAGATGGCCTCCTCAGCGGTCAGGAGCGTCAAGCTGGCGAGCGTCCAGGCATTCTACAGGAGAACGCCGACAACAGCGCCGCGGACAGTACCAGCGGCGCCATGAGCGATCTGATGGCCAAGCTCATGCAATTGCCCAGCGCCGATGTCGCCTCCAGGGCCAAATTGCCCGAACACCATACGGATCTGTTCTCACCGATGGATGCCTATAACAGCACCTACGGCCAGTACGACGTGGGTAGCATCGCGGCCTGACATAGCCGGTTTCGTCGGATTGTTTCAGCGGCCTGCCGGACGACGGTAGGTCGCTTTATCTGTTTGATGCAATTCATTTTCCTCTCGACGGAACACTCGTGCCCGCAATGCGTTGGACAGTGATTACCAAAGAGGGAGTACCGCTCCATGAGACGGATGATGATGGCTGCAATTCTTGCTCTGGCCGCGGGCATGCCTGCGGTGGCTCAAGACCAAAGGACGGCGACGGCCGATTTTGTCGGGCTTGACGGCAAGCAGGCAGGGCGGGCGACGTTGACGGAGGGCAAGTCGGGCGTGCTGATCGAGATGGAGGTCTCTGGTTTGCCGGCCAATCGCTGGGTCGCTTTTCACGTCCACGAAAGCAGCCGGTGCGACCATACGCATGGCTTCGAATCCGCCGGCGGCCATTTCAATCCGACGAAAGCGGAGCACGGCTTTCTCGCCGCCAAGGGGCCGCATGCGGGCGACATGCCAAACCAGTATGTCGATCAGGATGGCAAGCTGCAGGCTCAGGTTTTCAACGGCATGGTATCGCTCAACGGCAAGAACGGTATTCGCGGGCGCACGCTGATGATCCACGAGGAATCGGACGATTACCGCAGCCAGCCGGTCGGCGGCGCCGGCAAGCGTCTGGCGTGTGCCGTCATCCGGTAAGGCCCAGCCAAAGGGCGATTCGAATCCTTGTGCGAAGCTGTGCCAAGCGGCGGTTGTTCCTGCCCGGCGGGCGTCCACCGGCAATGGGATTCGATGCCTGTCAATTATGGTTAATGATGAATTAACACCCATCTATCTCAGCCTGGCCAAATCGACCTATCCTGCCTCCATGTGGTTAAGCGTGCCGGGGGGCAGTCGAACACGCCGATGGCGTTTGCTTAGGAGATTTGGATGAGTGGCGTTTCTTCAATTGGGAGCAGCATGACGGCTGCCTCGTACAGTCCCCTTGATAAGAACCAGGACGGCGTTGTGGATGCCCAGGAGTTGCAGCAGGCCGCTCGATCGGGCCTTCTGTCGGCAATCTGGCGTCGATGCTGCTGCAGATGCAGCAGACCGGCCAGTCGGGCTCTTCGACTTCGAACAGCTCTTCGGATCAGTCGCCGATGGATCAACTATTCGCCAGCCTCGATACCAATCAGGATGGCAAGATCACGCAGAGCGAATTCGTCGCCGGACGGCCGAAGGATATGAGCGAAAGCGATGCGGCGAACCTGTTCAAGAGCATCGACAGGCAAAATTCCGGTTCGCTGACCAAGGATCAGCTCGCGGGAGGTCTCGATGCGCTCAAATCATCGGACGCATCTGCCGCAGATATGCTGTCGCTGGAACCGTCGCCCGATAGCACTAATTCGAAGACCGCAGCCCAGAACCAGGCGCTGGACGTCTTGCTGAGCGAAATGCAGAATCCGTCGGCCCTCTATCAGAATACCTATGGTCAGTACGACCCTGAGCAGTCGGGCGGCGTTTCGGCCTGACCTGCGCGCAACCGATTGTCGTGAAACGGACGGAGGCCGCACAAACCGGCCTCCGTTTTGTTTATCGCCTATTGCTCAGCTCTGCCAATGGCAGCACGAATGGCGCATTGCCGTCAGCATCCGCGCCGCGGCCGATCTCCTTGATCGCCGCTGCAAGCCGCCCCTTTCGTCCGAGCATGTCATCGCCGATCGCGATCAGCCGGGTATTTGGCGTTGCAATGGGGGAGGCCGCGCGCAGGCGGCGGACGAGGGCTAGGTCATCCTGTTCCGGATGAACGGCAAGAGCGGCGATCAGCGCTGCCGCCGGCGAGCGCGAAACCCCCATCCAGCAATGGATCAGCAGAGGCGACGCGCGGTCCCATTGCGTTGCAAAGTCGATGATCGCTCGGACGTGCGTCTCCTGCGGAGCGATGAGATCGCCGGTGCCGGCAAAGCTGATATCATTCATGCTGAGCAGCAAATGCCTGTCGGCCTTGATGACGGCAGGCCGATGAAACGCCTGCTCCTTGGCCATCAGGCTGATCATCTCGCGTGCACCATGGCGAACGGCCATCTCCGCGATACGCGCCAGCGGTGATACCACGATATCGGTCACGCACCGATCCTCATCGCAGCGCGCTCGGCTTCGATCTCCTCGAAGCGTCGCAGGAAAAGTCGCTGCGCCTCGACCGCCGGCACCGGATCGATCGGCAGCATCTCCCGAGTGATGTCACGAGGCTGGCCGAAGAATTTGCGCGCCTCTTCGGGCGTAAAACCGGCAAGCAGCGTCGCCTCGAAATAGGCCGAGACGGTATCGGCCTTCTTGATCTTGTCCTTCAGCTGCGGTGCGCAATGCGGCGGCAGGGCAAAGCGGCGATAGATCGCCGCTTCAAGCCGCTTCTCCACCTCTTTATAGTCACCGCCGACGACGGACTTGAACGGCGAAATCATGTCGCCGATCACATATTCAGGCGCATCGTGCAGCAGCGCTGCCAATCGTTCATCCGGGTTGGCCGGATTGAGATGGCGAAAGATCGCTTCCACGACGAGGCTATGCTGCGCGACGGAAAAGGCGTGATCGCCCGAGGTCTGGCCGTTCCAGCGTGCGACACGGGCAAGCCCGTGCGCGATGTCGCTGATCTCGACGTCGAGCGGCGACGGGTCCAGCAGATCGAGCCTGCGCCCGGACAACATGCGCTGCCAGGCGCGCGGCGTCTTGGCCGAGTTCATGCCGAAGCCTCATCGGCGGGGGCGGGAAAGGTGAGGCCCGACCATGTGGGCAGCGATACCGAGACCTCGACCTCGCCAGCCAGGATCGGTGTTCCCGTTGCAATGGCTTCGCCTGCGCGATCGATACGGATAACGGCAAGGCCCTTGCGGCCGGCAATCGATCCCAGCGACCCCATCGGCTTGCCGCCGGCGGTCAGTTCGGTCCCGGAAACGGGCAGATCCATGGTGCCGTCGACAATAACGACGCGCCTGCGCGCCGTACCGCGGTGATGCATGCGCGAAACCACTTCCTGGCCGATATAGCAGCCCTTGCGGAAGCCCAGCCCGCCGTTGATATCCATCATCACATCATGCGGAAACGCATCCTGCAGCGCGAAATCGCGGCCGGAAACGGCGATGCCGCTGGCAATGCGCAGTTCGTCGTAAAGCGCTTCCGCATCGTGCCCATGTTGGCCAGGCGTGCGCGTCAGCGCTATGTCAGCCTTGAGGAAGCGGCTGTCGCGTGGGCCTTCGCCCGCTTCTGCGGCCCATGCCACCGTGACGCCCTGAACATCGTCGACGCTGAAGTCGATTTTGGCGCGCAGCCGATACATGGTCAGGCGCTTCAGCAAGCCCTCTTGCTGTGTCGCATCGGTCTCGATCAGGAAACCTGGGCCGTCTCGCCGGATCATGAAGTCGAACAGGATCTTGCCTTGCGGCGTCAGCAACGCGCCGGGGCGCACTTCGTTCGTCGCGAGCGATGCGAGGTCGGTGGTGATGAGATTGTGCAGAAACGCTTCCACTTCCGTGCCGGCAACGCGGATGAAGGAGCGATCTTTCAGGAATACGGCTGGCATGGTGGATCCGCTGATTTGGCTCAAAGCGCGCCACGACCTTCCAGATTCGCTACGTGCGCTTTAAGCTTTTGATTTTGCCCATGTCGTTGCCGCAAAACCGCTGCGCACTTCTGCGCGACATGCTTCATCATCAAGAGGTAGGGCCTTCGGCGGGGAACCGCAAGTTCCCCGGCAGGATCATTCGCCCGAGGTGAAGAATTTCCAACGGCCGTCCGGCGTGATGCCGACGCGGTAAAAATTATAGCCGCCGAATTCCAGCATGTCGGCATAGTCACCCGCCGTCACGATGCGCATCAGGTCGACCTTCTCCGGCGTGGAGAGCGTCTTGATGTCCTTCTGGGCGAAATAGGGCCAGACATACATTTCATCTGGCGTGCCCTGGCCGACATGAGCAAAGCCCGTCGACATGATATCGAGCAGGATGGACAGGATTTCGATGCCGTCAGGATCGCCCGAAAGATCATGGAGGGTCTTGATAGGATCTTCGCCGGGATCGTCGGCGGTGACCTGTGTCTGCTTGAGGCCGGCGCCGACATTCATCAGCGGACGCAGGCGCTCAAGATCGCCGGAAGCGGCAGCCTCGACGATCGCCGCACGGAGCTTCTTGACCGGCTCCGGCGCCTTGTCGATGTCGAAGAGGAATTCGACTGACTTGTTGGCATTCGAAGCATCGCCGCCGCTCTGGCCGGCTTGCTTGTTGATCAGCGGATCCGGCATCGGCAGCCCGTTGTTCGCCGGCGCTTCCAGCGCCTGCTCGACGGGCTTGGCGTTCTTTTGCTGACCGGGCGTACCGGTGGCGCCCGGCAACTGCGTAGGAGGATTGAGCTCGGAGAAGGCGAGGGCCGGTAACGGCAGAGCAGTGCCGCTCAGAAGCAGAGCTGCAACGGCAAGCGAGGCAATGGAACAGCGGAACTCATTGCCTGGGACGATACGCATGAGCAATCTCTGTTTTCTATTGCAGGGTTCGGGTCGGAGAAAACTCGCCGGCGAGCATCCGTTCGCGAAGCGATTCAAGCAAGGCTTCCGCTCCCTGTTCGCCCCGAATGCGAATCGTCTCGCGAATCGCATGAGCAATGGCGGCGTCGGCAATGATTTCCGGCTCGATGCCGTCTGCCATACCGTCGGCCCAAGCTTCATTCTGGTATTCCAGCGCTGCCTGCATCTTTTCATGGACGATCATGTCGTCGATTTCATTCAGGCTGGTTTCCATTGCTTCTTTCCTCGAGACGTTCATGTCCTTACCACTTGCTTAATAACTTTATCAGCCTTTTCCTAAAACGACACGGCTCGGTACGAAAAGGGGTTAATAAATCGTTAATTTCCAAAGCGCGCGGTGATTTCTGTGGCTAGTGTTGCACCTTCGTTACGGTATCGCTCCTCGGCGACGAGAGCCTGACGCGTGCAACTTGCATAAACCGAAGCGAAGGACCGATATCCTCGGTTGAAGGCGGACGTCAGCTTTTCCTTGCGTTTCGGCTCGCCCTTGGTCTCGGTGTCGAGCAATTGCTGCATAGCGCCGCGCCATCCGTCTTCGCGCGTCGGGCTGCAGAGATTGCGCAGATAATCGATCGAGCCGAGGATTTCGGCGAGGCGGGAAAGCCGCTCGTCATAAGGCGTCGGCCGTTCGGCGTCCGTGGCGTTGGGCGTCTGCACCTGCGCCGTGGTCGCAGTCGGTTGGGCGACCGCAGGAAAAGCGGATGCCAGCGCGATGCAAATCAGAAGCGGTCGGCCCGGGCGGTTATGAATCATGTAACCATGTTGACCGGACAAGCATGACGGGAACAAGGCATCAGGCCGTCTTTTCACCTCGTTATTGCTCGATATCGTTAATATGGCGGCCCGGCCGCCAATCAGGCGGCGGCAATTCTCTCCACGCATTCGAGCACGCTGGCCGGCACGGGCATGGTGCGAATCTCCTCCAGCGAATACCAGCCGATCTCGGCGGCATCGTCGGCCGCCACTGCCACGGCGTCCTTGTCGGCGTCGACGAGGAAGACCGAGAGCAGGAAATGGCTCGTGAGCGTCCCGTCTGCTGCATGGGACCGCAGATCATAGGTCTCGAACAGGCGCGGATTGCGCGCCCCGATGCCGGTCTCCTCCTCGAATTCGCGGAGCGCTGCCTCTGCGGGCGTTTCGCCCGCTTCCGCCCTGCCGCCGGGAAAAGCATACATGTCGGCCGATGGCGGATTGCTGCGCAACACCAGCAGGAAGCGGCCGTCGCGTTCGAGAATGGCGGAGGAGGCGGGGCGGGGAATAGAATTCATCGGATTGTTTCGCATTCGCACGGGAGACTGGCTGGCAATGACGTCACGCCATCGGTTCACGATCTCTACAGGAAACGACCCTTGCTGTCCCGCGGGAAAGCCCCTTAACTCGCTGCCGATGGAACGGCGATTCGTATGCGCCGATTGGGCGGGCGCTTGGATGATCTATGGACTTTATGCTCTTGCGGCCTTGGCTGAAATTGCCGGCTGCTTCGCCTTCTGGGCCTGGCTCCGGCTGGCAAAGCCGATCTGGTGGCTGGCGCCCGGCCTGATCTCGCTGGCGCTCTTTGCCTGGCTGCTGGCGCTCGTGCCGAGCGAGGCCGCCGGACGCACCTTTGCTGCCTATGGCGGCGTCTATATCGTCGCCTCCATCCTCTGGCTCTGGCTTGCGGAGGAACGCTTGCCAGATCGCTGGGATATTTCCGGCGCCACCATCTGCCTGGTCGGAGCGGCCGTCATTCTCTTCGGCCCGCGCGGCTGAGCTTCCGCTTGACCCGGCGCTTTACCGGTGCAAAACAAGCCCCATGTGCGGACGCTTTGCTCTGACATCGACGGCGGATTATGTGGGAGAAGCGCTCGGCGTCCTGCTGCGTGAGGGCTTTCCCGCACGCTACAACATCGCACCGACGCAGCCGATCCTCGTCGTCATATCCGGCGACCGGCAGCAGCCGGGCAGCAACCTGCCGGATCGGCGCGCCCTTCTGGTCCGTTGGGGTTTCACACCTTCCTGGGTGAAGGATCCGAAGGAGTTTCCGCTTCTGATCAATGCGCGCGCCGAAACGGCGATCGGTAAGGCGTCCTTCCGCGCCGCCATGCGCCACCGACGCATTCTTATTCCGGCATCGGGCTTTTACGAATGGCACAGGCCATCGAAGGAAAGCGGCGAGAAGCCGCAGGCCTACTGGATCCGTCCGCGCCGGGGCGGCGTCATCGCTTTCGCCGGGCTGATGGAGACCTGGTCGTCGGCAGACGGTTCGGAAGTCGATACCGGCGCGATCCTGACGACTGCGGCAAACAACGCGATCCGATCCATTCACGATCGAATGCCCGTCGTGATCCAGCCGGAAGATTTTGCGCGCTGGCTCGACTGCAAGACCCAGGAACCGCGCGAGGTCCTTGATCTGATGGCACCGGTACAGGAAGATTTTTTCGAGGCGATCCCGGTCTCGGATCGCGTCAACAAGGTCGCCAATATGGGGCCGGATCTGCAGACACCGGTAGCGATCGAGCCTATCAGGAAACCGTCGAAGAAGGCAGATCCAGACGACGGCCAGCTAAGCCTTCTCTGAGCGACCGCCATCCGGCGGCCGGCATCGATACGAGTTGTGGCGCCTCAGCTGCCATGCAGCCGGCCGGCGCCCTTCGGATTCAAGCGTGTTTCTTCTTGAGCGGCGGCTTGGACTTCAGCATCAGATGAGCTGCCAGAACGGCTTTCAGGCCCAGCGGACGATAGTGTTTGCTGGGGTCGATTTTTGCCTGCGGTTGTGCCGCCGCTTCTTTCTTCTGCGTCATGATTTACTCCTCACCATGCTCCCGTGGGAGCATTTTCGATTCACTATCGAATAGTGCTTTTTGTCGTAAATCATGACAAATCGAAGGCGTTTTCCAATCAGCTTTTGTGAACAACGACCATATTTCGAGAGATTAGCGCCGAAACCTCGTGTAGAATCCGCACTGCCGCAAGGTTTCGATCTGCCAAAAATCCAGCTTGAAGCGGCTTTCCATTCGCCCGAAAAACGTTTGTCATGTCCCTGATTGATAAGGGAGACTTACAGACTTGCGGTTGCAGCAGGACGCGGAGGCCGGAGCCAGTCGAATAGCGTGCAGATATTCCGGGTCTAGATATGCCGACCGATGTCGTCGTTGGAATCATCGACGCTGGGATCGGCCGGGCCGTTGATGGTGTAGGTGCCGTATTTCTTCGCCCAGGAGCGTGCGCCGAAGGGCAGCGACAGAAGATAGGCGACGACGGTCACGACCATGACATGCCACGTATAGCTCATCAGCAGCGCGACATAGACGACGACGCCGAGCATGATCGGCAGGACGAGGTCGCGCCTTATGCCGCTGCCTTCGGTCTTGCCGGACCAGACAGGCAGGCGGCTAACCAGCAGAAAGCCGATGACAACCGTATAGGCGGCGCCCCAATAGGCGAAGCTGCGATCTGGCGTCAGCCCGAGAAAGCCGAGATAGACCGGCAGCAGCACCAGCATTGCGCCTGCCGGCGCTGGCACGCCGACGAAATATTCCGATTGCCAGGAAGCCTTGTGCTCCCGTTCGGCCATGACGTTGAAGCGGGCGAGCCGCAGACCGGCGGCGATCGTATAGATCAACGCGGCGATCCAGCCGAGCGAGCGGGCCTGATCGAGCAGGAAGACGTAAACCACCAGAGCCGGAGCGACGCCGAAATTGACGATATCGGCGAGCGAATCCATTTGCGCGCCGAACTTTGAAGTAGCCTTCATCAGCCGCGCGACGCGTCCGTCTATACCATCGAGGAAGGCCGCGACCAGCACGGCGGCCACGGCGAGTTCATAGCGGTTTTCGAAAGCGAGACGAATGCCCGTCAAGCCAGCGCAGATCGCCAGCACGGTGATCATGTTCGGCACGATCAGCCGCAGCGGGATTTCCCGGAGGCGCGGCCCTCGCGCTTCGTCGTTGGGTCCATGCGGTTCGAAAGGCGGAAAAGGCGTCTTCATCTCGCTCGAGTTCCTAGAGCAATTCCAGCAAACCTGCGAAGCAAGTTTGCGTCCGGAATTGCGTGAAAACAATAATATGGAGCATTTCCGTGACCCGTTTAAAGCGGAAATGCTCTAGGTTCAGCTGCGGCGGCTAACGGTTGGGCCTTTTGCCGAGTCGAATTCGGCAATCACGGTTTCGCCGGCAATCGCGCGCTGGCCGATGGCAACGCGCGGCGAAGCGCCTTCCGGCAGGAAGATATCGAGGCGCGAACCGAAGCGGATCAAGCCGATGCGCTCGCCGGCATCGACCGGTTCGTTCGGGTTGACGAAGCAGAGGATGCGGCGTGCGACCAGGCCCGCGATCTGCACGACGCCGATCTCGCCATGCTTCGTCTCGATGACAAGACCGTTGCGCTCGTTCTGTTCGCTGGCCTTGTCGAGTTCCGCATTGAGGAAGCTGCCCTGGCGATAGGCGATATTGGTGATGCGTCCGCGCATCGGCGAACGGTTCACATGGCAATCGAACACGTTCATGAAGATCGAGATGCGCAGCATCGGCTGATGGCCGAGGTTGAGTTCCGCCGGCGGCGTGACCATCTGCACGCCGGACACCTTGCCGTCGGCCGGCGAGATCGCCAGATCATCGTCCTGCGGCGTCATGCGCTCGGGATCGCGGAAGAAATAGGCGCACCAGAGCGTGAGGATCAGGCCGATCCAGAAGAGCGGCTTGAAGATCCAGCCGAGCACCAGCGAAGCGACGAAGAAACCTGCGACGAAGGGATAGCCTTCCTTGTGCACCGGAACGATGACGTTGCGCACGCTGTTGAACAAGCTCATCTACAGCCAACTCCGTTAGGGCATTCCCGCGAAAACCGAACCCCGGTTGCCGGGCGAGACGCTGCCGATCAAAAGATGAGAACAAGATAAGCGGTCTTGCTCTGATTACCAGACGAGCGTGACTACAGGCAAACGCCGTCATGGGCAATGCTCTCGTATGCTCGCCCCCAACGCAATCCACGCAAGCGCAGGATGTCGACGATCTTCAGTTTTTGGACGCGTAGTCCACCGGAATTCAAGCAGGGCGCAACAGAAAAGCCGCCGGCGGAAGCGGCGGCTTTTCATAGTCTGCAATGATCGGAGGCGATCAGAGGCCGAGAGCTGCGCGCAGTTCAGCCTTGGCGCCTTCGTATTCGGTCTTGTAGTCGTCATGCGTGGTGATGGTTTCGGCAATGACCATGCCGACGATGCGACCGGCTTCGATGTCCGAGGCGTAATGGATGCCGCCAACAATGCGGTTATGGCCGTATTCCCAGGCGCGAGTCATGATGGCGGCGCGCTTTTCCGGTACCATGTTCGACAGCACGACGCCCATCAGCGTGCCGACCGTGGTGTGGCCGGACGGGTAGGAGCCAGACTTGGAGAGCGAAACGATCGGCTTTACGAGATCGCTGTAGAGATGCGGACGCGGGCGCTTCCAGACATCCTTGGCCGGATCGACGACGGCGCCTTCGGTCTCGACGACGCGATCGAAGAAGGCCGAGAATTTCGGCAGGTTTTCCTTGGTGAATTTCGGATTGTCGATGACGTCGGAGAAGCGCCAGACATTCTCCTGAGAATCGGCCACGGCGCGAGCCGCCATTTCCGGCGTGCGCGTAACCTGGATCGTCAGGATTTCGCCGAGCTCGGCCTTCGTCTGCGCCGAATCATTGGCGGGAGGCGGCGGCAGCAGATCAAGCAGATTGATTTCCTTGGCATCGCTGAAGGGCTTGGCATCTTCGGCGAAGACCGGCGAGGCGAGGCCGACGACGAGCAACAGGCTTAAAGCTTTGGCGAAAGTACGCATTTGGGGGCTCCCTTTTAAGTGAGGCCCGTACCTATCAAGCTGTCATCTCAAGCTCGTGACAGTTGCGGTGCACAATGTTTCAGCGCGATTTTTACCCGCAAGGACCGTACACGGCGCCGGACACAAGGCCGTCGTTGCTCAGTTTGCGGGCGCCAGCCGGTTGACCACGCCGAGATCGTCGTTTTCGCGCACCTGCTTCAGATGCTCTTCGGCCTGCGTTGCCTCGCGCTGGCGGTTCCACATGGAGGCATAGAGCCCGTTCTGCGCCAGCAGGTCGGCATGGGTGCCGCGTTCGGCGATCGCGCCGCTTTTCAGCACGATGATTTCGTCGGCGCCGATCACGGTCGACAGGCGATGGGCGATGACCAGCGTTGTACGGTTCTTGGAAACGATATCGAGCGCCGCCTGGATTTCGCGCTCCGTCGTCGTGTCTAGCGCCGAGGTCGCCTCGTCGAGGATCAGAACCGGTGGCGCTTTCAGAACGGTGCGGGCGATCGCGACGCGCTGCTTCTCGCCGCCCGAAAGCTTGAGGCCGCGCTCTCCGACCTTCGTCTCGAAGCCTTCGGGCAGATGGCGAATGAAGTCGCTGATCTGCGCGATCTCGGCTGCGGTCGTGACCTCACCCTCGCTCGCGCTTGGCCGGCCGTAGCGGATATTGTAGGCGATGGTATCGTTGAACAGCACGGTATCCTGCGGCACCATGCCGATCACCTTGCGCAGGCTTTTCTGCGTCACCGTGCGCAGATCCTGATTGTCGATGGTGATCGTGCCGCTCTGCACGTCGTAGAAGCGATAGAGGAGGCGTGAAAGGGTCGATTTTCCTGCTCCTGATGGGCCGACTACGGCGACCGTCTTGCCAGCGGGGACTTCGAAGGAAATGCCCTTCAGGATCGGCCGGGCCGGATCATAGGCGAAATGGACGTTCTTGAAAGAGATGGCGCCCTTTCCGATGACAAGTTCCTTGGCGTCGGGAGCATCGACCACTTCGGGCTTGACTTCCAGCAGGTCGAACATTTCCTCGATGTCGGTCAGTCCCTGGCGGATTTCGCGGTAGACGAAACCGATAAAGTTCAGCGGCACGGAGAGCTGCAGCAGCATGGCATTGATGAAGACGAAGTCGCCGACGGTCTGATGGCCATTAAGGACGGACAAACCGGAGATGACCAGCATGACCGTGGTGCCGAGGCCGAAGATCACGCCCTGGCCGAAGTTCAGCCAGCCGAGCGAGGTCCAGACGCTGGTGGCGGCCTTCTCATAGCGCGCCATCGATTGGTCGAAGCGCTTGGCCTCCATCTCTTCATTGCCGAAATATTTGACCGTCTCGAAGTTCAGGAGCGAATCGATCGCCTTGGTGTTGGCGTCGGTGTCGCTGTTGTTCATCGTGCGGCGGATGGAGATGCGCCAGTCGCTCGCCTTCACGGTGAACCAGATGTACAGCCAGACCGTGACGGCCGTCACCGCGAGGTAGGAGAAGCCGTAGCCGCGCCAGAAGATGATGGCGGTCAGCAGGAATTCGATGAAGGTCGGAAACGTGTTGAGGATGGTGAAGCGGACGATCGTCTCGATGCCTTTGGTGCCGCGTTCGATGATGCGCGAAAGACCGCCGGTCTTGCGCTCCAGATGGAAGCGCAGCGACAGTTCATGCATGTGCACGAAGGTCCGATAAGCGAGCTGGCGAACCGCGTGTTGGCCGACGCTGGCAAAGAGCGCATCGCGAAGCTGGTTGAGGCCGAGCTGGATCAGGCGGGTAAGGTTCGTGGCGACGATCAGAGCGATGGCGCCGACCATGAAGGCCGGCAGGATGCCTTGCATGTCGAGCTTGCCGTTCAGCGCGTCGACGGACCATTTGAAGAAATAGGGGACCAGCAGCAGGAAGAATTTAGAAACCAGCAGGAAGACGGTCGCCCAGACGACGCGCATCTTCAGGTCCATGCGGCCGGCGGGCCACATATACGGCCAGAGATTGACGATCGTGTTCAATGGATTGCTGGAATCCGCCGATATGGTTTTCTTGGGCTCTGCCATGTCCGTCTCCGGCGAAGAATAAAGGCAGCCGGGCGTTGCACCCGTTGGGCTAGTCCGGCTGATAAGCCTTCACGCACTTAGATGCGGCCGTTGCGTGAAGGCAATGAGGGTTGCGCGAGGCTTATACTATTTTTATTCCGCATAAAAGCATCGGCCAGGCGTTGGTCGCGCCTGGCCGATGCATAATCCTATCAAGGAATGGTGAGCAGCCTAGAGGTGTTCGCCGGAAAGCCGCTTGCGATGCAGCTCCTCGGCATTCGGCAGCGCATCCTTCGGCAGGCCGAACACTTGCCCAGGCAAGATCCTGTCCGGATTGTTGATCTTGTCCTCATTTGCCAGATAGATCGTCGTGTAACGCACGCCGGCGCCATAGACGCGACGGGAAATCTGCCAGAGCGTGTCGCCGCGGCGGATGATTACCGCGTTGGCATCCTGCGCCAGCGGCGCCTGCTCCAGCGTCTTCGGACCATTGTCCTTGGACGAGACCTCGGCATTCGGCTGCGAGGGCGCGGTGATCTGCGCGATCAACTCCTCAAGGCCAGGCAGAGCAGCTCCGACCGACTTCGCGTCCCTCGGCAGAGCCTGCAGCGCGCTCAGCGCCTTGGCGGCAACCCTACCAGCATCGGCTGCAGCCTTCTTCAGCTCGGCGGTGGCATTGATCGACGGGCGGAACTCCGAAAGCGATTTCAGCGCGATTTCCGTGCCGGACCGCGCGGCAGCAAGCTGTTCCACATTCGGCTGCTTGCCGTCCGTGAAGAGACCCTTCAGCAGCGCGAAGGCCCTGCCGGCACTCTCCCTCAGCTTGGCAAGCTCGCCTTCGTCCAGAGGTATCAGATTTGCCGACGCAGATTGTGTTTGAGCGTTGGCGGCCGGCGTCTGAGCGGCGACCGTCACCTGGTTGCCCTCGGGACGCGTGAAGTTGACATTGGCGCGCACGACGACTTTTCCTGCATCATCGAGCACATCGACGCGGATCTTGTGGCCGCCAACGCTCAGCGGCATCACGCCGTCGACGACGAAATGGCCGTCTGCGCCGGCATCGACCTCGCCGATCAGCTTGTCATCGGCATAGCCGCGTACCGTGGCATTCGGCCTCGTGGTGCCTGCGACGAAGATATGGTCGGCTTCGATTTCAACGGCGTTGACCACGACTTCCGGCTGCTCGTCCGTCTTCGCAGCGGCCGGATTCGTCGCTGCACCAGGGTTTGCGGACGCAACGACCGCGCCCTGTTGCTGCGTCTTGGCGTCGGGGGACGATGCAGCGTTGCCCTGAGCGTTGGCTGCCGCTGCGTTATCTTCCGCTGTCGCCACGCGGCCCTGCTTGGCCGAGGGCGCGGTAATGATGCGGCTCGCAGTGCCCGGTTTCGAGACCATGGCGAGAAGTTGCGTGGAATCGTCCTTCGGCACCGAAATGGTGGCAACTTCTTCGGAGTTGACGGCCTTACCGTCCTTGCCGGTGGCGCGCAGCACCAGCTCGTGGTCGCCAGGAGGCAGCGGATTGTCGAGCACGGCAGCGAAGTCGCCACTGGGACCGACCTTGGTTGTCGTCACGACCTTCTCGCCGTCGACGATCTCAAGCTTGGCATTCGGTTCGGCAGAGCCGGCGATCACGGTGGAGCCATTCGGTTCCACGCGCAGCACATCAAATGACGGTATTGAATATCTCGGCGCTGCCGCTGCCGCGGTCTGCGGTGCGGGCTGGCCGGTCAGCGCCGCCAATGCCTTGTCGATCGCGCTGCTTGCTTCGGCGGCGTTGGTGGGCAGGGACTGAACGATGGCAAGAGCCTTGCCTGCGCCTTCCTGGGCCTTCTTCGCGAGGCCCGACACCGTGGCATCGGTTCCGTCGGGAAGCGCAAAGGCGACGATCGATTGCAGCGCCGTGATCGCCTTCGTCTTCGCTGCTGCGAAAACATCCTGGCTCGGCGTGCTGCCATCCTTGAACAGCGCTTTGAGGTCGGTGAGCGATGCTGCCGCCGCGCCGGTCAGATCAGTCAGCTTTTTGGCAAGATCGGCGGTGCCGACCGCTTTCGACACGGTGTTCTGCGCCGCCTCAGTCGACTTCTGCGCCGTCTCGCCAGCCTTCTGCGCATTCTCCTCGATGGTGTTTTTTACCGTGTTGCCGGCTTGATTGACGACATCGCCGATCGGGTTCTTGCTGCCGTTGATGCGCGGCATCACGAAAAAGACCATCAACACGGTGGCAATTACCAACACCAACAGAGCCAGCCAACCGGCACGGTTCTTCATCATCATTCATCTCCACGCGGCGCAGTCGTCGCAACTCCTGAAATTGCTAGCGATTTCGCCTGCTTTTACAAGCTTTCTCAGCCATTTTCGCATGTTCGGGCACAAGTTTTCCTTCGAAAATTCTTGACTGAGCATCTGCAGCATAGTTGTTTGCTTTCATGACCGACGATTCTGCGCCAATTCGATCCATCTGCGTTTATTGCGGCTCAAGGCCCGGGCGCGATTCTTCCTACATGGCTGCCGGCCGCGAGCTGGGCAAAAGCATCGCCGAGAACGGCTTGCGCCTGGTCTATGGCGGCGGAACGAAGGGCATCATGGGCGCCGTCGCGAGCGGCGTGCTCTCACATGGCGGTCAGGTCACCGGCATCATCCCGGAATTCCTCGTCGACATGGAAGCGACGCGCCATTCGCTCGGTCAACTGGACGAGCTCATCATAACGCCTGACATGCATGCGCGCAAACACACCATGTTCGAGCGCGCTGATGCTTTTGTGGCGCTGCCGGGCGGCATCGGCACGCTGGAGGAGATCGTCGAGATCATGACCTGGGGCCAGCTCGGCCGTCACGAAAAGCCGATGATCTTCGCCAATATCAACGGCTTCTGGAACCCGATGATGGAACTTGTCCGCCATATGACGGAAGAGGGCTTCGTGCACACGGCCCATCGCGTGCAGCCGCTGGTTATCGACAAGGTGGACGATATCATCCCGGCCATCCGCAAGCACGCCGCCGAGGCGCGCGGCGACCGCAGCGGCGAAGAAGCCGTCATCTCCAAACTCTGATTAACACATGTCGCGCAGAACCGTGCAGCGGTCTTGCGATAACGACATGTGCAGAATTAAACAGCTGAGCGCGCGAAGCGACCCTGAAAGATCGCGATGCGCTTTAGCGGTTTGATAACCATATCTGTCCGTTAGCGGTCTTTGCTCTGACGCAGCATCGACCAGCTGTAGAGCACCAGCCCGGCCCAGATCAGCGAAAAAGCGATCAGCTGCGTCGTGCCGAAGGGTTCCTTGAACAGGAAGACGGCGATCAGGAAGACCATCGTCGGCACGATGTACTGCATGATACCGATGGTCGACAATCTGAGGAGCTTTGCGCCGTTCGCAAAAATCATCAGCGGCAGCGCTGTCACCAGCCCGCAGCCAAGGAGAAGGGCAGTGTCCGACAGGCCGGTCTGATACAGATGGCCTTCGCCCCGCATCTCCAGGTAGATGATGTAGAGCGTCGCCGGGATGCACAGCAGCAGCACCTCGATGAAGAAGCCCTGATTGGCGCCGACGGGCAGCGTCTTGCGGAAAAAGGCGTAGAAGCCCCAGGAGAAGGTCAGGGACAGCGCGACCCAGGGCAGGGTGCCGGCTTTGATGGTCAGGATGACGACCGCAACCGCGGCAAGACCGATCGCGACGATCTGCACCGGCGTCAGCCTCTCCTTGAGGATCAAAGCCCCAAGCGCAATGCTGAACAGCGGATTGATGAAATAGCCGAGCGCCGCATCCAGTGAATGTCCGGCACCGATCGCCCAGACATAGGTCCCCCAATTGATGGTGACGAGCGTGGCTGTCAGCGACGCCATGGCAATCGTGCGCGGATTGCGAAACGCCGCCCTCACGTCACGCATGCCGCCAAGGGCCAGCAGCACGGTGCCGGCAACTGGAACGGACCAGAAGATGCGGTGAGCGATGACTTCCATGGCTGGAATATGCGCCAGGGCTTTCATGTAGAGCGGCAGGATGCCCCAGAAGAGGTAAGCCGTCATCGCGTAGCCGAAGCCGCGCAGACCGTCGTTGTTCTTGATTTCCGGTTTCAGCGCATCGGCAGCCATGAATCTTTCCCGTCATTCCATAGTATTTGGTTATTTGAGACGGGATTACTCCAACGCGGGTCGCGAGGCCAATTCATTTCCTTGACGGCATCGTCAAGCTTTTTGATGAGCGGCGGATCACTCCGCCGCTATTCTGCCCGCCATATGCCGGTTCTTCATCAGTTTATAGATGACGGAATCCATCAGTGCCTGGAACGAAGCATCGATGATGTTTTCGGACACGCCGACGGTCCACCAGCGCACGCCGTCGCTGTCGGTGGACTCGATCAGGACGCGGGTGATGGCCTCGGTGCCGCCGTTGAGGATACGCACCTTGAAGTCGGCCAGTTCCAGATCGTCGATTTCGTGCTGGTACTTACCGAAATTCTTGCGCAGCGCCAGGTCGAGCGCGTTGACCGGGCCGTCGCCCTCGGCAACCGACATGATGGTCTCACCGTCGATGATGATCTTGACCACCGCTTCCGAGACGATCTTCACCCGGCCATGGGAATCGAAGCGGCGCTCGACCATGACGCGGAAGCCGTCGATCGCGAAGAATTCCGGGATGGTGCCGAGCGTGCGGCGGGCCAGCAGCTCGAAGCTCGCATCCGCACCTTCATAGGCATAACCGGTCGCCTCGCGCTCCTTGACGATCTGGATCAGCCGGTCGAGCTTGGGGTCGTCCTTGCCCACCTCGATGCCACGCCGCTTCAACGCGTTGATGAAGTTCGACTTTCCACCCTGGTCGGAAACCATGACCTTACGGAAATTGCCGACGCTTTCCGGTGTCACATGCTCGTATGTGCGGGGATCCTTCAGCAGTGCCGAAGCATGAATGCCGGCCTTGGTCGCAAAGGCGGATGCACCGACATAAGGCGCCTGGTGATCCGGTGAGCGGTTCAAAAGCTCGTCGAAGGCATGCGAGAGGCCAGTGAGGCCGACCAGCCGCTCGGCATCGATCGTCGTTTCGAAGCGTTCGCTATAGGCACGCTTTAGTGCCAGCGTCGGGATCAGCGTGATCAGGTTGGCATTGCCGCAGCGCTCGCCGATGCCGTTCAGCGTGCCCTGGATCTGCCGCACACCGGCCTCGACAGCCGCGAGCGAATTGGCAACCGCCTGACCGGTGTCGTTATGGGCATGGATACCAAGACAGTGGCCGGGAACGCCGCAGGCGATGACGGCCTCGACGATGGCGCGGATTTCCGGCGGCTGCGTGCCGCCATTGGTGTCGCAGAGCACGACCCAGCGTGCGCCCGCATCATAGGCCGTTTTGGCGCAGGCAAGCGCATAGGCCGGATTGGCCTTGTAGCCGTCGAAGAAATGTTCGCAGTCGACCAGGGCCTCCTTGCCGGCGCCGACCGCCGCCTTGACGCTTTCGGCGATGCTTTCGAGATTCTCCTCGTTCGAGCAGCCGAGGGCGACCTTGACGTGATAGTCCCAGCTCTTCGCGACGAAACAGATCGCATCGGCCTTCGCCTGCAACAGGCTGGCAAGGCCGGGGTCGTTGGAGGCGGAGACACCGGCGCGCTTGGTCATGCCGAAGGCGACGAAAGAGGCCGATTTCGTGCGGTTCTCATCGAAGAAGGCCGTGTCGGTCGGATTGGCGCCGGGATAGCCGCCTTCGATGTAGTCCAGGCCGAATTCGTCCAGCATGGTCGCGATGGCAATCTTGTCCTCGACCGAAAAATCGATGCCGGGCGTCTGCTGGCCGTCGCGGAGCGTCGTGTCGAAGAGATAGATTTTTTCGCGTGTCATACGGTTTCCTCCGGCGAGCCGGTCTTTGATATTGGGCGCCTGGCGCTAGATTTTTCCTGCGGGCCTGTCGGTGGCGCGGATGAGCTGGCACTCAGCCTTCAGCCGGGCCTTCCGCAGCCCCTCGGTCATATCTTCAGTCCACCCGCCGGCCAGACATCAGTGTCGTGATCGGGGTGCTGGAAGGAAATGATCTGCTCCTGCCGGGCGTAGAAATCCGGATCCTGCAGGACTGGCTTTTCGAAGATCGTGTCGACCCAGGGCAGGCGATTGGCATAGTTGACCTGGATCTGCGGGGCGAGATCGTCGCGCTCGTCGAAGGCGCCGATAGCGATTTCAAGGCCGCCGGGATGACGATAGGTGAGTGGCGTACCGCAGTTCTTGCAGAAGCCGCGGTCGATATTGACGGAAGACTGGAAATAGGTGGGCTCGCCGCGTGTCCATTCCAGGCCTTCATCCGGCGCCGTCACCAGCGCGGAGAAGAAATTGCCGAACTGTTTCTGGCACATGCGGCAATGGCAGATCGACGGGCGGCCGAGTTGACCGCGAATGCTAAACCGCACCGCGCCGCATTGGCATCCTCCGCTTTTGGTGACGTCACTCATGGCTCTTCTCCTCTGGCCAGCTTGAGGTATCGTAATCCGGATGTTGGTATGACACGATGTCGAGAACGAAAGGCGCCTGCGCTACATCCTCTTCCGTGCTACGCCCCGGCAGCAGGTGCAGCCGATCGACAAAGTCGATCTTGCCTTCCGTGCCGTATTGTATGATGGGCGGCAGCTTCGAGGGATCGTCGAAGGCGCCTGCCGCGACCGCAATGCCATCCGGCGCTTCATAGGTCAGCGGCGTGCCGCAATCCGCGCAAAAGCCGCGCTTCACGTGGTTGGACGATTGAAATGTCTTCCGCTCGCCGCGTGTCCATGTCAGTTCGGCGCCGCGCGTCGAGACCAACGGCGCATAATAGGCGCCAAAGGCTTTCTGGCACATGCGGCAATGACAGATCGACGCGTCCTTCAGCTCGCCCCGTACCCTGAAGCGAACCGCGCCGCACTGGCAGCCGCCGGTGTAAGTCGAGACCGTCATGCTTTATCCTTTCCAGCGACGATGAGGATATGCATGCAGACATTGTCGACACCCTTGAGGACATCGTCATTCCAGAAGCGCAGGACTGTCCAGCCGTCTGCTTCGAGGCGACGGGTACGGCCCTGATCGTAGGTTCGATCACGGTCGTTTGCATGTTGAGAGCCGTCGACTTCGACAATGAGCTTCTCGGCGGGGCAAGCGAAATCCACAATGTAGCCGGCGATGGGTAATTGACGGCGGAAGCCGAACCCCATGAGGCGGTGGGCGCGCAGCTCATTCCAGAGGCGAAGTTCCGCGTCCGTCATGACCTTGCGCATGCCGCGGGCATTGCTTCGGATCTTCGGCGGGACTGGAGTATGCGGCAAAGTACCCCCCTTTGTCACTTTCGTGACATCCCCCCCACAAGGGGGGAGATTGTTAACCCGTAGCGCTCGCTCGGCCCAAATGGAGATCGAACCTGCGGAGACTAGGCTTCGTGTTCGCGTGCGCAAGAGCGGCAAACTCCCCCCAATCTCCCCCCTTGTGGGGGGGATGTCACGAAAGTGACAGAGGGGGGTAACCAGGTTCACCGCTTGATCTCCCAAGTCGTGATGCGCTCGCCCGTCGCCGCATCCTTGCCGTCCTTGAGCTGGATGCCTTTTGCCGTCAGTTCATCGCGAAGCTTGTCGGCCTCGGCGAAGTTCTTGGCTTTGAGCAATTCCAGACGCTGACGCACCTTGGTATCGATCTCTGCGACAACAGCTTCGTCAACCTCCGCCTTCTTCGGCAGCAGACCGAGAAGCTCGGCGCTGGCCGCGAAGGTGGGAAGGAGACTGATGTCGGCATTGGCAGCCTGTGCCAGCGCATGCAGTGCCTGGATGGCGGCAACGGTGTTCAGATCGTCGCCGAGAGCGGCAAGCACCGTCGGATCCGGTGCCGCCCCGCTAACATCGGCCGCCGGCCATTTGGCGATCAGCCGCTCCGCTTCCTCGAGGCGCTTCACCGAGAAGTCGATCGGCTCGCGGTAATGCGTCATCAGCATGGCAAGCCGCAGCACGTCGCCAGGCCATGTCCGGCCACCGAGCTTGTCCGTCTCCAACAGTTCGTAGATCGTGACGAAATTGCCTTCCGATTTCGACATCTTGCGGCCTTCGACCTGCACGAAGCCGTTATGCATCCAGACGTTTGCCATGGCATGCGTGCCATTGGCGCAACGCGACTGGGCAAGTTCGTTTTCATGATGCGGGAAGATCAAGTCCAGACCGCCGCCATGAATATCGAAGACGTCGCCGAGATAGCGGCCGCTCATGGCCGAGCACTCGATATGCCAGCCTGGACGGCCGCGACCCCAAGGGCTTTCCCAGCCGGGTTCGTTTTCGTCGGAGAGCTTCCACAACACGAAATCGCCTGGGCTCTTTTTGTGCTCGTCGACCGCGACGCGTGCGCCGGCCTGCTGCTCATCGAGATTGCGCTTGGAAAGCTGGCCGTAATCGGCCATCGACTTGGTGTCGAACAGCACTTCGCCGGCCGCTCGATAGGCATGACCCTTGGCGATCAGCGTCTCGATGATCGTGATCATCTGCTCGATACTATCGGTTGCGCGCGGCTGCACGGTCGGCTCCAGGCAGCCGAGATCGGTCGTATCCTTGCGATACTGCCGCTCGGTCTTCTCCGTTACCAGCCGGATCGCCGTGTTCAGCGGCAGGCCAGGATGGTCGCGCAAGGCGCGCGCGTTGATCTTGTCGTCGAGATCGGTGATGTTGCGAACATAGGTAACGTGGCTTTCGCCATAGACGTGCCGCAGCAGCCGGAAAAGCACGTCGAAGACGATGGCCGGGCGGGCATTGCCGATATGGGCGAAGTCATACACCGTGGGGCCGCAGACATACATGCGGACGTTATTGCGGTCGATCGGCTGGAAACCGACCTTTTCGCGCGTCAGCGTGTTGTAGAACTTCAGTTGCAGCTCGGTGCCCATTTCATTCTCCCAAGGCATAAATCCGAAAAATACCGTCACCGGCAGGCCGGACGTTTGTCATCTTGGATTTTGGGAGACGAAAACGGCCAGGCCAGCGAAGCGCTAGCGAATAATCTTCCGGCAGATAATGCAGATAACCGTTTTCATGGGCGGCTTTATCGCGCGCCGGAGGAATTTGGTCAAGTAGGGAGAAGGCCTCTCCCGCACGGGGAGAGGGTGTTTTTTATTCGGGCATCCGGTAGTCGACGAGCTTGTTTTCGCGCACGACGAACAGCTTGCCGGTTTCGGTGACGTCGGGGCCGACGAGCGGCAGGATCGCCTGGGCGACCTCACGCGGATGCGGCAGCGTGTCCGGATCTTCGCCGGGCATGGCCTGGGCGCGCATGGCCGTGCGCGTGGCACCCGGATCGACGCTGGTGATGCGCAGTGGCGTGCTCTGCGTCTCCCCGGCCCAGGTGCGGGCCATCGCCTCGACGGCAGCCTTGGACGCGGAATAGGGACCCCAGAAAGGCCGGCAGCGATGCGCAGCGGCAGATGAAAGAATGACGGCGCGTCCCGCATCGGAGCGCATCAGCAGCGGCTCGACCGAACGGATCAGCCGCCAGGTAGCGGTGACATTGATGGTCATCACCTTTTCGAACACCTTGGCCTCGACATGGCCGATCGGTGAGATCACGCCGAGGACGCCGGCATTGGCGACGAGGATGTCGAGCTTGCCCCAGCGTTCGAAGATCGAGCCGCCGAGCGCATCGATGGCGTTCATGTCGGCAAGGTCGAAGGGAACGAGCGTCGCCGAACCACCGGCGGCCTTGATGGCATCGTCCAATTCCTCAAGCCCGCCGACCGTGCGGGCGCAGGCGATCACATGCGCGCCGGCCTTGGCCAGCTCCAGTGCCGTAAAATAACCGATGCCGCGCGATGCGCCCGTGACGAGGGCGATCTTGTCCTTGAGATTGACGCTCATGCTGTCTTGATCCGAATGCGTGGGAAAGAGAAAGGGGCACGCCAGCCCCTGTCAATCGTGACCGGGCTCAGCCGTTGCTGGCGAGAACGGAAAGCTTGCGCACGTTGCTGGTGCTTTCCTTGTCGAGCAGGCGCGTCGGATAGTCGCCGGTGAAATAGTGATCGGTAAACTGCGGCTGCGCATTATCGCGCGGCTCGCCGCCGACAGCCCTGTAGAGCCCGTCGATCGACAGGAACTCGAGGGAATCGGCGCCGATGAAATCGCACATGGCCTTCAGGCTGCTGTACTGGTTGGCGAGCAGCTTGTCGGCATCCGGCGTGTCGATGCCGTAGAAATCCGGGTGGAAGATCATCGGGCTGGCGACGCGGATATGCACTTCGCTGGCGCCGGCATCGCGGATCATCTGCACGATCTTCACCGAGGTCGTGCCGCGGACGATGGAATCGTCGACCAGTACGACGCGCTTGCCCTCTATGATGGCCCTGTTGGCGGAATGCTTGAGTTTCACGCCGAAGGCGCGGATTTGCTGCGTCGGCTCGATGAAGGTACGGCCGACATAGTGGTTGCGGATGATGCCGAGTTCGAACGGAATGCCGCTTGCCTGGGCATAGCCGATGGCGGCAGGCGTGCCGCCGTCCGGCACCGGCACGACAACGTCGGCGGCGACAGGCGCTTCCTTGGCAAGGTTGATACCCATATTCTTGCGGGCGGCGTAGACGTTGCGGCCGCCGACGACGGAATCGGGACGGGCGAAATAGACATATTCGAACAGGCAGAGGCGCTCCGGCTGGGAAACCTCCGGCTTGCGCTCGTCGACGGTGATCGAACCGTCCGGCTGGATCTCGCAGATAATGACCTCGCCGTTTTCGACGTCGCGGACATATTTCGCGCCGATGATGTCGAGAGCACAGGTCTCTGAGCAGAAGATCGGCTTGCCGTCGAGCTCGCCCATGACCAGCGGCCGGATGCCGATCGGGTCGCGCGCGGCGATCAGCTTCGTACGCGTCATGGCGAGCATCGAATAGCCGCCCTCCATCTGCCTGATGGCATCGATGAAGCGGTCGGAGGAGGAGGCTTGCTTGGAGCGGGCGATGAGATGCAGGACGACCTCGGTATCCGAGGTCGACTGACAGATGGCGCCGTCGGCGATCAGCTGCCGGCGCATGGTCAGGCCGTTGGTGAAATTGCCGTTGTGAGCAATCGCGATGCCACCGACTTCCAGTTCGGCAAACAGCGGCTGAACGTTGCGAAGAATGGTTTCGCCCGTCGTGGAATAGCGTACATGGCCGATCGAGCGGTCGCCGGGCAGACGGGCGAGGGTGGCCGGATCGGTATAATGATCGCCGACGAGACCCATGCGCCGTTCGGAATGGAAGCGCTGACCATCGAAGCAGACGATGCCGGCCGCCTCCTGGCCGCGATGCTGCAGGGCGTGCAGACCGAGGGCCGTCAGCGTCGCCGCATCGGGGTGTCCCAGAATGCCGAAGACGCCGCATTCTTCGTGTAGAGTATCGCCGTCGATATCATTCTCGATGGAGAGGGAACGGTTCATGGCTGCTGGCCTTTGCTCTCAACGTGGGCGGATCGGGCGGCGTCACGGGTGACCATTAAAATAACTGAAAATCCGGCCGGAAAAAATATCGGGCCGGATCTTTCAGTGTCACACCGCTCAAATGGCGATTCTCGGGCGGCAGGTCAAGCCTGTAAACGCACCGTCAATTGTTTGTCTGCGGCGCCGGCGCATCATCCGACGGCGCAGCATCGTTCGGAGCGGCATTGTCGCCACCTGCCTGCGGCTGCGCATGCTGCTGGTTCGGCGCGATCTTGTTGAGGATCTCCGGCGGCAGCATTGCCTGCACGTTTTCAGGAAGCGCCGACTTCAGCTTTTCCACCATCGAATCGAGGAAGGGCTTCGACTTGGCGTTGTTGACCCAGTCCGGCCGGGCCGCGGGCGCCACGAGCCAGTTCCAGAAAGCGACCACGACAACCATCAGCAGCAGGCCACGCGCCGCGCCGAACAGGAAGCCGAGCGTCCTGTCGAGCGCGCCGATACGGCTGTCGATGATGAAATCGGCAATCCGGATGGTGATGAAGGAAATGATGATCAGCGCCAGAAGGAAGATGACACCGGCCGAAGCGATCGTCGCGATCTTGGTGTCGGCCTTGTATTGCAGGGCATAGGGAAGAAGCAGGGGATAGAGATAGTAAGCAGCGACGGCCGAGCCGCCCCAGCTGACGATCGAGAGAATTTCGCGGGAAAAGCCGCGAACCATGGCCAGAACGGCGGAAAACAGAAGAACGCCGATAACAATACCGTCGAAAATCGTAATGGGCATGTATAATCCACTTCAAGACTTGCCGCGCCATGTGGCGGGCATCGGCCTCAGTATGAGCCTCTTCTACGTCAAGGACGGCTGAAGTAAGGCTCAGTCTTCATCTTCCGCACGCTTGAGCGCGCCCTTCGATCCGGCTATGCGCGCCACCAAATCCGGCAGGCTTTCGATCTCGCTCCAGCGTCCGCCATTGACCTTCGGCAGGTCGGCGGAAGCGGCAGGCAGAAGGGCCGCGGAAAATCCCAGCTTCTCGGCTTCCTTGAGACGCTGGCCGGTGTGCGCAACCGGCCGGACGGCGCCCGACAGGCTGACTTCGCCGAAATAGACGCAATCGGCGGGAAGGGCAAGACCGGCCAAAGAGGAAACCAGTGCAGAGGCGACGGCGAGGTCAGCAGCCGGCTCGGAAATGCGGTAGCCGCCTGCGACATTAAGGTAGACATCGTGCTGGCCGAGGCGAACGCCGCAATGCGCTTCGAGCACCGCGAGAATCATTGACAGCCGTGCCGAATCCCAGCCGACGACCGCACGACGCGGCGTGCCGAGCGATGTCGCCGCGACCAATGCCTGCACTTCGACCAACACCGGCCGCGTCCCTTCCATACCGGCAAAGACGGCAGCGCCCGGCGATTTGGAGTTGCGTTCGCCGAGGAAAAGCTCCGACGGATTGGGCACGTCGCGCAGGCCCTTGTCGGACATTTCGAAGACGCCGATTTCATCGGTCGGACCGAAACGATTCTTCACCGTGCGCAGGATGCGATAGTGATGGCCGCGATCGCCTTCGAAATAGAGGACTGCGTCGACCATGTGCTCGACGACGCGCGGACCGGCGATCTGGCCATCCTTGGTGACGTGGCCGACCAGCACCATCGCCGAGCCGGTCTGCTTGGCAAAGCGGATCATCGCCTGCACGCCGGTGCGCACCTGCGTGACCGTGCCGGGCGCGGATTCGGCCAATTCGCTCCAAAGCGTCTGAATGGAATCGATGATGACGAGGTCCGGCCTCTTGCCCTCGGCAAGCGTCGCCAGGATGTCTTCGACATTGGTTTCTGCGGCCAGCATCACGTCCGTATCGGCCGCCTGCAGCCGCTGCGCGCGCAAGCGAACCTGCGCCACGGCCTCTTCGCCGGAGACATAGACGATCTTGTGCCCGTGGCGGGCAAGCGCCGCCGCGGCCTGCATCAGCAGTGTCGACTTGCCGATGCCCGGATCGCCGCCGACGAGAACGGCCGAGCCGCGCACGAAGCCGCCGCCTGTGGCGCGGTCGAGCTCGGAGATGCCGGTATGGATGCGCGGCGCCTCCTCGATCTCGCCCGAAAGCGAGGTCAGCGTTACGGGCTTGCCCTTCCTCGGCGTCCTGGCTGGGCCGCCGCCGATCCCGCCCATGGGATCTTCCTCGACGATAGTGTTCCATGCGCCGCAGCTGTCGCACTTGCCCGCCCAGCGGTTGTGGACCGTGCCGCAGTTCTGGCAGATGAATTGTGTACGGGCCTTAGCCATCGAGTGCTGTTCTCAAAGTTCAATTGCTCCGTTTTTTCGCAGCGAATCGCTTGGGCAGTCAGATAATGTCTTTCGCGGCCTATCAAAACTAATGATTTCCGTATCAACGGCGATCGTGCCAACCTTTATGCCGGCCTTTTTATGGACGAAGACTGATGTTCGACTATTCGCTTGCCCACTGGATCGCTTTTCTGACCGCCGCGACGCTGCTCAATCTGTCGCCAGGGCCGGACATCGCCTTCATTCTCGGCCACACGATCAGAAGCGGCATGCGCTCCGGTTTTGCGGCTCTGTTCGGGATCTGGAGCGGCGCGTGTCTGCATGTGCTGATGGCGGCTGCTGGCCTGTCGGCGATCCTGGCCGCCTCGGCGCTCGCCTTCTCGACGGTCAAGTGGGTCGGTGCCGCCTATCTCATCTGGCTCGGCATACAGGCGCTGCGCTCAAAGGGTGAGGGGGCCTGGATCAAGGAGACCGGCAAGGCCCAGTCGTGGGGCCGCATCTACCGGCAAGGCATCATGGTCTCGCTGCTCAACCCGAAGGTCGCGATCTTTTTTCTCGCCTTCCTGCCGCAATTCGTCGTCGAGGGCGCCGGGCCGGTCTGGGCGCAGCTATTGCTGCACGGCAGCCTGATCATCGTCGTAGCCGCCTTCATCGAGCCGCCGCTCATCCTGCTCGGCGGCCGTCTGACGGAAGCTCTCAGGCGCAACCGCAGCCTCGGACTATGGCTGGATCGCGGTCTCGGTACGCTGTTCGTGGCTCTTGGAGTCCGGCTGGCGATCAGCGCGCG
>NZ_AQHN01000073.1 GCF_000359745.1 Rhizobium freirei PRF 81
AGTACCCCTCCGCAGAGATTATGACTCTTTGACTGGATAGGCCTTGTGGAGTTTTTCACGGGCTTTTTCGGTGGTGAACATCCATTGGATTTGTGCCCTTTGCGCGTTTCTCTGCTGCTGCCAAGCATTGATCTCTGCAATCATCCTGTGTTTGTCGTCGATCCTGCGGTCGAGGCATTGGCTTTTCAAAACGCCAATCTCGA
>NZ_AQHN01000074.1 GCF_000359745.1 Rhizobium freirei PRF 81
TAGCGTCAGCAGAACGGCGCTGTTCATTTCTCGACCGGTGGCTGGGGTTTGATGAGACCGCCAAACCCATCCCGAACGACGTTGATCAGGGTCTTGGACGCCCCAAGGACAGCGACGATAGCGGCGGTATAGGTCGGGCTGATCCACGACTGAGAGCATTCGAGAAGCCCCGTTGTCAACTGAGTGCAGCCGGTGGCGATCAGGAATGCCGTGACGGCCGCGAGAACGGCGATCAGGATATTCGGAAGATTGTGAATTGCGTTCGTATTGAACATGATGGCTTTCCTTTGCTGAGCGGCCTTGGCCTGCTGGAGAGCGCTGGAGACGACCG
>NZ_AQHN01000075.1 GCF_000359745.1 Rhizobium freirei PRF 81
GTAAGCGCTCATTTCGTTGCGCCTTTTCGCGTTGAATTCTCTGCCGCATGAAGTGTCCACTTAAAATAGGTGGACACCAAATATGAGTGACGAAGAGCAGAAACTGCGAGTGCGGTTGGTGGGACGTGATGGGCGACGCCGCTATGATCCGGGATCAAAGGAGCGGCTTGTTGCGGCCTGCCTTGAGCCTGGTGTGTCGATATCCGGCCTTGCGCTTACGCATGGGATCAATGCCAACCTACTGCGCAAATGGGTCAAGGATGCCAGGGAGGCTCGCTTCTCGGCGGGATCTGCAAGCTCGCGGTTTATCCCGGTCGTCGCGGCAGACTGCAGCCTGCCTGTCGGGACCTCCTCGTTGGAGATGCCGGTCGCGTTTAGGGAAGACCAACCGGCGTCACTGGGGAAGGCCAATCTGTCAGGTTCTTCCAAAATAAGCGCGTTGCTACCAAACGGCGTGAAGCTGACGCTGGAATCCGGTGATGCTGATGCTTTGAGGACAATCATCGGAGCTTTGGGTCATGTTCAGACTGGGCGCTGATCTCAAGGTCTACCTGCATCGCGAACCGATCGACTTCCGCGCCGGCATCAACAGCCTTGCGGTCCTGGTGCAGGAGACTATGGCGCTGGACCCGTTTGCGCCTGCGGTCTTTGCCTTTTGCAATCGCCGCCGTGACCGGATGAAGCTCCTGTTCTTCGATCGGTCCGGTTTTGTGATGGTGCTGAAGCGATTGTCGGAAGACCGGTTCCGGTGGCCACGTCGGGAGATGATGGTGGTAACGCTGACGACCGAGCAATTACACTGGATTCTCGACGGCATTGATATCGACGCGATGGTCCGCCATCCGGTTCGGCAATACCAGATCGCCGGCTGACAGTTCGCAACGTCTGCGGTTGACGGGGCGAAACGGTTCAGATTCAAGAATCTGATGATCCGACCCGGCGAACCCACTGTTGAGGAGTTGATGGCGCGCATTGCGGCGCTGCAGGCGGAAAACCGTCAGCTCACGGAACGCGTGGTCAAGCTCGAGGAAGAGTTGGTGCTGGCGCGGCTGCATCGTTTTGCGCCGAAGAGCGAAAAGCACGTGGACCGCCTCTTCGATGAAGCCGAGCAGGTTGCCGATGACGACGCCAGCGGAGAAGATGGCGAGGTCGTCCACCTGCCGGACACCGGCTTGCCATCGACCGAAAGGCCGGAGGGCAAGAAGCGTGGCCGCAAGCCCCTGCCGGAACACCTGCCGCGCGAGCGCGTCGAATATGACATTGCCCACGATCAGAAGGCCTGCCCTTGCTGCCGTCACCAGATGCATCGCATGGGTGAGGCGGTCACCGAGCAGCTCCATATCGAGGTGAAGGCCAAGGTCCTGCAGAATGTGCGGTTCAAGTATGCCTGCCGCCATTGCGACCGCACCGGCATCAACACGCCTGTCATTCTCGCGCCAATGCCCGCGCAGGCCTTGCCGGGCAGCATCGCCACGGCCTCGACACTGGCCTTCGCGCTCGTCCATAAATATGTCGATGGCACGCCGCTCTACCGCCTGGCCCAGGCCTTCGAGCGTGCCGGTGTTCCCGTCAGCCGCGGCGCTCTCGGGCATTGGGTGATCGGATCGAGCGAGAGGCATCTCTCCCGAATCTATGACGCCCTGAAATTGCGGCTCAGGGCGCAGCCGCTCATCCATGGTGACGAGACCACGGTCCAGGTCTTGAAGGAAAAGGACAAGGAAGCCACCAGCACATCCTTCATGTGGGCATACAGGAGCGGGGAAGACAGCGGCGAGCCAATCGTGCTGCTCGATTATCAACCCGGCCGCGGCCAGATTTATCCGCAGGCCTTCCTCGGCGACTACCGCGGCATCTTGATGAGCGATGGCTACACCGCCTGGCGCACATTGAACGGCGCGACCCATGTTGGGTGTATGGCCCATTCCAGGCGTCGCTTCGTCGACGCGCTCAAGGCAAGGAAGAAAGGCGGCGGTCCGCCGGAGCAGGCGCTCAAGTTCTTCGCGCAGCTCTACCGGATTGAAAGCCAGGCGCGCAATGAGAAGCCGGATAAGGACGAAACGCGAGATCACTGCATCCACCGCTTCCGCCAGCAACACAGCGTCCCCATCCTGAACGCTCTCAAGGCATGGCTCGACGACATCGCGCCGAAGGTCTTGCCCGATACCAAGCTTGGCGATGCCGTGTCCTACACCCTGAACCAATGGGAGTACCTGACGCGCTATACAGAAGACGGCAGGATGCCGATCGACAACAACTTGCTTGAGCGCGACATCAGGATTTTTGCCACGGGAAGAAAGAGTTGGCTGTTCAGCGACACCGTGGACGGAGCCAAGGCCAGTGCCGTCATCTACAGCCTCATGCTGACATGCCGCGCCTGCGGCATCGAACCCTTGGCTTATCTGCGTCACGTCCTTACCGAATTACCGCAGCGTGTCATCGAAGCCGACATCACCGACCTGCTGCCCTTC
Source organism: Rhizobium freirei PRF 81 (assembly GCF_000359745.1). Classification (GTDB taxonomy): domain Bacteria; phylum Pseudomonadota; class Alphaproteobacteria; order Rhizobiales; family Rhizobiaceae; genus Rhizobium; species Rhizobium freirei. The sequence goes on from NZ_AQHN01000075.1 coordinate 2,469, forward strand.
AACTTCGCTGAAACGCTGAAACCGCCGCTGCATGATCCAATGGCAGCCGTCTGACGGCGACCCCGGTCAAACGGGCCGCGTCAACGCGCATGGAAATGAGCGCTTACGAA
>NZ_AQHN01000076.1 GCF_000359745.1 Rhizobium freirei PRF 81
TACCCGACATCGTCATCGTTGGTTCAGGAGTGGGAGGCGCATCGGTCCGATGACGGCAATGGGAAGCTTCCGTCGCGGCCGTGATTTTGCGGCATGGCTTGGGCTTGTCCCAAGACAATTTTCTTCCGGCGCGACGGAACGTCTTGGCCGCATTTCCAAGGCTGGGCAGGCCTGCATCCGGAGGCCGCTGATCATTGGTGCGGCGTCGCGTATCATTCGGATGAGCCGTAAACAGATCGTTGACGGTTCGTGGCTGGCCCGGATGCAGGCAAAGAAGCCTCGCATGCCGGTGGTGATCGCTCTCGCCAACAAGATGGCGCGAGCGATCCGGGCCACGCTGGCGAAGGGTGAAAATTATCGAGTTCCGGCGCTGGCCATGGCTGTATGAACTTCATGCGGACTATGCCTGAGTAACGCCGGGAAACGGGGTATGAGAAGGCAATGGCCGGAATAGGAGTGTGATCGAACCGACCGGAAACGGGAAAACCAGTTTGGCACTTTGAGCCTGCAAGCTCGGGATTAAGATTTGGACCCGCTTCGCAGATCACCATACCGGCCGGCGGCCTTTGGAAGCGCCGCAACGAAAGGCCTGACGGAAGACCGTACTCGGTCACACGCACAAAAGGTCGGAAACTTCTTGCGAAATGGGCGGCAGCCACAGAAGCGCCAAATGAAATCGAAACAGCCGCAATCCCACATTTGAGTGCCAAACGACCTCTTATCAGACTGTTGAGACCGGCTGTTCTGGTGATTACACGCCAAGGAAGCAAAGGGCCTAAGCCCTGAACGCCTTCTCCGTGAACAGCGTCGTCAGGCGCAATAACTCCGGACCAAGAACGCGATCGTCATCAACGGGAGGCACTATTGCGCGCACTTCCGAAACAAAATCGGCCAACGCGATCGGCGGTTGCCGGTCGGTCACATGGAGCGCTTGTGATGCGACGACGGCCAGGCTCGCCAGGCAGGCATCGAGGCACCGTCCTGCCCATTCCTCCTTGGCCCACGCCGGAAAGGCAGTTGCCGCAACGTCGTCCTGGCCGGCACCTGCGGATTCCGTTCCGGGTATGAAGGTCCTTTGCGCAGCAAGTTTCGCCTGTTCGAGATATCCTGTCGTCGCCATCGGAACGTAGCCCAGGCTGCCATGTCCGTCGCTGTCGCTCGGATGACGTCCAACCATCAGCATGTTGGGAAGGTGGGACACGGCGCCGTTCAGGAGCTTTGAGCCGTGGCGATCGCACAGCAGGCAGATGTCTGCCCAGCTGGCAGCAAGATCATCCAGAGCAGGCGCCGCCATCGCATTGTGATAGCCACCGGTGCTGATGCAGCGTCCGAACGGATGAAGTTCGTCGGGCGGAATGTAGACCGGATTGTCCGAAGCCGAGCAGAGCGAGATATTTGCCGCGCGCTCGGCAGCGGAGACGGCGCGATGCGCATGGCCGAGCACTCTCGGGACGATCCGATAACTCACCGGAGCCTGATAGTTGCGGCGATCGGTCCCCGCTCCTTTCAGAAGATCGCGCAACGCACGGAGTGCCGCCGCCTCATGTTCATCGCCCCAAAGCTGCTCCAGCGCTGCATCATAGTGCTCGATCGGAGCACGAAACGCCTCTATCGACAGCGCGAAGATCTGCTCCACCAGACGAAGGCGTCGACGGGCGGCCAGTGCGGCATCCGCCAGCAGCGCCGCCGCGCAAGGCGATCCATTGATAAGCGAGCCTCTTTCCTTGACTTCGAGGTCGAAGCGGGTGGTCAGCTCCGCAAACAGCGGATAGAGCGCCAGAATTTCCCCGGCGCCGCCTTGTCCCGATGAGGCGACTGTCGGCAATGCGGGGCCATTGAGCATGTCGGCGACGGCAATTGCTATTCGTGGGGTTGTCGCAGCGTTACCTTCGAGAAAATTGGCAAGGCGAGCCAGCAGCATGGCTCTGACGACACGGTCGGGATAAGGGTCGCCAAACGATGTTGCCGCCGCGAACGCCTTGATCCGGGCATGCCGTTCGCGCTCTTCCTTCGAAAGGCGCGTGCTTGCCAACTCGCCCATGGCCGTCGTCACGCCATAGATCATCACCGTTGGATCGTTATCGATCAGGTGCAGGAACGATGCGCGGCAACGAGCAATTTCAGCAATCGCCTCCGCGCTGATCTGCACGCTCTCCCCCTGCCAAGCCACACGCAGGATCGACTCAAGGTTGATATCTGCCCTCTTTGTCAAAGTGACTGTCATGATCATTCCTTAGGGATGTGCGGATGATTTAGCGTTGTTGAGCGCGAACTGTTCACCGTGCTTGCCGGGGGCGTCAAGCGTGGATAGCGGCCTTCGCCAATCGTTATGGCTCGGTTCGACGGTCACGATCTCACTCGCTCAGGCTCACGCCTTTTCCTTGTGCGGGCACCCCGCGGACCACTTCGCTATCCGCTATGGCAAACTTCGCCGAAAGTAATTTTGTGTTTCGTGCCGAAGGGCCGATGTTGCCGGAAAAGGGAGAAGCGATGAGCGACTTTGATCTGGTTTTGACGGGCCGCGTTGTCGGCACCGACCGAGTTCGTGATAATGGTTACGTCGCGGTCCGCGGCGGACTGGTCGAACGCATGGGTGAGGGATCGCCTCCATCGGCTGTGCTGCGGGAAGATTTTGGAAGCGCCCTGATCTTCGTGCCATGCCGCCATGGACGCAGCCACACGCCGGATGATGGGGCGGAGCCCGAGGCGATAGCGGCCGGAGCCGCGACGCTACTGGAGATGATCATGCGGCTCGATGAGACGCTCGACATCCCTTCGTCAACCGAGATATCGATTTAAGGAACGCGATAGTGACAGACCAAAGCATGCGCAGCTTTCTCGCCGCACTTGAAAATAAAGGCGAGCTGCATCACGTCGAGCGAAATGTCGATACCCGTTTCGAGATTGCCTCGGTGCTCTCCCTGCGGGAGCGCGGCCCGGCGCAGCTATTTACTCGTGTGAATGACGCCACGATGTCCGTTGTCGGCAATCTCTACAACGACAGGGGCCGGTTCGCCTGTGCTCTTGACGTACCCCGGGCTGGGCTCGATGCTCTATGCGTGTCAGCTCTGGAGCGGCCTATTGCGCCGAAAATCGTAGAGGACGCACCGGTTCAGCAGATCGTCCATCGCCAACCGTTGGATATCGGCTCCCTTCTCCCGGTACCGCACTGGTTCGAGCGCGAAGCGGCACCTTACATCACGGCCGGCGTCATCGTCGCCAAGGATCCGGAAACCGGCCGACGCAATGTTTCGATCGCGCGGTTAAGACTTGAGGGCGGCAATCGGCTTATGGCTGGAATTGCCAAGAACCATCATTTGGCGCGGATCGCGGAAAAGGCGCATCACAGGGGACATGACCTCGAGATAGCGGTTGCGATCGGTAATCACGCCGCGGTGCTGCTCGGCTCACAGATGTATGTCGGCCTTGGCGATGACGAATTCGACATCGTTGGCGGATTGCTTGGCGAGCCGGTGGAACTGGTGAAATGCAAGACGGTCGATCTCGAGGTTCCCGCACATGCCGAGATCGTCCTTGAAGGACGGTTGCGCCCGGCGGACCTCATTGAAGAGGGTGCCGTGTCCGAATTTCCAGGCTTCTATGTCTATTATGGCCCGGGTATCGGCGTCGAGATCGGCTGTGTCACGCATCGCGCGGATGCCATCTACCAGGCGATCCTGCCAGGCTATGCGGCGGAACATTGCCTGCTCGGCGCCGTCGCCATCGGCGCTACGCTGACACGTGACCTGCAGCGATCGATTCCAGCCGTCCGCCGTGTATTCGTGGCTGATGGTGGTATGGGCCGGTTGCATGCGATCATTACCATGCACCGGCCGCGCCTCGGTGAAGGCAAGCGAGCCGTCATTTTAGCAATGGGCCTCGTCAATCTCCTGAAACTCGTGACCGTCGTGGAGGACGACATCGATCCCGAAGATCCCCGCCAGGTGGAATGGTCGCTCGCCGCCCGTTTCCGCGGCCATGAGGATCTGCTTGTCCTGCCTGGCGTTCGGGCGGATCGTTGCGACCCTCTGCACGAGGACCTTGTCGTCACCAAAATCGGCATGATCGCAACAACCCGGCCCGGCGACGGCGAGCCCGGAGGGCGCTCCGAATTCGTGATGCCGCCCCGTGATGTCTTCGAACGCATTCGTCAAAATCTGCATCTTTACTGACCTGTCATACCGACCCAGGAGTTCTCTTTGTCCAAAGACCGTTTCATCGTGGCAATTACCGGGGCAACGGGCCATGCCTATGGTATCCGCTTGCTTGAGACGCTGCGCGAATTGGGTTTGGAAACCCATCTTGTCATGTCTCGGTCCGCAATCGTCGCTCTTGCCTATGAAACCGACCTCAAGCTGAAGGACGTCCATGCCCTTGCCGATCACGTTCATGGCAATGACGATGTAGCGGCGCCGATTTCCAGCGGATCGTTCCGCACGCGGGGAATGATCATCGCCCCGTGCACAACCAAAACCTTGGGCGAAATCGCTTCAGGAGCATGCGGTACACTCGTTTCCCGCGCAGCGGACGTCGTCCTCAAGGAAAGACGGCGGTTGGTCCTCATGCTGCGCGAGACACCGCTGCATCTTGGCCACCTGAGAAACATGGTGACGATTACCGAGATCGGAGCGATCGTCATGCCCCCCGTTCCGGCGTTCTATCCCAAACCGAAGACCATCGACGAGATGATCGACCATACGATCGGCCGCGCGCTCGATCTATTCGACATCGACACCGGCCAAGTCAAACGCTGGAAGGAGCCACCTGCGGACATCGGTGGGTAGCTCCGGTCCTGGCCACTTTATCGCTCGGGCCAATAAATCGCTCGCGTGGAGGAAATTTCCTTGCTCATCCCCATCGCAGACAATTGGCGCTTCAAAGCGTTGATTAAGGAGCGCTCCACGTCAGTCAGTATCCGCTCCGGCGAGAACAGGATTGACAGACGGGACCGAACGACAGGGCTCGAGATCGGGTTGAACTGCAGGACACCCGCTTCCACAAAGGTCCGAACCGAGGATTGCGGCAAAATCGTCGCGACGCGCATGCGTTTCACCAATGCCAGCAGCGCCGTCAACGAATTGACCTCCATCTGCGGCGCAAGATGCATGCCCGCCTCAGATGCCGCCTTGTCCAGAATCTGGCGAAGACCGGAAGCATCGCCCGGAAGCGCGAGTGGAAGCTTCAGTGCATTGCGTAGTGTGATCTCGCCCGCAGGAAGAATAGATTTTGCCGGGTTTGATACCACTCCAAAAAAGTCCTCGATCGCCAGATCGACCTGCCACGAGCGCGAAATCTGCGTCTCCACCAGTCCAAAACCAATCTCGCCGGCATCGACCCATCGCCGCAACGCCTCTGTCGAACCCTCCATGATTTTCAGCTTCACGGTTGGATGGAGGCTCGACCATTCGTCCAAGGCACCAGCGAGAGCGCGGGCGAGAGGTCCTTCGTGATGAATCAGCGGTACAATGCCGATGGCCAATCGCTCCCGGCGCGTCGCAGCATAGTGCGCGGCACTAGCGGCAATCCCGTCGCAAGCTTTGGCTGCCGGCTCCACCAAGGCAACCAGCGTATCGGTGCTGTCGTTCCGCTCAAGGCCGGTTCGATGACGAACAAACAGGTTGCGCCCTGTTATCGCTTCCAGCTTGCGTAGCTGATTGGAGAGGGCGGGTTGTGCAACACTGAGGTGCTTGGCTGCCGCGGTCACACTCAGTTGCTCAGAAATTGCCAGAAAATAACGGATCTGCTTCATGGTGATCCGAGACCGATACTGAACGAAACAGCTGGGGAGCTGAAGAGCCTTCTGAAGCTCTTCCACATAGTGCAGCGCCGCTGGCTCACCCGCTGGAATTCTCGCAATAACCGGACTGACGAGCTCAATCGGAAGCTTTGCATGAGCGAGATTGAGGCGGGCAACGCTCGCCATGACCAGGCTTTGTGGCGCGAGCAAATGAAACGGGGCCAGCTCTCGAGACAATCGCGCAAACGTCCCAACATCTTCCTCAATGACGACGGGTTCCGGGAGATCATGCGTCGAGCAATACGCGCGCGCCTGTCGAAGCTGGGTGTCACCCAAAGGCGGAAGGAACAATGGCTTTTTCCGTAGCGCTGCAAAACTGATCACACCATCACCGACCGCATGACGGTTGCCGCCGCCGCTGATAGCGATCCACTCGTCCCGGAAAAGCAGTATGCTGTCCGGCTCCTCGCTGTCTTGAGCGTAGTCCAGGACGATGCGCGCGGCTTGCGCCGTCTCCCCACTCGAGCCGTTATGCGGTTGCTCGTTCGTGCTCCATTCGAGCGCATGCACATAGGGCGCCCTGCCCAGCGTGAACCGCGTTGTCGCGACGATGTTGGGAGAAACCTCTCGAACGGCACGGGACGCGAGGCTTGCTGCGCGTGACAATCGGCCGGCCATAAATTGGAGCGGCGAGGTGATCTCAAGCCGTTTGATGGGGCGGCGAGGCTCGGCTTGGAGAATCGTCTCGGCGGCCTCTACCGCTTGTAGCAACGGTTCGACCGATTGATAGAGCCAGCGAGCCGCCTCGGTCGGATAGTGCCCGTGGGGGCCCCGTTCGAATAATGTCATTCCCAATTCGCGTTCCAGGGCATCGATGTTTTCGCTGATGGTGGACGCGGACATTTTTGCATGAGCTGCAGCTTCCGCATGATTTTTGAACTGGCAAGCAAGAATGAAATAGGAGAGCTGTACTGTTTCCATTGCTTCCGCCGTAGTCTACCCACTGTCGGTCAATGGGCGATTGCAAAGTCGAACGCGCTTATGCTGCCATCCAGCCCCCGTCGGGGATTATGCCATCCGATCGCTGATATAGGGTGCTTGGTCAGCTGCCAAGACCAAAGGACGTCGATGTCAGGTCGCTTCGGCACTCCCGACCGCTATGAGAGGGCCGCCCCCCTCAGCGGCGAGGGTGGGATCGTTGAAACGCAGACCGTATGACGGGTCGAGCTAGAATGTGATCGCCCTCGTCTTTCTCGTTGGTCCTGAACGGATACCCGGAGTTTAGCTCCGGATGACAAGCAGAGGACAGGCGAAAGATGCCGAAGGATGGTGTCGTCGCTGATCGACATGCCGAGACGCTGCATCAAGCGCTCTGCGGGGCGGTGGCCGGTACTGTGGCCAAGCAGGCCGACTATTTCGGCGACCCGCATTGTCCGCCGGGAATAGGGGGAGGCAACCGCTGGGACCCGGTCCGTGGACGTTTGCCGTTCACACCGCCGATATGAGCAACACCAGCGGCTCAACCGGAGCTTCACCGTCACAGCATTACCCTGGATTGGCAGGTCTTGAAGACTGCGGAGCGACCAGCCGCGCCGAATTCTGCTCTGGTGTCTGCAATCAGGGCATATGCCTGACGCTGGCCCGCAAGCAGACACAGCCCATTTGCCTGCATCGCTGAACACGACGCTCCGCACCCGAATACCCGGACCGGGCGACCATTTCGATTTCGTTCGCATGCCAATCCTCAGCGGCGTCATTGCTTACAGTCTGTTAACCACGCAAAGTGAGGAAGACCCCGGTTAGATGCAAAACGACAGCCACGACAATCTTGCGAGCTGCACGTGACCTCATTCCGATGCGGCCGCATTGGCATGCGCTCTCGTTCCAAAGGCGAGAAGGCTCAGGAAAGCGAGTGCCCAAACGCTCAGGGCGCCATAGAGCATCACCCAATCAAAGCCTTGGGTCAGCGCTGTGCGCACGATTTCGCTGGATAGTTTTGTCATGGACCCGTCCAGGACACCGGTATTGCCGGATGCGATCCGCTCCGCCAGCCGAGGCAATGTAACTGCATCGGGCGATACCGAAAGCACGGTCTGCAGGTTTGCGAGAACGCCGCTCACGAGAACGAACCCCATCACGGCTATGTTGATGGCAAGCGAGATCATTCGCGCGCTCATGTCGATGCCCGAGGCCATGCCGGCCCGGTCGCTCGAAACAGAGCCCGTCGTCGTGTTCGTGACGGTTGTGTTCGTCACTCCGAGGCCGACGCCCGCGACGAGCGCTCCGAACAATGTTACCGGCAGGATCGCCTCACCTGCTGCCGCGCCGAATTTCATGACCAGAAAGCCGAGCCCGATCGTGAACAGACCGGCAGGAATGACGAGGCCGGGGCCACGGCGAAGCAGAAGTCGTTCCGCAAACGGCGGCACGATCAATGTCGGCAGTGTATAGGCCAGCAACGCAATGCCGGCGGCCACCCCGTCTAAGCCAAGGCCTGCTTCAAACCAGATGGGAATGTAGATCATGAAAGGCCAGAAGCTGAAATTCATCCCCATCGACCCGAAGATTGCGCCCGAGAAGCGCCTGATCCTGAAGACGGTAAAATCGAACATGGGGTGGCTTTTGGACAGCTCGACGACGATGAAGACTGTGAAGCTGACGACCGCAATAGCAGCGACGGTGAGCGAGGCAGGATTGATAAATCCGAGCTGCGAACTTTGCGTGATGTAAAAGACCAGGCAGAAGACTGCGGCGGATAGCGAAACGATGCCGGCGATGTCGAGATGCTGGGCGTTGGGATCTCGTGTTTCCCGCACGCCGGCAATTGCCAGCAAAACCGTCAGGATCGTGATCAGGACGTGCACGAGGAACACCCATTCCCAGCCCATGAGCGCGGAGATGCCGTTTCCGATGACCGGCCCAAAGCCGAGGCCAAAGCCGAAGACGATCCCCCACCAGCCAAAAGCCTTGGCGCGCTCGCCGGCATCGCCATATTGCTGAGATAATACGGCAATCTGGGAGATGAGCATTGCGCCTCCGGTTGCGCCTTGTAGTGCGCGGCCGGCGATGAGGATTGTGATGTTGGGCGCGATACCGCAGACGAGCGAGCTGGCGCCGAAGGCAATCATGCTCGCGACGAAGAGCCGCTTGCGGCCATAACGGTCGGCGAGCGTACCGGCTGCCATCAGCACGGTCGCAACTGCGACCGTATAGGCATTCATGGTCCATTGAAGCTGCTGGAAATCGGCATGCAACGCCCGCTCCAGCCTCGGCAGGATTGCCGGAACGCTGGAGATTTCAAGACCGAACATCATCGATGAAAGACAGACTGCGGCCAGGGCAAGCCTTGTGTTTTGGCGCCGGGTATTGCTCATAGTTTCGCCTTTCGACATAAAATCTTCGTCGATCGGCGTCGGCTTGCCCTCAGGCGTCAGTGCCGCTCTCGTGCATTCTGCAACACGAAGCGCCGTCGATCCTCAAATCTGTATCCGGCGCTTGATCATGTTTGAATGCTATGACTATCTATATCAGTGATAACAAATTTGGATTTATGTGATGTCGCTCGATGTCGACGCCGTTCAGGTCTTTGTAGCCATTGCCGATTTCCAAAGCTTCACACGCGCGGCCGAGGCACTGGGCACCACGCAGGCCACAGTCAGCGTCAAGCTGAAACGCCTGGAGGAGCGCGTCGGCAAGAAGCTGATCGAGCGAACGCCGCGCCATGTCCGTCTGTCCGCCCAGGGCGAAACATTCCTTCCCTCTGCCCGGGAGTTTCTCGCCGCACATGAACGTGCCGTCGCAGGGCTTTCCGTAACGCGCAGGCGCTTCAGGCTGGGAATTGCCAGCCATGTCATGGGGCCAGAAGTGCCGACCTTGCTGGCGCGTCTGAAAGCGGTTGATCCGGCGCTCACCATAGAAGTGCGGCTGGACGCCTCCCGCCCGCTGCTCGAGGCATTCGAGGAGGGCAAGCTCGATGCCGTTATCATTCGCAGCGACGACGACAGGCGTGATGGCGAGATCCTCGGGCCGGAGCATTTCGGCTGGTTTGCGTCACCGGATTTCGAGTATCGAACGGGAGAGCCCTTGCCGTTGGCGGCCCTGTCTCCGACCTGCGCCGTGCGCGATATGGCAATCCGGCTGCTTGATCGATCCTCGATTCCGTGGACCGAGGTCTTCGTCGGCGGGACGGCGGCGATTGCGGCTGCTCTATCGGCCGGGCTCGCGGTTTCGCCGTTTCCGCGCCGCCTTGCGCCGAGCGACGTGGTTGATGTCGGCGATGCGCTCGGCCTGCCACCGCTGCCATCCCTATCCGTCGTACTGCACTCTTCCCTGTCCGACCCGAAATCCAGGGACAGCCTTCGTGCCATCACGGCTGCCTTCCGTGAACACCGCAAGCCGAGCAATTATCGATGGTGATCGATGTCAGTCCTCGTGGATCGGTGGAAAATTCCGCTTGATTCAATGGAAAGTGTTTGGCCCCGGTCATATCGGCCGACGAGATCTGCGGCTAATCCGCGACAATGCCATTGCCGGGCAACCGCAGGCCAAGTAGCGAAAAACCTTCGACAAGTGAGCGTTGGCAGCGACTGCCTGTCGGGTGAGAAGGCTTTAACTCGAACGGTTGGCGCGACCCGTTCGTATGCTGAGCACCCTTGGTGTGGCCATAACCATGTTCGCCGCCTCCAATATCGACGACAGTTGTGGGTTTGTGAAGTTTCCATCCAACGCTGGTTGGCGGCGTCAAAGCCCGCCCAAAACGACGGGATGGGACCCGATCTCTTTCAAGCAGCCGATTTTTGTGGCGTTTCCGCCGTAGAGGCCCGCTGACGCCCATTCCGCGGTCACGATGGACTTCGCCTAACATCGCTCCAGAAACACGCGGTACGGCTTCCCAATTTAATCATAAAACACGCTTGCAAACCCCATCCTCTCACGCAATCATTATCTGTACAAACACCGTGAAAGCGAACCAATTCCGATGCCGCAGGTTGCAAATGTCAGCACCCCTTCGCCACCGAAAATGCCGATCAGAAAATCGCATTCTGATATCGGGCTACCGTCGCCGATATGACGGCATCATAACCTGTCGGGAGTAGACAGCATGGATATGTTTTCAAAACGGCTCTGGTCATTCGGCGGAACAATCCTTGCCGTGACATTGGCGCTGTCGGCGGAGGCGAACGGTGCGAGCTGCATCGCTGCTAAGGACAGTTCTGGATACCGGTTTACTGGCATCATTCGTCATGAGATCGCCGAACTGCCGACCGGAGACACCGAGAACTACGACACGCTGAAACTTGATCGGCCCATCTGCTTCTACGATCCAAACCAGAATGATGGCGCCGAGAAGGAAACCATCGACGCTGTGCAGATCATCGGAAAGGGCGCGGCCGTGCAAAAGCGGATTGACGCAAACCAAGGACGGCACGTCAAGCTGACCTTTGGTGATTTTCTTCCGGCAGGTACCGCCGTTATTCACCTACCTGTATGGGGCGACGTCACGGCGCTGACAATTGTTGGAAACTAGGCGTGTAGTCCCCGGGTGTGATGGTGCATCATTGATCCTGAGTCGTCAGGAGCCGGCCATGTCTGCCGGTCGGTTGCTCTTGGAGTACATTTCAGTGAGGGTCTGATAAATCTGTGCCAACGCCTGACCCTTCTCCTCGGGAGACGGGAAGGAGGCGGCATTCAAGTGAGACAATCGCGACGCGCGCTGAAGCCGATCCGCATCCGCAAGAGCCGGTATCTCAGCAACCGGATCGAGCAGGATCATCGGCGCATTAGGCAGACGGGGTTTGCCTATAATCCGCGTCCTCGATCGCAGAGCAGTTCGAAATCCTTGCAGCATGAACAAAGGCGCGGTTTCACACGCAGGCGCGGTCGCGGACGACGGCTGTGAGCAATCGTAGGATGAAACTCCAGCATTCGACTACTTCGTCGGTTGTTCCATCTTGGCCAAAAGGAGACTGGCGAGTTCCATCGGGAAGGGAAACAGGATCGTCGACGTCTTTTCATTGGCGATAACGTTTAACGTGCTCAAATAGCGAAGCTGCATTGCCTCCGGTCGCCTGGCCAGGATTTCGGCTGCTTCGAGCAGTTTGGCAGCCGCCTGTTGCTCGCCTTCGGCATTGATGACCTTAGCGCGACGCTCGCGTTCGGCTTCGGCTTGGCGCGCAATTGCGCGGATCATGGATTCGTTGATGTCGACATGCTTGATCTCAACATTGGCGACCTTGATACCCCAGGCGTCTGTTTGAGTGTCGAGGATTTTTTGGATGTCTTCATTGAGCCTGTCGCGCTCAGCCAACATCTCGTCGAGGTCGTGCTTGCCAAGCACCGAGCGCAATGTCGTTTGAGCAAGCTGACTTGTCGCCATCATGAAGTCCGCGACCTGGATCGTCGACTTTTCAGGATCGATGACCCTGAAATAGATGACCGCACTGACACGGACCGAGACGTTGTCATGCGAGATGACATCCTGGCTGGGTACGTCGAGTACCCGCGTGCGCAGGTCGACCCGTATCATTTGCTGGACGTAAGGAATGAGCAGGATCAATCCTGGTCCCTTGATACCAGTGAAGCGGCCAAGCGTGAAAACGACGCCGCGCTCGTATTCTCGCAGGATCTTGATCGCCACGGCAATGATGATCAGCAAAACAATGATGGCCACAAGATATGAGGCGAGATCTGCAAACACACCCATGACTTTTCCTCCTGTTTCCGAAGACCTTTAGGCCGCCTAGGAGCGCCGCGTGACCTGCAGCGTCAGCCCGCTTCGCCCGATTACCTTGACATCATCGCCGGGGCTGAACGCCTCGGTAGACGCTGCCTTCCAGCGCTCGCCATGCGCGATGACGTAACCCGACGTGTCTGCCCAGCTTTCAACCGTGCCCGAGATACCAATCATCTGCTCCGAGCCGGTGACGACTTGCCGCCAGCGCGAGATGAATGCGACGCGGGCAACGAGCAGGCTGAAAAGCAGGCTGGCGACGGCAAGGCTGCCCAATGCGGTCCAGGACACTTGCAGGCCGGGTATTTCAGTATCGAACAGAATGGCTGCACCGAGCACCACCGCAACCCCGCCGCCAACACCGAGTGCGCCGAAGGTTGGAGAGTGTGCCTCAGCCACAGTTAGTCCGATGCCGAGGATGAGCAGTCCGATGCCGGCGTAGCTCACCGGCAGCAATGCCAGCGCATAAAGTCCAAGCAGCAGACAGATGCCGCCGATGGTCCCGGGAACGAATGTTCCCGGGGTGAGAAATTCGAAGATCAGCCCATAGATGCCGACCATCATGAGGATGAGCGCAATGTTCGGATCGGTGATCACGGACAGCAGACGCGTCCGCCAGTCCGGCTCGAATTCCTCGACGGCAAGACCCGCGGTATCGAGCTGGACATCCGTCTGGCCGACCCGAACCGTGCGCCCCTGCGCCTGCTTGAGAAGATCCTCGATCGTCGCTGCAGTGAAATCGACTACGTGCTCGCGCACGGCAGCGCTCGATGAAAGGCTTGCAGCTTCGCGCACGGCTCGTTCCGCCCAATCGGCGTTGCGATTGCGCAACTCGGCAAGGCCGCGAATATAGGCCACCGCATCGTTGACCGCCTTCGCTTCGCCGGGATCGCGGGGAGACTGCCCTCGCGTGCTATCCGGAGGATTCGAGGTGCCTTTGTCGGGTTCCGCGCCGCCACCGAAAGGTCCGCCGGTGATTGCAATCGGAGTTGCCGCGCCGAGATTGGTGCCCGGCGCCATTGCCGCGATGTGGCTGGCGTAAAGAATATAGGTGCCGGCGCTGGCGGCCCTTGCCCCGCTCGGCGCGACAAATCCCGCCACAGGCACGCGCGAGGCGAGGATTGCCCTGATAATGTCTCGCATCGACGTGTCGAGACCGCCCGGTGTATCGATCTGCAGCACGACCAGGCTCACGCCGCGTTCGCCGGCCCGTTCAAGGCCGCGACTTACATAGTCGGCCATTGCCGGGCCGATGGCGCCATTGATCTTCACGACGATGGCCACACGCTCCGCCGCCGGGGTCGGCAAGGCGGTCAGGCCTAATGCGGATACCAAAGCCAGCACCAAAGCGAGAACGGACGACATGCGACGCCAAGGTCTCAAGTGCGGCGCTATAGATCGCTGAATATCCATGTTCTATAATATATGGTGGCGCAGCCAAACTTTAAGGCGAGAACCCCTCCTGCATTCACACAACATCGAGAAATAGTGCCAGCAACGGCCGTTTGACGAAACCAAACGCGCCCTTATTCCCGAACCAATCCGGCAAATGTCGAGTTTCACAACGCTCTGACCCGTATTCGATTTGACGTTGATCCATTCAGTCGTCGTGAACCCATTGACGAGTTTGCCATATCGATATCGCAACAGGGTCACGGCGAAATGCAAAACTGGGTAAGATCGCGACGCAAATGAACACAAAGACATCGTCGAACATTGCTGCGCCGCCTGGAACAAGCGTGTCGATCAACCCGGAAAATCATGTCCATCGGTCTGCGCGAATGGGCTCGTCGGTCGTGATCAGTGCCCGCTGGTATGAGCAGCCGTACGTATCCATCCCGCAGAGCCGGTGGGCCTCTACGGACGAGCATGAAGTGGTGCGAACGTTTCAGTGTGCGACGCCTGATGTCTCGTGTGCTCTCACGATGGCGTCCGCTTCCTTGCCGTATAGCTCCTCGAAATGATCGAAGGTCTTGGAAAAATAACCAATGCCCTGCGTCGCCGAGCGCAGCGCCCGCGCCAGATCGTCAAGTGCGCTGCCCGGAACGAGCGCCCGGAAGATGTCCCATCCCTTGGCGGTTTCATCCCGGTCGAAGCCGAGAACCTGGCCGTTGAGAGCGGAGACGATCTGGACGAGGCTGCCCGAATAGACCGATGGAATGTGAATCTCGCTGCGGAAGACCGGCTGCATCAAGACGGTCGATCCTTCGGAAAGCGCCTGACGCACTCCCATTTTCGACGCAGTCCGGAAGGCGTGTTCCGAACTGTCGACGGTATGGTGCTGACCATCTGATAGCGTTACGCCGACATCGATGACCTCGAAGCCTAGCGGTCCTTTCTCCATCGCTTCGCGCGCGCCCGCTTCGACGGCGGGGATGTAATTGCGCGGAACGGCGCCACCCTTGATGGTTTCGCCAAAGGTGAAGCCCTGGCCGCGCTCATTGGGGTGAATGCTCAGCTTCACATCCGCGAATTGCCCGGCACCGCCGGTCTGTTTGCGATGGCGGTAATGAACCTCCGATGATTTCGTGATCGTCTCGCGGTAGATCGGGCTGGGCGTTCGGTCGGTCACTGAGATGTGAAAGACATCGGACAGCGTTCGGCAGAGATCACGCAGATGCACCGGCCCCTGGGCGCGGACGATCTGAGCGCCTGTGCCTTCCTCCTGCAAGACTTTCAGGCCGCGATCCGTCTCGGAAAGTTTTGCCAGCGTTTCGGAAAGCTTGTTTTCATCGCGCTCGCTGCCCGGAATTAGGATCCTTTCAAGCATCGGCGTGGGTGGTTCCGTCCACTCAGGCGGGGCGACTACCGCGCCTGATGTCAACAGCGAAGGGACGGGCAGATGGTCGGACTTGACCGTCGCGAAGACATCCCCCGGCGTAGGCAGAACCGCCGAATTGGAACGCCCGTTTGCGAGATTTTGCACGGCGCCAAGGCTGGAGCCGCCCAGCGACGCGCCTTGCCGCAGTCCCTCACCAAGTGCGCGCACGAGCACCGTCTTGCCGACATTCTGGCGATGATAGGCATGGAAGCTCACGGCCATCAGCTTGCCTTCATCGATAGTTCCCGCATGAGCGAGACGCTGCCGAAGAACCCCGACCGGCGGCGCCTCGTGGCGCAGCGCCTTCATCAGCCTCATCATGCCATTGCCGTGACTTGCAGCACCGATCAGGACCGGGATAATCCTGTTTTCCCTGAGAACCCGTGATGAAATGGCATAGAGCGCGTCGCTGGGTGGCTCGCGGTCCTCGATCAGTTCCTCGAGAAGCCAGTCATCGAATTCGGACAGGTGTTCCAGGAGCTCGGTGCGCGCTTCGTGCTCGCGTTCGGCGGTGCTTTCGGGGATTGCGATCAGCGCCGAAGTCTGGCCTTCCCGGTAGCGCCACGCCCGTTCCGAAATCAGATCGCAACTGCCTGTGATCCTGTCCCCTTCGCGGATCGGGATCTGGCGAAGCAAAAGGGTGTGGTTGGCGTAGTCCTGAAGAGCGGCGACCACGTCCCTCAGCCGCCCTCTCGGCTCGTCCATCCGGTTGACGAAGAGGATGCAAGGCGTCCCCGAGGCTTCGACTATCCGCAGATAGGGCGCGGCGAGCACAGCCTCCTCGGGTGCCGATGAAACACACAGGATGCAGGCGTCGCTGGCAAGAAGCGCTTGCTGTGCATGCGCCAACGCTTCGTTGGGTCCTGGCGCATCCAGCGCACACCACGCCTCGTTTCCGAAGGTGAATTCTGTGAGGTTCAATCCATAAGGGGAGCTGGATTTTCTCGGCGCCCCCTCCAGCGAGCCGAGCTTTTCCACGACTGTCGATTTTCCGGTCTGCGAGGGTCCAAGCACGGTAAAGCAGCGCATCGGCCTTCCTCCAACTGCCATACACACAATTTTCAGCCGTCATAGGATGCCCTGAACCGCGGCAAGGCGCCAGAGGCACTATTTTCTTATTGATCAAAGTTCGACCTAGGTTCGACCCTTGGTCTCTAGATTCACAAGGTTAGAGCGACCTTTGTGCGTTCAAATGAACGCACGGCGTTCTCGTGTAGTTGAAAAATTGCGCGGCTCCTTACCGAAGCGAGCATTGAAATCACTTATAAACTCCGTTGCATGAACGTGCGCGCCCGCAAGGACACCCGGTCAGATAACGCTCTTCCGCACGCGTTCCCCCATTTACGTACCGTACGACAGCCGCTGTGCCTCGATGCGCATTCGCGCCGGTGGTCAGCGAGCAGATTCGCGTGTCAGAAAATAGAGCGTGCCGCCCAGCTCGGAAACGACGAACCGCCGCTCGTCCCAGGCGAGAACGGATACTGGCCGGGTCAGGCCGTCGAGAATGATCTCTCGGTCGTGCGTTGTTTTATTGAGCTTGAGCAATCGCCCGCTACCCTTCAGGAAACCTTCTTTCTGGTTGTAGGTGCCGTGTTCGAGGACAAGCATATCTCCATCATTATCGAAGGCGATGCTCACGGGCGCATTCAGTCCTTCGACGTCAAGCTGCGGCTCCGATGCATCGCCGACTTCGGGAATCGAAACGATCTTTCCAGCACCGGCAAGGAAAGGAAAGCCGCCAAACAGCGCAATATGGAGGCGCTGGTCGTGAAGGGCGATGCCGGTCGGCACCGCGTCCACTTCGTAGCTGTTGCCTTGCGTGAACTCCGTCGGCGAAAGGCTGTGCAGCGCCGTGGCCGCTTCCCTCATCCGCCGGAATGTCAAGAGCGTGCTTTTTCGGCCGTCCGCCTGCACGCGTTCGACACTGTTTCGAGCGGAATCGATCACATAGTAGGTTCCGCCCGCCACGACGAAGTCGAACGGATTCCAGAAATCGTTGCTGATGACACGGGCCTGACCAGCGGCGTCGAGCGCAACGAGGGCGTGGTCAAACGAACCCTCGTCGGAATTGACGGGCGTCGCACCCTGGGCGACGACAAGGACATCGCCGGCGCGGACGACATGATAAGGACCGCTCGGGTCGCCCATCACGTCGAGGCCGTGCGGAAATACCGGACCGAATGCGACAAGCTTGCCGTCCGCGCCGCGCCGGTAGAGCCTGCCACTGGCGAGATCGCTGACGAGCAAGCCCCCCGCGTCGCGGGATAGGCCGGCGAAGGCCGCACCCGGCATGCTGAAGGTCTCGAGCGCGTAGCCGGGCGCAGCCGTTGGCTCGGCGCCAGCACCGACTGCCAGAAACAGGAGACCAGTGACGATAATCAAGGCGTAGAACGGACGCATCGGAAGCCACCATTGGCTGAGAACCGGAATTCCGGATCATAGGCGAGGCGATAGGTCGTCGTAAGGTGGTCTGGATCGCTATTCCAGGAACCACCGCGAAGCACGCGATACGGCCCGGCGCTCCCTGGCGCCGTCCCGCCTTCATACGGCGCGTAGAGATCGCGGGTCCACTCCCAGACATTGCCGACGAGATTGAGGACGCCCTCTTTGCTCGCTCCAGCGGCGAAGGACTCCGCCGGTGCGGTCATCGCATATCCGTCTCGCGCGTCGCCAGAGCAACAGACATCCGCTCCGGAATTTGCCCGCGTTTCGTCTGGCGGGGCGTCGCCCCATGGAAACGCGTCGCCCTTCGTTCCTCGCGCCGCCCTCTCATATTGCGGCTCCGACGGCAGCTCCAACCCGTAGTAATGGCAAAAAGCGTCGGCGTCTCCCCAACTTACCCCGACGACCGGCCTATCGTCCAATCCCAAGATCGGGTGATTTGCGTAGAAGGCCGGGCGATGACCGGTGGCATTGACGAAGCGTCCATATTGCCGGTTCGTGATTTCGGTGCGATTGATCGCGAACGCCCGACCCTCCAGCGCGCGGCGGGGACGTTCGTTTTCGGGGCCGTCGTCGCGCCCAAAGACGAACGCGCCGGCAGGAATTTCGATCAGCGGATTTCCGGCGATAGGGCCGGCATCAGCAGCGGCCGCCGGGAATGCAAGGGCGATCACCATCGCCGCCGTCCAAACGCTAGAAGTCAACACGATCTTGAGTCTCGCCATTGAAGAGAAACACGCGATCCGTCGCGACCTTGACGCCGATCTGCTGGTCGATCTGACCGGTGAAATTCTTATCGGCGCGTAAGGTTATGAGCTGGCCGCCCAACCGGAGGCTGACGAGCGTATTCTCCCCGGTGAGTTCCACCGAATAGATCGGCGCAACCAGATTGACGTCCAGATCACCGGCTTCGGCCGGATGGACGTCCTCCGGGCGGACACCGAGCACGGCTCGGGAGACGTTTGCCCGACCGATACCCCCGACCCTGAGGTCGGCACTCACGAACACGCCGTCCTTCACTTCTCCAGGAATAAGGTTCATCGGCGGCGAGCCAATAAATCCGGCAACGAAGAGAGTGCGCGGATCGTTGTAGATTTCCCGCGGCGTCCCAAGCTGCTCGATCACGCCCTTGTTCATCACGGCCACGCGGTGGGCAAGTGTCATCGCCTCTATCTGGTCGTGGGTGACGTAGATCGTCGTGACCTGCAGCTCATGTTGAAGGTGTTTCAGCTCGGCGCGCATCTGGGTGCGAAGCTTGGCGTCGAGATTGGACAGCGGCTCGTCCATCAGAAAGACGCGTGGCGTGCGGACAATCGCGCGGGCGAGTGCCACGCGCTGGCGCTGGCCGCCGGAGAGTTCCTTCGGCAGACGGGACAACATCGTGTCGAGTTCCACACGCCGCGCGACCTCGGCTATTTGTCGCTTGCGTTCGGCAGGCAGCACTTTGCGGATCTTCAGCGGGTAGCCGATATTGTCCTCAACAGTAAGATGTGGATAGAGAGCATATGACTGGAAGACCATCGCGACGTCGCGATACTTGGGCAGGACACCGTTGATGCGATCCGCATCGATGTAGATATCGCCCGACGTCGCCTCCTCCAGACCGGCAACCATGCGCATGGTCGTCGTCTTGCCGCAGCCGGAGGGGCCGAGCAGAACGAGAAACTCCTTGTCCATGATCTCAAGGTTGAAATTCGTTACAGCAACAAATTCGCCGAACTTCTTGCTGACGTTTCTGAATGTGACGGACGCCATAGATCTCAACCTTTGACGGCGCCCAGGGACAATCCCCGGACGAGATGCTTCTGGACGATGAAGGCGAAAATGACGATCGGCACGCAGGCCATGAAACCCGCTGCGCTGATTTCGCCCCAATAGGTGTTGTACTGTGTCACGCGCCCGGCAATGCCGATCGGCAGTGTTTGCGACTGCTCGGTGAGCGTGATGATGAGGGACAACAGAAATTCGTTCCACGAGATGATCAGGCAGAAGATGGCGGTGGCCGCAAGCCCGGGCCGGGCA
This sequence comes from Rhizobium freirei PRF 81, assembly GCF_000359745.1. GTDB lineage: Bacteria > Pseudomonadota > Alphaproteobacteria > Rhizobiales > Rhizobiaceae > Rhizobium > Rhizobium freirei. The sequence goes on from NZ_AQHN01000076.1 coordinate 19,753, forward strand.
AGGGGTAACGCCACATGCAGGAATGCGCCCCACCGCGTGTCGCCGTCGACGATCGCTGCTTCCTCCAGTTCGACCGGAAGATCCTGGAAATAGCTCTTCATCATCCACGTCGCGAAGGGCAGATTGAAGGCGGTGTAGGCGACGATGAGAGCCGACTTCGTGTTGAGCATGTCGAAATAGTTGAAGAACAGGTAGAGTGGAATGATGCTGACGATGGGCGGCATCATGCGCGTCGACAGGATCCAGAACGAAATCTGCTTCCGCCACTGCCACGGGTAACTGAACCGTGCCAAGGCATAGCCAGCCATGGTGCCGAAGGTCACGGAAACGACGGTCGTTCCCACGGCGACGAGAAAGCTGTTCAGCGCGTAGCGCAGGAACGGACGCTGGATGAACGCTTCATCGTAGTGTTTCAGCGTCGGGTTTCGGGGTAGCCACTCCGGCGGCACGGCGAAAATGTCGATATCAAACTTGAATGAGTTCGACGCGATCCAATAGATGGGAAAAAGCGTGACGACCAGCGCGACAGAGATCGTCAGATAGGCCGACAGGCGGATGAGCATCTCTCTGGTACGGCTGCGCGCATGTATGGTTTTTGCCAGCGTCATGGTCATTCCGCCAGCCGCATGCGTTTCATGAACCAAGTGCTCAGAATGATCGTCACAAACAGCACGAAAAGCGACATCGCCGCCGCGTAGCCTGGATCGGCGAAGCGGTAGGCGACCTGATAGATATAAAGGCTCAAGACCTTGGTCCTGTCGGCCGGCCCCCCCCCGTCAGGATGAAGACCAGATCGAAAAGACGCAACGCATCCATGACACGCAGGAGCAAGGCAATAGCGATCACCGGCTTAAGGAAGGGCAGCGTCAGGTCCCAGAACTGCTGCCAGGACGAGGCGCCGTCGAGTGCGGCGGCTTCGTAGGGTTCGACCGGGAGGCTGGCCAGCCCGGCCAACATCAGAAGGAATATGAACGGTGTCCATTGCCAGACATCGGCGACGATGATCGAGAACATCGCGAGGTTCACGTCGCCGGCCCATGCCTGCAATGGTAGGCCGAGGCGGAACATGATTTCGTTCAGGACACCGAACTGCGGCTCGTAGATGAGCTTCCATGTGATCGCGACCGCGATCGGCGGCAGCATCATGGGGATCATCAGGACAGTCTTCAGAAAGGTCAGCCGGCGGATGAATTTATCGAGCAGTAGCGCCAGCCCGAGACCAAGGAGGAATTCAGTCACCACCGCCGCGACTGTGAATACGATGGTGTTCCGGAGCGCGACGTGAAATTGCGCGTCGGAAAGAAGCCGCACGAAATTGCCGGCACCGACGAACTCCCAGGGCAGATCGGGATTCGGGCTGATTTTGTGAACCGCTGCATAGAACATGTAGACGCTGGGAAAGATCGTCAGGCCCAGCAGTATGAGGACCGTCGGCGCAAGCATGAGGAAGCGCAGGTGACGTTCCGCCCATCGCTCCAGACCGCCACCCATCTGGAGCTGCGCGGTCAAGATGCTGCTTTCGACCTTCAACATTGATCTCTCCCGCAAAGCCCGCCCCGGCACGCCTTAACTGTCGGATTCACGGTCGCCGAAGGCCATTGCCAGCTCCGCGACACGAGCGGCGTCCGAAAACCCCGCTCGTGTCGCAGCACATTGCTTATTTAAGGCCCGTAATCTGTTGGACCGCCGCCTGCGCGTTCTTCAAGGCCTCTTCCGGTGTGATCGTGCCCGCTACCGCCTTGGAAAGCTCGATGCCGAAGGCATTCTCGATCTCCGGCCACTTCGGGTGACGCGGACGAGGAGTAGAGGCTTGGATCGCCGTCATCAACACCGGATAGTGCCGGAACTTCTGTTGCGAGGTCAGTTCCGGATCGGTGAAGACCGAGGTCCGGACAGGTGGATTGCCGCGCTCGGCGGAAATCTTCATTTGCTCCCGGGAGGTCGCCCAGATCATGAAGTCGAAGGCTTCCTGCTTGTTTTTGGAAGCGGACATGATGCCCATGGTCCAGTGACCAATTTCCGAGCTTCCCGGTTTGGTTCCAGCGGGAATGGGGCTATAGGAAATCTTGCCGACCATCTTCGACTGACTCGGATCTTCGAAGGTCGCAACCCAGTTCGGCCAGTTGATCGACGAAGCGGCCGTGCCGGCGGCAAGCGCTGTGCCGACCTCGTTGGCGTTATAGCTCTCGACCCCCTTCGGTGAGATATCGCGGAGCGCCATGAACGTCTTCATGGCGGCGGCTCCTTCGGGCGTGTCGATCGTCACCTTGGTCCGGTCGGCGTTGAACATATCCGCGCCGTAGGACCAGAAGATCGGCATGAAATCGGCAACCACCGGGTTGCCCTGACCTCCGCGGAAGACGTAGCCGTAATAACGGCCGCCGCCGCTTTTGGTCAGCATCTTGCCCGCCTTCAGCACGTCATCCCAGGTCTTTGGGACGTCGACGCCGGCTTGCTTGAACTTGGCGGCGTCATAGAAGAACATCTGCGCATTTCCCACATAGGGCAGGCACACATAGGGTCCCGTATTGTAGGGGTTGCGGCAGACCGCCAGCGACTTCGAAAGGAAATCACTGTCCGGTCCCGCCATTCCGGCCTTCTTGAAGAAAGCCGTCAGATCCTCCAGATGTCCGTTCTCGGCGAAAAACGGAATCCACGGATCGTCCATTAGGATGATATCGAAGACGCCGGACTTGGTTGCGCCGGCATTGGCGCCCTGTTCGAACACATTGGCATAAGGCGCCTGGACGGCCTCCACCTTCGTGCCCTTCATCTTCGCGTAGTCGTTGGCAGCGGCCCTAAGACCGTCGCCCTCGCTGCCTGATGGCACGAGGATCGTAATGTCGGCCCATGCTACTCCGTTGATCGCGAGTGCGGACGCCGCAATAGCCAAGGTGAGAAACAATTTGCGAAGCATTGTACACCTCCCATTCCGAGCAGTTATCCAGAGGCCTTCTTCGGGGGGCCTCACCCTTTCCGGCATGGCGGAAACGCTACTTCGACACCCATGCGAACCACTCTGCGACAAGTCGAAATGTCGACCGGCATCTCCTCCTCGAGCCGGCCGCCGATTTTATCACATCAGGAGCTTTATTTAGAGAGTTTATATTAGCATTTTCGTATTTTCATCGCGGTAATCACGGAAGTTCATGAGCCAGGTTTTTGCTTTCGTGGTGCTTGGTTGCGCCATCGTCCTGCTGCAAACTCATGACACCAGCGATCATCGCTTCGCATTCACCCGCCCGGCCGTGGCTGTCAGCGACAAGCAACCATCAAATGGCGCGCACATAGGTCGAAGATCGAATTGAGGATCGGCGGAAAGTCGGAAAGGCGGTGGATGGGATAATCATGCATCTCCTGGCCCAATTCTCACTCGCCGACAATACCCCCCGCTAGCACGCTCCCATCTGGATCACCGCATCGAAGCTCGACGCAGCTTTGCGGAGTTTGCCGAATTCGAGAGCCACAAGAGTGCACCCGGTTCGCGCAACTCGATCATTGTTCTTGTTAGGTTGCAGGCGTTAAGGCACCTCGTTCGGGCTTCTGCAAGCGCGGCGCCGCGAGAAGTGCGGCGCCAGTTTCGCGAACTCAGCGCGCGTCGTGGAAAATGATCCCGACAGTGTGACGCATGCCAGAGCGAATACGACTGACGCCGTGACGCAGATTGACGCGGTAATTGCCCTTCGTTCCTTGGACCGGCCGATTGTGGACAGCAAAGGCGACGGCGTCACCCTGGCGCATCGGCACCACCTCGACGCGGCTCTGCATCCGCGGCCGCTGCTCGGTGAGAGCGAATTCACCGCCTGTGAAGTCACGGCTCGGCTCAGACAGCAGAATCGCCACCTGGATCGGGAACCAGAGATCACCGTAGAGATCCTGGTGCAAACAATTGAAGTCGCCCGGAACATATTGAAGCAGCAACGGCGTCGGCCGGGCCTGGCCTGCGTCGTGGCATTGCTGCAAATACGAGGCGTGGTCCGCGGGGAAACGCTGATCCACGCCCATCCGCTCGTTCCAGTTATTGGCGACGCCGGCGAGGTGCGGATAGAGTGCCGTGCGGATGCCGCCGATCAGATCTGGTAGCGGATATTTGAAGTAGCGATATTCACCTTTCCCGAAGCCGTGCCGCGCCATAATGACGTGGCTACGGAAATGGCTCTCATCGGGATAGAGTGCCGCGATTTCGCGACACTCCTGCGGCGTGAGCAACTTCGGGAGAACCGCGCAGCCGTAGCTGTCCAATTCAACGGCGAGTGCCCTCCAATCATAGGCGGCAACCCGCGTCTCTACGGACGAATCCATAGAGGCCGGGGCGATGAAGTCGACGATTGGCTGTCTCATGCCATCGCCTCCCGACGGATCAGCGCGCGCTTGCGCTCGATGCCCCAGCGATAGCCGGCCAGATCGCCATTGGAGCGGACAACACGATGGCACGGAATGGCCAGCGCTATCGGGTTGGCGGCGCAGGCATTTGCGACGGCCCGCGGATTGGCAAGCGGGCTCAGCCAATGAGCCAGCTCGGTGTAGCTCACCGTGCGACCGGCGGCGATCGCTTTCAGCTTCTCCCAGACGCGGCGCTGGAACGGCGTGCCGCGCATGTCGAGTGTGAGGTTATCGGCGACGACGACCCGAGCAAGACGAGCATTTGCTTGCTTTGGTCAAATCTGGAATCTTATTGAATGCACTGTCACCGTAATTCGGAAATCAACACTAGATATTTAATCTCTGTCTTAGAACGCTGAATCTCGCGCGGTCTTTCAGGTCAAGCACGTAGAAATCTTCAACATACGACAAAATTTCTATGTCGTCTTTATGTGACCGTGCCATCGACGCAACCACATGAATGGCTTTCATAAACTTCTCAGCGTAAGCTATTTCATCACTTCTGAAGTCCCGTTCAGAGATCGTAAGTTCATAGATAAGATTTATAGCGAACATGGGGACACCTCTTTCGCAAATATGTCAATCCAATGGGAACAGTGGCTGACTCGCGTATATATTGCCTGACCCCAGTCGTGGTATAAGGCTGTTTACATCGTATCCACGGCTTTGAAGCGCGAGAATTCTAGTATTTCCGTTCATTATAGTTCCATCTAATTTTACCAAAAGCGGCTCATCTCCATGCAACAAGCTTTCGACAATATGCTTGTCTTTGGTGATGACGTTCTGTTGCGCAGGATCGGCGTTGATCTGTCCGACCGGCCGGGTGGCGCCACTCTGCTCAAGCGACGCCTGCTGGTCGGCATTGCGGATGGTGACATTGCCCGCCGCACCGCCGCTTGAGATCGTCGCCTTGACCGACTGCTCGACATCGTCGAGCTGATACTTGCCCTCCGCACTCGAATTGTTGGTCGTCTTGCCGTTGGCATCGTTGCCGGAATAGAGGTCGATATCGGCATTGACCTGATAGCCCTGATATTTCTGCGTGCCGACAAAGTCGGACCAGGTCAGCGTGCCCGTGTCGAGATTGATCTGACCATCGGTGGAAATCAGGCCGGATGCGGCGAGATTGGTGTTCTTGTGGACGGTGATGTTCTGGTCACCGGTGGAATAGAGGCCGGCCGGCGTATCGACCCAGTTCGTCGAGCCCTTGCCGGAGCCAAAGCCCGGCTGCACGCCGCCGAGGGTCAAACCGCCGAGTGCCGTGCCGACATTGCCTGCCGTCAGCAACGGTGAACCATCGTCGCTTTTGCCAATCGTCGGTCCGGTGAATGAGAAACCGAGCGACGACGAGCTGTTCGACTGGCTGCCGGTGTTCGGCGTCGAGACGATATTGAGATTGCCGCCGACATCGCCGTCGATCGTATCGGCGGTGAAGACGGTATTGTTGAGCGTCGTGTCGCCCTTGGAGACAAAGGTGATGTTGTTCGTGGCGCTGACGGTTGAGACAACCTGCGTCGTCGATGAGGTCGACGCTTTCGCTTGACCAGCGGAGACGCTGGCGGTCGGCGTGATGCCCGTAGCGCCGTCCATACCGACGCCGATGGAAACGCCGATGCTGGCGCCGGCCGACTCGCTGCGCGAGGAGGCATTGGATGTTGCCTGAGCACCGGCCATGTCGATATTGTTCGCAGAGATCAGCACGCTTCCGTTCATTGGATCGGCGGCATGGTCCGGATTGGCGGTCGCGGAAATCTGCAGGCCTCGGCTGGTGAAGTCGCCATTTGTCGAGATATCGACCGAATTGCCCGAGATTGTCGGCAGCACCGGCGTTGACGTCGACACCGAAGTCTCGTTCTTCGAATAGGTAAAGCCGGCCGTCAGGGAGACGGAGGCGAGATTGCCGGCATTGACGCCGTCCGTGAGATTTGAGAGCGCCTGATAGGCTTTCATGCCGGCAAAGGCGACATTGGCAGCCGAATAGCCATCCGTCACCTTGCCGATCTTGGAGGCGAGGTTCTCGATGCTCTGACCTGCGCCGACGAAGCTAGACGACACGCCGACACTGACGCCGGCAAAGAAGCTGGTGGCCACCTCATCGAAATTGGTGATGTCATTGCCGGAGAGGATGTTGACGCCGTTCTTGCCGACGATGGTGACGCCACCACCGGCGGCGATCTGGCCGGCCTGATCGTTGAAGGTATTGCCGGCGGTCAGGTTGATGTCTCCACCTGCCTTGATCGTCGACACCGCATTGGTCTCGGCGCTTTGGTTGACCTGATCGGTGAAGCGCCCTACCCCGATGCCGATCGAGGCGCCGCCGCCGTTGGTGGAGACCTGGATGCCGAAGCCGGAGCGCTTGTCGCTCTTCGAGGATTGATCGCTCTCATGGCCAGGCAGGATGTTGATATCGCCGGCCGCCTTGCCGCTTACGTCGCCATTAACCGCCGTTGCCGACGAGCCGATGATATTGAGATCACCCTTGGTGGCATTGAGCGTGATGTTGCCGTTGGCTGCGGAAAGCGTCGAGCCGACATTGTCGGTGGAGCTCTCAGTGATCGACTTGCTGTGGCTGCCGTAAATCGAGATGAAGCCACCGCCAGAACCGACGCCAATGCCGGATTTCTTGATCTGCTTGTCGCTCTCATGCTCCTCCTCGGCACCCATGACAGTGACCGCCGAGCCGGACAGGGAGAGGCTGCCGCCGGCCGCGATGCTGGAGCCGGAAACCACGCTCGCGCCGCCCGAATTGACGGTGACATCACCGGAAGCCGAGATCGAGGAGCCGACGGTATCTTCGTCGTAGGTATGCGTGTGGGTCTTCGAAGACGACAGGAAGCCGCTCGATTTGCTGTCGGAGGTCGTTTCCTTCGTGTCCTTGCCGGAGGCGATGAGGACATTGCCTGCGGCCTGAATATTGGCGTCGGCCGTGTGGGTCGCGTCACCGGCTTTGACGTCAGAGGCCGAAATCGTCACGTCACCTGCAGTGGAACTGATATTGACGCCGGTCTGGCCCGAGATCGAAGAGCCTACGGCCGTTGTCGTGGTTTCGCTGCTCTTTGTCTTGCCGCTGCTGCTGGACGATGAAGCCGTATCTGTCGCCTCACCAATGGTGATATCGCCCTTGGCAATGAGGTTGGCCGCACCGCCCTTGGCATCGATATCGGAACCAATGACGCTGATATTGCCCGTGTTGGCCTGAACAGTGACGTTGCCATTCTGCGAGATAATCGAGGACGCGTTGCTGGTAACGGCAGTCGAGGACGAACTTCCACCCTTGTAGCCGGTGGCGACACCGGCAATCGTCTTCGATTGGCTCGTGGTCTGATCCTGCGAGGCCGTGATCGCGATGTTGCCGTTTGTCGAGACGATGCCGAGATTGCCGCCGGCTGCGAGCGACGAGCCGCCGATCAGCACGCCCTGATTACCCGATATCAGCATGGCGCCGCCGGCAATGAGCGACGAGCCCTGCTGAACCTGGCTGGTTGTGGTCGTGATCGTTCCGCCC